>NZ_LT635868.1:57695-188807 GCF_900128465.1 Actinomyces bouchesdurhonensis | reverse complement strand
GTGGGGGCGGGGGTCGAAGGGGCGGGCGTCGAAGGTGTGGGGCTCGGCTCGGGTGTCGGATTATTCGTCACCTTGGGGATCACGATGTCGGTGTTCGCACCCACAGCGCGCGCGTCGGCGGGGTTATTGGGGTCGACTGTTCGAGCGGCAGCGTCGAAGCCTCGGATCGTCTGGCCTGGGACGATTTCGTACCCCTCGGGCAACGCCGGGAGCGCCGTCACGGCGGCTCGCGACGGGTCATTCTGATCGTTGGCGTAGGACTGTGCCGCGTGCACGGTGCCGTCGGCATCAACGAGACGAATCTTACCGAGGGGTGAGTAGAAGACCTGGCACGCAAAGTGCAAGTCAGGCTGATCCGGATCGAAGCTTATTGCGGGAGCGCTCACTTCCATCGTGTATTGGCCGGCGACGACGGGACTGGGATGCATGGGGAGCCCACCGGCCCCTTCGCGCGGAGTGTACTCCTGGTGGGGTTCGATGATGGTGCCGTTTTTATCGGCGAGGTAGCAGGTTGCGGGGCCTGCGACGTCTGCCGCGTAGGCTGACCGGGGATCGCGGTGAGGCTCAAGACAGCCGCGGCAGCGCCGACGCGCACGATCGATGGGGCATGTATGGACGTTGTCCTTTCGCGGTCAGGTTACACCCACCACCTTACCGGGTATCCACATTCCTCTCTTCTAGTTGAATGTTCGAATCGCGCCGATCCATCGCAGTGTTGCACCGAGCAGAGTCCGCCCCCTCTCCCCCACCGACAGCACCCGCGCCCGCCGACCGGCGCGTCACCTCACGCTCACTACAACAAGAACGAGGCCGGGGCCGCTCCCGCGGGCAACACCGACCTCGTACATCCAGGTGAGGCGAGATCAGTGACCCGGCCAGCTGCGAATCGTCGTCAGCGCTCCAACCGAGTATCGATCCCAGACGCGTCCACCGACGCGCACGGCGGCCTCGAGGATGAGGACCGACCACACGATGCACACGACGTAGGCAACCCAGTCCGGCACCGCACCGAAGGACGCCAATACGAGGAAGACGTAGGAAGGGACCTGTAGGATTGCAGTCCCCGCGAAGCCGACGAGCTGCAGCAGCATCGTCATGAGGAAGGAGCCTGTGCCCTTCGTCGCCAGCGGAGAGACACCTGGAGGCTGAACCGGGTAGACCCAACGGGCATTCAGGACTAGGGTCGTGGCGGCCGCGCCTGAGAAGAGGACGACACCCACCGCTTGGTGGAACACGACATCAGCACGGCTCGCTCCCACGGCAAGGTCGTGGACGAGATACCCGATCACCAGGGGCACGAAGACGATGAGGGAACCCACGAGGCGTCCCCGGCGTTCCTCACGTCCGCTCATGCCCGACGAGACAACGATCCACGCGCCCGTCGAATCGTATTGCATGAGTGCACCGACTGCCAGACCCACCGTCACTGGCACCAGGTAGAGGAAAACACCCGTGAAGAGGAGTTGGCTCCATTGGTCCTCGGGGTCGACGCGCCCCATGAGGACCCCGATGATCGGAAAGATCAGAGCGAACACCATGTTCATGTTGAGGCGAGGATCAACGATCCAATAGCGCGCAGTGCGCGCCGCCAGGGAGGCGGATCGAACCCCAAGGCCGAGTTTGGTGAAGGTATCAACGCTACGCAGCTCAGTGGACCTGCTACGCGCGGGTCGCACGCTTCGCGTTTCGTCGACGAGGGAGTCATCGATGAGGTGACGCCCCTCGTTGATGGCTCGCTGTGCGTCGGCACTGACCTCACCGGCGTATCCGCTCATGACGGGACGTAGGACCAAGAGCCACGCGCGCCAGCCGAGGACGGCGGTAGCTGCAACGATGAGGGAGCGCAACGCGGCTGCTCCCCAGGCCCCCTCCAGAAGGGAGGCGACGACACCGAAGGGTGCGCCGACGGGTGTCCAGAGGGCGACGTTGAGGCCGGCATGGAACAGCTCCACCGAGAAGTTATCCGACAGGAGTTTCATCCAGTAGCCCAGCGGAGTGAGGACCACGAAGAACGCCACGATGCCGACCATGGTGACCAGGTCCTTTTTACTGGAGCTATTGAGGCGCACAGCGAACCAGGTCCCGACCGCGCGCGCCCACAAGACCGCGAGGGGTAGGGTGAGGACCCCTGCGAGAAGCCACACCAGGGCCGCGAACCACTGGGCGCGCCACAGGGCGAACCAGGCGGGCAGTATGAGAAACATGGCGGACAGGAGGCCGCCTGGTCCCACGACCGTTGATGCCGCTAGCGCAGCACCGAGGCGCTTGCTCGGCCCGACGTATGGTGACAGGCGCACGGGATCGAGCGAGTTGTCCATCGACGCGAAGAGGATCGGGAGGATGAGCCACAGTACGAAGACGGCGGGACCGACGACGGGGAGCATCGCAGAAAGAGTCTGCGCTTCCTCAGATCGAGCGAGGAACGCGGTGCCCACGAGCGCACCCACATACATTGTCCCGAACTGGACAGTGCCAAGGACCGCAAGCACCAGCACGGCAGTCTGGCGGCGAACGGTGTTCCAGATGATGCGGAGCTTGAGGCGAATCAGTTGCCCAACCACGACAGGCCTTCCTCGGTGTGGACGCCGCCGACCAGGGAGGTGAAGCGCTCCCCCAGGTCGCCGCCCTGGGCGACCTCGTCGGTGGTTCCTGCGACGAGTACGCGCCCTTTGTCGATAATGGCGACGTGGGTGCACAGCTGCTGGACGGTCGCCATTACGTGGGAGGAGAGGATGACGGTGCCACCCCGGCGGGTGTAGTCGGTGAGGATCGTCCGAATGTTTGCTGCGGAGACGGGGTCAACAGCCTCGAATGGTTCATCGAGGACGAGGACACGTGGGGAGTGAATGAGGGCGGCCGCCATCGCGATTTTTTTCGTCATGCCGGCCGAGTACTCGCCGATCAATTTCCGACCGGCCTCACTCAGATCGAGGGCGGCGAGGAGTTCTTTGGTGCGTTCACGGGCGGTCGCGGCGTCGAGGCCGTGCAGCATGGCGACGTGGACGAGGAAGTCGGGGCCGGAGAGACGATCGAGCAGGCGCATGCCGTCGGGCATGACGCCGAGCAGGGAGCGTGCCCGCTGAGGTTGTGCCCATACGTCGACGCCGTGCACGTAGGAGGTTCCGCGGTCGGGGGTCAGCAGGCCGGTCGCCATCGTGAGGGTGGTGGTTTTCCCTGCGCCGTTCGGGCCGACGATACCGAAAAAGGAACCGGTGGGGATGTCGAGGGTGAGGTCGGCGACTGCGATCAGGTTTCCGTAGATTTTGACGAGGCCTCGGATCGCAAGGGCGATCTCTTTATCAATGACGACGGGAGGGAGCGAAGTGGTGGCGGGCTGTGAATCGGACACGAGAGACTCCTTCGAGCAGTGACGTCAACACCGATTGTACTGCGACGCCATGTTGTATATGGGATGCGTCTCAGTGAGCCGGTACAGGAACCGGAACACGCGCGTTTAACGAGCACTGATGACGACGTTGAGTCCTTGTTCGGGGTGGTAGGTCCAGGTAGCGCGGTACAAGCTCCACTGATCCTCCTGAGTACCGTCGATGGCGCGTGTAAAGGCCATGCGTTCTCGCATCGACGCAGGAGCATCGAGTTCGTCCAGGATGCAGCGAAAGACGGGCATGGCCAACCCCGGGGCACTGTCACTGGACACCTCTACGGTGAGGGAGGGGCTATCCGTTGCCAGCCGCGTATAGCTGCTGTGCGCATGACATGAGTCGACCGCTGCAGCGAGCTTATTCGCGGCACCAAAACGCAGGAAGTACACCCCTGCCGCGAGGGCGGCAACGAGAATGATAGCCACGATAAATCCGAGGAAGAACATGCCCAGCCCCCGCCGTGAGCGCTTCCTGTGGCGGGCTCGATCGCCCCGCAGGGGCGGACGCTCTGCGCCATTCTCGTCGCTGTACTCGCGAGCTTCACGTCGGCGGGCGTCTTCGACTTCGGCGGCTCGTACGTGCATCTGATCGACAGAAACGAGCCTCGGCGCGGGCGATGCGCCGCGGCTGAGAGCAACGTCAGCGCGGGAGGGCACGCCTCGGCCCTCACGCACACCGTCAGCAGTGTGAAGTTCCTCAAACGAAGAGGCTTCGGCCTCATCAAAGTGGGCATATTCCCGAACAGTGGCGTCCTCCTGGCGGGGCGCGAAACTGCGTTGTTCGGGGGTGAGCTGAACGTCGGGTGCGAAGCGGCTGACAGGCACTGCGGGGGCAGAGTTGGAGGCTGTTTGGGCTACGTGTGCGGGGACGCGAGACTCACGGGGGGCGTGCCCGGACGCACCGAGACTTGAGGTGACACCAGATTTCGGAGGAGTGGCGACAGGAAGAGTTGTCTGGGACGAGGCCTCCTTGCCTGTGGCAGGGGTGGCGCACACCGGGGTGGGCGTGACCGCATGCGGGGCCGAGGAAGCTGGGGAGTGCAGGGGCGGGACAACAGCGATAACCGTGCGTTCGACCGCGGGGGCGATCGCAGCGACACGCGGCGCTTCCTCGGCTACCTGGGGCTTGGGAGCGGGAGTGTGTGCTCGGGGACGTCGTACAACGGGGGTGGGGGCGGTATCGACCGAGGCAGGGGCCGCGGGACCAGAGAAACGTTCGGGCAGGGAGGGACGGGCACTCAGCCGAGCAGCAACACCACCCGGATAGTCGCGTGTTTGTGCGCCTGCGCCGACACGGAATGCGTCCGGCGTTGCTGCCCCCATGAGTCCTCCATCAACAAAACACTAGTACTTGTCTAGCAAGCATAGTTGTCGATTACCCGGGAAGCAACAGGGTTAGTCAATCCCCAGCGCCTTGCGCAGACGTGCAACATGGCCGGTGGCCTTCACATTGTATTGTGCGAGCAACACGGTGCCATCGGGGGCAACGACAACCGTCGAGCGAATAATGCCCACGTAGGTGCGCCCATAGTTCTTCTTTTCCCCCCACGCACCATAGGCCTTGAGAATCTCATGATCAGGATCGCATGCCAGCGGGAATGTCAGGGACTGCTTCTCAGCAAAACGCTCGAGGGCGGCCATCGAGTCGCCAGACACTCCAATAACGGAGTAGCCGGCCCCCTGCAACGAAGACAAGGAATCACGGAAGTCACAGGCCTCCTTCGTGCACCCCGGCGTCGACGCCTTCGGGTAGAAGTACACAACGACTCCGCGCGGGGACGCAGAAAGGAGATCAGACAGGGACAGGGATCCCTGCGTGGTTGTGGCGGTAAAATGCGGGGCTCGGTGGCCGACTTCCAAAACGCTCATGATGACCAGTGTATCGAGGGGGTATATCCCACTGCGAAGGGAGTCACCGGTGCGCGAGATGGGACTCGAACCCACACGTCAAAGACACTGGAACCTAAATCCAGCGCGTCTGCCAATTCCGCCACTCGCGCGCGCACCCAAGTGTAGCCGATGGACGTTGCCTCGTCCGAACACCTGGTGCCCAAAGCCGACTGCCCCCGTGCGAAACCGCTCACGTACCGTGGGGCACCCTCGAGCACTCCCCGGCAGCGTCACCTGCAGGCGCGAAGGCAACTGGAGCCTTAGACGCACCCACATTGCGTGCCTAGTGCGCCGTCGCGTTGATCGTTCCTTCGCCGAGGACCCGTGTACCCCTGTAGACAACCATCGACTGGCCACGGGCTACGCCGCGAGCTGAGCGCGCGAGGTTGACACTCATCGTGGAGCCAGCGCGAGTCAAGGAGGCGACAGGAATGGGCGAGCCGTGTGCGCGCAGCTGCACGAAAAGGTCGGTCACGTCGGAACCCTCGTCGTCTGGGGCTAGCCAGACGACGTCGGTCGCGTCAATGCGCGAGATGGACAACAGCTCGGAAGCACCCACGACAACCTGATTGGTCTGTGGCCTCGTCTCGAGGACGTAGCGTGGGCGCCCGTCGGGGGCGGGAGCTCCGATGCCTAGGCCCTTGCGTTGGCCGACCGTGTAGTTCCAATAGCCGTCGTGATGTCCCAGGACTGTGCCGTCGGGGGACACAATCTCGCCCTGGCGCGCACCCAAGTGCGCGCGCAGGAATCCTTGCGTATCCCCGTCGGGAATAAAGCAAATGTCGTAGGAGTCCGGCTTGTTGGATACGCCCAGGCCAAGGCGCTCAGCCTCAGAACGCACCCACGCTTTGCTGGGAGCATCGCCGAGCGGCAGGATAACGCGGGTGAGTTCCTCCGGGCCCATGACTGCTAACACGTAGGACTGGTCCTTGAGGGGGTCGGCGCCGCGGTGCAGTTCGGGACCGCTCTGTCCATCCACGATGGCCGCGTAGTGACCGGTGCACACGGCGTCGAAGCCGAGTGCACGGGCGCGGGCGGCGAGCTCGCGAAACTTCACAAACTCGTTGCAGCGCACACAGGGGTTGGGTGTTCGCCCAGCCTTGTACTGCTCAACGAAGTCAGTGATGACAGTCTGCTCGAACTCGCTGGCGAGGTCCCACACGTAGAAGGGGATACCAATGATCTCGGCAGCGCGCGCTGCATCCCCGGCGTCCTCGATCGAGCAGCAGCCACGCGAGCCAATTCGACATTCTTGAGGTTGGGTGGACAGGGCCATATGGACGCCGACCACGTCATGACCGGCGTGGGCGGCTTTCGCGGCAGCGACGGCGGAATCCACCCCACCGGATAGTGCGGCCAGGACTCGCATATTCAGCGCTCCTCATTTCGTTGGTTGCGCGCATGGGAGACCCCATCAAGGGCCGCCCCAGCGCGGATCGCGACCGGTAGGGCAGCGAGGAAGGCGTCAATGTCAGCGCGTGTCGTGGCGTGTCCCAGCGAGACGCGTAGAACCCCTAGGGCCGCTTCCTCACTGCGTCCCATCGCCATGACAATGTCAGAGGGGCGGGCGACCCCCGCGTGGCAGGCGGACCCGGCGGAGACCGCAATGCCGGCCATGTCGAAGGCCATGAGGACGGCCTCGGGGCGGGCGGGCGGCCACGGCAGGTGGGTGATCGCACTCGACGNATCGGGGAATGCATCTGCTGCGTCATATCACTTCACCACCGAAAGAATGTAGTCGGCCAGCGCGCGCCCGCCCTCGCCGGCGTCCTGAATGATCGTGCCGGAACCGTCGCGCACGTTCTCCTCGCTGAAAGTCACGGAGGTCAGCGCACGGCGCAGCACCAGGTCCTGCCCGCCGGGAACCTCGACGAGGTCGTCAATACCCCACTGGTCCAGGGGCTTCTTGCGGGCGGCCTTCATCGCAGCGAAGGCCGGGTAACGAGGCTCGTTGATCTGGTCGGTCACGGAGACGACGGCGGGCAGCGCGGCGCGCAGCGTCTCGGTGAAGCCGTCGACGGAGCGCTCGATCGTCACGGCGCCATCTTCGACGCTCATCGAGCGGGCAAGGCCCAGCAGCGGCATGTGGGCTTTGGCGGCCAAAGCGCCGGGTAGCATGGAGGTCATTGCGTCCAGCGAGGCCATGCCGGTGACGACCAGGTCGACGGGACCGCACTCGTGCGCGATCTTCGCGATTGCGACGGAGAGCACGGAGGCCGTCGTGATGACGTCGGAGCCCTCGAGGAACTCGTCGGAGACTAAGAAGGCGCGGTCCGCGCCCATCTGCAGGGCGCGCATGAGCGCGTCCTCTGCGTCCTCGGGACCCATCGTCAAGGCGATGACCTCGCCCTCGCGGTCGGCGTTTTCCTCGGCTTCTTTCAGCTGGACGGCTGCCTCGATGGCGTTCTCGTCCAGCTCGTTGAGCACATCGTCCTCACCGCGCACTAAGCGACCGTCCTCAAAACGGCGTTCGGACTGCATGTCGGGGACATGCTTCACACACACGACAATTCTCATGGCTTCTAGCGTGCCACATTCCCGGCCCCTCGCCCATATGAGGGTGCCCTCACCGCCACACGCCACAATCAAGCATCCTTACCCGATGCAGGACTTCATTGCTTGCAGGTGCGCCTCATCATAGGTCTTTCTTCCCACCAATCCGACCGCTCTGTTCACGGTCCCGTATGATGGGGGTGGCTACGTCCACGAGGCAATGACTCCATCAGTCGTTCACCAGGAAGAGGCACAACATCTATGTCCGAGCGATCCGGCTCGTCCCACGCGCCCATTCGGCGCGTCACCGAACCTAACCCGCTGCCCACTCGCCTGGGGGTTTTCCCGTCGGGCGACGGTCTCGATGTCGCGGTGATCGCACGCGGCGCCTCCGGCGTGGACATGTGTATTTTTGACGAGGCCGGAGCTGAGACTCGCTTTTCCCTGCTGGGGCCGAAGACGGGCGTGTGGCATGGCCACATCTCCGGCTACGGGACGGGCACACGTTATGGTTTCCGCGCGCACGGGACGTGGGATCCGGACGGAGGCAAGTTCTTCAACTCGCACAAGCTTCTCCTCGATCCCTATGGGCGCGGCCTCGAGGGTGCCGTGGACATGAAGTCCGCCGTCTACGCACACAGCGTGGACGAGGACCTCTATCCGTCCGAGTATCCGATGCGCCGTTCCCCCATCGACTCGGCGCCATACATGCCGCGCTCGGTTGTGGTTGAGTCCTCATTCCCGATCCTTCCCAAGCCGCGAACCCCGTGGGAGACGACGGTCATCTACGAACTCCACGTCAAAGGCTTCACCAAGAATATGCAGGGTGTTCCCGAACCTCTGCGTGGAACCTACGCGGGCCTGGCACACCCGGCCGCCGTGTCCTATCTGAGGGACCTGGGTATCACTGCCGTCGAGCTGCTGCCCGTTCACGCCAAGTGTGATGAACCATTCCTCACCGAACGCGGCCTGACGAACTACTGGGGCTACTCCACGCTCTCTTTCTTCGCCCCCGAACCCTCCTACGCGACCGCCGCCTCTCAGCAGGCCGGCGCACAGGCCGTCGTCGACGAGTTCCGCGGCATGGTGTCTCTCCTGCACAAGGCGGGTATTGAGGTCATCCTCGACGTCGTCTACAACCACACGTGCGAGGGCGGTGACGCGGGTCCATCTCTGTCGTGGCGGGGCCTGGACTCCGACATGTATTACCGCCACACCAGCTCGCGCCCCGTCCAGACCATCGACGTAACCGGAACCGGTAACACGATGAACATGGACCACCCCAAGACCATCCAGATGGTTATGGACTCACTGCGCTACTGGACCCGTGAGATGGGCGTTGATGGCTTCCGTTTTGACCTGGCCGCCACTCTCGGTCGTTTCTCGACCGGCTTTTCCCCGATGCACCCGCTCCTCATCGCGATGGCCACGGACGACATTTTGGCCCACACGAAGCTCATCGCCGAACCTTGGGACGTGGGTCCCGGAGGATGGCAGACCGGCAACTTCCCGGTCCCTTTCTCGGAGTGGAACGACCACTACCGCGGCGCCCTCCGTAATTTCTGGCTCGCAGACGTGCGAGCTCAGGCCTCGGGCCACATCGTCTCCGGACCTAACGATCTGGCGACCCGTCTGTCCGGCTCTCAGGACGTCTTCGAACACGGCCTTGGGCGCCTGCGTGGGCCGCGCGCCTCCATCAACTTCGTGACCGCACACGACGGCTTCACCCTGGCAGATCTGACGGCCTACGACCGCAAGCACAACCGGGACAATCTCGAGAACAACCGCGACGGCTCAGACGACAACCGCTCGTGGAACCACGGCCTCGAAGGACCGCTGGCCTCCGGCGCGGCCCACCCGGACGCTGCGACCCCCTACCCCATTCTTTCCCGCATGCAGAAACCCAAGCTGCGTGCACGGTCGCAGCGCAACATCTTGGCCACCATGCTCGTCTCTTCGGGCACGCCGATGATCACGGGTGGCGACGAGTTCGGACGCACCCAGGACGGCAACAACAACGCGTACTGCCAAGACAGTCCGACCTCGTGGGTTGACTGGGATCTGGCAGAAGGCCAACAGGCGCAAATCGATGCTGTTTCATGGCTGATCGCCCTGCGTAAGGCACACCCGGTGCTGCGGCCCGATCGCTTCGCGACCGGTCGGCCCTACGGCGGCGATTCGGTGCCTGACCTGTCCTGGTATACCGCCGAGGGCACGCCGATGCCGGACTACGGATGGACGGACTCGCGCCACCGTACTTTCCAGATGCTGCGTTCCGGCGTGACATGGGGCGACCGAGACGCCCTCATCATTATCAACGCGAACCTCAACGACGCACAGGTAACGTTGCCCGGCGGCCACGACCTCGACTGGCTGATCGCCTACTCCACGGTGTGGGAAACGCCCGCCAACGGAGGCATCGGCTCTTCGCTAGACCCCGCCGAGCTTTCCCTCGAGGTCGAGCACGTCACCCCGCGTTCGACACTCACAATCGAAGCACTGTCCGTGACTATTCTGCTGTCCGACATCGCCTTCCAGCCCGAAAACTAACGCGCCGCCATTTTTGTTTATTTCTATACACTCGTTAGGATCAATATATGACTCTCAGTGAAGATGCCCTGGAAACCGCAACCTCCGATGCCTCGCTGGCCCGCTCGAAGGCCCGAAGCGCCGAGATCGACCTGGCAATCGACGAAGATCCTTCGCGTTTCCGCATCCTCACCGGAGACCGCCCCACGGGTCACCTGCATTTGGGCCACTACTTCGGCACCCTTCGTAACCGCGTGCTGTTGCAGAACCGCGGCGTGGAAACCTGGGTGCTGGTCGCTGACTACCAGGTGATCACCGACCGCGACGGCGTGGGCCCGATACGCGAGCGCGTCCTCGGCCTCGTCGCGGACTACCTGGCTGCGGGTATCGACCCGCAGCGCTCCACGATCTTCAACCACTCGGCGGTCCCGGCCCTCAACCAGCTGATGCTCCCGTTCCTCTCCCTGGTCACGGAGTCGGAGCTGCACCGCAACCCGACGGTGAAGGCCGAGCTGGAGGCCACCGAGGGCCGCGCAATGACGGGCCTCATGCTGACCTACCCGGTCCACCAGGCCGCCGACATCCTCTTCTGCAAGGCGAACATCGTGCCCGTGGGTCAGGACCAGCTCCCTCACCTCGAGCAGGCACGCCTGATCGCCCAGCGCTTCGACAAGCGCTACGGCCGCGCGACCCCCGAGCGTCCCGTGTTCCCCCGCCCCGAGGCCCTCCTGTCCGAAGTCCCGTTGCTGCTGGGCACGGACGGACAGAAGATGTCGAAGTCGCGCGGTAACACGATCGAGCTGCGCATGAGCGCCGACGAAACCGCGAAGATCCTGAAGAAGGCGAAGACGGACGCGCAGCGTCGCATCACCTTCGATCCGGTCGACCGACCCGAGGTTTCCAACCTACTGATGCTGGCCTCGCTGGCCACGGGCGACGCCCCCGAGGTCATCGCGGAGCGCATTGGCGACGCCGGCGCGGGCACCTTGAAGGCGCTCGTGACTGAGTCACTCAACGAGATGCTCGCTCCCCTGCGGTCTCGCCGCGCCGAGCTGATCGCCAACGAAGACTATCTGCTGAGTATCCTGCACGCCGGCAATGAACGTGCCAACGAGCAGGCGGATCAGACTCTGTCCGAGGTCCGTACAGCGATGCAGATGAACTATTAATCCCTCACACAATCCCTTTGGAGGCCATCATGGCATACAACCAGCTCCCCGAGCGTCCCGACGAATCCGTTGGCTCGTGGATGATCACGCTGCTCATCACCCCTATTCCGCTGGTCGGTTTCATTTACATACTCGTGTTGGCGTTCGGCTCCGCCGCAGCCCCGTCAAAGCGGAACTTCGCGCGCGCCCTTTTAGCCTGGGAGATCATCGGCCTGGTCGCGACGATCCTGTTGTACGTCGTCTTCGGCGTTGCAATCTTCTCCGGACTCAATAGCGGACACTGATTCCGCGTCGCAGGTCGACAGGCGGGGGTGGCACCCGAGTTGCTCGGATGCCACCCCCGCAGTTTGCTCCCGGCGTTGAATCTTCGCCCTCCCCCTGCCAGGCATAGGAGATCGGTCACATTCCGTGGTGTGATCTTCGCCTATCAGCTGGTCGGTCCATACGTTAGGGTTGGATATGTGAGCGAGAAACTGTTGCCCCGTATCCCGATCATCGAAGTGTTCCCCGTCATCGAAGACGGAACGCTTCCCGCTAAGGCGACCGAAGGCGAGCCTTTCCCCATCCGTGCAACCGTGTTCCGCGAAGGACACGACGCATTCGCCGCCGAAGCCGTCCTGCTGCGCCCGGACGGAGGTGAATACTCCCGTACCCGCATGGTCGACATCGCGCCCGGCCTGGACCGCTACGAAGCCTGGGTGGCCCCCGACGCTCCCGGCGCATGGACCTTCCGCGTGGATTCCTGGTCGGATCCCTACGCCACGTGGCGCCACGACGCAGCAGTCAAGGTCGGAGCCGGAATCGACGTGGAACTGATGCTGGAGGAGGGCGCACGTCTCATGGAGCGCGCGGCAGCAGGCTCAGCCTTCCACAACCCGACCCAAGAACAGCCCCCGGCCTCGGACATCGAAGCGCTGCACGACGCCGCACGACGCCTGCGCGACACCAACCACTCCCCCCAGCAGCGCCTATCAGCCGGCATTTCCTCGCGTATCCGCCTGGTCTTCCGCGACCACCCGCTGCGCGACCTCCTCGACTCCTCGCGCTCCTACCCGCTCGACGTCGCCCGCACCAAGGCGCTGGCCGGCGCGTGGTACGAAATCTTCCCACGCTCTGCAGGCGCCTACCAGAACCCCGACGGCACCTGGGTCTCGGGCACCCTTGAGCGCGCTGCCGAAGACCTGCCTCGCATCGCCGGTATGGGCTTCGACGTCGTCTATCTGACGCCCATCCACCCGATCGGCACCACCTTCCGCAAAGGCAAGAACAACTCGCTGACCGCGACACCCGGCGACCCCGGATCCCCCTACGGCATCGGCTCACCCGAAGGCGGCCACGACGCCATCCACCCAGATCTGGGTACCTTCGATGACTTCGACCGCTTCGTGGATCGCGCACGAAGCCTCGGCATGGAGGTTGCCCTCGATCTGGCCCTCCAGTGCTCCCCAAACCACCCATGGGTCACCGAACATCCCGAATGGTTTACGACGCGCGCCGACGGCACGATCGCGTACGCTGAGAACCCGCCAAAGAAGTACCAGGACATCTACCCACTGAACTTCGATAACGACCCAGAGGGCATCTACCAAGCCGTACGCGACGTCATCGAGCTGTGGATCAAGCACGGCGTGACGATCTTCCGCGTCGACAACCCCCACACGAAACCGATTCCCTTCTGGGAACGCCTCCTCGCCGACATCAAAGCCCAGTACCCGGGCACGCTCTTCCTCGCCGAGGCCTTCACGCGCCCCGCCATGATGCGCACACTAGGCGCGATCGGCTTCGACCAGTCCTACACCTACTTCGCGTGGAGGACATACAAGCAGGAAATCGAAGAATACCTGCTCCAGATCTCCCAAGAGACCGCACACCTCATGCGTCCCGCCTTCTGGCCGACCACGCACGACATCCTCACCCCACAGATGTGGGACGGCGGTACCGCGATCTTCGCGATCCGCGCGATGCTCGCCGCGCTCGGCGCCCCCACGTGGGGCATCTACTCGGGCTACGAGTTCGTCGAAAACGAGCCTCGCGGTTCCTTCCAGGAACCCAACAATAACGAGAAGTACGAGTACCGCCCCCGCCACTGGGCAGACGCCGATGATATTGGAATCTCGCGTCTGTTCACACTGCTCAATGCCGCACGCGCCAAGCACCCCGCGCTACGTCAGCTGCACCAGATCCGCATCCATCCCACGTCCTCGGATCGCCTCATCGCGTTCTCGCGCCAGGTGCCCGGAAAGTTCACCGAAGACGGCAACCCCGACACCGTCATCTGCGTGATCTCACTGGACCCGCACCAGGGAGTGGATGCCTCCGTCGAACTGGACCTGGCGGGCATGGGCCTAGCGACGCCCGGCGGCAACATCACGGTCGTCGACGAACTCGACGGGCACTCCTACGTGTGGGGATCATCCAACTGGGTGGAGCTGTCCCCCGTGACGCGTCTCGGTCACGTCTTCAAAGTTGAACCCGCCCATTCCTCACCCTGGTCACAGGCATAACAACACAGTTCCGCCCGGCGCTTCGAAGCGCCGGGCGGGACCAGCCCACACAATCAACCCCCCCTCAATGAGACCCGGCTCCCAATTTTGCCGGTCAAACGATAGACTACAAACACGACAGTGAACTCAGCAGTTCACACCATCTGGAGTAAGGACAATCCATGAGCTGCGAACTAACGCCGATCCCGGTCAATGACGACATTCTCGACGCCGTTGCCTCAGGCTCCTACTACTCGCCGCATTCTGTGCTCGGCGCCCACTTGAGCGACACAGGTGTCACCATTCGCACCGTCGCACGCCTAGCCGACGCGGTTGAGATCGTCACCCCGACAGGCACCTACGCGGCCACCCACGAGCGCGGCGGTGTCTGGGTAGTGGCTGTTCCTGGAGAGAACATTCCGCCCTATCGTGTGTCCGTCACCTACGGCGACGACACGACCCTACGCGACGATCCCTACCGCTTCCTGCCCACCCTGGGTGAGATGGACACATACCTCATCTCCGAGGGCCGCCACGAGAACCTCTGGAAGGTCCTCGGCGCCCACGTCAAGACATACACGGATGAGATGGGCGAGACCACGGGCACCGCTTTCGCCGTGTGGGCCCCCAACGCGCGCGCAGTGCGCGTCGTCGGTGAATTCAACTTCTGGGACGGTGGAGCCACGTCCATGCGTTCACTGGGTTCCTCCGGCATCTGGGAGATCTTCGTCCCCGGCGTCGGCGTCGGCGCACGCTATAAGTTCGAAATCCAAGGCCCCGGCGGCAACTGGTTCCAGAAGGCCGACCCGCTGGCCCGCGCCACCGAGATTCCGCCGGCCACCGCCTCGGTCGTCACTGACTACTTCCATGAATGGACCGACGACGAGTGGATGTCCACGCGCAAGGACCGCAACCCGCACACGGGTCCCATGTCGATCTACGAAGTCCACGCGGGTTCGTGGCGTCAGGGCCTGGGCTACCGCGAGCTAGCCGACGAGCTTGTCCCCTACGTCAAGCAGATGGGCTTCACGCACGTGGAGTTCATGCCTTTGGCTGAGCACCCCTTCGGCGGCTCCTGGGGCTATCAGGTGACCTCCTACTTCGCCCCGACCTCGCGCTACGGTACGCCGGATGACTTCCGCTACCTGGTGGACGCATTCCACCGCGCCGGTATCGGCGTCATCCTGGACTGGGTCCCAGCCCACTTCCCGAAGGATGATTTCGCGCTCGCGCGTTTCGACGGAACACCCCTGTACGAGGATCCGGATCCCCTGCGCGGCGAGCACCCTGACTGGGGCACTTACGTCTTTAACTTTGGTCGTCGCGAAGTGCGTAACTTCCTGGTCGCCAACGCCCTGTACTGGCTGGAGGACTTCCACGTCGATGGCCTGCGCGTCGATGCCGTTGCTTCGATGCTGTACTTGGATTACTCGCGCAAGGACGGCCAGTGGCGTCCCAACCAGTACGGTGGACGCGAGAACCTGGAGGCCATCGACTTCATCCAGGAAGCGAACGCGACCGCGTACCGTCGTCACCCCGGCATCGTCATGATCGCTGAGGAATCCACGGCATGGCCAGGAGTGACCGCCCCCACCTCCGGTGGCGGCCTCGGCTACGGCATGAAGTGGAACATGGGCTGGATGAATGACACGCTGCGCTACCTGAGCGAGGATCCGGTCAACCGCCGCTGGCACCATGGAGAACTCACCTTCTCGCTGGTGTACGCATTCTCCGAGAACTACGTGCTACCCCTCTCGCACGACGAGGTCGTGCATGGTAAGGGATCGCTCATTTCGAAGATGCCCGGCGACAAGTGGCAGCGCCTGGCGGGTCTGCGTTCCCTCTACGCGTACCAGTGGAGTCACCCGGGTAAGCAGCTCCTCTTCATGGGCCAGGAGATCGGTCAGGAGCAGGAGTGGAATGAATCCTACTCTCTTGACTGGTGGCTGCTGGACCAGGAGGGCCACGCCGGTGTCGCAGCGCTGGTCGAGCGTCTCAACGCGATCTACACGGACAGCCCCGCCATGTGGGACGACGACTACACGGGCTTCGAGTGGATCGACGCCTCCGACGGCGATCACAACCTGATCTCCTACCTGCGTAAGGGGACGAATACGGATGGTGACCGCGAGGTCGTTGTCTGCGTGTCCAACTTCGCGGGCAACCCGCACGAAGGCTACCGCGTTGGTCTGCCGTTTGGCGGCGAGTGGGTCGAGATCCTCAATACGGATGCCGAGGAGTTCGGTGGCTCCGGCGTGGTAAATGTCGGCCCGATCATCGCCGAGGACACCCCGTGGAACGGTCGCCCGGTCTCCGCGCAGCTGCGCGTGCCGCCGCTGGGTGCCCTCTGGCTGGTACCCGCCTCGCAGGTGCGCTGACGCCATAGAGTGATACGACGAGGCCGGGGTAGGGATTCCTGCCCCGGCCTGTCTCGTTGCCTATTCGTTGTACGTGTAGGTTTGGGGGCGCGGCGTTGTGTGCGGGCACCGGTCAGAAGCCAGCCCTCCCCCGGTCTATTTGCCCCTGTAGTTTGATGAGTTCGCTCCTGACTTCCGGGTCAGGCTCTCGATCGATCTTCTTCGTCAGTTCGTTGTGCGTGGAATGCCACCCGTACCAAACGGCAACCACAACGAAGACGATCGCAATAATGAACCACTTCACCGGTTTCACCCCCTCGAGCCATAGCCCAACCAAGTGAGACGTTGCGCAACCTGATAATCCTCATGAGTGGGATCCCAGATGTTCAAGCATACCCACAGACTGGGGTACCAGTCGACGCGGTTTCCAGTATTCAAGTAGTATGCCCGTTCTTTAACGGTTAAAGGACAAGACGTGTTGCTGGAGGGGTGACTTTTCGGCTTTGTCGCGTGGGAAAGTCGGTGTTGGAGGTGGCGGGTGCCAACATGGAGGATGGGCAAAGTGTGTTGGTTTTGTGGTAACTTTTCGGCGTGTTAGTGCGGGGAAGTTGGTGTTGGAGGTGGTGGTAGCCAACTTGAAGGATAGACAAAACGTGCTGGTTTTGTGGTGGCTTTTCGGCTTGTTAGTGCGGGAAAATCAACATTGAAGTTGTTTGTTTTATTGTGAGTCTGTGCGTGGTCCCTTGATCTGTCTCGGTGGAGCTTGGGCAGGTTGTTTGCGTCGGCGGTATCCACCGTGCCAGGCCGCTGTGCCAGGTGGGGTTGTGCGCTACACGGGGACCCGTGCGTGACTTGCCAGCCGATGACATCGCCACCAAACGGGGGGAATTGCACCATTAGAGGCGCGACACGCCGGCGACACGCCGAAGGGAGGCTCCTAATGCTGCAAAACCCCCACCACTACCCCCGGTGTCATGCTCCCTCACTGGTGTTATGCTCCCTCACTGGTGCAGGACTGCCCGGCGGGGTGCCGATAAACACCGGTAAGGAGTCGCCGACGGGACCCTGCCGCACGGGCGCGTGTAAGGCGAGGCGCCGCTAATGTCCGAACGGCGTCGCCGACAGAAACGGGGCCGGGGCACGGGCGGCCAGCTCCCAGGCGACGCTTGTTGCCGATGAGGCGAAACACCCGATCGGGAAGATCCAACCCCAACGGATCACGTGCAATCCTCCCTAACGGGTGCAATCCTCCCGATCACGTGGAACCCTCCGATGGGATGCCTCCCATCGGCGATGCAAGCACGCAAGCACAATGACGGACGACGCAAGCGCACGTCACGGCCAACCCCCATCGGCGGCGCGAGCACGCCAGCGCCACCGATGCCTCCGGCAACAATGCCAGGGGACCGAGCCCCAACCAACACGTTTTGTCCTCTAGCTCGTTCTTTAGAATGCCGAGAGGCGTTGCCGCATGAGCTGATATGACGAGACCGGGGTAGGGATTCCTACTCCGGCCTCGGTTCTCTTGTGGTGCAGCTGAAATGCAGTACGGCTAGGAGCCGCTTCGTGCACCGTCACATAAGGAGCATCGCTAGGCGCGTGCGCGCCTTGGACACCTCGGGGGATGAGCCGGCGACGCGGAAAAGGTCGAGGAGACGCACGCGCAGCGCGTCTCGTTCTTCGGCGTTCGTGGTGCCTGCGAGGAGTTCGAGCAGTACGTCGAATGCTCCGGTGGCATCGCCGGCGGCGAAGAGCGCATCGGCGCGGGCCGCCGGATCACTCGCATCGGACTCCCCGTAGGCGCGTGCAGCGAAGCGCACGCGAGACAGATGAGACTTCGCGTCCTCGTCGCGCGGATTGAGTTCCACGACCCGCTCCCACAGGGTGATCGCTTCGTCTAGGCGTCCCTCTTCCTCGGCTGCTAACGGTGCCTCGTGCTCGGGAGGGATCGGAGCGACGGTGTCTTGCGCGGCCACGGCGATCCGAGCGGTGAGGCCCATCTGGGCTCCAGCCTCAAGAATCTGGGAAATGACGGGAGCAACCTGATCTTTACCTGCGCTGCCCTGGAAGAGGGGCACAGGTCGCCCTCCGACAAGAGCAACGACCGTGGGCACTGCCTGAATCTGGAAGGCCTGTGCGATCGCTGGAGCCTTGTCGATGTCCACCTCGACGAGCTGGAAGGCACCCGCATGCTCACGCGTTATCTCTTCAAGCATCGCCAGCGTCGGCTTCGATTCAAGTGAGCGAGACGACCACAGAGCCAGGATGACCGGCACCGCCTGGGACGTTGACATGACGTCCTGGAAACCGGCCTCGTCCGCGGATGTAATGAGCGGGATGTGGAGTCCCTCCCCCGTCGCGGGCGTCTGCTCGTCGTTGGCAGGCAGGCTCGCGCGTTCCGCGAGGTCATAAGCACCGTAAGAGTCGGCGGGAACGACGGGCGCAGCTGGGGCAGCTTTGCGTGGGTCTGGCGTGTTCATGAGTGTCCTCTCCGGATCGCGTTGAGTGTCCATAACGATAATATGCGTCGTCCCCGCGCCACAGGGCGCGGGGACGACGTGTGCGCTACGGGTGAAAATCAGCCCGGACTCGACGAGGAATCGAGCGCAACCTTCACGATGGCGCGATCTCCACCAACGATCTGAACGTTGCCGCCCGCCTTCTGGGAAGGGATTCGCATGATGACGGTCTCGATGTAGTCGACCGTTGCCGTGCCTTCGACTGTCGTGCCGTCCTTACTTAGCGAGGCGGTCGCGCCTCCCAGGTTCATTGTGGAACCCGCGACCGTGCGCTGGTAGGTGAGCGTGTACGCAACGTTCGCGGCCACCAGCGCGGAGCCGTCCTGCAGGACCAGCCCGGAGATTGGATAATCAGTCGCGGACGCCGCCATCGTCACGGAGCCAGCAGCGCTGACCGACGAGTTCAAATCGGTGACCTGCTGGAGGGTCTGCTTCGTAAACTCATCGGCCACGAACTGACTCGTGTCCTGTGTGCCGGAATTCAGCATCGTGATGTACTGCGCGAGAGCAGTGTCGGGGCTGACGGTAAACCCCTCGGAGTCGCCGGTCACGTAAGCGGAGCCGGTTCCGACGGGAGGAAGGGTCAGCTGGGTTCCACCCAGCAGACGCGCAAAGTTCGTCAGCTTGTAGTCCGAACGGGCCGAATCCTGTACGTACACCTGCACAACAGGCAGAGCTGTTTTGGTGGACGCGGAAATATTGAAGATCGCGCGCGGCCACGAGTCGGAGTTCGTGATCGCCAGGGACGCTGGTGTGAAATCGAGGGTCAGAGGAGCCTGCCCGGTGGCGGTGGCCAACGCGTACTGCGCGGTCCTCGTTTCCAGGGCCCCATTCGTCACTTTATCGCCCAGATCGGCAGCATTCTGCGATGCATCGGCGCTCGCCATCGCGCTGCCGACATCATCTAGGACGGATGAGATGCGCTCAAGATCGAGGTTAGCGGTGCTCTGCGCGTCGGAGCCGGATTGGGCAACAAGTTCTTTGGAGCAGGCGCTCAGGCCGAGCGTGGACGTCATGAGCACGAGGGCCGTTGCGGCCGCAAGGGTTCGTCGTTTCATTGTTTTCCTCCCTGGCGGTCCTTAAGCCAACCGGACATGATCGAGGTCCACCCGCCGGTCGCTGATGCGTCGTCGTCGGGGGCGGAGGTGGGTGCCGTAGGCGTGGGAGTCTGCTCGGCTGCGTTGCGTGGGCGAGTGATCGGAATCAGGCCGGTATTGAACTCTTGCCCGTCAACAACCACGACCTCCTCACCCTTGTTGCGCGCTTCACGCAAGGCGCGGCGCGACGGCAGGGTACGACCGCCACGAATGCCAGACAAGTCGATGACACCCGTGTCACTTGTAGCGCGCTCGGGCGGATCCTGATCGATGGGGCCATTGTCGAGGCCGTGGCGTCCTCGGCGTTCAAAAGTGTCGGTCATCGGGTCGGGAACATACTCGTCCTGAGCCAACGCGGCGCTATGGTCCGGTGCTGGGATGCCCACGATGGATTCACGAATGACCGTCTGGTGTACGGGTTCTTGTGTGAGAGCCTCACGAATGGCAGTATCGTCTGCACTCGGTTCGTTCGTTTCACCGGACGTCGCTGCGAAAACTGCTGCACCCCACGCGGGCGCAGCTGCTTCCTCATCGTCTGTCTCTGCTTTTTCCGCAACCGGCTCCTCGTCGCTTCCCTGCACTCCGACGTCGTCAACGGCGGCTTCCTGAGTGACGGGTTCGGGTGCCGAAGTGGAAGAAGAATCGCGAGCGGCAGCCATGCGCTCGGCAACCTCTGCGGTGTTGATCGACGAGGTCTCCAGTGAGTCGGCCTTGCGGCGTTCCTCGATGCGAGCTGCACGAATCTTACGCAAACGCAACAGCTGCCAGCGGGTCAGGAACATCGCGAGGGCGATGAGAGCAAAGACGCAGGCCGCGAGGAAAGCGATAATCGCGAGCATGTTCGTCTGCTCGATCTTCCATGTCAGCGTCAGTGTCAAGTCGCCGGGGCCTCCAGCGGAGGCCGCCACCGCGGAACGACCACTGGGAACGTTCTCCAAATCGATAGCCACGCTACCCGTGCCGCTTTCCTGCTTGAACCACATAGGCGACTTGGCCAGCTCATCAGTCAGCTGAGCCGACGTCGGATCTGCGATGGGCTGGGCACCGGACTGAACGTTCGCCTGCGCGCCCGACTGGGCTGACTTCTGAGCGGGCGGCTGCGTGTTCACCATGCCGGTACCGTTCGCCTCGTGTGATTCCGCTTTGAGCTTATTGCGGTCCGCCTCCACACCGATGACCTCGGTGTAGGCGGCGTTCCCGATCCAGCCTTTCGCATCCTGCGACGTGCCGATGACGAGCGTCACCGGGGCACCCGACTTCGATGTCGCAGTCACCGTAACGTCATCCTTGACGATCGACAACACGTTGTCACGCGTCATAATCAGGTCTGTCGCAGAGTCCACCGACGAGACCTGCTGCGTCGGCGGCCGTAGCACGGTCACGCCAAGCAGCCCGATAAGGACGCATACGAGTGCGACAGCGCCCATCGACGATGCCGCCACGTATCGCTTCAAGAGTTCCACGGTTGCTCCTCAGGTCCAACGCCCACACAGCGGGCATTCTTCAGCCCCCACTCTACGTGCAAACCGTGTGAACAGGCACATTCGCAGGCGGGGCAGTGATGCATCACATCTCTTGTCACAGTGGTCGAAGCCTCCGACGCCAACACTCCGAATGCCAGTGGCGACGCCCTTCCACGCCCTGAGGCAAACCGTAGGGAGCCTCCTGTGGCCAGGCCACGACGTGCGCTGTGCCCCGAGGGATCGGACGCAGGCACGCCGGACACGTATATTCCTTCGCCGCACGGGGTAGGTGACGAACCTGGTAATCAATCCCATCCGGGCCGCGCTCGGTGCGCGGCACGGAGGCGAGGCGGTCCATCTGCAGCGGACGCGCCTGGCCCCACGGTCGTTTTTTGCTCCGTTTACCTCTCACTCAACCACAGTGCCACGGCGCCACACGCGGCGCACGTTCAGATCCCCACTCACCTCAACAATGTCGGCCTTCTTACCGGGTGCAAGCGAGCCGACTGTACGATCTCCCAGGATCGTGGCACCCTGCATGGACGCCATGTAAACGGCATCGACGAGGGGGATACCACCATGGGTGACGGCTACGCGCACGCAGTCCATCAGGTGTGCGGTACCGCCAGCGATCGCATTGCCCTGTGCCAGGCGCGCCACGCCGTCTTTCACGACAACATCTTGCGGTCCCAGCGTGTACTGGCCGTCGGCCATGCCAGCGGCTGCCATCGCGTCAGTAATGAAGACGACGTGCTCGCGCCCCACCATCTCATAGACATCGCGTACAAGAGTCGGATCGACGTGGATCGAGTCACAGATGAGTTCCGCGACCGCGCCACCGCGGGCCGCATCGGAAAGGAATTCGGCGATAGGACCCGTATCACGGTGGTGCAGAGGACGCATGCCATTGAAGAGGTGCGTGATCGTTGCGCGGGGGCCACGCTTAGTCACCACCTGGGAGAAACGCTCGCGTGAGTATGCCAGTGCCTCGCGGGCCTTCATTGAATTCGAGTCGGTGTGCCCCCACGAGGGAATCGCTCCCCCCGCGATCAATGCCTCGGCGACCGAACCCGGCCCATAGGCATTCGGTTTCTCGGGTGCTAGCGTCATCGAGAGCGCGTATCCCTCGCAGTCCTGCAGGAGCGTGCGCGTCAACTCCGTGTCGGGATCGATGATGAAGGTCGGATCCTGGGCACCGCAGCGCTCGTGGGACACGAAGGGACCTTCGAAGTGAATGCCGGCAATCTCGTCTGCCTTCGCCAGCTCCGCGAGGGTCTTCGCGCGAGCGCGCAGCACCTGCGCAGAGGCGGTCACGCAGGAAGCAACCAACGTCGTCGTACCGTGGCGGCGATGCTCCATGACAGCCACGAGCGCAGCTTCGGCACTTTCAGCATTAGGGAAGGATTCCCCTCCACCACCGTGGCAATGCACATCGACGAGGCCGGGCAGGAAGGTCGAATCGGTAGCTTCTGGCGCCTCAACCTCATAATCTGACACGGGACACACACGAGTAATGGTCGGGCCGTCGATCTCAATAATTCCATCCTCAACGATGGAATCTTCCAGAACCAGACGACCGCGCAGCACAGAAACAGTCATGATCCTCATTGTGGCACACCTGACACGTCATCGCTGTGTCTCAGACAACCATTTCTCCCATTCGATGAACGCGCAACGCGCCAATTGCTGCAAGGACTGGCATCCTGCGGCCATCACGACCTGACGCCCAGGAGCCCGCACGGCCACCACTCGACCTCCCTCGACGATGATCGGACGAAACATGCCGTTTTTCGCCGGGCAGATCAGGGCCTCAACCGCCTCGTCAGTCAGGCAGGAGCGGTCCTTGTACCCAACGTGCAGCTCGTCGAACGAGGGCAACGCGAGCATCGCTTCGGCCTCGGCACGGTTCTCCTCTACGAGGTCCGCGAGGTCTGCGCGCGCCAAAGCGCCGTCGAACTCTGCGACGGGTAGACCGATGCTCTCCCCCGCCTCGCGCGCGCCGTCCATCGCCCGACGCGCCTCCGTCACAGTCAACCCGGTCCACCTGGCTAAGTCGGCCTCGTCGATAGGTCCGTGACCCCAGGCGTAGCGCGCTGCCAGGACAGCGAGAGCTTCTTCGTGCCCCGGCTCCCCCTTCGCCACTCCCGGGGCTCCGGGCAGCGGTCGAGCGTCAACGATCAGATGCTCCCCGCCGCGCACGGGACCCGAGGTCACCAGCCCGTCCACGTGCAGGCGCATCACGAGGTGGCGACGACGCAGGCCCGCCCCGGAGGAAGAGACCGTCACAGTGTCGATCCCGCTGCGCGCCCACGCCTCAACCAGCTCCCCGCGGCTCACCCCCATCGGCGACGCTTCCAGCAGCTCGCACGCCACCTGAGCCGCGCGCTCGACAATCGCATCATCGAGGCCGAGGGCGTTCGCCTGGCGTTCCCACGCCGCACGTCGATGGCGCAGCAAGCGACGCAGCCAGTGGTGGTCACGAGCGCTCGTCACGTGAACGGTGCCACGCATCGGCCAGGAACGAACCAGCTCCCCACGCGCAAACGAATCCTCAATATCGGCGCGCGACGCGACCTGGCAGCGCACTCCGATCGCCCACGGGATCGCGCTGGCCTGCTGGCCTTGCAGCGCCACCAGATTCTCAACGGCATCCAGCGGTGAGCGCGAAGCGGTCGCGGAGACGAGTCCTTGGGCGACGATTCTCCCCAGGCTGACCCGCGCAGATAACACCATCAGAACAGACGCGACTCGGGGTCATCAAAACCTCGCATCGCGTCATAATCCAGGATGACGCAGCGGATCCCGCGATCCTCCGCGAGGGTGCGCGCCTGCTTCGTGATCTCCTGCGCGGCGAAGATACCCGTCACGTCACCCAAGAGCGCGTCGCGCCCCAGCAGCGACAGGTAGCGCGTCAGCTGTTCGACGCCGTCGATGCCGCCGCGACGCTTGACCTCGATCGCCACGTGATTGCCGTCGGCGTCGCGCACCATGAGATCCACGGGGCCCACGGGCGTCGGATACTCCCGGCGCACCAATTCCCAGCCCTCTCCGAGGATCTGCGGAACCTGCTCGGCCAGTAGCTCTTGCAGGTGCGCCTCCACTCCGTCCTTCACGAGGCCGGGGTCCACACCCAGGTCCTCGCTGACGTCCGCGATCACCTCGTGAATGCGGATGATCAGCTTGTCATCCGTCTTATCGGCCTGCACCGTCCACACGGCCTCCACGTCCTCCTCGTCCTCGGAAGGATCGCCAACGGAGACCGTGCACGGCGCCGTCATCCAGTTGAGCGGCTTGTAGGAGCCACCCTCGGAATGAATGAGAACCGAGCCGTCACCCTTGAGCATGATGACGCGCTTGGCGGCGTCAAGGTGGGCGCTCAGACGACCGGAATAATCAACGGTGCAAGAGGCAATAACAATACGCACTCCGTGAGCTTACCAATCCCGCTCACGGGCGGCGTGGAGGACCCGACTCCACCCAGGACACTAACCCGTTATATGTCAGGCGTTCCACGGCCACCTCGTAACGATGCTCACCATAGGCCAAGCGCACCTCGACCATCGCCCCGTCGGCGGTGTGCGAGATCGGAGCGGAGACCTCCATCCCACGCCGAGGAATCGTATAGACGGGCGTGAACGTGAGGCCAACTAACCGATACCACGAGAGTTCCTCGACCCCGTACACGCCTATCCCGGCCGTCCAACCCGAGTGATGGTCGGGGCGCGACCAACACCGAAACGCGCCCAAACGCGACGTGATCCTGCGGGCGCGCACATTCATGTACGCCCACAGGATCACCCCAACACACACCAGGAGAACCACACACCAGATCGAAAAATGCGTCAGGTTCATGAGGTCCTCCTCGCGTTGCGTCAACTTATTGTGCTGCCACTGTAGCGCTATCAGCGACAAGCGTGACAAAGTCGAAGTCAACTGAGGCGAATCCCCCATTGACCTCGAAGGATACGACCTCGTCCGCGCGAGTCACCGTGACTGTTCCCTCGCCCAACTGCGCGAGCAGCGGCTGCCGCCCCGGCAGGATGCCCAGGGCGCCATCCACCGTCGGAATCCGCACGGACAGTGCCGCTCCGTGCCACAGTCGTCCCTCGTGAGAGACGACCTCCACCTGCAAGGACTTGCTCGATGCCATCAGGCTTCCTTGGCCAGTTCGTGGGCGTTGCGCTCCAGGTCGTCGATGCCACCGCAGTTGTAGAACGCCTGCTCGGGAACATCGTCATAGTGACCTTCGGCGATACGCTTGAACGCCTCGATGGTTTCCGACAAGGGCACGGTAGAGCCGGGCACTCCCGTGAACTTCTCGGCCATGTACATGTTCTGCGAGAGGAACTGTTCGATGCGGCGCGCGCGTGCGACCGTAACCTTATCGTCCTCACTCAGTTCGTCCACGCCGAGGATCGCGATGATGTCCTGCAGTTCCTTGTTCTTCTGCAGAATCGCCTTGACGTGCGTGGCAACGTCGTAATGCTCGCGTCCAACCAAGGCCGGATCGAGAATACGAGAGGACGAGGCCAGGGGGTCCACGGCCGGGTAAATACCCTTAGCCGCAATCTCTCGGGAGAGCTCGGTCGTCGCGTCCAGGTGTGCGAAGGTCGTCGCCGGCGCAGGGTCGGTGTAGTCGTCGGCGGGCACGTAGATCGCCTGCAGGGAGGTGATCGAGTGGCCACCGGCGGAGGTGATGCGCTCCTGGAGTTGCCCCATCTCGTCAGCCAGGTTCGGCTGGTAACCCACGGCCGAAGGCATTCGACCCAGCAGCGTGGACACCTCGGATCCCGCCTGAGTGAAGCGGAAGATGTTGTCGATGAACAGCAGCACGTCCTGGTGCTGAACATCGCGGAAGTACTCCGCCATCGTCAGGCCGGTCAGGGCGATGCGCAGACGCGTCCCCGGCGGCTCATCCATTTGGCCAAAGACGAGAGCGGTCTTATCGAAGACGCCAGCCTCTTCCATCTCACCGATCAGATCGTTACCCTCACGAGTACGCTCGCCGACGCCAGCGAACACGGAGACGCCTCCGTGGTCCTGGGCCACGCGCTGGATCATCTCCTGGATGAGGACCGTCTTGCCGACGCCTGCGCCACCGAACAGGCCGATCTTCCCGCCCTGCACGTAGGGGGTCAACAGGTCGATCACCTTGATACCGGTCTCGAACATCTTGGTGCGTGCCTCGAGCTGATCGAAAGCC
The DNA here is from genome assembly GCF_900128465.1 of Actinomyces bouchesdurhonensis. Taxonomy (GTDB): domain Bacteria; phylum Actinomycetota; class Actinomycetes; order Actinomycetales; family Actinomycetaceae; genus Pauljensenia; species Pauljensenia bouchesdurhonensis. The sequence goes on along the minus strand of NZ_LT635868.1, from coordinate 162,222 downwards.
GGTGGCTGGCGGTGAATAGGCCAACGCTCGGTGATCTCAAGGGTCTCGCCCTCTTCGAGGTTGAGCACATCGCCGGTCACGTTGAAGACGTGGCCCTTGGTCACGTCACCGACGGGAACGGAGATGGGTGCACCGGTGTCGGTGACGGGGGCGCCGCGAACCAAGCCGTCCGTAGGCTTCAAAGCAATTGCGCGAACAAGGTTATCGCCGAGGTGCTGGGCGACCTCGAGGGTCATCGTGAAGCTCGACTCGCCCTCTCCCTGACCGGCGAGGTTAACCTCGACGGTCAGCGCGTTGTACAGGGGCGGGATGCGGTCCGGGGGAAACTCGACATCGACGACAGGGCCGACGACGCGGGCGACGCGTCCCTCGGCGATTGCAGGTGTATCAGTCATTGTGTTACTCCGTGTCTCGAAGGGCTCAGCTCGCGCCCAGAGCGTCGGCCCCGCCCACGATTTCGGTGATTTCCTGGGTGATTTCCGCCTGGCGGGCCGAGTTCGCCAGACGTGTGTACTTCGTGATGAGTTCCTGGGCGTTGTCCGTCGCCGTGTGCATGGCGCGCTGGCGCGACGCGAGTTCGGACGCCGCCGACTGAAGCAGGACGTTGTGGATGCGTGCCTCGACGTAGAGGGGCAGCAGCGTGTCCAGGACTGCCTCGGGCGAGGGAATGAACTCGTACTCGGGCAGCGCCGAGGCCGGATCATCGGCGTAGCCGCGTTCGACCGTGCGCTCCTCGTCGGACTCGGGGGTATCCACAACCGTGAGCGGCAGCATCTGGCGTACCTCGGGAACCTGACTCATGACCGTCTTGAAACGCGTGTAGACGAGATGAAGCTCGCCGACGCCGGTGGAGGGGTCCGTGTCCAAGAATCGTTCAAGCAAGACGCGAGAAATGTCGCGCGATGTGTCGGGACTCGGCGAATCCGATTCGCCCTCCCACTCGCGTTCGATAACCACGCCACGGAAACGGAAATACGCCGCCGCCCTGCGCCCGAAGGTGTAGAGGACGGGTTCGCGTCCCTCAGCCTTCAGGTCGCTAATGAGCTTCTCCGACTCACGTAGGATGGTCGCCGAGTAGGCGCCGGCCATACCGCGGTCCGAGGCGACGACCAGGACGGCGACGCGCTTGGTATCCTCGCGTTCCTCCGTCAGCGGATGGTCGAGGTCTGTGTGGACCGCGACCGCCGCGACCGCCTGGGTGAGTGCCTTTTCGTAGGGACCCGCCTCGGTGGCAGCGCGCCGCGCCGCGCCAATGCGAGACGCAGCGATCATCTCCATGGCGCGGAAGACCTTGGCGAGCGTCGTCGTTGAGGCGATGCGCTGCTTGTAGATCCTCTGCTGTCCGCCCATCGTTTAGGCCTTCTCGTTCGTGCGACCGCGCGAAATTTCCTCGCGGGTGCGCTCTGCCTCGACCTGGCCGTCTTCAAGGTCGTCCACACCGCGACCGGCGCTCAGCCATTGACGGTGGAATTCCTCGACGGCATCCTTCAGCGCTTCCTCCGTCTCGGAGGTCAGGTCACCGCTCGCTGCGATAGTGTCTAGAACCGTCGAGTTGGCGTGCAGGTGATCGAGCAGGCCGCGCTCGAAGCGCAGCACGTCCGAGACCTCAATGTCGTCGAGGTAGCCCTTCGTACCCATCCAGATCGACGCGACTTGGTCCTCCAGCGCGTACGGCGTGGACTGGGGCTGCTTGAGCAGCTCCATGAGGCGCTCGCCGCGGGTCAGCTGGCGGCGGGTTGCAGCATCCAGATCGGAGGCAAACATGGCAAAGGCGGCCATCGAACGGTACTGGGCGAGCGTGAGCTTGAGTGTGCCGGCGACCTTCTTCATGGCCTTAGGCTGCGCGGCACCACCGACGCGTGACACCGAAATACCGACATCGACTGCGGGGCGCTGGTTCGCGTTGAACAGGTCCGATTGGAGGAAGATTTGGCCATCGGTGATCGAAATGACATTGGTCGGGATGTAGGCCGACACGTCGTTCGCCTTCGTCTCGATGATCGGCAGGCCCGTCATGGAGCCACCGCCGAGGGCATCCGACAGCTTCGCGCAGCGCTCCAGCAGACGCGAGTGCAGATAGAAAACATCTCCCGGGTAGGCCTCACGCCCCGGCGGGCGGCGCAGCAGCAGCGACACCGCGCGGTAGGCCTCGGCCTGCTTCGAGAGGTCATCGAAGACGATGAGGACGTGCTTGCCCTGATACATCCAGTGCTGACCGATGGCGGAACCCGTGTAGGGGGCCATGTACTTGTAACCGGCGGGGTCCGAGGCCGGGGATGCCACGATTGTCGTGTATTCCATCGCGCCGGCGTCCTGAAGCGTCGAGCGCACGGATGCGATCGTCGACCCCTTCTGGCCGATGGCAACGTAGATGCAGCGCACTTGCTTGTTCGGGTCGCCGCTCTTCCAGTTCTCGCGCTGGTTCAGGATCGTATCCAAGGCGATGGCGGTCTTACCGGTTTTACGGTCACCGATGATGAGCTGACGCTGGCCGCGACCAACCGGGATCATAGAGTCGATGGCCTTCAGGCCGGTGGCGAGGGGCTCGTGGACGCTCTTACGCATCATGACGCCGGGGGCCTGCAGCTCGAGCGCGCGGCGTCCTTCCAGATTGGTGATGTCGCCGAGGCCGTCGATGGGCCGACCGAGGGGATCGACCGTGCGACCGAGGTACCCGTCACCGACCGGGACGGAGAGAACCTCGCCCGTTCGGTGGACGACCTGTCCTTCTTCGATACCTCCGAAATCGCCGAGGATGACGGCGCCAATCTCGCGCTGGTCCAGGTTCATGGCCAGACCTAGCGTCCCGTCCTCGAAACGCAGCAGTTCGTTCGCCATGGTGCCGGGCAGGCCCTCGACGTGAGCGATACCATCGGCTGTTTCGATGACGTGCCCCACCTCTTCGGTGGCCACGTCCGCCGGACGGTAGGACTCCATGAAGGAGTCCAGTGCTCCTCGGATTTCCTCCGGGGAGATGCTGAGGTCAGCCATGAGGATTCCTAACTAAGAAAAATGATGAATGTGGTGTACGAGGGGCGCTAACTAGCGATCGCGTCCCGTGCGGCGCTGAGCCTGGAGGCAAGCGACGCATCGATGGCGGTCATCCCTGCGCGCAGGCGGAAACCCCCGATAATATCGGGATCGACGGAGATCGCCAGGTCGACAGTGACGCCGTAGCGTTTGGTCAGAATGTCCCGCAGGCGCTCAACCTGGGCTTGGCTCATCGGCGAGGCCGTGGCAACAGTGACGAAGAGGCGGTCCTGCATGGTCGCCGCCCACTGCGCGTACCGGCGAAGGTTGTGCAGCAGACGACCGTGGTTCGATCGACCGACAGCTCGGCGAACGAGGCGCATCGTCCATGCGCTGACACGCGATCCGAAGAGTGCGGTCGCAATATCGCCGCGCTCGTGGGAGTTGCCCTTGGCCTTGTCTGAGAGGCGCACACGCACCTCGCGGTTGTGGGCCAAGAAGTAGCGCACCTGGAATAACTCCTCACGAACCAGGTCGAGGTCGTCGTGAGCGCCAGCCGCGTTCAGCACGCCGAGGATACCGAGGACTTCGAGTGCGTCGGTAACGTCAGCGGGGTGACGCCAATGGTGTGCCACGACGACATTGATGACGGACATGGTCGCGCTCGTGATATGCGGGGAGAATGCCTGTGCGGCGAGGGCCTGCTTGTCAGCGGTTGTCCGCGCCGGGTCGGTCAGCGCACGTCCGAGGCGGGCGTTCTCTTTGAACAGGTCGGCCAAACCGAAGAAGTCTTCGGCGACCCGCATCGCATCGACGCCCGGGTCGGCGAGGGCCGCCGCGAGGTCGGATGCAAACGGGACGGACTCGATCGTGCGCACCTGCGTCATCGCTTCTCCTCGACGAGCGCGTTATCGGCCTCGAGTTCGTCGAGGAAACGATCGACCACACGAGAGGTCAGGGCCGTGTCTTTAAGCTGCTCCCCGATGATCTTCTCGGCGAGCTCGGAGGCGAGCAGGCCCACCTCGGAACGCAGAGAGATCTGCGCAGCCTGCTTCTCGGCCAGAACCTGGCGCTGCGCACCCTCCAGGATGCGGTTTGCTTCGCCGGTGGCCTCGTTGCGAGCGGCGGCCACGATGGCTTTCGCTTCGTCGTTGGCCCGCTCTCGAATCGTGTGTGCCTCGGCATGTGCCTGGCGAATGATCTCCTCGCGTTCGCGCGCAGCGGCTGCCTGGTCAGCCTTCGCTTGCTCAGCGGCGCCAAGCCCCTCCTCGATCGCCGCAGCGCGCTCGTCCATCGTCTTGTAGATGCGAGGAAGCGCGTAGCGTCCAACGAGAAGCAGGACGATGAGCAGAACAACAGCCGACCAGAAAATCTCGTACAGCGGCGGCAGGATAACGGCGAGTCCGCCGACCTCCTGGTCCGCAGCGGCGACAATCTGGTACATGGCGATCACTTAACGATGAGCGGCAGAACGAAGCCGATGAGGCCGAGTGCCTCGACCATGCCGGCGCCGATGATCATGTTGGTGAAGAGACGACCGGCAACCTCAGGCTGGCGGGCAGTCGCTTCCTGGGTCTTGCCGACCATCAGGCCAATACCGAGGCCGGGGCCCAGGGTGGCGAGGCCGTAGCCGATGTAGGCGAATGCAGCGGTTCCCATAGTGGTTTCCTTCTGTTAGTAACGCCGGGTGGCGTTAGGGGTCAGTGGTGTTCGACGGAAAGCTTGATGTACACGGTCGACAGGATCGTGAAAATGTAGGCCTGCAGGAAGGCCACGAAAACTTCGAAGCCAGTCATGATGAAGACAGCGGCACCGGTCAGAGCGGAGGCAGCACTCAGGATGGAAAGCTCGTGCAACAGCATCGCTGTGCCGAAGTAGGTCATGCCCAGCAGGAGGTGACCGGAGATCATGTTGCACAGGAGTCGCAGCGTCAACGTTACGGGTCGAACGATGAAGTTGGAGAGGAACTCGATCGGCGTGATCAGCAAGTACATTGGCACGGGCAGCCCGGGCGGGAAAAGCTGGGCAGCGAAGAATCTTCCGACGCCCTGCTTAGCGATACCCGCACCGATGAAGGTTACGTAGGTGATGATCGCGAAGACCATGGGGACTGCCACCACGGAGGAGGCCGCGATGTTGATGCCTGGAATAACGCCAGCGATGTTCATGGCAAGGACACCAAAGAACAGGAAGCCGACGAAGCCGGAGAACTTCCGTCCGGTCGTTGGTCCGAGCATGTCGAGAGCGACGTTGTCGCGGATGTACCCGGCGACGGCTTCAACGGCCATCTGACCGCGCGAAGGCACGAGCTTCGGCTTACGTGCAACGGCAACGAGCACGATGCACACGAGGAACCCCATGATGACGCGGGCCAGCGTCAGTCGGTTGAATTCGAAGAACGTTCCCTCTCCAAAGATTACCGATGGAAAAAAATCCTTCAGAGCGGGCTGGTGGGGATGCTGAGTAAACGCCGGATAGGCGGTCGCGCCAATGAGGAGGAGAAGGATTGCGAGACTCACCCAATACCAACGCGGCTTGGACGCTGCGGCGGTGCGAGCGGGCGCGTTATTGGACACGGAACGTGCCTCCTTCGTCTGAACTCCAGTGGGGTGTTCGCTGCGCTAGCAACACATTCCATTCTATACAGACTGTGGACCCACGGCACCTGCAACAACTACTCGTCGTCGGGGCGAGGATCGACGTTCATGGTGCGCCTTCGCATCATGACGCCCATCTCCACGGTCGAGGACACAATTATCGCGATGATCGTGGCGAGAGCGGCCATACGTACGTCCACTCCGAGGACTCGGGGCACATAGAGCCCAGTGACGAGCAGAGCGATCTTTGCCGCGTATCCGCCGCTCACCCAGCCGACGAAATGGGCGGGTGATCGCAGGGCACGCGAGGTGAAGAACCATTGGGCCCCACCGATCAGGACAACCATGATGAGTGCGAGGATTAAGGTCATGCGGTGTGCTCCTGTGCGGTTGCGTCTTCCTTAGGGAATTCGCGGGTCGTGATGGCGACACCAATCGATGCGGCGATAATCGCGACCAGGGCAACACCCCACCAGTCGAAGACGAGGAGGCCGACGGCCGGAATACACACGATGGCGGTCCACATCCACAAGATCGCAACGACACCGCGGTGAGAGTGCCCGGCAACGAGGAGTCGGTCATGAAAGTGTGACCGATCAGCCACAAATGGACTCTTGCCTCGTCTCATACGACGGATAGAGGTTACGACCAGGTCAAGAACGGGCATAAAGATGACCGACATCGGCAAGATCAGGGGCAACGCGGAAACGAGTTTCTGCTGGCTTTCAAGCAGCGATGGATCAATCTTGCCGGTGACGATGATGCCAGCAGACGCCAGGACGAGGCCCATGGTCTCCGCTCCCCCGCCCATCATGATGGAACTCGGGTGGAAGTTGAACCAGAGGAAGCCGGCGCACACGCCGAGCAGGGCGATGACAGTGAGGCTCGCGGTCGTCGCGTATGACACTGCTCCCATCAGCCGGGTAATGATGTACGAGTAGATGAAAAAGGATCCTGCTCCGATGGCGATCATTCCCGACGCCAACCCATCGAGACCGTCAATGAAGTTAACGGCGTTCATGATGCCAACGATGAAAAAGACGGAGACGAAGAGCCACAGACGTGATGACCCTAGCGTCAAACCGAAGATCGGGAACGAAGCGAGTTGGACGCCCCCGAAGGCCATGCCCCCCGCGATGAGGACTTGTCCGCCGAGTTTGGCCATCCAGTCCAGCTCGATGATGTCATCGACGATACCGAGGAGGCACATCGCTCCGGCCCCCGCCATGACAGCCCACGGAATGGTTCCCTCAAAGAGCGGTGCCATGTAGGGAATACGCGAGGCCAGCGCCATCGTGATGATCAGGGCGAGTGTCATGGCGACACCACCGAGACGCGGGATCGGTTTCTTTTGGAGGTCGCGCCCTCGTAGGGGAGGCAAAATGTTGAAGCGCAGGCATCCCCAGCGAACGACGGGTGTCAGGAGGATCGTGAGTGCCATCGCGATGGCAGCCAGCAGCAGGTAGACCTTCACGGACGCGCCCCCTGCACGTCCACGATTGATAAGCCAGCGGCGCTCGTCAGCTCCTCGAGGCTGATGGTTCCTCTGCGGATCATGCGGGGATCGCCATGGGAACAGTCGACGATGGACGAGGCCGTGGCGCTCTCGGTCGGTCCGGCATCCAGATAGGCGGCGACACAAGAGCCGAAGGAACTCACCGCTTCTGTGATCGACGTGGCCGGCGGCTCTCCAGTGAGGTTCGCCGATGTCACGGCCATTGGGCCGAACGTGCGCAGGAGGGCGAGCAGAGCGGGCTGATCAGGCATACGCACCCCGATCGTGCCACCCGTCTCACCGAGGTCCCAGCCGAGGTCGGGGCGTGCACGCAGAATCAGGGTCAAGCCACCGGGCCAGAATGCGCGTGCGAGAGCGCGCGCATAGTCAGGAACGTCGACGCACAAGTCGTCGAGTGCGTTCGCGCAGGAGACGAGGACGGGGGGCGGCATCTGGCGGCCACGACCTTTTGCTGCGAGCACATCGGCGACGGCGCTGGGGTTAGCGGCGTCGCATCCGATACCGTAGACGGTGTCCGTGGGGACGACGAGGAGGCGACCGTTTCGCAGTTCGCGGCTTGCCACGGCCAGGTCATCGGCGCTCAGCGACGGTATCGCTCGTAGGATCGTCTCAGTACTCATCACGGCTCATTGTGTCAGATTGTCCGGTGCCCGTCATTGAGGCGCGCGTGCTCGCAGGAAGCGCAACCGTCCGGTCATATCGGGTGCGGTGGACACGTCAACCATACCGACGCGGGTGGCATGTTCGCGCAGGACAGCAGCTTGGCTGGGCGAGTGCTCCATGAGCAAAAGGCCGCCCGGGCGTAGGAGGGTGAGTGCGCGTCGGATAATCTTGCTGGGAATCTGTGTCCCGTCCGCACTGCCACCGTAGAGGGCGCAGTGCGGGTCGGCTGAGGCCTCGGGCTGTGTGGGCATCTCGTTAGCTGGAACATAGGGTGGGTTGGTGACCACAATATCGACAAGGCCATCAAGGAAGTCGAGGGTAATGGGTTCAGTCGCATCGCCGCGTTCTAAGTGCACGTCATGACAACCGGTGAGATCCCGGTTGCGGCACGCCAAGGCGAAGGGGTCGGGTTCCTTCTCGACCGCCCAGACCTCAGTGCAGGGAGCCTCGGCAGCCACTGCTAGGGCAATCGCACCGGAGCCGGTGCACAGGTCGACGACACGCGCTTCGCCACGATCTGCGACGACTCGGCACGCCTCTTCTATGGCGAAGCCAGCCAAGATCTCGGTCTCGGGACGCACAACGAACACGCCGGGCATGGAACGCAGCGTCAGGGAACGGAAGAACATGCGGCCCGTGACATGCTGGAGGGGAATGCGCAGGGAGCGCTCGCGAACACCTGACCGCAGCGCCTCGGACTGACGCTGCGTGAGAGCGGTCGGTAGTTCCCACTGCGAAGACGCATTGCACGCCCACTCGAGGAGTTCACGCGTATCTGCATCCACCGAGTCAATCCCGGCCTCGCCCAGGCGAGCGCGCGCCCAGGCCCTGGCCTCGTGCAGACCCCACTGTCCCTCGTTCTGCCCGCTCATGCGTGTGCCACTGCCGCCAGGCGTTCAGCTTCGTCAGCTTCCTGCAGCGACGCGATGACTCCGTCAAGCGCGCCCGACAGAACCTGGTCAAGGTTGTGGGCTTTAAAGCCCGTGCGGTGATCAGCGATGCGGTTCTCCGGGAAGTTATACGTGCGGATGCGCTCCGATCGGTCCACGGTGCGTACCTGGGACAGGCGCTGAGCCGAAGCCTCAGCTTCCTTTTTCGCGCGCGCTTCGGCCGCGAGGCGTGAGGCGAGCACGCGCATGGCTGCTTCCTTATTCTGCAGCTGCGACTTTTCGTTTTGCATCGACACGACGATACCCGAGGGAAGGTGAGTGATACGCACAGCTGAGTCCGTCGTGTTGACAGACTGCCCTCCAGGGCCACTTGATCGATACACGTCAATGCGCAAATCGTTCGGGTCGATAACAATGTCATCATCGTCTTCAAGTTCAGGCATGACGAAGACACCGACGGCACTCGTGTGGATGCGCCCCTGCGACTCGGTGACGGGCACTCTTTGTACGCGGTGCACGCCCCCCTCATACTTCAAGTGAGCCCACACGCCCTCATCGGGAGCGGGCGTCCCCTTCGCGCGGATCGCCAACGTAATGTCTTTGAAGCCACCCAACTCGGTGTGGGTCGCACTCATCTGGGTGACGCTCCAGCCATGCTCCTCCGCGTAGCGCCCGTACATGCGCGCCAAGTCGGCAGCGAAGAGCGCGGACTCCTCACCGCCTTCACCAGCCTTAATTTCGAGGATGACGTCCATGGCGTCCTCTGGATCGCGCGGCGCGAGAATCTTTACGAGCGCCTCATGGGCAGCGGTTTCTTCCTTCTCAAGGGCCGGGATTTCGTCTGCAAATGAGCGGTCCTCAGCGGCAAGCTCGCGCGCAGCCTCAAGGTCCCCCGCCGCGATATTCAGGCGATCGGCGGCAGCCTTGATGCGACCGAGTTCGGCGTATCGTCTGCCCACGCGACGCATCAGCTGTGGGTTTGTCAGGGTCACAGGATCGGCCATCTGCTCCTCGACCTGCGCATATTCCTCCAGCAGTGGCCCCAGAGCGCCCAGCTCATCAGTCGCGGCCACGATTCACCACATCCTTCGCCTACACAGTGTTAAAAACGCGGCGGTGCCGCCAGCCTTCAGGCCGACGACACCGCCGTCGAGCTATCCGCTCACCCTCACTTGGAGGGACGCACGCGCTTGCCGTAGCGGGCTTCGAACTTGGCGACGCGGCCGCCGGTGTCGAGAATCTTCTGCTTGCCCGTGTAGAACGGGTGGCAGGCAGAGCACACGTCCACGCGCATCTCGCCGGAGGTGATCGTGGAACGGGTGTGGAACGAGTTGCCGCACGTGCAGGTCACGACGGTGTCCACGTATTCGGGGTGGATGCCCTTTCGCATGGAATTCTCCTGGATCGTTTGGTGCTCCGGGTCCGGACATGCAGCGTCCCCCGCATCCGACGGGGACTCGCCCTCCAGCGCGCGCAAGCGCCTGGGGCATGCCGGTGAACCGGTAAGCCGACACGTCATTATGGCACAGCGCCCCATCAGCTTCAACGACGACAGCCCCCCGTGGGCGTGAGATCAGCTATGGGCGAAGCCCGACCATCGTCCCCCTTGCCCGCCAGTTGGACGACGAGGCGCCGGCCTCGATTAGAACGCGATCTCGCTCCTGTGCGGACCAATGTTCGCGGCCGACGTCAGGTACGTCGCGCGCGAGGATCCGTACCGCGACATCCCATCCCAGACGAGGTAGCGGTGGAGGTACGCGGGTGGCACGTAGACCTCGGCGTTGAACGCCACGAAACGCGCGGTGGAATGGGCGGCGCTTCCCGCAAGATCGATACCCGCGCTGTTTGCCGTCAGGCGAACCGCCTGGGCGGGATTGTAGGAGTACGTCACGCCAGCGATACGGTACGCGCCGATGTAGCGAGTCTCGTTCGCGCGCAGCTTTTCCCCTGCCCCATTGCGCCAACGCTTGTAGCGCCTGCGCCCAAGCATCGACGTGTCGGAGGCGAGAACCGCCTCGATGAGTTCCACCAAACGCACCCTGGCCTCGTCGGCGATGGCGTCGAGGCGCTCCAGGGCCTGCCCGGGAGTAATCGCTACGCGATCGAGGCTCTCTGAGATGTCGATGACGGCCAGGCGTTGCTGATCCATCCACTCGACGAGGGAGGCGACCATGGCCCTCACCATCGGCACCCTGCTTCGCCACTGGATGGAGTCCGTGATGGTCTCGATAACGGTCATGTCCTCAAAGACGACGCCCATCTCGTTGTCCCATATCCGCCGCCAATTGGGACCGCGATCGAAGAACTCGCACGCGGCCATCATCGCGGCGTCGGCATCCATCAGCGAGGGAAAGCTTGCGACGGCCCGCTCCACGCTCCGCGACGTCGCCGCGCTCAGCGACGCGGGGAAGGATAACGCACCACACGAGGCGATCACGGCTCGCGCCCTCTCACGCTGCGCGCGGGCGGCCTGGTAGCGCGCGTTCACGCCGCGCTCGTAGCGCCCACTTGTGAGGAGCGTCGCGACAGCGAGTTCGACCGACGCATGGCACCTCTCCAGGTCGTCCCACCCCCGGATGGCCTCTCGCATGCTCTCACGCGAGCGGCGCCGCAGCATCGCGCCACGCACCAGGACGACAACGCCCACGATCGAGGCCACCCACGCGTACCAGGCGGGCCACTGGATCGCGTGTGAAGCGTCCAACAGTGAAGCGATGCCGAGCCACGCGGGGGCCGCGAGGAACAGGGGCAGGCCCGCTCCGAGGCGCAGACAACCGCGCGCGCTGGGCGACAGCTCGCCGGGGGTGGCGGCGTTGTTCATCGGAGCGTTTGTCACTGACGTCATGGCTCCACTCTGGCATGTTTCGCCCCCATCCGCTCAGCACTGTGATGTCATCAGAAGGACGAGGACGAGCCCGATCCTGAGAAGCCCCACCATGACTCACAGAAAACCGCGTGCGCTGAGGCTCATGCTCCGGGATCCACGTCCCTCGAAACCGGTGTTCATTGCATCGCACGTCGAAGACGTCATACCTTTACACTGACATGCCGGTCAGGTTCACGCACGGTGGCACAAGCGTTTTCGAGACGCAGCAACGGCGCAAGTGACCCTCGCTACCACTCAGTCCGAGGACCAGCCATCGCCCGCCGCATCCACCTCGCCAGTCAGGTATCGATCGAGATACATCGGCAGCAGATAGATGGATGAGCGGCCAGCCGTCAGAACACCGGTCGCCGGTGCTGGCAGCCCGTTCAGGTCAACGCCCGCAGAGTTTGCGATCAGTCGGATCGTGGCTGCCGGATTGTACTCGACGTCAGTGTCTGCCTCCTCGCTCCAGTAGGCCCTGTCGTACTCCGCATTAGCCGCGGTCAGGCTGATTCCCGCACCCTTCCATCGCGCGTAGCGTGCGCGCCCCTGCGACGAGGCATCGGCGGCGAGAGTCGCCTCGATGAGCTCGGCGGTGCGTCCTCGCGCCTCGTTGGCTATCCGGTCGAGTTCTTCCAGCGCCTGGGCAGGATCGAGCTGCCTGCCCTCGAGGCGTTCTCCAAGGTTGATCACCGTGTCCTTGTCATCCCCCACACGCTCTCGGAACGCCTCAATGTCCGTCAGGATGTGCGGGTCCGTGCCGATTGCTTCGAGGCTGTCTGCGACGTCATCGAGGACGTCCAAGTCTTCGATGAGCGGGCCAATCTCGTTGTCCCACACGTCGCGCCAGCCGGGCGCGAACGCGAACAAGTCGTGCGCCGCCATGATCGCGGTATCCGCGTCCGCCAGGCGAGTCATCTCAGACAAAATCTCATCCCCCGCGCCTGCGGATGCCTCGCTGAGCGACGCGAGGAAACCCGGCGACCTGTACTCCTCGATTCGAGTGCCAACCCTGACGCGTTCGGCTCGGGCACACTCATAGCGCGCCGTCAGTCCGCTCTCGTAGTGCCCGGCGCGAACGAGCGCGGAGAACACGCGCTCGACCTGCGCCCGCTGCTTTTCCAAGGATGCCCACGTCTGCGCAATCGTCGTCATCTTCTGACGCCCCGAGCGCCGCCGACTGACTCCGCTCCACAGCACGCCGATTCCGCATAGCGTCATGACCCAGCCGGTCCAATTCGGCCAGTCAACCGCCGCCCCCATCCCGTGATGGGCCTGATCGTAGATGGCGATTGCCAGCTGAAGGGGAGCCGTCAGCAAGAGAAAGAGCCCTACAACGAGGCGCAGAAGTCCGCGCGCAGCGCTCCAGGATCGGCGCGAGGTCCCCCGTTCCACCCGCGTACTGGCCACACTCGGTGTCGTGTTCACCATGCGCCAATTCTGGCACAGGCCTTATTAGTTGTCCGGTATGAGCAGGTGGGGCTATAGGCGCAAACGTGGTGCTTTAGACGGCGTGTCGTGGGTCTAGTGGGGGCTATAGGCGCAAACGTGGTGCTTTAGACGGCGTGTCGTGGGTCTAGTGGGCGCGTCCGGCCCAGCCTTTGCGTGGCCAGAGTCCTTNAGCAGGTGCGCCTCATCAGAAAACGGGGCGAGCGGCTCTCGCCACTCGCCCCGCCTCCTACGCTCCGATCACTCGGAGGGCGTGGTCTTTTGGATGAGCATGAGGAACTCTGCGTTCGACTGGGTCTCCTTGAGCTTGTCGAGCACCAGTTCGAGACCCTGCTGTTGATCGAGCGTACCCAGAACACGGCGCAGCTTCCACATGATGCGCAGCTCTTCAGGCTTGAACAGGAGTTCCTCGCGGCGGGTACCCGACGCATTGAGGTCGATGGCTGGGAAGATGCGGCGTTCGGCGAGCTGACGCGACAGACGCAGTTCCATGTTGCCAGTTCCCTTGAACTCCTCAAAGATGACCTCGTCCATCTTCGAACCCGTCTCCACCAATGCGGATGCGATGATCGTGAGTGAGCCACCTTCAGAAATGTTTCGGGCCGCTCCAAAGAACTTCTTAGGCGGGTACAGGGCCGAGGCGTCGACGCCACCGGAGAGAATACGACCCGATGCGGGCGCAGCCAGGTTGTAGGCACGCGACAGACGCGTCAACGAATCAAGGAGGACGACAACGTCCTGCCCAAGCTCGACGAGGCGCTTGGCGCGCTCAATCGCAAGCTCGGCGACGGTTGTATGGTCGGAGGCAGGACGGTCGAAGGTGGAGGCGATGACCTCGCCCTTGACGATCGAACGCATGTCGGTGACCTCTTCGGGGCGCTCGTCCACCAGGACGACCATGAGGTGCACCTCGGGGTTATTCAGCTCGATGGCCTTGGCCATCTGCTGGATGACCATGGTCTTTCCGGCCTTAGGCGGCGAGACGATGAGACCACGCTGCCCCTTGCCCACGGGGGCGACCAGGTCGATGACGCGCGGCGTGTAAGCCTTCGGTGAGGTCTCCATGCGCAGCTGTTCGGAAGGGTAGACCGGGGTGAGCTTACCGAATTCGCGGCGCGCCTGCGCTTGCTCGATCGTCATGCCGTTCACGGAGTCGACGCGCACGAGGGCGTTGTACTTTTGGCGCTGACGCTCACCTTCGCGGGGCAGACGAACGGCCCCGGNGGAGATCGGAGCCTGGGTTGAGCTTTCCTCGAGGGTGAGGGCAACTGACGATGTTTCCTCGACGCCCTGAACCTCCTCACGGGTATCGGCATTGGGCGTGGTCGGAGCGCCGGCACCATTGCTCAGAAGCTCGATCAGCTGGGACTTACGAAGCTGGGAGATGCCCTTCAATCCTCGGGACACAGCCAGAGCTTTGAGCTCGGGCAGCTTCATCGCCGACAGCGACGCGGTCGTCATCTCGGCGGGGGTTTCGTTGCTCACGAAGTGATCCTTACTGGAATGCGCCCGAAATGGGGCGAGGTGAATTGCTCAAGCACAAGAAAAAGCTTGATAAGGAAGATGCGTAAAAAACGCACCACAACGGTCGGAGTCGAACTGTCGATTCGAACCTAGGAAGAATATAGCAAGACCGCCAGCCCACTGTCATGTAGACGGCGCGACTGGCGGTGCTTGCGGAGAAACTCACAGCTGAGAAGCCACTTAGAAGGCAACTTTCGCAAGGGATCCTCGGGTGATCTGAACTCCAGTAGCGGCAACTCCCAGCGGCAGCACACGCCACCCCGATGCCGCTGCCTCACGGCGAACATCCGCCCCAACAGCTTCGAGAGAGAGCACAGTGGGGCCAGCACCTGACACCACGGCCGCATAGCCGGCACCGCGCAGCCAGTCGACGAGCGCGAGAGAGGGTTCCATGACGCTTCGACGCTGTTCCTGGTGCAGACGATCGCGTGTGGCCTCCATCAGCACGCAGTGCATGTCCGCTCCCCCGCTAGCTTGCGCCTGTCCCGACAGGGCTGCTGCGAGCGCAGCGGCGCGCGCGACATTAAAACGCGCGTCAACGTGCGCGATAGTATCCGGCAATGCGGCGCGCGCGGTTGCGGTGCGCAGCTTAAAATCCGGGATAAAGACGACGGGTTCAACGCCCGCGGGCGGGGTCAGCCGCAGCGATCCCACTGCGTTCGTCTCCTCGTCCATCCACGCGACCGTTGCACCGCCAAAGACGGCGGGTGCCACGTTGTCGGGGTGCCCCTCCATCTGGGTGCCGATCTGAAGAATCTCCTGTCGCCCGAGCACGTCCTCTTCACCGACGAGCGCACGGGCAAGCGCCACACCGGCGACGATCGCACTCGCAGAGGAACCCAGGCCTCGTGAATGGGGGATTCGGTTCGTGCAATGCATGCGCACTCCGACCTGGGGGGCACCCACGCGGTCGAGGGCAAAGCGCAGTGCACGAACGACGAGATTGTCTTCGCCCTGTTCGACGTTTCCGGCACCCTCCCCCTCGACGATGACCGACGTCGGCCCCGTCATCGCATGGACCGAAACGTCGTCCCACAGGTCGAGGGCCAGGCCCATGCAATCAAACCCAGGACCCAGGTTCGCGCTGGTCGCAGGAACTGTCACCGCGACGAAGTCGTCACGCACGCGCACGTCACTCACCCTCAACCCGGATCGTGGAGGTCACCTCGCGCACCGCGTCAGAGACGGCAAGCGCTCGGGCGACCGCGCGCAGGTCGGCTTCTCGGGCCTGGTGGCTGGTCACGACGATAACGCAGGCACCGGGCACCTCGTCGTTGCGTTGATGCACCGACTGGATGGAGACACCGTGGCGGGCGAAGATACCGGCTACGTCGGACAGGACGCCCAGGCGATCCTCCACCTGGAGGCGGATCTGGTAACGCGTGTAGGTCGAGCCGGGATCGAGGATCGGCAGGTGCGCATAAACGGACTCGCGCGGTGCGTGACCGCCAAAGGCACGGTGATGCGCCGCGGCCACCAGGTCAGACAGGACGGCCGAGGCCGTGGGGGCGCCGCCGGCACCCTGGCCATAGAACATGAGGCGTCCAGCGTTCTCCCCCTCAACGAGGATCGCGTTGAAGGCACCGTCGACGGAAGCGAGGGGGTGATCAGAGGGGACCAGGGCGGGGTGGACGCGCATTGCAACGCCCTCGCGACCATCCTCGCCGATGCGGCGTTCGGCGATCGCCAGGAGCTTGATGGTGTGGCCGACGCGCGCGGCTTCCTCCATGTCTTCCTTGGTAATGTTCGAAATACCTTCGACCGCGACGTCGTCGATGCCGACGCGGGTGTGGAAGGCAAGGGACGCCAGGATCGAGCACTTCGCAGCCGCATCCAGGCCCTCGACATCAGCTGTGGGATCGGCCTCAGCGAATCCTAGGTCCTGGGCTTGTTTGAGGGCTTCTTCATAGCTCAGGCCCTTGGAACTCATCGCATCCAGGATGAAGTTCGTCGTACCGTTCACGATGCCCATCACGGTGGTGACGCGGTCGCCGGCCAGCGATTCGCGCAGGCCGTAAACGACGGGCACAGCGCCGGCGACGGCAGCCTCGTAGTAGAGGTCGGCATCGTTGGATGCAGCGGCCTCGTAGAGTTCGGGACCGTGGGCAGCCAGCAGGGCTTTATTCCCGGTGACGACCGAGATCCCCTGGTTGAGCGCCCGCAGAACCAGCGTGCGTGCGGGTTCGATACCGCCGATGAGTTCGACCACCAGATCCATTCCGTCAATGGCCTCAGCCGGGTCCGTCGTCAGCAGCTCGCGGTCAATCGGCGAGTCGCGCGGTGCATCCACATTACGGACAAGAACGCGACGCACGTCCATTTCGGCACCGGAACGGGCGGCGAAATCCTCGCGGCTCGCCTGCAGGATGCGAATGACCTGGCTACCGACGGTTCCAGCTCCAAGAACGCCAACTCCGAGTACCGGGCGGGGTGCAGACATGGGAATGTTCTCCTTCGTGAAACGGGCACTGGTACCAGTGTATGTGGTCGGCAGCTCCACTTCCCTTGCGGGGACCTTCGTCCTATAATTGCGGCGCAGGAAACCTTCGACCCACATCCTGAGACAGAGAACATAGGTCGATCGACGAAACGGCTTGTCGCTCACCCACAGACCGTAGGACAATAGACCCAAGCGCCGGAATCCGACGCACTGACGGAGCTTCGCTCCCAACGACCGTCCCCACAGGGATTACGGAACATTCGAGAAGAGGAAGAATGACGACAGCAGACCAGAAAGCCTGGGAAGGTTTTGTCAAGGGTAACTGGTGCGATGAAATCGATGTTCGCGACTTCATCCAGCTGAACTACACGCCGTACGAGGGCGACGCCTCGTTCCTGTCCGGCCCCACCGACAAGACGATGCGGGTCTGGAACACCCTTGAGGAGAAGTACCTCTCCGAAGAGCGCAAGGTTCGAATCCTTGACGTTGACACGGACACCCCGGCCGACATCGATGCTTTCAAGCCCGGTTACATTTGCGAGGACGACAATGTGATCGTCGGCCTGCAGACCGATGCCCCACTCAAGCGTGCAATGATGCCCAACGGCGGATGGCGCATGGTCGAGACCGCTATCCACGAGGCCGGCAAGGAATACAACCCCGAGGTGAAGAAAATCTTCACCAAGTACCGCAAGACCCACAACGACGCGGTCTTCGACATCTACACCCCGCGCATCCGCGCCGCCCGCTCGTCTCACATCATCACCGGCCTGCCGGATGCCTACGGTCGCGGTCGCATTATCGGCGACTACCGCCGCGTGGCCCTGTACGGCGTGGACCATCTCATCGCCGAAAAGCAGAAGGACAAGGATCGCTACGCCGACCAGCCTTTCTCTGAGCACTGGGCGCGCTACCGCGAGGAACACGCAGAGCAGATCAAGGCTCTGAAGAAGCTGAAGAACCTGGCCGCATCCTACGGTTACGACATCTCCGGACCGGCCACCAACGCGCACGAGGCCGTCCAGTGGACCTACTTCGGCTACCTGGCCTCGGTGAAGTCTCAGGACGGCGCCGCCATGTCGATCGGTCGCCTGTCCGGCTTCTTCGACTGCTACTTCGAACGCGACCTGAAGAACGGCACGCTGGATGAGTCCGGCGCGCAGGAGATCATCGACGCTCTTGTTATCAAGCTTCGCATCACGCGCTTCCTGCGCACCATCGCCTACGACCAGATCTTCTCCGGTGACCCCTACTGGGCCACGTGGTCCGACGCTGGCTTCGGCGACGATGGCCGCACGCTGGTGACCAAGACCTCGTTCCGTCTGCTCCAGACTCTGGTGAACCTCGGCCCCGCGCCCGAGCCGAACATCACGATCTTCTGGGACGAGAACCTGCCCCGCGGTTACAAGGAATTCTGCGCTCGCATTTCCATCGAGACCTCCTCGATCCAATACGAGTCCGATCCGCAGATTCGCGCCCACTGGGGCGACGATGCCGCCATCGCCTGCTGCGTGTCCCCCATGAGGGTCGGCAAGCAGATGCAGTTCTTCGGTGCCCGCGTCAACGCCGCCAAGGCTCTGCTCTACGCCATCAACGGTGGTCGTGACGAGATGAGCGGCAAGCAGATTATGGACGGCTACGAACCCGTTCAGGGCGATGGCCCCCTCGACTTCGACGACGTGTGGAAGCGCTACGAGGAAATGCTGGACTGGGTCGTCGGCACCTACGTTGAGGCTCTCAACATCATCCATTACTGTCACGACCGCTACGCCTACGAGGCCGTCGAAATGGCTCTGCACGACGCCGAGATCGTCCGCACCATGGGTTGCGGTATCGCCGGTCTGTCCATCGTCGCTGACTCTCTGTCCGCGATCAAGTACGCGAAGGTCTACCCGATCCGCGACGAAACCGGCCTTGTCGTCGACTACCGCACCGAAGGCGACTTCCCGACCTACGGCAATGACGATGATCGTGCCGACGACATCGCCGCGACCGTGGTCCACACCGTCATGGACAAGATTCGTCAGATCCCCATGTACCGTGATGCCATCCCGACCCAGTCTGTCCTGACGATTACCTCGAACGTCGTCTACGGCAAGGCCACCGGCGCCTTCCCGTCGGGCCACGAGAAGGGCACCCCCTTCGCCCCCGGCGCGAACCCGGAGAACGGCATTGACACGCACGGCATGGTTGCCTCCATGCTGTCGGTCGGCAAGCTGGACTACAACGACGCACTCGACGGTATCTCGCTGACCAACACGATCACGCCCCAGGGCCTGGGTCGTTCGAAGGAAGAGCAGATTCAGAACCTGGTCGGTATTCTCGACGCTGGTTTCGTCCCGGATGATTCCTGCGCCTACGACGGCACCAAGGGTTACTGATCGACTCGTCGGCGGGGATCAGCCGACACCCTCGTTGATCCCCGCCACCCCACCCGTGGGTAACGTCGCGATCCGGCGTTACCCGAGCCGGAAGCACCGGTATCACACAATTAAGGAGAAATGTTATGGCAACCAAGACCTACGAGGAGCGCCTCGCTGACATGAAGGCCGCCCGCGAGGAGCGCGGCGAGAAGGATGGCCTCTATCACGCGAACATCAACGTTCTTGAGGAGTCCACACTGAAGGATGCCATGGAGCATCCGGAGAAGTACCCGAACCTGACCGTTCGTGTTTCCGGCTACGCCGTCAATTTCGTTAAGCTCACCCGTGAGCAGCAGCTGGACGTCCTGTCCCGCACTTTCCACCACTCGGCCTGATCGGTGCGACGCGGTGGGGCGCTGGGCGTGCGCCCAGCGCCCCACCGCTATACCCGCGGGTGCCCGCGTTCCTCCGGCGCTTTCCCCCGATCAAGCATTCGCAGAGCCCACACGACATCGAAGAAGATAACATGACGCAGTCTCTTGCCATCCCCACGTTCCGTGAACAGGACTTCCAAGCCCCCCAGTCCCGTACTGTCGGAGCCGGCGTCGAAGGTTTGGAAGAGATCACGGACCTGGAGCGGTCTGAACGCCTGAGGCGCATGCGTGAGGGAACGCTCGGCTCAATTCATTCCTGGGAGCTTGTCACCGCTGTCGACGGTCCCGGGACGCGTATGACGGTCTTCCTCAACGGCTGCCCACTGCGCTGCCTGTACTGTCATAATCCCGACACTTTCCTCATGAAGGACGGAGCGCCCGTATCGGACACAGAACTGCTGTCCCGGATTGCGCGCTACCGGCGTATTTTCCGCACAACGAAGGGCGGAATCACTCTGTCCGGTGGCGAAGTCCTTATGCAGCCTCATTTCGCTAAGCGGATCTTGCTCGGCGCCAAAGAGATGGGCGTCCACACGTGCATCGACACCTCCGGCTACTTGGGCGCGAACTGCGACGACGAGATGCTTGATGCAACTGACCTGGTGCTGTTAGATGTCAAGAGCGGCGATGAACAGACCTACAAGAAGACGACTGGGCGTGACCTTGCCCCCACAATTGCCTTTGGCGATCGTATTGCTGCGCGCGGCGGCGCGACGCGTATGTGGATTCGTTTCGTCCTGGTCCCGGGTCTGACCGACGACCCTGAGAACATTCGCAAGGTTGGCAACATTGTGACGCGTTGGAAGGAGGTCATCGACCGCATTGAGGTTCTTCCCTTCCACCAGCTGGGCAAAGACAAGTGGCATTCGCTGGGTCTGAACTATCAGCTTGAGGATGCGAAGGCCCCTACACCGGAAGCGACAGAGAACGTTCGCGAGTGCTTCCGCTCACTGGGTTTCGAAGTCCACTGAGGGTCGACGCACGTAGAGGGATCCCAGCGGGGTGGCTTAGGTTCACTCCCCTGGGGTCCACGTGCATCCGGGGCGCCCCCAGCCTTTATCCGCTTCAGCCTGACGGGCGATCTGCGTGTAGGGGTCTTCGAGCCGGTCAACGTAGAGTGTTCCCTGGAGGTGGTCGTATTCGTGCTGGAAGATACGCGCGAGCCATCCGCGCGCGGCCACGGTGATTGGTGTCCCTGTGGTGTCGTAGCCGCGAAGGACGGCACCGAGTGCTCGGCGCAGCGGGTACTGGAGTCCGGGAACGGACAGGCATCCTTCGGATTCACACGCGATGTCGAGATCGGTGGGCAGGATCGCACGCGCTCCTGAATCGTCCCAGATGAGGTCGAGAATCGGGTTGACGACGACTCCGCTCACCGCATTGTTGAAGCCGAGAGCCGAGGCACGTTCGAGTTGGAGAATGTGCCGGTAGCGCCGGTCAAAGGCACCGCCTCCCCGATAGGACCAGACGAAAGCTTGTCGTCCTACGCCGATTTGCGGCGCTGCGAGGCCGACGCCGGGGGCTGCGTGCATTGTGTCGATCATGTCGGTGACCAGATCGGAGAGGGAGGAGTCGAAGCGTTCGACGGGTTCGGCGGCTCTGTGCAGGACGGATTGGCCCGTGATGTAGATCGGGAGGATGCTCATGTCCGTTTCCTGGTCATTCGTTTCGGCACTGCGTACTCGTTGATGACACCGACGCTCACTGCTTCAATGGGGCGCGGCGCGCGCGGGTCCAGTGCTTTGATGACGCGGGCAGGGTTGCCGACGGCGATGGAGTTGGCCGGGATGGAACGCGTAACGACGGCACCGGCCCCGATTATTGAATTCTCGCCGATGGTCACGCCCGGACACACGGTGACCGAGCCACCCAGCCAGACGTTGTCTTCCAGAGTGATGGGTTCGCAGGATTCCCACTTGGCGCGACGAGGCCCGGGCTCGGTCGGGTGGACCGCGGTGTAGAGCGAGCAGTTGGGTCCGATAAGGACATCTGCACCAATGGCGATAGGAGCGACGTCGAGGGCGGTGAGACCGTAGTTGCCCCAGGAACCGTCGCCGATTGCGATGTTGTACCCGTAGTCGACCCACAGGGGTGGGCGAATCTCGACGTCCTGCCCTACCTCGCCGAGAACTTGGGCGAGGAGGTAGCGAGCGATGTCTGGATCGGTGGGATGCGCCTGCTCGTAGAGCGAGAGGAGTCGCACGGCGCGCTTCGTGTGGGCTGACAGTTCATCGTCGGCCACGTAGTAATCCCCGTCCGTCATGCGTTGGGAGGGTGTGCGCGCGTCAGCGTGAAAACGGGCATCATCAAAGTTCGTACCCGGTGAGGTGCTCATGCGACCAGGGTAGTCGATGCCTTCGCGAGTCGGGGTACACGGCGCGCATCCATGTGTCGGAGTAAGACTAGCAGCTGGGCGATGTCGTCAGCGGGATCCTCGGGGTGCCACTGGACGCCGATGATGGGAGCGTCGGGGGATTCGATGGCTTCGACCGTGCCATCGGGGGCGTAGGCGCTGATGCGCAGGTTGTCTCCGAGACGATCCACGCGCTGATGGTGGGCCGAGGAAATGGTCAGCTGAGAGTCGCGCAGGACGGGCGACAGGACCCGCTGAAGGTGGCTTTCAGCTTCCACACGCACGTTGTGGCGGACAAAAAGGTGGTCGGTGAGGATGGAGGGATTCGTGTGGGTGCCGTCCGCGATGTCCTGCTCGAGGGTGCCGCCGAATGCGGTGTTGATGAGTTGCATGCCGCGGCAGATACCCAGTAGTGGGGTGCCGGTCGAAGCCGCATAGTCGACGAGGGCAAGCTGACCGAGGTCAGCACGATACCAGTGGTGTCCCTCACGGTTGTACCCCTGGGAAGCACCATAGTGGACGGGGTGGACGTCTTCGCCGCCCATGATGATGATCGCGTCTGCGCTGCGTGCTCGCAGAGGTGCCCCCTCAGCACCGTCTTCTTGCGCGTATTCGCGAATGACATTCCAGGTGGGCAGGGCGGCTTGAAGCAGACGATCCCACAGGCGCATGCAAATGTTGTTGTATGCCTCGTCCCCCGGGCGTGCCGGAAGGACGTTGGAAATCAACAACGTCGGCTTCGTGTGGTTCGTCATGATTCCTATCATGGCAGGCCGGACTCGCGTCTGCGCGCAGCGTTCACGGGGTGACCTATTGTGACAGTGGGGTCTGCGCGCAGGATCCTTCTTGTCCCGTTACTTCGGCTCTGTCAGTGTTGCGCGACGGTTCGGTGCGCTCGGGCACACATCGCTTCCTTCTGCTCGTCTGGAAGCCACGCGATGTCGATGATCTCCTTGCGGATGTGGGACGAGTGCCGCAGAACAATTGTCCCACATCACCCGTCCCACACAAAGGGATTCGCTGACCTGTGTCAGGCGCGACTCATTCAGGCAAGTGCGCCCATCGGATCCCACGCTGGCAGGTGCGTCGGTTCTTCGGAGATAACGGCGCGCAGCTCGGCGGGCAGGTCATCCACGTGCACTGCTACCTCAAAGACGTTTGCGTCGAACCAGGGGGCATCCATCGTGAAGAATCCTTTGTCGCCAGGCTCCTCGCTCCACGAGTTTTCCACACGGAAGCGGCGTCCCTCCCCTGCCTCGTTTACGTCGACGCCCGTGAAAAGCATCGCGTGGTTCATCGCTGATTCGCCGGTGTCCACGCGCTGCTCTTTCGAGGTGGAAAAGTCTACGCCGAAAAGGTTATCGAAGTCGTAGAGGCCGTCAACAAACAGGCCGGAGGCGCGATCAGAGTTCGGGTGGCAGTCGGCGCCGAACCAGACGGCGCGGCCCGATGTCAGGACCGAGGTAGTGATCGCACGGATCTGCCTAATGGGGGCGTTCACGTAGAGGATCGGGCGTCCGCCGACAACGTTGCCCATGTAGTCAACGGTCAGTGTGTGGCCCTTGGGGTGGCAGGTGCGCGGATCGTCGACGAGGCACACGTACTGTGTCAGGTCCACATCCACATAGCGTTCATAGAACTCGCGGGGGGTGAGGATGCCGTCACGGTGGAACTCGCCTGCATCGTCACGCCACTCCCACTCGAAGGAAGCAGGAGGCTCACCCAGGCAGATGACGAGGATGCGCCACACGTCGGCCAAGGCCGCGTCCTTGACTTCGTTAATTTCTTCCTCACAGGCGCCTTCGGCGACGAGTGCACGCAGTTCCAGGGCGGTGCGGCGCAGGAGAACCTTCAGACGAGCGTTCATGGGAGCCGTGTGACCCGAAGACTCGGTTTCGGGCATCGCCATCTTGGGGACGAGTCCATGCTTGAGGTAGAGGGATACCGCCATGTCCCACTGTCCACCGTCGGAGAGCACGTCACCGAGGAGGAACTGTAGAAGGCGGCCATCGAGTTTCTCTGTCGTCGCGGTGGAGATGACAGAGGTGAGAAAGAAGTTGGCGCGTTCAAATTTGTCCCAGAAGAGCACGTAGTTCTGCGAGAACTCAAAGTTTTTCAGTCCCAGGTGGGTGCGGGTAGTTGAACGCAGGAGGTTAAGGGAGGAAAAGAGCCAGCAGCGACCGGACTTCTTCTGGGAGGTGACCGTCCAGTCGTCCACCTTGTGTGAGACGACGGTGGGCGTGCCCACGACCTTGTCGCGGTCGACAGCTACTGATTCAACCCCGGCGTGGGCGACGGCGTTACGGGCGACCGTGCGGGCAGTGTCCGAGTATGCGTGGAGGCGATCGATCAGCTCGTCGGTGATCTCGTGGGCCATGAGTGACGGCTTCCTTTCAATCGAGAGTCATTCTCTATAAGAATACTCCGAACCCTGGGACACGGACGACCCATCCCTGACTAGAGCGCCGCCATGAGACAAAGAACAGGAGCCGAAACGTACCGATGGCGCGTCGCGGCGCGACGTATTTCTGCGCACCATACGGGACTAGTAGGCTCCAGCTGCTGCGCGTATCAGCGTCAGCGCGACCGCGCCAGCCGTCGAAGAGCGCAGCACGTTGGCCCCCAGCCCGATCGTACGAGCACCGACCGCAACCAGCAACGCAGTCTCCTCCGGACCGATCCCACCTTCGGGACCCACGATCAGAGCAATGCGCGCAGGCAGAACCCCATTCGCGCACGAGTCCTGAACCTGCGCGAGCACTGCCCCAAGCGAGACAGTTGCCTCCTCGTGACATACGAAAGCTACCCCGGCCTCGCGCGTGAGGGAGGCAACCCACGACGCTAGTTCACAACTGTCCATGACCGCCTCAATGGTCGGCACGAAGGCACGACGCGACTGCTTCGCGGCGGCTCGAGCGACGCCCTCCCACTTAGACCGACCCTTGTGCGCCTTCGCCCCCTTCCACCGGACGATCGCGCGCTGGGAAGCCCACGGAATCACGCGGTCGACGCCAATCTCCGTACAGATCTCCACGGCATCCTCATCTCGCCCGCCCTTGGCAAGGGCCTGGACCAGCACCACCTCGGGGTCAGGCGCACTCTCCCGCACAATCTCACGCACGAGGAGAGACAACGACGACTTATCGGCCTCACTGACCTCACACCTCAAGCGCAGACCAGCCCCGTCCAC
Organism: Actinomyces bouchesdurhonensis; assembly: GCF_900128465.1. Classification (GTDB taxonomy): domain Bacteria; phylum Actinomycetota; class Actinomycetes; order Actinomycetales; family Actinomycetaceae; genus Pauljensenia; species Pauljensenia bouchesdurhonensis. Next base: position 136,967 of record NZ_LT635868.1, on the reverse strand, counting down.
GACATCCACCCATTCTCCCGCACCGATACGGCGCACGGAGGCGGCGTGGCGCCCCTCCGCGCCGGACAGCGTCGCACTATCCCCGACAGTGAGGCGAGCGGGCTCGGGAGTCAAATCCTCACTGAGGAAAACAGGCAGCGTCATGGCCAATCAGCCCATGAAGGTGTCGCGTAGCTTATCGAAGAATGTCGCCTGCTGACGATGTGGCTCGACACGGACTTCACCGCGCGCCTTCGCCAGCTGTTCGAGCAGGGTCCGCGAGGTCTCATCCAGTTTCTTGGGGATCTCCACGTCCACGTGCACGTGCATCGCGCCGCGCCCCGAACGCTGCAAGTGGCCGACACCGAGTCCCTCCAAGACAATGTCGTCGTTGGGCTGTGTGCCCGCGTTGATCGTGACAGTCTTCTTCCCATCCATGGTTTCCAACTCGAACTCGGTTCCCAGCGCCGCCGTCGTCATCGGGATCGTGATCCACGTGTGCAGGTCGTCGCCACGACGATCGAAGACAGGATGCTTCTTCTCGTGAATCATCAGGTACAGATCACCATTCGGGCCGCCACCCATACCGATCTCAGCCTCGCCGCTGACGCGAATCTGAGTACCCTCGCTGGCACCTGCCGGAATATTAATGTTGAGGGTGCGGCGGGTTGCAATGCGACCCGCGCCGTTGCACTCAGTGCAGGGCTGAGCGATCGTGGAGCCGTAACCCTGACATGTGGGACAGGGCGCCTGCGTCTGCATGCGACCAAACAGCGAGTTCTGAACCTGCATCACAAAACCGGAGCCCTGACAGGTCGCACACCGCTCGGGTGATGTACCCGGCTGACACATTGCGCCATGGCAGGTGTCACACAGGACGTGCGTCTTGAAGGACACCTCTTTCGCGGCTCCGAAGGTGGCATCTTCGAGCGTAATGTCAACGGTCACCTGCTGGTCCTTACCGCGACGTACGCGCGAGGCAGGACCCTGCGCGGAAGCTCCGAAGCCGCCGCTGAACATGGCCTCGAAAATATCGGAGAAGCCGGTGAAGGGTGCGCCCGCGCCAGCTCCTCCGCCGCGCAGCGCGTCTGGGCCACCGATGTCGTACATCTGACGCTTCTCCGGGTCGGACAGGGTCTCGTAGGCAACCGAGAGTTCTTTGAAGGCCTCTTCCGAGTCGGCCCCCGCATAATCGGGGTGAAGCTTACGCGCACGCTTGCGGTATGCCTTCTTGATCTCTTCCTGGCTCGCATCGCGGGCGACGCCGAGGACCTCGTAATAGTCTCTCACGCTTGCTCTTCCTTCCCGTGGGGGGCAATCGTCATGATTTGGTAGGCGGTCGTATACATGGTCACTGATCGGTGTCCTGCGCCAGATACCTGGACAGGTAGGCGGCGACGGCACGGACGGAACTCATAGTGTGCGCATAGTCCATCCGCATGGGTCCTACGATGCCAAGGTGTGCCGAACCGCCGCTGTTATCAGCTCCAGCGCGGTAGGTGCCCGTGACGACCGCGGCCTCGGCCAGGGCGTCGTGCGGATTTTCCGTACCGATGCTCACGTGCAGGTCCTCGCCTGGATCCGCCTCAGAGAAGAGCCGCATGAGGACGACCTGCTCTTCGAGCGCGTCAAGGACGGGGGCAATGTCACGAAAGTCCAGTGCCCCACGTGCTAGATTAGCCGCGCCGGCGACAACAATCTTTGCATCTCCGGTCCCACGAAGGACCTCGGTAAGCGCGGCGCCGACCGCGGTGACGGCCGCCGCGAGTTCCGGTCGGCACGAGGCGGTGGCGGCGTCCACACAGGAGCGCGCGGTCTGTGAGGTAGCGGTGTCGCAGTGGGCGCGCATGTGGTCACGCACGGCGACGAGCTGAGCGTCGTCGAGGGGGGTATCAAGGGTGAGGGTGCGCTCCCCTACTTCCCCATCAGTCGTGATGACGACGGTGAGAATGCGACCGGGGGCGATCCCGAGGACCTCAAGATGCTTCAGTGTACGCACGCGCGATCCCGGGTACTGGACGAGGGCTACTTGGTGAGTAACCTGCGCGAGGAGACGGACGGAACGCTCCACAACGTCGTCGATGTCAACGGATTCGGAGAGGAAGGCTTCTAATGCCTGACGTTCCGGGGCGCTCATGGGCTTGAGTCGGGCGAGCCGGTCAACGAAGACGCGGTAGCCCCTGTCGGTGGGGACTCGTCCGGCGGAGGTATGGGGCTGGTAGATGAGACCAGCTTCCTCCAAGACAGCCATGTCGTTACGAATCGTCGCAGAAGAGACGCCCAGACCCCCGGTCGCAATGGCCTTCGATCCGACGGGTTCGCGGGTGGCGACGTATTGGGTGACGATGGCGCGAAGGACGTCAAGCCTGCGGCTCTGCGCGCTGTTGCGTGCCATGTCACTCCCTCCGTCTGGCACTCCCTACTTCTGAGTGCCAATGCTACTCCCCGCCTGTGAACGGCGGCGAGCCGGACAGTGCACTGGGCGTGCGCTCATTGCGAACCTCACGCACGTCCGCACATCACTGCGCCCAGGGCACCGTCACAAAATCGATAAGTTCTTCGACGCGCCCCAGCAGGGCGGGTTCCAGGTCGCGATAGGTGCGCACAGTGCCGAGGATGCGCTTCCACCCCATCGCAATGTCTCGTTGGTCCGCGTTGGGCCATCCAAGCGCGCCGAGAGTGCCATGTTTGATGTCGGTACCACGGGGAATATCCGGCCAGGCGGCAAGGCCGACCCGCTCGGGCTTAACGGCCTGCCAGATGTCAACGAAGGGGTGCCCCACGACCAGAACAGAGCCAGGCCAGCGCTTGGAGACTGCGTCGGCGATGCGCGATTCTTTCGAACCGGGCACCATGTGGTCGACGAGCACGCCCGCTCGGGCGGTGTCGGTGGGCCCGAAGATCTCAAGGACGTCCTCGAGGTTATCCACGCCCTCGAGCAGCTGGACGGCGATGCCGGCCGCGGCCAGGTCCTCGCCCCACACGTGCTGGACGAGCTCGGCGTCGTGGCGCCCCTCCACCCAGATTCGCGAGCGCTTGGCGACCGTGGGGGCGCTGGAGGCTGGCGCGAAGGACCCCGAGTTGGTGATTCGGCGCCCCGCGGCGCTCCGCTGCACCCCGGGCGAGGCCTGGGCGGGCTTGGGCTTGGGAGGAAGGGCCTCGATGGGGCGACCGTCGAGCCAGAAGCCGGGGCCGAGGGGGAAGGAGCGACGCACCCCGCGCCGATCTTCGAGCTCGACCAGGTAGACGCCGCCGGACTTTTCGACGCGCGTGACCGCGCCGACCCAGCCCGATCCCACGTCTTCGAGGACCATGCCGATCTCGACGTGAACGGCCACCGATCGGGGGCGGCGCGCCCCCGGGCCGTCCCTGTGCGGGTCATAGACAAAAATATTGTTCCCGTAGGGATCTGGTGCACTCACCCGGCATACTCTAACGGGGGTGAACTCAGGAGTTGAGATTGACGCGAATGAATATCGCCACGAGCGCGGCAAGAATCCATGAGGAGACCGATCCGATGAGGAACTCCTCAGCTTTTTCACCTGACGCATCCTGAGAGATTTCGGGGAATCGAATGACTCCCTTGGCGGCAACGACGGCACCAATCGCCACATCGGCCCCAGCTCCGGCCAAGATGATAATAAGAAGCCGTTCGAGGGGACCGATCCAGCGTCCACCACGCAGGGAAGGTCCCGTGTTGATCGCGCCAGCACTCACCTCGGAAACGGTCGGCAGGGCACCCAGAGCCTCCGGATCCACACCACCGCGCGCCTCACTCTTTTCTTCCGCGTGATCCTGCGCCGAGGCCTCGTCTTGGGGGGTTCGGGAAACAGATGGCATCGAGGGCAGAACGGGGGCGTTAATCCACCCGGGCACGGGGTCGTTTGCACGTCCGCGGGCGCACAACAGAACAGCCGAGATCAGGTGGTTGACCGGTCCCGTCACTAGGAACACGACGGCAATAATGAGATCGATCGCTCGTCCGCTCTGCAGTGACAGGGAAGGCACGGCATCAACATTGGCACTCGTCAGGGCAACAAAGCCGAGCGCAGCCAACGCCCACCTCGCCAAAACACTGCGCGCTGAGCCGTCTGCCAGATCCCAGCCGAACCACACGAAGGCGAACACAGTTCCAAGGACGTTTGCTAGGACGCTGACACCGAGAACGAGCCACGAATAGAAGATGACCGCGATCATCAGCGTCAGGAAAAGGATCAGGCGACGCGACCACCGTCGCGGGTCGGACGTCAGCAAAACAGTGAGCTCCGAGGCTGCAATGCCCAGGAGGAGAGTTTCATGCACGGGCGGCCTCCGCAATGAGGAGAGAGGACTGGATGAGACCTGCCCCCGTGCCCCGAGCGAAGTCAGAAATAGCCTGCTGGGAGAGTTTTTCAACGCGAGCAATCTCCACCTGCGTCTTACCCAGCAGCAGCGAAGCAGTGATGCGGCGGTGGCGCGCCGAAAGCTTCAAAATCGCATGATCGCGTAAGCTCAGCAGGGCGTTGACAGCAGTCTGGCAGGTCGCAGAAATATACGGCTCGACGGAGGCGTGAGCAACGAACCACGTGCGAATGAACGGGTTGGAAGAGTCCTGGACGTCATGAGCGCGGTTGATTGCGGCGCGCGCCGCCCACCACGCCGAACCGTCCTGGAGGGAGGCTCCCTCACTAAGGCGGGGACGTGCGGGCGCCTGGCGGTGCACGCCGGAAGCGAACTCTTCAATGCGCCCCACACCGATGCCGAAGCGTAGTTGAAGCTGGGGAGGGAGAAGGAGCTGAGCGCGCAGCGTCAAGAGCAACGCATCTTCGAGAGAGTACGCGACAGCCTGGAACTCGTCGCCAACAGTGGCGCAGGGTGTCTCCAGGAGGGCGAGTCCCTCGGCAGCCCGCTCAAGGACAGCCTCAAAGGTTTTCTGGGCCTCTGCACGATTGGTCAACGTACGAGAACCCACGATGTCAGCAATGACCGCGTATCGCAGAGTCACAGTTCCACACTTTTCCTTGTATCAGACCCCCTACAAGCCCCTTCGCGGAGAAGGCCTGCAGACAGCACGGCTTCACATGGCACCTCTAGGCAAACATACTTCAACCAGGATGTCAACATTATTGTCACGTAATCGCAGCTTGTCACACAAGGGAAGGATCACAACTGTCAAATGGCCGGTATAGATTGACATACATCCCCTTGTATCGCGGCATATACAAGCTTATTCACGATTTGTCTGAACACTCGCGAATGTTTACCACGCAATGGATATTACGTGTCGCAGACCATCCCGCGACCTCAATAACCCATCAATTCACGCGTCACATAGTCGGCCAGAAGCCGACCGCGCAGGGTCAACACGGCGCGTCCATCAAGGGCTGCCACACCGTCGATGAACCCATCCGAAATGAGCGAAGCAACACGCCCACTCAAAGATTGACAAACAGACAAACCCGAGACGATGCCATCCCGCATCGCCATTGCGGGCACTCCGTCAAGCTCCACGCCCTCAGCGGTACGAAGCCCCAGCATGACGCGTTCAAGCTCACGCTCCTCCTCGCCCAAAATCTCCCCCGCGGCAGCCGGCGAGACGCCCGCGCGCAGGCGCCCTGCGTAAGCACCCGGATTCTTCACGTTCCACCAGCGCATCCGCCCCACGTGCGAGTGCGCGCCCGGGCCGAAGCCCCACCAATCCCAGTCACGCCAGTACGCGAGGTTATGGCGCGACGCGTGCTCAAACGTCGTCGAGGCGCGCCCGGAGGCGCGATCCGACGCGCTCGCGCGGGCAAAATTCGAGATCTCGTACCAGGCGTACCCCGCCTCACCCAGGAGCTCATCGACGAGCTCGTACTTCGCCGCCTCATCGTCGGGGTCCGGCGTCGGCAGCTCGCCCCGAGCAACCTGCGCGCCCATCTTGGTCCCCTCCTCCACGACCAGCGCGTAGGCGCTGATGTGATCGGGGTCGTAGGACAGAGCCGCGCGCACCGAGGTCTCCCAATCCGCAAGGCTCTCCCCCGGCGTCCCGTAAATGAGGTCAACGGACGTGCTCAGCCCCGCCTCCTTCGCCCACTCAATGACGAGGGGAACGCGCTTCGGCGTGTGCGTACGGTCTAGGATTGCCAAAATACGCGGAACAGCCGACTGCATGCCGAAAGACACTCGAGTGAAGCCAGAGTCAGCAAAGGCACGCAAGTCCTCACGCGTCACCGTGTCAGGGTTGGCCTCGAGTGTCACCTCGGCACCCCCCGCAATACCGATACGCTCACGCAGGCCATCCAAGATAGCGATCAACTCACCCGCGTCGAGCATCGTCGGCGTTCCGCCACCAAAAAACACTGTCTGTGCCAGCCGCCCTGACACTCCCGCGTCCGCCAAGACACGGGCGGCCAGATCCGCCTCGGCGAGAACCGAAGGAGCATAGTCACCGATCTGTGCCCCCGGACCAAAACCCACCGTGTACGTGTTGAAGTCACAGTACCCGCAGCGCACACGACAAAAAGGCACGTGCACGTACAGGGACAGGGGGCGCCCCCGCTCCGCCTCAACGAGGCCGGGGTCCAGCGAGCCGCTATCCGGCCAGCGCATTCCGTCGGGTTGGGCGGGACTCATGCGTGCCCGTCAGCCGCGCGGGCGGCGCACGCCGACGATGTCATGGGCATGACGCCCCGCGTCGATACCGCGCGTCTCGAAGTGGGTGACGACGCGCCCGTCGTAGCGCGGCGCGAAGCCGCCACGCTCGGGCTGGGGATCCGCCGGGTCCGGGCGCTCCCCCGCGTGCGGGTTCTCGAAAAGCTCACACGCCTCCACGACGTCGCGCATCTGCCAGGCGTAGTCGTCCCAGTCCGTCGCCAGACGCCAGGCGCCCCCATCGCGCAGGAGGCGCGCGACCTCGAGAGCGAACGCGTCCGAGACGAGGCGGCGCTTGCGATGGCGGGCCTTGCGCCACGGATCCGGGAAGAAGGTCCACACCTCGTCGAGGCAGGCCTCCCCCAGCATGATCGGCAGCGCCTGGGCGGCGTCCGCCTCAATGACGCGGATGTTATCCACACCGGCCTCGACGGCCTTGGAGATCAGCTTCGCGATGCCCGGAACCCACACCTCGAGGGCCAGGAAGTCGCGCTCGGGGTGCGCCGAGGCCGCCGCGACGATCTGCTCACCCGTGCCCGACCCGATCTCGAGGGTGACGGGGGCACGGCGCCCGAAGAGCTCGGCCAGGTCCAGCGTGAAATCCTGCGCGACAGTCGTGTAGCCGACGCCTCGGCGCGGCTCGACCACGTAACGGCTGGCGTGCGCCTCCCACGTGCGAGCCAGATTCGCGGGCAGCTCGCGCGTTCGACGCGTGAAAGACTTCGTGCGGCTCATGAAGACGGTGCCCTCGGGGGCCTCGCCCGGACGACGCTCGCTCCCGGCGTTGCCCGCCACGGCCTCGTCCATATGCCCACTCACTTCTTGCCCGTCGGCACGTCGGAAGTAAGAGCGGCGATGAACGCCTCCTGCGGCACGTCCACGCGGCCGATCGACTTCATGCGCTTCTTGCCTTCCTTCTGCTTCTCCAGCAGCTTACGCTTACGGCTGATGTCGCCGCCGTAACACTTGGCCAGCATATCCTTGCGCAGAGCCTTAATGGTCTCGCGGGCGATGACACGCGCGCCGACCGCGGCCTGGACCGGGATCTCAAACTGCTGCCGAGGAATCAGCTCCTTCAACCGCTTCGTCATCCGCTGACCATAGTTGTAGGCACCGTCGCGGTGCACGATCGCGCTGAACGCATCCACACGGTCACCGTTGAGCAAGATGTCGACCTTGACGAGGTCAGCGCTCTGCTCGCCGCTCTCCTGGTAGTCCAAGGAGGCATAGCCGCGCGTACGGGACTTGAGCTGATCGAAGAAGTCGAAGACGATCTCAGCCAGGGGCAGCTGGTAATGCAACTCGACACGATCCTCGCTCAGATAATCCATTCCCCGCATCGACCCACGCCGATCCTGACACAACTCCATGATCGTGCCCGTAAACTCCGTAGGCGTCAGGATCGTAGCGTTGACAACCGGTTCGCGCACCTCCGCGATCTTGCCCTCAGGAAACTCGCTTGGGTTATCGACGCGAACCAGCGTCCCGTCCTCCGTCACAACGTTGTAGACAACGTTCGGCGCGGTCGCGATCAGATCCAGATTAAACTCGCGCTCGAGTCGCTCTCGGATAATCTCCAGGTGCAGCAAGCCCAGGAATCCACAGCGGAAGCCGAAACCGAGTGCGGCCGAGGATTCCGGCTCGAAGGTCAGGGCAGCATCATTGAGCTGGAGCCGCTCCAGCGCGTCGCGCAGGTCCGGAAAGTCCGAACCATCAACCGGGTAAATACCGGAGAACACCATCGGATTCGGATCACGGTAGCCCGCGAGCGCATCGGTTGCCCCACGCACCTGACTGGTGACGGTGTCACCGACGCGGGATTGACGCACGTCCTTGACGCCCGTGATGAGGTAGCCGACCTCGCCGGCACCGATCCCCTCTTCGGGCTTCGGCTCGGGTGAGATAACACCGAGTTCAAGGAGCTCGTGGGTGGCACCCGTCGACATCATGCGCACACGCTGGCGGGTGGTAAGCACGCCGTCGACGACGCGCACGTACGTGACGACGCCCCGGTAGGTGTCGTAGACGGAATCGAAGATCATGGCGCGCGTCGGCGCATCGGGTTCTCCCGCGGGGGCGGGGACGACCTCGACAATGCGGTCAAGGAGGGCTTCGACGCCCTCACCGGTCTTGCCGGAGACCTTCAGGACTTCGTCTTCGTCGCAGCCAATTAGCTGGGCGACCTCGTGTGCGTACTTCTCGGGTTGCGCGCCCGGGAGGTCGATCTTGTTGAGGACAGGAATGATCGCCAGGTCGTTCTCGAGTGCCAGGTACAAGTTCGCCAAAGTCTGGGCTTCGATCCCCTGGGCGGAGTCGATAAGGAGAACCGCACCCTCGCAGGCTGCCAGGGAGCGGGACACCTCGTAGGTGAAGTCCACGTGCCCGGGAGTATCGATCATGTTGAGCGCGTAAGGGGTGTCCTCGTGCGCCCACGGCATGCGCACCGCCTGACTCTTGATTGTGATGCCACGCTCACGTTCAATGTCCATGCGATCCAGGTATTGGTCCCGCATCTCGCGAGCCTCGACGACACCGGTGAGCTGAAGCATACGGTCCGCAAGCGTCGACTTCCCATGATCGATATGGGCGATGATACAAAAGTTACGAATCTGCGCCTGCGGGGTGCGGGACGGGCGAATCTGTTCCTGCTGCGCGGGCGTGGGGATGGGCACGTGTACCTCCGTGAAGTCGTTAACCTCCTTATCGTCCCATTGGCGAGGCCTTTTGTGCTAGTTATGCGTCCGGGAGGTCGCGCACAGTCTCCCAGACTCACGCTCGTTTTTCCCTACTGGAAGTCTTTCTCCGTGAGACCAGATTCGGCGATCATCGCGATAGCCTCGCTAATGTCCACGTCTGCCCAGTCATCGGGATGATCATCCTTCAGTTTCCGCGCGATGGACATCGCAGTGTCCTCGTCTCCACGCAGTGTGGCCAGGGTCAGCAAAATCGTGCGAATGCGCGCCGTGAGTTCGTCTCGATCTCCAAGGTATCTGCGGCAGTCCTCCGCCAGGACAGTCCACAGTTGCTCCCCCACCGCGCGATCTCCTCCCATCCAGGTGTTACGCGCGATCTCACTGCGCAGACGCAGAACCCGCCAATCGCCATGGTCGACGAAGCGTAGCAAAATGTCCATATTGGTTTCGTACAACCGGATCGCCTCCTCGTACTGACGGTCAGCAGAGAGCACTTCTGCGAGGTTGTCGCGCACAGTCAGCACCGTCATGTCCTCCTCGTCGCACTGGTGTTCCATGTCAGCAAGGAGTTCGCGATACACGCGCGCGGCACGCGCCCACTTGCCGGTGTTCTTCCACGGCATGGCAGAGTTATTTCGAATCGCGAAGGCGATCTGCGGGTCCAGGTTCGGGCAATTTTTAACATCGCACACCAGGGCCGAGAATTTACGGGCCGCCATGTCCGCATTTCCCAGGACGGCAAGCCAGTATGCTTCTGAGTTGCGAAGCATGAGGATGAGAGGATGATCGCGTTCGAGGCGGCTAGCACCCAGCCGGGCGGCATCCGCCGCAACCTTGCGACACTGTTCGTATGCACCGAGGCTGGCATGCCAGTCGACGCAGAGCTTGGCTGCCTCGAGGCGCAGCTCCATCGAAGCAGCGTCGTTACCGAACACATCGCGCGCTTGAGCGAGCGCACGATCGATCCTACCCGAAGCGGCGCACCGCAAGGCTTCCCTGAGCGAGGCGCGGGCCTCCATTTCGGCGTCCGTTGCGCCCAGAGCGCTCGCCTGCCCGAAGGAGTCCAGTGGGATACTCACCCCGTGGATTGATGTGGCCGACATTGTTGTCACCCGTCTTTCAGTCAAAGGTTTATCTACGAACATATCTAGAGTGGTACCGACATATAACCACTGTCACGCGTTGGAAAGAACCCTGTGCATAACTCACCTCTCCGACCACCTGTGGATAACCAGTGTTCGATGCGTCTCACGTATGCTGGTGCCATGAGTTCATTCGTCAACGGAGTTCTGCACGCACTCGTCGGATTCATTTCGACCATGAACTCCCCAACCAACACCGACTCGACGACAACTCTCCCACAGCCCCGTCCTCACCCGCCCACGCAGCCCTCCGCCCCCACTCCTAAGCCCGCGCAGCGCGCCCACACGCGCACCAGCACGCATCAGGACCCCGCCACGTCGAACAGGCCCCACACCTCCATNGACCGTTTGCGGGTGTCCCCACGCCTAAGTCCCGGTCTTGACACAGCCCTCACCGACCCTGTCAGACATACATCAAGGAGAAATCCGACTGTGGCAAACATTAAGTCCCAGAAGAAGCGCATTCTCACCAACGAGAAGCGCCGCGTTCGTAACCAGTCCGTGAAGTCCGAGCTGAAGACCCTGGTCCGTCACACCCGTGAGGCCGTCGAGGCCGGCGACAAGGACAAGGCTCTCGCCGCTCTGCGCATCGCTTCGCGCAAGCTGGACGTCGCCGTCTCCAAGGGCGTCATCCACAAGAATCAGGCCGCGAACCGCAAGTCCAAGCTTGCTCGTCGCGTCGCCTCGATCGCTGACTGATCGCAGACGCTTTCGTTTGACGCATAGCGGGTCGCCCTTCGGGGCGGCCCGCTGTCGTATATTCATTCCCTACTTCGTCACCTGGCAAATAACCTCACGTTGCGAGCAGCGCCCACCACGCCAGGCGCCAGGAAACACCCCACCCGCACGTGGCAACACACGAGCACACGACGAGGCCCCAGCCTCGTGCAGGACGAGGCCGGGGCTGAGCGGGCGGGCGGACGCCGCCCATCCTAGTCGAGCTCGAAGGCGCCCGTGTACAGCTGGTAGTACACGCCCTTCTGAGCGATCAGATCGTCGTGGCTGCCGCGCTCAATGATGCGTCCCTGCTCCAGGACCATGATCGCGTCCGAGTTACGCACCGTCGAGAGACGGTGGGCGATCACGAAGACCGTGCGTCCCTCCATCAGGTTGTCCATGCCCGCCTGCACGAGTGCCTCTGTGCGCGTGTCGATCGAAGAGGTGGCCTCGTCCAGGATCATCGCCGGCGGATCGGCCACGGCCGCGCGGGCAATCGACAGCAGCTGAGCCTGCCCCTGCGACAGGTTCGAGCCGTTGCCCGTCAGCATCGTGTCGTATCCGTCCGGCAGACGCCGGATGAAGGAGTCCGCGTTAGCCAGCTTCGCGGCCTCAATGCACTGCTCGTCCGTGGCGTCCAGGCGGCCGTAGCGGATATTCTCCATGACTGTGCCCGTGAAGAGCTTGACGTCCTGCAGGACGACGCCCAGGGAGCGACGCAGGTCCGACTTGCGGATCTTGTTGATGTTGATGCCGTCGTAGCGGATCTTGCCGTCGGCGATGTCGTAGAAGCGGTTGATCAGGTTCGTGATCGTCGTCTTGCCGGCACCCGTCGCGCCCACGAAAGCGATCTTCTGGCCGGGCTTCGCCCACAGGGAGATGTCGTGCAGGACCTCCTTCTTGCCGTCGTAGGAGAAGTCCACGCCCTCCATGACGAGCTCGCCGCGCAGGCGCGTGTAGGTGACGGTGCCGTCCGCCTGGTGGGGGTGACGCCAGGCCCAGATTCCGGTACGTTCCTCGGTCGGCTCGACCGAGCCGTCGGGCAGCTCGCGGGCCCTCACGAGGGTCACGTAGCCGTGGTCCTCCTCGGGCTCCTGGTCGATGAGGGCGAACACGCGGCCCGCCCCCGCCATGCCGAGCGCGATCATGGGCACCTGCATCGACATCTGTCCGATCGTCTGCGAGAAGTTACGGACCATGCCCAGGAAGGACACGACGATTCCGACCGTGATGACGTCGATGCCGACAAGGTGGATGTTCGGCGTCTGTTCCAGGATCATGATGCCGCCGACGATCGCGACCACGACGTACATGATGTTGCCGATGTTGCCCAGGGCGGGCATCAGGACGTTGCCGTAGATGTTGGCCTTCTGGGAGGAGTCGAAGAGCTTCTGGTTGTACTCGACGAACTCGTTCTTGGCGTCCTGCTCGTGGTTGAAGACCTGGACGACCTTCTGGCCGTCCATCATCTCTTCGATGAAGCCCTCTTCGTCAGCCAGGGCCGCCTGCTGCGCCTTCATGAAGCGCCCCGAGAGGCCACCGAGCTTGCCCGTCAGGAAGGCCATGAGGGCGCCCACGATGAGGACGACGAGGAAGAGCCACACCGAGTAGTAGAGCATCGTGGCGATGAGCACGACGATGGTCAGGCCCGACTGGATGAGTGTCGGGATCGACTGACCGATCAGCTGGCGGATCGCGTCTGTATCGTTCGTGTAGGTCGACATGATCGCGCCGTGCGGATGCGTGTCGAAGAAACGCAGGGGCAGGCGCTCCATGGAGTCGAACATGTCGTCTCGCATGTGCTTGAGCGTCCCTTGGGTCACGATCGCCATGGCGCGGGTGTAGATGAAGCTACCGATGACGCCGGCGCTGAAGATGACGCCCATGGTGACGACGAGGCGCACGAGCGTTGCGCGCACAGCGTCAAAGCCGCTCTCGAGGCCCGGCGTCACGACATTATCGACGATCTGCTGCATGAAGATCGAGCCGACGGCCGAGGCCACGGCGGACGTAATGATGCACACGACTGTCAGGCTGATACGCACCGGGTAATGGCGGAAGACGTATCGCAGGAGACGACCGAAGGGACGATCGATGCCTTCGAGCTTCTCGCCATCGTCGATCCGGGAGTTGCGCGTGCGCGCCATGTCAGGCCACCTCGCTTTCGCTCGCGGCGTTCTGGGACTCGTAGATCTCGCGGTACTCCCCGCCCGCCGCCATCAGCTCGTCGTGGGTGCCACGTTCCTTGATACGACCGTCGTCGAGCACGATGATCTGGTCGGCGTGGCTCACCGAGGACAGACGCTGGGCGATGATGATGGTCGTCGTGCCCGGGATCTCGGTCTCGAAGGCACTTCGGATCAGCGAATCCGTCCTGGTGTCCACCGCGGAAGTGGAGTCGTCCAGGATGAGGATTTTGGGGTTCTTCAGGAGCGCGCGTGCGATGCACAGGCGCTGCTTCTGGCCGCCGGAGACGTTGGTGCCGCCTCGCGCGATGACGTAGTCGTAGCCGCCGGGCAGCTGCTGGATGAACTCGTCGGCCTGCGCGAGCTTGCAGGCGCGGACGATCTGTTCGTCGGTGGCCTCCGGGTTTCCCCAGCGCATGTTGTCCTTGATGGTGCCGGAGAAGAGCACGTTCTTCTGCAGGACCACGGAGACGGCGTCGCGCAGGGCGCTCAGGTCGTAGTCGCGCACGTCGCGCCCGCCGACCTTCACGGAGCCTTCGGAGACGTCGTAGAGTCGGCAGATCAGCTGGATGAGCGAGGTCTTGGAGGAGCCCGTGCCGCCGACGATACCGAGCGTTTGCCCGGATTCGACGCGTAGGTTGATGTCGGACAGCGCGTTTTCTTCGGCGCTCGCCGAATACTTGAAGGACACGTCCTCGAAGACGACGGAACCATCCGCAACATCGGTCGCGCCGTTCTCAGGTGACGTCAGCGACGGCTCGTGGTTGAGGACCTCTGCGATACGATGCGCGGACTCGGCGGCCATCGTCGTCATGACGAAGATGAAGGCGAGCATCAGCATATGTGTCAGAATCTGGATGCCGTAGGTGATGAGCGCGGTCAGTCCACCCTTCGTCAGCTCGGTCGCTCCCGAGTTGATAATGATCGAGGCGCCCACGTAGTCGACGGCCGTGATCGCGGCGAAGATGAAGAACATCATGACGGGGCTGTTGAGCGCGATGAGCTTCTCGGCGTTCGTGAAGTCCTTGCGCACGTCCTGCGAGGCAGCGCGGAACTTGGTGGTCTCGTAGTCCTCGGTGACGAAGGACTTCACCACGCGAATCGCCGCAACGTTCTCCTGGACGGAGTTGTTCAGGGCATCGTACTTCTTGAAAATACGGCGGAAGATCGGGAAGGCGATGAGCACGATGGCTGCCAGGATGATGGCGAGCACCGGCACCATGCCGAGGAAGATGAGGGCCATCTGCACGTTGATACGCCACGCCATGACGATCGAGAAGACGATCATGAGGGGCACACGCACGGCGATGCGGATGAGCATGCCGAAGGCGTTTTGCACGTTGGTGACGTCCGTGGTCATGCGGGTGACCAGCGAGGACGTGGAGAAGCGGTCGATGTCGGCGAAGGAGAAGTCCTGCACCTTAAAGAAGAGATCCTGGCGCAGGTTCTTCGCCAGGCCCACCGAGGCGGTCGCCGCGAAGCGTGCGGAGAGGATACCGCAGGCAAGCGAGGCGAAGGCCAGCCCGGTCAGGATCAGGCCCAGGCGCATGACGGGACTCAGGGATACGCCGTCGAGTGCATCTACGAGCGAGACCATGGTGAGCGGGATCAGGCACTCGAGGATGACCTCCCCGATGATGAACAGCGGGGTCAGGATCGAGGCGGTCTTAAATTCGCGTAGCCTCCCCACCAGTGTGCGGATGGTTTTCATGTATCTCCTCTTCGTTCCCTACGGGCGTCCGATAGACGAGGCCGGGGCAGCTTTCAGCGCCCGTGCAGCCTGCAGATGGTGATAATGGCTTTTTCGATGGCGCGCTGCGGGTCCCGCGACGCACCCTTTGTTTCGGCGTCTGCCGTGGCGATGGCGCCGAAGGCCCCTGCCAGCGAGGCGTNACCAGGCCCAGGGAGGCGACTGAGGCGACGCAGACGGATCGGAGCACGGATGCTTCGGGGCCGACGAGGATGACGATGGTGGCCAGGACGAGGATCGTTGCTCCGACGCGCAGGGGCTTGCGCGCGGGCAGGAGGAGGTTGAGGGTGGCCAGGATGATGACGATGTGGGAGCCGGACACGGCCGTCAGGTGTGTGAGCGAGGTAGCTTTCATAGCGTCTGCCAGATCGGAGGGAACCAGGCGGTCATCGCCAATCGACATGCCGGGAACGAGTCCACGCGCGTCGCGCGGCAGGCTACCGCATGCACTGCCGAAGGCCCGGTGTGTTTCTCGCCTCCAGGCATCAAGACCACCCGGGCGCCAAAGCAGTTGAGTTTTCCTCGCGCGAATCACCCCCACGGAGGGTGGCCGGGCAGCGAAGGAGGTATCCAGGCTCCCCTCAAGCTGATACACGTCACCGCGCGCGCCGTCACGCCACCCCGGGGCGCTGACCAGTGCAGTCGCGTTGGATGTGAGCCATCGCTGGCCTACCTCAACGGCGAGGATGCGCACTCGCGCTCGACTCCGCCTTGAGAACCCCGACGAGGCTGGTGTCGGGTCGCGGAGCAGACGGACCCGCACGTGCACGGGACTTTCGTCGCTGCGGGCGGGGTCCAAGAGAGAGGATTGGCCGGCCGCGGAGGCGACCGCAAGCGCGCAGGCGGTGGAGGCGAGGAGGAGCGTTGCGGCAAGCCGCGCTGACCGGGAAGGGGTGAGCGCGTGGCGGGGTGGCAGGGCATGTCGTCGGTTCCACGCGTAGGAGGCGGCGCTCGACAGGGCCGCGAGCGCACACAAAACGATCGCTGGCCGTGCTACGGGGTGAGCGGTGGCCCACCAAGTGGCCGCCCACGTCGCGACAGCCGCGGGCAGTAGGCGCAGGTCGATCATGCGAGGGGCGCTTTGGTCGGTGACTTGGTGCGCTCGCTTGCCAGCTCCAGGGGAGGACTGATGAACGGTTGTTGGTTGCGGCGACTGTGCGATGGGAAGGAGTTCCTCGCCACCCGTCTCTTCTCCCTCAATGTCATTACTCATGGGCAGACCCCCGGTCGTATTTTCTCGATGAGAGATGGGCCGATGCCGGGAATGTCGTCGAGGGAGTCGACGGAAGGAATGTGCGGGTGGGTTGCTCGGTAGTCGATGATGCGCGAGGCCAGAGCGGGTCCGATTCCGGGCAGTGTTTGCAGTTCGGTGGCGGTGGCTGTATCGAGGCGGATGCACGCGGCATGGGTGTTGTCTTCGCTGCCCGGCGCGAGAGGCGGGGATTCACCGGCGACTGCGACGTGAATATGCTCGCCGTCGACGAGGGGGCGGGCGAGGTTGATGGTGGTCAGGTCGGCACCGTCGAGTGCCCCGCCCGCTGCGGTGATGGCGTCTGTGACACGTGAGGATGCGGGCAGGGTGAGGACACCGGGTGTGGCGACTGCTCCCGAGACGTACACGACGACCTGCTCGGTGGGAGCGGTGACGGTTGCTGTGGGGTTGAAGCGCTCGTCCCTGTTGTCCTCGTGCGGCGTTTCCTCGGCCTGTCGTTCGGCTGATTGTTCGGTTGCTTGCTGGTTTGCGCGCGCCAGTTCGGTGGACCGCGCGTGCCGCCACACGCCGATGAGGGCGAGTGCGACGAGCACGACTAGGAGCGCGGCGACGGTGGCACTTCCGGGCAGTAGCCGTACGGCTCTCGGTTCGGGTGGTTCGTCGTCGTCTTTGATCGCACTGTCGTAGAAGGCCTTGGTCAGAGCAGCCATTTTGCGGCGCGCGAGCCATCGTGAGAGGTCCATCCTTCGACGCTAGGCCAAGGCATCGGGGATGTCACGCCGCAAACGCTCCCCTGTGGATAGCCGCGATGGGGCGTATTCCCCTGTGGATAAAAGTCACGAGGCTGTCTTGTTCGTCCAGGAGGGCATGGTGCGGGTGTCCCGGGGGTGCCGGTGTGGTAGCGATCAAGCCGCGACGCGCACAAGCGCAAAGGAGCGTTTTTCGTTGTTTTCCGCGACGAGGCCGGGGCTGAGATCGCCGTTTCAGGTGCCTTCGCCCCGGCCTCGTCTCACAGTTCGACCACTGCACCAAGAGAAGGCAAAACACGGGTAGGCTGCCTGGCAAGTGACCAACACACGCAGGGAGAAGCTCATGCGCATCGGGTTTATCGGGACGGGAGCCATGGCGCAGGCCATCGCTCGCGGCGCCGTTGCGTCCGGTGTCGATCCCGCGACGCTGGTCTTCTCCAACCGCACGCCCGACAAGGCCTGCGACCTGGCGGACGAATTGGGGGCGGTAGCCGCGTCCTCGAATGTGTCCTTGGCCCGCCAGGTCGATGTCGTCGTTCTGGCCGTCAAGCCGAAGGACCAGCGTACGGTCATCAAGGAGATCGCCCACACCGTGGTCGGACGCCCCGACGTGTGCGTCGCGTCCCTGGCTGCGGGGCGCACTCTCGACCAGATTACGCAGGACTTTGGTGCGGGGATTCCTCTGGTGCGCGTCATGCCGAACGTGGCAGCCACCGTCAGACAGTCCATGACTGCCCTCACCTCCTGTCGAACGACCGACGAACAGGTCAACGCCGTGCGCGACCTCATGAACTCAGTCGGTCGAACCATCCTCATTGACGAGGACTATTTCCCTGTTTTCCAAGCCCTGGCCTCGTGCTCACCGGCTTGGTATTTTCAGATCATTGATTCTTTCGCACGCGCGGGCTTGAAGTACGGGCTGTCCAAGGACAGCGCCGTCGAGATCGCTGCGCAGGCGATGGCGGGGTCCGCCGCGCTGCTCCTCGCCGAGCGCGAGACGGGAACGATCCCCGCGCAACTCATCGACCGGGTGACGAGCCCCGGCGGTACCACGATCGCAGGATTGCTGGCCGCCGAGGAAGGTGGTTTGTCGAGTGCACTGGTAGGTGCCGTCGACGCCTCCATCCACGCCGATTCTCATCTCGGCTGACACCACACCACCTGCCGCGAAGCGGCTTACTTTCCCCCTCATTTGGTGCACTCGCGCACCCTCAACACAGGAACGCTCATGTTGCTTTTCAACGCAGTCGTGCTCTCCGTGATCGTCATGCTGGCCCTCAGCATCGCTCGCGTGCACGTCGTCATCTCTCTTTTCGTCGCCTCACTGGTGGGTGGCCTGGTGGCCGGAATGGGTCTTTCCGGTACGATGGTTGCTTTCCAGGAAGGCCTTGCCGGTGGTGCCAAGATCGCCCTGTCCTATGCGCTTCTGGGAGCGTTCGCTATGTCGGTCGCTCACTCGGGTTTGCCTCGCCTGCTGGCGAATTGGATCATCAAAAAGCTGCGCAACGCTGATCAGTCTAATTCGGCGCGTGTGGCGCGCTCCGCGAAGTGGGGCATCCTCGGTGGTGTCCTCATCATGGGCGTGATGAGTCAGAACCTGATCCCGATTCACATCGCGTTCATTCCGCTGCTGGTGCCTCCGCTCATTGGCGTCATGAACGAGCTGAAGATGGACCGACGCCTGGTGGCCTGCGCGATCACGTTCGGTATCGTCACCACCTACATGTTCGTGCCGATTGGCTTTGGTCGTATCTTCCTGCACGACATTCTCTACAAGAACATTGAGGACGCTGGCCTGCCCGTCGAGGGCGTCGTCAACCCGATGGCTGCCATGGCCATCCCCGCCGCCTCAATGGCCGTGGGTTGCTTCATTGCCCTCTTCGTCTCCTACCGGAAGCCGCGCGAGTACGAGCAGCGCGAAACTGAGTTCAGCACGAATGACGACAAACCTGTCAGCATGATGAAGGCTTGGGCTGCCGTCATCGCCCTCGTTGCCTGTTTCGTCATCCAAGCTGTCATGACCAAGATGGACTCTGAAGCGGACCCGCTTCTCGTGGGTGCACTCGTGGGCCTGTGCCTCATGCTCGCTATGCGAGTCGTGCCGTGGCAGCAGGCGGATGACGTCTTTTCGGGTGGTATGCGGATGATGAGCCTCATCGGCCTCATCATGATTACTGCCCAGGGGTATGCGGCGGTGTTGAAGGAGTCGGGCCAGATCGAGCCGCTTGTTCAGCAGACTTCCGCGATGTTCAACGGTTCGAAGGCTCTGGCCGCCATGATCATGTTGCTGGTCGGTTTGGTGATCACGATGGGTATCGGCTCGTCTTTTTCAACGCTGCCGATTATTTCCGCGATCTACGTTCCGCTGTGTATGACATTGGGTTTCTCCCCTGTCGCGACCGTCTCTATTATCGGCACGGCGGGCGCGCTGGGCGACGCCGGTTCTCCCGCGTCCGACTCGACGCTCGGCCCGACATCCGGTCTGAACGTGGATGGCCAGCACGACCACATGCGGGACACGGTCATCCCCGAGTTCATTCACTACAACATTCCGCTGCTCATTGGCGGCTGGATCGCCGCGATGGTTCTGTAATACCGTCTCTCATTGACGAGGCCGGGGCTGGGTTCACTGCTGAGGTGGCCTGGCCCCGGCCTCGTTTGTTGGTCGTCGCGTGCGCTCTCTTCACCAAAAGTCGCACGTAATTCCGTTACTACCCTTGATGAACCATGACGAAGTGACATGAAAGTCCGACGAATTACGTGCGAAAGTAACGATGCACCCACAACGGCGGCCCCGGCCTCGTGTGAGCAACCCGCACCCGCCGCGTCGGCGCTGCGTTGGACCGGCGCACCCNGGGTGAGGACACCGGGTGTGGCGACTGCTCCCGAGACGTACACGACGACCTGCTCGGTGGGAGCGGTGACGGTTGCTGTGGGGTTGAAGCGCTCGTCCCTGTTGTCCTCGTGCGGCGTTTCCTCGGCCTGTCGTTCGGCTGATTGTTCGGTTGCTTGCTGGTTTGCGCGCGCCAGTTCGGTGGACCGCGCGTGCCGCCACACGCCGATGAGGGCGAGTGCGACGAGCACGACTAGGAGCGCGGCGACGGTGGCACTTCCGGGCAGTAGCCGTACGGCTCTCGGTTCGGGTGGTTCGTCGTCGTCTTTGATCGCACTGTCGTAGAAGGCCTTGGTCAGAGCAGCCATTTTGCGGCGCGCGAGCCATCGTGAGAGGTCCATCCTTCGACGCTAGGCCAAGGCATCGGGGATGTCACGCCGCAAACGCTCCCCTGTGGATAGCCGCGATGGGGCGTATTCCCCTGTGGATAAAAGTCACGAGGCTGTCTTGTTCGTCCAGGAGGGCATGGTGCGGGTGTCCCGGGGGTGCCGGTGTGGTAGCGATCAAGCCGCGACGCGCACAAGCGCAAAGGAGCGTTTTTCGTTGTTTTCCGCGACGAGGCCGGGGCTGAGATCGCCGTTTCAGGTGCCTTCGCCCCGGCCTCGTCTCACAGTTCGACCACTGCACCAAGAGAAGGCAAAACACGGGTAGGCTGCCTGGCAAGTGACCAACACACGCAGGGAGAAGCTCATGCGCATCGGGTTTATCGGGACGGGAGCCATGGCGCAGGCCATCGCTCGCGGCGCCGTTGCGTCCGGTGTCGATCCCGCGACGCTGGTCTTCTCCAACCGCACGCCCGACAAGGCCTGCGACCTGGCGGACGAATTGGGGGCGGTAGCCGCGTCCTCGAATGTGTCCTTGGCCCGCCAGGTCGATGTCGTCGTTCTGGCCGTCAAGCCGAAGGACCAGCGTACGGTCATCAAGGAGATCGCCCACACCGTGGTCGGACGCCCCGACGTGTGCGTCGCGTCCCTGGCTGCGGGGCGCACTCTCGACCAGATTACGCAGGACTTTGGTGCGGGGATTCCTCTGGTGCGCGTCATGCCGAACGTGGCAGCCACCGTCAGACAGTCCATGACTGCCCTCACCTCCTGTCGAACGACCGACGAACAGGTCAACGCCGTGCGCGACCTCATGAACTCAGTCGGTCGAACCATCCTCATTGACGAGGACTATTTCCCTGTTTTCCAAGCCCTGGCCTCGTGCTCACCGGCTTGGTATTTTCAGATCATTGATTCTTTCGCACGCGCGGGCTTGAAGTACGGGCTGTCCAAGGACAGCGCCGTCGAGATCGCTGCGCAGGCGATGGCGGGGTCCGCCGCGCTGCTCCTCGCCGAGCGCGAGACGGGAACGATCCCCGCGCAACTCATCGACCGGGTGACGAGNTGAACACCCGTGCGCAGGCGCCTCGCGTGCCCGACCGCGCCGCCCCCGAAGGCCTCGAAGCGAAGTGGGGTGAGGCCTGGGAGGACCAGGGCACCTACGCTTTTGACCGCACCGCGACGCGCGAGCAGGTGTACTCGATCGACACTCCCCCGCCGACGGTATCCGGCTCCCTGCACATCGGCCATGTTTTCTCCTACACGCACACCGACGTCGTGGCCCGCTACCAGCGCATGATGGGCAAGTCCGTGTTCTACCCGATGGGGTGGGACGACAACGGCCTGCCGACCGAGCGCCGCGTGCAGAACTACTTCGGCGTGCGCGTGGATGCGACGCTGCCCTACGACCCCGACTTTGAGCCCCCGCACGTGGGCGGCGACGGCAAGTCGATCAAGGCTCGCGACCAGTTGCCGATTTCCCGTAAGAACTTCGTGGAGCTGTGCGAGCGCCTCACCGTCGAGGACGAGGCTCAGTTTGAGGCGCTGTGGCGCTACCTGGGTCTGAGCGTGGACTGGAAGCAGAACTACCAGACGATCGGCGCGCGTGCCCGCAAGGTCGCCCAGGCCGCTTTCTTGCGTAACCTGGCGCGCGGCGAAGCCTACCAGGCCGAGGCCCCGGGCCTGTGGGATGTCACCTTCCAGACGGCGGTCGCCCAGGCTGAGCTGGAGAGCCGCGAGTACCCGGGCTTCTACCACCGCCTGGCCTTCCACATCACGGACGCCGAGGCTGCGGCGAAGGCTGCCGCCGCCGGTGCGCCCGTCGAGGACGGCGTGGACGTGTGCATCGAGACGACGCGCCCCGAGCTGCTAGCCGCCTGCGTGGCCCTGATCGCCCACCCGGACGACGAGCGCTACAAGCCGCTGTTCGGCACGACGGTCGCCTCCCCCGTGTACGGCGTCGAGGTGCCGATCCTGCCCCACCCCGAGGCCGAGATGGACAAGGGCGCGGGCATCGCGATGTGCTGTACCTTCGGTGACACGACCGACATCGACTGGTGGCGTGACCTGGAGCTGCCGCTGCGCGCGATCCTGCGCAAGGACGGCCGCATCATCACCGAGACCCCCGAGTGGATCACGACCGATGCGGGCCGCGCGGCTTTCGAGGAGATCACCGGTAAGACGACGTTCTCCGCGCGCGAGGCCGTGGTGGCCGCCCTGCGCGAGTCGGGCGAGCTGAAGGGCGAGCCGACCAAGACGATGCGTCAGACCAACTTCTTCGAGAAGGGCGACAAGCCCCTGGAGATCGTCACCTCGCGCCAGTGGTACATCCGTAATGGTGGCCGCGCGTGGACGAACCCGGCCTCGGGCAAGGATCTGAACGAGGAGCTGATCGGCCGCGGCCGCGAGCTGGAGTTCCACCCGGACTTCATGCGCGTGCGCTACGAGAACTGGGTGAAGGGCCTGAAGGGCGACTGGCTGGTGTCGCGTCAGCGTTTCTTCGGCGTGCCGTTCCCGCTGTGGTACCGCGTGGATGCGGACGGCCAGGTGAACTACGACGACATCATCACCCCGTCTGAGGCTGCTCTGCCGGTTGATCCGTCGACGGACGTGCCGGAGGGCTTCACGGAGGATCAGCGCGGCGTGGCCGGCGGCTTCGTGGGCGAGCTGGACATCATGGACACGTGGGCGACGTCTTCGCTGTCTCCGCAGCTGGCGTGTGGCTGGCTGGATGACGAGGATCTGTTTGCTCGCACGTACCCGATGGATCTGCGTCCGCAGGGCCAGGACATCATTCGCACGTGGCTGTTCTCGACCGTGGTGCGCGCGGACCTGGAGTTCGGTGCGCTGCCGTGGAAGCACGCGGGCCTGTCGGGCTGGATCCTGGATTCGGACCACAAGAAGATGTCGAAGTCCAAGGGCAATGTCGTGACTCCCATGGGCATCTTGGAGAAGTATGGGTCGGATGCCGTGCGTTACTGGGCGGCGTCGGCTCGCCTGGGCTTGGATGCGGCGTTCGACGAGCAGCAGATGAAGATTGGTCGCCGCCTGGCGATCAAGGTGCTGAACGCGTCGAAGTTTGCGCTCACGATGGGCGGCGAGGGCGCGGCGATCGATCTGGATCCGGCGCTGGTGACGGTGCCGCTGGATCGTTCGGTGCTGGCGGCGCTGGCTTCCGTCATTGACGAGGCCTCGGCTGCGCTGGCGTCTTACGAGCACTCTCGCGCGCTGGAGGTCACGGAGTCGTTCTTCTGGACGTTCTGCGACGACTACCTGGAGCTGGTCAAGGAGCGCGCCTACAACCGTGATGGCGCGTGGGACGAGGCTTCGGCTGCGTCTGCCCGTGCGGCTCTGGCGATCGTTATTGATAACGTGGTGCGTCTGTTGGCCCCCTACCTGCCGTATGTGACGGAGGAGGTGTGGAGCTGGTACCGCGAGGGAAGCGTGCACACCGCTCCGTGGCCGGTCGGGTCCGACCTGGCTGGCGTCGAGGGCGATCCTTCGGTGCTGGAGGCCGCGTCGTCTGCTCTGATTGCGCTGCGTCGCGTGAAGTCTGAGGCGAAGGTGTCGCCGCGTACGCCGTTCCTGGCGGTGACGGTGCGCGCCCCGCAGGCTCAGGTGGAGGCTCTGGAGTCCGTGAAGGGTGACCTGGAGGCCGCATCGAAGGCCGTGGGTGCCCTGACCGTGGCTGCCTCCGACGATGCTGAGGCCACCGAGGCTGTTGTCGAGTCCTTCGAGCTAGGCGAGGCTCCTGCTAAGCGCAAGAAGGCCTGACGCTTCAGCTGGCCTTGGGGGGCCGCCCGTAGGAATCCACGGGCGGTCCCCTGACTCAAAAGACGAACAAACGTAGAATCAGGCACAAATTGCTAGGAAACAACATACGATTCTCCGAGTCCATCAAGCACATCATCCACTATCCACAGCTCGACATCCGATAACTTCGAACGCACCTCGGGCCGTTTCGCAAGAGAGACAAACGAAGAGAGGACAAGTGAAACATCTGAGCTTTGGACCATTCCCATACGATAAAAGCGCATCGCAATCGGAACTGGTAAACCATACTCATCCAAATCCAGAACGCCGGCTGGAAGAAATAAACTCTCAACCTGCGAAATGAAAAACTGATAGTTTGCAACCCGTTCACCGAGATTCGACGCAATCTCATTGTAAATGCGCTGCAAAGAACGCAACATAGATGGAATTGTGAAACCCATCCAATTCCGCTCAAAAGATAGGACCCTAGAAACAAGATCACTAACATCCTCATTAGGAAATTTATACTGCTCCTGGTTTGAAACGAGCTCACCTAAGCAGCCACCGCTTTTACGCACTGCATCAACCATGCCCACGAGACGTGATACATTCATCCCCCTCCTCTGCGAGGGCATGAGAATGTTATTAAAGCAGAAGTCGATCACTGGACGCATCTCCCGAATACTCAAACCACCAGACCTCGCCAACTTGGCACGTAACGAGGAATCTTCATAAATGAGCTTTGCTGCTTCGATCTGCAACTCAGGATCAAATCCTTTATTTGCACGAATTGTAGCGAGAGAGAGATAGGATTGCTCAAAAATAGGCCCGAGCCGTTTACGAGACGAGTCAGTAAGCTCCTTACTCGGCAACTGAACGATAGCTGAAACAGGAGCAGCATCTCCTTGCGAATCAATAGGAATATCAACTTCGGTAAGAACCTCTGCCGGCGGGTCCATATATGAAATCACGCGCCCAAGAAAATGCCGAAACATACGCCCTGCCCGACCACGAACGTTACTAAATGTAAAGTAGTCGATTGGCTTGTTGTTTATTTTCTTATCATAAACAATAACATTTTTTGCGGAGGTGTTAACACCTTCGATTAAAGTCGACGTACACACTAAGACAGAAACGGAACCCTGGCCGAATAAGCGAATCATAACGCGCTGGAGACTGCGCGGCATAGGACCTGTATGAACTGCAACACCCGAACGAAGAGCTTGAACAACACGCCATTCTGGATGATAGTTTTCGCTCAACCACTCAGCAACCTTCTTAGCAAAGCACGTCGGCTCCAAAACAGCAGGAAAGCCAGCAACCTGTACCGCCACCCTCTCGGCTCTTGAAGGAGCTGAGACGAAGACAAGCGTTGACCCTTGCAGTTCCTGCCAAAGCTGGCACATATCGTCTAATATCTGACCATCCGCAACATTATAACGATATTCAACATCTACAGCAACTGTCTGATAACGCGACACAAACAGGCTACGACGTAAACCCTCATCAAGATCCTCCGCTAGCCTGTCAACATTCGGACCCGCCAAGTAATACTGAGCTCCCGTCGAACGCAGCTGCTTCCACGCAATATTCAACAAACTCATCCGCTGAACATCTGCCCCAGTCGAACATAGCTTATAGAATTCATCAATCATAAAAAAATCGACCTGCGGAACAGTCGGTAAATCAAGGAAACGCTCTTGCGTTAAAACGTAGATATTGCGCTCACCGGTGGGCTGAGTTGGATGAGTCACCATGCAATAACTTGTCGAAAAAGCAGTGAGCCGTCTCCGAACTTCATCGATTAGTGCCACCGTCGGCACAATCACAACAAAGTTATTCCACCTGCGGGAGGCCACGAGCGCATCCAAAATGGCCGACTTCCCAAATGATGTTGGAGCAGATAGAATAACGCTCTCACCATCCAACAGTCGAAAATAGACCTTGGCCTGATCCTCATGAAATACAAAACTCTCATTACCAAGATCAATATCTGGCCGATGAAACTCATACGCCATCGCCTCAGCAGTCGACAGAAACTTAGATCCTTGTGTCACATAGGGAAACAGTCCGAAATATGCACAGAGCGAATCTACGATTGCCACCTCAGTATCTGTACCACCGTCAAACGAATCAAGAAAGCGAATGAGTCGATCACGCCCCTCTTCTACCCTATCCGGCATCCGCGTATATCGAACTAGTGCTTTCAACTCCTCGAAGACCACCATTCCCATTTCTAACCACTTCACCTCTCTAAAGACTTTGATACTGCATAAGAACCTCATGAGCTATATCACGAACTTCTGCAGTATCTTCCAATGGCAAAACAATGAAATATATTGTGACCGGAAAGTCTATTGGTAGCTTCGCCTGAAACTTCCGCCATGCATTACGAGCTTCCTCAATTAGATCCAGCGCATAAGCGTCAGACACCGCATCGTAGCGACTAACCACATCAGACCCGTAAGTAAGAAGAACCGGCATCACAATACGCTCCACAATTACATCAAGTGAGGTATTATCATCGAGCAGATCAGAAAGCTCTTCTTTATACTGCCAGCCAGCGTCAAATTTATTAGTAACTGCTAAAAATTCGCGACGCAGAAAATCTTGGTCAACATGCTCTTGAAGACTTGCAACGATAGCTCTGATCGCATCATTCATATTATCATACAGTTTAGCCTCCCCGAGCCATAGGTCTAGTTGATGCTCATCATTCACAACCACATGAACAGCATCAAATCCCTTTGCTGTTTCGTTCGGCCCATCCGCATAGTACAGCTTACTTACTGCCGGCTCAGCATCATAAAAGTCTCGCAAGATCCCATGCAAAATAAGTTCACCAATTTCACCCCTCCGCTCATATTTGTCCGTTGCATAGACCATTCTAGCTGACCTAGATAGTGCAGCTGCTGCACTATCTGCATCTATCTCTTTCCATTCTGAGTAACAAAGCGCAAATGAAGCAAGATGACGTCGAAAGAAGTCTCGAACAAGTTCTTTAGCGCGCCAACGCTTATTTTCATAGCCGACACAGAAAACACTGAACTTCGGCTCACATTGGATGTCAGATTCACGACAAATAAGGAGCGGCTTTTTTCCCATGCTAACCCTTCATCTTGAAGACGGGGCCATCGTACTGGCGATCACACACCTTCCTAGGACGGCACGCCGCCACAGGCCCAATACCAGTTGCTTGATGCATGCGAATATGGGCTCTTCAGAGTTGAGTGTGGGTGACCGGGTGTTGGTCGGGGGTTGCGGGTAGAGGTCGAGGTCCTTGATGATGAGCGGACTTCAACCCCCGCGATCTTCAAAGGACCTCGACAATGTCTCACCCTACCTGCTGCTGCTCCGTGTCGCTTGATCGTTGTGATCGGTGTGATCTGCTCGTCGGTTTGGAGGGCTTCCATCTGATGAGCGTGACTCGCACCCCAGGGGCCCTGGTGCTCGATGTTGAGTCGTGCAACCAGCTGGTTGGCTGCCCTGGTTGTGGGGTGATTGCTCAAGGCCACGGGCGCATGGTCATGGAGGTGATCGACGCGCCCTGGGCCGGGGTCCCGGCGCGTATCCGGTGGCATAAACGACGCTGGATATGCCGCGAACACGCCTGCCAGACGGTGACATTCCTGGAACACGACGAGCGGGTGTGCGCACCCCGGGCGCGTCTGGGCGCCCGGGCGATCCGCTGGGCGATCCGACAGTTGCGTTTCGAGGGAGCCACCATCGCTGGCCTGGCTCGACAACTGGCAACCACATGGAACACCGTGTGGTCCCACATCAAGCCGTGCCTGCAAGCCGCATCTGATGACCCCGCCCGGTTCGCAGGCGTGCAGGTATTGGGGGTTGATGAGCACGTATGGCATCACCAGGACCGACGCCGACGAGGGCCCCGTGAGCTCACCGGCATCGTAGACCTGACGCGAGGGGAGGATCACCCCACGGCCCGCTTGTTAGACCTGGTCCCAGGCAGGTCTGGCACCGCGCATGAGAACTGGCTCGAAGAGCGCGGCGAAGAGTTTCGCTCCGGTATCCAGATCGCGACGCTGGATCCCTTCCAGGGACAGCAAGAACGCCATCGACGATCAACTCCAAGACGCCACCAGCGTCCTCGACGCCTTCCATATCGTCAAGCTCGCTGGCGACGCCCTTGACGAGGTGCGTCGCCGCGTCCAGCAAGACACGACCGGTCACCGCGGGCGCAAAGGTGACCCCCTCTATCAGATCCGCAATCTTTTGCGCGCCTCGCGTGATCGGCTCACGAAGCGTCAAAAGGAACGCCTCCGTGAGGCCTTCACGGCAGATGAGGCGCATATCAGTGTCGAAGTCGCCTACCTTCACCGGGCAAGTCCGAGACGTCTTCCATCAAGACACACCCGCCCAAGGCCAACGCCTGGCCGCTCGTCTCATCGAGAGCCTACCAGCCTGTTCCATCCCCGAAATCGCTCGCCTGGGCCGGACCCTACGCAAGTGGAAGGACGCATTCTTGGCCTACTTCGATACCGGCGGAGCAAGCAACGGCCCAACAGAAGCCATCAACGGAATCATCGAACTAGGCAGACGCACCGCCAGAGGCTACCGCAACCCCACCAACGACCAACTCCGAATGCTCCTCATCGCAGGAGGCCTAGACGCCTCCACCCACACCCAACTATGAAGAGCCAGTATTCGATCAACCTATTGCCACCACCTAAGAAAGAACACTGCTCACAACATCAGGCCAACACGCCCCCCACAGGACCCTCAATAACAACGCATGATGCTAGAATTCGAAATCTCGTAGCAATTCACTACGAAAACGTAGTACCAGAAAGGAACTCTGATGTCTCTTCAACAACATACCGATCACTTTCCTGAACCAGAGGAGTTCGGTGATTCACTTGCCATTTCCGACTATGTAACACAATTTACATGCACTTTTTCCGATCCAGTTGAGAGTCAACCAGTGGACCAAGGCGAGTACGTCTGGACCGTAAGGGAGTGGACCACTGAAGATGCTATTGAGCATCTATTCCCCTCCATCGAGTCAAGAACATTTACCGAGCTGGCCAACAAATTGAACTCTGAGAGCAGCTCCTGGGTTATGAGAAAAGATTTAGAGAATTAGTAACAACTTGGTACTTCAACTCAGCCACAGCTCCATATACGATTCTTCTACCGTTAAGTGGTCCCGTGACTGTTAGCCAAGGTTGTAGTGAGAGTTTTAGACCATTGATGACTCGCGCTTTCCTTCGGATCTTCAAGGAATCCGCACCACCTCACTATAACCAACACTTTCACGCTCAACTTAGCATTGTTAGCAACGTCATTTGCTCAGGCATCACGCCTCTTTACCTTGGGCTGCTGGGGGTCGCCCGTGGGAAACCACGGGCGACCCCCTCGCACATCAGGTGGCGGCGCAGGGCCCAATGCCAAGGTTTCCTTCACCACGCGCACCGCAGGTGTGCATGGACGTTGTTAGGGTGAAGCCATGGCAATCAAGACGCTCGACGAGTTCCTCGCGACCATCCCCGACGACGACAACCGTGAGCGGATGGTCGACGTCCTAGTGTGGGTGGGATTCACCTACCCGGAGCTGAAGCTGCGCATCGCATGGAACCAACCGATGTTCACCCACCACGGGACATACATCATCGGGTTCTCCGCCGCGTCCAAGCACATGGCGATTGCACCCGAGCGCGCCACCATGATCCGCTTCGAGCCGGTCATGCGCGAGCGAGGCACGGACTTCGGAAAGATGTTCGCCCGCCAACCGTGGAACAAGCCCTTCGACTACGAACTCCTCGACGCCTTCATTCAGCACCAGCTCACGGAAAAGCAGGACATCACATCGTTCTGGCGCCCCAAGGACCACGAACTCGCGGCCGCCGAGGCCGTCGCATCCGGCGCGCAGCCACCTGTCGTTCGCGAGTACACCGAAGACGACGACGAGTGGCTCCGCGCCACCGTCCTGCCCGCGCTCGAGCACTACCTCGCACATCCAGAAAGCGCGCACACTCTCGAAGAGTTTGATGCTCTCATCAAGCAGTCTGTTCGCGATTACGAGGAACACCCGGACGATGTCTACACGCTCGACGAGGTGAAGGCCGAGCTCGGCCTGAACTAGCAGCTACACAGGTTTGCTCCGTCCGGCCACAGCGGACGCAGGCAGCCACCCCTAAAGACGGCTCCACTCCCCCACCCTACTGGCGCGTAGGATAGGGCCAGCAGCATCGCGCCGCTCAGGCCTCGCCCGGTGGCGCTCACTCAAGCCTCCAGGGAGCACGCATGACCACGAAGGAAACCCCGGCCTCGTCCACCGAGGACGGGACGACGCAGGCGCAGACGACCACAGACGTCACGACCGACACGCCCGACGCGACCGCCGACTCACAGGAGGCCGCCCCCGCGACCGAAGCCCTCGAGTGGCACGCCCCCGTCCTGGTGCGCATTGACGAGCACACGACGATCCCCCACCTGCTCAAGGAGCGCGTGCAGCGCGGCGCCACCCGCCCGCTGATCCTGCGCAAGGTCGGCATCGGCGACACGTGGCGCTCCATCACGGCGCGCGAGTTCTACGACGAGGTGCACGCGCTCGCCGCCGGCCTCATCGCGCGCGGCCTCGAGCCCGGCGACCGGGTCGCGATCATGAGCCGTACCCGCTACGAGTGGACGCTCCTCGACTTCGCGTGCTGGGCGGCCGGCCTGGTGCCCGTGCCCATCTACGAGACCAGCTCCATCGACCAGGTCGCCCACGTCCTCGTCGACGCGGATGTCCACCTCATCATCACTGAGTCCGTGTCCATGGCGGAGATCGTGCGCGCCGCCGCCGAACGAGAAAACCGCGACAACACGCACGTCCTCTCCCTGGATTCCGAGGCCATCGAAACCCTCATCGCGGAAGGCTCGGCCACCCCGCGCGAGCGCGTCCTCGCCCGCTCCGAAGCCCTCACGAAGGACGACATCGCCACCATCGTCTACACGTCGGGCACGACGGGCACGCCCAAGGGCACGGTCCTGAGCCACGAGAACTTCACGAACCTGTGCCTCAACGCCCACGCGTGGATGCCGGAAATCGCGGCGGGCAAGAACTCGCGCCTACTCCTCTTCCTGCCCCTCGCCCACGTGTTCGCGCGTTTCCTGCAGGTCTTCCAGATCAGCGGCAACGGCGTCCTCGGCCACGCGCCCAACATCAAGAACCTCCTACCCGACCTGGCGTCCTTCAAGCCGAGCTACCTCCTGGTCGTCCCGCGCGTCCTGGAGAAGATCTACAACTCGGCGGACACGAAGGCGCGCGGCCCGAAGCAGAAGATCTTCCGCTGGGCAGCCAAGGTCGCGATCGCCTACTCCCAGGCCCTGGACACGGAAGAGGGACCGACCGCGTCGCTCAAGGCCCAGCACGCGCTGGCGGACAAGCTCGTCTATCAGCAAATCATCCGCCTGGTGGGCGGCAACGCAGACTACATCGTCTCTGGCGGCGCGCCCCTGGCCCCCTGGCTCGCGCACTTCTACCGCGGCGTCGGCATCCCCGTCCTGGAAGGCTACGGCCTGACCGAGACGGTCGGCCCGGTCTCCGTCAACACGCCCCGCCTGTCCAAGATCGGCACCGTGGGACCGGCCCTGCCGCCCATGTCCTTCAAGATCAGCGACGAAGGCGAGATCCTCCTGCAGGGCCCCAGCGTCTTCCAGCGCTACCACAACGACCCCGAGGCCACGGCCGCCTGCTTCACCGAAGACGGCTGGTTCCGCACGGGCGACCTGGGATCCCTCGACCGCGACGGCTACGTGTCCATCACGGGCCGCGCGAAGGAAATCATCGTGACGGCGGGCGGCAAGAACGTCGCCCCGGCCGCCCTCGAGAATCCGATGCGCTCCCACCCGCTCATCTCCCAGGTCCTGGTTGTGGGCGACCAGCGACCGTTCATCGCCGCGCTCATCACGCTGGACGCGGAGATGCTGCCCGATTGGCTCGCCGCCCACTCGCTGCCCCCGATGAGCGTGGCCGAGGCGGCCACGAACGTCGAGGTCCTGGCCTCCCTGGAAAAGGCGGTGGCCTCAGCGAACGAGCACGTTTCGCGCGCCGAGTCGATCCGCAAGATCAAGGTCCTCACGACCGACTTCACGGAGGCGAACGGCCTGCTGACCCCCTCGCTGAAGGTCAAGCGCCTGGAGGCCACGCGCCGCCTCGCACCGATCATTGACGAGATCTACGGCGGCCCGGTGCAAGCCTGAGCGGCACCCGGCTCACCCCGATCCGTCGCGCATAGACGAGGCCGTGGCTGGCTCACGCTCCCCCGTGAAGGGTAGGGGAACTGCGAGTCGGCCACGGCCTCGTGCGTAAGTGCGGCTACTGCGATGCGAGGGCCGCCGTCGGAGGCGTGCGCGCCGCACGGATCGCGGGGTAGAGCCCGGCGACGGCGNGAAAACGAAACCGATGAGGGAGGAGCGCACGCCGGACAGTTCAGTGTCGCGCAGCGAAGACACGTCGGTTCCGCCGATGCACACGCTCCCGGAGGTGGGTCTATCCAGCGTTCCGATCAGGTTCAGCAGAGTCGATTTCCCGGAACCCGAGGGTCCGACGATGGCGACGAACTCGCCCTCATCGACGCTCAGGGATACTCCGTTGCAGGCGTGCACGGGCGGTGAGCCAAAGGACCGGTGCACGTCGGTCAATTCCAGGATGTGGCTCATCGGTTGGGTACCACCACGCGCTGGCCTTCGGCGATGTCGTCGCCGCTCACTTCGACGCGGTCGCCCGCGAACAGGCCGACGGTGACGGGAACCCGTGTCACAGCACCGGCCTCGTCAACGACCTCGACGCCGAACTGCTCTGAGGTCAGCGCAACGAGCGCACCCAGGGGCACGGAGAGGACGTCCTTGCGCGACTCGGAAGTAAATCCGAGGGAGACAGACGCCTCCTGCAAGCCTTCGAGGGCGGACGGATCATCCGGGGTGATCGTGACTGGCACGATGCGTTCCTTCGACGCTTCCCTATTACTAGACGACGCGTCGCCGGGCTTGTCCGTCGGCGGCTCCACCGAGGTGATCGTTCCGGTCGTGGAGGTTGCAGAACCGGGCAGGCGAATGGTCACTGAGTTTCCGACGACACCCAGAGCCTGGTCGGAGAGCTTCAGGTTAGCGGAGATGATCTGGCGTGAAGACGAGACCGCAAACAGTTCCGTTTCCGTCGTCGCTGTATCACCCACACGAGATTTCAACGCACCGACGCGCAGGTCCTCGGGGGCGAAGAGGACAGAGCCGAGGGGCAGGGTGCCATCCTGGGGCAGGTTGAGGGCCTTCTGCCAACGCTTGATCGCCGCGGTCGTGTACCAATCGAAGTGAGCGTTAGGGGTCGCCTCGAAGTAGCCGAGTTCGGACAGGGCGTTCTCCAACTGGGTCACATCCTGGCCATCACTCATACCTTCACCGAATGCACGCCACGCGGGGATCGCCCCGTGGAGCAGATAGCTGTTGGCACCGGCAACCGTGTAGACGTGATCGCCCTGGCCCAGCGCCGTGCCGGGCGTGGGCAGGGCGGTGACGACGCCCTCAAAGGAGCTCTTTTGCACGTAGGAATCCGCGTAACGCAAGTTTCCCTGCACGGTTGTCTCCCCCACCAGGTCGCCGCGCGTGATCGTCGCGGTGGCACCGTCGAAGGACTGCGGCGCATCGGAATTGGCTGTGGCTCCCGAGCACGCGGACAGGGACAGAGCGCAGAGGGCAACCAGTGCTGCTGCGACGAAGGCACACGGCGAACCCGCTGTCCTCACTTGGCCGCTCCGGTCTGAGTGAAGCATTTGTTGATCGCGTCCTGGGGGATGTCCTGCAGGTTGATGCCACCGCTAGCATCGGGGTCCTTCACGTCATAGCCGAGGCCGCGCAAGCACTCCGCCCCCTTCACCAGCGTCTCACGCGCAGCCTGGTCATTCACGACACTGTCGTCGCCTGTCATGCCGGATACCTTGTCCATGCACTCGTTGAGGGCCGAGTTGAAGGCGTCGGACGTGTCCTTGAGGTTCTCGGGCGTCAGGCCCGTGTCGGGCACGTCGAAGCCCTTCTCACGCATGCACTGGGCGAACACCAGGTTCGGGTCGCCGCTGGCGGCGTTCGTGGCCGCCGCGCTCGGGCTCTTCGTGGACGTGGACGAGGTGGACGAACCAGACGATCCGGTCGATCCGCAGGCGCTGAGGGCCGCCGCCAGGGTGATGGCAATGACGGCAAGGGCGCGCGTCTGTGCGCAATTCTTCATCGAAAACTCCTTGAGGAATGCTTATCGGCAATGGTTCTCACTACCTGCCTAGATTACAGCCCTCTATCCTGAAAGCTACCTGAAAACTATCGGGGAGCGCGCGCAGAGTTTCGTCAGACAACCCTGGAAACACCGGTACGAGGCCGTGGCGGCCGCGTACGCACAGGGCTGAGCCTCGCGTGGGGCATGGTGAGAGCGAGGCCAGCTCCGGCCTCGTCGATCCTTGACACAAAGCGGGGCGGGGAACGCCCGCGCGTCCCCCGCCCCCTTTCCTCACCCAACAAGCCTCTTGTCAGGACCGCGAGAGCTTAGCCCTCCGTGATGTCGGCGCGACTCATGTTCTGCTTGAGGTTCTCGACGATCTCGCCGTGCTTCTTCTCCGTCAGGCTGACCTTGAAGGCGAAAACCAGGAAGGATAGGACGATGACGCCGAGGGGCGCGTAGAAGGCCGCAGTCTTGAAGGTCTCGATGTTCGCGGTGGTCAGTAGGTCGGGATCGACGTCGTTGGTCATGGCGGCCGCAATGGCGACAAAACCGACGATGGAGTTGGACAGGGCGCCGGCGATCTTGTCCAGCATGGGTCGGACAGACAGGGTCACGGCTTCGTTGCGCTTGCCGGTCTTGAGCTGGCCGTACTCGACAGAGTCAGTAATGGTCAGGATCGCCGTCATCTGGATGCAAGTGGCAGGCAGGTAGAAGAGAACCAGGGCGATGAAAACGATCTGGTATTTCGCGGAGAAGAGGATGAACAAGATGTAGGCGATAGCCATGAGCACCATACCGCCGAGGTAAAGGTAGCGACGCGGCACGCGGCGGTTAATCGCTGGGTACAGGGGCGTGACAATCAGGCCAACGACGAAGGCGATGATGCCGACAACCGAGTAGTTGTCAGGCTTTTTGAGCACGAACTTGAAGAGGTAGATCATGAAGCCTGTGGTCGCGACGTTGGCGATGGAGTACAGGACGTAGGACAGGGACACCCACAGCAGCTGGTCGTTACGCCCGATCGCCTGGAACGCCTGCAGCGGGTTGGACTTGTCTCCCGGATCGCGCAGGACGCTTTCCTCCTCGCGGGTACCGAATGCGACGGCGAGGCAGGTGACGATACCGAGGATTCCAATGACCGCGCCAAAACCGCTCCAGCCTTCCTGGCTCTCGGAGCCCGCTCCGGCGATGGCACCGAAGAACGCGACGACGGGGACGACGATGGCGGTGACACCGTTGTAGCCGATCGAGCCGGTGAAGGTACCCAGGGCGGTATAGACGCTTCGCTCTTCCGAGGAGGAGGACAGGGCGGGGATCATGCCCCAGTAGGAGATGTCACGCAGCGAGTACAGGACGTCGAGCACCACGAAGACGATGATGAAGACGACGATGAAAACACCCTTGTTGACGTTGACCAGGCCAAAAAGTCCGGTGAAGATCGCGAAGAGCAGGATCGATGAGCCGACGCCGCCGATCACCTGCCAGGGCTTGAAGCGGCCCCAGCGCGTGGTCGTGTTGTCAACCAGGTTCCCCAGGAGCGGGTCGATGAAGATCTCAGCGATGCGGATGATGAAGACGAGTGCCGTAATGATGGCGAGCATCGCCTTCGCTTCAGAGTCCTCATAGTCGCGGAACAGGGTCTGCGCCGCGTAGTACGTGACAAAGAAAGTCGACAGCGCGTTGTAGTACGCAGCCTGTCCCAAATTGCCGATCGCGTAGCAGATGCGCGATACCCAGCTCTTGTGTGCACCCTGTTCGTGCGACATGGTCCCTCTCCTTCGAAGCAACTCTTAGTTGGACACCTTTAAGTTAACATATTTACCCGAGTATCCCAACAGTGTTCTTGATTACAGACAGTTTAGCGGTTACCTAGTTGCGTTCATCGAAACAACCGGTTACCCTGATAGTGGAGCAAGTTCGCTCCATACGCAACGTCGCACGTTCGGAGGTCTCCATGTCCCGCACCACTCTTATCCACACGCCCGACCCGGCCTGGCTCCACGATCCGCAGGCCTTCGCTGTCAATCGACTGAGCGCCCGCTCCGCACACCGTTCCACAGCGCCCCGCCAGAGCCTCGACGGCACCTGGGAGGTGGCGCTGACCTCGGGCACGCGCGTGTCGCTGGAGAACCCCACCAGTGCGTTCACTCAGGGGCACGTGCATGCAGTGCCCGTCCCCTCCACGCTTGAAACCGAGGGACTGTGGCCACCGGCATACGTCAACATCCAGATGCCCTGGGATGGGCACGAGGACCCTCAGGCCCCCGCCGCCCCCAGTGACTGCCGCGTCGCTGTCTACCGCCGTTCCTTCACACTGGACGAGGCCGTGGCGCAGACCCTGGACACGCGCGGCAGCGTGCGAGTGCGCTTCGACGGCTTCGCGACGGCCCTCTACATCTGGATGGACGGCACGTTCGTCGGCTACTGCGAGGACGGCTACACGGCCAGCGAGTTCGACATCACGGGTGCCCTGGCCGACGACCGGGAGCAGCACGACATCGTCGTCGTGTGCTACGAGTACTCCAGCGCCTCCTGGCTGGAGGACCAGGACTCCTGGCGATTCCACGGCCTGTTCCGCTCGGTCTGCCTGGTGGCGCTGCCCGCGGCCCACGTGGAGAACCTCGAGGTGGGCGCCGACTACGACCACACGAGCGGCTCGGGCAGCCTGAGCGTCGCGGCCACCATCGCGGGGGCCTGCGAGGGCATGACCGTGGCCGCCGAGCTGACGGACCCGGACGGGAAGGTCGCATGGCGCACCGAGGGGCCCGCGAGCGCGGAGCGCCTGGAGCTGACTGCCGACCTGGCGGAGGTGTCCCCGTGGAGTGCGGAGTCGCCGGCTCTGTACACGCTGACCCTCGAGCTGCGCGGCCCCGACGGGGTGAGCGTGGAGCGCGTGAGCCAGCGCGTGGGATTCCGTCGCTTCGAGATTGTCGATGGCGTCTTCATGCTCAATGGGCGCCGCCTGATCTTCCGCGGAGCCAACCGTCACGAGTTCGATCCGCGCACGGGCCGCACGGTGTCGCTGGAGACCATGATCACGGACGTTAAGCTGTGCAAGCAGCTCAACATCAACGCGATTCGTACGAGCCACTACCCCAACGACACGCGTTTCCTGGATCTGTGCGACGAGTTTGGGCTGTACATCATCGACGAGGCGAACCTGGAGACCCACGGCTCGTGGTGCACGCCGGGCGACATTCCGACGCCCGAGACGGCGATTCCGGGTTCGAAGATGGAGTGGGAGGGCGCGTGCGTGGATCGCGTGGAGTCGATGGTGCTCCAGGATCGTAACCACGCGAGCGTGCTGATCTGGTCGCTGGGCAACGAATCGTATGGCGGTGAGGTGTTCCGCTCGATGTACCGCCGCTCGCGCGAGCTGGATCCGGCGCGCCCGGTCCACTACGAGGGCGTGACCTGGGATCGCGAGTTCGACGACACCTCCGATATCGAATCGCGCATGTACGCGCTGCCCGACGCGATTGAGGAGTACCTGCGCTCTGCTCCCAAGAAGCCCTACCTGTCGTGCGAGTACATGCACTCGATGGGTAACTCGGTGGGCGGCCTGCAGCTCTACACGGCCTTGGAGCGTTACCCCGCCTACGGAGGTGGTTTCATCTGGGATCTGGTTGATCAGGCCTTGTACCACGAGGCCACGGCCGCGTCGGGTGGGGAGTTCCTGGCCTACGGCGGCGACTTCGGCGATCGCCCGTGCGACTGGGAGTTCTCCTGCGACGGCATCCTGTTTGCGGATCGTACGCTTAAGCCCCAGGCGCAGGCCGTCAAGGCCCTCTACTCCCCCGTGACGCTCACCCCGAGCTCGGATGGGATCGCGGTGTCCGCGGTGGCGTTGCCCGCCCCTGCCTCCGATCTGTGTATCCGCGCCCGCGTGCTCGCCGACGGCGAGGTCGCGTGGGAGGAGACGTACGAGGTCGTGGCTGCCCCCGGCGAGGAGAACGCCGTGGCCGTGGGTTGGCCGAGCGACCTCCTGGCCGACACGCAGCGCGAGATCGTTTTGGAGGCCGCGCTCGTCCTGGCCTCCGATACGCCCTGGTGCGAGGCCGGACACGTCGTGTCCGTCGGGCAGACGATCCACTCGCGTCCCGAGGTGGCCGACACCGCGCCTGCGGGCGGGGCCTCCTTCACGGTGGGCCGCTGGAACATCGGCATGCGCGAGGGCGACAACGAGGCGCTGCTGTCTCGCACGGCGGGCGGCATCGTCCAGTGGAAGCGCGGCCAGACGGCCATGGTGTTGCGCCCGCCGCGCCTGACCACCTTCCGTCCGCTCACGGACAACGACCGTGGGTGCGGCCACGGATTCGATCGCGCGTGCTGGACGACGGCGGGTGCCTACGCGCGCTGCGTGGACACCAGTGTCGAGGAGGGACCCGGCGACGTTGTCGTGACCTACGAGTACAAGCTCGCGGGCGTGGAGGACGTGATCGTTCCGGTCTGCTACGAGCTGCGCGCTGACGGCACGATCCGCTTGACCGCGACCTACCCGGGCGCACAGGGACTCCCGACGATGCCCTGCTTCGGCGTGGAGTGGGCACTGCCGTCCTCGATTGACCACCTGCGCTTCTACGGCCTCGGCCCCGTTGAGGCGTACGCGGATCGCCTGGACGGGGCGAACCTCGGCGTGTGGGAGGCCAGCGCGGTGCAGGGACTCGCGCCCTACGCGGTGCCCCAGGAGACCGGCTACCACCCGGGAGCCCGCTGGTGCGAGGTGAGGGACGCCGAGGGCCACGGCCTGCACATCGAGGCGCGCGGTGAGCTGGGCGTCTCGCTCCTGCCCTACTCCTCGGCCCAGATTGAGCAGGCCGCGCACTGGTGGGAGATGCCCGCACCTGAGCAGCGCGCGGCGACCTACCTGCGCCTCCTCACCGCTCAGATGGGGGTCGGCGGCGACGACTCGTGGGGCTCACCGGTCCACGATGAGTTCCACGTCGACGCGAGTGGCACGCAGGTCCTCGACGTGACGCTCTCGCTCATCTGAGATGAAACCGGCGGCGGCGCGGTGAGTGCCCACCGCGCCGCCGCCGGCTGCCTATTGGCCCTCGACGCGAGTTCTGCCCGGCGCTCAGGACTCGGGTTCGGCCGTGGCGGGCACGAAACTCTGGCGCGCAACCAGCTGAGTCGATAGAAGCACGTGATGCTTGTGCGTGAAGCGCCCCACGATCGAGTCGGACAGCAGCATGAGGGCCGTCTCGGCCAGCTCGGAAGGTTTTATCGCGTAGGAGCTCAGCGGCGGAGCCGTGTACTGGCACACCTCGAGGTTGTCGATGGAGACGACGGCGACCTGATCGGGCACGCGGATCGCTCTCGCAGATAGCGCCTGGAGGACGCCCACGGCGAGGGAGTCTGCGGCGACCAGGATCGCGTCGGGCAGGTCCTCGCCCAGGGACTCAACCAGCTCGTCGACCTGGCGTCGGCCGTTGTCCACAGAGAAGGGACCGGAGGCGCGGACAAGACCCTCGATGGGCATGGCCAGCAGGCGCGCCCACTCGTCAAAGGCGACGGTACGCGGGTCCTGGCCGAACACGTGGCTGCCCATCACGTGCCCGTCGCCACCGATGAACGCGATGCGCTCCCGGCCGCTCTCGCGCAGCGCATAGATCGCTTCAATGACGGTCTGTTGCAGGTCGGGGCGCACGGAGTGGAAGAGCGTGGGAGCGGGATTGATGTCGATGAACACGCCGTGGGGCAGCGCCTCGTGCAGCGCCTCCAGGTTGTCCCGCGTCAGGGGCGCGGGGCCAAGGGACACGAAGCCGGAGTAGTCTTGCCCGGCCTCGACCAGGGCGCGCACGTCCGGGAAGAACGTCAGAGACATCATGTTCTCGGCTGCTCGTTCGCGCAGCGCCTCGCGTACGTCGGAAAAGTAGGAGTCTTGGGGCCCGTTGGACGGGTCGAAGTTTTCGAGCACGGCGATGGTCAGGGGGATGCTGGAGCGGGATGTGCGCAGCGCGTAGCCGAGCTCGTTGGCGACCTGAATCACTCGGTGTCGGGTGGATTCTTTCGCGGTGAAGCTCGGATCGCCCGACAGGACGCGAGACACGGTGGCCTTCGAGAATCCCGTCGCCTTGGCAATGTCGCCTAGATTAACCATGACTCCCTATTCCCAACACCTGATGTTCGACGCGAGACAGTGTAGCCGACCGGCTGGGTCCCCAGGGCAACCAACGCACCGGCTCGCCGCCCGTGTGATGGACGAGGCCGGGGCAAGGTTTGCCCACCCACACTCAGGGACGCGAAGCCTCGTCGTATTCGGCCTTGATGTCCTCATGGTGACGGATGACCTCACGGACCATGAAACCCAGGAACTTCTCCGCGAAATCGGGGTCAAGGCCGGAGGCGGCGGCAAGGGCACGCAAGCGCTCCACTTGGCGAGCTTCGCGGGCGGGGTCGGCGGGAGGAAGGTCCAGGCGCGCCTTGATGTGGCCAACACGCTGAGTACAGCGGAAACGTTCGGCGAGAATGTGCACGAGGGCGGCGTCGATGTTGTCGATCGTTGCGCGCGCCTCCGCCAGCTCGGCGGGAACACCACCTACTGCGCGGTCTGCTGATGCAGCCACCCCGGCCTCGTCACTTCCCAGCATGGGACCCTCCTGGTTCATCGCCACTAACACCAGTCTAGCGGCGAGACTCAGGCACTGCGCTTACCTTCCGAGGAGCGTTCGGGGTACAGCTCGGCCTCGCCCACACCCTCCACCAGGTCGCGGGTGACGACCACGCGCGCGACGTCGTCGCGGCTGGGCAGGTCAAACATGAGGTCGGACAGGGTCTGCTCCATGATCGAGGACAGGCCACGCGCACCGGTCTTGCGCTCGTTCGCGCGCGCGGCGATTGCCAGGAGGGCCTCGTGGGTGAACTCCAGGTCCATGTCGTCAAGCTCAAAGAGGTGCTGGTACTGGCGCACCAGAGAGTTCGACGGTTCAGTGAGGACTCGCACCAGGTCCTCCTCCGTGAGTTCCTTCGTGGAGGTCAGGATGGGCAGACGGCCGATGAACTCGGGAATCATACCGAACTTGTGCAGATCCTCGGCGGACACGGCCTCGTACAAGTCACCCATTTCCGAAGCACTCTTCAGCTCGGAACCAAAGCCTGTGGAGCGACGCCCCAAGCGCGCCTTCACAATGTCCTCGATGCCCGCGAAAGCCCCCGCCGCAATGAACAGAATGCCGGATGTGTCAATTTCCAAGAACTGCTGGTGGGGGTGCTTGCGCCCACCCGTAGGCGGTACTGACGCGACCGTCCCCTCAATAATTTTCAGCAGGGCCTGCTGCACGCCCTCCCCCGACACGTCGCGGGTAATGGAGGCATTCTCAGCCTTGCGGCCAATCTTGTCGATCTCGTCGACGTAAATAATGCCCTTCTCGGCCTTCTTAATGTCCCCATCGGCCTCTTGGATGAGGCGCAGGAGGATATTCTCCACATCCTCGCCAACATACCCGGCCTCCGTGAGGGCGGTCGCATCCACGATAGCAAACGGCACATCGAGGAGGCGGGCCAGGCAACGCGCCAGGTGCGTCTTACCCGTGCCCGTGGGACCCAGGAGAAGAATGTTGGACTTGGTGCCCAGCATGTCCTCGGCGTTGCCCGCCTCGCGCGAGCGCACACGCTTGTAGTGGTTATACACGGCCACGGACAAAGCACGCTTAGCTCGATCCTGGCCGATCACCCACGTGTTCAGGAATTCGTTGATCTCACGAGGCTTAGGCAGGGGTGTCGCCGAGGACGAAGCCTGCTGAGCTCCGAGTTCTTCCTCGATAATCTCGTTACACAACTCGATACACTCGTCGCAGATATACGCACCGGAGCCACCAATAAGCTTACGCACTTGCTTCTGGCTCTTGCCGCAGAAGGAGCACTTGAGCAGTTCCGCGCCATCAGTCAGACGAGCCACGAGACCTCCACTTGGTTGAGCGCTTTCCGTTCGGTCGGAGACGCTTTCGCACTTACTAGAAAATAAACTAATGCACGGAGCGGAAAATTCCACGCAGGCACGCACATCGTTATGAAATGGTCACACATCACCACATTCGATAAACAAACCAATCTTTCGGGGCGAAACCACCTGTCCGAGTCGGCCCACACTCCCCTTTCGTCAGACACCATCGTCTGTTCTATCAGCAACGAGGCCGTGGCACGCACCACACAATTACGCGTGGGACAGCCACGGCCTCGTCCATGATGAACGGGTCACAGAGCCTTACGAGACTCCAACACCTGGTCAATCAGACCGTATTCAGCGGCCTGAGGAGCGGTAAGAATCTTGTCACGCTCAA
Organism: Actinomyces bouchesdurhonensis; assembly: GCF_900128465.1. GTDB lineage: Bacteria > Actinomycetota > Actinomycetes > Actinomycetales > Actinomycetaceae > Pauljensenia > Pauljensenia bouchesdurhonensis. Next base: position 94,465 of record NZ_LT635868.1, on the reverse strand, counting down.
TGTCGCGACGCACCTGCTCCACCGGCTTGCCAGAATGCTCCGAAATAGTGTCTTCAAGCCACGCGCGCATGCGGTCGATCTCGTCCGCGACAATCTGAATGTCCGAGGCCTGCCCTTGCATTCCCTCCATCGCGGGCTGGTGAATGAGGACACGAGCATTCGGCAGAGCCAGACGCTTACCAGGCGAACCAGCAGCCAGCAGCACGGCCGCCGCCGACGCCGCCTGCCCCAGGCACACCGTCTGAATCTGCGGCTTGATGTACTGCATCGTGTCATAGATGGCGGTCAGTGCCGTGAAGGAACCACCAGGCGAGTTGATGTACATGGTGATGAGCGAATCCGGGTCCTGAGACTCAAGAACCAGCAGCTGCGCCATGACGTCGTCGGCGCTCGCGTCATCGACCTGCACACCCAGGAACACGATGCGATCCTCAAACAGCTTCGTGTACGGGTTCTGGCGACGGAAACCGTAGGCCGTGCGCTCCTCGAAGTCGGGCAGCACGTAGCGGGCCTGGGGCATCTGGCGGGCGACCGCCTCAAAGTAGGGCTGGGTGCTCATCAGTTCTCTCCTCGCGTTCCAATCTCCTGCGGGCTGTCGATCACGCGATCGACGAAGCCGTACTCGAGCGCCTCCTGCGCGGTGAACCAGTGGTCGCGATCACCGTCTGCTTCGACCTGCTCGACGGTCTTACCCGTACGAGACGCCGTAATGGCCGCCAATTCCTTCTTCATGCCCAAGATCAGGTCCGCGTTAATGCGAATCTCCGTCGCGGAGCCACCCGCACCACCGAGGGGTTGATGCAGCAAAACCCTGGTGTGAGGTGTGATGTAACGTTTGCCGGGCGCACCCGACGTCAGCAAGAACTGTCCCATCGATGCGGCCAGGCCCATACCCACCGTGACAACATCCGGCTTGATGTACTGCATCGTGTCGTAGATCGCCATACCGGCGGTCACCGAGCCACCGGGGGAATTAATGTACAGGTAGATGTCGCGGTCCGGGTCCTCAGCCGCGAGCAGCAGCAGCTGCGCGCAGATCGCGTTCGCGTTTTCGTCGCGGACCTCGCCGCCCAGCCAAATGATGCGTTCCTTGAGCAGGCGCTGGTAGACCGAGTCCCCCAGTCCCAGCTGCGAGCCTTCGCCGACAGCACCGGTATTCTGCACGCTCACGCGTACCTCCTCGTCTGTTCACGGGCCCAGGCGGCCCCATTGGTGTCAACCGTACCCGCTGCGCGCCCCACGGCGCACGCGCCGTGCCGCTGTTTCGCTGTGGGCACATGCCGCGAGGGGCGAGGCTTAAGCCTCGCCCCTCGCGATCACAGTGGGATGCTCGTCAGCGCGGAAAGTACCGCGCCTCCACTCATTCCTGCTCGTCGGCAGGCTCGGTAACGATCTCCGCGCCGGATTCGGCGCCAGGATCAGCGCCGAAGAACTTGGTGAGGTCAACGTCGGCGCCATTCGTGTCCTTGACGGTGACGACCTTGAGGGCCTCAATGAGAGCCTTGGAGCGACCAAGGTCGGCAACAACGTTGGCCATCTGCTGCGAGGAGGAGAAGAGCTGGTTGATGTCGACCCCGAAGTTCTGCGACATCTGGATCGCGTAGTCGATGAGTTCCTGCTGGGAAACCTGAACGTCGAACTTCTTGGCCAGGGCCTCGGAGAGCAGTTCGGTGCGCATCTCCTTCTCGACTGCTTCGCGGGCCTCCTTCTTGGCCTTGGGCTTAGCATCTTCGCCGACGCGGTGCTCAACCTGGTCATCGACCGCGGACTCGGGCAGGACGATCTCAACCTTGTCGAGGAGGACGTCGATGAGGGCGTCACGCGCGGCGAGGGCCTGCTGGGATTCCTTGGATTCGCCGGCCTGCTTCTTCAAGTCCTCAGTCAGCTCATCGATGGTGTCGAACTCAGATACCATCTGGGCGAAGTCGTCGTCAGCCTTGGGCAGCTCGCGCGCCTTCATGGCCTTCACAGTGATAGTCACCTCGGCTTCTTCGCCTTCGTGGTCGCCGCCCTTGAGGGTGGAAGTGAAGGTGACCTCGTCGCCGACCTTGGTGCCGCGCAGGGCGGTGTCCTGGCCGTCAAGCATGGTGCCGGATCCGATTTCGTAGGAGACGTCGGAGGCGGAGTCAACCTGCTCGCCGTTGATGGTGGCGACCAGGTCGATGGTCGCGAAGTCGCCGGTCTTGGCCTTGCGGTTGATGGTCTTCAGGGTCGCGAAGCGACCGCGCAGGTCGTCGAGCTCCTTCTGGACATCTTCCTCGGTGACCTCGGTGGGCGCGACCTCGACGACGATGGATTCGTCAATCTCAGGCAGTTCAAAGGGAGGAACGACGGCGACTTCGGCGGTGAAGACGAGCTGGCCGCCCTGGGGACCGGTCACGTTCGGGATCTCGGTGACGTCGACCTCTGGCTGGGCCATGGGGCGCAGCTCGTTCTGGTTGACGGCGTCAGAGTAGTGGCCGGGCAGGACCTGGTTAACGACCTGCTCGATGACGGCGGCGCGACCGAAACGCTGATCGATGATGCGCGGAGGCACGTGGCCCTTACGGAAGCCAGGGATGTTGACTTGTCCGGCGATCTCCTTGTACGCCTTGTCCATTTCGGACTTCAGTTCCTCGAAGGGAACTTCAACAGTCAGGCGAACCTTGGTGGGCTCGAGGGTTTCAACGGTGCTCTTCACGTGCGTACGCTCCGTAGTCTACGAATAGGGGAACGCCCATGTCGGGCGCATAACAACCTGGCCAGTTTACGCCACGCTTTGCTTAATGTCTCTCTTCGCCGTAGGCAAATGGGCGTATGGAGCTCCTCACGGGCCTAACGCGTGCGCAATTGCACACCACTGTTGTGTTTGTTTCGTCCGGGACGAGGCCTGGGCGGGCTTAGTGGTCTGCTGTCCTCAGGGGGTCAGGTAGTGGGAGCGGCCGCGCATGACAGCGGCCAGCCGCGCGCGGGGAACGTCGGCGACCTCACGGACTGCGTCGGTGATTGCGGCGTGGATGGTTCGTGCTTCTGCGTCGTCGACGGCTGTGAATCGTGCTGTGATGCGTGGCTGCCTCGCGACAATGGCGATGTCCCAGGATTCGAGCCGTGTCACTGTGCGCGCCGCCTGTTCGACTTCTTCGGGGGCACGCCCGGGCGCGAGGGTCGTGACCGTCAGGATGGTCCGGTAGGACGGCATGACAGCTCTCCTGCTCGCGTTGGCGGGTGCGACAGTGTCGTCGCTGATGGTCGGGGTGACAGGATTTGAACCTGCGACCCTCTGCTCCCAAAGCAGATGCGCTACCAAGCTGCGCTACACCCCGATGGATACGTATGTCCGCTGCCCTATCATACGGGAGGTGATGCTAAATGTCGCGTACGCGGAAAATTACCGCTAGGATCATCCACGTCCCCTTCGGGGGTACGCGGATGTAGCTCAATGGTAGAGCCTCTGCCTTCCAAGCAGATCACGCGGGTTCGATTCCCGTCATCCGCTCCAGAACTGGGAAAGCCCCGGGCCACCGGCCCGGGGCTTTCGCGTTACAGGACACAACGTGTGGATTATGGGTTATAGGACACAACATGTTGCTGGAGGGGTGACTTTTCGTTGTGTTGGTGCGGGAAAATCGGTGTTGCAGGTGGTTGTTCCATCGTGGAAGGGTGGATGCCCCATATGCCTGATGCGTGGTCGAAAGCGCGGCCTGGTGTAGGCGCTCAGGTTCAGGGGCGCAGTTCGCCGAGGCGTGCTAGCTTCCTGCGCTCCTCGCCGCGCACGGGGCCCGCTAATACGCACACGGGCCCGCTAACTCGCACGTGGGCCCGCTAATGCGAGCCTGGGCAGCCCCGCCCACGCTCACATTAGAGGGTTAACGCACCAATTAGAGGGTTAACGTGCGCATCTCAGGGGCTAACGGACGCGCGCCGCGGTGCCTTGCCGGGGCCGAGGCACACCGCCTGCGCTCGACGTGGGGTCTGACGCTTGGGGCGAAGTGTCTCTTCGATGCTGCGTCGACTCACGACTCCGAGACGCGGCTTGTTGCTAACTGGTGTAAGACCCCTAACTAGTGCAGCGCTGCCCGACCAGGTGCAGTTTAACGTCGGTGAGGCGTCGCCGACATTGAAGGGGAATGTCACGGTCGACTAGCCCCACGACGACGCTTGTTGCCGATGAGGTGTAACACCCGATCGGGAAGAACCAACCCCTACTGATCGGGTGAAATCTTCCCGATGGGGCGCATCCTGTCTGAAGACTTGTGGCGCGAGCACACTAGCCCAACGACACCGCCCTCGATGATGCCTGGGACCGAACCGCGACCAACACATTATGACCTTTGACCGGGGCTTGAGCGTTACACCCTCACGCTCAAACGGTTTCGGCGAACGCGGAGGTGTCGATGACGTAGCGGTAGCGCGGCACTGACCCATCATGCGGATCACGAGTTTGCATCGATCAGAACATCGCGTGGCATTTCCCCGTATTTCTTTGGCGTCGCAATCCCATACGCAAGAAGCGGGTTCTCCTGCAGCAAGGGCTCGATTTGCACCCCCAACCAATCATCACAAATTCCTGCATTCTGAACAAAATGATGCATCACCGCCAGGATCTTATAAATCGAACGGTCATCAAACGTCCGATAGTTCTTTTTGATCCTATTTGCAATATTTCGACTCAACGCAGGTGCATCCGACACAGAAATATTCCAAAGCCGGTTGAAGTGCGAACAGCGATTTCGCAAATAAACTAACGATCGAACTTGGGAGGGAAAACTACTTCGCGACATACTAAGCGGGGGTGCAACAATTGAATCTAAAACACCAGATACTCCTGAGGCCTGAATCATACGCGATAGTGTCCCAAAACTAAGAACCTCAACAGCAACCCATATCGGCATCCTGTCGTAGGCCTGAGGAAGATACGATGTTCCAGACTTAATCTCATCACGATAGTGCAGAACGAACTGATCACTACTGCGATCCAGGTCGGACAGTATGCGTTCCTGCACGGGTTCCTCTTTAGAGAAAGACTGGGGTTGACTAAAACCTTCACCATGAGCATAAGAGGCAACAGGAGCAAAGTGCTCCGCGTAATGATACGCAAATCGATTTCGCAGGAAAATTTCACATGAGGCTAGCAACATTGAGCACTCATGACTGAGCAGACGCTCCATCTCATACAGCCGATAGACAGCATTGAAGCTTGTCCCATCAACGAAGGAATCGTCTTGATGATCCGGATCGACCTGCCAATAGCGAAAATAGCCGGATAGGCGATAGTAGTTGACACGAGATAAGATAGCTGCGGCTTCTACCTCATCCTCAATGAGCATGCCACGACGCTTTAGTAGATCAAGCTGTTCACCGTATGTCAGCCGAACTTTACCGACTTCTGAACTCACTTCAGGCTTCCCTGCATAAAATGGCCCCGGCCATTTGTGCATGTGCGTAGTAAGAATTATACCACACCAGAGGCCTGGCCGGGGGTCTGTCAAGACGACAGAATACACGACGCAGCCAGGGAACACAACTAGCATCCATGGTATCTGAAGTGATCTCAAACACTCAATATTTGTCTTAGTGTCGAAGAGTTAGCTGTGAGTAGCATCGTTCACCCAGAGAATCGGAAAGCCCCGGGCCAAGTGGCCCGGGGCTTCCGCGTTACCCCCCTCACGCTCACGCGGTCTCGGGGAACGTGGAGGTGTCAACAACGTAGCGGTAGCGCACCCGCGAAGCGACGACGTTGTCGTAGGCCTCCGTGATCTCCTCACCGGTGATCATCTCAACCTGCGGGATGACGCCGTGCTCTGCGCAGAAGTCCAGCATCTCCTGGGTCTCAGCGATGCCGCCGATCTGGGAACCCGCGAAGGACTTGCCGCCGTTGACGAAGGCACGCAGCGGCAGCGAGACCGGCTCGGTGGGCAGACCCACATCGACGAAGACGCCGTAGGGGCGCAGGGCGGCCATGTAACCGGCGTAGTCGAGGCCGTCCGCGGAGACGGTGCACAGGATGAGGTCGAAGGATCCGCGCAGCGATTCAAGAGTCCCCTCTTCGCTGGTCGCGTAGAAGTGGTCGGCGCCGAAGCGGCGGGCGTCGGCTTCCTTCGAGCAACCGTGGGAGATGACGGAGACCTCCGCGCCCATGGCTTTGGCGATCTGCACGCCCACATGTCCGAGGCCGCCCATGCCGAGGATGGCAACGCGCGAGCCGGGACCCACCTGATAGTGCTTCAGCGGCGAGTAGGTGGTGATACCGGCGCACAGGAGGGGCGCGCAGGCCGAAAAATCCAGTTCGGACGGGATGCGGAGCGCGAAGTCCTCGCGCACGGTGAAGCCGCGCGAGTAGCCGCCGGTCGTCGGGTTACCGTCAGCGTCGGCGCGGTAGGTCCACAGGGTGCCCGGCGTCGACGTGCACCACTGCTCGTAGCCGGATTCGCACATCTCGCAGATACCGCAGGAGCCGACCAGGCAGCCTACGCCCACGCGGTCCCCCACCTTGAACTTGGTGACGCCGGGGCCGACCTTGGCGACGGTGCCGACGAACTCGTGGCCGGGCACGAGCGGGTAGGCCACGGGACCCCACTCGCCTCGGGCGGAGTGGATGTCGGAGTGGCAGATGCCCGCGTAGGCGACATCGAGGTAGATTTCGCCTTCGCTGGGTTCTCGGATGTCGATCTGGAGGGGGTGGAACTGGGTGGTGGCGTCGTCGCAGCCGTAGGCGATCACGCTGGGCATCGCAACTCCGGACTATCGGTCACGAACGTGGTGCTTAAGTTCCGGGTTTAGGTTGGGATTGCGGGCGAAAGTCGCTGTTATTTAGGTTCGGGCGGTTAATCGCGCAGCTTCCTTGACTTTCTGGGGTGATCGTGTAGTGGGTGAGAACACGATCGAATCGTGCTCGGCGTTGCCCGGTGTGCGCTGTGCCGATGAAGAAGAATGGACACACCGCGGCGGGCGCTCAACGGTGGAAATGCACCTCGTGCGCCCTGTCAACCACATGTCCATCAGGGCGTGCGCGCCGACACGAACAAGCCGATGAGCTGGCAGACTTCATCGCGTGGGCGACGTCTCGGCACACCCAAGACGAACAGGAAGGCTCAGCGCGCGCTTTCCGGCGTCGTACCTGTTGGTGCTGGCAGGTGCCGGTACCTCACCCGCCCGTCACCGGGCAGGTCCACGATCAGATCTTCATTGACGGCATGCACCTGTCAGGCGAATGGGTGCTGCTGATCGCCCGAGACCGCGAGCATGTGCTGGAGTGGCAGTGGGCGGCCAACGAATCCGCGCAGGCCTACACGGCCCTACTTGAACGCCTCGCTCCTGCCGATGTGGTCACCACCGACGGTGCTGCAGGCGCCTTGGCGGCTATCGCGCACCTATGGCCCTCCACGCGCGTGCAACGCTGCCTGGTCCACGTTCATCGTGACATCATCCGCGACCTCACCATGCATCCCAGAACCGAACCCGCACGGGCGTTGCTGGCCTTGTCACGACGCTTGACGAGCATCACCAGCGTCGACCAAGCCAGCGCGTGGTTGACGATGCTCCACGACTTTGGGCACACCTTCCGAGAATGGATGTCACAGCGCACCTTCGCCGCTCAAGACCCTGCATGGGCGTCAAAAACCGGTAAAACCTGGTGGTACACGCATGAACGCACGCGCCGCGCCTACCGACGCTTGGCACGACTGGCACGCCAAGGAGTGCTGTTCACCTACCTGACCAACCCCGACGGCACACCAGCCGACCCGCCGGCCTGCGCCACCACCAACCACGTCGAATCCATCAACGCTGTCGTGCGTGAACTCCTCCACGCTCACCGCGGTGCCAGTGCCTACCACCAAGCCGTCATCGCCGAATGGGCTCTCCTCCTGCGCACCCCACAACCCCCGACCCCCACCGAAGTCCTGACCCAATGGGAACACGACGGGCGCCCCACACCCCGCCGGATCCCCACACCCAAACACCCCAACCACACCGATCAGAAACGCCACGGAATCCCGGAAGGAACCCCCACCCCAGAAGAAGGACTCTGGCCACGCAAAGGCTGGGCCGGACGCGCCCACTAGACCCACGACACGCCGTCTAAAGCACCACGTTTGCGCCTATAGCCCGCAACTCCTTCGTCCGATCAATTGGAGATACGTCCAAGATACTCCAACAACAAAAACCCCGACGCACATGCGTCGGGGCAGTGGGGTGGCTGACGGGACTCGAACCCGCGACGTCCTGGACCACAACCAGGTGCTCTACCAACTGAACTACAGCCACCATCGCGTCGCCGTGAAGGCAACGGATAGAGCTTAGCACTACCCGCCCGAGCTTGAAAAATCGAGCACTACCCTCACGGCGGTGGCGTGCGTCACCAGTGAGCGCGAGCGGAGATCGCGTCGGCGAAATTACCGAGCGCGTGGGGGGTGGCGCCCAGGTACAGGTCAGCATCCACAAGGGACACTTCCATGACCAGGAAGGAACCCCTGCCGTCGGGAACGAGATCCACGCGGTTAAATAGGAACTGTTCATCATGGCCCCGGCGGATACGCACATAGTCATGCAAGACACGGCGGATTTCCTCACCCCACTGCCACGCGACGGAGTCAGCGACATCTGCGGTCACCACGGCCTCGTGCATCTCGGGGTTGGTGACGGAGGCGGGGTGCAGGGCGGAGCGCTTCTCGACGGCGTGTGAGACAAGCCCGTTGAAGAACACCAGCGAAATTTCACCGTGCAGGTCGATTTCCTCGACGTAACGCTGGAGCATGACGGAACGCCCCTCGCCGAGCAACCCCTGAACCTGACGCATCGCTGCCTGGCGCTGGCGAATATCCACGGTCGTGTAGCGTCCAATGTCGCGAACGCCGGAAGAGACGGCGGGCTTGACGACGAACTCACCGAATGCGGGAAAACGCGTGTGGATCTGATGTTTTGTCAGCTTCTGTTCGGCTTCGAGCCAGTTGGTGGGAATTGTTGGCAGCCCCAACGCGGACAATTCCTTCAGGTAATGCTTGTCCGTGTTCCAGTTGAGCACGTCAGCGGAATTTTGCACGCGACGCAGTTGCTTCGTCCATTCCAGGAACGCGGGACGATCCTGCGCGTAATCGGATACGGAGCGAACAACGACCATGCCGGCATCGGCCCAATCAACGTCGGGATCATTCCATATCTTGATCTGCGGGTCGCATCCGCGCGACGCCAGCTCGTCAAGCAAGCCCTGCTCGCCGGGGAAGAGATTAGGCATGGACTGACAGGTCACCAGGGTTACTTTAGGGTTGGTCGTCATCTGTTTCCTTTGGGGTCGGTGTTAGGAATTGACGAGGCCGGGGCTTCGTCGCTGGACACACACTGAAGCGGGTCGGCGGGTCCGTTCCTTTAGCGCAGGCCGAGAGGGCGCTGCAACGCTTCGGTGAGGAGCTCACTGAGCAGGTCCGGGTAGGACAGGCCCGCGGCCGCCCACATCTGCGGGTACATCGAGATGGGCGTGAAGCCGGGCATCGTGTTGACTTCGTTGATGATGACGGTGTCGGTGGCCTCGTCGAGGAAGAAGTCGACGCGCGCCAGGCCCTCGCATTCGAGGGCGTCGAAGGCACGCCACGCGGTCTGGCGAATGCGCTCGGAATACTCGGGGGTGACGTCGGCCGGGCAAGACAGGCCTACGACATCGTCCACGTACTTGTGCTCGTAGTCGTAGAACTCGCCCTCGGGGACGACGATCTCGCCCAGGGGCGCGGTGCCGCTGCGCCAGTCGGGGCGCGAGCCCAGCACGCCGCACTCGACCTCGCGGCCCGAGATGGAGGCCTCGACGATGACGCGCGGGTCGTGGTTCGCGGCCTCCTTGATAGCCACGGGTAGGTCCTCGCGGCAGGTCACGCGCGAGATACCCACGGAGGAGCCGGCGCGGCAGGGCTTGACGAACACAGGGAAGCCGAGGCGTTCGATGCGGTCCATGCACGAAGCGGGATCTGTTTCCCATTGACGCGCAGTCACCAGAACCCAGCGGCCCACGTCAATACCAGCGGCCGCCAAAACGGTCTTGGTCAGGTGTTTGTCCATGGAGATTGCCGAGGAGGTGACACCGCAGCCGACGTAGCGCGCCCCAGCCATCTCAAAGAGACCTTGAATGGTGCCGTCCTCGCCATAGGGGCCGTGCAGGAGCGGAAAAACGATGTCGACGTGACCCAGATCCTCCACACCGACGACGCGGGAGTCGCAAGCATCAGGGTCGCCATCGTAGGTGAGTTCAACGAGGTTACCTTCGCCGGGGGTCAAGGCGACGCGGGTGGATCCAGCAGTAATCGACTGTCCTTTCCCATCCTTGAATGTCAGGGCAGACGGATCGTCGGCAACACGCACCCATTGGCCATCGCGCGTAATTCCCAAGGGGATCACATCCCACTTGGTGCGGTCGATGGCGGTGAGGATACCGGCGGCAGTCGCACAGGAGATTTCGTGCTCTGAGGAGCGTCCACCGAACACAATGAGGACGCGGGGGCGTAAAGGTGCAGTCATGAGTCTAAGCCTACCGCGCGTCATGCTTCCCCCGCCCGCGCGTGTGCTTTTTAAACCAGTTCGATCTTCCACCCATCCATCTTCTGCGGGCGTGCAAGCAGCATACGTCCCATGTCCTCGATCGTGGCACGCCCCTCGACGACCTCGACGACGGCACCCGTAATCGGCATATCGACGCCGACAGAGGCAGCCACCTGGAGGATCGGCCCAGCCGACGCGACGCCCTCGACGACACCCGGAGACAGCGCCATGGCCTCGGCCATGCTCATGCCGGATCCCAGCCGATGCCCCAGCGAGAAGTTACGGGACAGACGCGAGGAGCAGGTGGCGACCAGGTCACCGATGCCGGACAGACCGGCGAAGGTCGCAGGGTCCGCTCCGAGCGCCGTACCGAGCCTGGTCATTTCCGCAAGGCCGCGGGTGATGAGCGTCGAACGCGTGTTGAGTCCCAACCCCATACCTTCGGCGGCACCAATAGCAACGGCGATAACGTTCTTCGTGGCACCCGCCATCTCCGTGCCCACGACATCCGTGGAGACGTAGGGCCGGAAATAGGGGTTGTGACACGTCCTGGCAATCTCCTTGGCGAGTTCCACGTCGCCCGATGCGACAACCGTCGCAGTGGGCTGCCGATCAGCGATTTCGCGCGAGAGATTCGGGCCAGACAGGACCGCGATGCGCCTCCCGGGGACGCCGGAAGCGTCGGCAATAATCTCATCCACACGCCGCAACGTCCCCAGCTCGAGGCCCTTGGCTAAAGAAAGCAATACGACCTCGGGAGCCAAATAATCTCGGGCGGACTCCAAGGTTCGACGGACCGCTTTGACCGGCACAGCGACCACCACGAGGGGCTTTCCCTCAACAGCATCGGCAATGTCACTGGTCGCCGAAATACGCTCAGAAAGGGTGATACCCGGCAGATAGGACGGGTTTTCCCGCCCATTAATGAACGAAACAGTGTCGGCGTTGCGCCCCCACATAGTGACTTCCACGCCAGCGTCCGCGAGTACCTGAGCGAACGTCGTTCCCCATGCGCCCGTTCCCAGAACCGCTGCTGTTGTCATACTCATCGAGACCTCCCTGTCAGGCCCAGTCTACTAGGATGGGAAAACCGTCACACCCCAAGGAGGGGCTTTGTCTCACCGTCGTGTCATTCCAGCCGCGGGGTTCACCGCCGCTATCCTCGCACTCGCCGCCTGCACGCCCGCGTCCCCGCAGGTGCAGCCGACCGTACGGCCCGCCCCGGCCTCGTCCATTCAGGTCCCCTCCCCCGCCTCTTCCGAGGATGCCCAATCGAGCACGGCAAACGTGCCGGGTGAAACAGACCTGGACTCAACCAGGCCGATCAACGCGGACAATTGGATGTCCTCGGTATCAATGCTGCCTCCCGTGCGAGCCGAAGACCCCAACAAAGCGCTGGTCCTGACAGCGATCCGGGCAGCCTCCCACGAGGGCTTCACCCGCGTCGTGCTCGAGTTTGACGGCGACGGCTCACCTGGCATTCGTCTGGCCCAGTGGAGCGACCAGGTGCTCGAGCAGGGCCGGGGGCTACCCATCGAAGTCGAAGGGGCGACCGTGCTGGAACTGATCATCGATGGCACACCGATGACGGCAACCTCACCGAAAGGGAACTACCCGAGCGGCGAGCACACGCGCGCGGGCGACCTCGACATCGTCTCGGACGGCACCTTCGAGGACAATACGCACATCGCTATCGGTTCGCCCACGCAGCGCCAGTTCCAGATCGGTTTCCTCACCAATCCAGTGCGTCTAATTGTTGATATTCGACACTAACCTCTGTGCTTGGTGGCTTTCTTCGCCTTCTTGGCTCGCTTGGCCTGCACTTCCTCCCACCAGGGGCCGGCCTGAGTCGCGGGATCCCAGACCTTCTCAGGCACGGGCAGGCCGCGCAGCTTCCCGACGCCCGCGCGCACAGCGTCGCTGATGCGCCGCGTCGCCTCGTTGACAGCATCATGGTCCTCAGACCCGGCAGGACTCATCAGATCAGACAGATCAACAGGTGCGCCGAAATGGTAGGAAACACGGCGGCCCGGGCGCATATCCATGCCCTTGGCATTGTAGGGAGCCATAATGGCCTGCGGCCCCCACTGCGACACGGGGATAACCGCAACACCCGTGTCCAGGGCCAGGCGGGCAGCACCGGACTTGAACTGCATGGGCCACTGGTCAGGGTCACGCGTGAGGGTACCCTCCGGGAAAATGCCGACGACCTCGCCCGCTCTCAGGGCATCACGGGTGGGTGCCAAGACAGCGGCAGGATTCGAATCGCGATTAACGGGAATCAAACCCATGCCCTTGATGATCCACCCGAACACCGGCACCGAAAACATCGACTTTTTCGCCAGAAAACGAACGGCAGTGTCACGCTTCATGAAGTACCAGCACAGGCACAGCGGATCAACGTTCGACAGGTGGTTCGGCACCAGGAGGTAGCCGCCCTGCGCGGGCAGGTTCTCTTCACCGCTCACGGTGAACTTAATCCAGGGCGTCATGATGGGCGTCAAGACACCCTTGGCGAAAGCGTAAAAGCCGGAGACAGCACTCATGGCTCAATTCTAATGGGAGCACCGCCCTCCAACGCAAAACCCCAACACTAGGTTAACGAGCAACCGAATGCAGCTCACACACCTGGCAGGCGACCACGGGAAAACCGACGCCTCACACGAGGACCGACACCACCCCGGGTGCCACATCCACCGTGAAGGGAATCGACGCAACACGGTCCCCATCCGCCATGGCGACCATGCCCTCAGGGGCAGCGAAAGACACCACCCGCGCACTCTCAACCTCGATGGCAGGATGATTCTTCGCGCGTCCGGCAACCACCCGAGCCAGAATCGGTAGGGCCCGCACGACCGACAAGGACCCCACGTGACACACCTCGACAATACCGTCGCTCATGTCTGAAGAATCCACGAGAGTAATGCCCCCACCGAAACACCCCGAGTTCGACACGGACGCAATCCACCCACTCATGTTGCGCTCACGGCCATCAACAGTCGCCACGACGTCAACCGGTTCGTGCGACGCCAATGCAGCAAAAGCCCCGTAGCCGTACGCCAACGGGCCAGACGTCACAGAAGACTCGTTAGCGAGGACGTTCGCACGAGCATCCAAGCCGATCGACACGATACCGAGCGCGAGACGCACCCCCTCACGCGAACGCACCCACATGCCATCCAGGGGACGCACGCGCTCCTCCAGCCCATCGGAACACGACCGAGAGATCCCAACCCCGGCCTCGTCCCCGCGCGACGCATGAACAAAACCCAACTGCGCAAGATCACGAGCGCGAGCGAGAGGATCCGTACCAACGTGAAGGGCGCGGCACAAATCGTTACCACGCCCGCCGGGCATGGGAACAAACAAAGCGCCAGACTCGTGACACCCGCGCGCAACCGCACTCAGGTACCCATCCCCGCCAAGTGCACCAACAATTGAATCGGCACCCACCCCGCCGGCGATCGCGGACGGGTCGTCGCCCGGCGTCGTCAGCCGAACAGCGACCTCCCAGCCGCCCCCGCGCAAGATACGCACGATACGCGGCCCCAAGCGCACACTGCGCCCACCCGCCGACATCGACGACACCAGCAGCAGAATGCTCCGTCGCGCTCCCCGCACACTCATCGTGTCAGTTGTCCACGTAGCTCACGCGCGCATCCAACTGATGGAGCTTGCGCGTGAAATGCTCATAGCCGCGCGAAATCACATCGATACCCGACACGGTGGACGTGCCCGACGCAGCCAGCGCCGCAATCAAATGCGAGAAGCCGCCGCGCAGGTCCGGAACCTCAATATCCGCGCTATGCAGCGGGGTCGGACCCGAAATGACAGCCGAATGGTAGTAGTTCCTCTGACCGAAGCGACAGGGCGTGCCACCCAGGCATTCGCGGTAGACCTGAATGTTCGCGCCCATCTTACGCAGCGCCTCAGTGAAGCCAAAACGATTCTCGTACACGGTCTCGTGCACGATGGACAAACCCTCGGCCTGGGTGAGCGCAACAACAAGAGGCTGCTGCCAGTCAGTCATGAAACCCGGGTGCACCGCCGTCTCCAACGCAATCGAATGAAGCGGCTCACCCGGATGGTAAAAGCGAATACCGTCTGCGTCAATGTCGAAAGCACCACCCACCTTGCGGAATGTGTTCAGGAAGGTCGTCATATCGGGCTGGCGGGCGCCGCGCACATAGATGTCACCATGGGTCGCCAACGCGGCGGAAGCCCACGAGGCGGCCTCGATGCGATCCGGCAGGGCCGTGTGACGGTAACCGGTGAGCTTGTCCACCCCCTCGATACGGATCGTTCGGTCCGTGTCCACTGAAATAATCGCGCCCATCTTCTGCAAGACGTTAATGAGGTCGAGAATCTCGGGTTCAATGGCCGCGCCCTTCAGGGTCGTGATGCCCTCGTTGCGAACAGCCGTCAGCAGGGTCTGCTCGGTGGCACCGACGGAAGGGAAGGGTAGCTCAATGATCGCGCCACGAAGACCGGAGGCAGGGCGCTTGATGTGCACGCCGTCAGGCTGCTTGTCGATAATCGCGCCGAACTTGCGCAGCGTATCGAGGTGGAAGTCGATGGGACGACCGCCGATGGCACAGCCACCCAGTTCAGGAATGAACGCCTCGCCCAGCTGGTGCAGGAGCGGACCACAAAAGAGAATCGGGATGCGCGAAGCACCAGCGAGCGTGTCGATGTCGGAACGAGAGGCAACCTTCACGTTGGATGTATCCATGCGCAGCGTGCCGCGGTCCTGATCGAAATCGATCGCCACGCCGTGCAGGCTCAGCAGGTCAGAAACCACGTCTGTGTCGCGAATGAGCGGCACGTTGTACAGCTCGGAGGGGGTGTCGGCCAGCAGCGAGGCAACCATCGCTTTGGGCACGAAGTTCTTGGCACCGCGCACGGTGATCTCGCCGCGGAGGGGATGGCCGCCTTCGACCTGAAGGATGGATGACATGAGTGCTCCTCACTATGACGTAACTGGCCCCTACTCTAGCTAGGTAGGGGCCAGTGTGCGAGGTGCGTTCAGTCGCGAGCGGATACCACCTCTTGCTTTGGTAAAAATTTCGCTGGAAGCGTGCGTGGTTTGAAGGCGGGGCGTGCGGCTTCGTAGTCCTCGATTTCCTTTTCGTGGCGCAGAGTCAAGGCGATGTCGTCGAGGCCCTCCATGAGGGTCCAGCGCACGTAGTCGTCGATCTGGAAGGTGCCGGACAGTGCGCCGGCGCGCCAGGTTTTATCCTCGAGGGACACGGTGACTTCGGTGCCTGGCTCGGCCTCGAGGAGCTTCCACAACGACTCGCAGTCCTCCTGGGAGATGATGCCGGTGACCAGGCCCTGCTTGCCGGAGTTCCCGCGGAAAATGTCGGCGAATTTGGGGGCCAGAACGACGCGGAATCCGTAGTCTTTGAGTGCCCACACGGCGTGCTCACGGGAGGAGCCGGTGCCGAAGTCAGGGCCGGCGACCAGGACGGAGCCGTTCTTGTAGGCGTCCTGGTTGAGGACGAAGTCGGGGTCGTTTCTCCACGCGGCGAAGAGGGCATCCTCGAAGCCGGTGCGGGTCACGCGCTTCAAGTAGACGGCGGGGATGATCTGGTCGGTGTCGACGTTGGAGCGGCGCAGCGGGACGCCGACGCCGGTGTGTGTAATGAACTTTTCCATGGTGCGTCAGTCTTTTCTTCCGTGGGGGACGAGGCCGGGGCCCTCCCCGCTGTCGGGTGGCGGGAGGTCGGGCCTCAGAGGTCGGCCGGGGAGGACAAGGTGCCTCGCACGGCGGTGGCGGCTGCAACGAGCGGGGACACCAGGTGCGTGCGGCTGCCTTTGCCCTGGCGGCCTTCAAAGTTGCGGTTCGAGGTGGAGGCGGAGCGGTCCCCCGCGTTCATCGTGTCGGGGTTCATACCCAGGCACATGGAGCAGCCGGCGTTTCGCCATTCGGCGCCGAAGTCAGTGAAGATGGTGTCGAGGCCCTCGGCCTCGGCCTGGAGGCGCACGCGGGCGGAGCCGGGAACAACCATGACGCGCACGCCCTCGGCCTTGTGCCGGCCCTTGACGACGGCGGCGGCGGCGCGCAGGTCTTCGATGCGACCGTTCGTGCAGCTGCCGATGAACACAGTGTTGACGGCGATTTCGCGCATCGGGGTGCGGGCCTTAAGGTCCATGTATTCCAGGGCACGCTCGGCTGCTGCGCGGGCGGTTTCGTCGGTGAAGTCCTCGGGGGCGGGGACGGTTGCGGACAGGGGCACGCCCTGACCGGGGTTGGTGCCCCAGGTCACGAAGGGTTCGATGTCGGCGGCCTCGAGGACGACCTCAGCGTCGAAAACGGCGTCCTCGTCGGAGGCCAGGGAGGACCAGTATTTGACGGCTCGGTCCCAGTCCTCGCCCTCGGGAGCGTGAGGACGTCCCTTGATGTAGTCGAAGGTCGTCTGATCGGGCGCGATCATACCGGCGCGGGCACCTGCCTCGATCGACATGTTGCAGATGGTCATGCGCCCCTCCATGGAGAGTTCACGGATCGCTTGGCCACGGTATTCCAGGACGTAGCCCTGACCGCCGCCGGTACCGATCTTCGCGATGACGGCGAGAATGATGTCCTTCGCACTTGACCCCGCGGGAAGGGAGCCGTTGACGGTGATTGCCATTGTCTTGAAGGGGGCCATGGGCAGGGTCTGGGTGGCCAGCACGTGCTCGACCTGGCTGGTACCAATGCCGAAGGCGAGCGCGCCAAACGCGCCATGCGTAGAGGTGTGGGAGTCACCGCACACGATCGTCATGCCGGGCTGGGTGAGGCCCAGCTGCGGGCCGACGACGTGGACGATGCCTTGGTCAGCGTCGCCCAGGGAGTGCAGGCGGATGCCGAACTCCTGCGCGTTCTTGCGCAGGGTGTCGATCTGGGTACGGCTCGTGATGTCGGCGATAGGCTGGTCGATGTTGACAGTGGGCGTGTTGTGGTCCTCGGTGGCGATCGTCAGATCGGGACGACGAACTTTGCGACCAGCCAGGCGTAGGCCCTCGAATGCCTGGGGACTCGTGACCTCGTGCACCAGGTGGAGGTCGATGTACAGCAGGTCGGGGGCGCCGTTCTCGCCCTTGGAAACGATGTGGTCGCGCCACACCTTTTCAGCCATCGTTCCACTCATTGGTCCTCCTCTGGTCTCCGCTTTGGAGACGCGGTGTCAGTCATGCGTTATTCCCTAATGGAAACGCCTTGACCGCCTGACAACCGTTCCGATCTCACCTCTCGGACGCTCCTTTGATGCGTTTCACTATCCGGCAGTTTGCCATCTCAATAAATGAGATATTAAATAGTTGTATGGAAGAGCAAACATCCAGTGGCGTCGGAGTCCTCGACAAGGCTGCGCTGGTCCTCAGCGCTCTGGAAGCCGGACCCGCGACGCTCGCACAACTCGTGACCAGCACTGGGCTTGCACGCCCAACCGCCCACCGCCTAGCCGTTGCCCTCGAATATCACCGCATGGTTGCCCGCGACATGCAGGGACGTTTCATCCTGGGCCCCCGCCTGCAGGAACTCTCCTCCGCCGCCGGAGAGGACCGCCTCCTCCAAGCCTCTATGCCTGTCCTTCAAGCGCTACGCGACCACACGAAGGAATCCTCCCAGCTCTTCCGCCGCCAAGGAGACTACCGCGTGTGCGTCGCAGCCTCCGAACGCGAGATGGGCCTACGCGATTCCATCCCCGTGGGTGCCACGCTGTCGATGAGCGCAGGATCCGCCGCCCAGGTGTTGCTGGCCTGGGAGGAACCCGACCGCCTTCACCGTGGTCTGTACGGCGCATCCTTCAACGCGACCATGCTGTCCGAGGTGCGTCGCCGCGGCTGGGCACAGTCCGTGGGCGAACGCGAACCGGGCGTCGCCTCCGTCTCTGCACCCGTGCGCGGACCCTCAGGCCGCGTCCTGGCAGCCCTGTCCATCTCAGGACCCATTGAGCGCATGGGCCGCCAGCCAGGACGCCAGCACGGCCCATCCGTGATGGCAGCAGCTAACCGTCTCTCAGAGTTTCTCGCGACCGTCGAGGACGCCGCTGACCTCTAAAATTTAAGGCTACGGACAAGCGAGCGGGCCGGGACGATTCAATCGTCCCGGCCCGCTCACATTGTGTCGCTCACCCGTCAGGGAATCCAACGTCCATTCGCGTCGAAGGAGTAGGGGGTGCCCCCCACGACCACGCGTCCGGTAGCCATCGCACCTGACTGATAGCAGAAGAACCAACTGTCGCCGTCCTTGACCCAACCAGTGGCCATCTCGCCGCTACCGTTCAGGAAGTACCAGGTTCCTCCCAGGTTCACCCAACCGGTGGCCATCGCGCCACTGCCACTCAGGTAGTACCAGGCGGAACCCAGGTACTGCCAGCCGGTAACCATCGCACCGCTGCCGCTCAAGTAGTACCAGGTGCCATCATCGTTGAGCCAACCGATTACCATGGACCCCGAGTCCTGATCCAGGTAGTACCAGGAGCCGCCGGTAGCGGTCCACCCTCTCGCCATCGCACCCGATGGAGCGTAGTAGCGCCACACGCCGTCTTCCTTGTCCCACCCGGTCTTCATCCAGCCGTCCGAGTCAAAAGCGTAGGTCTCACCGTTCAATTCGATGCGCTCATTCGCCGGGAAAGTGCCATCCGGGTAGCTCAGCCACCAACGCCCGTCCGCAGCGTGAACCCAGGTTCCGTCACTCGCAATGGGACCGGGTCCGACACGGTCCCCCGCCGCCTGCGTGAATACGGCGACGGTACGTGCCGGAACCTCGACGACACCCGTCTTACCGTTAAAGGAAGCACCCTTGACGATCTCGTCAGCACCCGTGGCCTGGGCCTCGTGGAGCGTGAACACACGACCTGCGAGGCCATCGACGCGCTGCTTGAGTGGCTTGTCCGTCGCATTGAACACGACGAGAGCACCATCAAGAGCAGGATCGACGTCGTTCGCGTCACCGGCCTGGTCATCAATGAGCATGATGATCGTCCCGTCGACAGCTGCCTCGCCCGAGTTCGGGAATGTCACCTTCTGGTTGATGAGCTCGGGAGTTCCCAACGTGAACAGGCGCGTCGAGGATCGCACACGCAGGAAGTCCATCGCGATTTCCGACGAGGTGTCAATATCCTCCGGAGTCGGCTTGAGAGCCGGATTCTCCAACAGCGGGCGCATGTGATCCCACGCGGCGCCATTCTTTGATTTAACGGGCAGGCCACGACCGAAACCGTTGTCTTTCATCGTCCAATCGATCGCGTTGAAGTGGTCACCCGAGTTAAAGGAATCGCGGTCCAAAGACTTCGAACGCAGCATCTCAGTGCCGGATGCCCAGAACGCGGGTGACTGCGACAAAGTGACGGATGCCTGACTCATCAACGACATGCGCACACGGTTTTCCATCGGAGCGCTGGCCGGCATCTTGTAGGTCACCAGGTCGAAGAGCGTCTCATTGTCGTGGGCATCCACGTAGTTGACGTTTTCAACCGGGCTGGATGCGAAGCCGGCGCCTTGCCCGTTGTAGTCGAGCTTCATGCCCGATACCGTCTGACCGTCGTATGTCGTCATCGTGTAGTTCTTCAAGTTTCCGACCAGGCCCAGCTTCACCAGGTCAACCCGGTGGAGATAGTCGGCACGCCGCTCCTGCGCGGGGCGTGTATCGAGTCCATTCTGGTCGGAGAAAGCGCCTGAACCAAATCCCTGGAAGACACGGTGATCGTCGTCGAAGGGGCCGCCACCGTGGACGGCGTCACGCAGACGGTCATTAAACGAGCCGATACCGGTTCCGTCGAGCTGTCCCTGCGTGGCCTGTGTAAACAACGCGTTATTGGCAACTTCACCGAAGTTCCAGCCTTCGCCGTAGATGTACAGGCGTGACCCATCCACGCCGTCCTTCTCCAGAGTCAGCTGCGACAGGGCTTCCTTGGCGCGTTTCATCGCCGCAGCCGGGTGATGGCCCATCAGGTCGAAGCGGAAGCCATCGACGTGGTAGTACTTCGCCCAGTGGATCATCGAGTCGATCATGAGGCGCTCACTCATCGCGTTCTCTGTTGCGACGTTCGAGCAGCACGTCGAGGTTTCGACGCCACCTGAGGCATTCAGGCGCTGGTAGTAGCCGGGGACGACGCGGTCGAGCACCGAGTTCGAATCCTGCCCGGACGCGGGGGTGTGGTTGTAGACCTGGTCAAGGACGACCTGCAGCCCGATATGGTGCAGGCCGCCCACCATGGAGCGGAACTCGCGGATACGCGCACCGCCGTTTTGGTGTGGCGCGGTCGCGTAGGAACCCTCCGGGGCCATCCAGTGCAATGGGTCATAACCCCAGTTGTAGGCGTCTTGGTCGGCGACTTCGGACACTGCAGCTTGCTGTTCTTCGGACGCCGGTCCGGCATCCTTTGGGATGTCGGGCACCTGTTGGTCAGAGCGCTTCTCTGGGATGGTCGCAATGTCGAAGGTGGGCAGCAGGTGCACCGTGTTCATGCCGGCGCGTGCCAGTTCGCTCAGATGACGCATCCCGTTGGACTGGTATTGCGTGAACGCCATGTAGGTGCCGCGCATGTTCTCGGGTACAGACTTGTCATTCGCCGAGAAGTCGCGCACGTGTAGCTCGTAGATAGAGCGCTGCGCGTCGTTGTCGATGACCGGGGCCTTGTTACTCGTCCATCCGTAGGGAGCGATCGATGGGTTGTCCATGTTGACAGCCACAGAGCGCGTGGAATTGACGGTCAGGCCCACAGAGTATGGGTCGGTCACTTGATTGGTTTCGACCTTGCCGGTGGAGGGAACGTAGACGCGTACCTCCCACAGGTATTGGGCGCCTTCCTTAATGGCACCGTCAGCGTTGTCGACGCTCCAGCGGCCACTGTCGTCACGCGTGGCCGGGGTACGTACGGGGTCTTGGGCGATCTCGTCATCGGCGCCGCGCGGGGTGCTGGTATTCCACGACAGCAGGGTCACATCCTTGGCGGTGGGCGCCCACAGCGCGAAGGTCGGGCTTCCTCCCTCGTTCCATCCCACACCGTACGAGGCCTGGGTGGCCTTGGCGGCGTACAGGGAGTCGAGGGCGGGCGCGATCTGCACGCCTGTGAAGGCGTTAATGGCTCCGTTGCTCTTCTGTGCGAGCGCAACCTGCCCGGTGAGTGCCTCACCCGCGCCGGCCTCGTCGAGAGGCGCCTCAAGAGCGATGTAACCGTTCAGGTTCGGGTGAGCTGCGGTGACGTCGGCGGGAAGGTCACCGACGACGCTCAGAGGCGTGGTGTTGCCCCCTGTGACGGAGCCCTCCGCGACAGTAGCGCCGCCCTCGGGGGCGGTCACCAGCTCATAGGTGAGCGCCGCGGAACCATCGAGAACCTGGGCGCGCGTCACGCCTTGGGGCAGCAGCGAGGTGGGCCAGGCCAGCATATTGGCGCTCACCCAGTAGGCGCGCTGCTCACCCGAACCCACGACCGGAACATCGGAAGACGCAATATCAAGCTTGTGGGTCGCCGAGTCATAGGTGAAAGTCACGAGATTGTTCGCTTTCGTTGCAAACTGGTAGTTGGCGCCACCAGCAGCGCCGTCTTGCCCGTAATTCTCGTTCCATGAGCCACCGATGGCAACCTTGAGTTCGTAGGAGCCCTCGGGAAGCGCAGTCGTCGCGTAAGTGTAGGTTCCCCCGCCGACCGGTTCCATGAGCGGAGCCAGGCATTCGGGTTTCCAGTTGTCCGAGCAGCCCAGGGCCTTTTGCATCGAACCGGGCAGAGTCACCATCTGGTCGGTAGCTGTGTTCCACACGCGATGCGTCGCATGGTTGTAGTAGAAGGTGACAGCTGTTTCTTCCTTGAGGGAGTAGGCGATGTTCGCGCCGCCGGGTTCTCCGCCCTGGCCGAAGGACACATCCCACGTTCCTCCTTCTGTGACCTTGTATTCGTAGTCGCCGGCGGGCAGGGTAAATGTGGCTGTGTAGATGCCGGTCGCGTCACGCTTCAGTGCTGCTTTGGCGCATTCGGGCGCCCAGTCGGCATCACAACCCATTACCTTGTTATGGTTACCAGGGATTGTCACCAAGAGGTTATCACCCGATCCGACCCCGCCAGTATCGACCGCCTGAGCAATCGCGTCTTGGTTTGTCGATTCCTGCTCTGGTTCAGCCCAGGCAGTCGGGAGAGCGCCCCCCATCAGCGCGAGCGCGGCGCCCACACCCATAGTTCGCCGTATCAGCGTCCTGTTGTGTCGGTATGTCACGAAAGACTCCCTCGTCCAAAATGATCCCCGCGTGTCGGGGCTGTTCCTAGGTTAGACAGTCAGTAACGTCGAGTAACAGTTTTCCATCAAGGACAAGGAAAAACGCGGAACCAATAGACAAAACCCCGTCACCTATCCGATGACGAGGCCTGTGGTACCCCCAACCGGATTTGAACCGGTGTTAACGCCGTGAGAGGGCGTCGTCCTAGGCCGCTAGACGATGGGGGCTTCGATTCAGACATGAACCGTACCCCCAACCGGATTTGAACCGGTGTTAACGCCGTGAGAGGGCGTCGTCCTAGGCCGCTAGACGATGGGGGCATGACCGAAGTTTAAACTTCAGATCGCTGGGGTACCAGGACTCGAACCTAGAATGGCTGAACCAGAATCAGCTGTGTTGCCAATTACACCATACCCCATTGGGTATCACCCGCTCCGCTCTCACGTCGCTGGCGACAGGAGATAACTCTAGCGGACACTCCCACGACTGCCAAATCGAATGACCGTGGCACCCATCACGCCTGGCGAGTGGCCGCCCGACACACCCGAGCGACCGCTCGAGGCACGCGCCCCACAACGAAGCCCGGCCTCGTCCCACAAGAGGGCGACGAGGCCGGGGCCGAGCGCGGTGATCAGGCCAAGGAAGCGCGCAGACCGCGCAGGCGAGCCAGCGAAGAATCGCGGCCCAGAATCTCCATGGACTCAAACAACGGGGGCGAAACCTGGCGACCGGTGACAGCCACACGCAGGGGGCCAAAGGCCAAACGAGGCTTCACGCCCATCCCTTCGACGATGCGCTCACGCAATGCCGCTTCAATCGCAGCGGTCGTGAACTCCCCCAGGCCCTCGACGGTCTCAATGGCGACATCCAGGACATCCGCGGCGTTCTCTTTCAGCTTGGAGACCGCCTTCTCGTCCACTTCCAGAGCATCATCATCAACGAAAAGGAAGCCAAGCATACCCGTGGCCTCACCCAGCAGCTGGATACGCGTCTGAACAAGCGGAGCAGCGTGCGTGAGGATCTCACGCTCACGCTCGGTCAATTCATCAAAGGAACCGGCACAGACGAGACCATCACGGTGCAGGAAGGGCACCAGACGACCCTTAAAATCCTCGCCGTCGAGCAGGCGAATGTGCTCAGCATTGATAGCGACAGCCTTCTTCTGGTCGAAACGCGCCGGGTTCGGATTCACGTCCGAAATATCGAAGGCACTCGCCATCTCCTCCATGGAGAAGATGTCACGGTCCGGAGCAATCGACCATCCCAGGAGGGCCAGGTAATTGTTGAGGCCCTCGGGAATCATGCCGGCGGCCTTGTGAAGCAGAAGATTCGACTCAGGGTCACGCTTGGAGAGCTTCTTGTTCCCCTCACCCATGACGTAGGGCAAGTGGCCGAAACGCGGCATGAACTTCGCGACGCCAATGGCCTCAAGCGCGCGGTACAGGACGATCTGGCGAGGCGTCGAGGACAGAAGATCCTCGCCGCGCAGCACATGGGTGACTTCCATGAGCGCGTCGTCGATCGGGTTGACCAGCGTGTAGAGCGGATGACCGTTAGCGCGCACAATGACGTAGTCCGGGACGGAGCCAGCCTTAAAAGTGATCTCACCACGGATCAGATCCGTGAACGTGATGTCCTCATCCGGCATGCGCAGGCGCAGGACCGGCTGGCGCCCCTCAGCGCGGTAGGCCGCGATCTGTTCCTCCGTCAGGTCGCGGTCGAAACCGTCGTAGCCAAGCTTGGGATCCTCGCCCTTGGCGCGGTGGCGCTCCTCGACCTCTTCGGGGGTCGAGAAGGACTCATACGCGTAGCCGGCCTCAAGCAGTCGGGCAGCCACATCACGGTAGATGTCCATACGTTCGCTCTGACGGTAGGGGCCGTGCGGGCCGCCCTTACCGATACCCTCGTCCCAGTCGAGGCCCAGCCACTGCAGGGACTCAATGATCTGGTCGAAAGACTCCTGGGAGTCGCGGGCCGCATCCGTGTCTTCGATGCGGAAGACGAAGGTTCCTCCCGTGTGGCGGGCGTAGGCCCAGTTGAACAGGCACGTGCGGACCATGCCGACGTGAGGGGTTCCAGTGGGCGAAGGGCAAAAGCGGACGCGAACGTCGGCACCAGTGGCAGTTGTTTCACTCATGATTCCCCCATCCTACTCCAGCGCTGGCTGTTGCATTTGCTTGATGGGCGGGCGCGCTGCGACGCGCGCCGGGCACGCGGATACGCTGGGTGCATGACAGGGATCGGCCTGGCCGTATCCGCCGCAACGTAATGGAGGACACCGTGTCCGTTCGACTCTTTTCCGACTCCCACCTCTACCGCACCGGCTCCCTGAAATGGACCGGTATCACGACCACGAAGGGCGAACCAACGATTGGCGCATGGGTGGCGGAGATGGACTTCGGGACGGCGCCGGAAGTGGCCGACGCGATGAAAGGAGCGATCGACGATGGCTTGCTCGGCTACCAGCCGACCTGGCTGGAGCCGCGCATCGCGGGGGCGACCGCGGAGTTCCAGAAGCGTCGCTTCGGCTGGGACGTGAACGCTTCGCACGTTCGTCTCGTGGCCTCGGTCCTGCCCGCGCTTGAGGCGACGATCGATCACCTGCTGCGCCCGGGCGCCCCGATCATCGTGCCGACCCCCGCTTACATGCCTTTCCTGACGATTCCGGGCAAGTTCGATCATCCCGTCATCGAGGTGCCCTCGCTGCGCGGCACGCGCGCAGGCGGGCGCGGCTGGGCGCTCGATCTGGAGGGGATTCGCGCGGGGCTCGAGGCCGGGGCCGGCCTGGTTATCCTGTGTAACCCGTGGAACCCGGTCGGCCGCGTCCTGCGTGAGGAGGAGCTGCGCGCCCTGCACGACGTGGTCTGCGACTACGACGCCCTCGTGTTCTCCGACGAAATCCACTCCTCCCTGGTCTTGGATGAGTCGATTCCTTTCGTCTCCTACGCGAGTCTCGGCCCCTCGTTTGCCGCCCACACGGTGACGGCGACCGCGGCGTCGAAGGGGTGGAACATCGCAGGGCTTCCCTCCGCGCAGGTGATCCTGCCCGACGAGGCTCTGCGCGAGCGCTGGGACGTGTTTGCCGCCGACGTGCGCCACGACGCCAACGTCATCGGCACGCTCGGCGCGATCGCCGCCTACGAGAGAGGCGACGCCTGGCAGCGCGAAGTGAAGGACCTGGTCCGCTCGAACGTGGACCTCGTCGAGCGCTCTCTAGCCGACACCCCAATCGACTTCGTGCGCCCCGAGGGCACCTACCTGACCTGGTGGGGCTTCGAGGGCGTCGACCTGGGACCCCTCTCCCCCGCTGCGGCCCTGCGCGAACGCGCACACATCGCCGCCAACGAGGGGCGCACACTGGGCACCGACTACGCCTCGTGGGCTCGCATCAACCTGGCGTGCGCCCCCGACGTGGCCTCGCGGATCGTGGAGCGGATACTCGCCCTGCTCTGATCTTCTCGTGTCTGCCCGCTTAGGCTTTCAGAGCCGCCTCGATGCCGACAACCACGGTCTGCCGGGCCGCGGACGCAGCCTCGACAACGGCGGTCGGATCGGTGGGCGCGTCGGCGAAGGACAGGTCAGAAACGACCGACATGCCGGCGACGCGCACGCCCAAGGCGTGCAGGGTGATCGCCTCCATGACGGTCGACATGCCCACGCAGTCCACACCAAGGCCCGCGAGAATGCGGCTCTCAGCCACGGTCTGGTACTCGGGACCGCGCAAGATCGCGTAAGTACCCTCACGTTGGCACACCCCACGCAGAACCCCCGTCATACACGCGTCCCACACGGTCGACACGTCCAGGAACAGCGGCCCATCGAAGGGCGAGGCGCCACTGAGATTCACGTGGTCGGTAATCGCCATGACATCACCCAGGTTCCAGGGCTTCAGACAGCCGTTCGCGTTGGTGAGGACCGCGCGGCTGATACCCGCGGCCACGGCGGCGCGGACCAGGGCCGTGACAGGTCGGGCACCCATCCCCTCGTAGAGATGGGTGCGGCCTGTGGCCACGAGGACTACTCCCCCGCTCGTCTCGTACGCGCGCAGCTCGCCGCCGTGCCCGTCCGCGACCGGCGCAACAACGCCGGGGATGTCTCCCAGGGGAACCATGCCCGCAGGAACGCCCCAGGCCTCGTCGAGGGCATCGGCCAGGCCGGACCCGAGCACGACGAGCGCGTCGGGGCGTCCCGCGAGGTCAGTGAGGACGCGACCGCCGACCACGGCCTCCTCGTCAAGGAGAGCGTCCGTGAAGCGCGGGTCGACGCTCATTGCTCACCTTCTTCCGCGCCCTGCGCGTACGTGCGCGAGGCCAACTTCTCCTGCGCGCGCACGCGGCCCGCGCTGGTTGCCCAGTAGCCGACGAAACCCACGACCATTGCTAGGAGGATGCCGATATTGGCGCCCGCCCAGTCACCCTCGCGACCACCCAGGGGGCCGAGGAGGTAGCCCTGCCAGGACAGCCAGGACGCGTTCGCGTTGACGACGAGACCCCAGCCCACCAGCGAGCCGACGATCAGGGAGGCGACCGCACCCCAGTTCACCGAGCCGTAGCGGCCCGACGGCGTGAAGAGGGAGGGCTCGTCGTAGTCCTTGCGACGCAGCGCGATGTCCGCGAGCATGACGCCACCCCACGCGGCGATCACAACACCCAGGGTCGTGAGGAACGCCGTGAAGGGGGTCAGGAAGGAGTCCGCGAAGAACACGACGACGATCGTTCCGACCGTCATGATCGTGCCGTCAATCGCGGTCGCGACCGGGCGCGAGACGGGCACGCCCGTGGCCAGAAGCGACAGGCCCGACGAGTAGATGTCCATGACGATGCCGCCGATCAGGCCCAGGATCGCGACCAGCGCGAAAGGAATCAGGAACCACGTCGGCAGCAGCGTGGTGAGCGCGCCGATCGGGTCCTTGCCGATTGCATCAGAGAGGGACTCGTTCGCCGAGCCGACCAGGAGAATGCCGAAGAAGACCAGGATGACCGTGGGCAGCGCCGCGCCGAGCGTCGTCCACCCGACCACGCCCCGCGTCGAGGCAGCGCGAGGCAGGTAGCGCGAGTAGTCCGCGGCCGCATTGATCCAGCCGAAACCAAAGCCCACGAGGAGCATGCAGCCCGCACCCAGCACCTTCGTCAGGGGCGCCGAGGGGCGCGAGGAGAGGACCGCGAAGTCGATCGTCGGGGCGACGAGCACCAGGTAGACGATCGTCAGGGCCGCCGTGGCCCACGTGATCCACGTCTGAACCTTCATGATCGCCTCGAAACCGAGGATGCCCGAGCCTGCCGCCAGGACGACGACGAGGATCAGGGCGATGATCTGTGCGACGACATGGTTCGTGAAGCCGAGCGCCCCCATGACGGTGGCCGTGGCCTGGACGGCCATGATCGCCAGGAAGGTCTCCCAGCCCACCGTCAGGATCCACGAGATCGCCGCCGACACGCGGTTGCCGTTGAAGCCGAAGGCCGCGCGCGACAGGACCAGCGTCGGCGCGGAGCCGCGCTTGCCGGCGATAGCGATGAGGCCGCACACGACGAAGGAGAGCGCGACGCCCACGACAGACACGACGATCGCCTGGGCCAGGGAGAGGCCGAAGCCGAGGACCCACGAGCCCCACGAGATACCCAGGACCGAGATGTTCGCCGCGAACCACGGCATGAACAGGTCGGAGGGTTTCCCCTTGCGATCGGATTCGGGGATGACGTCCAGGCCGGCCATTTCGACGGCCAGAGCGCCCGATGACTGGGGTTCGCTCACGGTGTGCTCCTATGCGACGGAGATATTGTCAAAGCGACGTAATCCTATCACAGAGGCCACACGATTAGGCTCGCACGACGGGATTCGTCAGGCGTCCAATGCCCTCAATCTCGATCTCCACGCGATCTCCAGCATCCACGCGGCCACAACCCGCGGGAGCACCCGTGGCGATCACGTCGCCGGGCAACAGCGTCATCTGGTGGGACACGTAGGAAACCAACTCAAAGGGGTCCCAGATCATGTGCGCAGTCGAGCTGTCCTGAGCCTTCTCCCCGTTCAGGTAGGAGCGGATCGCCAGGTTCGTGACGTCAAGGGCGGGGTCTACCGTGATCCACGGTCCCAGCGGGCAGGACGTGTCGAAAGACTTTCCGCGCGACCAGGGGCCACCCGTCATGGCGTCGCGGGCAGTCGCATCGTTGGCGATCGTGTAGCCGAGGATGACCTGCGGCGCGTCCGAGGCGCCCACGTCCTTGGCCAGCGACTTGATGACAATCGCGAGCTCACCTTCGAAGATCACATCGCTCGACCATGCGGGGATCGCAATCGGATCATCCGGGCCGATGACAGATGTATTGGCCTTCAGGAAGATCGGCGGATCGGGCCGCTCATCGGAACCAATCGGTGCATCCGAGTAATTGTTGCCGATGCCCACAACCTTGGAGCGCGGGATCACCGGGGAGAGCAGGCGCACCTCATCCAGCTCGTAGATCAGGCCGGAGGGCTCCACGGGCGAAAACAGCGGGTCACCTTTAAGTCCCACAATTCTCGTCGACCCCTCCTCGAGGGCACCGTACACCGGATTCGTACCATCGGAAAAACGTGCAATTCTCATGGCAGTAGCCTAACCCGTGCGGCACGGAAGGCGAGCGGGTGAAGCGCAGTCGGCTGCCAGGCCTGGGCCAAGAGGGAATAGACGAGGCCGGGCAACGGTAGCGGAATGCACAGGGTCCGGCACGCGCGTAGGCGTTCCGGACCCGGGTGCGCGTCGGGTGCGCGAGGCATACCCCACGCACCCGACGATCCACACTGTCAGCGCTTCTTCTCCTTGGGACGCTTCCAGACGCCACCTGGAACGTCGCCGGGTAGGAGCGGGTTGCCCCGACCGACGAAAACGGGGTCGTCGACGCCAGCCTTGCGCTGGGCCTGGTAATCCTTGAGCGCGCCAACGACCCAGCGCGACAGGAACACGAGGGCCACCAGGTTCGTGATCGTCATGACGGCCATCGCGATGTCGACGGCGTTCCACACGACATCGAGGCTCAGCAGGGCGCCGATCGTCGCCGAGGCCACGCACACGACGCGCACAGTCCAGGTCGCCCAACGCGCGTCGCCGAACACGAAGGACATGTTGGTGTCGGAGTAGACGTAGGCCGCGATGACCGATGAGTACGCCAGGACGAAGATCAGGATGGCCATGGGGACGATCGTCCACGCGCCCAGCTCGTTGGCGACGGCCAGGGTGGTCAAGTTCGAGGGATCAACGCCGTCGCCACCCCACACCTCGGGGCCTGCGAGCAGGATCACGAAGGCAGTCGCGGTGCACACGACGATGGTGTCGATGAAGACGCCGAGGGACTGGATGAGGCCCTGGCGCACAGGGTGGGACACGGTCGCGGTAGCCGCCGCGTTCGGAGCGGTACCCTGGCCGGCCTCGTTGGAGAAGAGGCCGCGCTTGGTGCCGTTGATCATCGCGGCGATGATGCCGCCGCCCAGGCCGCCGACCGTTGCCTGAGCAGAGAAAGCAGACGCAAAGATCTGGCCCAGCACGACGCCGAACTGCGTGATGTTCAAGAGGCAGATGATCGCGACCATGATGACGTAGATCGTCGCCATGATTGGGGCCATCCACTCTGTGACGCGGGCGACCGTACGAATGCCGCCGAAGATGACCATCGCCGAGAAGACGAAGATCAGGCCCGCGATCGTCAGCTGCGCCGCGGAGAAGCCGCCCGCGCCGGCCAGGGGCTGCTGAGCGGCCTCTCCGAATGCGCTCGTGAGCGTACCGGCGATCGCATTGGACTGCACGGAGGTGATGACGACACCGCAAGTAATGACGGTGATGACGGCGAAAATGTTGGCTAGCGTGCGGTTCTTCATACCGCGCTTCATGTAGTAAGCGGGGCCGCCTCGAAAAGAGCCGTCCGAGTGTTTGACCTTGAAAATCTGGGCGAGCGTCGCCTCGAAGAACGCAGTGGCCATGCCGACCAGGGCCACGACCCACATCCAGAAGATCGCGCCGGGACCACCCATGAGCAGCGCGGCCGCAACGCCGAACACATTGCCGATGCCCACGCGCGCGGCCAGCGAGATCGCGAAGGCCTGGAAGGAGGAAATACCGCCCTCAGCGCCCTTGCGCGAGTCCAAGACGGTGCGGATCATCTCCGGGAAGAGGCGCACCTGGACAGCCAGGGAACGTCCCGTGAGGAAGAGGCCCACGCCGATCAGGATGACGATCGTCAGGTGCATCGTGATCCAGTCGGCGATGTCCTTTTCGATCGCAGCTATCTGTTCCACAGGAACCTCCCGGGGTGTCTATCGACGAGGCCGTGGTTACGTCACGGGACCTCGCGCACTTCGCGGGCCGCGCCCGCGCATTGTATGGGACCTGTTCATCTTGCCACATGGCTGAGGTTACGGCGCGTAACGTCTCGATGTGTGCGCGCCGTCGCCTCGATGCTTTCACCCACCGTCGCATGTTCGTGTGTGCCGCCTCGGCCTCGTCGATGAGCTGCGGGAAGGCCGCGGCGGTGCGGGGACGCAGACGTGGGCGCACTCTGGGACAATTAAGGTATGAGCGCGACTTTGAACGAGATCCTGGACGACCTGGAGGATGAGGGGCGTCTGGGCGACGATGATGCCCTGTACGAGGCCTTCACGTCTTGGGCGCAGGGCACTGGGCGTCCGCTCTACCCTCACCAGGAGGAGGCCCTGGTGGAGATCCTGGCGGGCAACCACGTGATTGCGGCGACCCCCACGGGGTCGGGCAAGTCGATGATCGCGCTGGCCGCGCACTTCACGTCGATGGCCCACGGGGGGCGCTCCTACTACACGGCGCCGCTCAAGGCCCTGGTGTCGGAGAAGTTTTTTGATCTGGTGTCCCTGTTCGGCGCGGATAACGTCGGCATGGTGACCGGCGACGTGTCCTTGAACGCCGACGCGCCCATCATCTGCTGCACGTCCGAGATCCTGGCGAATCAGTCGCTGCGCGAGGGTCCCACGCTGGACGCGGACATGATCGTCATGGACGAGTTCCACTTCTACGGGGATCGCCAGCGCGGCTGGGCGTGGCAGGTGCCGCTCCTGGAGCTGAGGACCCCGCAGGTGGTGGCGATGAGCGCGACGCTGGGCGACACGACGCGTTTCGAGCGGGCATGGAAGGAGCGCACCGGGCGCGACGTGTCCCTCATCGACGACGCGGAGCGTCCCGTGCCCCTCGAGTTCGAGTACGTCGTGGACCGCCTGCACGACACGGTTGAGCGGCTGCTGGGCGAGGGCCGCTGGCCCGTCTACATCGTGCACTTCTCCCAGCGCGAGGCCGTGGCGACCGCGCAGTCGTTCGACCGCTCCTCGCTGTTGTCGCCGGAGCAGAAGAAGGCGATTGCCGCGCAGCTGGCGGGCGTGTCGTTTACGAAGGGCTTCGGGCAGACCCTGAAGTCGCTGCTCGCGCAGGGCATCGGCGTGCACCACGCGGGCATGCTGCCGCGCTACCGCCGCCTCGTCGAGCGCCTCACGCAGGCTGGCCTGCTGCCGATCGTGTGCGGCACGGACACGCTGGGCGTGGGCATCAACGTTCCGATCCGCACGGTGCTGATGACGTCACTCGTGAAGTACGACGGTCGGCGCATGCGTCACGTGAGCGCGCGCGAGTTCCACCAGATCGCGGGTCGCGCGGGCCGCGCCGGCTTCGACACGGTCGGTTTCGTGCGCGTCCTGGCACCCGAGCACGAGGTTGACGCCGCCCGTGAGCGCGCACGCCTGAGCGCCGCGCAGGAGGCCGCACGCGACGCGCGCGAGGCCAAGCGCGCCGCGAAGAAGTCGGCGAAGAAGCGCAAGGGCCCGAGCGAGGGCGAAATCTCGTGGACGCGTTCGACCTTTGAGCGACTCGTGGACGCGGCCCCCGAGCAGCTCACGAGCCGTTTCGAGATGACGCACGCGATGGTACTCAACGTGCTGGCCGGTGCGCCCGCGGCCGGGCGAGACCCGGGCGAGCACCTCGTGTGGCTGGCGCGCAACAACGACGATCCGCCAACGGATCGCAACCCGCACCTGCGCCGCCTGGGCGAGATCTACACGTCGATGAAGCAGGCGGGCGTCGTCGAGCACGTGTCTTCTGCGCAGGCTTCGGCCTCCGGGGAGCCTCGCCTGCGCGCGGCCACCGACCTGCCGGACGACTTCGCGCTCAACCAGCCGCTCTCCCCGTTCGCGCTGGCGGCGCTCGAGCTGCTGGACCCGGAGTCCCCGACCTTCGCCCTGGACGTCGTCTCTGTCATCGAGTCGGTCCTGGAGGATCCGCGCCCGCTCCTGTTCGCGCAGGAGAAGGCGGCGCGCGCCGAGGCCGTGGCCGCGATGAAGGCGCAGGGCATGGAGTACGACGAGCGCATGGCCGCCCTGGAAGAGGTCACGTGGCCGCGCCCGCTCGCCGATCTGCTGGGGGACGCGTTCGCGGTGTACCTGCACGCGAACCCGTGGATCGAGGATCAGGAGATTTCCCCGAAGTCGGTCGTGCGCGAGATGATCGAGAACGCGCTGACGTTCACGGGGATCGTGGGCCGCTACGACGTGGGCTGCTCCGAGGGCATCGTGCTGCGCTACCTGACGGACGCGTACCGAGCGCTGCGCCAGATCGTGCCCGACGAGCTGATGACGGACGAGCTGCGTTCGATCATTGCGTGGCTGTCGGCGCTGATCCGCGCGGTCGACTCCTCGCTGCTGGACGAGTGGGAGGCCATGTCCACGGGTCAGGCCCTCCCCGCGTCCGATGGCGAGGGCACGGAGGGCACGGAGCTGGCGTTTGGCGCACGGGAGGACGGGACCGTTCCCTTTAGCGCGAACCGTCACGCGTTCCGCACGGCGATCCGTGGCGCGTTGTTCGAGCGTGTGGAGGCGATGAGTCGCGACAACGTCGAGGCCTTGGCGCGCCTGGACGAGGCCTCGCGCACCCAGGTGGTCGCCCCGTGGGGCGAGGACCAGTGGGACGACGTGCTCGAGCGCTACTGGGCAGAGCACGAGTGGATCGGCATCGACCAGCGGGCGCGCGCCCTGTCACTGTGCTCCCTGAACNGTTTCTTCGCCGAACGCCCGGGCGGCCGGGTCATGCTCGTACTCGTGAATAGTAAAAGCAACGCCGGCCGCCGTGAGCGCCTCGATGGCGCGGGTGGGGCCACCGCCGTGGTCTTTGCTGTGTTTACGAGCCATGACCCCAGTCTAGGACGCATCAGAGGATCGAGGCCGTCGGGTCACTAACGACGGCCTTGCCGAAGGGGAAGCAGGTGATCGGGATCATCTTCAGGTTGGCGATGGCCAGCGGGATGCCGACGATCGTGACGGCCTGCGCGGCGGCGGTGGTCACGTGGCCGATGGCGAGCCAGAGGCCCGCAACCAGGAACCACACGATGTTCATGAGGCCAGAGCCCGCGCCCGCGCTCGGGTGGTCGATGACGCGCTTTCCGAAGGGCCACAGCACGTATCCGGCGATGCGGAAGCAGGCCACGCCCGCGGGAATCGTGACGATGAAAATGCAGGCGACGACACCCGCGAGGAGGTATCCCAGGAAGAGCGGGAGTCCCCCGAAGAAGAACCAGATGATGTTGAGCAGGGTACGCATGGCGTGTCCTTTCCTTGATCTGTGAACATTCTAGTCTGCCACGCAGATCGGCTCAGTTCCCCCTGAGCCACCCCTGATTGCCCCCTGAAAGCGCCTCCCCGCGTACCATGAAGGCATGAGTATTCCCGAGGCCATCGCCGCTGCCCGCGACCGCATCGACCGCGCCACGTCCTCGCGCGGCCGCACNACGAGTGGATCGGCATCGACCAGCGGGCGCGCGCCCTGTCACTGTGCTCCCTGAACGAGGCGCCGACCCGCGAGGACGTGCTGGAGCTGGCCCCCGCTGTGGTGTCCTCTGATTTCGAGCGCGCCCAGGTGGCGCGCATCGAGGCGATCGCGGAAGCGGTCGATCAGGCTGGCGCAGGCACCTTCTGGCTGGCCACGCAGACCCTGTTGGACCCCGAGGAGGACATGGACTGGCGCATCGTCGCCCTCGTGGACGTGCCCGCCTCTGACGAGGCGAACCGCGTCGCCCTGGCAACGATCACGGTCGGGGCGCGGTAAATCCGTCCGGTTTCAAGGGGGCACCGCTGGGGCGTCAGGGGCTGCCACGGCCTCGTTGATGTGGCAATTCGGATGACTCGGGTGTGAGCGGCGCAGAGAGTCGTGGTCCCCGCCGTCCGAGTTATTCTCGCCGCGCGGGCCTCTCACCGATTTCCTGCTGGAGGCGCAGCAGGTAGCCGTCGGGATCCTGGACTAGGAACTGGCGGACTCCAATGTCGATGTCGCCCGCCCGGTTTCTCTTCAGGTTCGGCGAAGATCGGCCACCCTGCCTCGGTGATGCGGTGCCATGCACCGTCCAGATTGTCGATCTGAACCTCGAGGTTGATCCCGCGGCCAAGCGGCAGCTCAAGGGGACCGGTTGCCCACGTCCTCCCGCGGTCGATCTGGTCGAGCATCAGGTGCGCGTTACCCAGGACGAGGTAGCCGAATCCCTCCTCAGGCCGCTCATAGCGGAGGGAAAAACCGACGAGGTCGCACCAAAAACGGCGCGATGCCTCGTAATCGGTGACGGAAAGTTCAGGAACAAGCCCGGGT
The DNA here is from genome assembly GCF_900128465.1 of Actinomyces bouchesdurhonensis. Taxonomy (GTDB): domain Bacteria; phylum Actinomycetota; class Actinomycetes; order Actinomycetales; family Actinomycetaceae; genus Pauljensenia; species Pauljensenia bouchesdurhonensis. The sequence goes on along the minus strand of NZ_LT635868.1, from coordinate 59,153 downwards.
TCGTTGCTCATGGCCTCACTCTAGCGGGTACGGACGGGACTATGGTCGACAGATGCACAGTCCGTCAGCGCCGGGACGCCTTGCGGATCAGCCAGTCCGCGCCCGCGAAGAGCGCCATGAAGAGCAGGGCGCCAATCAGGATCGCCACGATGTTGATGGCGACCTGCGCGTAGCCGATGCGCCAGACGTTCACGAAGCCGTAGGGGTACTGGTGCGTGAAGGCGCCTCGCACGAGCGTGTACGCCACCCACGCGACCGGGATCAGCAGGGCGCGCCCCAGCGTCGCCCACGTGATGCCGCCGCGCGGACCCGCGAGCGCTGCCGTGCCCACGAAGGCTGCGGGGACGACGATGTGCTGCAGCGGGTTGGTGACGAGCGCGAAGCCGGACAGTGTTTCGTAGGGGCCGATCAGGGTCGCGTAGACAATAGCGGTCACCGTGATCATCATGAGGGCACACAGGTGTGTGGCTCTCCCCCACGCTCCGACGCTGCCTCGGCGCGCGAGGAGGGTCGAGATGATCGCAACCATGATGTTGGACAGCTCGGTGAAGTAGGACAGGCAATTGATGAGGCGCTCGGGGGCGCCCGCCCAGCCGTGGGGGGCACCCGCGAACAGACCCTCCTCTATGTACGTCGCAGGAGCGTAGCCATCAAAGGCCGTAATGATGAGGGTGGCGGCGACGCTCGCCCAGGCGAGGGCGGCAGTCACCCAGTAGGCGGCGCGCCCGCGGCGGCTCAGTTCAGTCATGTCGGTTGTCATCGTTCTCCCCAAATGCCTCCGCCGCAGAGCCATAGCGCGCAGCGGAAATAAGCCCAGCAGCAATCTCGCGAGCCTCGCGCATAGCTGCTTCAGTCTCTTCGCTGTACCGCAGATCTGCAGACACGATCACAGTCTCCTCGTTCCACTCTCATCTCACTCACCCGGGTGCCATTGTACGTCGAGCGATCTTCGCGCTAATACGGACCGCGGCATCGGATCAGCACGAGTCGTGGACGCGAGGTAGCACTTCCCAGCAGGGTTCCCCAACAACGTCGCACGTAATTCATTATTCGGATCCGCGCTGAGAGCTCAAAAACCGCATGATTTCAACGACCCTCATTCAAAACCTGAAGGAGGGCTGAGGGAATTACGTGCGAAATTGTGGGGGTACGAGAGTATCAGCGGCTGGGGCGAAGACCAGGCAGGAGCGTAGGACGACGACGGAAACAGGACGAGGCCGGGTCAGACCTGCGCGAGGTCCGTGACCTCCGCGTCCGTGAGCTCCACGAGGTCGAGGGGGCTCAGCTCGACGCTGAGGCCTCGGCGCCCGCCCGAGACGATCATGGTCTCGTGGTCCAGGCACGCCGAATCAATGAACAGCCGGTGGGAAGTCGTCTGTCCGAGAGGGCTGATACCGCCCACGACGTAGCCGGTTCGGCGCTGGGCGACGGCCGGGTCGGCCATGGCGGCGCTCTTGG
>NZ_LT635868.1:41867-57521 GCF_900128465.1 Actinomyces bouchesdurhonensis | reverse complement strand
CCGTTCTCGCTGGAATGTCCGCGGCGATCCTCGCGCTCACCCCAATCACCAACCCGATCGGTGGTCTCGCGGCGTTCGCGGGACTCACCGCCGGTGATTCTCCGGCGGCGGTGCGCTCGCAGGCCTGGAAGACCGGCATCTACGTGTTCGCCATCCTCACCGTGTTCGCGGTCAGCGGCTCGCTCATCATGCGTTTCTTCGGCTTCGACCTGCCGTCCCTGCAGATCGCGGGCGGCCTGGTCGTCGCACACTCGGGCTTCTCGATGCTGGAAAACAAGCGCCGCGCCACCCATGAGGAGGCCCAGCACGCGACGGCAAAGCCGGACGTGTCCTTCTCCCCCATGGCGTTGCCGCTCATCGCGGGCCCCGGCTCGATCGGCGTCGTCATCGCGCTGGCCGCCCGCAACACGGCCGTCGGTTTCCACATCGGCATCGTCCTCGGGATCGCGGTGACGGCCGCCCTCATCGCGGCGCTGCTGCGCTACGGCACTCCCTGGATCGACAAGCTGGGCGCCACCGGCGTCGGCGCGATCGTACGCATCATGGGCTTCCTGATCCTCGTCATCGGCGTCGAGCTCATCATCCACGGGGTACGCGCACTCCAGCTCTTCTAAGCTCTCGCCCGCCCCGGCCTCATTGCGCGCCATACCCCAATGTCGCACGTAATTCCCCTCTGATCCATTCCGCGAATTGTCTTGTTTCGTTGCTATTTCAAGGGTGGATACTAAAAAACATAAAAGGTTGACACGGGAATTACGTGCGAAATTTGGGGGCAGCCGCACGGGAACACGAAAGCCCGCCCCGGCCTCGTCGAAACGACGCCGAAGCGGGCCCGGGAACGCCCGGCTCGCACCGAGCCAGACATCCGTACTCAGGGGATGCGGTGCACCCACTCCTCGCGCGCGAACTTCGTCTCGCAGCGCTTCCGCGCGACCTCAAGATCCGCCTCGGTGATGGTGCCGACCGTGGCGTTGTACTTCTCCTTGAAGTGGTCGAAGAAAGCCTGGAGGATCTCCTCACGCGCCATGCCGGTCTGGGAGCGCATGGGGTCCACGCGTTTGACGGCGCTGCGGGTGCCCTTGTCGCGGATCTTCTCCATGCCGATGCGCAGAACCTCGTTCATCTTGATGGCGTCGATGTCGTAAGCCATGGTCACGTGGTGGACCATGTAGCCGTTCGCCCAGCGCTTCTGCGCGGCGCCGCCGATCTTTCCGTACTCGGAGGCGATGTCGTTGAGCGGCACGTACGTGGCCTTGATGCCCAGCTTGTCCAGGACCTCCATGACCCACTGATCCAGGTACGGGTAGGCCTGCTCGAAGCTCATCCCCTCCACCAGGGCGGTGGGAATGACGAGCGAGTAGGTGATGCAGTTGCCGGGCTCCATGAACATGGCGCCGCCGCCGGTGACGCGCCGAGACACGGTGATGCCGTAGCGCTCGACCCCGTCCTGTTGGATTTCGTTCTGGTAGGACTGGAAGGAGCCGATGACGACCTGGGGGCCGTTCCACTCCCACAGGCGCATGAAGGGCTTGCGGCGCCCCGCGGCCACGTCCTCGACCAGGGTTTCGTCCATGGCGACGTTGATCATCGGGTCGACGACGGGGCCGTGGATGACGTCGAAGTCGATGTCGTCCCACGACAGGGCGGCGCCCAGCGCGCGGCGCACGGCNCGTTCTCGCTGGAATGTCCGCGGCGATCCTCGCGCTCACCCCAATCACCAACCCGATCGGTGGTCTCGCGGCGTTCGCGGGACTCACCGCCGGTGATTCTCCGGCGGCGGTGCGCTCGCAGGCCTGGAAGACCGGCATCTACGTGTTCGCCATCCTCACCGTGTTCGCGGTCAGCGGCTCGCTCATCATGCGTTTCTTCGGCTTCGACCTGCCGTCCCTGCAGATCGCGGGCGGCCTGGTCGTCGCACACTCGGGCTTCTCGATGCTGGAAAACAAGCGCCGCGCCACCCATGAGGAGGCCCAGCACGCGACGGCAAAGCCGGACGTGTCCTTCTCCCCCATGGCGTTGCCGCTCATCGCGGGCCCCGGCTCGATCGGCGTCGTCATCGCGCTGGCCGCCCGCAACACGGCCGTCGGTTTCCACATCGGCATCGTCCTCGGGATCGCGGTNATGCCGGGGCCGCCCTTGGGACCCTCGTACAAGATGACGACGACGTCGCCTTCCTTGACCTGCTTGCTGAGGATGGCCTCGACGGCTTCCTCCTGGGATTCGACGACGAAGGCCTTGCCGACGAAGTGGAAGAGGGACTCGTCGATGCCGGCGGACTTGATGATCGCGCCGCCTGCGGCGATGTTGCCGTAGAGGACGGCCAGGCCGCCGTCCTTCGTGTAGGCGTGGTCGACGGAGCGGATGCAGCCGGAGACGGAGTCGGTATCGAGGGACTCGAACAGGTTGGCGGTCGAGAAGGCCTGGGTGGTGCGCACGCCGCCGGGGGCGGCGAGGAAGCGGTGCTTGGCCTCGTCGGTGACGGTCCCCCTGCGCACGTCCCACGCGCCCAGCCAGTTCTCCAGGTTGTCGGAGTGGACGGAGTGGACGTCGCGGTGGAGCAGGCCCGCGCGGTCGAGCTCGCCGAGCAGGGCGGGGATGCCGCCGGCGCGGTGGACGTGCTCGATGTGGTAGGTCGTGGAGTTGGGGGCCACCTTGCACAGGCAGGGCACGCGGCGCGAGATCGCGTCGATGTCGTCGAGCGTGAAGTCAACACCGGCCTCGTGGGCGATGGCGAGGATGTGGAGCACGGTGTTGGTGGAGCCGCCCATGGCAACGTCCAGGCTCATGGCGTTCTCGAAGGCTTCCTTCGTGGCGATGGAGCGCGGAAGGACCGAGTCGTCTTCATTGTCGTAGTAGGCGCGGCACATGTCGACGATGCGCGTGCCGGCCTCGGTGAAAAGCTTCTTGCGTTCGATCTGGGTGGCCAGGGTGGTGCCGTTGCCAGGCAGGGCCAGGCCGATGGCCTCGTTGAGGCAGTTCATGGAGTTCGCGGTGAACATGCCGGCGCAGGAGCCGCAGGTGGGGCACGCGTTGGCTTCGACGGTCGCGAGCTGGTTGTCGCTGACGGAGTCGTCGACGGCCATGACCATGGCGTCGATGAGGTCGAGGCGGTGCTCGACGACGCCCTCGACAGCGGCGCCGGACTCCATGGGGCCACCGGAGACGAAGATGGTGGGGATGTTCAGGCGCATGGCGGCCAGGAGCATGCCGGGGGTGATCTTGTCGCAGTTGGAGATGCACACGAGGGCGTCGGCGCGGTGCGCATTGACCATGGTTTCGACACAGTCGGCGATGAGGTCGCGGCTGGGCAGGGAGTAGAGCATGCCGTCGTGGCCCATTGCGATGCCGTCGTCGACGGCGATCGTGTTGAATTCCTTGGCGACGCCGCCGGCCGCTTCGATGGCTCCGGCGACGAGGTCCCCCATGTTCTTCAGGTGCACGTGGCCGGGTACGAACTGGGTGTAGGAGTTGGCGATGGCGATGATCGGCTTGCCGAAGTCGCCGTCCTTCATGCCGGTGGCGCGCCACAGGGCGCGAGCTCCGGCCATGTTGCGGCCTTGGGTGGATGTTGCCGAGCGCAGCGGGCGACTCATGATGTGCCTTTCTTTTGCCTTGTAATGAGTCAACAGTAGGAGTGTGAGCGTCGCGTTTCCGTGCGGGTTTCGTCTCATGGACGAGGCCGGGGCTCAGGTCGGGTGGTTTTCGCGCGGTATTCCGTGGGCTGTGGCGAGCGGTGCTGTGTGTCAGAGGATGGACGCTTGCGTGCTGTGTGCGTGGGAAAACGCAAGGGGTATGTGCATGAAATAGCACGCAATCGTCCGAGTGGTTGATTACATTGGTCACGGATCGGACAATCGCCTTCGTCGCCAAGGCGCGAACCGTAGGCTGAAGGCACAGAAAAGAGAAAGGACTGCGATGACGATTCGCACCACTCATGTTGGTTCCCTGCCCCGTACCCCCGAGTTACTTGACGCAAATCGTGCGCGCCGCGAAGGTTCTCTCGACGAAGCTGATTTCGCGTCGCTGCTGCAGGATCAGGTTGACGGCGTCGTCAAGCGTCAGACTGAGATCGGCCTGGATATTGTCAATGACGGCGAGTACGGCCATGCGATGATCGACACGGTTGATTACGGCGCGTGGTGGACGTATTCCTTCTCCCGTTTCGGCGGGCTGTCCTTTGAGGACGTACAGCGTTTTGATGTGCGTCCCCCGGCTGGCCGCGATGGGCGCCTGTCCTTCTCGTCGTTTGCGCAGCGCCGCGACTGGCAGCGTTTCGCGGACGCGTACGGCGACCCGGATTCGGGCATTCACATTGCGAACCGCAACCCGATTGCGTTCCCGACGATCACGGGCGAGCTGACCTACATCGGCGCCGAGGCCGTGGAGCGCGACATAGCGGGCACGAAGCACGCGCTGGAGGCAGCGGGCAAGCCCGTGTCGGATGGTTTCGTGGCGGCGATTTCGCCGGGTTCGGCTGCTCGCGTGGCCAACGCGTTCTACGAGGACGACGAGGCCGTGGTGTGGGCATGCGCGGATGTGCTGCGCGAGGAGTACAAGCGCATTACGGACGCTGGTCTAACGGTGCAGATTGACGCGCCGGATATTGCGGAAGGCTGGGATCAGATGAACCCGGAGCCGTCCGTTGAGGATTATCGCACGTTCTCGCGGGTGCGTATTGACGCGCTGAACCACGCGCTGGAGGGCATTGACCCGGATCTGGTTCGTTTCCACGTGTGCTGGGGTTCGTGGCACGGCCCACACACGACGGATATTGCGTTCAAGGACATCGTGGATCTGGCCCTGCTGGTCAACGCGAATGGCCTGACGTTCGAGGCGGCGAACGCTCGCCACGCGCACGAGTGGACGATCTGGCGGGACACCCCACTGCCCGAGGGCAAGTACCTGATCCCGGGCGTGGTGTCACACTCGACGAACGTCGTGGAGCACCCGGAGCTGGTTGCTCAGCGCATCCGCCAGTTCGCGGACATCGTGGGCGACGAACGAGTCGTGGCGTCGACGGACTGTGGCCTGGGCGGCCGTATCTACCCGTCGATTGCGTGGGCGAAGCTGGAGGCGCTGGCGCAGGGCGCTCGTCTCGCGTCGAAGTGATCGCCTGATTGCTGGCCTGGGGCGCGCGGGGTGGATCTTTGTCCGCCCCGCGCGCTTTTTCAGGGTTTTTTCAGGTGACTTTCCATGTTTTTTGAGCTTCGCCTCACACAATATAGCGTGTGCCGCAGCCCCTGTTTCCGGGTCGGCCTGCCGCGGTGGGGATCGCACGCCGCGTCGAGTTCCGGGACCGGGGGCTGGTGTGCGTCCGATGCTTCTACTCCGTTAATACAAATGCCCCCTGTTTGTCGTCGTCACTGGCCGATGGGTACGTAGATGGGTACGTAAGGGTGATCGCGACTACAATTGGCGTATGAGCGTCCTCGTGATTCAAAACGACCCGATTGTTCCGGTGGGTCAGCTGTCCGCCTTCCTCGGCGGTCACGAGGTGGTGCGCGCGTGGGAAAATACCAAATACCTTCACGATCAGGCCGTCGCTACCCTGCCGGATGCCCTGATTCTGCTCGGCGGGCGCGCTAACGCCTACGACGACGAGGCGTGGCCGTGGCTGGAAGACGAGCGTGAACTCGTGCGCCGCTGCGTACGCGCGAACGTGCGCGTCCTCGGTATCTGTTTGGGGGCCCAGCTGATCGCAGCCACCTTCGGCGGGCGCGTCAGCGTCGCGGATCCTTGCGGCCCCGAATACGGGGTCATCTCCCTTACCTGGGGTACAAACGATCAAGCGGGCGGGGGTGGGGCCGTCCCCTTACGCATGGCCTTGGCGTCGACCCACACGGTCTTCGCCGATCATGGCGACGCCATCGTCGAGCTCCCTCGCGGAGCGCGCGAGTGGGCACGCTCAGACAAGTACACGCAGATTTTCTCCTTCGGTAGCGCGCTCGGTGTCCAGTTCCACCCAGAGGTCACGCGCGAAAGCGCAACCGTGTGGGCGCAGAACAACGACGAGGTTGACACCGAGGACATCGTGGCGGGTTACGACGCCCACGAGGGGGAGCTGGCGGATACCTGTAAGACGCTGGCCGACTGGGTCAGCGGCATCTTCTGACATACACAGAATCGCAGTGCGGGCGCCCCCACGCGGCGCCCGCACTGCGATTGACAGTCGGGTCTCATCGCAGCGAGCGAAACTGAGACCCAATTTTTAGTTTAAGCGAATATTCAGGAACATGAAGGCTTTGTCAGGAACCAAGACCATCACGTGGATAGGCTTGACAACGAGGGTCGCCGTAGCGTCGTCTCAGCGCGTCATATTCCGATCAGGGGGCACCGACCTGCACGAATGAACCGGTGCCGTACGCCCACACGCGACGTTCGGCTGCCGAAACAAAAACGGCCTGCCCGCGGCTCAGCCCCACTGCCTGTCCCCCCTGTTCCTCGCTCACGTGCAGGGTCACTGAGCCGGAGGTCGCGATAATAATGCGCGGTCCCTCTCCGGGCACCACAACCTCGTCTACACGCGACGCGTGCGTGCCTGGCGCCAACGTCGTCACGGACAGCTCGAATTCCTGGGCGGGCGCCAGGAAACGATCCGTCGTCGCCGAAGGATGCTCGGGGGCCACGCGCACGGGCGGCAACGCTGAGAACTCGGTAATCTCCACGAGCTGTGCGGAATCCACGTACTTTCGGGTCAGGCCCGCGCGCACGACGTTGTCGGAGGAGGCCATGACCTCGATGCCCAGGCCTGACTGGTAGGCGTGGATCTGGAGCGGCGGAATGTAGACGGCCTCGCCGGGGCGCAGCGACACCGGGTTCATGAGGAAGGCGACGATGATGCCCGGGTCACCCGGGTGTTTCTCCCCTAGGACGCTCACGAGCGTGTCTGTGCGCGGCGAGGGTGAGTCCCCCGAAGCGAGGCGCGCGCGGCACGAGGCCACGAACTCGGCAATGCGCTCGGGCGTCGCCGGGGAATCCTCGTCAAAGAGCCAGGTTGCCAAGGAACGAAGGCCTCCGCGCACGGTCGAGAGCTTCAAGCGGTGGCGCAAGCGCTCAGCCAACTCCCCCTCTAGGCCAACCAGGAGCTCACGCGCCTTGCGCGGCACGCGGAAGCCCACAAGCGCACTGAACTCCGTGAGCGCGTAAATCATCTCCGGCTTGTGGTTCATATCCCTGTACACGCGGCGCGGATCCGTGCGTTCAATCCCGAGGACCTCTTCGCGCAGGTAGCCCTCGCGCGCAATCTCCTTCGTCGGATGCACCTGCAGGGACAGAGTTTGCGCGGGCGCAATAATTTTCGCCAGGTAGGGCAACGTCGAACCGAATGCGTAGAGCAGGCCACCTCCCAGCGCATGCTTGGGATCGACGTCGATAAAGTCGGCGAGTGTGTCACCGTCCGTCAGCAGCGTCGGCCCGTCCGGGTGAGTACCGAACCACACCTCCGACACCGGTTCGTCCCCGGCGGCGGCGCCCAAGAACTCCGGAATCGCGTTCGTGGACCCCCACGCGTCAGCTTTCGTCCAGCCGATCAATCTTTCCATAGGGTGAATCCTATCGGTATCGGACTCGCAAAGAGGCGAGGCGCGAGGCCGTGGCACTATTCCCGCGCCCACGCGGCTTTCAGGCGCTAGGTTGGGCGTCGGTTTCGCGTGCTTCGAGCATGGCGAGTGCGCCGCCACACGCGTGCAGCTCGGCGTAGGTACCGGTTTCCACGACGCGGCCCGCGTCCATGACAATGATCAGGTCGGCGTCGCGCACGGCACTGATACGGTGGGCGATCTCGACGATGGTGCGGCCCTTCGCGACGCGGGCGATGCCCTCGCGTACGCGCGCCTCGGTGACCGGGTCAACCTGGCTCGTGGCCTCGTCGAGGACGTAGATGGGCGCGTCGCGCAGGAGCGCGCGTGCCAGGGCCAGGCGCTGACGCTGGANTACGACGGGCGCGCGGTCAGTGATCGCGAAAACGCGGGCGGCGGACGCGAAAGCTTGGTCCAGGTCGGCTGCGAACTCTTCAACCGCGAGGACCGGACCGAAAGCCCCCAAAGCGATGCCGATGGCGAGACCCGCCTGCGGCAACGTCAGCGTACCGGCGTGCACGCCCGAGCCCGCCACCATGGCGACGGTGACGATTCCGATTCCAACGGCGGCCTGGTTGAGGCCTCGGCGCAGAGCGATCCAGCGGCCCTGAGTGCCAAGGCTAGCGTCGATGCGCGCTTCAATCTGGTCCATTTCGGCCTCGCGGCGGCCTTGCGCGCCGAACGCCAAGACTTCTCGCACGCCCTGCACCGAGTCGGTCACGTGGGCAGCGATGGCGCCGCGAGCCTCGCGCAGCTCGCGGGCAGCGCGAGCGGTCAAACCCGACCCCAGGAATGGGATGATGACACCAACGGTGAGCAGGAAGGGAGCCAGCACGACAGCTGTCGTCCAGGAGACGACCGAACCCATCCACACGACGGTGAGGACCGGCACGATGAAGGCCGTCGTGACAGGAGCGAGGGTGTGGGCGAAGAAAACCTCGACGCGGTCGATGTCTTTTGTCACGCGGTTCATAATGTCGCCCGAATCCAGGCGATCCGTTCCGGCAGGAGCCTGAGGTTCAAGCTGGTCGTAGAAATAGTTGCGCAGCATCGCCAGGGAGTGGAAGGCAACGAAGTGACCGGCGAACTGCTCGAGGTAGCGGGCTGCGCCTTTCAAGAGACTCAGACTCACGGCACACGCGATGATGAAGGGAATGGACCAGGCGCTGGTGCCGGTAGCCAGGCTCGCCACGGCCCAGCCGCCCAGCGCGAACAGGCCAATGCCGATCAGCAGAAAGACGATGCGCGCGGCGATTGAGAGAGCCAATGGGGCCAGCACTCGGCGCGTAATCGATAGGAGTCGAAGGGACAGCTTCCAGCGGGTCATCGGATCGTTCCTTCCTGGAGTGTTGCGACACGGTCGGCGTCCTTTATCGTCGCGTCTCGGTGGGAGATCGTCAGGGTCGTGCGCCCGGCGCACACCGAATCGAGGGACGCCAGGATTTCACGCTCGGAGGCAAGATCCACGTGCGCGGTTGGTTCATCCAGGATCATGATCGACGCGTTCTTCAAGAAGGCGCGGGCGATCGCGATGCGCTGTGCCTCGCCGCCGGACACGGCCAGGCCTCGGGCGCCCACGCAGGCGTCGAGGCNCGCTCGCCTGTGGGGCGGCGAGGAGCAGGTTGGCGCGCAGGGTGTCGTTGAACAGGTAGGGGCGTTGGGGAGCGGAGGCGACCACGGTGCGCAGGTCATGCAAGGATACGTCGGCGATGTTCGTTCCGCCGATGCTAACGGCACCGGAAGCGGGATCCCACGTGCGCGTGATGAGCGAGGCCAGGGTGGACTTGCCGGACCCGGAAGCTCCCACAATCGCGGCGTGCGTGCCCGCAGGGATGTGGATATTGACGCCCTCCAGGACCGTGGGAGCGGGCGCAGGCGCGGTCTCATCCGTCGGGTAAGCGAAGCTGACGCCGGTGATGTCGATGTCGCCGGGCGTCAGGGGCTTGGGATCTGCCGGGTCCGCTACGACGGGCGCGCGGTCAGTGATCGCGAAAACGCGGGCGGCGGACGCGAAAGCTTGGTCCAGGTCGGCTGCGAACTCTTCAACCGCGAGGACCGGACCGAAAGCCCCCAAAGCGATGCCGATGGCGAGACCCGCCTGCGGCAACGTCAGCGTACCGGCGTGCACGCCCGAGCCCGCCACCATGGCGACGGTGACGATTCCGATTCCAACGGCGGCCTGGTTGAGGCCTCGGCGCAGAGCGATCCAGCGGCCCTGAGTGCCAAGGCTAGCGTCGATGCGCGCTTCAATCTGGTCCATTTCGGCCTCGCGGCGGCCTTGCGCGCCGAACGCCAAGACTTCTCGCACGCCCTGCACCGAGTCGGTCACGTGGGCAGCGATGGCGCCGCGAGCCTCGCGCAGCTCGCGGGCAGCGCGAGCGGTCAAACCCGACCCCAGGAATGGGATGATGACACCAACGGTGAGCAGGAAGGGAGCCAGCACGACAGCTGTCGTCCAGGAGACGACCGAACCCATCCACACGACGGTGAGGACCGGCACGATGAAGGCCGTCGTGACAGGAGCGAGGGTGTGGGCGAAGAAAACCTCGACGCGGTCGATGTCTTTTGTCACGCGGTTCATAATGTCGCCCGAATCCAGGCGATCCGTTCCGGCAGGAGCCTGAGGTTCAAGCTGGTCGTAGAAATAGTTGCGCAGCATCGCCAGGGAGTGGAAGGCAACGAAGTGACCGGCGAACTGCTCGAGGTAGCGGGCTGCGCCTTTCAAGAGACTCAGACTCACGGCACACGCGATGATGAAGGGAATGGACCAGGCGCTGGTGCCGGTAGCCAGGCTCGCCACGGCCCAGCCGCCCAGCGCGAACAGGCCAATGCCGATCAGCAGAAAGACGATGCGCGCGGCGATTGAGAGAGCCAATGGGGCCAGCACTCGGCGCGTAATCGATAGGAGTCGAAGGGACAGCTTCCAGCGGGTCATCGGATCGTTCCTTCCTGGAGTGTTGCGACACGGTCGGCGTCCTTTATCGTCGCGTCTCGGTGGGAGATCGTCAGGGTCGTGCGCCCGGCGCACACCGAATCGAGGGACGCCAGGATTTCACGCTCGGAGGCAAGATCCACGTGCGCGGTTGGTTCATCCAGGATCATGATCGACGCGTTCTTCAAGAAGGCGCGGGCGATCGCGATGCGCTGTGCCTCGCCGCCGGACACGGCCAGGCCTCGGGCGCCCACGCAGGCGTCGAGGCCTCCGGGCAGGGAGTCGACAAACTCGCCCAGGTGTGCTGCGCGCAGGGCTTCGATGAGTTGGTCGTCGGTGGCAGTGGGAGCAGCCAGGAGGAGGTTGTCGCGCAGGGTACCGGAGAAGAGATAGGTGGTCTGTTCGACGACGGCGCTCTGGGCGCGTACCCACGACAGGGGCGCGGTAGCCAGATCCACGCCGTTGAGGCTCACCTGTCCGCGCGTGGGTCGCAGGAATCCTTGCAGGAGTGCGGAGATCGTGGATTTGCCGGCGCCGGAGGGTCCAGCCAAGGCGACGTGCTCGCCCGGGTTCACTGTCAGGTTCGCGTCGCGCAGGACGGGGGTGTCCTTGGTGTAGGAGAAGGACACCTCAGACAGGTCGATCTCCCCGGGGGCGGAAGGGATCGCGGGGATGCTGACGCCCTTTGCATCCGCAACGGGCGGGGTCTGCGCGATGAACTTCTTGATTTCCTTGTTGGCTGCGATGCCTCCCATGCCGATGTAGAAGAACTGGCCGATGCGGTCCAGCGGGTCGAGCATGATGGAGGACAGGAGCACGAGGCAAAGAGCACCTCCGATGCTCACGGCTCCCTGCTCGTAGCGGATGAGGGCTAGTGCGATCGCTCCGGTGATCATGCCGAGAGAGAAGACAGAGTCAATGACGAGAAGGATCAGCTGGTTGCCAGCCAGGTAGCTCATGACTTTCGAGCGTACTTCTTCGGCTGCCTGCGCCAGTCGCTGACCCATGTCCTTGCCTGCGTTCATGAGGGCAAGGTCACCCAAGCCCTGAATCGCATCGAGTTCTTTAGCAGCGAGTTGGCGCGAGGCACCCCGGTAGCGATCGGACACCGGCTTAAAAGCGTGACGGAAACCCAAGACGCATACCGCAACGAGAGGAATCGCAGTAGCTAGAAGAGCCCCAGAGATAGGATCGAGCGCGAGTGCAACGACGATGACAACGAGGATCGGTATGGTGAGGGACGCGATCATGGGGGCCAGGAAAATTCCTTTATAGGCAGCCACACGCTCCACGCCATCGGTGGCCGAGTTGACGACGCGGCCCGCACGCTCGTTGGTGCGCTGCGTCGGCCCCAGGGCGAAGACCTGACGGATCATCGTGTGCCGCAGACTTGGCTCCAGTTCTTTCATGGCGGTCGCGCCGAACGCACTGACAAGCCACGCGAAGAAACCGGAGGCCAGTGCGCCCGCCAGAGCGAGCCACCACGTCGACCAGGCGCGACCGCCCACGACATCGTCGATGCCCCAGCCGATCGTTAGGTAGGCGAGCGCCAGGCATAGGGCCGCCGCCCACGAGCAGACGACAATGATCGCGCGTTTCATAGTTCTCCTATCACCACGACACACACGTGCATGTAAAGAAGGATACCCTTACTTTGGTTCTGACACTACCGTCACGAAGGTGGCGCCTGACGAAAATGAGACGGCTTGACACAGCTACGGCCTCGTCGATGGACGAGGCCGTGGCTAGGGGATGCGATCAGGCTCAGGCCAGGCGGTACGTCCAGCCGTAGGGATCCTCCGCGCGGCCCCACTGGATGTCGGTCAGACGCTTGTGAATCTGGCGGGTCTTGTCCCCCACCTCAATCTCCACGTCAAAGTCGTCGCCAGCCAGGCGCGTGATCGGGGTGACCACGGCGGCCGTGCCACAGGCGAAGACCTCGGCAACAGCGCCCGAACGGATCCCGTCCACGACCTCGGACAGGGCGATCTTCTCCTCGCGCACGTCCACGCCCTGGTCGCGCAGCATGCGCAGGATCGCGCTGCGGGTGCCGCCCTCGAGGATGACTCCGGTGAGCCCGGGGGTGCGGATAGTGCCGTCGGCCATGACGACGAACATGTTCATGCCGCCCAGCTCCTCGAGGTACTTGCCCTCGTACGTGTCCAGGAAACAGACCTGAGAGAAGCCCTTGGCCTCGGCCTGGATCTGGGGCAGCAGGGAGGCCGCGTAGTTGCCGCCAGCCTTCGCAGAGCCGGTGCCGCCGGGGCCCGCGCGGTGGTATTCGCGCTCCACCCAGATGGCGACGCCCGACAGGCCGCCCTTGAAGTAGGGACCCGACGGCGAGCCGATGACATAGTAGTCGACAACGCCCGCGGGATGCACGCCCACGAACTCCTCTGACGCAAACATGAAGGGACGCAGGTAGAGGGAGGAGCCATCGACGTCGGGCACCCACTTGACGTCCGTGCGCACGTAATCCACGAGGGAGGCCACGAAGTCCTCGCGGCTCAGCTCGGGCAGCGCCAGGCGGCGCGCGGAGTGGTTCAGGCGCGCAGCATTGTAGCCGGGGCGGAACGTCCACACGGACCCATCCTCACGCTTGTAGGCCTTGATGCCCTCAAACACGGACTGGCAGTAGTGGAAGACGGATGTTCCGGGGGTCAGATTGAGCGGACCGTACGGGATGACTTCGCGGTCGCTCCAGCCTCCCTCGCGCGTCCAGCGCATGTGGGCCATGTGATCCGTGAACTTCTTACCGAAGGCCAGGGTCGACATGATCTCGTTGTACTCTTCCGGCGTCGCCGGGTAAGGGTTGTGGGTCACTGGAAAACGACCGGCCAGCTTGTCGGCGCTGGGCAGGGCCAGGTCGCCGGCGGCCTCAAGCTCCGTGGGGGTGTGCTGCGTCGATGCCATGAGGTCTCCTCTGATGGTTTTTCACGAATATGGTGCCAGAATATGCCCGCGATTCACACCGAGGCCGATTGGTTTCGGCATGTGACCCACTCCCCCACCTGCTGTGGACGTTCTCACCCCAAGGAAGACTCATTCGTAGTGGGTCCACATGCGCAGGACGCGGACGGTGCGCTCTTCTTCGAACACCTCGTAGACGAGCCTGTGCTGAATGTTAATTCTGCGCGAATACATCCCGGCGAGGTCGCCCACGAGGCGCTCGTAGCGGGGAGGCGTCGCGAACGGGTCCTCTTTGAGAAGCTCGATGAGAGCCTGCGCTTTCGCTTTCAGGCCGCTGGCGGAGAGCTTCTTCGCGTCCTTCGCGGCCTGTTTGGAGAAAACGAGCCGCCACATCGCTACCACTCCACGTCATCGAGTGCGTCGTCGAGGTCTTCGCGAGCGGCTTCCTTCAGACTGTCCGTCATTCCGGGAATCCCCTGCAGGTACAGGGTTTCCTGAATCGCGGACCAGTCGTCCTCGCCGATGAGAACGGCGTTTCCGCGACGTCCGGTGATCGTGATCGGGGTTGACTCCTCATTCACGGTGTCGATGAGCCGATACAGGTTCGAGCGCGCGGCGGTAGCACTGACAGCAGTCATGATGTCCCTTTCCATCACCATCATAACGTACGCTTTCACGCACGCATAGTCTGTGCGCAGCGATGCTGTTGAAAGGATACGATCAACGCATGACAACTCTGCCTGACTCCCTCGCCTGTGCCCTGCCCTCCCGCGAGCGCCGCTCCCCCGGCCTGGAGCTTCAAGACGGGCGCTGGACGGCAGCCGCGAAGTCGGGCCTGTACGTCTTCGGCGCCGAGGCCTCGTCCGGTGACGGGCACCCCTCCCCGGAGCACTTCCCCTGGTNAGCCGTCGAAGGAGCGCAGCCACACGCTCATGTGCACGATGCGCTCCAGGGCATCCTCCAGGTCCGAGCGCGCCACCGCGGGCCCGTACCAGTCCAGCGTGGAAGCGACGACCGCCGCGCAGTGCTCGTCGTCGAAAAGATCGGCGGGGTCGAGCTTGCGGGTCGCGACCGCGTCCTCCATGTCGTGCACCGAGTAGGCGATGTCGTCCGACAGATCCATGATCTGGGCCTCCAGGCAGCGCCGCCCCGCAGGCGTACCCTGGCGCATCCATGCGAACACGGGCGCGTCGTCCGGATAGACCGAGAACTTGCGCGTCGACTTGGCCAGGTCAGGGCCGCCGGACTTGACCCACGGGTACTTACAGATCGCGTCAAGCGTCGCGCGCGACAGGTTCAGGCCCGCTGGCACGCCGCCCGGCCCGATCACCTTCGGCTCCAGGCGGGTCACGACGCGCAGGGTCTGGGCGTTGCCCTCNGCGTTCCCGGGTGCTCGCCCGGAATCAGTGCACGATAAAGACACGCTCGAAGGGGTCGACGGACAGGCCCTGCTCGAGGATCGTCCGGCTCCACTCGCGCGCGCTGAACAGGGAGTGATCGCGGTAGTTGCCGCAGGAGTACACGTCCGTGCCCGGAACGTCCTCCCAGGTCACCTCCTCGGCGATGGCGTGCAGCGACGAAGCGATGGCGGCCGTCACCTCACGGACGGTGGGGGTGCCCCACATGATGAGGTGGAAGCCCGTGCGGCAGCCGAACGGCGAGCAGTCGATGACGCCGTCGATGCGGTCGCGCAGCAGGGATGCGAGGAGATGCTCGATGGTGTGCAGACCAGAGGTCGGGATCTCGCCGCTGTTAGGCTGAACGAAGCGCACGTCGAAATTCGAAATCTGGTCGCCCTTCGGGCCGGACTCCACGTTGATGAGGCGCACGTAGGGCGCCTTCACGGCGGTATGGTCCAGGGTGAAGCTCTCCACTTCTGCCATGAGTTAGTCCCTTTCGGTGTAGTTTTGCCTGCGTTGCTCCAGACGCATGAGCGACCGGAAGACCTCAGAATACTGCGGGTCCTCCTCATTCATGCGCGACAGGGCCGCACGTGTTTCACCTAACTGCCTGGTCAGGTCCATGCGCACCATCGCGGCGACGACGCCGCGACAATAGGAACGCACGTCCCCCTCGCCCGCAACTGGTAGCGGATTGACCGCCAGCTCCGTGACCGACGGAGCGATAAACTCCCCCGCCGCCTCCAAGATAACCTGCACGAAGTGGCGCGACGCCGCCAGGGTCGCGTTCTCTCCCGGGCCGAAGTGGGCCTCGGCCTGACGCATCATCTGCGTG
>NZ_LT635868.1:16052-41744 GCF_900128465.1 Actinomyces bouchesdurhonensis | reverse complement strand
GGCCCGCACCCGCCATCTCGATCTCACCCGGGCGAGGCCCCGGCGCGATGACCTCGACGCGGCCCGCCGCCCGAATCGCCTGCTCAACCGTGCCCATGTCCATGCCGAGCCACCCGGCAAGTGAACGCGTGTACTCGGCGCGCAGCGCACGGTCCTTGATGTGCGCGACGATTCCGGCCGAGGCCCTCAAGCCCTGGACGCGCCCCTCGGCGCTGCGCAGATCCATCTGAGACAGGACGGAGCGGATCGCGAACTCGAACAGGGGGATGCGTGAGTTCACCAGATCGACGATCGCCTGGTTACCCTCGGCCAGGCGCAGGTCGCAGGGATCCTGCCCGCCCGGGGCAACCGCCACGAATGTCTGTGCCGCGAAATTCTGGTCTTCCCCGTAGGCGCGCAGCGCCGCCTTGCGCCCGGCACTGTCCCCATCAAAGGTGAAAATCACCTCGGAGCCGTGCGCGCGCCCGCTCGACAAGACGACGCCGGCCGCCGGGTCCGCGTGGTCGCCCAGCAGGCGCCGGATGATACGCACATGCTCGGAACCGAACGCCGTGCCACACGTCGCCACCGCGTTCGTCACCCCCGCGACGTGTGCGGCCATGACGTCCGTGTACCCCTCGACGATGACGACCCGATGGTCCGTCACGATCGACTTTTTCGCCAGGTCCAACCCGTACAGCAGCTGCGACTTCTTGTAGATGGGCGTCTCGGGAGTATTCAGGTACTTGGGCGACTCCTTGTCGGCGTCGTCCAGTCGGCGCGCGCCAAACCCCACCGTCGCACCCGTAATATCGCGGATCGGCCACACCAGTCGGCCGCGGAAACGATCGTAGATGCCGCGGCTGCCCTGCGACCCCAGGCCCGCGATCTGGATCTCCTGATCCGTGAAGCCCTTGGAGCGCAGGTGGCGCGTCAGCGAATCCCACGAGGCCGGGGCATAGCCGACCCCGAAATGCTCACACATCGCCTGGTTGAAGCCGCGCTCAGCCAGGAACGTGCGCCCCCTGTGAGCCTCCTTGCTGCCCAGCTGCTTGCAGTAGAACTCTTCGGCCACGCGATGAGCGTCCAGGAGCCGCTGGCGCTTGCCCGGCTCCTCCGTGCGCACCCGCGTCCCGCCCTCCTCGTAGTGGAGGGTGATCCCCGCCTTCTGCGCGAGCATCTCCACGGCCTCGGTGAACGGCAGGTGGTCGATCTTTTGCACGAAGGAGATGACGTCGCCGCTCTCACCGCACCCGAAACAGTGAAACATGCCCAGGTGGGGGCGCACGTTGAAGGAGGGCGTGCGTTCGTCATGGAAGGGACACAGCCCCTTGAGGGAACCGATGCCAGCGGGTCGCAGCGCTACGTGCTCGCCAATGATCTCGTCGATCTTGATCGCGCTACGTACCGCTTCGATGTCGTCCTTGCGAATCAAACCCGCCATAATCTCAGTCTACCGATGCCCACCCACGTCTGCGTCCGATCACGCTCAGAGCTGCGACGACAGCATGCCGCACCAGCGGGCGTGCCACGCCGACGCCGACACGTCCGTGAGCGCCGCGACCTGATCGATGACGGCGCGCAAGCGNAAGGGCTTCACGCCCCGCGTCTCGAAGGGCGACATCGTCAAGCGTGGCGATGTCCTTGCCGAGGTCGATTGGGACGTCATCCGCGAGGCCGGCTACGACACCATCACCCCGATGGTCGTGACGAACAAGAAGAAGTTCGGCGAGATCACCCCCGCCGCTCCCGGCCCGGTCACCATCGGCCAGACCGTTGTGACGGTGGCTCCCAAGGAGGCGTGAGCGTCCCGGTATCTCACTGACGCTGTGGGGGTGGGCCGCAAGGCCCGCCCCCACACGTGTATCTGCCGGGTGTTCAACCGACGCCGACGCGCACACGCGTGTATAGAACATGCCGTCTCGCTGGAGTCCGGGTGCGACCCCATTGCATGGTTCCCCAACAACGTCGCACGTAATTCCCCTGTCAACCTTTCATACATTGAAATAGGGTCGTTGCAATTCCAACGTTTGTGCGTCATATCGAAAACTGACCCGGGGAAATTATGTGCAACTTTTGGGGGAGGCACCCGAGGTGGATGCCGGAGGTCCACCCGGACAGGACCCCATTGCATGGTTCCCCAACAATGTCGCACGTAATTCCCCTGTCAACCTTTCACACATTGAAATAGGGTCGTTGCAATTCCAACGTTTGTGCGTCATATCGAAAACTGACCCGGGGAAATTATGTGCAACTTTTGTGGGGGGATCCCTGACGTACATGCTGGCGGCCCGCACCCCGGCCTCGGGCGACACCCCGGAACAGGTCGAGAAACTCTAGGCCTCGGAGCCTTCAACGATGTCGAGGACCGCGCGCACCTGCTCGATGGTGAACTGACCGGGGGCGCTCCCCTCGGCACCGGGCAGGGTCGCAAACGTCGCAGCCGATCCGAGGGCGGAGCCGACCAGGCGCGTGGGTGCGCCGTGCTGCCCCATCGNCACCCCGGCCATGGGGGCCAGGACGACGGGTGTCCACAGGCGCAGCGGCCCCACGCGAAGAGGGGCCGCTGCGGACGAGGAGGCTATGGACAAATCAGCAGCCCAGGCGTTCGACCAGGTACGACTTGACCGTCTCGAGCGGGATGCGCACCTGCTCCATCGTGTCACGCTCACGGATGGTGACGGCGTGGTCCTCGATCGAGTCGAAGTCGTAGGTGACGCAGAAGGGCGTGCCGACCTCGTCCTGGCGGCGGTAGCGGCGTCCCACGGCGCCGGCGTCGTCGTAGTCGACGTTCCAGATGCCGCGCAGCTCGTCGGCCAGCTCCTGGGCGGGGCCGGTCAGCTCGGGCTTGCGGGACAGGGGCAGGACGGCAGCCTTGACGGGGGCCAGGCGCGGGTNCCGAAATCGGGCCCAGGACCTGCGTCTTTTCACCCAGGCGACGCAGCGCGGACGAATGCAGGATGCGCGCCCGGTCGCGCTCGAACTCCGTGCGGGCCGAGGACTTGTGCTCCTCGGGCACCCAGCGCTCGGAATCGGCCCTGCTGTACGGAACCGCCGCATCAGTGCCATCCACGCCTGGAATTACCACAGAAAACTCATTCACGAGGCCATGTTACGTGCCTCGCCGCCCGCTGGCCGCACAGTCTACTGGAACGACATCAAGGCCTCGTCACTGAAAGTAATTGAAACGAGTCGAGCTATTTCTGTGAGATACCCCGTCGGAACTTTCCTCGATTGCTCAAACATGCTAAATGTCGGATGTCGCATTCAGCGTCGAATCTCACCCACGGAAGGAGTCCCCCGTGTCCAACACGGCACAGGAAATCCTCGATGCGGTCGGTGGTCCCGGCAACATCACTCACTTTACCCACTGCGCGACGCGGCTACGCTTTGAGCTGCGCGACGCATCTATTATCGATAAGGACAGGGTCGAGGCCATCGACGGCGTTCTCGGAGCCGTCCCCCAGTCAGGCGACCGCTACCAGATCGTCATCGGCGGCGCCGTCCAGTCGGTCTTCAACGAGATCAACAACCTGCCCTCAATGAAGTCGGGCGCCACGGCCTCGAACGACGACGTCAAGGCCGCCGCCCGCGCGAAGGCACGCGGTAAGAACGCCATCGTCGACGCCTTCTTCGAGTACCTCTCCGACTCGTTCCGCCCCCTCCTGCCCGTCCTCCTCGGCGCGTCCCTGATCCTGGCGTTCCTGGCGGTCCTCGACGCCCTGCACATCGTCGACACCCGCGCGGAGACCATCCCCGCGTGGCTGGGCTACGTGAACTCCATGTGGCGCGCGGTCTTCTACTTCCTGCCCGCCATGGTCGCCTACAACGCGTCCAAGAAGCTGGACATCGACCCGTGGGTCGGCACAGCCGTCATCCTGTCGCTGCTCACCCCCAACTTCATCGGTCTGAGCAACGCTTCCTCGTTCGCTGAGACGACCTGTGAGCAGACTGCCCTGGGCACCGAGCAGTGCGTTACCCAGATCGCCTCACTTGAACCCCTGCTGTCCGCCTTCCCCATACTGAACAAAATCGACTTCTGGCTCCCCCTCATTGGACGAGTTACCTTCCCCCACAGCATCTCGCTCCAGCTGGCCGACTACGGCGGCCAGGTCTTCGTCCCGCTGCTGATGGTGCCGCTCCTAGCTCTGGTCTACAAGGGCCTGAAGAAGATCGTTCCTTCGAACGTCCAGATGGTGTTCGTCCCCTTCATCTCCTTCATGATCATCATGCCGCTGACCGCCTTCCTGATCGGCCCCCTGTCGATCTGGATCGGTAACGGCCTGGGTGGCGGCCTCGCCTGGCTCAACCACAACGCCCCCATCGTCTTCGCGATCATCATCCCGATCATCTACCCCTTCCTGGTGCCCCTCGGCCTGCACTGGCCGCTCAACGCCCTGCAGCTGGCCAACATCGCCTCGACGGGTTCGGACTTCATCCAGGGCCCCATGGGCGCGTGGAACTTCGCGTGCTTCGGCGCCACGGCCGGAGTTCTCTTCCTGTCGATCCGTGACCGCGACACCGACATGCGTCAGACGGCGTCCGGCGCCCTGGCCGCGGGCCTCTTCGGCGGTATCTCCGAGCCGTCACTGTACGGTATTCACCTGCGTTTCAAGCGCATCTACCCGCTCATGCTCACCGGCTGTGTCGTCGGCGGTCTGGTCATCGGCATCGGTGGCGGCGCCACCACGAACACCTTCGTGTTCACGTCGCTGCTGACGATCCCGGTCTTCACCCCCATGGCCGTCTACGGTCTGGGCATCCTGGCAGCGTTCACTACTGCTTTCCTGATGGTCGTCTTCTTCGACTACCGCACGAAGGAGCAGAAAGCTGAGGCGCGCGCGAAGAAGGAAGCCATGAAGGCCGGCGTCTCCGCCGACCCCGCCTCGGCTCCCGCCGTCGCTCCCGCAGCTGAGGCCGCCCCGGCTCNAGTGGGCGCGTCCCGCGTAGTGCTGGTTCTGGGTGCGCGCGTGCAGGGTGAGCGCGGCGGCACCCAGTTTTTGCGCACTCAGGGCGGCGTCGGTCGCGGTCTCGTGTTCGGCATCGATGCCGATGCGGATCTTGACGGTCACGGGGATTTCGCGCCCCGCGCGCTCCCCGGCCTCGTTTGAGGCGCGCACGACGGCACCCACGAGGTCGGTGAACAGATCGCGCTTCCAGGGCAGGGCCGCTCCCCCGCCCTTCTTCGTCACCTTGGGGACGGGGCACCCGAAGTTCAGGTCGATGTGGTCGGTGAGGTCGCGCTCGACGAGCATTGTCGCGGCGCGGGCCATGACGGCGGGGTTGACGCCGTAGAGCTGCAGGGAGCGCACGCGCTCGGCGGGGTCGGGGCGCACCATGTCCCAGGTGCGTTCGTTTTCTTCGATGAGGGCGCGGCTGGTCACCATCTCGGTGACGTACAGGCCGGCGGGCGCGTCCACGCGTGGGATGGCGACGTGGCGCGGTTCACCTGCGCCATCGCGCGGGTACTGAGGGGACGAGGCCGTGGCCCCCTCCCCCTTGTTGGTGGCCCACGTGGGGATGCCGGTGGGTCGCAGGTGGTCGGGCAGGCCCGACTCGCCCATGATGCGGCACAGGCGTCGGAAGGGCACGTCCGTCACCCCGGCCATGGGGGCCAGGACGACGGGTGTCCACAGGCGCAGCGGCCCCACGCGAAGAGGGGCCGCTGCGGACGAGGAGGCTATGGACAAATCAGCAGCCCAGGCGTTCGACCAGGTACGACTTGACCGTCTCGAGCGGGATGCGCACCTGCTCCATCGTGTCACGCTCACGGATGGTGACGGCGTGGTCCTCGATCGAGTCGAAGTCGTAGGTGACGCAGAAGGGCGTGCCGACCTCGTCCTGGCGGCGGTAGCGGCGTCCCACGGCGCCGGCGTCGTCGTAGTCGACGTTCCAGATGCCGCGCAGCTCGTCGGCCAGCTCCTGGGCGGGGCCGGTCAGCTCGGGCTTGCGGGACAGGGGCAGGACGGCAGCCTTGACGGGGGCCAGGCGCGGGTCCAGCTTGAGCACGACGCGCTTGTCGACGCCGCCTTTGGCGTTGGGGGCCTCGTCCTCGTGGTAGGCCTCGATGAGGAATGCCATGAGGGAGCGGGTCAGGCCCGCGGAGGGCTCGATGACGTAGGGGGTCCAGCGTTCCTTGGTGTTCGGGTCGAAGTAGTCGAGCTTCGCGCCGGAGGCCTCGGAGTGCACGGTCAGGTCGTAGTCGGTGCGGTTGGCGATGCCTTCAAGCTCGCCCCACTCGCTGCCCTGGAAGCCGAAGCGGTATTCCAGGTCGACGGTGCGCTTGGAGTAGTGGGAGAGCTTCTCCTTGGGGTGCTCGTACTCGCGCAGGTTCTCCGGGTCGATGCCGAGGTCCACGTACCAGGCCTTGCGGTAGTCGATCCAGTACTGGTGCCATTCCTCATCGGTGCCGGGCTCGCAGAAGAACTCGAGTTCCATCTGCTCGAACTCGCGGGTACGGAAGATGAAGTTGCCGGGCGTGATCTCGTTGCGGAAGGACTTGCCGATCTGGCCGATGCCGAACGGCGGCTTCTTGCGCGCGGCGTTCATGACGTTCGCGTAGTTGATGAAGATGCCCTGGGCGGTTTCGGGGCGCAGGTAGTGCAGGCCGGCCTCGTCGTCGACGGGACCCAGGTAGGTCTTGAGCAGGCCGGAGAAGGCGCGGGGCTCGGTCCACTGGCCGCGCACGCCGCAGGTCGGGCAGGCGAGGTCGGCGGTGGTCAGGGAGGACTCTTCGACGCCCTTCTTTTCGGCGAGCTCTTCGATGAGCTGGTCCTCGCGGGCGCGCTTGTGGCAGTTGAGGCATTCGATGAGCGGGTCGGTGAAGGCCTTGACGTGGCCGGAGGCGACCCACACTTCGCGCGGGAGGATGACGGAGGAGTCCAGGCCGACGACGTCGGCGCGGCGGCGGACCATGGCGTTCCACCAGGCGCGCTTGATGTTTTCCTTCAGTTCCACGCCGAGCGGGCCGTAGTCCCACGCGGAGCGGGTGCCACCGTAGATGTCACCGCAGGGGAAGACGAAGCCGCGGCGCTTGGCCAGGCTGATCACGTTGTCGAGGCGGGAGGGTCCCTTAGCCACTTGTCACTCCTTGAGTATCTGGGGCACGACTGGCTGTCGTGTCGCCATCGATACTAGTCGATAACTACTGCGTGGGGCTGTGTCGCACCGCTTGGGCGCCCATGGATCCCACCACAGGGTGCGCGCGGCTGGCACGAAGGAGCCCCGGCCTCGTTGAGTTGGCCTCGCCCCACGAGATTCCTGATCACCGCGTGGGATGCCAGCACACCGGTCGTACACTCGGCGACCTGTATTCGGGGCGCCGAGACTGGAAGCCTGCTCACCCCTGCGGCGCCCTCGCCCACGATCGACACGACACTCAGCCCAGTGTTCAGGATGGCCCTTCGGCGCGCTTCTCCCGGCGTGCACGCGGATAGGTTGAGTGTTCGCGGCCCATGTGGCGGCGATCGTGACTTCTCCCGGCGCGCACGCGGATAGGTTGTGAACATCCGGATAGGTTATGAGCATCCGAATAGGTTATGAGCATCCGGATAGGTTATGAGCATCCGGATAGGTTATTAACCTATCCACATCTTCGTAACCTATCCACATGCGCGCGAGTAGGCCCGTCAGGCAGGCCAGCATAGTGACGACGGCCGCCATGCAGGCCACAAACCCATCGAGACTTCACCCCGGTGCCTATAACGTTCAATGTCGCGCTCTCACGGGACACCGATCACGCTGAGGACCTTCCGACATCACACCATGACGGATGACGAGACGGCCATACACAGGGCACGATGAGGTAAGCATTTCATCCAGACAAACACGAACGCATCAAAGGGTGTTTTTCCGCGCAGCAAAGCCAAAATGTCAACACCCAGCAGCACGATACGCCCTCATTATTGGCGGCCACTACTGTCAGCGTCGACCTGCGACACCAGCGAGCCTCACCACCGTTCTACCCGCAACGCACCCGGTCTGATAACCCGAGAAGGAGCCCCGGCCTCGTCCCACGAGAAAAGGACGAGGCCGGGGCAGGGTCGAGGGGTCATGTTCCCCTGACGCGACAGGCGTTCAGTTGAGGCTGCGCAGGCGACCCGTGAAGGTCAGGCGCCACCCGGCGGCGGTGACTGCGAGAGTGATCAGGCCGAGGAGCCAGAAGGCGGGGTGCATCGGGGGAAGGTAGCCGGACTTGTGAACGAGCGTGAGGACCAGCCAGGTGACCGGACCGGCTATGCCAGCCAGGCCCAGCACAGTCGCCACGATAATGCCGAGGGCGACCATCCACGGGCCTCTACCATGGCGCGAGGCCGCACCGATCAGGCGTCCGGCCCCGTCGCAGGCGATCCAGGCGGCCACCACAAAGAGCCACGAGTCCACTCCGAGGGGGTACTCGAGGCTCCCCAGGAAGAACATGTGCGTCTGAGCCAGGGCAAGCACCCACCAGATCACACTGGCTATAGCGATAACGATGGCACTGTGCACGTAGGTCGAGCGTGCCAGGGTGCGGCGCGACGCGCCGCTCAGAGACGCCGCCCGCAGGTACGTCGTCGTCGTGATGATCTGTGCAATGAGGAGGTAGATGCCCGTCGAGAAGGCGGCGTTGACGGCGGCCTGATCGACGTGCCCCGAGAAGTCATCGGAGGTCGCATACATGATGGCGCTCACCGTGGAGTTAATGAGAAATTGACCGACGACAACCGAGGCGTACACTCCGAAAGCGAATCGCCAGTCGACCATTCCAAGTCGCCAGATCGAGGGCTGAGAAGAAACAGTGGGTGCGGTGCTCATTGGTCGTTCTCCTGGATGAGGTAGGCGAAGGCGTCCTGGAAGGAACAGGGCGATGCGCTGAGGCTATGGGCGGCAAGATCAGCCTCGGTGATGGAGGCGCCGCGCAGGTCCACGACGATCTCTCGCGTGGAGCCGAGCTCGCGGCTGGCGATGACGGCGAGGGCCGGGCGCTCTCCGAGGAAGCGCTCGACGTCGGAGGCGTGGCCCGTGACGGAGGTGACGCGGGCGGTGAAGTCGTCGACGCTCTCGTGGGCGAGGAGCTCGCTCTTCTTCAAGACGATGACGTCTTCGGCGACCTTCTCGAGTTCAGAGACCATGTGCGAGGAGATGAGGAAGCGGCGCTGCGGGCGCTTTCCCTCCATGACCTCCGCCGCCAGGGTGAGGACCTCCTCGTAGAGGGCGTATCGGGTGGGCACGTCCAGGGGCGCTTGAATCTCGTCGAGGAGGGTGAGGGGCGCGCCCGAGGCCAGGGCGATCGCGCCGGCGAAGACAGCTGCTTGGCCTGTGGAGAGCTTGCCGAGGGTCTTGCGGCGTTGGACCGGCAGGCTGAAGCTCTCGACATAGTGGGCGAAGAGAGCCTCGTCCCAGGTCGGGCGCAGACGGGCATATTGGACCAGGATAGTTGCGGGGACATCGTCGAGGTCTCGGCTGGACGAGGCCATGATCGAGCCGGTGAGCAGGTCGTCGGCACTGGCCTGGGTACCGTCGATGGAGATGCTCCCCGAGGTGGGGACCATCAGGCCGCCGAGGATCTGCATGAGCGTCGTCTTGCCCGAGCCGTTGGGGCCGACGAGGGCGGTGACGGTGGCGTCCCCTAGGGTGAGCGAGACATCGCGCAGCGCCGCCTCACTCTCTCCCGGATACGTGTAACTGATGGAGTTGAGGGTGATCATGAGTTGTCCTTGGCGGTCGTGTCGGCGCTGTAGGCGCGGACGTGGTCGATGATGGCGTCGAGGTCGAGGCCCAGGGCCAGGCCCGCTTCGACGGCGGGGTTGAGGGTCTCCTCCACGTAGGACGCGAGCCCGTCGGCCACGAGCGCGCGGCGGGCTCCTTCGGCGACGAACATGCCGATGCCGCGTCGCTTTTCTACGAGCCCTTCATCGACGAGGATCGCGAAGGCCTTGCCGACGGTGGCCGGATTGATGCGGTAGGTCGCGGAGTATTCCGTGGTGGAGGTGAGCTGGTCCCCGGCGCGCAGGGCGCCGCGCAGGATCTGCGCGCGGATGTCGTCGGCGATCTGCAGGTAGATCGGGATCCCCGAGATGAATGTGGGTGCCATGCGCAAGTCCTCCGGCTTCAGTGGTTCATTACATGACTAATGAACCATAGAACCAGTTAACCTGTCAAGCGGTCTCACCACACGAACCTCGCATTCCTCCCCCCGTGCCCACACCACCCCTACCCACGCCCACCACAACGAACCCGCTCCCCAAAAAAGTCGCACGTAATTCCCCTCGGTCAGTTTTCAACACCGTCCATAAACATTGCAATTCCAACGACCACATTTCACTATTTGAAAGGTTTACATGGGAATTACGTGCGACATTGTCAGGGAACTACAGCCATCCCCTAAAGTCGCACATAATTCACCTCGGTCAGTTTTCGACACAGCTCACAAACGTTACAATCCCAACGACCATATTTTAAAGTTCAAAAGGTTTACATGGGAATTACGTGCGACATTGTTGGGAAACTATGCCCGCAACGCCCGCGCCCGCGCCCGCGATGCCGGATCCACATCAGCACGTCAACTGGCCGCCCCACGAACACAGCACCCCGCCTCACCCCCTCGCGCCCGAACGCAGAAATAGCCCCGGCCTCGTCCCACGGGGATAAGGGACGAGGCCAGGGCCGGGTCAGAGCGTCAGCGCAGGCGCGCTCACTCCTTGACAGCGCCGGCGGTCAGACCGGACACAATGTACTTCTGCAGGTACTGGAACAACAGGATCACAGGGACAGCCGCGATCACAGAGCCGGCGGCGAAGATGCCCCACGGGGCAGTACGCGAGTCAGCGGCCCACATGTACATGCCGACAGCCAGCGTGAACTGACTCTGATCCTGCAGGACGACCTTCGCGATCACGAAGTCACCAAGCGAGGAGATAAAGCTCAGCAGACCGACGACCGCCAGAACCGGGCGAACCAACGGCATAATGATCGTCCAGAAGGTCTGAGCGTGCGTCGCACCATCAATCATGGCTGCTTCGTCCAGCGAACGCGGAATCGAGTTGAAGAAACCATAAAGTAGGAAGGTGTTCGACCCAAGCGCGCCGCCCAAGTAGACGCAGATAAGACCCAGCTTCGAGTTCAGGCCCAACACCGGGAAAATGTCCTGAATTCCCAAAAGGAGCAGGAAGAGAGCCACAAAAGCCAACATCTGCGGGAACATCTGCACCAGCAGCAAGCCGGTAAGGGTCGCTCGACGGCCCCTGAAACGGAAGCGACTGAACGCATACGCGGCTGCTGCACCCATGAGGACAGTACCAATAGCTGTAGCCGTCGAAACAATCAGAGAGTTGAGAACCCACGACCAGTAAGCCGAGTACTTACCCGAACCCAGGGCAGCAAAGTTATCAAAAGAGATCTTCTCAAACAGGCTATTTGAACCCGTCAGCGTCGCGTTAGGATTCAGGGAGACCGACAGAACGTACAGCAAGGGAATGATACAGTAGACGATGGTCACGATGGCGACGATGTGTCGCCAGCCAACCTCAGCCCACCAGCGCCCACCACTCAGGGACGACGAACGGTACGTAGGAGGCATCGCACCGTGCCCGTAGGCGGCAGCGCGGTATTGATTGGCCACTGTTGTATTACTGCGCATCACAGCTCCTCAAGTGTCTTGGTCTGGCGGAAACCGAGCCACGCGATCACGCCAACGACGATGAAGATGATGATCGACATGGCCGAGGCCAGGCCGTAGTCCGCGGAACCCGAATCGATCGCGATCTTGTAGACCATGGAGATCAGGATGTCGGTCTGGCCAACATCCATACCCGGATAGTTCGGTCCACCCTTGGTCAGCATGTAGATCAGCGAGAAATTATTGAAGTTGAACGCGAAGGAAGCAATCAACAGCGGCACGGTCGACTGCAGGACGAGGGGCAGCTTAATGGACCACACAGTGCGCAGGCCTGAAGCACCGTCGATCTTCGCGGCTTCCTCAACGTCGCTCGGCAGGGACTGCAAGGCGCCCAGGCAGACGAGGAACATGTAGGGGAAACCCAGCCACAGATTGACACCCAGGATCGACACTTTCGCCAGAAGCGGATCGTCAAGCCACGGAACTTTCGTACCACCGAGGAACACGTTGTTGACGAAGCCGAACTCCTCATTGAGCATGCCCTTCCACACCAGCGTAGCCAAGAAGGCCGGGAAAGCATAAGGAAGGATCATCAGCGACTGATAGATCTTGCGGCCCTTAATGCGCTTGTCCGAGAAAACAAGACCGAGGATCAGACCGAGCGCGAAGGTGGAGAGAACGGACACTGCGGCGAAGACGAAGGACCAGACAAGCGCCTTCAGGAAGGGACCTGCCAGATCGCCGCGTGTGAACATGTTGCGGTAGTTGTCGAAACCGACGAAGACACGCCAACCTGGATCGATCGCGTTACCGTCGGCATCAACGTAGGCGCCGATCTTGTCGTTCGCCGTGTACACGACACCCGTTTCGACATCCGTCAGCGTATCGGCAGCTGCATCGTACGTTTTGTTGTACTTCACCTCGTAGGCACTCGTACCGTCATCGGTTTTGTAGCTGCCGTCGTTGACGTCCTGAGAAACCTGGACCCTCAGCTTAGCGACTTCAGTCTGCACATCAGGCTTGAGGATGTCAGCGATCGTGAGGACTTTGTAGCCTGCGACCTCCGTGATCATGCCCGCAGCGTACGCTCCATCGACGTCGTGCATCGGGGTATGTTCGGTGCCCACCTGGATGGCACCCGTCTCGCGATCAGCGATGGCCAGCCCGTAGCCTGATGCATCCTCGACGACCGCGGCCGGCATGGTCTCGGCGCCGGGGGCACGCTCTTCGGCCGCAATCAGGATCGAGTGAAGTGCGTCTTCCTTAGTCGAGTTGTGTCCATTGCCGTAGTTCGTGAAGGACACGTAACCCGTGTACCCCATGACGAACACCTGGTAGATAAGCAGGAACACCATGCCGGGAACAAGGTACTTCGCGGGGATCATCCGCTTCGAGAAGTACACCCAGTTCAGGGCAAGGAGCAGCACGACCAGGACGGCGAGCACGGCCCACGACTCAACCATGTAGGCGGTGAACATGCCGTACAGCCCCAGGGCGTCGATCAGCATCATCAGGATGAGCTTTGCGAAGAAACCGGGCCTGGTCACTTCGCTCGCATGCGAGGCCTTAGGCCTCGCCTTCTTGTTTTCTGTAGCCTTCGCTGGCTCAGACATCGTTTCCTCCACACGCGCGCGTTCGCGCACCTTTGCAGCGTACCGCCCATCGGCGGGTAAAGAGTTGACACCGTGGTGCTGTGACACCCACAGGCGCCGGTGGCCCGGTTGGTGGTGTTCGCCCGTCACGCTGGGCGGGCGAACACCACCACCGTATGGCGTTGAGGTCAGTAACTATGAGCGGGAAAGGTAGTCTCCGCTCCGGCCACCTCACTTAGCGGCAATCGAACTCTCGACGTTGCCGATCATCGTGGCCCAACCCTCATCAGGGGTCTCGGTGCCAGAAACGATGTTGGCCTCGGTCTGGCCCCAGAAGTTCCAGACCTTGTTCATCGCCGGGATGGCCGGAGCAAGCGCACCGGACTCGGCGACCTTCGAGAAGTCCTTGATGTCCTGGTCATCCGAACCGGAGGCGACCGACGGCATCGCAGATGCGCGACCGCCGAGCTTCTGCATCTCAGTCTGGGCCTCGGGGGTGGCCAGGTAGTTGAAGAACTGCTTGGCAGCCAGGGTGTTGGTGGACTTGGCGCTCTGGGAGAACATCTGGACACCAACGAAGGGCTGCGCGGCCTGCGAGCCGGCGGCGGGGACGGGCAGGACAGAGACGTCCATTCCGGCCGAGCGGAAGGCAGCGACGTTCCAGGGGCCGGTCACCGTGTAGGCTGCCGCACCATCAAGGAACTTCTGTTTAGCGACGTCACCGTCGATGGACGTCGAGAGGATGCCCGCATCGCCCTGGGCCTTGAGCCATTTGGCGAAGTCGGTGCCGCCGGAGCCGCCCATGGCTAGATCGGAGGTGTATTCACCCGCATCGTTGGTCTTGAAGACGGGGGCGCCGAAAGAAGTCTGGAAGCCGTAGAAGTGGTACGGGTCGCCCTTATCACCCATCTGGATAATGAAGGGGTACTGAGCACCGGAGGTCTTGCCGGATGCAATCATGTCGTCGAAGGTGGTCGGGGTGTCCTTGGTAAGCGCGTTGTTGCGCACCAGGGCGACGGACTCGACGGCGTAGGGAACACCGTATGTCTTGCCATCGTAGGTAACGGCTTTGAGAGCAACATCAGAGAAGTTCGACGCGCTTTCGCCCAGATCAACGGGAGCAACAACACCGTTGGCAACGAACGATCCGAGCTTATCGTGTGCCATCACGATCAGGTCCGGGCCATTACCGGTGGGGACCTGCGTGGTGAACTCGGTGTCCATGTCAGTCTGAGACTTCTGTACGACGTTCACAGCCACGTTCGTGGCTTTGGTGAACTCTTCCGCGATGGACTGAACCTGAGTGAAACGGGTGTCGTCTGCCCAGATCGTAAGAGTCGCCGACGCATCACTGCCCTTGTTGGCAGCCGACGAGTTCGACGATGGGGAAGGGGTGGTGTTGCCACTGCAGGCGGCCAGAGCGGTAACCGCCGCAAGGGCACCGAGTGCTGCGATGCCACGTCGCATGTTTACTCCTGTGTTGGTCGGGCCGGTCGCCTCCATCAGCGACCCGCTAGCTACCACTTTAATACGTCCATTTTTGTTTCTGCAACAATTTTTCAAATTGTGGGCAAGCTGTTACATTTGTAGGGATCTGTCGCACTGACACGCCCGAAGGAGAGTTGAGTCGATGACGAAAAACCGCACGAGTATGGCTGACATTGCCGCCCACGCCGGCGTCTCGACCGCGACAGTATCACGCGTCTTCAATGGCGTGGGACAGGTGTCCACGGACACGCGTCGCAAGGTTCTTACCGCCATTGACGAGCTGGGATACGACCGACCTGCTCCCGAGCGCACCCCAAACACGCCAACGATTGGGGTTATCGTCCCGGAACTCACGAACCCAATTTTCGCATCCTTTACCCACCGTCTCCAGGAGGGAGTATCGCGGGCCGGGGGCATCACGCAAATCCGCACACAGACGCCCGGTGCGACCTCTGAGGTCGACCACCTGTCTTCACTTCTTGATCATCGAGTGAGCGGTCTCATCTTTCTCTCCGGTCGACATGCAGACCATTTAGCGGACCTTGGTCCCTACCATGAGCTTTTGGAACGCTCAATCCCATTCGTGACGATTAACGGCACTAGACCTGAAATTCCAGCTCCGGATTTTTCGACGGACGACGCGCTCGGTATCCGCACGGCGGTCGCTCACCTTCACGAGTTGGGCCACACGCGCATCGCCCTGATCACAGGACGCACGCATATCGTTCCAGCGCAGCGCAAGGCGGACGCCTTCACGCTGATCATGGAGGAACTGGTTGGCGAGCGCTCCCCCATCATTGAGGAGACCTTCTACACCTACGAGGCCGCCGCGGCGCGAACGCCCGGCCTCCTCGAACGGGGGGTCACAGCAATTGTCACTGGCTCAGACCTGCAAGCCATCGGCGCCATCGACGCGATCAGGTCGATGGGCCTTTCCGTCCCCGAGGACATCTCGGTCATTGGCTTCGACGACTCCTTCCTCATGTCCCACCTGAGCCCGAGCCTGACCACGATTCACCAGCCGGTTACCTCGATCGTCACCTCAGCTGTGGACACCCTCTTTGGCGCCATGGCCACGCCCGACTACGTTTCAACTCACGCCGATCACCTTTTTCCGCCGGACCTGGTCGTGCGCGCAACGACCGCGCCGATCAGCTAGCAACTCCGACCGGCAGGTCCGCGTCGCGAGAATGATTTGACATTGATTCTCATAACTGTGGAGAATGATTCTCATGTCGAAGAGATTCCTCGCCGCCGCCTGTGCGGCCGCCACAGCGCTCGCACTGTCCGCTTGTTCCTCCACCGCTCCCTCGAGTACCAGCGGAGCCAAGGATGGCACCCTGACCGTTATGGCCTCCTTCTATCCCCTGCAGTATCTGGCTGAAAAGATCGGCGGCGAACACGTGACCGTCACCTCGCTGACCCCCGCCGGCGCAGAGCCCCACGACCTCGAACTCTCCCCCAAGACGGTCGACGCCTTGTCCTCCGCGGACGCTGTCATCTACCTCGCTGGCTTCCAAAGCGCGGTCGACGAGGCTATCGAGCAGCAAGCTCCCAAGACCGTCATCGACGTCTCCCCCGCCGTCCAACTGGTGGAAGCAGGTGTCGACGCGAACCACCCCTCCGAGGAGGAGGACGAGGACACCGACGAAACACAGTCCAGCGAGGCCGATGGCCACGAGGACCATCACCATGACATGAGCGCAGACCCGCACTTCTGGCTAGACCCCGTGCGCATGGCAAACGCCGCCACCCTGGTGGGCGACAAGCTCGCCGAAGCCAACCCGGCCAACGCCGAAATGTACAAGACCAACGCCAAGGCCCTCAAGGACGAACTCACCTCCCTGGGCAACGACCTCGTCTCCAAGACCTCGACCTGCCAGATCAAGACATTCGTCACCGCACACACTGCCTTCGGCTACCTCGCCGACCGCACCGGCCTGACCCAGGTAGGCATCTCGGGCCTCGACCCCGACTCCTCCCCCTCACCCGCGCGACTCGCCGAGATCAGCCAGATCGCCAAGGACCAGGGCGTGACGACCATCTTCACCGAGGCACTGATCGATCCCAAGATTGCCCAGACCCTGGCCGACGACCTCGGAATCACGACAGCAGTCCTCGATCCGATCGAGTCCCAAACAGATCCCTCCAAGGATTACTCCGGAGTCATGAACGACAACATCAACGCCCTCACGAAAGCGCTCAACTGCCAGTGACATCTGATCCGTCTACGACGCAACACGCGGGTGCCCCACTCTTCGGGGCACCCGCCGTCGTGCGCCTTGATAACCTACACGTCGCGTGGGACACCGACCTGATCCTGCACGGAATCACCCTGACGATCCCCGCCGGACAAACGGTCGCCATCACAGGCTCGAACGGCTCGGGTAAATCTACGACCGTGAAGGCACTCCTGGGCACAGCCCCCATCACGAGCGGCGATGCCCAGCTCTTTGGGCGTTCGATCACCACGCGTCGGCGTGTGCCTTGGAAAAAGATCGGCTACGTGCCCCAACGCATTTCCTCGGGCGGGGCCGTCAACTCCAGCGCTATCGAGGTCGTGCGCTCCGGCCTGCTCGGGCCTCGTCGCCTGTGGGCGATGCCCGGGGACACGGCCCGCGCGATGGATGCTCTCGAGCGCGTCGGCATGGCCCACCGCGCCCACTCCCCCATGAATATCCTCTCGGGTGGCCAGGCCCAGCGCGTCCTCATCGCGCGCGCCCTCGNTAGAACATCTGGACACCAACGAAGGGCTGCGCGGCCTGCGAGCCGGCGGCGGGGACGGGCAGGACAGAGACGTCCATTCCGGCCGAGCGGAAGGCAGCGACGTTCCAGGGGCCGGTCACCGTGTAGGCTGCCGCACCATCAAGGAACTTCTGTTTAGCGACGTCACCGTCGATGGACGTCGAGAGGATGCCCGCATCGCCCTGGGCCTTGAGCCATTTGGCGAAGTCGGTGCCGCCGGAGCCGCCCATGGCTAGATCGGAGGTGTATTCACCCGCATCGTTGGTCTTGAAGACGGGGGCGCCGAAAGAAGTCTGGAAGCCGTAGAAGTGGTACGGGTCGCCCTTNGTCTTGCACGAGCTCGGCGAACTTGGCCCCCTCCTGGACCGCGAGCTCCACATCAGCGCCGGCCACGTCTCCTACGACGGCGCCCCCCACATCGACGACGACCACGAGCAGCACCACGGCGGCGGCGACCACTGCCACCCCTCAGAGGCCACCGCACCCTCCCAGGGCGACCACGGCCTCGTCAGCGGAATCTGGACAGGAGACACGCATGATTGACGCACTGACCACGCTACTGTCCTCGCCGATGATGCAGCGTTCCCTCCTGGCCGCGCTCATCGTCGGACTGACGGCGCCGATCATCGGCACCTACCTCGTCCACCGCAGACTCGCGATGCTCGGCGACGGCATCGGGCATATCTCCCTGACCGGCGTTGCCCTGGGTTGGCTGGCTGGCGCATTCGCGAACGTGTCCCCGGCGGACTCGTGGGCGGTACCCGGAGCCGTGATCATTTCCCTGCTCGGGGCGATTGCGATCGAATTGGTCCGCCAAAGCGGACGCACCTCTGGCGACACGGCTCTGGCCATGCTCTTTTACGGCGGCATTGCGGGCGGCGTTCTCCTCATTGGACTGGCGGGCGGCACCTCCGCACAGCTCAACTCCTACCTGTTCGGATCGATTTCGACCGTGCGATGGAGCGACATCACGCTCATCACGATCCTCGGCGCGGCCATCGTGATACTCGGCGTGGGGCTGGCCCCCGCGCTCTTCTCGGTCACCAACGACGAGGACTTTGCGCGCTCCACGGGGCTACCCGTGCGCACGCTGTCCCTCCTCATCGCGGTCTTGTCGGCCCTCACGGTCGCAGTCGCGATGCGTGTCGTCGGCTCGCTCCTGGTCAGCGCCCTCATGGTCATCCCCGTTGCGATCGCGCAGCTGGGTGCCCGTTCTTTCCGCTCGACGATGGGTATCGCCATGGTGCTCGGCGTCCTCATCTGCACATGCGGACTCTCCCTGACCTACTTCGTGGATCTGTCGCCCGGCGCGACGATCGTTGTGGGCGCTATCGGCCTCTACGCGATCGGGTTTATGATCAGGGCGGCCCTGGATCGCATACGCAGGGTACGCAGGCTGCGCGTTGCACGCGCCCACAACCAGCACCCCGAGCGGGCGGGGACCCAGTGAGGCACCACAAGGAAGGCAGATCCATGCAACGCATGACCAAGCAGCGTCAGGCAGTCCTCGACGAACTCACGCGCGTCGCTGACTTCCGCTCCGCTCAGCAGATTTTCGAGGACCTGCATTCCCAGGGGCAGCGCGTGGGCCTGGCGACCGTGTACCGTTCATTGCAAGGACTCGCCGAGGACGGGCGCGTTGATACGCTGCGTTCTACCGAAGGCGAGACTCTCTACCGTAACTGCGCGAGCGAGCACCATCACCACCACCTGGTGTGTCGCAAGTGCGGCTTCACGGAGGAGATCGAGCAGTCGCAGATTGAGTCCTGGGTAATGAGCGTGGCGATGACGCACGGGTTTGCTGATGTTGAGCACTCGCTTGAACTCTTCGGCGTGTGCACCCAGTGCCAGATGAAGGCCGCCGAAAGCTAAGGCCTGTTGGCATCACGGGGTAGCGCTCTGCGTTTTTTCGTCGGTATATTAGGATGGGCTTTGTTTGGTTAACCGTCCGCTGGAGGGTTTTGTGTATACTGCAGGAATCAGCAACATGGTCCCGACCTTCGCTCGCGAAGGCATCTGGCTGTTCCCTTTCCTCTTCATGGTTGTCTTGTCCCGCGCACAGATGACCTATTGGCTCGGTCGAGCCGCGGCCTCTGGCGCCGTTCGCGCTTCGGGCCGTTCGGGCTTCCTGGGTTCCATCGCCCGTTGGTTTGAGGGGCCGGTTCCACGCAGGGGAGCGGCGTTGCTGGACAAGTGGGGCATCATTGTGATTCCCCTGTGTTTCCTGACGGTTGGGGTCCAGACGGCGGTCAACGCTGGCGCCGGCTTGGTGCGTATGCGTTGGAGCACCTACACGATCGCGATGATTCCCGGTTGCATCCTGTGGGCGCTGCTTTACGGCCTCGGGACGCTTGCGTTGTTTGTCGCGGTTCTCCGCGCGATCGCCGGCTCCCCGTGGGCTTGGGCGGCCTTGGGCGTCGTTGTCTGCCTGATCGCAGCGAAGGTGGTGTGGGGGCGCCGCAAGCGCGCAAGCAACGCTCCCTCCCTCCAGCAGGAGCAGGCTTAGGCCTGCGGGACGCGGTCGACTGCTCCACCGAAGCGGCGTTCTCGCCCTGCGTATTCTTCGAGACACCCCCAGAGTTCTTCGCGGTCGAACGCGGGCCAAGGGGTGTCGACGAACGTCATTTCGGCGTAGGCCATCTGCCAGAGCAGGTAGTTGGACAGGCGTTGCTCCCCGGACGTGCGGATCATGAGATCGACGTCCGGTACGTTGGGCAGGTAGAGGTGGCGTGCGAAGGTTTTTTCGGTGACGCCGCGCGGACTCATGCGTCCCGCTGCCACGGCTTCGGCGATGGACCTTGCAGCGTCGGTCAGCTCCGCGCGCCCACCGTAGTTGACGCACATGATCAGGTCCAGGGTGTTGCAGTGGGAGGTAGCGCGATCCGCTTTTTCTAGGGCTTTGATGACGCTTGTCCACAGGCGTGGGCGCCGCCCACTCCAGCGCACGTGTACGCCCCAGTCGGCCAGCTGGTCGGTGCGTCGCGCGAGCACGTCGGAGGCATAGTTCATGATGAAGGAGACTTCGGCGGGTGAACGCTTCCAGTTTTCGGTGGAGAACGTGTAGACGCTCAGGTAGCGTACGCCCGCATCGATGGCGCCTGCGATGGTGTCCATGAGGGCGTATTCCCCGGCGCGATGTCCCTCGGTGCGCGCGAGGCCCCGGGAGTTTGCCCAACGCCCGTTTCCATCCATGATGAGGGCGACGTGCGCGGGCACTTCTCCCTTCGCGAAGGTGGGGGCGGGAACATGCCACTGGCCGGGGCCGAGGAGAGGGGCTGCAGGGTCTGCGGGGGCACGGTCCATGGGGGTGGGTCGTTGGGTCGTCATGGGTGGGTCCTGTCGATGAGGGTCAGGGAGCGTAGGCGCCTCTCGAGGTGCCATTGAGTGTAGGAGGAGATAAGGCCCGAGGCCTCGGTGCGCGCGTAGGTTTCGCAGCGGTCAGCGTGCGCCCAGTCTCCGCTGAGAAGTTGGCCGAGCAGGTCAACGGTGTCGGGAGCTGGGGAGGACGCGCCGGGAGGGCGGCAGGTGTCGCATACAATTCCGCCATCGGGGATAGAGAAGGATGAGTGGGGGCCGTGTGCGCCGCATGTGGCGCAGTCGAAGCATGAGGGGGCCCAACCTGCGAGTGCAAGGGCACGCAGCGTGTAGGAGGTGCGGATGAGGGTGGGGTCGTGACGTTCGCGCGCGAGCGCATTGAGGGCGCCGATGAGGAGCAGATATTGGGAGTGGGTTCCGTCGTTGGCGTCTGCGGTGAGTCGCTGCGCGGTTTCGACGACGACGGTGGCGGTCAGGTAGAGGTCGTAGTCGGAGGCGATGGCGTCGCCGTATTGGGCGATGGAGGCGACTTGGGTGAGCGTGTCGAGGGTGCGGCCTCGGTGGAGCTGGGCATCGATGACGGAGAAGGGTTCGACGCGGGCGCCGAACTTGGAGGTTGTTTTGCGCACGCCTTTGGCGATGGCGCGAACCTGCCCGTGTTCGGCGGTGAGCAGGGTGATGATGCGGTCAGCTTCGCCCAGTTTGTGGGTGCGCAGGACGATCGCTTCGTCTCGATAGGACTTCATCACGATGCCATTGTGTCACGGGTACGAGGCCGTGGTGGCGTGGGTTTGGTGGCGTCGCGTAGAGCGAAATTTCTTGTGAAGTGTACTGTCACATTCTTCGACAAGTGCATCTGTGGGCGTTGTCAACAAAGTGTGAGAAACTGACAGCGTGGTCGGTCTAACAGCCGACAAGGAGTTTTCGAGTAGATAGTTTTCTCGTAACTGGTTATGGTTTATTCATAACCGTCGAAGGAAGGAAACATATGGCTCCCCCGATTGATGCCCGCGAAAAGCTTGGCACCGCACTGCGCCACGCCCTGAAACAAACACCACTGTCAAAGATCTCTGTCAGCGCACTGACACGCGCTGCTGGAGTCACCCGACAAGCGTTCTACTACCACTTCAATTCCCTGAACGACCTCAATGCTTGGGTTTTTCGCGAGGAAGTCACATCGCGACTGACCACCAGTTCGGGAGAATGGCTTGACGCCGTCGAAGCAACAATGATGTGGATGCATGAACATCGCGACGAAACCGCCGCCGCCATGAAGACGATCGAAGCCAACGACCTGTGGGCTTTCCTCGTCTCGAACGCCCAGGAACTCATCGAGTCCCGCCTGCCCGGCTCAGCCTCGGCCACCGCGCGCGACGTCGTGGCCCAGCATTTCGCCCTGGCCACCGCCGCCCACATGGCCCAGTGGATGCTCTCCGGCCTGGAAGTTAACCCTTCCCTCGCAATCGCCCGCATGCGCGTCCTTATGACCGACCAAACCACTCCCGCTCTGGCACGACTGGCCAACTAACACGTTCACCTCACCAGCCGCGCGAGGATACATACCTATACCCCGGCCTCGTCCCCATCGACGAGGCCGGGATTGTCATCCCCACGCGCAACACACCCCTGTGACAGTAGACCACGACCAACAACCTGACCGAATAAAATATATAACGCCTACGACAACCCCCATCAAAGGCTCCAGAATCACTCACAACGTTTAAACAC
The DNA here is from genome assembly GCF_900128465.1 of Actinomyces bouchesdurhonensis. GTDB lineage: Bacteria > Actinomycetota > Actinomycetes > Actinomycetales > Actinomycetaceae > Pauljensenia > Pauljensenia bouchesdurhonensis. The sequence continues at coordinate 19,301 of NZ_LT635868.1, read as the reverse complement.
AAACAAATACCACATATTGATACCGGTCAGACTTTGGTGCAATAGCGCCCAAAAAAACGAGTACGAACAAGTGAAGAGCGACGCACTGTACATTCGAGCAACTGTATCTAGGCCCGGGATTTCGCGGTTCCGCACTCTGACATGTATAGTTCGCTCGTAACCTCTCTCTGACCGTCGATGAGGACCACCGATGCCCCACCCCGNTGGCGACGCCGGTGCCGCGGTCGTTGTGGGGGTGGACGGACAGGGCCACGTACTCGCGGCGGCTCAGGTTGCGGCTCATCCACTCGATCTGGTCCGCGAACACGTTGGGTGTGGCGCGCTCGACCGTGGAAGGCAGGTTGAGCACGATCTCGCGCCCCTCGCCCGGCTCCCACACGTCCATAACGGACTCGCACACCTCAAGAGCGAATTCGAGTTCCGTATCGACAAAAATCTCCGGGGAGTACTCGAAACCAAAAATGGTCTCATCACCCAGCCGTTTCTCCGCCTGCGCGATAACCTCGCGCGCGCCAAACTGCGCAAGCTCAACCGTCTGAGCCTTATCCGCATGGAAAACAACCTCGCGGAACACAGGCGCAGTTGCATTGTAGAGGTGAACAGTGGCGCGCGGGAAGCCGACCATGGCCTCGACCGTGCGCTCAATCAGCTCCGGGCGCGACTGGGTCAGCACCGAAATGGTCACGTCTTCGGGAACCGCGTCATCCTCGATCAGGGAGCGCACGAAGTCGAAATCAGTCTGCGAGGCAGAAGGGAAACCAATCTCGATCTCCTTGAACCCCAGCTTGATGAGCAGATCATACATGCGGCGCTTGCGCACCGGATCCATCGGCTCAATGAGCGCCTGGTTGCCGTCACGCAGGTCAGTGGACATCCACCGAGGAGCCTTCGTGATCCGCTTAGATGGCCACTGGCGGTCCGGCAGATCAATAGGGTTGGTATCCAGGAACGCGCGGTACTTGCCAATCGGCATGCGCGAGCCGGCGGGGACAGGGACGCTGGATGTAGTCTTCACACCTCGTAGTCTATCGGCGGCGCTTTGCCCATGAGACAAGCCTGCGCATACTGGACGTGAGATCCGGCGCGGTCGCCTGCGTTGCGGTTTTTGTCGCACGCTCAGGCCATTGGAACACATTGCGCGCGTGAAGTGCCGTCACTGACGGCGCTCATATGTCATGATAATTAGGTCCAATGTCCCACACAACGACGCGCGGAGCAGTCATGACCCCCTTGTTGTTAGCTCAATCCTTTACCCCATCGACGACGTCCGTCGCAGGCAACGTTTTCCTCACGGCCATCGTGGGCCTCCTCCCCCTCATCCTCTTCTTCGTCCTCATGGGTGTCTTCAAGGTCGCCACCCACTGGTGCGCGATCATCTCGCTTGTCACCTCGCTCGTCATCGCGGTCCTCGCCTTCAAAATGCCCGTGGGCATAGCCCTCCTGGCCGGCACGCAGGGCGCGGCGATGGGCTTCATGCCGATCATCTACATCATCATCGCGGCCGTGTGGCTCTACAACCTCACCGAGAAGTCGGGGCGCAGCTCCGACCTGAAGGCCGTCTTCAACACGATCGGCCGCGGCGATCAGCGCGCACAAGCACTCATCGTCGCCTGGAGCTTCTGCGGCCTGCTCGAGGGCCTGGCCGGTTTCGGCGCTCCCGTTGCCATCACCTGTGCCATGCTCGTGACCCTCGGCGTCCCGAAGATCAAGGCAGCCGTCGTGGCCGTCGTCGGCAACGCCATCAACGTCGGCTTCGGCGCCATGGCCATCCCCACCACGACCGCCGGCAGGCTCGCTGACGCCGAGCCCGTCGTCGTCGCCGGCGACATGGGTCACCTGACGTGGATCTTCTGCCTGTTCATCCCCTTCCTCATGCTGTTCATCCTGGACGGCTCCCGAGGCGTGCGCCAACTCTGGCCCCTCGCCCTCGTCGCGGGCGCAGCCGCNAAGCTCCAAGGAATGCGCCGTCGACATCAGGTAGGCGACACCACCCTTACCGGACTGCGAATTCACGCGAACCACAGCCTCGTAGGAACGACCCACATCATGCGGATCGATCGGCAGATAAGGCAGCTCCCACACGACGGCATTCTCGTCGCCGCCCGCCGCGTCCACCTTCGTCTTGCGGGCCGCAAAACCCTTCTTAATCGCGTCCTGGTGCGAACCAGAGAAACTCGTGTAGACGAGGTCACCAACGTAGGGAGCACGCGGAGACGTCTCCATCTGCGTGCAGTGCTCGACCGTGCGACGGATAGCGTCCACGTCCGAGAAATCGATGCCCGGATCGATGCCCTGGCTGAACAGGTTCAAGCCCAGGGTCACCAGGTCCACGTTGCCAGTGCGCTCGCCCTGGCCCAGCAGACAGCCCTCAATACGATCCGCGCCGGCCAGGAGCGCCAGCTCGGCGGTGGCGACGCCGGTGCCGCGGTCGTTGTGGGGGTGGACGGACAGGGCCACGTACTCGCGGCGGCTCAGGTTGCGGCTCATCCACTCGATCTGGTCCGCGAACACGTTGGGTGTGGCGCGCTCGACCGTGGAAGGCAGGTTGAGCACGATCTCGCGCCCCTCGCCCGGCTCCCACACGTCCATAACGGACTCGCACACCTCAAGAGCGAATTCGAGTTCCGTATCGACAAAAATCTCCGGGGAGTACTCGAAACCAAAAATGGTCTCATCACCCAGCCGTTTCTCCGCCTGCGCGATAACCTCGCGCGCGCCAAACTGCGCAAGCTCAACCGTCTGAGCCTTATCCGCATGGAAAACAACCTCGCGGAACACAGGCGCAGTTGCATTGTAGAGGTGAACAGTGGCGCGCGGGAAGCCGACCATGGCCTCGACCGTGCGCTCAATCAGCTCCGGGCGCGACTGGGTCAGCACCGAAATGGTCACGTCTTCGGGAACCGCGTCATCCTCGATCAGGGAGCGCACGAAGTCGAAATCAGTCTGCGAGGCAGAAGGGAAACCAATCTCGATCTCCTTGAACCCCAGCTTGATGAGCAGATCATACATGCGGCGCTTGCGCACCGGATCCATCGGCTCAATGAGCGCCTGGTTGCCGTCACGCAGGTCAGTGGACATCCACCGAGGAGCCTTCGTGATCCGCTTAGATGGCCACTGGCGGTCCGGCAGATCAATAGGGTTGGTATCCAGGAACGCGCGGTACTTGCCAATCGGCATGCGCGAGCCGGCGGGGACAGGGACGCTGGATGTAGTCTTCACACCTCGTAGTCTATCGGCGGCGCTTTGCCC
>NZ_LT635868.1:7026-16027 GCF_900128465.1 Actinomyces bouchesdurhonensis | reverse complement strand
CCCCGCCACATTTGCTTTCATCTCCCGCATCCTTGTAGCCTCGAAGCAATGAGCCCGCAGCGACGCCCGCTGTTTCCCCGCCGACCAGGAAAGCCAGCCCCTGTGAAGACTCCCCTCCGCTTAATCGTCACACTGGGCGCCGTCGTGGCGCTCACCGCCGCATGAAACCTCTTCGGGGCCTCGTCTCGCGAACGACTTCCAGAGGACCCGCGCTTCGCCGAGTTCACCTACAAGACCGACGACACAATCGAGGTTCAAGAACGCACCGACTCCTTCAACGAGCGCATGCCCGGCCTGGGGGCATCCAAAGGGCACGTTGTCGTCGCGAATTTCCCCGAAGGACGCGGCTTGCCATCCCCCGATTCCCATGCCTGGCTAACCGGAGTCGCAACCGTCCCCACAGACACGGTCACGAAACTCACGGAAGGGACTGACGGAAGTACCACGTTGCTACCAGGCATCTACCCGGGCCTCTATCAGTACGTGCCCCAGGACTGCCACTTTGCCACTATCCCCGCCGACCACGCGAACTCCGTCCTCCAGACCAACCAGGACGCCATCTACTCGAAATGGGGTTCATTCACCATCACCGACTTCGCAGCCTCCACCGACTGCAACCTCATCATCGTCACAGGCGAAGCCATCAAGGGCTAACGGCACTCACTCACGATCCCCGGCCCCGGCCTCGTCCAAGTTTCGGAGCGCAGTTCAAGCACGAACGAGGCCGGGGTTGCCGCATGCGGGCACGCGGCGATGAAGAAACGATAAACGCAAGATCACCCTGTTCTAAGTCGTGTCCCAGAGGTCCTAGATTCCCCCATCAGCACCGAATTTTCGCGGGGGATTTGTCTTGATTTTCCCGTGGAATAACGCCACTTCCTCCCACCGACTATCGAAGAAAGCACACAATTGGCCCCCCGGGACCTCGGACCCAGCCATACTGATGGACGACAGCACCCACGAGGAAGGATCCCCAGTGCGTATCGCTCTCTTTTCCACGTGCCTGGCAGACGTCATGTTCCCCCAGGCAGCCCAGGCGACGGTCACCCTGCTAGAACGCCTCGGCCACGAAGTCGTGTTCCCTGAAGACCAGGTGTGCTGCGGACAGATGCACGCCAACACCGGCTACTTCGAAGACGCAGCGAAAATCACCCGCAACCACGTCAAAGCCTTCGAGCCCGTGCTCGACGGCCAGTGGGACGCCATCGTCGTCCCCTCCGGCTCCTGCACCGGCGCAGCACGCCACGAACAGAAGGTCGTCGCCGAGCACGTGGGCGACCACGATCTGGCCAAGCAGTCCCAGCGCATCGCCGCGCACACCTACGACCTGACCGAGCTGATCACCGACGTCCTCGGCCTGGAGGACGTGGGCGCTTACTTCCCCCACACCGTCACCTACCATCCGACGTGCCACTCGCTGCGTATCGCCAAGGTCGGCGACCGCCCCTACCGTCTGCTGCGGGCCGTCGAAGGCCTGACCCTCGTCGACCTGCCCGACGCCGAAGTCTGCTGTGGTTTCGGCGGAACCTTCGCCATGAAGAACTCCGAAACCTCCACCTCCATGCTCGCGGACAAGGTCACCAACGTCATGTCCACGCGCGCCGAAGTCCTGGTCATGGGCGACTACTCCTGCCTCATGCACGTCGGCGGCGGCCTGTCCCGCCTCAGCTCCGGTATCCGACCGATGCACCTCGCCGAAATCCTGGCATCCACCAAGGACCAGCCCTTCGAGGGCAACATCTCCTTCGCACCCGAAAGCGCACAGGTGATCTGATATGTCTGAAACATTCATTGGCATGCCCGGCGTGGTCTCTGACGACGCAAACGCACTGGCCCACACCGGCGGCTGGCGCACCACCGTCACCATCCCCGAAGACACCCTCCGCTGGGGTCCCACGTTCCCCCAGGGCGCCCACAAGACCCTGGCAAACACCCAGATGCGCCGCAACCTGGGCCACGCAACCCGGACGATCCGCGCCAAGCGCGCCCAGCGCGTCGCAGAAATGCCGGACTGGGAGAACCTGCGCAGCGCCGCCGAGGCCGTCAAGTTCGAGGTCGCCTCGCGTATGCCCGAACTACTTGAGGAATTCGAACGCAACGTGACCGCCCGCGGCGGCATCGTCCACTGGGCGCGCGACAAGCACGAGGCCAACCGCATCATCGCGGACATCATCAAGTCCAAGGGCGTCGACGAGATCGTCAAGGTCAAGTCCATGGCCACCCAGGAAACCAACCTCAACGAGTTCCTGAAGGAAGAGGGCATTAGCGCTCGCGAGACCGACCTCGCCGAGATGATCGTCCAGCTGGCCGACGACATGCCCAGCCACATCGTCGTCCCCGCGATCCACCGCAACCGCTCCGAAGTACGCGGCATCTTCCTGGACCGCATGGAGGACGCGCCCCGCGACCTCTCCGACGACCCGACCGAGCTGACGGCCGCGGCCCGCGCCCACCTGCGCAAGAAGTTCCTGCACGCCAAGGTCGCCGTGTCCGGCACCAACATGGGCGTCGCAGAAACCGGCACGGTCTCCATCTTCGAGTCCGAGGGCAACGGACGCATGTGCCTGACCCTGCCCGACACGCTCATCACCCTGATGGGCATCGAGAAGCTCGTCCCCCGCTTCCAAGACGTCGAGATCTTCTCCCAGCTGCTCCCCCGCTCCGCGACCGGCGAGCGCATGAACCCCTACACCTCCATGTGGACAGGCGTCACCCCCGGCGACGGCCCCCAGGAATTCCACCTCATCCTCATGGACAACGGCCGCACCAAGGTCCTGACCGACCCGATCGGCCGCCAGGCCCTCGCCTGCATCCGCTGCGGCTCATGCATGAACATCTGCCCGGTCTACCAGCACACCTCCGGTCACGCCTACGGCTCCGTCTACCCGGGCCCCATCGGCGCGATCCTCACCCCGCAGCTCACCCAGGGCCTCGACGAGCACGACCCGGTGCACACCCTGCCCTTCGCGTCCTCCCTGTGTGGCGCGTGCGGCGAGGTCTGCCCCGTCAAAATCGACATCCCGACGATCCTCATCCACATGCGTGCGCGCACCGTTGACGTCAAGCGCAACCTCGTGCCCGACGTGTGGGACCTCGCGATGGGCGTGGCCACCCCCGTCATGTCGAACNGCCCTGGAAGATGACGCGGCCACCGTCCGCGCCGGCTCCCGGCCCGATTTCGATGAGGTGGTCGGCGGCGCCCAGGACACGTGTGTCGTGGTCGACGACGACGACGGAGTTCCCGTCAGTAATAAGCTCACGAATGATCGCTAGGACCCCGTCAACGTTGGAGGGGTGCAGGCCGATGGTCGGCTCGTCGAGGACGTAGAGAACCCCCGTCGTCCGGTTGCGCACGGCGCGCGCGAGCTGCACGCGCTGGCGCTCGCCGTTGGACAACGTCGAGGACGCGCGGTCAAGGGACAGGTAGGACAGGCCGAGCTGCACGAGGCGATCCATCGGCTCAGTCATCTCGTCGACAATGACGCGGGCCATGGGTGCCACTTCCTCCGGAACGAGGCCCGGGACACGCTGGACCCACTCGCGCAGTTCCGTGAGGGTTAAGCGCGAGGCCTCACCCAGATCGATGCCGTCGATGAGCGTCGAACGCACCCGCTCCCCCAAGCGCGTACCGCCACAGGCCGGGCACGTGCGGGTGATGAGGTACTTCTCGACGCGAGCAAGCGCTTTTTCATCTTTTGCCTTCGACAAGGCGTTTTCGACGGTGGCGACCGCGTTGAAGTAGGTGAAGTCCAGCTCCGCGCCGCCCGTCTTGGTCGCGACGACGATGTGGCGCTTCTCGGCGGGCCCCTCGTAGACGATCGCCTTTTCGGCGTCGGTCAGATCCCGGAAGGGCACGAAAGTGCGCACGCCCATCTCACGGGCGACGTCTTTCATGAGCTTCCACATGAGAGAGCCCCACGGGGAGACCGCCCCCTCGTCGATGGTCAGGGACTGGTCGGGCACGAGGGCTGCCCGGTTGACGACGCGCTGGACGCCCGTTCCCTCACATACCGGGCACGCGCCGCCCGAGTTGAAGGCCATCTCCTCAGCGCCGAGCCCGTCGAAGGACTCCCCGCATTGCGGGCACGTGAGAGGCGCCTCCAGGGCGACGTTTCGCGAGGGCGGGACGCGGTGACCATTCGGGCACAGGTAGGAGCCCGCGCGCGAAAACAGGAGGCGCAGGTGGTTGAGCAGCTCCGTCGCGGTGCCGAAGGTGGAGCGCACGTCGGGTAGATGNCTCCTACGAGCTGACTGCCGTCGTCGCCTCCCTGCTGGGCTTCGCGGCCTGCTACGTGTTCCTGCTGGCGTGGGGTCCGACGACCCCCGCGGAGTGCGCGACCAGCGCCGACGAGTCCGACAAGCCCACCGGCTCGCGTATCGGCTTGGCCCTGCTGCCCTACGTCCTCGTCGTCATCATCATCGCGATCACGAAGCTGGCCAAGCCCGTCGCAGCTTTCTTCTCGTCCACGGACGTGAAGATCCCGTGGCCCGGCATCTACGGCAACCTGCTGACCGGCGACGGTTCCCCGTCGACCGCCGCGATCTACACGCTGCAGATCCTGTCCAACCCCGGCACATGGATCTTTGTCACCGGTATCATCGTCGCCATCGTCTACGGCACGAACTCCTCGGGCGGGCGCTTCCAGACCTCGGTCGGCGAGATGTTCGCGGTCCTGCCTCGCACCATCTACTCGCTGCGCATGGCGATCCTGACGATTGCCTCCGTCATGGCCCTGGCTTTCGTCATGAACTTCTCCGGCCAGACCACCTCAATCGGTGCGGCCCTGGCGACGACAGGCGCCGCCTTCGCGTTCCTCTCCCCCATCCTGGGCTGGATCGGAACGGCCGTCGCCGGCTCCGCGACCTCGGCGGGCGCTCTCTTCGCGAACCTACAGTCCACCGCCGCCGCGGGCGCCGGCCTCGATCCGAACATCCTGCTGGCCGCCAACACGATCGGCGGCGGCATCGGCAAGATCGTGTCCCCGCAGAACCTGGCGATCGCCGCGACCTCCGTGGACGCGGAAGGCTCGGACGCCGAGATCCTCAAGAAGGCCGCCCCCTACTCGATCGGCCTGCTCCTGGTCCTGTGCGTCCTAGTGTTCATCGCCTCCCAGGGCTGGCTGGGCTCCTACATGCCGCACTGAGCAACCTCATCGCACAGGCGGGACCCCGNCACATCGTCGTCCCCGCGATCCACCGCAACCGCTCCGAAGTACGCGGCATCTTCCTGGACCGCATGGAGGACGCGCCCCGCGACCTCTCCGACGACCCGACCGAGCTGACGGCCGCGGCCCGCGCCCACCTGCGCAAGAAGTTCCTGCACGCCAAGGTCGCCGTGTCCGGCACCAACATGGGCGTCGCAGAAACCGGCACGGTCTCCATCTTCGAGTCCGAGGGCAACGGACGCATGTGCCTGACCCTGCCCGACACGCTCATCACCCTGATGGGCATCGAGAAGCTCGTCCCCCGCTTCCAAGACGTCGAGATCTTCTCCCAGCTGCTCCCCCGCTCCGCGACCGGCGAGCGCATGAACCCCTACACCTCCATGTGGACAGGCGTCACCCCCGGCGACGGCCCCCAGGAATTCCACCTCATCCTCATGGACAACGGCCGCACCAAGGTCCTGACCGACCCGATCGGCCGCCAGGCCCTCGCCTGCATCCGCTGCGGCTCATGCATGAACATCTGCCCGGTCTACCAGCACACCTCCGGTCACGCCTACGGCTCCGTCTACCCGGGCCCCATCGGCGCGATCCTCACCCCGCAGCTCACCCAGGGCCTCGACGAGCACGACCCGGTGCACACCCTGCCCTTCGCGTCCTCCCTGTGTGGCGCGTGCGGCGAGGTCTGCCCCGTCAAAATCGACATCCCGACGATCCTCATCCACATGCGTGCGCGCACCGTTGACGTCAAGCGCAACCTCGTGCCCGACGTGTGGGACCTCGCGATGGGCGTGGCCACCCCCGTCATGTCGAACTCGACCCTGTGGAAGGCCGCCGGCACCGGCACCAAGGCCACTCGCCTGTTCGCCAAGAAGGGCTCGATCGGCGCGCTGCCATTCCCGGCCTCACTGTGGACGCGCGCACGCGACCTGCCGGTCGCCCCGAAGGAAACCTTCCGTCAGTGGTGGAAGCGCACCCACAAGGACTCCGACGCCAACGCGCCGCGCACGGACCGCCCCGCAACGGGACTCCCGCTCGCTTCCGAACACGGCATGACCACCAGCACGACCCAGAAGGAGGCGTGACATGACCACCACCATGGACGCGAAGACCGCGATTCTGGCGCGCGCACGCGACGCCATCTCCCGTTCCCAGCAGGGCCGTCCGGTGCGCCCGATCCCCCGCGACTACATTCGTTCCACTGAGCACGCGCCCGGTTCCGACGCCGTCATCGAGGAAATGATCGAGAAGCTCGAGGACTACTCGGCGAAGGTCGTCGTGGTCTCCAAGGAGTCCGAGGCCGCCGACGCGATCTCGACGTTCCTGGCCGACCAGAAGGCCACCTCCGTCGTGGTTCCCACCGGCCTGGACGACGCCTTCAAGAAGGCCGCAGCCCGCGACGATCGCACGGTCCGCGAGGACAGCCGCGAGCATGCCATCCCCACGCTGGAACTGGACGAAATCGACGCGGTCGTCACGCGCAGCCGCGTCGCGATCTCCATTTCCGGCACCATCATCCTTGATGGCGAGCCCGACCAGGGCCGCCGCGCGATCTCCCTCGTGCCCGACACACACGTCGTCGTCCTCAAGGCCTCCGACATCGTGCCCACGGTCCCCCAGGCGGTGGACATCCTCGGAAAGAACCCGACCCGTCCGATGACCTGGATCGCCGGCGGTTCGGCTACCTCCGACATCGAGCTGGTCCGCGTCAACGGCGTGCACGGCCCCCGCTTCCTGCGAGTCGTCATCGTCAAGTGAACGTCTCGCTCTGACAACGTCACGCGCCCGGCTGCCATTGCGCAGCCGGGCGCTGCGTTATGCCTTCTTCGTGAGCCGTTCTGTGCCGGGGGCAGCTGGGCGCTATGAGTGGCACCCTCAGCTCCTCAATGCGCAGCTGGGGCCTACGGGGGCACCGCACCCGATATGGGGCGCTGCACCCGATATGGGGCGCTGCACCCGAACAGAAGAGGTGCATTGCCTACGGATCGGGTGCAGCGCCCCAAGACACAAGAACAAACGCGGAACTGGCACACCGAACCACTCACCGCCACAACCAGCCCGGGCACAGGGCGCCGAGCCGGTAATGATGACCCCGTCAGCGCAGATAGCGGCCCGTCACCGAGGCCTCGTTGGCTGCAATATCGGTCGGCGTTCCCTGTGCGATGATGCGGCCACCCTCGATGCCACCGCCCGGGCCCATGTCGATGACCCAGTCGGCGCAGCGGATCAAGTCCAGGTCGTGCTCGATGACGAGAACGGTCGCTCCCCGCTCGATGAGGTGCTGGAGCACGTCGATGAGGACCTGCACGTCATCGGGGTGCAATCCGATGGTCGGCTCGTCGAAGACGAAGAGCGTGCCGTCCTGCCGTCTCCCCATTTCCGATGCCAGTTTGAGCCTCTGCGCCTCGCCGCCGGACAGAGCAGGCGTCGCCTCGCCGAGCGTCAGGTAGCCCAAACCTAGGCCTGAGAGCGTCTCGAGGAGCGCTCCCGCCTTCTTCAGGCCGCGCACGGCAACCCGGGCCTCGTCAACGCTCATCGCCAGAATATCCGGCAACGAAAACCCATCGCGGCGAATCGACGCAGCCTGCGCGCCGTAGCGGCTCCCCCGGCACTCGGTGCACTCAATGTCCACGTCCGGCAGGAACTGCACGTCCAGGGTGATCTGCCCGGTCCCGTCGCATGTGGGGCATCGAAGCGAACCCGTGTTGTAGGAGAATGCACCGGGCTTCACCCCGGCCGATTGAGCTTCCTCGGTGCGCGCAAACGCACGGCGAAGCTCGTCCAGGACGCCCGAGTACGTGGCCACGGTCGAGCGCACGTTCACGCCGATGGGTGTCGCGTCGATCAGGTTGACGCGGGAGATCCCGGCGCCGTCCACGTCGCGCACGTGCGCGGGCAGCGGCTCGCCCGCGAGGCGCGCACGCAGTGCGGGAACCAGCGACTCAAGCACGAGCGTCGTCTTGCCCGACCCGCTCACGCCCGTGACGGCCGTCAGCGAGCCGACGGGTACGTCCACGCTCAGGGGCCGCACCGTGTGTATCTGCGAAGTCTCCACGTGAAGCGCGCCGCGACCGACGACGTCCGCGCCCCGACCCGACTCCCCCGCCACACGCTCAACCCGACGCAGCCCAGCCATGTACGGGCCGATGCGAGAAACGGGGGCGTGGGAGGCCTCGTCGATAGTGCCCTGGAAGATGACGCGGCCACCGTCCGCGCCGGCTCCCGGCCCGATTTCGATGAGGTGGTCGGCGGCGCCCAGGACACGTGTGTCGTGGTCGACGACGACGACGGAGTTCCCGTCAGTAATAAGCTCACGAATGATCGCTAGGACCCCGTCAACGTTGGNGGTCGCCAGGGACTCCAGGTAGCGCCGCGATCCCTCCGCGTAGAGCGTGCCCAGGGCCAGGGAGGATTTACCCGACCCGGATACGCCCGCGACCGCAACGAAGGCGTTCAGGGGAACGTCAACGTCCACGTTCTTCAAGTTGTGGACGCGGGCGCCGCGCACGCGGATGACGCTGGGCACGTCAGAACCCGAGGCGTCCCAGCATCTTCGGGTCGGACTGCCAGTCCTTGGCGGTGCGCACGTGCAGGTCGAGGTAGACGCGCCGGCCCAGCAGCTCCTCGATGTGTGCGCGGGCCTGGGTGCCGATCTGCTTGAGGCGCGAGCCCTTCCGGCCGATGATGATGGCCTTCTGGGAGTCGCGCTCGACGTAGACGTTCACGTGAATGTCAAGCATGGGCGGGCGGTCGTCGCCCTCGCGGCGCGGCCTCTCGATGATCTCCTCGACTTGGACGGCCAGGGAGTGCGGCAGCTCGTCGCGCACGCCCTCCAGGGC
>NZ_LT635868.1:0-6925 GCF_900128465.1 Actinomyces bouchesdurhonensis | reverse complement strand
GAAACGCCACGGAATCCCGGAAGGAACCCCCACCCCAGAAGAAGGACTCTGGCCACGCAAAGGCTGGGCCGGACGCGCCCACTAGACCCACGACACGCCGTCTAAAGCACCACGTTTGCGCCTATAGCCCCCGGACGCGCCCACTAGACCCACGACACGCCGTCTAAAGCACCACGTTTGCGCCTATAGCCCACATTCGCTTGATGGAACGCGGAGTCAACAAAAAACCCGGCCCCTTACGGGACCGGATCTGTGGTGGTAGCGGGGACAGGATTTGAACCTGCGACCTCCGGGGTCTGTATCTCTTTTTAATGAAACAGTGAGATACAGCCAAGTAATCGTTGGTATCGTGCGGTAACCGTCCCCTTATCCCTCCCTAAAGATACTTGAAGTTACCGGCATATCCTCACGAAAGATAGGGAATAAGATAGGGACTACTTTTCCTCCCTACGCCGCGCTCGGGCTGCGTCGTACAGCGTTGTGAGGTCTGAGATGTCTGAGTATGCCTGTGCGTTCACATCGACCGAGTGGCCGAGTGTTCTAGCACGCAGTAGCGCGTCTACGTCCGTGCGGTACATGGTGTTGAGGGTGGTTCTCCAGACGTGGGTGCGGTAGGTCTCCAACAGAGGCACTCCGCAGTCGCGAGCCAGATCCTTATAGAACGCCTTGAGAGCCTTCTGAGCGTTGTATCTGTCCCACTCGGTGTCCGGGTTGAGCGGTGCGCCCACAACATAGGCTCCCCCGACTTCATCTCGTCTACGGGTGAGGTGTTCATAGACCGCAGGCTCGACGAGAGCCGCGACGCGGGTGGTGCCGGTCTTGGCGTTTTCGGCCCGAATAATGCACGCTGGACGCTTTTGAGCGTCGATGATGACATCATCCCACATGAGAGTTCTTGCCTCGCTCACACGCAGTCCTGTGGCCATTTGGAGCAGGGTTAGGTCGATGCAGCAGCGGTGGACGGCAATGCGATCTGCCAGCGTGTATCGGCCTCGCTTGGGTGGTACTACACCCTCGGCAGGGTTGAGGGTGAGCAGGTGGGTGAGCACGCGGTCATATTCGGCTGTGGTGAGCGCTCGCCCTCCCTCAGGGCGCGTGGTCTTTTTGACAGTCCCTAGGTCGATCCGTGCGCCTGCGAGAGGGTTGAATTCAATGACATCGTCTTTGATAAGTTCTTCGAAGAAGTACCTGCTGGCTACTCCTTTGGCGTGCCTGCCGCTTTCTGCGCCGTGCTCAGCAGCGATGCCCTTGAGTAGTTCTTCGATGGTGCGCCTGCGGGCGACTGAGGCGATGGAGTACCCCTTGAACGCCTCAGTGAGGTAGGTCAGCACGGTCTTGTAGCGGGCCTTGGAGTTGGGTGACAGGCGTGAGGACTCGGTGATGATGGGTTTGGATACCGTTTCGAGATATTCGGTTGCAAGCGATGATGGTTTCCACGTGCCTCCGGTCCCTCCCTGTGCGAGTAGTTCAGCGGCTTTTGCGTGCGCACGTGCTCGGGCCTCGCCTTTGGTTGAGCCTGTAGTGTCACGCGAGAGGAGACGACCATCCTGGAGTCTGATTTTCCATTGGATGCGGTATTTGCCGTTGGCGAGACGGACCGGGGTCACGGAGTCGATTGTGTTGGTTCCTGAGGCGATTTGAAGTCTAGGCATACCTTAATTATACATAGGGACTAGCAATTGTGGTTCAATTTAACGCTGATATGTTGCCAAAGTTAGGTACGATGTGGTATTGTCTTAGTAGACTATAAGGGATGTCGAAAGACCAAGTAGGCGTGGCCTCCGTCGCCACAAAACCAAGCGATGTAACACCCGTTGCAACCGAGGGATCCCACTCGGGTCGCCTAGATCCTCTATATCTAGGAGACCTCAATGTCTACCCCTACTACCCTCGTTACCCCTGCTGCTCTCACTGCTGAAGAAGCAGCGCTCTATCTCGGCCTGTCCCGTCAGACGCTTGCAAATTGGCGATTTCGTGGCCTAGGACCTGCATACTCGCGCCTTGGAGGCACTGGCCGTCCTCGCATCGTGTACCTCGTTGAGGACCTTGATGCATTTCTCCGTGCCAACCGCGTTGAGACGACGGGAGGCCAGCGATGAGCATAAAAAATCACCCCGGCACTCCCACTGAGGAGAGCACCGAGGCGAAACGTTTTGCTGATGCCAATTCTACCACGCCGTTGGTGAATGACACAACGGTGCCGATGTTCGATCAGCTCGTTCGTCAAGAGGTTGAGACCTTCCTCGGTACGGTGGATCAGAGCGCATACGGCCCTGAAGATGCGGGGAGCGCACTGCTTGACCGGATCAACAAGCGTCTGATCAGTGAGAACACGAAGCATGAACTCAGGGGCGGGCTCGCTCATCGTCCGCTCAAGGCGCTTCCGCCTGCTGTGATCGCGACGTGTATTCGCCACCGCGAGCTGCGGCACACGGGCCTGATCGGTGAGTCAGAAGCGACGGCTGAGCTGGTGACCTACGAGGACGCGGGGCCTGACGAGGGCCTGTATGTGCCTGCCGAGCAGCGCATCCGTCGCCTGGCTCGTCAGTACCACTACACGATCTCGTCCAAGGATCTCAACGCTGTCGTGGAATCTGTGCGAGACTCGGTGTCGCTGCTCACTGAGAACAAAGACGGCAATATCGTGGGATTGGCGAATGGCTTGTTTGATCTACGTTCTAAGAAGCTACTTCCGTTCTCACCCAAGGTTGTTCTCAGGACGAAGGCTTCCGTTGCCTTCCGTGAAGATGCCACCACGTGCCCTGTCATTAAAGGGTGGAGCGTTGACGAGTGGATCAGGGAGCTTGCGAACAATAATCTTGATGTCGAAAAACTGTTCTGGCAAGTTATTGCTGCTCTGTTCCGTCCTGATCACCCGTTCGATAAGGCTGTGCTCTTGTACTCCTCTACCGGATCGAATGGTAAAGGAACGTTCCTTGAGCTGTTGCGTCACCTCGTCGGGGTTGATCGAGTGGCTACGCTCTCGATGTCTGGTTTCGGCAAGCCGTTTCTTCCTCCGTCGCTACTCAATTGTTTTGCTGTTCTTTCTGATGAGAACAAGGTCGGTGATTTCATGCGGGACGCTTCAACACTCAAGGCGTGGGTGACTCATGATTGGGTCGATATTGACGTCAAGTACGACCGGATGAAGACTGTTAAGGGCCGTGGCCTGTGCGTCTTTTGCGTCAACGAGTTGCCTTCGTCCAAGGACAAGTCTGAGTCTCTCTATAGGCGCCTCGTTCCCATCCCGTTCCTTAAGCGTTACTTTGGCGCGGATAAGAACCCGGCGATCAAGAACGACTACGTGAAGCGGCCTAAGGTTCTTGAATACGTCGCGCATAAGGCTCTCATGATGGATCTGGTTGACGAGTTCATCATGCCTGAAGTATGCGAGAAGCTGCTCGGTGAGATCCGTTTGGAGAACGATCCCGTGCTCCAGTTTGCCGAGGAGTTCTTCGATCGGTTCGTGTGGGATTTGCTTCCGTGGAAGTTCTCGTTCGGGCTTTACTCCGCGTGGATGCGCAAGGAGGTTCCCTCTGGGCGTCCTGTGGGCAGTAGAGAGTTCACCAAGCGCATGACCGACTACGTGGACAAGAACCCCTCGTGTGGATGGTTCGTCCCTCGTGGTGCGGACGGTAATCAGAAGGCTATGAGCACGCAAAATCGAATCGTCGGAGATGAACCCCTGGCTGTGGAATACGACCTGAGTGACTGGATTGATCTCCAACCTGTAGGCGGTTCTATGCGCAAGATCGGGATCCCGCACAACATCCCGATTAATGCACGGGGTCTTATGCGAGCAGGCACTTCACCTACTGACGACGAGGACTGTTGATCGTCGTTTGACCCGTTCCAAAGTACAAACGAAAAGGAGGACATGAATCATGTCGAATCTCGATAAGGAAATTGCAGCCGCTCGTGCAAGAGTCGAGCGTCTGAAGGAGAAGAAGCGCGTTGCTGAAGCGAAGGAACGTGCGCGTCTTGCAGAGGCGATTTTGAGTGTTCTTGACGAGATCAAGAAGAACGAAAATGAGAACGCCGATCAGGTGAGCGTTACTGCGCTTATGAATCGAGCGAAGGCGAAGATTGATGCGCAAAACGCGAAGCGTAAGCGTGCTGCTGCTAAGGCAGCCGCGCGTCGCCGTGAGGCGAGCAGCGGAGCGACGAATGAGTCAGGTTCTCAGCCCGTTTGGGGTGGAGAACAATGATGAGTGTCGTCGTGAACGCGAGGGGGGTTTCCAAAGGGGGCGGGACGCCACCCTTTGGCCAGCACGGACTGTCGTCAGACAGACCGTCTGCTGGCCGACAGGCGGTACCACCCCTGAAGCTCGACTCAGATGAGACGAGCGTTAAGAGTACGCCTGTCCAACCGGAGGTCGCCGCAACGAACGAGGTCGAAGACCAAGTTCGGGGCGGGGACCGTAGGATCGCGAGGCGTAAGTCTCGCGAGTCGCGGGTGACTGTCAGGTTCGATGAAAGAGAACATGTGCAGCTTACCCGCGTTAAGAATCGCTACGGACTCAGTGAGTCTGGAGCGATTCGGGCCGCCGTCGATTACCTCGACGGCGCGCCCGCGCCGAAGCTGGTCAATCGCGACTTGTTGCGATTGATCGGCGAGGTTAATGCCGTAGGTGTCAACGTCAACCAGCTCGCCCGGCAAGGGTGGGCTGGTATTGAGCCAGACGTCGACGATTTGCGTCGTGCGACTGCGACGTTCCTCGCTCTAGCGAAGGAGTTGTCACGATGAGTATTACGAAGCAGACGACGACGGTGCGAGCAGCAGCGGCGATCATGTATGCACACTTCGGGAAACCTGCTGACGTGAAGCATTCACGTGCGGCTGCATGGCGTTCGGACTTCCGTAACCCGTACGACGCGATTACGTCTATCGAGTCGATGTTGAAGGGCACGGGTCGTAAGAACCAGGCACTTATGGTGATTCAGTCGTTCTCGAAGGACGAGCTTGATCCTCGTGATCCGATGACCCCGATGATCGTTGCTGATGCTGCCTATGCACTCGCGAAGGAGGTTGCACCGAACTCACCGTGCGATGTCGTTGTGCACCTCGACAGCGACGGTGGTAATCCCCACGCGCATATCACAATCGCGAACGTGGATCTCGTGACGGGAAAAGCAGCGAGGGAGAACGGTCTTGTTCATTGGGTCTTGAAAAAGGCTAACGACAAGATCATGCGAGAGATGGGCTTGCGGGTCTTGGAGCCTCATGAACTCGCTCATGACGTGAACAGATCGCGTTCCGGTAAGAGCGCTGAGGGTTTGACTGTTGATCAGCTCGATAAGAGCACGTGGAGAGAGTTTCTCGCTGATCGTGTTGATGAGGCGCTGGCTGATTCTCGCTCGGTGGATTTCGACTCGTTGCGCGCTGTTGCACGCGAACTCGGCGTGAGTATTGAGAAGAAGACCAGCGCAAAGAGCGAGGCTGAGGGTCGTGATCCGAGCGTCACGTATGCCCTCGTTGATGACAATGGCGAGGTGCGCAGGTTCGGTCGCTCGAAGGCCGCGTGCACGGCTCGCAAGCTCGGTACTGATTACCAGTGGGGCACTCTCCACGACACGATGAATGAACGCATTATGCGAGAACAGGAGATAGAAGATGTCCAGGGCTATGGAGAAGATGGAAAGCAGCTCGATGCAGCACTCGCAGAACTCAGAGCAGCCGACGAAGATCGAGGAGTTGCTCCAGGTCTTGATTACTACGTTGACCTCGCAGAGCGAGCGAATAAAGAAGATCGAGGAGGCGCAGGTGAGCCTAATGCTCGTGTTGACCTCCAAGACTTCGACTTCGGAAGCCTCAGAAGCCGACTCGCTGACGAACGACATCAACGCGATCAAGAAGACGCTGAACGAGCAGAGCGAGACGCTGAGCGAGCTCGGGAAGACCGTGAGCGACAAGCGCATCTTGAAGCTGAGCGACGGCTCCAGCGTGAGCGCCTCCGAGTTGCAAGCACACTCGATGATGAAGCAGATCAACGCACAGGTGATGACTTTGGCTTCGACTTCTAAGGAGCTTGCCAAAGAGGTACATGCGAAATCAAGCGTGAAACTCGACGTGGAGAAGACAGGCCGTTGGCTTGCGAAGCAGGTTAACGAACACTTCGATCACGCCGTCCAGGAGCCCGTCGACGGTCTCAGGAGCGATCTTCAGGGGCTCCGCGAGGAGATGAGCACACTCGGGACTGAGAGGCTCTCAGAGGTCCACAGGAAGGTCGAGGAGTCGCTCAGCAGGCTCAACGAAGCCCGGCAGGAGATCGAGGCAATCGAACGCCGAGTGACGTTCGTCGGTATCTCGCGGCTCGCCCTTGCTGTGCTGCCGCTGTTCGCTTCACTTCTGCTTGTGGGTGGCCTCGTGTGGGGCCTCGGAAGCATGTTCGGCATCGGCCCGCTTTTCGGCTGGGCCTGGGGCGCATTCACGGCGGCCTCGCTGTGGTGGCAGAAGATGTTGATCGCGCTTGGGACCCTCGGCGCTGCTGTGCTCTTCGTCTGGGCCGTACTGAGGGCGAGCCGATGGATCTACGAGGAACTCAGGTGAGGAAGGAGGTGAGAAGGATGGTGAAACCTGTGATTGGAACGGGCATCAAACTGGGCAAACCTCGCGTCGAGGTCGATCACTCTCGGCCGATCAACAAGAACGCTGAGCAGTTCGATGGAACGGTGCGCAAAGGCGAGAGCGTCGCTGACTACGGGCGGCGAGTTCTCGGTCTGATCAACAGTCTAAAGTAATTAGGCTAAATCATAGTCAGATCTGAACATTCTGAAAGTTGCCCCTACTAATCTTGGCGGTGTCAATGGGTGGTAGCAATGAGTTCGTTGAATGCTTCTGTTGGGGTGCGGTAGCCGAGGGTGGCTCTGGGGCAGTTGTTCAGTTCGTAGGCGATGGCGTCGAGGTAGGGTTGGTGGCTGGTGA
>NZ_LT635867.1 GCF_900128465.1 Actinomyces bouchesdurhonensis | reverse complement strand
GTCCGCGACGGCCAGCGGGTTGATGCCGTCGACGCGCTCGGCGTGCATGGCCTCGGGGTTGAGGGCCGCGCCCACGCGGGCGAGGATCTCATATCCCATGGTTTCGCCGAAAGTCTGGCCGCCCATGCCGTAGAAGTTGTTGAAGAAGTTGAACAGGATCGGCGGGTTGCCGCCGTCCTCCTCACGCCACAGGGAACGGAACTGGTCCATCGACGCAAAGTTCATGGCCTCCCACACGGGGCCGCAGGCCAGGGCAGCGTCACCGACGTTGGAGACGACAATGCCGGGCTTGCGATTGATGCGCTTGAACAGGGCCGCGCCGTTCGCGATCGGGGCGGAGCCGCCGACGATCGCGTTGTTCGGGTAGGAGCCAAAGGGCAGGAAGAAGGTGTGCATCGAACCGCCCAGGCCGCGGTTGAAGCCCGACTTGCGGGCGAAGATCTCGGCGAGGGCGCCGAAGAGGATGAAGTTCTCGGTCAGATCCTTCGTGTCCTTGTAGTCGATCTTCTCAGCGTAGGAGAGGGTCTCGCCGCCGAGGAAGCCCTTCATGATGCCCTCGAGCTGGCCCTCGTCCATCTGGTGCATGGCCGAGTAGCACTTGGCGAGGATCTCACCGTGCGAGCGGTGCGAGCCGAAGATGAAGTCATCGGGGGTGAGCACAAAGCTCTGACCGACGTAGGCGCTCTCCTGGCCGATGCCCAGGTGGGCGGGGCCGCGGTGGTTGTACTCGACGCCTTCCCACCGGCCGGTCTTCTTGATGGAGTCGAGCATCGACTCGAAGGTGCGCACGACGATCATGTCGTGGAGCATCTGGACCATGCCTTTTTCGCCGTAGCGGGCAATCTCGGTGTCGCGGTCGAAGGTGTACTGGTTGACGGGGACCTCGGGGAACGTCACGTGCCCGGGGCGACGCACCTCATTGGGGTCGATGATAAGAGACTGAGTCATTGTTCTACTCTTCCTTGACGTAGGGGGTTCGTTAGAGCGTGACGGCCCACGCGGCTTCGCGGATGACCTCGGACACGGTGGGATGAGGGAAGACGACCTGGCGCAGGTCCTCGACCGTTAGTTCCATCTCGAGGACGGCCTGCGCGCCCCAGATCATTTCCGCCGCGTAGGCGCCCAGGACGTGAATGCCGAGCACCTGGTGGGTCGCGGGATCGACGAGAATCTTCGCCTCGCCGGGGGCCTTGAAGCCGTTCTCGGCGATGAAGCGGCCCGACATGAGGGCGGGAACCTTGGCGACGAGGACGTCGCGACCCTCGCGCTTGGCGGCGGACTCGGTCAGGCCGACGACGACCTCGTGGCCGGTGAGGAGCTGGAGCGGGTGTCCGGCGGCCTCGTTCGCGCGGCACAGCCAACGGAACGCGACGTCGTCGCCGGAGGAGTCCTTGACGCCGTCGATGACTCCGTCGCGGCCCAGGCGCATGAGCAGGTCGGGCGAGAGCTTCGTGTGCACGCACACGGGAATGTCGTAGGCCCACAGCTCCAGGCTCGTGTTCTCCTTCAGGAGGCGGAAGTGACGCTCGACCTCGGTCTCGCCGCCGAGGGCGTAGAACGGGGCGGTCGCGACGACGCCGATGGCGCCGCCGATGTCTTCCACGGCCTTGATGTTCTCGATGACGCGCTCGGTCTCGGTGTCGATGACGCCCACCAGGAGCGGGATACGACCATCGACGATGCGCACGGCTTCGCGCTGGATCTGGGCGCGGCGCTCGGCGGTCGAGAACGCGACCTCACCGGTGGAGCCGGACACGAACAGGCCGTCGAGGCCCGCGTCGATCATGCGGTTGATGTGACGCTCGAGCGAGGGGACGTCGAGCTCACCGTCCTTGAGCGGAATCGCGAGCGGCGGGACAACGCCACGGATCGTCGAAGACATAATTAGTGCTCTCCTTCGAGGTCAAGGTTGGGGTGCAGGAGCGAGGGCGCGGCGCCCAGCAGCTTGCGGGTGTAGGGGTCCTTCGGGTCGGTCAGCAGCTGCGCCGCCGGCCCTTCCTCCACGACGACGCCGCGGTTCATGACCGCGATCCGGTCCGACACGTAGCGGACGGTCTGGATGTCGTGCGAGATGAAGACCATCGCCAGGCCCAGTTCCTTCTTCAGGTCCGTGAGCAGGTTCAGGATTTGGGCGCGCACCGACACGTCGAGCGCGCTTGTCGGCTCGTCCGCGATGATCGCGTCGGGGCCGATCGACAGTGCTCGGGCGATGGCGACGCGCTGACGCTGGCCGC
>NZ_LT635866.1:491549-493375 GCF_900128465.1 Actinomyces bouchesdurhonensis | reverse complement strand
CCGTCGACGGATGCGCAAAGCGGCTCCTAGCCCGCGTCTGTCGATCGGGCGCCCGGCTCCGCGACCCCTCGCGGGTTGCAGGCCGGGCGCCACGATGCGGAGACGTAGTTCACGGTCGTCGCGATTGAAGCATCTTGATCCTAGTGGTAAGGTTTTAACCACCGACGCGGGGTGGAGCAGTTCGGTAGCTCGCCGGGCTCATAACCCGGAGGTCGCAGGTTCAAATCCTGTCCCCGCTACCAGAGAAACCCGGTATCTCAACGAAAAGTCGCTGAGATACCGGGTTTTGTTTTGCCCTGACGAGACCGAATCCCTATGTTATTCCCTACCTTTCAGCCAAACTCAGGCCCGTCGTCGAGGTGGGGGAGGGGGAACTATCACCCAACATCGAGGACTATCATCCAACGCCCCTTCGGGGCGTATGACTATCTTCGCTCGTGCATGATCTCGTGGGAGGGAGGTTGCAGAGGAGGATTTTCACCGCCTAATCGGCGTTGATACCGGCTGTTTACCGCCTGAAAATGCAAAAGCGGTATAGCGTTTTCCCTCGTATCTCAACCGAATCCCAACCCTTTACCGCCTTCACCGCCTAAAACCGAAAACTTTTATATATACACACGCATATGTAGGAAGATGAACACTCGCGTGTACACTTTTTAGAAATTAGGCGGTAGAGGCGGTAACACACCATGTTTTGACTGATATACCAACGTTTTCGATATACCGCTTAGCCTCAAACAGGCGGTAACCAAGCGGTGAAAGCGGTAATCAGGCGGTAAGACATGTGCTACTTGATATGCAAACCCCACCCCACTGAGATCGTATGAGGATGATAATTCCCCACCTCATGAGCGATAAAGGTCCTCCTCCCGCTCATCCCCTGAGAAGGTCGCAAAGCGACCCCGAGCCACTCGTTGGAGGTGAGGTCGCCTGTGTGCGTCCTTACCCGAGCTGGACTGCCCGGCCTCACCTCCACCTACTCGGGAGGTTGGAATGATTACTCAAACTACTGTTCGTCCGTCGGTCTGGATCGGCTGTCTAGCCTGCTATAACGAAGGCATACTCAACGGGAGATGGTTCCCGGCAGAAGAAGCCGGTGAGGTAACACCTGAAGACCTACACCTTGGCCCCACATATCACGACGAGCTATGGATCTTTGATCACGAGGGGTTCCCCACAGGAACCAGCGAAATGTCACCCGATACAGCACAGCTTTGGGGTGAAGTCTTCGATGAGATCGGAGAAGAACAGTGGCCTGCACTGCTCGCATGGATTGAAACAGGCTGTTACGTAGCGTGTGGGGATACACTACCGAGCGTCTCCGACTTTAAGGAGCGCTACTGTGGTTGCTGGGACTCGTTCGAGGACTACGCGACACAGCTCGCTGAGGACATCTGTCTGATGGACGGATGGCCTGAGGAGGCGAAGCGTTTCTTCGACTGGGACGCGTGGATTCACGACCTCGAATTCGACTACACCGTTGCGGATGCCGTTGATAGCGGTGTATTCGTCTTTCGCACTCTCTGACTGCTCTCCCTGGAAGCCTCAGTGGCTTCCAGGGAGAGCTTTCTTTCTGGGTTATAGGACACTACGTGTTGCTGGTAGGGGGTGGTGCTACACCCACTCTGCCCCCCCAGCCAGCAGCGACAATCCTGGCCACCATGCCCACCGACGCAGCCCTCGAAAACGCCTGGTACCAAGCCTGTCAAACCCGCCAAGCCGCCGGCACCATCCCCGGCTGGGGCGACGCAATTTGCTGGAACGAACTCCACCACACCACCCCCTACCACAACACCTGGGACTAACCCCAGTAACACGAAATGTCC
>NZ_LT635866.1:454942-491087 GCF_900128465.1 Actinomyces bouchesdurhonensis | reverse complement strand
ATGTGAGCGTGCGCCGCTACCGGTGCGAGACGTGTGCTCACGTGTGGCGCCAAGACATGAGCCAAGCGGCCGATCCGCGCGCCAAGCTCTCACGGGCGGCGGTGCGCTGGGCGCTCACTGGGCTGGTCGTCCACCATTTGACGGTGGCGCGCATCGCCCAGGCCCTAGGCGTGTCCTGGAATACCGCCAACACCGCTGTCCTGGCCGAAGGCCAGCGTCTACTGATCAACGACCCGACCCGGTGTGAGNTAAATCGTCATATCCGGAGCAGAAAAGGTAGCATTAGACATGTCGGGGCCTCCCAGCGTTTGAAGTGTTGCAACCTCAATCATCGGGCAGGCCCCGACCCCATGCCAACACCACCCCCCACACCCCAAAATGCGAAGAGCCCCTAAACCCGGAACTTAAGCACCACGTTCGTGACCGATAGTCCGCGAATGTCTTGACGCGGCGACGCCACTGCGCGATAGTATGGGCTGTTCGCCATCAGGAAGTGCACTTTCGGGTGCGAGAGGAATACAGATGAGCACCATCGATCCGTCGCAGCTTACCGCTGCTGACATGAGCAATCCGGCGCTGACTGCGCAGGACCTCGCGGACATCACAGCCGCGCGTCCTGACCTGCGCCCCTACGTCGCAACCCACCCGTCGCTGTACCCGGCGCTGGGGGAGTGGCTGGCCCAGCACGGGGTCGTCCCCGCCCAGGCGCCCGCCGCTGAAGCCACGGTTGCCGCGCAACAGCCCGCAGCCGGGGAATCTTCCGAGGCTGCGGCACCGGTCGAGCAACCCACGAACGACACGGTCGCCACTTCGAATGAGGAAGTCGAACGCTCGATTAACGAGGACACTAGCGACAAGGGCACCGCAGGACTCGCTGAGCAACACGCTGCCACCGAGACGGCCCCGCAGGGCCAGCCCCAGTACGGCGCCCCGCAGGGCCAGCCCCAGTACGGCGCCCCGCAGGGCCAGCCCCAGTACGGCGCCCCGCAAGGTCAGCCCCAGTACGGCGCCCCGCAGGGCCAGCAGTACGGTCAGCCCGGACAGAGTGCTGGCCAGCAGTTCAACGCCGCTACTCAGCAGCTCGGCGCTGCCGCCAATTCGGCGTTCAATCAATTCCAGAGAGCAGTCGCCAACGAAAGCGGTAAGGTGAGCGGACGTTCCGTTCGCGCGACCTACTCGCTCATCGGTATCGCGGCGTCGGCGGTGCTGATCTTCTTCTCGATGCTCCTGCCTTACCTCAGTAGCTCCTATGGCAGCGTGTCGATGTTCGGCTGGATGGGCGGCTATTCGGCATTCCACCTCATCATGCTGATGGCTGTCGTCGGCCTGGGGGTCGCTTACTGGTTCACGAACCAGAAGTGGGCGTACCTCTCGGCGGGCATCGGCGCGCTTGTGATGGCGTTGCTTGGTGTTGTCCAGTTCATTCGCGCGGCTACTGATCACTACCTTAACGCGGGCTTCGGCGCCTACATGCTGGCGTTGTTCTCCATCGCGCTCGGCGTTGCGGGCGGCTTCCTGCTCATGGAACTGAAGTCCGGCGCGGTCGCGCCGATCAACAATCCGAATGCCTTTGGCGGCGCGTTCGCCGGCGTTCAGATGGGCCAGCAGCAGGGTCAGTACGGTCAGCCCCAGCAGGGTCAGTACGGTCAGCCCCAGCAGGGTCAGTACGGTCAGCCCCAGCAGGGCCAGTACGGTCAGCCCCAGCAGGGCCAGTACGGTCAGCCCCAGCAGGGCCAGTACGGTCAGCCCCAGCAGGGCCAGTACGGTCAGCCCCAGCAGGGCCAGTACGGCCAGCCCCAGCAGGGCGGTCAACCCTTGAACAACCCTTTCGGTCCTCAAGCGTGATGCGCTGAGAGCCTGAGGGCATGAAGGAGGGGTTCGCGGATGAAACCGCGAGTCCCTCCTTCTCTTGTGTTTTACTCGTCGTCGTCGTCTGTGGCGTCGACGCCGGCAACACCATCAAGGTCCGCGAGAGTAGTGACAAGCATTGAGCGCGAAAGGTCCTGCCGCGTCGATGCAGTGAACCTGGCTGTGGAGGAGTGACGAGCGGAATCGGTGCGTGTAGAGACGCCGGATACCGACCATCCGAGAGCGCTCACCTGCGTGAGGAGCGTGGATAAAACCCCATGTCCCGGCGTGTAATGGACGCTGAGCGTGACCTTGTGGCCGTGGGTGCGCATGAGAATGAACTGAACAAGCGGGGTCAGTAAAGCGATGACGATGAAGTGCAAGGCGGTGCCTGCAATGGCGAGCAACCACAGGCCCGCACCGCACGCCATGCCGATTGCAGCGGTTTCCCAGATCGTTGCGGCCGTCGTCAGGCCGCGAATGGCGCCGTGGCGGGTCAGGATGATGCCGGCTCCGAGGAAGCCGATGCCGGAGACGATCTGGGAGGCGACGCGGGACGGATCGTAGCGGGTGATGCCGTCGACGAGGATGTCTGAGAAGCCGTACTTGGAGATCAGCATCATGAGGCACGCGGTCATGCCGACAATGGCCTGGGTGCGGATGCCCGCGCTCTTGCCACGAATCTGACGCTCGAGGCCGATGGCAGCCGACAGAACGAGAGCGAGCAGCATCCAGCCGATGCTGACGAGTGAGTGCGTCATAAGTGTCCTCCTTCGTTGTCGCGGTGAGGGTTACAGTGTAGCGACCGTGCGCGGTGCGGGCGCAGACCATGTGCGAGGCCGTGAAGTGTTCCGCTCATCTCGCCCGGATGCGGGTGCGCCGGATAAGGAACATTAGGGAGCGAAGAAACGACAAGCGATACCGGCGCTTCAACGTCGTACGTTTCGCAAAAAGTGTTGAGATTCCGCGGTGATGTAGCGCCCGTCTGCAGCTGACATGCGGGACCCATCCACGGCCTCGTAAAGATCAAGGAAAGAACGTTCCAACCATGACATAAGATTTTGGGACTACTATTGGGGGGAACAATCGACAGATGAGGAACCGCTTCATGGACACCCCCACTCCCGATGACATTGCTAACGACGTCCGTCAGCGCTCCAACACACAGCTCAAGCGAGGCTTGGCGTCGCGCCACATGCAGATGATTGCCATCGGTGGTGCGATCGGCACTGGCCTGTTCTTGGCTTCCGGTGCGACGGTCGCGAACGCCGGCCCGGGCGGCGCCCTCCTCGCTTACGCGGCGATCGGCCTCATGGTGCTGCTCCTCATGCAGTCCCTGGGCGAGATGAGCGCCCACCAGCCGGTCGCTGGCTCCTTCCAGACTTTTGCCACGAAGTTCATCTCCCCGTCGTTCGGATTCGCCATGGGGTGGAACTACTGGTTTAACTGGGCGGTGACGGTGGCCGCGGACCTGGTGGCGTCCGGTCTGGTGATGGCTTACTGGTTCCCGTCCGTGCCCTCGTGGATTTGGGCCGTCGTGTTCCTGGTGATTGTCGTCGGCCTCAACGCCCTGTCGGCGCGTGTCTACGGTGAGGCCGAGTTCTGGTTGGCCGCCATAAAGGTCGTCATCGTCGTCGTCTTTGTGGTCTCCGGGATCTTCATGATCGCGGGCGTCATGGGGACGAACTCCCCGGGCCTGTCGAATTGGACAACCGGCGATGCTCCCTTCCATAACGGTTTTGTCGGGGTGATCGCTGTCTTCATGATCGCGGGCTTCTCATTCCAGGGGACCGAGCTGGTCGGCGTGGCCGCTGGCGAGTCGGAGAATCCGCGCCGGGACGTGCCGCGCTCGATCCGCACGGTGTTTTGGCGCATCATGTTCTTCTACATTGGCGCGATCGCGGTGATCGGAACGCTTCTGCCCTACACGGATCCGAGCCTGCTCAGCGCCGCCGACGACAGCGCGAACAACGTGGCGCAGTCTCCCTTCACTCTCGTGTTCGCGCGTATGGGGATCGGCGCGGCGGCGGCCGTCATGAACGCCGTCATCCTCACGTCGATCCTGTCGGCGGGGAACTCGGGCCTGTATGCGGCCTCGCGAATGTTGCACTCGATGGCACTCAAGGGACAGGCGCCCGCCATCTTCGCGCGTGTCACGAAGGGCGGAGTGCCCGGTTATGCGATGGCGGTGACGACGGTGACGGCGGCGTTGGGCTTCCTCACGCAGCTGGTTTTTAACGATGCCTATATTTGGTTGGTCAATATTGTTGGCATTTCGGGCATCATCATGTGGCTTGGGATCGCGGTCAGTCATCTTCGATTCCGTCGCGCGTACTGGCTTCAGGGTTACCGCTTAGAAGATTTGCCGTACCGGTCACCGTTCTACCCGGTGGGTCCGATCATCGCGTTCATCATGTGCCTGGTGGTCATGGCGGGGCAGAACTACGAGGCGGTAATTCACGGCCAGGTCTGGGAGGTCGCGTCCTCTTACATTGGGTTGCCTCTCTTCGGCCTCGTGTGGTGGGGATACCACCTGGTGCGCAAGGACCGCCTGGTGTCTTTCGAGGAGATGGACGTCGCGCCCGTCAAGATTGAGCCGGTTTCCGGCAGCTGAGTGGTCGCGGGAGGGTGTCGTTCCTCGCCTGCGCCAGCGGATCGGGAATCGACGAGGCCGGGGTGGCCTGCCGCTCGCGTGGCGGGCGCCGCTTGTCACCAGTTCGTAACGACCGGCGTGGCGAAGAGCGCCCCCGCGTCGCTTTCATAGGATGGTCGCATGATGAACACGCGACGCTTCCTTGCCGTGACCGCACTGTCCGCCCTCGTCCTGGGCGTCGGCGCCTGCTCCCCGAAGGGCGGGCAGCCTGAGTCGGGGGCGACGTCCTCGCCTGCGACGCCGGGTGCTTCGGCTTCCTCTAGCGCGGTGCCTACGCAGAGCGGGGAGGCCGGGCAGAGCGGTGAGGCGGCCCAGAGTACGTCCACTGATAGGGGGAATCAGGCGCCCGACGTGGACGTGAGCGATAACGAGGCGCGCTGTGATTTGACGAACCTGCAGCCCGTCGTCTCTAGCAATCAGCAGATCGGTACGACCACGTACGTGGAGCTGACGTTCACGAACGAGGGGACTCCGTGCTGGATTAGTGGCTTCCCGCAGGTGTCCTTCGCTTCTGGTGGTGCCACGGTGTCGGAGGCAGTGCGTGACGGTGAGGATCCCGGCAATGTGTACACGATCCCTCAGGGTGGGCAAGTCGGAGTGACGCTCACAGCGGAGTCTGTGGATGGCGTCGACGGTTGTACAGCCGAAAATACCGACCGAGTTGACATCGCGGACGCGAATGGCGGCGGGTCGACCAGTCTCCTCCTCTCCTTGGGAGTGTGTCAGAACATCGCGTCCGTCGCGGTTGGCCCCTACGAGCCGCGTTCCTGACGGGATCGAGAACAACATCCATGACGCGGTGAGTGCCCGGACGGATGAACCGTCCGGGCACTCACTCTTTCTATGACTTGCCCGTGGTGCCCGCGTTGGCGGGACTACTCGACTTCGAGGGGCCCCTCGATGTGGCGGGTTTCTATGTCGAGGCTATCGCGAATGTACTCGAAGCTGGAGTCGTCAATGTTGCCGGCGCGGCGCTGCTCGAAAGCTGCGTTGCGCAGGAAGGACAAGCAGGCGAGGCGTAGGCGCAGCTCGTCGGGAGCGTAGGCTCTGTATTCCTTGAAATCACCGCTCATCATCAGGTTGTGCATGCGCTGGAGGTAGTCTGCGCGCACGCGCTCGATCGTGTCTGCGTCTGTGACGTCCACGCTGCTGGCGAGTGAGTCGATCTCTTCGATAAGGTCGCGCACAGTGGCGCCCACAACCTGTGTTTCCCCGGCCTCGGCCCGCGCATTCATCTCGAGGAAGGGCGTGGGAGCCTGGGCGGCCCAGCGCACCACGACAGGCAGTGCGATGCCCTGGATGATGAGGGAGAGCAACGTGACTCCTGCGACGACGAGGATGATGATGTCGCGCTCCTCGTAAACGCTGTCGCCGAAAGCCAGAGGGATAGACACCGCCATTGCCAGGGAGATGGCGCCGCGGAAGCCCGCGACCGTCGTGACGAGGCGGCTACGGAAGTCCGTACGTCGCTCGCGCTGCTGCGGGCGACGATCGAGTGCACGGATCGCGAAAATGATCGAGTGGTGCCCGACGAAGCGGGCAAGGACCATCGCGACATAGATCGCGGGGATGAGGATGAGAGCGCGGGTGAGCGTTGCCTGCGGCATGGAGGAGATGATGCCCGGCAACGAGACGCCCACCATGAGGAAGAGGATGGTGTTGAGCAGGAAGGTCGTGACGGTCCAGAAGGGGCGGCCGAAGGCCCGCAGGCGCACCGTGTCGGTGCCGAGGCCTCGCCACGAGGCGAAGACGCCAGCGGTGACGACGGCGAGGACACCTGAGCCGTGGAGTTCCTCGGCGGCGAAGTATGCGACGAAAGGCGAGATGATCGTGCACAGGACGGCCAGGAGGGGATCGTTGTCGATGCGGATGATGCGGGGCAGGAGCGTCGTGAAGGTCAGGCCCCAGAGCAGGCCCGTCCCCGCGCCCGCTCCGATGGACAGCACGAACTGGGTGATCACGTTCGATGTCGTGACGCTCTGGCCGTTGTCCGCGATGCTGAGGGCGATCGCGAAGATCGCCAGGGCGGTTCCGTCGTTGAGGAGGGATTCGGATTGGAGGATCGTGCGGCCTGCGGGAGCGATGCCCTTGCCGAGAGACGCGACCGCCGTCGCGTCGGTGGGCCCCAGGCAGGCTCCGATAAGGAGTGCAGCACCGAGGGAAAGCCCGAGGGCGACGCCGACGCCCGCGATAATGCCCGCGGTGATAATGACGAGGACGGTTGCGGACAGGATGATGCCGCGCAGTGCCCGCTTCATGCGCACGAGCGAGACCGACAGGGATTCCCAGTACAGGAGGAATGGGAGGAAGATCGTCAGGACGATCGTGGGGGAGAGCGAAGCCTCGGAAACGCCCGGGATGAACGAGGCCCCCGCGCCCGCTGCGATGAGGAGTACCGGGCCGATCAGGTTGAATCTGTTGGTCAGGAGGATGCAGCACACAGCGGCGATTCCGAGGACGATGATTGCTTCGACGGTCATGGTTCCCCTTTCGGATGGGATTCTCCTCTAACGGTACGGAGGTACTGCGCGCGTGTCTGTACAGGTGGGGTTGCTTGCGGCACATGCGGGAATAGGTGGGTCGGCTGATAACAGCGACGCGAATAGGCGATTGGGTACTTTGGGCCAGCTGGAAGGGGCCATGCGCGCACGGCGCTATACTGAGGAGCGCTCATTCGTGCGTGAGGGCGCTCCCTTGTTCAAGGGAACGCGCGTGAGCCTCGCGCAGTGGGCGACACGTCAACCACGTTCATAAGGAGACACTCATGGGTTGGAGTTCAACACGACAAGCATTCCAGTATGCTGTCCCATACGAGCAGCTGTTCCAGGCGGCGATGGCAGCCGTTCCGATGGTCAAGAAGGCGACCCTGACGGGCGCCGACATGAACTCCCGTTTCGTCACTTTCGAGACGCCCCTCACCTTCACCTCATACGGTGAGCGCATCGTTGTCGGCTTCGTCCCGAGCGAACAGGGCGTCGTCGTCGAGGTCACCTGCACGACGAAGGGCATGCCGAACCTCATGCAGAACGGTCGCAACCGCAAGATCATCGCCCAGTTCGTTGACTCCCTGTCGAACCTCGTCCAGAGCAGGGGGGTCGAGATAACCGTCAGCTAACGCCTGGTTTCGCGCATACTGGTCCCCGGCCTCGTGAATGGACGAGGTCGGGGACCTTGTTTGCAGGAACGGAAAACAATCCGAGTCTCTTGCAGAAAGTATGACCAGCTGTTAAGTTAGGTGAGCTATGTCTCTCTCGTGAAGGAGTGCTGAAGAATGAGCGATGCTGATCGCTATCGTGGTCCTGGGGGAATGATCATCCCTCCCTACGTCTATCTGCCCATTCAGACGCGTGACACGAGCGCAGGGACCATGATCCAGTTCTACCGCCTGTCCGACGGTCGTACTGCTCTGCTGGTTTATACCGCACTGGACCGCTTGTACGATCGGCTGGGTGAGGAACAGGCGTGGGCTGTGTATCCCGTTGAGCGCCTGTCCGACTTTGAGTCCGCTATGCCGTACGACGTTATCTATTTCGATGCTGCCGTTGATGATTCAAATGTCATGGCGGGCGTGGACGGTGCATTGTGACGCGGGGTAATTTTCGTGTTGATGAACAAGCTTTGCGTGAGATCATCCGACGCTATTCACAGGTCGAAGGAGAATTCGTGGGACTCACTGAGATTGATGTGTCTTCTATCGATGCGGGGGACGCAACCGAAAAAATTAGTGAACTGGCGCTCACAATGACGTGCGGACGTGATTCCATTATATGGATCAGTCAACAAGCTGCGGACATCACTAGCGACTTCATGGACGAGGCCAACGGGAATGATATGAATTGTGCATCTCGTTTCCGTGCATTGCAGAAGAGGTTTGCGACATGGTGAATCAAGAGACTGAGAGTCCCACCTATATTGATACCAAATTGGTGGAAGACCGAGCATCGGTGGATTCGTGCGCGGATGCCTTGGAGAAACTCGCTTCGGCGATGTATGCCGCTTATGATTGGGACGACTATGCGTATCAGGCGAGTGTTGGCGCATGGGAAGGGGAAACGGGCCAGGCCTACAACGACTTTGGGTATCGTTTCCGCGATCTGGCTTTCGAGTTTCAGCGGTTTTGTCGTAAAAGTGCCGAGGGCGTGCGCAGTTATGCGAATCAGCTTCGCTGGAGTGAGCAGGAGATGAGCCGTATTCGCGGCGAGGCTCGACGAGCGGGTCTCACCGTCGTAGATTGGTATATCATTCACCCTGACTTTCAGATCGCGCAGCCGGGCTTGCCTCCGACGGTGGAACGTACCCAGTGCGTGGGCTCCGCGCAAGACCAGAATAGTGATCTTGCGCGGCAGAAACAGTTAAGCGACCACTATGCGTCATGCAGTGCTGATGCGAACAAAGCGCGTAGTAAAATCGCCAAAGCGGTCGTTGACTATATTGATCCGTGGTGTTCAGACGCAGAGTCCTCCAATTACCTCGATAGATTCTGTGAATTGATGATTAATGCTGCCGAACAAGTCAGTACCGACTATACGATGGACACGCTGATTCAGTATGCCGATTATAAGATTGATGGTCCGGTTGCAAGCAAACGCGCAAAAGCCCTCGAAGCGGTCCGCGAGAAAGTGAGGGAGCGCTCCGGAAATCCTGCAGTGAGAGCAGGAGCGCAAGAGGCGTCCGAGGAGGCGGTTGAAAAGGCCGCGTCCAAGAGCAAAATCGGGCAGGAAGCAGAAGCGGCGAGTGGTGTCGCCAAAGTCGCAAAGAGGGGAGTGCGCCTGCTCGGAAAAGGGATCGGTGCGCTGTGGAGTTTTGGAGAAGCGTACACCAGCGACACCCCGGTCAAGACCGCAGCAGAGGGACTTATCGCCTCAGCGGTCGCTGCTTCGTTCGCCGCTCCCCTGGTTGTCTCCGTATCTGGGATCGCGGCTGCTGCCGCACCGGTCGTCGCGGGGTCGCTGGTTGCGTGGGGAGTGTCTGCTACCTACGAAGAACTCGTGCCGCTCGACGTGCAACAGCGAATTGAGGAAGGCGCTAAGGATATGTTATCGACCCATTGGTCCGACGGTTGGAAGAAGTGGACGGGCGGCTGATCGGACGCATGCTATCGGGGCGTGAAGGCCTCGCGGCGTCGCGGCCTTCGTTGTATTTGGCCACTTGGCGTGGCTTGCATGGCGATCGTGGTCCGTGATGTCTTCACTGTGATTGTTGAGTGATCCGCATTGCCCTTGCCCCATGGAGACGCATCGTCATGGCTGATACCGTCACCCTGTTGGGCAAGAGGGACGTGCGCTGCACGGTTTTACGGCTCTTCATAATTGAGGGTGTAGGGGTGTTGGGTGGGGTTGGGCGTGTCGTGGCCGGGTAGGGGTCGAGGTCTTCCGATGATGGGGGTTCCGACACCGTCCATCCGAAAGACCTCGACATGCCCAATACTATCTTTGATCGCCCCGACCTGAGCGCGTTCACGCGCCTGGATGACCTGGGCCTGGAAGTGACGGGCCAGCGCATTTGGCCAGACCATGCAGTGTTGGCGTGCCGTATTACTGGTGAGGACCGGTGGTGTCGACGTTGCGGGTGCCAGGGCGAGGCGCGTGACACGGTGGTCAGGCGCTTGGCGCATNACATGAGCCAAGCGGCCGATCCGCGCGCGAAGCTCTCACGGGCGGCGGTGCGCTGGGCGCTCACTGGGCTGGTCGTCCACCATTTGACGGTGGCGCGCGTTGCCCAGGCCTTGGGCGTGTCCTGGAATACCGCTAACACTGCTGTCCTGGCCGAAGGAGAGCGCTCTCTGATCAACGACCCGACCCGGTTCGAAGGCGTGCGCGTCATTGGCGTGGATGAACACGTGTGGCGCCACACCCCATACGGCGACAAATACGTCACCGTCATCTTGGACTTGACGCCCGTCCATGATCGCAGCGGTCCCTCCCGGCTGTTGGATATGGTCCCGGGCCGCTCCAAGCAGGTCTTCAAAACCTGGCTGGCCTCCCAGCCTGCCACGTGGCGCGAGCGCATTGAGATTGTCGCGATGGATGGATTCACCGGGTTCAAAAGCGCCGCCGCCGAAGAACTCCCAGACGCAACCGCGGTCATGGACCCCTTCCACGTCGTGCACCTGGCCGGAGATGCTCTCGATGAATGCCGCAGACGCATCCAGCAAGAACTTCACCATCGGCGCGGGCGCGCCACAGATCCCCTGTACAAGGCCCGCCGTATGCTCCACACCAGATCCTGCCTACTCACCCTAGGCCAGCAGTACCAGATACTCGACCTGTTTTCCGGCTCTTCCGAGTTGAGTGTGGGTGACCGGGTGTTGGTCGGGGGTTGCGGGTAGAGGTCGAGGTCCTTGATGATGAGCGGACTTCAACCCCCGCGATCTTCAAAGGACCTCGACAATGTCTCACCCTACCTGCTGCTGCTCCGTGTCGCTTGATCGTTGTGATCGGTGTGATCTGCTCGTCGGTTTGGAGGGCTTCCATCTGATGAGCGTGACTCGCACCCCAGGGGCCCTGGTGCTCGATGTTGAGTCGTGCAACCAGCTGGCGGGCTGCCCGGGTTGTGGGGTGATTGCTCAAGGCCACGGGCGCATGGTCATGGAGGTCATCGACGCGCCCTGGGCCGGGGTCCCGGCGCGTATCCGGTGGCATAAACGACGCTGGATATGCCGCGAACACGCCTGCCAGACGGTGACATTCCTGGAACACGACGAGCGGGTGTGCGCACCCCGGGCGCGTCTGGGCGCCCGGGCGATCCGCTGGGCGATCCGACAGTTGCGTTTCGAGGGAGCCACCATCGCTGGCCTGGCTCGACAACTGGCAACCACATGGAACACCGTGTGGTCCCACATCAAGCCGTGCCTGCAAGCCGCATCTGATGACCCCGCCCGGTTCGCAGGCGTGCAGGTATTGGGGGTTGATGAGCACGTATGGCATCACCAGGACCGACGCCGACGAGGGCCCCGTGAGCTCACCGGCATCGTAGACCTGACACGCGGGGAGGATCACCCCACGGCCCGCCTGCTAGACCTGGTCCCAGGAAGGTCTGGCACCGCGCATGAGAACTGGCTCGAAGAGCGCGGCGAAGACTTCCGCTCCGGTATCCAGATCGCGACGCTGGATCCCTTCCAGGGATACAAGAACGCCATCGACGATCAACTCCAAGACGCCACCAGCGTCCTCGACGCCTTCCATATCGTCAAGCTCGCTGGCGACGCTCCAGGTGAGGTGCGTCGCCGCGTCCAGCAAGACACGACCGGTCACCGCGGGCGCAAAGGTGACCCCCTCTATCAGATCCGCAATCTTTTGCGCGCCTCACACACGCAGGCTCACCCCACGTCAAAAGGAACGCCTCCGTGAGGCCTTCACGGCAGATGAGGCGCATATCAGTGTCGAAGTCGCCTACCTGCTCACCCAGCAAGTCCGAGACGTCTTCCATCAAGACACACCCGCCCAAGGCCAACGCCTGGCCGCTCGTCTCATCGAGAGCCTACCAGCCTGTTCCATCCCCGAGATCGCTCGCCTAGGGGCGGACCCTACGCAAGTGGAAGGACGCACTCGACGCCTACTTCGACACCGGCGGAGCCAGCAACGGGCCAACAGAAGCCATCAACGGAATCATCGAGCTGGGCAGACGCACCGCCAGAGGCTACCGCAACCCCACCAACTACAGACTCCGAATGCTCCTCATCGCAGGAGGCCTAGACGCCTCCACCCACACTCAACTATGAAGAGCCTGTTTTCCGGCGACGAGCACGTCGCCCTCGAGGTCACCTGGAGCGTCTACCAGAACATTATCGACGCCTACCGGGCGCCCGACACGAGTGCAGGTAAGGCCCTGATGCAAGCCGAAATAGACCGTCTCAGCGACGCGGACGTGCCACGCTCCCTCACAGAGATCATCACACTGGGCAGGACACTCAAACGTCGAGCCGGGGACATCCTGGCCTACTTCGACCACCCCCACACCAGCAATGGCCCCACCGAAGCCATCAACGGCCGCCTCGAACACTTACGCGGCTCTGCCCTCGGATTCCGAAACCTCACCCACTACATCACCCGCTGCCTCCTCGAAACCGGAGGATTCAGACCCCAACTACACCCTCAATTATGAAGAGCCGGTTTTACTGGAGACTATGCGACCTGGCATCGAGGATCGTGTACGCACTGCGTTCTCGGTTCAGGTGGGGCGGGCGTTGCGCACCCGATCGTGTTCGTGCACCTGCGTCCCATGCCCTCCCAAGTCAAGGGCTTGCTCGCATACTGTCAGCGGCATCCCGAGGCGTGTGGCCGAATGCGCTCTTCATCCGTGGTCGATGATGTTCCTACGGCTTCGCTGGTCTCTTGCCCGCAGGAAGGACACCGAGTTCACTAACCCAGCCCCGGCCTCGTCCATTCACGAGATCAGGAAACTGTATGTGATGCGCATCTCGTAAGTGGGTGCTTCATGATGCTTTGATGGTTATTCGGTAGTTGTATGCTGTCGCACATAATCCGTCCGTCAGCGTCGAACGAGGGTTGAGTGTTATGGCTCGAGGCTACAGGGCAATCGTCGAACTGAACAGTCGGGAAGGAGCGCTGCAAACCGCAGACCGCCTCTTCCACGAGTGGGTGAACAAGAAGTACCCGCCCGGGGGCTCGCGCGCGGGCGTGGAATGCGACGCTGAGGGGTTCTACCGTTTCGGAGAGCTCACCTCCAAATGGGACGAGACAGCAGACGTCGTCGCGACCAAGCTGTCAGAAGCGTCAGAGGATAGACACTACGAGCGCCAACTCCTGGAGATGGTCGAGCGCAGAAAAGGCGGCGACCAGTGGACCACGCGCGTCTACGCGTTGCACGCGACCAAGGAATCGCGCTATCGGGACGTTCTCTGGGTGGAGGTTACCCCTCCGCGCGAGGGCGTATGGGACGCGAAGCCACCCGCGCTGGTCCGCGACCTCATCACCGAGGGCCACTGCCACGACCGCGGCATGCCGCTGTCGGACTCCCCCCAATCCGTCGCCGACGAGGAACAGGTGGAGCAGTTGATCGGCTGGATTCGTGATGAGCGTCGGCGCGCATCCGTCGTCGTGGCCGCCCCGCTCACGGACGGGAGCGACTTAGGCTCCCTCGAGGCGGAATGCCGTTGGAAAGACATCCTGCGTTCCCTGACGAAGAACTCCCTGGGCTGCGCGTCCTACTTTCTGCTCACGCCCGAGGCCTACCGCCAGTTCCATGCCAGGATCGGACAGGGGTGCGCCATGCCCAAGGGAAGCCTGCGAACCTATCTTCCCGGCTTTCGAGCAGACGAACCAACCGACAGGCTCCGCCACAGGGTGCTGACCGCGGGCACGCTGCTCCGTGGTTATGACGAGAAAAACAAGCAGTTCCGTCCTGAACTGTCGGCGATCATCGCGCGAACGCCCTGCGAGTACCTATGGGAAAACGGCCTCGACAAGGAGCTTCGTCGGGCCCAGGCGCCCTTGGATAAGAAGCGCCTGTCGGTGCCGACGTTCCACCCGCTGCGCGAGAGCGAGCGGACGGTGGAACTGCTCGACGAGAAGGTGCGCCAGCGGGTCGCCGAGTCTTTCTCCGCAGCCGCCAGCGACTCGGGGGGACCGGTCGAGGACGCGCGCCTGCCTGCCCGCGAGGAGCAAGAGGAAGCCCCTCTTCGGACCAGCGCCCGCGAGGTGGACGTCAGGCCTGCGACGTCCGAACCTGCCCCGCAGCGCGGCCAGTCTCAGCACTTGGCATGGTACGAGCCGCTGCGCCGCCTGATTCGCCGCTTCCTGCCCGCGTTCAACCCGCGCTCGCACACCGAGCTGGAAAGCGGTGTCGCTGCGCTGGAGAGCGGCCTGGACGCCATGAACGACGCGCACGCACAGCTTGCGCACAAGCGAGACGCGCTCGCGGATGAGCTACGTGTCGCGGAGGAACTGCTGGAGGAAGCTTCTCATCAGAGCCGGGAGATCGAGGAGCTCAAGGAAGAGAAGAAAGCGATTGCAGAACAGCTGCTTGCGAGCCAGCAAGAGAGGGAGAGGCTGAGTAAGAGAAACCGGTCCCTCGAATGGAAGCTGAGGCAAGAAGAATCGATTGGTCGTGCGACTGAACCTGATGATTCGTGGCTGGCTGACGCGCCGAAGAGCATGTCGGAGTTGTTTGATCGCATGACGCAGCAGGGCTATGAGACGGTTACGCGCTACGTTGAGCTGAGCGCACCGGATTCGATGGTGGACGATATTCTCGCGATCGACGACCTGGCTGAAAACCACTATGCGTCCGAGTTCTGGAACTACATTCTCGTGCTGCGCGACTACATGCGTGCACGGGAGACGGGCGACTTTACAAATGGAGATCTTGACCTCTACCTTGCGTGTCCGCCGGAAGGGTATTTTAGGTGTGGTCCCGGCCATCACAAGCGCAACGAAGGGCGAACTGTGAAGACGGATCGAAAGATGCGGCTCGAGCGTATGCTACCGGTTCCCACTGAGGTCGATTCGCGCGGTTATATTGAAATGTGGACGCATTTTGCCCCAGCCTTCTGCAACCAAAAGGCTCCCCGCATGTACTACTACGCCGACACGAAGAAGACGAACAAGGTGTACATCGGTTACATCGGGTATCACCCAACGAACACGAAGACCAACTGAGTTCTCTCGACACGGCCCAGGCCTCGTGAAGGGATTGACGAGGCCGTGGCCGGGTTACGCGTCCCGATTGGCAACCGGGCATGCGCCTCAGAGGGCGGAGACGAACTCCGCGAGGCGCCTGGCGTGCTCGCGCGAACGCTCCACCATGTCGGCGCGTGCCGCCTCATCCGTGCGATTCGCGTAGGAGACCCCGAACAACGGCAGGCTCCCCGCGAACTCCATGCCCGTCAGCGCGCACGTCGCCATCGCGGGAGCCAGGAAGCGGTCGAAACCGCCCGGCTGTGCGGAGTAGTAGGACTCGCCGGCGCCTGTCGTCACCGACACCACCAGCTTCTTACCGCGCAGCGCCGTCCCCGTCGACCCGTGGCTGAAACCGCGCACGAACACGTCCTCCATCCACTTCTGCAGCAGCGCAGGCCAGCCGTACCACCACAGCGGATACTGCAACACGATGACGTCCGCCGCGGCAAGCTTGTTCTGCTCCGCCTCAACGTCAAACACGTAATCGGGATACAGCTCGTCGAGATGATCGATCTCGGCGCCCGGAAGCAGGGAGGTCAGCTCCTCCAGAATCGTCTTATTCGCCACCGAATCATCGCCGGTACGCGGGTGGCCCGACACAACCAGAACCTTGGACATCGCATTTCCTTTCGTCGATGGGAGGAGTCTACGCCTGCCAAACCAACGCAAACAGGGCGCGGAAACGCATTTCGCGCGTAGTGAATCCCCACCCCGGAAGGCCCACCAGCGCGGTACTACAGTGAAGGCATGCCTGACACCGACTCCCAGCGCATCACCGTCAGCCGTGTTCTCCTCGTCATCGCGACGGGCGTGGGCGCCGGATTCCTCTCCGGACTCTTCGGGGTGGGN
Source organism: Actinomyces bouchesdurhonensis (assembly GCF_900128465.1). Taxonomy (GTDB): domain Bacteria; phylum Actinomycetota; class Actinomycetes; order Actinomycetales; family Actinomycetaceae; genus Pauljensenia; species Pauljensenia bouchesdurhonensis. Next base: position 475,097 of record NZ_LT635866.1, on the reverse strand, counting down.
CGGGCGCCTCGTGGCCACGCTCGTCTCCCCGAGCGTCGGCGCGATCCTCTTCAACATCTTCCTGCTGACCATCATCGCCTCGACGATCCTGAAGATGCGTCGGAAAGCGCGCGCCCAGAGGTAGGGACGAGGACCGGCTCGTTATTCGCGCGCGCTCGCCAGGGCCTCGGCGATGTCGCCGCGAATGGCGAGGGAGCGATCCGTGATCTCTGCGGGAGCCGCCGCATCCAGCGCAACGCGTGTGTACGTCGCCTCCGGATTGTCGAACACGCGCCGCCAGAACGGAAACTTGATGATGCTCGGCGTATTCATGCCGACGCCCAACTCGAGGTGAAGCACGCGGCCGCTCGACGTGCGCTCCAAGAAGTCCTGATAACGACCGGCAGCCGCCATCCATCCATCATCCTGAACGAAACGGTTGTCAACGCGCAGGTTCGTCGTCATCTCCTCCCCACACCTCGGGCAGCGGGGGACCAGCTCCGACGGGATACGCATGCCCTCCTGACTGGCCACCGCTTCACGCACCCACGACTCGTTGTCGTACGTCGCGTCGTGGCAGGGCGCTGAACACTGCAGGAGCCCGTAATCGCCCTGCGTGTAGAACAAGCGCTCCTTGTCGAAGCCGGAATTTTGGAAACGGTGATCGACGTTCGTGGTGATCACGAAGTAGTCGCGACCGCGCACGAGGTCTAGCAGGTCCGCGTACACCTGCCCTGGGCCGGCCTCGTAGCGCAGCAGGGAAATCATGCGGCTCCAAAACGCCCAGCGTTCCTCCGACGTGGGGAAGGGATAGAAGCCGCCCGAGTAGGCGTCCGTGATGCCGCGCTCGGCGCGAAAATCCGCGAAACGTTCATCGAAAACCGGGCCAGAGTGATTGTCGCCGTCGGCGGCGGACAGGCCGGCACCCGCACCGATGAGGATCGCGTCAGCGCTGTCGATAGCCTCGCGCAGGGTGGTGGGTCGGCTCATGGTGTCTCCTCAATCGTTGATGGGATCAGAGTCCGAGAAGGGCGCGGTACAGGGCCTCGTCGTGGTCGCCGAAGACGTCGACAATGACGCGCAGCTCGGACGCGCCCGGGGTGCCAGAGTCAAGAAAGTCGGCGACGGTCGCCACCGCGATACGGGCCGCCTCCTCCTGCGGGAAGCCGAAGACCCCCGTGGAAATGCAGCAGAACGCCACCGTGTTGAGCCCATGTGCTGCCGCCTCCTCCAGGCATCGCCGGTACGAGCGGGTCAGGGCCTCCCGGTGCTCGTCAGTGAGCTCTCCGCTCACGATGGGGCCGACCGTGTGGATGACGAAGCGCGAGGGCAGGTGGAAACCGGGGGTGAGGACGGCTTCTCCCGTCGGGAATCCCGAGGAGCCGTCGCCGCGTGCGCGCTCAGCCATGACCTCGGCGCATGCCTGCCGCAGTTCGAGCCCAGCTGCGCTGTGGATCGCGTTGTCGATACAGGTGTGCCCCGGCGCCCGGCATCCGAGCAGCGCTGAGTTTGCCGCGTTGACGATCGCGTCGACCTCCAGGCGCGTAATGTCACCGCGCCACAGCGCCATTCTCGGATGAACCGGCGAGGCCGTGGCATTCTCCCAGGTCGCGGTTCCTGTCCGTACACGCTCGGCGTCGAGGACAATCGCCTCGGCCTCCGGGTAGCCATCAGGCAGGGGAGCGGGGCCGCGGATGTTCATGAGGGCGCGCAGATAGGCGCGCTCCTGCGACGTGTCCGAGGGGGGAATCTCGTATCCCATATCTGTAGCCAGGATGTGCAGGGCTGTATGGACGGCCTCGTTGTAGGTGGTGAGTGTGTGCGTCATGGTCCCCTCCGATTGTTTACATGACACGTAACTGCGTGATCTGGAGGTTTATTTCATCTTGGTCCCTCTTGCCCCCGCGCATCCCCTCTGCCCTTCCCAAGATTCTCGCACGTAATTTCATTGGGTCAGTTTTAGAGTGCTACCTTTTTCCTTGAACTGCCAACGATGGACATTCAAAACTTGAAGGATAAGTTGGGGAATTACGTGCGACATTGTTGGGGAACCGTGTAGGTGGCGTCGGTCGGTGGCGTAGGTCGGTGACGGTGGCGCCGGCGGGGAGTGGACGGGGCTCGAATGTGCAAGCGGCCCCGGCCTCGTGCAGATGAAACCGGCCCCGGCCTCATGCGAGACCGGGGCCGAAACGTCAGCGCGCCTGAAGCGGATCACTCGTCGGCGGCGCTGGGGTGCGTCATGTCGGCGGGAACCACCCACGCGTCGAACTCCTCAGCGGTCAGGAAGCCCAGCTCGAGGGCAGACTCGCGCAGCGACAGGCCCTTGTGATGCGCGTTCTTCGCGATCTTGGAGGCCTTGTCGTAGCCGATGTGGCGATTCAGGGCCGTCACCTGCATGAGGTTGATGTTCAGGTTGTGCTTGATCTTCTCGTAGTTCGGCTCGATGCCGTACGCGCAGTGCGTATCGAAGGACACGCAGACGTCGCCCAGCAGGCGGATGGACTCCAGGACGTTCCACGCCATGACGGGCTTGAAGACGTTGAGCTGGAAGTTGCCCTGCGAGCCGGCGAAGCCGACCGTCGCGTCGTTGCCGAAGACCTGGGTGGCGACCATGGTCATGGCCTCGCACTGGGTCGGGTTGACCTTGCCCGGCATGATGGACGAACCCGGCTCGTTCTCGGGGATGATCAGCTCGCCGATGCCGTTACGCGGACCCGACGCGTACCAGCGCACGTCGTTCGCGATCTTCATGAGGGCGTCAGCCAGGACGCGCAGCGCGCCCGAAACCAGCACCAGCGCGTCGTGCGCGCCCAGGGCGGCGAACAGGTTGCTGGCCTGCTTGAACTCGATGCCCGTCTCCTCGGAGATCTTCTTCGCGGTGAGCTCGCCGAACTTCGGGTGAGCGTTCAGGCCGGTGCCCACGGCGGTGCCACCGATGGCCAGCTCGCGCGCACGCGTGTCCGCGTACTCGATGCCGTCGAGGGCGAAGTCGATCTGAGCAACCCAGCCGGAGATGACCTGGCCCAGGCGGATCGGGGTCGCGTCCTGCAGGTGAGTGCGGCCCACCATGATGACGTCGTCGAACTCCTTGGCCTTCTTGTCCAGGGTGTCGCGCAGCTGGCGCACGCGCGGGTACATGTCGTGCAGCTCGGAGACGACCGCGATGTGCATGGCGGTGGGGAAGGTGTCGTTCGAGGACTGGCCGCGGTTCACGTGGTCGTTGGGGTGCACGGGGGACTTGGTACCCATCGTTCCGCCCGCGAGTTCGATCGCGCGGTTGGAAATGACCTCGTTAGCGTTCATGTTCGACTGCGTGCCTGAGCCGGTCTGGAAGACGACCAGAGGGAAGTTGTCGTCGAGCTTGCCGGAGATGACTTCGTCGCCGGCCTGCGCGATGTAGCCGGCGATGTCGGCGGGCAGCTCGCCCAGCTCGGCGTTGGCCAGGGCCGCGGACTTCTTCAGGATGCCAAGGGCACGCACCATCGGGCGGCCCCACACGAAGGTGTTGCGTCCAATGTCGAAGTTGTGCAGCGAACGCTCGGTCTGAGCGCCCCAATAGCGGTTCGCGGGGACCTCAACGGCTCCCATCGAGTCGGTTTCGGTGCGGGTTTCTTGTGCCACAGGTGGCTCCTTCGCGTAGGGCTTACGTACCTCCCTAGGATAGCGCCGAGCGCGCTGTGAGGCGTGGGGCACTCGTCCTAGTCTCGCGCACGGGACGAGATGTCCAGCTTGCGTAGGAGCAACCACGCGCACGAACACGACAGTGTAACGAGGGACAGTGCGAGGAGGAAGGGTGANGATGCGCGGGGCCTTGCCGGACAGACGCCACAGCGGGGGAGCGCTCAGCGCTGCACCCAGGTGCTCACCCTCCAGCGGGCGTCGCCCGAGCGCTCACGCCACTCGCTATCGGAGCGCGACTCGTCCCGGCGCCACAGCGACGGATCCAACGGCGGCGCGTACACGAACGACGAACCTTCCGGCGCGCTCGCGGCCACGTCCAACTCCAGGTCGGTCACCACGGCCTCGTCCAGGAGCGGGAGAGTCTGCGCATAGAGCTGAGCCCCGCCCGTGATCCAGATGTAGGGGGCACCCGTGGAGGCGGTCTCCTCTCGCGCGACCTCAAGCGCCTCCTCAACGGAGGAGACGACAGTCGCTCCCGGCGCCTCGTAGCCGCCCGAGCGGGTGATCACGATGTTCGTGCGGCCCGGCAACGCCTTGCCAAGGGCCTCCCACGAGCGCCGACCCATGATGATCGGGCAGCCCATCGTGGAGTCCTTGAAGTGGCGGAAATCCGCCGGGACGTGCCACGACATGGCCGTGCCCGACCCGAGAATCCCGTTGCTATCCTGCGCCCAGATCGCCGCGACCTTCGTCATACGGCGACCGGAGCCTTGATCGTGGGGTGATGCTGGTAGTCGACGACGGAAATATCGTCGAATGAGTACTCGAACATCGACGGAGCCTTCGTCAGCTCCAGGCGCGGGAACGGGTACGGCTCACGGCTCAGCTGCTCGGTCACCTGCTCCGTGTGGTTGGAGTAGATGTGACAGTCCCCGCCGCTCCAAATGAAATCGCCGACTTCAAGGCCCGCCTGCTGGGCGAACATGTGGGTGAGCAGCGAGTAGGACGCGATGTTGAAAGGAACCCCCAGGAACATGTCCGCGCTGCGCTGGTACAGCTGCAGCGACAGGCGGCCGTCGGCCACGTACAGCTGGAAGAACGCGTGGCAGGGCTCGAGCGCCATCTCGGGCAGGTCACCGACGTTCCACGCGGAGACCACCATGCGACGCGAATCTGGGTTCGTCTTCAGCGTCTCGAGGACCTGGGAAATCTGGTCGATGCGGCGCCCGTCCCCGGCGTTCCACGAACGCCACTGGACGCCGTACACCGGGCCCAGCTCGCCGTCCTGGTCCGCCCACTCATTCCAGATGCGGATCCCGTGCTCCTGGAGCCAGGACACGTTCGAGGAACCGGAGAGGAACCACAGCAGTTCGCCCACCACCGACTTGAGGTGCACGCGCTTCGTCGTGATCAGCGGGAAGCCCCGGGACAGGTCGTAGCGCAGCTGCGCCCCGAAGATCGAGCGCGTGCCCGTGCCGGTTCGATCCCCCTTCGGGGTGCCCTCGGCCATGATGCGCGCGAGCAGATCCTCGTACTGACGGTCGATCCCGGCCACGTCAGTCGATCCGCTCGTTCGTCCACGCGTGCGAGGCCGGCAGCGCCTGATCAACGACCGAGTGCGCGATCGTGCAATTGCGATCAATGGCGGCGTTGGCGCGGCGCTCAAGGTCCGCGATCTCCTCGTCGGACAGGGCCGACATGTCCTGGACCAGCTCGACGTCCACGTGCGTGAAACGGTCGTGTTCCTGGTCGTAGTCAGCGGACACGCCGACGAACTGCTCGAAATCGTCGCCCAGGCGGGCCGCCATGCGCGCGTCCGAGCTCATCGCCTTACAGCCCGCGATCGCGAGCTTGAGCAGGTCACCGGGGGAGAAACGGCCCGGGCCGTGCCCGACCAGAATCTCGGCGCCATCCTGGTTGCGGGCGACGTACTCGCGCACGCCCGTACGCTGCATAAACAGGGACTTCGGGGTATCACTCATGGGACCATTGTCGCGCCAAAAGACCCCGCCCGCCCAGCATTCGTGCCGCGCGGGCGGAGGTTCCTCGCAGAGCGTAGAGAGCCCTCAGCGGTGCTCCTCCAGCCACGAGGCGGCAAGCTCGCGTTCGCGCTCGATCACACGCCCGGCGCGTGCCACCGCCTCCTTCTCGATGCGCCCGCCCAGCAGCGGGATACGCACCGACACATCGCCCGTCACGTCGCGCTCGGCCCCCTGACCCGAGGGGGACAGGACGGAGACGGCCCGGAACGAAACCGGCGCGCCCTCCACGGTCACCGTCGAGCGAGACCGCGCCACTGCCTCCTCCCTGCTCCACTCCTCCACGAAGGTCACGCGCAGGTCGCCCTTGACAAAGCGCGACGCGGCCGGGGGGATGAGCTCGGGGCGAACCGTGCCCGAGAACGTGATGCGCTCGCCCTCCACGACCGTCGACGAGGAGCCTTCCACCACGAAGGAACCGAAACGACGCTCCTGGTAGCCCGAGCTCAGGAACATGGCGACGACCTCGTCGACCGTGCCCGGGTAGGTAACAGACTGGCTAAATTCCAAGGTTTTCCCTCTCTCGATGTCGTCGCCCAAGCGTGGCCCGGCGCTCATTTACAAAGGCGGGTCAGCTTTGTGTCCCCGCTCCCACTAGAGTAGAGCCATGCGTAGCCTCATGCAGTTAGCGGAAGAAGCATCATCGACCCCGCTGTCTGAACAAGACACCGATTGGCTGCACCTGCTCCGAGCCGACTGGCAGGTGCTCGCCGACCTCGCGGCCGCCGACTTGGTCCTGTGGTTGCCCACAGACGACGGCAGGTTCATCGCCGCCGCCCACTGCCGCCCCGCAACCTCCTCCACCGTCCACGTCGACGACATCATCGGTCTGCACCTGCCCGCCGCCCGCGAAGTCGACCTGCACCGCGCCATCCAGACAGGGAAGGTCGTGCGCTCAACCGCCGCACGCTGGGCGGGCACCTACTCAATGATGGAAACCTGCGTGCCCGTGTGCCACGACGGCCGCATTATTGCCGTCGTCACCCGCGAGGAAAACCTGTCCAGCCCGCGCCTATCCCTCGGATTCGAAGGGTGGACCACAGCCGCCGCAGACACGCTCTGTCAGATGATCGCCAATGGCGACTACCCCTACGACTCTACCCCGCAGGTCACATCCCACGGCGTGCCCCGCGTCCTCGACGGCGCACTTCTTATCGACGCCGACGGTCGTGTCCAGCAGGTCACCCCCAACGCCGTGTCCTGTCTGCGTCGCCTCGGCATCCGCTACGACGTCAAAGGCAAAGTCCTGGCCCAAGAAATCACCGACGTCATCGGCGAGGGAACTTTCATCGAAGAATCAATGGCCGTCGTCGTGATGGGCCGTGCCTCGTGGCGCGTCGAAATTGCCGCGCGCGCGTCGACCATTTCCCTGCGCGCGCTTCCCCTGGTCAACGGGCGCAAGCGGCTCGGTGCCGTCATCCTCCTGCGCGATGTCTCCGAGGTCCATCGCCACGAGCAGGAACTCATGACGAAGGATGCAACGATCCGCGAGATTCACCACCGCGTCAAGAACAACCTTCAGACCGTCTCCGCTTTGTTGCGTCTACAGTCTCGACGCTCGTGCGAAGACGCCGTCAAGGTCGCCCTCGCTGAGGCAGAACGCCGCGTTCAAGCCATTGCGACTGTGCACGCCGCCCTGTCCCAAAACGTTGATGAATCCGTCGACTTCGACGAGGTTGCCCGCACGATTGTGCGCATGGCGGGGGCAATCGCCTCCACCGATCATGGTGTCGAGGTGGTTACGACCGGCCAGTTCGGGACAATTTCCGCCGACCAGGCGCAGGCGCTGGCAACGGTCCTCAACGAGCTGGTAGCGAACTCCGTCGAGCACGGCTTGGCTGACCGCGATGGCCGTATCGAAGTGAGTGCTCGGCGCGAAGGCCTGTCGATGACGGTGACCGTTGCGGACGATGGCCTCGGCTTCGCGCCGGGCACACCCATGACTGGCCTGGGCACGCAGATCGTCCAACAGATGGTGCGCGGCGAACTGAGGGGGTCCATCGAGTGGACTCCTCGCGANTCCCGCGCACCACAAGGCGCACTCGGCTCCGTGGCTGCCCGCGATGCCGAGCGAGGCGGCGTCGTCAGGTCGCGAGGACGATGAGGGAGCGACCAGTGCCACTCGTCGCCGAAGCCACGTTGCTCGTCCGGGCCACACGGCCACACTGCGCTCGCGCGGGGGAACGCTTGCGGTGGGTAGTGAGGCGAGCACGAGAGCCAAAGCCGCCCCGTCCCATCCACGCTTACGCCTGTGTACACGCCTGAGCACTGCGAGGACGCAAACGCACGCGAGGACCCCAATGACACCCCCGAGAGTCCAGAGCACTCGAGGCGATACGGGCACCGAGCGGAGCCGCCACACCATCAGTGAGGCCATGACGAGGAACGAGACGAGGGGAGCACCGCGAAGGAAAGCGGCTCCCGGTGACGTGGCTCTGCCTCGTCGATCAACGCCAGGCCATGCCAGGGTCCACGGGCGCGAGCGGACCTCGAAGGTGTCCGCTCCGACACGAAGTCTCCTGCCGGGGGCGAGCTGATTCTTTCGGTGCAGACGCCGCCACAGGCCCAGGCGGGTACACACCTGGATCGGCGAGGCTCCGGTGGCGGTACGCAGGTGTGCTCTGCCAGCCCGGGTGGAAAACGTGGCGTGCTCGCGCGCGATGCTCGAGCACGCCAAAGGCACCTGCCCGGCGCGTCCCACTGTTCCGGGCGCGATGACGAGTCCGACGTCGGGTCCCTCCACGCACGCCAGGTGGAGGTCGGTGCGTAGGGCCGTGCGTGCCAGGCAGGCGGAATCGTTCATATCTCCACGATCTCGCTGCATTCACGCCTCTTCAAGCGCGAGCGCGCCCACTGTGGATAGGGCCGAGTGTGACGAGACCCCTGTGGATAACCGGTTTGCGCTCCCAACGGATGTGGATAACGCCACCTGGGGAGGTGGTTGCGCCCGAGCGGCGCCCGAGGGAGCCACACAATGCAAGAATGGACCTCATGGCTGACTCCACGTTCGAGATGACCCGCGACCGTTACAACGACCTCGTTGAGCGCATCAACGAGGCCCGAGCGGCCTACTACGACCGTGATTCGCCGACCCTCGCGGACGCAGACTATGACCGCATGTACCGCGAGGTCGAAGAGATTGAGGAGCGTTACCCGCAGCTGCGCGGCGCGGATTCGCCCACGATGAGCGTGGGCGGCAGCGTCGACACCGGCTTTACCGAGGTGCGCCACCTCGCCCAGATGATGTCGCTCGACGACGTGTTCTCCCTCGAGGAGCTCGCCGGGTGGGAGAATCGCATGGCCGAGGCCACCGGCATTGCCGANTGACACTGATGATCAACCTCGATCCCGCCTGAGCGGCGAGCGGGTGCGCTGCACCTCATGACGTGCCCGGGCCGGGGATCCGTGTCGGATCCCCGGCCTCGGTCGTGTGTCGTTGAGGCGTTTAGCAGCCGGCGCGGCGCGCTCGTGCGGCGCGGCGTTTGAGGGAGCGGCGTTCTTCCTCGCTCATGCCGCCCCAGACGCCTGAGTCCTGGTTATTGTCGATGGCCCACTGCAGGCAGATACCTTTCACGATGCATTCGCGGCACACGGCTTTGGCTTGGGCGACCTGACTGATGGCAGGCCCCGTGTTCCCGATCGGGAAGAAGAGTTCGGGGTCGACTGTCAAGCATGCTGCCTTGCTGCGCCAATCCATATGTGTTCTCCTTGGGTAACCGTGCGCTATGGGATTTCGATTCTTCGACTGTCAGTGTCCGATGGTCATGTTTGTCGCGCAAGGTGGAGGAGAGAGTGATGCGGAGATGTCACTATGTGCCTGGTCACGGTGAGCGAAAAAAATGGGACTTAGGTTGTAACTGACCCTATGGTCAGTTGAATAGTTGTTAGGGTACCACCCTCGCAGACAAGCCCGCATGAGGGACTCCAGCGGCGTGCCACAATCGACAATGGGTATGTGTGACTCGAGCGTATGAGCGCCCGAATGACATTGTCGGACGGATTCAATGCAAGCACGCGAAGCCCGTCCCAGCGTGTAATACGAGTCCATGCGGCCTCGGGTATGACATCGACGATCGTGGGGGGATTCCACCCGAGAGCATCGTGCAGATTGGTCAGGACCTGCACACCAGAGTCCGAGCCAATGACGATCCAAGGTTTGTCACAGAGCCATTGTGAGGGAGCGTATTCAGGCCCTATCAGAGCAGGCATGGATGAATTACTGACCAATGATGCAAGTTCTTTGGCAGAGGGAATGCGCCACGCGCGCGCCCCAGACAGCGAACGCGCGCTTTGACGGGGCTGCAGGGGCGTCATCTCCATCGGGATGCATGCGAGAACGGTCGGCTCACCCGGGCGCACGAGGAGAGCCTGTCCGGACGCAAGGGAACGAAGGTCGCTCGGGGACAGGCCCGCGTGTAGGGCCTCGTTCGCCTCCCTGGCGCGCACAAGCCGCATGGAGAACGCTCCCATCGCTGAGGTTGAGGAGGTAAATCGTCCGGCGTACGCGGCGACGATGACGATTCCGGCGCGCCTGGCCCTACCCAGAAGCGAGGCCCACAGCTCTTCGGCCTGGGGAATCGACAGTCCTTCGGCCAGATTGGATCGTAGGGCCGAGACGTCGGTGATAGCAAGGACCGCAGGACCGTTTTCGCACACGCCTTGAAGCAGATCGATTGCCCCGACGTCAGATGCGGACAAGAGGGAGGATGCTCCGACAGCATCCTCCTCTGCGATGACGTGGAGGGGAACGTCGATCGCCCCGGCGATCCTTGTGGCAATTGCCAGGACCCACCGGGCAGCGAGGGACCCCTCGTGTGCGCTGGTCTGAATCTGGATACTGCCGCCATCCCACACAAGAGCCGAGTGAGACTCGATCCCTTCGACGAGGCCGAGCGCCAGGGCACACGGACCGTTCATCCCGCAGTCGTGCGATGAGGCGGCGGCGTGGTGGGTAAGAGCGGTGTCTACGCTCACCCCCGCAAAGGCCTCGTCAATGTCCTCCCATGAGAGAGTGTCAGGAAGGGCGGGCGCCCACAGAGGGGCCGAGCAGGCCCTCGGCCACCGCTTGCCGCATCCATCCACGACCCTGGCGACGTCAGCCATATACGTGAGCTGCAGTGTGCCTACACCCGCCAGCACCGCGCGCCCGGGCACACGCGGCAGAGCAGAGGCGCGGCAGTCCCCCAGGATGTCCGTGGAGTCGGCGGCGCTCACACACCGCAAGGCCAAGCGAATGTCCATGTTGGCGCGCATACTCGCGTTGATTGCCCCCGAGGGACGCTGCGTCGCGGCAATCAGGTGGAGGCCGAGGCTGCGTCCCTGGGCCGCCAAGCGCAGCAGAACGTCCATTGACGAAGGATGCGTGTCAGCCAGGACCCGGAATTCGTCGATTGCGACGATGAGACGCGGAGGAGGCGCAGCGACGGTGTCGGGGGCGGTATCGTGGGCTCTTTCCCACGACGCGAGGTCGGGTAGCCCCATGTCGGCGAGAGTTGCCTCACGGCTCCGCAGGACCGATGCGATCCCGTCCAGTGCTCGTGCCGTGGCCCCCGCGTCAAGGTCAGTGAGCAGCGCCTGCGTGTGGGGCAGATCTGCCAGCCGCGCGAACGTGGAGCCGCCCTTGTAGTCGATGAGGATGAAACGCACGCGCTCAGGCGAATAGCAGTGGGCGATCGAGGCGAGCCAGCCCAGCAGCGCCTCCGATTTACCTGATCCCGTACACCCGGCGACGAGGGCGTGCGGTCCGTCCGAGACGAGGTCCAGGGCGACGGGTCCGGACTGCGCGTGTCCGATAACGACGCTGAGACTGCCAACGGTGCCGACAGATGCGTGAGGATCCCAATCGACGCGCTTCGGCAGGCAGTCTTGATTCGTTGTGCGCGTCACCGTCCACCACCACCGTGGTGAGACGGGCAGTTCATCGCTCACGCACACGCGCGCGCACCAGGAGGGTAGGTCGGCGATGTGGCTGGCGTAGCCGATGTGCAGCACGGCGATGGACTTCTCATTGGAGTTGCCGCGCGCGCATGAGGGGCAAGTTTCTCGGTCGGTGACGTGTATGTCCACGGCCTGCGCACCGAGCAGAACAGGAGATCGGTGATTCCACCAGACGCGTGCCCCGCCCATTTGTGCGGCCACTTGTCCCGCGCACCACAAGGCGCACTCGGCTCCGTGGCTGCCCGCGATGCCGAGCGAGGCGGCGTCGTCAGGTCGCGAGGACGATGAGGGAGCGACCAGTGCCNGAGCGGCGCCCGAGGGAGCCACACAATGCAAGAATGGACCTCATGGCTGACTCCACGTTCGAGATGACCCGCGACCGTTACAACGACCTCGTTGAGCGCATCAACGAGGCCCGAGCGGCCTACTACGACCGTGATTCGCCGACCCTCGCGGACGCAGACTATGACCGCATGTACCGCGAGGTCGAAGAGATTGAGGAGCGTTACCCGCAGCTGCGCGGCGCGGATTCGCCCACGATGAGCGTGGGCGGCAGCGTCGACACCGGCTTTACCGAGGTGCGCCACCTCGCCCAGATGATGTCGCTCGACGACGTGTTCTCCCTCGAGGAGCTCGCCGGGTGGGAGAATCGCATGGCCGAGGCCACCGGCATTGCCGACCTGGAGATGACGACCGAGGTGAAGGTAGACGGCCTGTCCATCAACCTTCTCTACGACAGCGGCCGCCTCGTGCGCGCCGCCACCCGAGGCGACGGCTACGTCGGCGAGGAAGTCACCGCCAACGCCCGCACGATCGCGTCGATCCCGCAGGCCCTCACCGGCACCGTCCCCGCGCACATCGAGGTGCGCGGCGAGGTCTACTTCCCGGTCGCCGACTTCGCCGCCTTCAACGAGGCCCGGGTCGAGGCCGGCGAAAAAACTTTCGTCAACGCGCGCAACGCCGCCGCGGGTTCCCTGCGCCAAAAAGACCCGGCCGAGACCGCCAAGCGTCCCCTCGCGATGGTCGCCCACGGCATCGGCTTCGTCGAGGCCGGGGATGAGTTCACGGAGCCGACCACCCAGATGGGCTGGTACGAGCAGCTGCGCGAGTGGGGCCTGCCCGTCTCGCCCTACACGCGTCTGCTCTCCGGCCGCAAGGCCATCGAGGAGCGGATCGGCGAGATCGGCGCGGACCGCCACGGCCTCGTCCACGAGATCGACGGCGTCGTCGTCAAGATCAACGACCTGGCCCTCCAGCGCTCCCTCGGCTCGACCTCGCGCACGCCCCGGTGGGCCGCCGCCTACAAGTTCCCGCCCGAGGAAGTCCACACGCGCCTGCTCGACATCCGCGTCCAGGTGGGCCGCACCGGCCGCGTCACCCCCTACGGCGTCATGGACACCGTGCTGGTCGCCGGATCGAATGTCTCGCGCGCGACCCTGCACAACGCCCAGGAGGTCGCCCGAAAGGGAGTCCTCATCGGCGACCTCATCGTCCTGCGCAAGGCCGGTGACGTGATCCCCGAGATCGTCGCCCCCGTCGAGGACGCACGCAACGGCTCCGAGCGCNTGGCGGCCGTCGGCCTGTGACGAGGCCGGGGCTGAGCGCGCTGGGAGGGGGCGGAAAGACCGGTTAGACGAAAGGCTCGAAGGGGCCCAGCAGCACCTCGCCGAAACGGGTCAGCATCGAGCGCTTCTCCCACTCGTCGATGGTCAGGCGGCGGGCCGTCGTCAGGTCGTTCGCGAAAATCTCCTCCATGCACGCCGCGAGGGGACGCGAGAAGAACTGCAGGCACACCTCGTAGTTGCCGCGCATCGACAGGCGGTCGATATTCGCCGTGCCAATCGTCGACCAGCGGCCATCCACCGTCATCGTCTTCGAGTGGACCATCGCGTGCTGGTACAGCCAGATCTCCACGCCCTCGCGCAGCAGCTCCCCGTAGTAGGGGCGCGCAACCCAGTCCGCCAGGATGTGATTGGAATACTCGGGTATCAGCACCTGGACGCGCACGCCGCGCCGAGCGGCGGCGATCAGAGACGCCAACACCTCGTGATCGGGAATGAAATACGCCGTCGTGATGAGCACACGGTTTGTCGCCCGCTCAATCGCGTCAATGTACATGCCGCGGATCGGGTAGAGCAGCGAATGGGGAAGGTTGAACTGTGCGGTCACGTCCGCGCTCCACGCGCGCGCACCCTGATCAGGCAGCTCCGGGCAGGTTTTGGGGCGGAAGTGATTCCAGAAGTCCACGAAGCCGTTCTCTAGCTCCCACACGGCCCCGCCCGTGATGCGCACGTGGGTGTCGCGCCACTCGTTCGCGAACGGGTCGCCGATGTTGTAGCCGCCGACAAAGCCGACCTCGCCGTCGACCACGAGGATCTTGCGGTGATCCTGGCCCGTGCGGCGAATGTTCAGGGTGAACAGGCCCGAGCGCAGCGTCGGGAACTTGCGCACGTGCAGGTTCGGTATCGCGGGGAACTTGTAGAAGCGCGGATCCTGGTTGAGGACACCGAAGCCGTCCCACACGCAGAAGACCTCGACGCCGCGCCGCGCTGCGTCGATCAGCGCGTCCTTGAAGCGTTTCCCCCAGTAGTCCGAGCGCCAGATGAAGGTCTCGAAATAAATGTGATGAGTCGCCCCTTCGATGGCCTCCAGCATGTCCTCGTACAGGGAGTGCCCCTCCGTGTACGTGCGCGCCATCGTGTTGCCGACCTGCGTGTCGGCGGGGGGCAGCGTCGGGAAACCATGCACGCCACCGGGGATCCGGGCGGTGCGCATACGGTCGATCGCGTGAACCGTCACGACCGCGGCCGCCTGCGCGGCGAGGACAGCAATTCCGGCTTTCTTGACGATCTTCCACGTCTGCCTGGTGAGTTGGCGTCGCTGTGAAAAAGGCATACGGGTAGGATGCCACACATGTCACGCATTAGTACTGACGAGGTCGCCCGCGTCGCGGGCCTGGCCCATGTTGCATTGACCGACGAGGAGATCACGCGCTTCGCGGGTGAACTCGACGCGATCGCCGACGCCGTCTCCAAGGTGTCCGAGGTCGCCACCCCCGAAGTTCCCGCCACCTCCCACCCGATCCCGCTCACCAACGTGTGGCGCGAGGACGTGGTGGGGCAGACCGTGGACCGAGACGAGGTGCTCGCTCAGGCGCCCGCCGCCCAGGACGGCATGTTTCTGGTTCCGCAGATCCTAGGGGAGGACTGATGAAGGAGCTGTTGAAGAAGAGTGCGCTGGAGTTGGCGGACATGCTGGCTGCGGGCCAGATCACCTCCGTCGAGTTGACCCAGGCGTGCCTCGACCGTATCGACGCAATCGACGATCGCGTCAACGCCTTCATCACCGTCGACCGTGAGGGTGCCCTGGCGACCGCCGCCGACGTGGATGCGCGCCGCGCCGCGGGGGAGACGCTGCACCGTCTGGCGGGCGTGCCGATCGCCTTGAAGGACAACATCGTGACGCGCGGCCTGCGCACCACCTGCGCCTCGAAGATCCTGGGCGACTGGGAGCCTCCTTACGACGCGACCGTCACTACCAAGATCAAGGAAGCCGGGCTGCCGATTGTCGGCAAGACCAACATGGACGAGTTCGCCATGGGGTCGTCCACCGAGCACTCCGCCTTCGGTGCGACCAAGAACCCCTGGGACACCGAGCGCATTCCCGGCGGCTCCGGCGGTGGCTCCGCCGCTGCCGTCGCCGCCTACATGGTGCCCCTCGCGCTCGGTTCCGACACGGGCGGCTCGATCCGCCAGCCCGCCTTCGTGACCGGCACCGTCGGCGCGAAGCCCACCTACGGCGCGGTGTCGCGTTACGGCCTGGTGGCCATGGCCTCGTCCCTGGACCAGATCGGTCCCGTCACCCGCACGGTCGCCGACGCGGCCGCCTTAACCGAGCTGGTCGGCGGCTTCGATCCCCACGATTCGACCTCCCTGAATGAGCCGGTTCCTGCCCTGCGCGAGGCCGTTGAAAACGTGGCCGCGCAGGGTTCCATGAAGGGCCTGAAGGTCGGCGTCGTTAAGGAGCTGAGCGGCGAGGGCTACCAACAGGACGTTATCGAGGCCTTCAACGCCACCGTCGAGAAGCTGCGCGAGGCGGGTGCGCAGATCGTCGAGGTCTCCTGCCCGCACCTGGAGTACTCGCTCGGCGCCTACTACCTGATCATGCCTGCCGAGGTCTCCTCGAACCTGGCGCGCTTCGACGGCATGCGCTACGGCATCCGCGTCGAACCCGCCGAGGGTCCCGTGACCGCCGAGCGCGTCATGGCAGCCACCCGCGAGGCCGGCTTCGGCGACGAGGTCAAGCGCCGCATCATCCTGGGTACGCACGTCCTGTCGGCCGGCTACTACGACGCCTACTACGGCAGCGCCCAGAAGGTCCGCACGCTCATCCAGCGTGACTTCGACGCGGTCTTCGAACAGGTCGACGTCCTCGTGTCGCCCACGGCACCCGAGACGGCCTTCAAGTTCGGCGAGAAGACCTCCGACCCGCTGGCCATGTACCTCTACGACGTCGCGACGATCCCCGCGAACCTGGCGGGCATCCCCGGCATGAACGTCCCGAATGGCGTGTCCTCGCAGGGCCTGCCGATCGGCTTCCAGGTCCTGGCCCCCGCGCGCGGCGACCTGGTCATGTACAAGGTGGCCTCCCTCGTGGAAGCCCTCAGCGACGACGTGGCGGGTCAGTGCCCCGCAGCTAACTGGGAGGAAAAGTGATGACTGAGCTCATGGATTACGACGAGGCGGCCCGCCGCTTTGACCCGGTTCTCGGCATTGAGGTGCACGTCGAGCTGGGCACCGCAACCAAGATGTTCGACGCCGCCCCTAACGCCTTTGGCGGCGACCCGAACACGTACGTGACCCCCGTGTCGCTGGGCTTGCCCGGCTCCCTGCCGGTCGTCAACCACAAGGCCGTCGAGTACGCCATCAAGATCGGTCTGGCCCTGAACTGCGAGATCGCGCAGTACTGCCGTTTCGCGCGCAAGAACTACTTCTACCCGGACCTGACGAAGGCCTTCCAGACTTCCCAGTCCGACGAGCCGATCGCTCACGATGGCTACGTGGACGTCGAGCTCGAGGACGGCACTATGTTCCGCGTGGAGATTGAGCGCGCGCACATGGAGGAGGACGCGGGCAAGAACACGCACATCGGTGGCGCCGACGGGCGCATCCAGGGCGCGGACCACTCGCTCGTGGACTACAACCGTGCGGGCGTGCCGCTCGTGGAGATCGTGACCCGCCCGATCGAGGGAGCCGGCGAGCGTGCGCCCGAGGTGGCCGCCGCCTACGTGCAGGCCCTGCGCGACATTTTCCGTGCCCTCGACGTGTCCGAGGCCCGCATGGAGCGCGGCAACGTGCGCGCCGACATCAACGTGTCGCTGCGCCCGACGCCCGACTCGCCGCTCGGGACGCGTACCGAGACGAAGAACGTGAACTCCTTCCGCGGCATCGCCTCCGCCGTGCGCTACGAGATGCAGCGTCAGGCCCAGATCCTGGCCGACGGTGGCACGATCCTGCAGGAGACCCGCCACTACCACGAGGAGGACGGCTCGACGTCGTCCGGCCGCGAGAAGTCGGATTCCGAGGACTACCGCTACTTCCCCGAACCCGACCTGGTGCCGATCCGCCCGGATCGGGCGTGGGTCGAGGAGCTGCGCGCCTCGCTGCCCGAGCTGCCCGTCGCCAAGCGCCGCCGCCTGCGCTCCGAGTGGGGGTATGCAGACAAGGAGATGCGCGACGTCATCAACGCGGGGGCCCTCGAGCTCATCGAGGCCACGGTCGCCGCGGGCTGCGATCCCGCCTCCGCCCGCAAGTGGTGGATGGGCGAGATCTCGCGCCGCGCCAAGGAACGCGAAGTCTCCCTCGACGAGGCCGGGGTCAGCCCCGCTCAGGTTGCGCAGCTCCAGGGCCTCATCGACTCTGGCCGCATCAACGACAAGCTGGCGCGCCAGGCCCTCGAGGGTGTCCTCGCGGGCGAAGGCGACCCGACGCAGGTCGTCGAAGCCCGAGGTCTCGAGGTCGTCTCCGACGACGGCGCCCTCACGGCCGCCGTCCAGGANCGCGGCCCCGATAGTCCGCCCCGGCCTCGTCCCTCACCGCGCGTTCGCGCTCCCTGCGCGGCCCCGATAGTCCGCCCCGGCCTCGTCCCTCACCGCGCGCACCTGTCCACGTTGTGGCCTTCCCCTACCGAAGCACCACCAACTGTCCCTAGGATGAACGGCAGAGGACAGCCAGGACGCCTGGCCGCGCGCCCAACGAAAGGACAGACATGCGCACTTCGCCGTCGTACACCGCCTCCTACCGCATCGAGGTGGACGAGAAGACCACCTCGATCGCGTCCATCGTCGACGTGGTCTCCGCAACCGGAGCGGAGATCAAGGGCTTGGACGTGGCCGACTCCGATCGCGGGCGCATCATCATCGACCTGACGTGCGACATGCGCGATTCCGAGCACCGCCGCGAGGTCCGTGACGTCATCAACGCGCTGCCTGGCGTGGCCTCCGACTCGGTTGCCGACCAGACCTTCATGAGCCACATCGGCGGCAAGGTGGAAATCCACTCCAAGGTGCCCCTGCGTAACCGTGATGACCTCTCGCGCGCATACACTCCCGGCGTCGCCCGCGTGTGCACCGCAATCCACGACATGCCCCAGAAAGCCCACCTGCTGACCATGAAGGCCAACACGGTCGCCGTCGTCTCCGATGGCACCGCCGTCCTGGGCCTGGGCGACATCGGCCCCGAGGCCGCCCTGCCCGTCATGGAAGGCAAGGCCGTCCTGTTCAAGGAATTCGGCGGCGTCGACGCCTGGCCCGTCGTCCTGGACACCAAGGACACCGAGGAGATCATCTCGATCGTCAAGGCCATCGCCCCCGCGTACGGCGGCATCAACCTCGAAGACATCTCCGCGCCCCGCTGCTTCGAAATCGAAGAACGCCTACGCTCCGAGCTCGACATCCCGGTCTTCCACGACGACCAGCACGGCACCGCCATCGTGGTCCTCTCCGCGCTCATCAACGCGCTCAAGATCGTGAACAAGAAGATCGAAGACGTGCGCATCGTCGTCTCCGGCGTCGGCGCGGCCGGCAACGCGATCATCCGCCTACTGCTCGCCCAAGGAGCACGCGACATCATCGGCTGCGGTCGCAATGGCGCGCTCTCTGGCGATGCCACCGAGGGCATGCACCCCTCCCGCAAGGCCCTCGCCGAGGCGACCAACCCCCGCCACGTCCACGGCTCCCTCAAGGAGGTCCTGAAGGGTGCCGACGTCTTCATCGGCGTCTCCTCCGGCAACATCCTCGAGCCCGCCGACATTGAGACCATGGCCGACGACGCGATCGTCTTCGCCCTGGCGAACCCCACGCCCGAGGTCGACCCGATCGGCGCGGGCAAATACGCCGCCGTCGTCGCCACCGGACGAAGCGACTACCCGAACCAAATCAACAACGTTTTGGCCTTCCCGGGACTCTTCCGCGGCCTTCTCGACGCCAAGGTCAAGGAGATCACCACCGAGGTTCTGCGCGTCGCCGCTGTGGCCATCGCGTCCGTCATCTCCGAGGACGAGCTAAGCCCGTCCTACATCATCCCCGGCGCCTTCGATAAGCGGGTTGCCCCCGCCGTCTCCAAGGCCGTGCGTCGCGCCGTGCGCGACCTCCCGACCGTCGACATCCCCGTTCAGCCCGACATGGATGTGAACTGAGAGTCATTTCGGATCGTTTGCGGGTCCAATCGCGCTGGTGAGGCGCGGTTGGACCCGCACTTTTTGTCACGAGGCCGGGGCAAGCAAACTGAATTGATAGGGACTTTTCGTTGTGTTTGGTGGGTTTGTGGGGTGTGTGGTGGGGGTCATAGTGTTTTGGGTTGACTTGTGGGTGGGGGGTGTGTAGATTATTCACCTGTCGCCGCGAGCTTGTTTGTGGGTTTGTGGTGGTGGTTCACTGCTTGGGTGGCTGGGTTTTTGGCTTGGTTGTTTGGGTGTGTGGGTGTTGTTTGTGAACTCGATAGTGTGTTTGTTTGTTTTGTTTATGCCTGTTTTTTGTTTTTGAGTGTTTTTGGTTGGGATTGCTGGCTGGCTGTTTTTGGTTGGTTGGTTTTTCTGGGCTTTAACGTTTTTGTTTTTGTTCGGAGAGTTTGATCCTGGCTCAGGACGAACGCTGGCGGCGTGCTTAACACATGCAAGTCGAACGCTGAAGCCTGGCTTTTGTTGGGTGGATGAGTGGCGAACGGGTGAGTAACACGTGAGTAACCTGCCCTCTTCTTTGGGATAACGCCCGGAAACGGGTGCTAATACTGGATATTCACTTGCCTTCGCATGGGGGTGGGTGGAAAGGGTTTTTTTCTGGTGGGGGATGGGCTCGCGGCCTATCAGCTTGTTGGTGGGGTGATGGCTTACCAAGGCTTTGACGGGTAGCCGGCCTGAGAGGGTGACCGGTCACATTGGGACTGAGATACGGCCCAGACTCCTACGGGAGGCAGCAGTGGGGAATATTGCACAATGGGCGCAAGCCTGATGCAGCGACGCCGCGTGAGGGATGGAGGCCTTCGGGTTGTGAACCTCTTTCGCTCATGGTCAAGCCGCAACTC
>NZ_LT635866.1:449741-454927 GCF_900128465.1 Actinomyces bouchesdurhonensis | reverse complement strand
GTCCTCGCGTTCGCAGGCGTAGCCAGCATTGGCGGACTCGCTCTCGACCTGTCGCGCCCGAGCGTGCGCGTCGGCGTCGCCTGGATCCTCCTCGCGGCCCTCGCCTGGTCCGCCTATATTGTGGTGGGTCAGCGGGCGTCGACCACGCGCGACGGGGTCACGAACTTAGCGTTGGGATGCGCGTGGGGTTCTCTTTTCTTTGCGCCCTTCCTGGGGCCGGGGGCGATGGCGGCCACGGCCTCGTGGAAGCTGATCGCAATCGTCATCGGCGTGGGCCTGCTGTCAACTGCGATTCCTTACACGTTTGAGGCACTCGCGATGCGTCGCCTGGCGGCGCCGACGTTCGCGCTGTTCGCCGCGATCCTGCCTGCGACATCCGCCTTGGTCGGCGCGGTTATGCTGCGCCAGATTCCCGGCGTCTTTGAGTTGATCGGCCTGGTCCTGGTGTCGGCTGCAGTGTGGTTAGCCTCGCGAGCGTGATCCGCGCATCGAGCGGGCCGGGCCGCGCGATCCCAACGGCACTATCCCAACCGATAGTCGCGGCCGGGGAATGAAAGCTGGTGCCCTCTGGTGAATTCATCGCGATGAGGCGCGCTTTCTGGATAGGTTGTGACGATCTGGATAGGTTGTGACGATCTGGATAGGTTAATAACCTATCCGGATGTGCGTTACCTATCCGGATGTGCGTTACTTATCCGGATGTGTGCGAACGGGTATGTGCTCGACGTGGCGGCCTTGGTTCCCGCGCGTTGTTGGGGTTGGCCGTGCTGCTGGTGTGTTGCAGGCCGTGCCCGGCCGGAGTTGTGCTGATGGCCGCGGGCCTATGACGTTCTGGATAGGTTGTGACGATCTGGATAGGAAATGACGATCCGGATAGGTTAATAACCTATCCGGATGTGCGTTACCTATCCGGATGCGTGTTACCTATCCGGATGTGCGTTACCTATCCGGATGTGCGGGGCTGCCAGGGCGCGGTGATCCTATTTCCGACGCGCCGGTGGCCCCTCAGTCGAGGCTGAGCTGGCGCGGCGTGTGAGAGCCGCCGCGGGCGATCACCCAGAACGCGAACCACGCGCCCGCGGAGCCCACGATCATGACGAGTACCATCGGCACGGCGCTGTCGCCGCCCGAGGTCGCCAGGGGAGCGGCGATGCCGTTGGCAAGGGACTGGAAGACGCCCATGACGGACGAGGCTGTGCCCGCCTGCTCGCGCGCCTCGCTCATGGCCTGGGCGCCGGAATTGCCGAAGATAAACGCGTTCGCCGTCATAATGAGCGCGAAGCCCACGCACGTCGGAATGAGCGGCAGGTCGAGGAGAAACGTTGAGACCGCCAGCGTCACCACGCCGGTCGCGGCGATCGTCAGGCCCGTGACGATGAGCGTGCGCGGCGTGAAGTGCGAGATCAGGCGCACGTTGACCAACGCGAAACCGGTCGAGAGCAGCGCGTTGAACGCGAACAACCACGCGAAAGCCATGGGGGACAGGCCCAGCGGCCCCTGCAGCACGTAGGTGGCGTTCGAAATGTAGCCGAACATGCAGAAGCTCGAGAACGCGTTGACCAGCATGAAGCCCACGAAGGGGCGGATCCGCACGACCTGGACGAGGCCGTGGAAGAACCTGGGGATGCCGCCGGGGTGGCGGCGTTCCTCGGGCAGGGACTCGGGCACGACGAACCAGGCGAGGGCCGCCATGAGCAGCGTGAACGCGGCGAGCGACCAGAAGATGACCCTCCACGTCGCGTGCGTGATGATGAACGCGCCGAGGACGGGGGCGAGCATCGGGGCGAAGCCGACGATCGCCTGGATGAGGCTCATCGCGCGCGCCAGCGTCTTGCCGTGTGCGACGTCGACGAGGATCGCGCGCGCCACCGAGGAGGCGATGCCGCCGCCGAGGCCCTGGAAGACTCGCCCCACGAGGAGCACCCAGATGTTCGGCGTGAACACACAGATCATGGATCCGATCAGGGCTATGATGCCGCCGGTGACGATGGGGCGGCGACGCCCGATCTGGTCGGAGATTGCTCCGCCCAGGACCTGGCCGGACGCGTAGCCCACGAAGAAGGTGGTGAGCGTGAACCCGAGCATCGTCGAGTTCGTTGCCAGGTCCGCTGTGATCTGGGGGAATGCGGCCGAGTACATGTCTGTGGCCATCGGGGGCACAGCGTTTTGTACGGCCAGCGTGATCAGCAGGGCAACGGTGAGTGCTCCGCCGACGATGCCGCCCTGATCAGGGGTCTTGTCTTTCACCATGATGCGATTATGCGCCAGACGAGGCGCATCATGGGCGATTTGGTTGAATAGTTGACATATCTCGCACGTCGCAGGGGGCTGACGCGCACGCCCTTCGGTTCACGCCCCTAGGTTCATGCTTCCTCGGTGCTTGCTTCCAGCGCGTCCGCTTGTTCCTCCAGCGCGCTCGCCGCCGCTTCGATCTCCTCGCGCGTCGGGCACGAGGCCGGCCCGACGACTGTCGTGGACAGTGCGCCCGCGCAGTTGGCGAGCAGGAGCGCCCTCTCCAGGGGGATTCCCTGGGCGAGCGAGGCCGCCAGCACCCCGGAGTGCGCGTCGCCCGCGCCATTCNACGGAGCGCAGGTCGAGACGGGACACATCCTCGACCTGGACGAGGTCTTCCTCGTTGAAAGCCTCGACCCCGAGTGAAGCACCCAGGATTGCCCCCGCGATCGCGCCGATCGTGTCGGTGTCGCCGCCCAGGTTAGCGGCGTCCAGCAGGGCGCGCTGGGAGGGGTCGCGCGCGAGGAGCGCGAAGGCCATGGGGATAGCCTGCGCTGAAGCCACGGACGTGCCCACCTGCTCGACGAGGCACTCCAGGGACGACGAGGCCGGGGTGGACGCCAGCTGCAAGGCCCGCCGCGTGGCGGCAGCGACGTCAGGCTCTGGACTCCACGCGCCGCGCGCGGGAAGGGACTCGACATAGGTCACGGCTCGCCGCAACAGGGCTGTCATGTCCGCGGCGGAGGTCCCCGACCGGTCGATCCCCAGGGACACGGCCGCCGCCACGAGGGCAGCCGACTGGAAACCCTGGCGCGTCGCGTGCGTGACCTGGCAGGATGACCAGACGGCCTCCGCGAAGATGTCCGGATTGGCCGTCGAGACCGCGATGCCGATCGGCGTCACCCGCATCGCCGCGCCGTTTGTCGTTCCCTTCCCGCCTACTTGCAGCGGGTCCTCCCCCGCGCGCACACGCTCCAACGCTGCCTTCGTCGACGGCCCCAGCAGATCGAGCGACCCGCGCTGAATCATCGAGTCCTCCCATGCCAACAACGTGTGGGCAAACTCACTCGCATCCAGGTGTGCGTGACCCGACGAGGACCCACGGCCTCGTACCAGGAGAGAAGCAATCAGCAACGCCTGCTCCGTGTCATCGGTGACCGACCCCGCCGGCATCCCCGGCGCGTACGGCTGACTTTCATCCGCATCCACGAGACCCGTGATACGCCCATACATTGAGCGGATCTGCGCGGGAGACAACGCCTGCGTCGGCATGCCCAGCGCGTCTCCGAGAGCCAGGCCAGCCAGGGCGCCATACGCGCGAGAAAAACGAGGATCCATGATGCACCTCCAACGCGGGCGCGCGCCCGCAGATAGCGTGAACGCCCCGGAACGTTCCGAGGCGCGACCAGTAGGCCCAGGGGGACTCGAACCCCCAACCTACGGATTAAAAGTCCGCTGCTCTACCATTGAGCTATAGGCCCATGCCCCCATTGTAGAAGGAAGCGGTCCCTATGGCCCAATCGAACACCCCACGCCGCCCAGCCATGCTCGACGCCGCGCGGGCAGAGACGATCGTCGGCGACGAAGACCCCGCCTCCCTCGCCGCCGTCGCACACACCGCCGCGTGGGCACTCATGGGAATCAGCGACGACACCTTCAACGACGAGGACGTGGCGCGCCTGCGGGAAACCGTGCGCGCTCGCGGCATCGACACCATCGCCCACGTCTGGTCGCGCAGCCCCGAATTCACGCTCCCCGGCGCGCTGTGGCGCCTCTACCTGCTCCACGAGTGGTACCACCGTGATCCGCACCTGGTCGAAGCCCGCTATGCCGACGGCTCACGCGCGCCCATCATCCAGGGCCTCGAAGCCCCCGTCGCGCTGCGGCCCCTGCACCTCATCATGGACGAGATCGATGCCCTGATGCGCGGCGACCTCACCGATGACGACCTTGAAGACGTGCTCGCCCAGGCATCGCGCGCCATGCGCGTCCTCGCCGCCGGTGAAGCCGGCGCCCTATGGATCGAAGATCCCACAGACCCGCTCGCCCACCGAGTCACCATGCGACACAGTGCACTCCTAGCCACCGCAGACGAACTCGACACCGCCGCACGCGAAGCTTCCGTCGGCACCCTCGACTAAGCCGCCGATCCCCGCCCGCCACAATCACGCATGACGAGCNCACGAGGCCGGCCCGACGACTGTCGTGGACAGTGCGCCCGCGCAGTTGGCGAGCAGGAGCGCCCTCTCCAGGGGGATTCCCTGGGCGAGCGAGGCCGCCAGCACCCCGGAGTGCGCGTCGCCCGCGCCATTCGTGTCGATCGCGTCGACGCGAGGCGTCGGAACGTGGGTCGCGTCCTTGTCGAAGGCGCCCGACGCCCTCGCGGAAGGCCCAGCGAAGTAAGCGCCCTCGGCTCCCTGGCGCACTACGACGGGGCGGTGAAGCAACTCGAACATGGTGGAGGCCGCCCCGCGAGGCTCCCTGCACTGGTCGCGGACGCCACGATCGTCAATCCACCGATCGTGGATCTCGCGAGCTTCCCTGTGGTTCATCGAAACGATGACGTCGCGCGTCGGCAAGCCGTCCGGGATCCCGATGACTGGGGAGACGTCCAGAACCACGCGCACGCCCTCGGGCAGGGCGCGCAGCGCAGCCTGAGCGGCTTCCCTGTTCGCGGGGTGGTCCATGAGGTAACCGTCGACGTAGAGGACGTCCCCCCGGCGCATCGTGCGCACGACATCAGCCCACGCGCTCGCGGGAGCCATGGTCTCCGCGCCCCTCGTAGAGATGAAGGTGCGCTCGCCGGTGCGATCCGTGAACGCGATGCAGAACCCGTTGTCGATGCCCGCGACGCGCGGTCCGGCGTCCGCGATCCCCTCGCGCGCCAGAGCCGCTTGAATGAGCGAGGAGTAGGGGCCCTCGCCGATCGGGCTGAGGGAGACGGCCTCGGCCCC
>NZ_LT635866.1:387853-449387 GCF_900128465.1 Actinomyces bouchesdurhonensis | reverse complement strand
CCCGGACCCGCCGACGCGCCTGAGGATACCTCCGCTTCCGCGCCCGCGCAGCGGACCACGCTCAACGTACCCACACCCCCCAAGTCTCGTCTCGCGCCGACCCCCGCGATCGTCGCATCAGCTGCGGCGCGCAGGGCAGCGCAGGTGCAGCAGGCCTCGTCCCGAGAGGCCGAGACTGCCGTCCGTCCCATCGATCCACCCCTCGGACGATTCGGTGTGCGCCAGGCCTTCGACCTCATCGACTTGTTCAGCGCTTTCGGCGTCAATGCCGCCTTTGCGTCCCCGTCCGCCCGCGCCCGCCAGGCCCTCGCACCGTGGGCGAGCGTCGGAGGGGACTCAGTGACGCTCGTGGCGGCCCTCGACACCTCGTCCGAGGCCACGGGGCCCATCGACGCGCAGGCCCGAGCCGGTCGAGTGCGTGCCTTCGCGGCGCAACGCCTTGCCGAGTCCTCCGGCACGACCCTGCTGTCCGCGACGGGAAGCGCGCGCGACCTCATCATCGAGGAACTGCGAGCCTACGGGTCGAGCGCCGTCACTGGAGGCGACGCGCCCTCCCTTAAGCACGGCCAAATCCTGGTTGCTCACGTGGAACGCGGAGCCGACGGTCCCGTTGTCGCTGCCTTTGAGACACACGGCGTGACCACCAAGAACCCCGCAGCTCAGCCGCGTAAGACCGCCAAGAAACACTGAGGCGGCCCGGCGAAAGCCGGGCCGCCTCAGTGCGCACAGGCGCTGGTCACATGTTGGAGTCCTTCACCGATCGGGTGAGCTTACTGTCATTCTTGGCGAACGCATAGCATTCGACGGTGTGGTCGCCGTTCGTCCAGGTTTCTTGCGTCGGGACGTACCACGAGTAGTCCACGGTGGAGTCCGCGACAGGCTTGCCAACGTAGTATTCGAAGATGAGTCCGCAGATTTCGTCGCTCTCGTCGTCAAATTCGTCATCAGACGGGAACGCGTCACCCGAGAAATCAAAGATGTGGAAGTACTCCGCGTCGTGAGGCTGGTTGCAATCGACGATGGTGATGTCACTGTTATCGTCGGATGCGTACTGGAAACATTCTCCGACCCTGGGCGGTACGTAGTCGTTCGTCGTTGCGGAAGACGTGGGCGTAGGAGTGCGAGTAGGAGAGGTATCCGAGGGCTTGCGGGCACCGGACAATGACACCGAGCAGGCGGACAAACCCAGGCTCAGGATGGCGACCGTTGCGCCGAGGGTAAGCACAGGGCGCGCCATGATGGACGTGAATGAGTTTTCAGACATGATTCTCCTTAGGGCTGCGATGCCTCGGCAAGTACGACGCAAACGCGGCGCGAGGCTCGTTTGCTTGCCGCATCGCAGCGCCAACTATATAACAACGCCGACCGTGCGCGGCCCGGGGTATCACCTACGCCAGCGGGATATTCGCACCAATACTGACAGATTGATAAAGAGTGTGGTGTACCTCCCATGTGCAGTCGGATAGTCAAGGAAACGCCGACCTAATAATGGTGGCGGCCCGGCGAAAGCCGGGCCGCCACCAGCGCGCACAGGCGCCGGTCACATGTTGGAGTCCTTCACCGATCGAGACAGCGTCGTCGAGTCACCCGGCAGCGCAACGCAGACGATGTCGCGGTCGCCCTTGGCCCAGGTCTGCTCGGTCGGGTACATGGCAGTCACCTCGAGGGACGATTCGGAGTAGGACTTGCCGACGTAGCTCTTGAAGTTGTCGAAGCAGGCATCCTCCATCATCTGGTCCATCTCGTCCTCGTCAGGCAGCGTGGCGTCGGTGATCTTCTCAATGTAGTAGACCTCGCCGGTGTGCTCCTTCGAGCAGTCCCTGAGCTCAACGTCGTAGACGGTCGAGCCATCCGGGACCTGGATGCACTGACCGACTTTCAAGTTGGTGCTGTGGGTGCGGTTCGTGATAGCAGACAGAACAGAACAGCCGGACAGGCCGAGGCTCAAGATGGCAGCCGAAGCGCCGAGAACGAGCGCGGGACGCATAGCGTGGGACATGATGCTCCTAAATGAGATGGGATGATGGACGTCAGATTGACCGCCACATTGGGGAGAAGGAAACCGAACGGAACCTGTCGCCTGGAACACTATAACAACCATCGTGCCACTCGGTAAAGAAGGCGGGTGGTGTCCGCCTGATCATGCGGACACCACCCAGGGGCGAACGTGAGACAGCGGCTACAGTCCCGACTTCTTAACAGTTGCCTTCAGTGAGGAGTGATCCAGCGGGCGGGCCAGGCACACGATCGCCCGGTCCGAATGCGCCCACGAATCCTTCGTCGGGATCATCCACGTGGCATCGAGGCTGGACGACAGGTAGCTGGACCCCACGTAGTCCTCGAAGTTAGCGATGCACACCGACTCGGCCTGCTTGTTCAACTCAACCTCGCCGGGGAAGTCCCCGTCATCGGCGGAGGTCACGTAGAAGACCTCGGCGTCGTGCTCGCGGGTGCAGCCGGTCGTCTCAACCGTGGTCGCGGTCTTATCCTCGGGCATGAGGATGCACTGGCCGACCCGCATGTGCATGACGGACGAATCTGAACACGCGGTCAGCGAGGTGATGAGGATCATGGCCGCGACCAGGCCGACGAGGCGACGGTGTGCCACTAGTGGACCCCCAGCGGCAGCGCCACGAGCAGATATACGATGGCTGACACGAGTGCCGCTGCCGGCAACGTCAGGAACCACGCGATAACGATGTTCCCTGCAACGCCCCAGCGCACGGCAGAGAAGCGTTTCGTGCAGCCCACGCCCATGATCGCCGTGGAGACGACCTGCGTCGTGGAAATGGGAGCATGGACGACGTAGGAGCACAGGTACAGGATCGAGGAAGACACGGCCTCGGCTGTAAAAGCGCGCGCCGGATCCAGGTCGATGATCTTTCGACCAATCGTGCGCATGATGCGCCCGCCGCCCGCCATGGTGCCCAGAGAAATCGCCAGAGCGCCCGAGATTTTCACCCAGAGGGGCACGTTCATTTCGTGGGTGATCGGATCGATAATGTTGTGGTGCTCACCGTAACCGCCCGCCATCAGCGCCATGATGATGATGCCCATCGTCTTCTGCGCGTCTTGGATGCCGTGGCCCAGGGCCATCGCAGCCGAGGAGATGCGCTGCGCGGCGCGGAAGCGACGCATCGTGCGGTGATACTGCGCCTTGCGCAGCAGCCACAGGACAACCTTCATGGCGATGTAGCCGATGATGAAGCCGATGATGGGCGAGGCAAACATCGGGATGATGACGTGATCCACGATGCATTCCCAGAACACCGTGGTGCCGCTAAGGAGGCCCGCGCCGACCATGCCGCCGATGAGGGCGTGCGAGGAGGACGACGGGAGTCCGAACCACCAGGTGATCAGGTTCCAGATGCACGCGCCCAACAGGGCGGCCAGGATGATGACCAGGCCCTTTTGCTGCATTTCAGGCGTGGTGGACTCGGCGTAACCCTTGATCTCGATGATGCCAGAGCCGACAGTCTTCGCGACGGCGGTGCCCATCATGGCACCGATGATGTTCATTGCCGCGGCCATGAGCAGGGCGGCGCGGGGTGTCCACGCGCGCGTCGACACTGATGTTGCGATCGCGTTGGCCGCGTCGTGGAAGCCATTCGTGTAGCTGAAGAACAGTGCGACGACGATGACGACGCAGACGAGGATCAGATTCAGATCCACGGCTCAGGATTCCTTCAGTGCGAGGGATTCGATGATGCCCGCGAGCTCCTCGAAGGCGTCGGCGCAGGACTCGAGGCCCTGGACGATGTCCTTGAGTTTGATGATCGTGACCGGGTCGAGGCCCGAGTCAAACAGTGCGGTCAGCGTGCGGCGGTAGGCCAGGTCGCCCTCGTTCTCGAGGCGGTTGATTTCGATCCAGTAGTCGCGCATGTCCACCGGGGACTTCAGCTTGGGCATGTTCGCCGCGGTCATATCTGCGCAGTTCTTGATGACCTCGATCTGCGTGTTGAGCAGGGAGACCAGGGAGGAGGGGATGTCGGCGATGCCGTAGACGACCAGAAGATCGCCGGCTTCATCAATGAAGTCGAGGCAGTCGTCCAGGTGGGAGGCCAGCGACTGCAGGTCCTCGCGGTCGAAGGGCGTGATGAACGAGGAGTTGATGCGCTGGATGATTTCGTGGTTCAGTTCGTCGCCGCGGTGCTCGACCTCGTGGAGCTGATCGCGCAGGGCGATGCGCTCCTCGGGGGAGGCGGCGTAGATGTGGGTCAAAAACTCGACGGCCTGCACGAGCTGGCGGGCCTGAGCGGTGAAGTCTTCAAAAAAGTCAGGGCCTTGGGTCTTGTTTCGGAATCCCATGGTGTACTCGGTCCTTCCAACGGTGAACGGCACTGTTGTGCTACCTGTAATCGTCGGTCATGGGGTGGGCACACTTCAAGTTCAGATGCGCTTTTGTGACCCCAATGGTCGTGTTGTATCTCACGTGGTGGTCGGGTTGTTATCCTTCGGTCCCGTTCGCGAGGCCTTGGTGCGCTAGTGGGGCATGTTGCCCCCTTGTGGATGGGCAGAAGGTCCCTGCCGACCGGGCGGCATGTGACTGGTTCGACTACGATTGGAGTGTGACCGGGACCAAGCGCCCGCAGGCGCGGGCAAACGTTCCGGCATGATTGATTCTGTCAATCGGGGACGCACATTGCGGCCTCGACAATCCGAAATGCCTCAGGAGGCAAAATGTCCGTGACCGAACAGGACGTGCGTGCGGCGGCTCCGGCCAACGCTCCCGAAGATGTCATCAAGTGGGTTGCGCAAATCGCCGAGCTGACCACCCCTGACGCCATTGAGTTCTGCGACGGCTCCCAGGAAGAGTGGGACCGCCTGACCTCGCAGATGGTCGAAAGCGGCATGTTCACCAAGCTCAACGAGGAGAAGCGTCCTAACTCCTTCCTCGCTCGCTCCAAGCCGTCCGACGTTGCGCGTGTTGAGTCCCGTACCTTCATCTGCTGTGAGAAGGAAGAGGATGCGGGTCCGACCAACCACTGGGCGGATCCGAAGGAAATGAAGGCCACCCTGCACGAGAAGTTCACGGGTGCCATGAAGGGTCGCACCATGTACGTGGTTCCCTTCTCCATGGGTCCCCTTGGTGGCCCCATCTCCCAGCTCGGTGTTGAGATCACCGACTCCCCCTACGTCGTTGTCAACATGCGCATCATGACCCGCATGGGTGCTGCTGCCATGGACCTCATCAATGAGGGCCGCGTGTGGGTTCCCGCCGTTCACTCCGTCGGCGTTCCTCTTGAGCCCGGTCAGGAAGACTCGAACTGGCCCTGCAACGATGAGAAGTACATCACCCACTTCCCTGAGACCAACGAGATCTGGTCCTTCGGTTCGGGTTACGGCGGCAACGCCCTGCTCGGCAAGAAGTGCTTCGCCCTGCGTATCGCCTCGACGATGGCCCGCCGCGACGGCTGGATGGCCGAGCACATGCTCGTCCTGCGCCTGACCCGCGAGTCCACCGGCCAGCAGTTCCATGTCACCGCCGCCTTCCCGTCGGCCTGTGGCAAGACCAACCTCGCCATGCTCCAGCCCACGATCCCCGGCTACAAGGTCGAGACCGTCGGCGACGACATCGCGTGGATGCGCCCGGGCCCGGATGGCCGCCTGCGCGCCATCAACCCCGAGGCCGGCTTCTTCGGCGTCGCCCCCGGCACTTCATACAAGACCAACCCCATGGCCATGGAGACCGGCAAGGCCAACTCCATCTTCACGAACGTCGCCCTGACCGACGACGGCGACGTGTGGTGGGAAGGCATTGACGGTGATGTTCCGGCGCACCTGATCGACTGGCATGGCAACGACTGGACCCCCGAGTCCGGCGAGAAGGCTGCTCACCCGAACAGCCGCTTCACTGTCCCCGCATCGCAGTGCCCCATCATCTGCCCCGACTGGGAAGCCCCCGAGGGTGTCCCGGTTGACGCTGTCCTCTTCGGTGGTCGCCGCGCCACGAACGTCCCGCTGGTTGCCGAGCAGTACGAGCCCGCCCACGGTGTCTTCATCGGCGCCTCCGTGGCCTCTGAGGTCACCGCTGCTGCGACCGACGTCAAGGCCGGCTCGCTGCGTCACGACCCCTTCGCCATGCTGCCCTTCTGCGGCTACAACATGGCCGACTACTGGGGTCACTGGCTGGAGATGCAGGACAAGCTCGGTGAGGGCTTCCCGAAGGTCTACCAGGTCAACTGGTTCCGTAAGGACGAAAACGGCAACTTCATGTGGCCCGGCTACGGCGACAACTCCCGCGTCCTGGACTGGATCGTTCGCCGCGCCGCCGGCGAGGTTGAGGCCATTGACGGTGTGACCGGTCGCTACCCGAAGTTCGAGGACTTCAACCTCGATGGACTCGACATCGACGAGACCGTGTGGGCGAAGCTCTTCGCGATCGACCCTGATGCTTGGGCCGCCGAGATGGACGACACTGAGGAGTACTTCTCGCAGTTCGGTGACAAGCTCCCCGCCGCCATTACCGAGCAGCTGGCCAAGTTCCGCGCGCGTATCGCCGCCGCGAAGCAGGCCTGATTGATGCGGCTTTGCGGGCCCCGGAGGTAACTCCGGGGCCCGTCCCTTTATGTCTGCTCTCCTTCGCGTGTCTAACAGGCTCTAGGCCTGCCCGTCTCGCTCCTGGCGGCGTCGTGGTTAGGTGTGCGAAAACTGACCGGGTTGTGTCAGATGGGCCGCGTCGGGCTACACTGGGAGGGCATCCGACCGCGCACGCAAGGAGAGTCCGTGCCCAACTACTTGACGAATGACGAGCTCGCCCACGCTAAGGGCCTGCTCGATCGCATGACCAACATCTACCAGCACACCGTCGTCGGCCAGGAAGCGCTGCGCCGCGCGCTGATCGCCTCGTTGCTCGCCGGCGGCCACGTCCTGGTCGAATCCGTTCCCGGCCTGGCCAAGACGACAGCAGCGCAGACCCTCGCGTCGGCTGTGTCTGGAACCTTCCGCCGCATTCAGTGCACCCCCGACCTGATGCCTAACGACATCGTCGGCTCCCAGATCTGGAATCAGGAGCGCGGCGAGATGGTTACTCAGCTCGGCCCTGTCCACGCGAACATGGTGCTCCTGGACGAGATCAACCGATCGTCTGCGAAGACCCAGTCCGCCATGCTGGAAGCCATGCAGGAACGCCAGACCACCATCGGCGGCGTGAACCATAAGCTGCCCAACCCCTTCATGGTCATGGCGACACAGAACCCCATCGAGGAAGAAGGCACGTACGTTCTGCCCGAGGCCCAGATGGACCGCTTCCTCCTGAAAGAAGTCATCACCTACCCGACTCCCGTTGAGGAACTCGAAGTTCTCAGCCGCATCGATTCCGGCCAGATGACAACCCCAGCCGACGCCGTCCCGATCACGCTCGAGGACGTGCGTACCCTCCAGGAAGCGCGCCGCCGCGTCTTCGTCCACGACACGCTCAAGGCCTACATCGTCGACATCATCAACACGACGCGTGGTGCGGGTCCGAACCCGTTGCCCGGCTGGAACAAGCATGTGCGCGTGGGTGCCTCCCCGCGTGGCGGCATCGCGCTCATGCAGATCGCCCAGGCTCTCGCTCTCATGGCCGGTCGCAACCACGTGATGCCCGACGACATCAAGGACATGCGCTACGGCATCCTGCGTCACCGCATCATCCGCACCTTCGATGCCCTGGCCGACAACGTGTCCATCGAGGGCCTCATCGACGCCGTCTTCAACGCGGTCCCCGTTCCGTAACGAACGCCGCTCCCACGTCAGTCGATCGTCTGAAGGAACGTCATGCCTGTACGCTCGCGCGAAATCCACGCGCTCTCTACGCGCATCCAGCTGCCCGTCATGCGAAAGCTGCTGTCCATCATGGACGGTCAGCACTCCGCTCTCCGGCAGGGGCGCGGCTGGGAGTTCATGGACCTGGCCCCCTACCAGCCGGGTGACGACGTGCGCGAAATCGACTGGGCGGCCACGGCTCGCACAGGTTCGCCCGTCATCAAGCGACACGAGGCCACGGCGAACGTGCAGGTCATGCTCGTCGTGGACACCGGTCGTGAAATGGGTGCTCTCGCGCCTTCTGGAGAGACGAAGGAAGAGATTGCCTTGGCCGCGTGCGAGGCCATTGCTTGGCTGTCCGTCGCCCGAGGAGACCAGATCGGCCTCGTCGCTGGCGACTCCAAGCGCGTGCGCTTCATGCGTGCACGTTCCGGTAACGCGCACGCCGAAACTGTGCTGCGCCGTATCGAGGAAGACATCACTCTGACCTCGCCGCACTCGGACGTCCCCAAGCTCCTGGCACGGGCGAGGACCGTCACGAACAGGCGCAGCCTCCTCGTGATCGTCACGGACGCGACCCAGCCCACGCCGTCGAGGGAATCAGACGACCTCATCAAATCCCTGAGCGTACGCCACCAGGTCATACAGATATGCGTCGCGGACATCGACCCGACCAGCCTCGACAAGGGCACGGACGTCGTCGACGTCAACGAGGGTCCGCTGCCGGACTTCCTGCTGCGCGACTCTCAGTTGTCAGGCGAAGCAAACAACGTTATGGCTGCGCGCCGCGCGGCGGTCACCCGAATGCTTGACAAGCGGGGAGTCATCCACGTGGACGTGGCATCCAGCGCTGAGGTACCCCGCGCGCTCATGCGTGCTCTCGAAAGGGGATCACATGTCCGGTGACATTAAAGAATACTTGCAGGATCCTGTCATGTATCCAAACTGGATGTGGGTCTTGGGCGTGACGATCCTTGTGGCCGTCATCGGGTGGATCATTTACTCACTGTGGCGGTGGTGGACTTCGCGCATCGGCGAGGTCATGGAGCTGCAGACGATCACGGATGCGCGCCGTAAAAAGTACCTGACATACATTGATCAGATTGCGGATCGCTACGCCGACGGTGACTTGGATGCGCGCGGCGTGCATCTGGCGCTTGCAGGCCTGATGCGTGCCCTCGGTACGGAGCGCACCGGTCGTGACCTCGAGGTTGCAACTGTGAAGGAAGTACGCAGGCTTGTCCCCGTGTGGCCCGGCCTGTCCGATGTCCTTCAGGCGTGCGAGATCCCCAGTTTCACGGGGGATGACATCCCTGCGGGCCAGCCTTCGCATGAGGCTGTCACGAACGTGTTGACCATGGCCGTGGAGGCGGTAAACGTATGAGGTTTTGGTGGTTAATTCCCATTGTCCTGCTGGTGGTGGTCGCGGCGACCGCCCTCGGATGGTGGCGTGCACGTCGAGCGGGTGAACGCTCGGGTAAGAAGGGGTGGGTTGCGAACACCGGTTTCCTGCGGGGGCTGCCCAAGTATCAGGCTCTTGTGCGTCGCACTCGCGCGTCGCTGGCGATGGCGTGCGTGTGCTTTATGATTGCGGTCATTGCGACGTCCGTGTCTGCGGGCGCGCCCGTAGACCGTTACGTCAAGCACGATAAGTCCTCGAGTCGAGACATCGTCATCTGCCTCGACGCATCGGGGTCGATGCTTCCCTACGACTCGAAGATTGGTGACGCGTTCAAGCAGATCATTTCACACTTCGAGGGTGAGCGAATCTCGCTGCAGCTGTGGAACGCCTACTCGATGACGATGTTCCCGCTGACGGATGACTACGAGATGGCCAACGATGTGCTCACGGACATGTCCGACGTCATCGACAAGGGTTTCTCGCAGATCGGTGGGCATATTTCCGCTTCGCAAGAGCTGATTGACTACCTGGAGCCGACGTTCGCTGACCCGGACGAGGAACGAGCGTCGCTGGTCGGCGACGGCCTTGCCTCGTGCGTCCTCGGCTTTGACCACACGGACAAGGCGCGGTCGCGCACGATTCTGCTGGCCACCGATAACGAGGTGCTCGGATCGGGTATCTACACGCTGCCTGAGGCGATTGAGTTCGCGAAGAGTCAGGCGGTGACGGTCACGGCTTTGTACCCCGGTTCGATGACGGCGCTGTCGACCGAGGCCGTGGAACTGCGTGATCAGGTGCAGTCCACGGGTGGTGACTTCTATGATGCGTCCTCGCCCGCATCCGTCGACTCTGTCGTTCAGCAGATCGAGGCTGAGCAGAAGGAAGACCTCGACTCGGCTGGCAAGATGCTGGAAACTGATCGCCCGACCTCCGCCCTGGGGTGGACGCTCCTTGGCGTCGTGTCCCTGCTGGGAATGCTTGCCTTCGGGAGGCTCTGACATGGTATTTCACCCCGTTATCAACCTGTTTCTGCTGATCCTCATTGCCCTCGTCGCGGCCGCTTTTGTGTTCCTGTCCGCCCGACGGTCGGTGCGCAGGCGAGTCAGCGACGTGATTCGACGCTCGTTCATTGTTGTGACCGTCGTCATCATGGGTGCGGGTCCCTCCATCCCCGGCCAGGCGGTGGAGGTTGCCTCGACGCTCGAGGTGTACTTTGTGATTGACCGCACGGGTTCGATGGCCGCTGAGGACTGGGATGGCGTCAAGCCCCGCATCGATGGCGTACGTAACGACGTGGGTACGCTGATGGGTGTCCTCACCGGCTCGCGTTTCTCGATCCTGTCGTGGGACTCGAAGGTGCATACCGACATGCCGCTGACGACCGATGCTTCTGCCGTCAACGCATACATGGAGAGTTTTAACCGTGAGCTGTCGGCGTCCTCGCAGGGTTCTTCTATCAACCGCCCTGCCAAGGAACTCCTCACGCTCCTGAAGAAAAACAAGGAACGCCACCCCCAGAATATTCGCGCCGTTTTTATCTTCTCTGACGGGGAGACGTCGAACCAGGATCACTGGTCCAGCGCTCCCAGTGGGGACCCGAGCGACTGGGATGCCGTCAAGGAGTACGTCGACGGTGGCCTCGTCATCGGTTATGGCACCTCGGAGGGCGGCCAGATGAAGGTGCTGCGTCTGGGAGACTCCGGCGCTCAAAGCGGCGATGAGTACATTCACGACTCCTCCCAGCCGGGCAATCCCGTCGCCATTTCGCGCATCGACGAGGCCGCGTTGCAAGATGTCGCCTCTCGCATCGGCGTCAGCTACGTGCACTCTCCCGACAAGTCGGCGATCGAGTCGTACGCGAACGATGTCCTCGAGGGGGCCTCGACAATTGCTGAGGCGCGCAACATGCAATCTACGTACCGCTACATCATTTGGCCCTTTGCGCTTATCCTCGGTGGCCTCCTCGCGTGGGAGGGTGCAACCCTGTCGCTGCGGGCCCAACAGTTGAGGAACTCCCATGCAATCTGAGAATTCCACACGCGAAGAAGACCTGCTGCCCTTCGGTGCCCCCCAAGCGGACACCGTCGATCCGTCGGTGCGCGCCAAGCTAGCGCAGGCCACTTCCGGCAACCAGAAGATTCAGCGTTCACCCCGCGCCTTGCGTCCCCTGTGGTACTCGATTCCGATCCTCGTGATTGCTTTGGCAGCCTCCGCCTACCTAATCGGCATGACCCTGTGGTCACGCTCGTCGCTGGCCCACTGGACCAACGGGGAGTACCCAGCCGCGCAGGCCGGATACGAGGGACAGATGGCATGGACTTCAGTTGGCGTCGAGCGTTGGGTTGCTCACTACAACCTGGGGACCACCCTGGTGCGTCAGGACGCGGTCGACGATGGCGTTAACGAGTTGCGCACCGCCTACGACCTGGTGCCTAAGGCTGTTGAGGTTCAGCCTGGTCGTCTCGAACCCTATTCCTACGAGTGCCGCGTGCGCGTCAACCTGGGTATCGGCATTGAAATCCAGGCCGACGCTCTGCGTGAGGGTGGCTCTCTGGATGATGCGATCAATTCCTACCAGGAGGCTGAAGACCTGATCTCGCCCTGCCAGACCGCAGGCGGCGGCGGTGGCAGCCAGTCCAATCAGTCCGGTGACCAGGGCCAGTCCGGCGGTCAGGGCCAGTCTGGTGATTCCGACAACCCCGCAAACGAAAACAAGAACCGCGTCCAGCAGAAGAAGCAAGACACGGAACAGGAGAAGAACGGGGAGGACCCGAACCAGCAAAACAAGGATCCGCAGAACGGCACAAATAATAACGAGCCGGAACCCTCCGAGAGTCCGACATCGTCTCCTAGCGCCAGCCCGACGCCCGACCCGTACGCGGGTGAAAATGAGGAGCAGAAGCAGCGTCGTCAGGATCTGCAGAACCAAAACGGGGAGCGCGAACAAAAGCGTCGGGATCAAGACGACAGTAAGCGCTCTGGAAACCCGAACGGTGCCTGGTGAGCGGTGGACGCGTGTCTCACGGACGCTGTGAGGTGTGCCCATATCGGCTCGTGTCGGCCCGTAATGCACTCAAACATAGATAGGCTTAAATTGTGAAGGTTCTTCTCGTTGGTAACGGGGGTCGTGAGCATGCGATCGCTCGTGCGCTGCTTCGAACGTCCACTCCTGAGCAGCCGGTGTCGCTGGTCGTCCAGGCGGGCAATCCTGCGCTGGAGAAGCTGGGTCGTTCGCTCACGATGAATCCGCTTGATCCGAAGGACGTTGTACGGCGTGCGACATCAGAGAAGGTCGACCTTGTGGTGGTCGGCCCCGAAGCTCCGCTGGTCGCTGGAGTCGCAGACGCGGTCCTCGACTACGGGATTCCGGTCTTCGGCCCGACGAAGGACGCGGCCCGCCTGGAGGCCTCCAAGTCTTTCGCCAAGCANCGGCCCGCTCTCCCTCGGCCCCGACGGCGCCAGCCACCACGGCGGCACCGACGGCCTGGGCATCTTCCACTCCGTCCTCGCATCCCTCGTCGGCTGACGACGCCACCGCGCCCTCTCCCGTGAGGGCGCACCGGCCTCGTCCATGATCTTTCGAATGGAAACACGAATGACCTCCGAAAACACCCGCGAGCTGCCCGACACCGTCGAGAACGCCGCCGCGACCCCCGGCCAGGACATGCCCTGGAAGGAACTCGGCCTCAAAGAGGATGAATACCAGCGCATCTGTGACATCCTTGGGCGCCGACCCACGAACGCCGAGCTCGCCATGTACTCCGTCATGTGGTCCGAGCACTGCTCCTACAAGTCCTCCAAGAAGCACCTCGCCGAGCAGTTCGGCGCGCGCACGACCGACGCCATGAGGAAGAACCTCCTTGTCGGCATGGGGCAGAACGCCGGCGTCGTCGACATCGGCGGCGGCTGGGCCGTCACCTTCAAGGTCGAGTCCCACAACCACCCGTCCTTCGTCGAACCCTATCAGGGCGCGGCCACCGGCGTGGGCGGCATCGTCCGCGACATCATCTCCATGGGCGCCCGCCCGATCGCCGTCATGGACCAGCTGCGCTTCGGCGCTCTCGACCACCCCGACACCGCGCGCGTCGTCCACGGCGTCGTCTCCGGTGTCGGCGGCTACGGCAACTGCCTGGGCCTGCCCAACATCGGCGGCGAAACCGAGTTCGACCCCTCCTACCAGGGCAACCCCCTCGTCAACGCGCTGTGCATCGGCAAGCTGCGCCACGACGACATCCACCTGGCGAACGCGACCGGCGAAGGCAACCTCGTCGTCCTCTTCGGCGCGCGCACCGGCGGCGACGGCATCGGTGGCGCCTCCATCCTCGCCTCCGAGACCTTCGAAGACGGTATGCCCGCCAAGCGCCCCTCCGTCCAGGTGGGCGACCCCTTCATGGAGAAGGTTCTCATCGAGTGCTGCCTCGACCTGTTCGAGGCCGACGTCGTCCAGGGCATCCAGGACCTCGGCGCCGCGGGCATCTCGTGCGCGACCTCCGAGCTGGCCTCCAACGGTGACTCCGGCATGCACGTCGACCTCGAGAACGTGCTCTTGCGTGACCCCACGCTCACCGCGGGCGAGATCCTCATGAGCGAGTCCCAGGAACGCATGATGGCGATCGTGACCCCCAAGGATCGCGAACGCTTCTTCGAGATCATCGACAAGTGGGACGTCGAGGCCGCCGTCATCGGTCACNCCTTCGTCGCGGTGCCCGAGGCGGCGCTCAAGGCCGTGTTCGCGGCCGCCGAGGCGGAGGGCGTGGATGCCGTGCGCATCGGCACGACGGGTGGTGACATGCTCGCGATCAGCGGCGTGGATCTGCTCGCCGCCGAGGGCGAGGGCTGCGGCTGGATCGCTTCGATCGACGAGCTGCGTGAGCTGAGCGAGACGGGACGCAAGCGCTTCTGAGTTGCGTCTGATCGAGCGCCTAGGGGCGCGGGCCTGTCGGCCCGCGCCCCTTCGCTGTGCGGTGCCGCTGGTGTTCCGGGCGCCCTTCGCACTGGTGGGGCTTGTGTTGCTGTGTGTTGCCTTGTCTTGTTCGTCACTCGGCGATGTTGCACGTCATTCCCATGTCTTGCTCAACACTCAGCAATGTCGCACGTAATTCCCCTGCCTTGCTCAACACTCAGCAATGTCGCACGTAATTCCCTCGCAAGTATTTCAAATATTGAATTCAGGTCGTTGGAATTGCAACGTTTTCTGGTGGTCTCGAAAAATGACCGAGGGAAATTACGTGCGACTTTTGTTTGGGGGCAGTCCGTTCATCGAAGCGCTGCCAGGCCTTCCGGTGCCCTTCACGCCGGTGCTTCCTGGTGTTTTGCCTTGCCTGTGGCGCCGCTGGTGTTCCGGGTGTCGGCGGCCTCTTCTGTGTGAGATACCGGAGTGGTTCCCCAGCAATGTCGCACGTAATTCCCTCGCAAGTATTTCAAATATTGAATTCAGGTCGTTGGAATTGCAACGTTTTCTGGTGGTCTCGAAAAATGACCGAGGGAAATTACGTGCGAGATTTGTTTGGGCTGTGACCTGCTACCCACCGGCACAGTCGTCGACGCGAGCCCGCTAGTTCCGACGACGCAGCCCTCGACGATGTCTGGGACTGAGCCTCGACCAACACGCGTGTCCTCTCTCCACCCGCATTGCTCATGTCGGGGCCGTGACGAACGGACGCCGGCCCGCGAATCGCGCGATTCGCGGGCCGGGTCGATGGGGCGGCAGTGTCGTCCCCGTGGAAGCGTCCTCCTACGAGAACTTCGGGTCTGCCCAGATGGCGTTGACGCTAATGTCGCTCTTGCGGCTCTCTCCCTGCGCCGCCTCCGCGACTACCTTGAGCTTGAGGCGCGGAACCGACGAGACGTCGATGCTGAACTCCTTCGCCTCGTTGAGGCGTAGGGACGCCGAATCGAGGACCTTGTCCGAGATAGGGTCGCTGATCTCGAAGGTCACCGTGATGTTTGTGTCCCGCGAGTAGTCCGACTGGCCCGCTGTGGTGGTGAAGGTCTTGGCGCCTTGCGGCACAAGGAGCTCAACGGAGCCGTCGTCCAGTTTCTTCTCGAGTTCGCATTTGAAGCCGTTGTTGTAGGTCTTCTGCGCGATGGCCGAGACATCGTTGGATCCGGAAAGAGTTTCCCAGGGGTTTGAGAAGTATGTCGTGTGTCCGCATTCTTCCTTCGCGACCGCCTGGTCCAGCGTCGGGTTCCACTCGGGGGACTTGCTGGCCATTGCGCTCGGCGTCGGCGACGCGATCGACGCGGACGGGGTAGGAGAGGGTGTCGTGGCCGTCGGGCTCGGCGAGGCCGTGGTGGGCTCCGGGGTGGCGGTAGGAGTGGGCGTGGCGTCTGGCTTGGGGGCGTGCGAGCATGCCGCCAGCAGGAGCGACAAGCCAGCGGCGATGATGGCTGCGCGGCGCTTGGACCCGGTACATTGAGAGTGAAACATCGTTGTGTTCTCTTTCACTGGAGAGGAATTGCTCTGTGGATAGATTCCCGGGAAAGGTCTGTCAACTAGGGTATTAGTAGTAATACAGGCGTGCCGATCATGCTCGTTTCGCGCGGTAGCCCGGGCGTCTCGCGGCGGTGTGGCGACCTGTCCGAAGGGGCCTCCGACGAGAACGCCATGGCGCGAGAGGCTGCAGAGGGTCCTCTCACGGGCCCCGACGCCGTCCTCATTTCCCGCGTCAACGCGCGACGTGTGCAGACGACCGACGCGGCAACGCTCCCCCCGTCCGGCATCCTCTCTCGTGCAACCGGGATAAGGAATGGCGTTGACCATAATGAACTAAGGCAAACCTGGCGTTACCGATGAGACGTGTCGCCGCCCCCTGGCCCGCCGAGCCGCGTGGTCTGTGTCATGTCCTACCGATTGATCACCAATCTTTGGCATACTGTGGAACGGAAAGTACCCGTCCTACAGGAGCCGCCGTGCCCGAAGAAACTGCCATCGACACCCAATCGCAAAACGACGCCCAGGCCTCGTCCGCGACACACAAACCCAGCCTGGGCCGCGTCATCGCCGCGTGGGGGGTCCACGCGTTCACCATCTCCGGTCTCGTGTGGGCGACGCTCGCCCTGTTCGCGATCCTCAACAACAACATCCCCATGATGTGGCTGTGGCTCGTCATCGCCCTGGTCGTGGACGGCGTCGACGGCACCCTCGCCCGCAAGGTCGGCGTGCGCGACGCCATCCCGTGGTTCGACGGCGGCGTCGTCGACAACCTCGTCGACTACCTGACGTGGACCTTCCTGCCCGCGCTGTTCATGGCGCTGCACCTGCCCTTCGGCTCCCAGCCCGTGCCGGTCGTCATGATGATCGTCATCATCGTCTCCTCCCTGTTCTGCTACGCGAACGACGGCGAAAAATCCAACGACAACTACTTCGTGGGCTTCCCCGCCGCGTGGAACTGCGTCGCGATCGTCATGTACGTCCTGCAGACCCCCGCGTGGGTCAATATCGCCGCCACGATCATCCTCGCGATCCTGACGCTCGTGCCGTTGCACTACACGCACCCCGCGCGCGTCAAGCGCTTCCAGATCCCCAACATCGTCGGCGCCGCCGCGTGGATCGTCGCCTGCGCCTACCTGGTCGTCGTCTACCCGTTCCAGCCCCTGTGGACGCTCATCCTCTTCTGGGTCGGCGGCGGCTGGTTCATGGTCGCGGGCTTCATCCGCANGAGGTGACGCGCCGCAGGCCCCCGGCGCGGAAGGTCGGCGGGCGACGGGCCGCTACTCTCGGGCGCACAGAGTGGTTGGGGGAGGGACGCGGGAGCTATAGCTGCTCCGCGAGGCCCTTTTTGACGGCCCGGTCGCGCTGGTAGCGGAAGACCTCCAGGAAGATTCCGCCGAAGAAAATGCAGGCGATGGCGGTCCACACGCCCGGGGGAGCGTGGCGCCCGTACATGAGGAAGTACACGTAGGGCGCCAGGAAGGTCACGGAAGCGGTGGCGGCGCCAACGACCCGGTGCCAGAGTTTTTGCCCGGCGACCATTTCGATGAGTCCCCACGTGTAGGGGATGGCGGTGACCATGTCGATTGCCCACAGGATGCGCCAGTCGCCCCGGAAGTGCGGGACGTACATGACGGGCACGGCCCGCGCCATCGAGTACACGAGGACGACGACGTAGGCGATGAACTTGGGGTTGCGGCACAGCTTGAGGAAAGCGGAGCGTTCGATGATGGAGGCGCCGACGGCGCGCGAGGCGCGGGTGGCGTGCGAGGCCGTGGAGAGCGTGTCGAGCCCTGACATGGCTACGCGCATGAACTCGCGCTGTTCGTCGGTGCCTTCCGCCCACGCTTCGAGCAGGGCGAGGGGGGACAGTGCGATGGGCGTGTAACCGCCGGAGGCTACCCCGGCCTCGTGAACGACGTCAGCTCCTAGGGCGTCGCGTAGGCGCGGCAGCTGGGGGGTGGGGATGTCGGCGATCCACAGGCGCACGCGGCGTTGGATCGCGTCGTGCAGCTCGTGGGACAGGGCGTGTCCGGCGGCCGAGTGGGGCGAGAATCCTTCGGCGGCGATGTCGGCGAGGGCTCCGGGATACTCGACGATGCGGGTCGTCAGGTCGCCGGCACGGTCGACGCCGGAGACAGTGATGATGGTGGCGGCATCCCACTGGTAGGTGCGCGCGATCTCGATGTCGAGGATCGAACGCAGCGTGATAAGGGAGGTTGTCTCGCTCACGGGTACCTCTCAGTTGGGGTAGTTCACTCCATTGTGCCTGACTGGGCGGTAGGAATGCACGCTCACGCCGACGGTGGCGCGGCGTAGAATCGACGCATGGCGAAACGACGCATCGATCCGGTCCGGGGGATGGAAGCACTGCGCGCCTGGCGTCGTGCGGTCGAATGCGGTGAGGAGGCTCCGCGCCCGGTGGCCTTGACGGCCGTTCGCTTCACACTCGAGGAGCTGGGGACCCTCCACCCGGGCCGGTCGGTCGAGGTGCGTGTGCCGCCGGCGGGCGCGGTTCAGATCCTGCCCGGGACGACGCATCGGGGGGGGACGCCTCCCGCCGTTGTGGAGACGGACGCGCACACGTGGCTGTCTCTGGCGTGCGGGCGTCTCACCTGGGACGAGGCCGTGGCAGCCTCCCGGGTGAGCGCGTCGGGTGAGCGCACGGACCTTGGGTCCCTCCTGCCGCTCGTGTGAGGGCAGGGACGGGGGGTCCGGGTCTCAGGCCTCCAGCTGGGGCACGCCGAAGCGCGCTTCGAGCTTGGGGGCGAGCCACTTCTGGGAACCCTTGTAGGCGTAGCGCTGGGCGACGGCGGCGAGGGCGGCGGAGGTGGCGGCGAAGATGACCAGCGAGGTCAGGGTGACGTCGTCGGCGTCCTCGGCGGGAACGGGGCGCTTCGTGGTGATCTTCCAGCCCGTTTCAAAAATCTTGGTGGCCAAGAAAGCTGCTCCGGCGATGACGGCGGTCGTGGCAACCTTTTCGATGGTGGCGGGATCCATGAGTATCTCCTGGCGTGGGTTGACTGTCCCCGCGCGGGTGCGCGTGCCTCCATGATGCCCCACACGGCCCTCTTGCGCGAGGGCCACGGGCCAGCTGTCTTATGCTAGAGGGGTACTGTCCCCGTCCGAAGGATTCGTTATGGCTCGCGCCCGCTCTTTTTTTGCGCTGTCGGCCCTCGTGATCGTGGCGACGACCGTTGCAGCTTGTACCCCATCTGTGTCGTCGAGCGCCCCTCAGGATCCTTTCGCCGCGCCGATCGTTCCCGGTCAAAGCGCGCGTGCTTCGACGTCGAACGGGGGGGTGCGCGGTACGATCAACGCCCCCACGCCCAGGACCGGTTCCGGCGTGGTGACTGTTGCCCTGGTGGGCGGCGCCCAGCTGCCCACGGAGACCGCACAGGAGTTCACGAAGGCGACGGGTTTTTCGATCGCTGTTGTTCCCGTTGACGGGGTGGATTCGATCGCTCAGGCTGATGCGGATGTCGTTCTGGGCTTGGACGGCGCTGACGCGCTACAGGCGGCGGCGGCCGGCACGATTGCGTCCGTGGCTCCTCAGGACACGACGACGTTGACGGGTACCGTCCTCGAGGGGGCACCTGCGGCGGTCGCATACGGTCGTGACGACGTGTGTGTGATCGCCGACAAGTCGTGGATGAGCGCGAACAGTCGTCCACTGCCGACGTCCTTTCATGATCTGACGGCGCCGCGTGTGCGCGCACTGCTCGCTCTCCCAGACCCGGCCTCGTCTTCGGTGGGGCGCGCTTTCGTGCAGGAGGCTGCCGCGCAGACCGGTGAAGGTCTGGGAACGTTCGTGCAATCACTGAACCCGCGCGTGGACGCTTCCCTGGGGGAGACTATCAGCGCGTGGAGCGCT
This sequence comes from Actinomyces bouchesdurhonensis, assembly GCF_900128465.1. Classification (GTDB taxonomy): domain Bacteria; phylum Actinomycetota; class Actinomycetes; order Actinomycetales; family Actinomycetaceae; genus Pauljensenia; species Pauljensenia bouchesdurhonensis. The sequence continues at coordinate 429,932 of NZ_LT635866.1, read as the reverse complement.
GGTACGCACGTCTCCGACAGCTATTTGTCCGAGGTCGAGGGGAGTGCGTCGGGCACGTCCGGCTCCTACCCGTTGGTTGTTGCGCCGCGCTCCCTGGCGGCGGCAGCAGCGACGAACACAGGCGCGGATTCATACGGCACAGCTGTGTCATCGACGTGTATCGCGCGCATCATGTATGCGGCTGCTGTGAGCGCCCCCGCAACCGACGGCGCTGAGTCGCTCATCGCGTGGCTCCAGGGTCAGGTTGCGCAGCGGTCCCTGGCGACCACGGGTGCCGCTTATCCGATCGACGGCGTGCTCGCGACTGACACCAAGGCGGCGTGGCTGATGGGAATCAGCGGCGAGACGGTTGTCGCTGACGAGACGGTCGGGTCCCTGGACGCGTTGGACGCGTGGCTGTCAACTTGGAAGTCTGCGTTGGTGTCGCCCGTCTCCGTCGCTACGACTGACCCCGCCGAAGAGTCTGCGGCGAATCCGGATGTCACTACTGCCCGTGATGAGACGAGTGAACAGGACCCGGGGGTTGATCCCGACGACGATGGTGATGAGTGAGGGGCGTTCCTAGTCGCGCAGCATCGAGGGGCTGACCCGGCATTCGTCGCCGATACGCATGGGGGCGATGAGTCCTTTGTCGCGTAGTTCGCGCAGGCGTGGGACCGTGCGTTCAACGACCTTCCACGGGTCGATCGTGTTCAAGTAGATGCGGGTGCCGCCCTCGAAGCCCGCCAGGGTGGAGATACGCCACTTGAGCAGGATTCGCCAGCGCATGGGTGTGGAGACGGTGGGTGGGCGGTGGTACCACTCTTCGTTTGCGGGAACGTCTGCCCCTGTCGCGGCGTGTGCAGCGTGCAGGATGTCGGAGATCCCGGCCATGGCCTGGTCGCTGACCTCCCACGGGTTGCGCGGCGAGTGCAGGGGCCAGATCGCGATGCCTGGGAAACGATGCCCGAAGCCGGCCAGGGCGACGGCGTGCTCGTTTTGAGCGATGAGGAGTTTGCGGGTGGCTGCCACCGTGAAGATCTGGTCGTAGATGTCGGGCTGGGCGCGCAGACGTTCGAGTTCCGCTTCCGTCTGCACGGCCAGATCGTCGATGGCGACTAGCTGCTTGTGCAGGTGATCGAAGGATGCGCCGGCGGGGCGTAGCCAGTTCTGGAAGGTAGCGACGTAGCGCACAGCGGGGTCGAGGTCGTACAGGTCGCGCATTGAGCGAGCTGTGTAGGAGGTGTACTGCGCGTGCTCTTCGGGCGTGAGGGTACCTGACCCGGCCAGTTCGTGAGCCTCGGTGGCACCATCGACGAAGTGGCGTTTGCCGATGATTAGGTCGTGGCCGCCGGAGAAGAATCCGTTGGCGGCCTGCAGGCGCGCGGTTTCGCTGGTGGCCGCGAACTCTCCTTCGCTCATGCCCGAGGCCAACATGCGTGCGCGCACGACGTTCATGACGTGCTCGTATCCAGCATCCGAGGCCAAGTAGTGCGCCATGCGGCGCCGGTCGTTTTCTGAGGGCACGTGTCCGTGGTTGAGATGCCAGTAGTTGTAGGAGACGATCTCGAAGAGGTTGGGGATGCGACGAAACTCTGCGACTGTGTCGGTGAGTTTGTCGGCTGCCAGGGCGTCGAGCTGCTCCCACGTGCCGTCCTCGCGGCGCACGAGGCGGGATTTCTCGGGGGGTGTTTCGAGGTATCGGCCCGAGCAGAACGCGCAGTGGTGTCCGTCGGCTTCGTGGTCGATGGGGTTGTGGTCGCTGCGCGGTGCGGCGAGGGGACGGTTTCCGCGCCCGGGGACTGTCCACACCTCCGTGCCGGTGAGCAGGTTCTGCTGTTTGACGGTTCCGTCGGCGAGTCGCACGATAGCGCGGTCGGCGCGGGTGAGCTTGGATGCCATGTGTCTTTCGTACCTGTCGTCAGAGTCGGTTCATGGTGGCGGGGTGCGATCCGGTGCGCCCGGATTCGCCTCTGTTGAGGGTGTCGATGCGTGCTGTCTGTTCGGGGGTGAGTGAGAAGGAGAACGCGTCGATGTTTGTTGCCATGCGCGCTCGGCGAAGGGTCTTGGGGAAGACGACGTGTCCGCGGTCGATAGCCCAGCGTAGGGCGACCTGGGCGGCGTTTACGCCGAGTTGGTCTGCGATGGCACGCAGGGTTGGGTCTGTGGTGGCGCGTCCGCGTGCGAGGGGTGACCAGGCTTCGAAGACCATGCCGAGTCCCTGCGCGTAGGTGCGCAGGTCCGCGTTGGGGAAGAAGGGGTGTGCTTCGACTTGGAGGACGTGCGGGGCGACGGTGGCGGCGGCGCGGACGGCCTCGATGTGTTTGCGTTCGTAGTTGGACAGGCCGATGGCTCGCGCGCTGCCGCCGGTGAAGGCATCTTCGAGGGCGGGCCAGGGGAGGGTAACGTCGCCGCCGTAGAGGGTGGGTAGTGGCCAGTGGACGAGGAGGAGATCGACGTAGTCGGTGCGCAGGTCGTTTAGTGAACGTTGGATGGATGCGGCTGCGCGCTCGGGTTCGTGGTTGGAGTTGTCCACTTTTGTTGTGAGGAAAATCTCGTCGCGGGGGATTTTGGATGTCTCGATCGCGGCTCCTACTTCGGCTTCGTTGCCGTACATTTGCGCGGTGTCGATGTGGCGATAGCCGATGTTGAGCGCGCGGCTGACGGCCTCATAGGTATCGTCTGGTGCAATCTTGTAGGTGCCGAAGCCGAGTACGGGGATGGGGGCGCCGGTGGGGAGGGTGAGTGTGGGGATCGGGGCCGAGGCTGGGGGCGGGTCGGCGGGGGCAGGAACGTTCATCGGTGAATCCTCCTCATGTGCTCTAGTGTAGCGTTCCGTGAAGTGGGCGTTGGCTTCGTCTGGGTGTGCCAGGATGTTGCGAGGGTGTGAGGCGTGGCATCGGTGTGAAGGCGCCGGAGGGTGGAACGGTTCTTCGAAACTGAAGACGGAGTCTCATAGTTTGAGACTTTGTGCTGTCAATTTATCGATCGATCCTTGGTCAAATATGTGTGATAGGTCGATTTTGGGTGTTTTGTGCCTGTCGGCACCTGCGTTGTGAAGACTCTGACCACTTGACTTATAAAACATTGAAATATGAGTGGAAAGCTGCCCTATGATGTCTGCAACATGGTCGGCGCGCGTATTAGCATTCCGGTTAATTAATGTCCTCTCGCTTGCAATGACGGGGCCTTAGTTCTAACCAAACGGTAGGGTTTTTGTTAGGTAACCCACCGTTATGTGTCCGCTAACGGAGGGGGATTGGCGTAGGATAGATACTGTTCAACCACGATCGCCAACACGTCACGACAACGAACGGAGAGTTATGTCGGTTCGCAATGCCCTGCTGGCACTCGTCGCGCAGCAGCCCGCGGGTGTCTACCGTCTGAAGCAGATGTTCGAGGAGCAGACGTGTGGAGCTTGGCCACTCAATATTGGCCAGGTCTACCAGACGATGCAGCGCCTTGAGCGCGATGGTCAGGTTGTGTCTCATGCCGAGACCAATGCGGGCCGTGATTCCGAGGTCTTCGAGCTGACCGACGCCGGTCGCGAAGTCCTCGCTGCCTGGTGGTCCACCCCGGTTCCGCGCGAGCATCCCGAACGTGATGAGCTTGTTATGAAGCTAGCTGTGGCCGCCGCCGATCCTACGGTCGACGTTGAGGCCATGATTCAGACCCAGCGTCGCTCGACCCTGGGTTCCCTGCGCGATGTCANAAGAGGTCCTGTCCAACCCGATCATCGAGGACGTCGTGCGCGTCGAGGCCATCGACGAGGCCGACGCCCGTTACGCGGGAGGCGCGCAGTGACCCGCGTCGGAGTCGTCACCTTCCCCGGCACCCTTGACGATCGCGATGCCGCCCGCGCGGTGGAAATCGCGGGCGCGCAGGCGGTGTCCCTGTGGCATAAGGACGCCGACCTGCACGGCGTCGACGCGGTCGTTATCCCCGGAGGATTCTCCTACGGAGACTACCTGCGCTGCGGTGCGATCGCCGCGACCGCCCCAGTCATGGGCGAGATCGTGCGCGAGGCCGGACGAGGCCTGCCCGTCCTGGGCATCTGCAACGGCTTCCAGATCCTGTGCGAGTCGCACCTGCTGCCCGGCGCCCTCATCCGTAACGACCACCAGAAGTTCCTGTGCCGCGACCAGGTGCTGCGCATCGAGAACGCGGACACCGCGTGGACGCGCGCCTACCGCGTCGGCGACACCATCACCGTGCCCCTCAAAAACGGCGAAGGCAACTTCCAGGCCTCCCCCGACGAGCTCGAACGCNCCTACGCGCTGGTGAACTCCGGCGGACGCGTCCTCGACGTTGTCGCCCGCGCGGCCACCCTCGACCAGGCGCGGGCGCTCGCCTACCGGGGCGTCGACCTCATCCACTTTGCTGGTGAACAACACCGCAGCGACATCGCGACGTGGCCCGCCGACCTGGCCGTCACTCTTGACTAACGACACAACATTGAGGAGCATCATGCCCACCTCCCTGCACGGTTGGACCCCCCTGAGTTCGGGGAAAGTCCGCGACATTTACGCTCCTGACGAGGCCGTGGTGGGTTCCGCGCCGGAAGCGTCGCCGGCGGTGGGGCGCCCTCGCCACGCGAAGGCTGGCCCTGAGGCGCTGCTGATGGTGACGTCGGATCGCATCAGCGCATACGACTACGTGCTACCCACTGAGATCCGCGGTAAGGGCGCGGTCCTGAACCAGCTGGCGATCTGGTGGATGGGCAAGCTGCGTCCCCTCGTGGAAAACCACCTGCTGGCCGTTGGCACAAAGGCTCCGGCTGAGGCCTCGCGTGCCCTGGAGGGCGCGCAACCCACGCGCTTCACGGTTCCTGCGGAGGTGGACGGGCGCGCGGTCGTGTGCCGCAGCCTGTACATGATTCCCATTGAGTGCGTCGTGCGCGGTTACTTGACGGGTTCCGGCTTGGCGGAGTACCGCGAGTCGGGTTCCGTGTGCGGCATCGCCCTGCCCGAGGGGCTGACCGAGGCCTCGCGCCTGGAAGAGCCGATCTTCACGCCGGCCGCTAAGGCCGAGCTGGGTGAGCACGACGAGAACATCACTTTCGAACAGACGGTGGAACGCATCGGCGAGGAGTACGCGACCGCGATCCGTGACCTGTCGATTGCCCTGTACCGTCAGGCTCGAGACATTGCCGCCGAGCGGGGCATCATCATCGCGGATACGAAGTTCGAGTTCGGTATCGATGTGTCCACGGGCGCGATCGTGCTCGCGGACGAGATTCTCACCCCCGACTCCTCGCGCTTCTGGCCTGCGGACCGGTGGGTTGAGGGCCAGGTGACGCCGAGTTTCGACAAGCAGTATGTGCGCGACTGGCTGACTTCGGAAGAATCCGGGTGGGACCGTGCGTCCGGGGAGAACCCGCCCGCGCTGCCCGACGCTGTCGCCGCAGCGACCGCCGCCCGATACGTTGAGGCGTATCGCCGACTCACCGGGGTTGACCCGGTCCTGTAACCAACGTGCCCGCCGGGCGAGGTGCGCGGCGGGATCCTCACCAACAACACAAGGAGGAACGCCGTGGGGCGAATCATCGTGGAAGTGATGCCGAAGCCTGAGATCCTGGACCCGCAGGGCAAGGCCGTCGGCTCGGCGCTGCCCAGGCTCGGAATCACGAGCTTTGAGGCCGTGCGTCAGGGGAAGTGCTTCCACCTGACCGTGGACGGCCCCGTCACCGACGAGCTCCTGGAGCAGGCNCACTCGCCTGAAGGCCTCAGCCGACGAAGGAGAGCTCGCCTGGAAGCTCATCCTGGAGCGTCATATTTTTGACCTCGAGGCCGAACTTAACTGGCTGGACCACATCGAGTCCGGCGCGGTCTCGGAGGCCGCTCGTCGCGCCGCCTTCGCCGCCGCGAAGGGCCGTTCGATGAACTGGGCTCAGTCCGACGCCGGTATGACGGAGCGCGCCGGAGTGCGATGAGTCAGCCTGCACCACTACCAATCCGGATAGTTGGCGTCGGACATGAGTTCGGCGCCAACGGTGTCCGAGTGAGAGCGCTCGACGGGATCGACCTTGAGGTCGCGCCCGGCGAGCTTCTCGCTGTTATGGGTCCGTCAGGTTCGGGTAAGTCGACGCTTCTGTCGATCGCGGGAGGGCTTGAACGTCCGACGCGCGGAAGCGTGTACGTCAACGGGGTCAACCTCGCGTCACTGGATAGCGTGCATCGTGCCGAAGTGCGTCGCCGATCAATCGGCTACGTCTTTCAGGACTACAACCTGATCCCCTCGCTGTCCGCGCTCGAAAACGTCGAGATGCCACTACAGCTCGATGGTGTCAGTCCTTCGAAGGTTCGTCGGGCAGCAATGGATGCGCTCGAAGAAGTCGGCGTCGCCGACCTCGCTGACCGCTTTCCAGAAAGGCTCTCTGGAGGCCAGCGTCAGCGGGTTGCCATCGCCCGCGGCCTCGTCGGTAACCGATCGGTCATTCTTGCCGACGAGCCGACCGGCGCGTTGGACTCTCACACTGGCGAACAGATCATGTTGGTGTTGCGTGACCACATAGATGCGGGCGCAGCCGGTATCCTCGTGACTCATGAGGCCAGAATGGCCGCGTGGGCAGACCGCACAGTCTTCCTGCGAGATGGTCGCATCGTTGATCGTTCGCGCGCAGACTCGTTGAGGGACCTGCTGGCAGACACAGCACCAAGGAACTAATGAGCCGACTCAGGATACGGATGAGGCGATGGGGAGTAGTACTCCGCATCGCCTCACGCGATGCGCGCCATAGCCTGGGGCGCACCCTCACGGCAGTCATTCTGATTTCCCTGCCGATCGTCGTTGCGATCGGTTCCCTCACGTTCTGGGATGTGACGACCTCCCAGCGCTACCAGGCGTCGTCCTGGCTGGGCCACACCTCCGATGTTCAGGCCGTCACCCTCCGTCGTTCCTCGACCGCCCTCGACCAGGACTTCACAGCAGACCGCCTCTCCAAGACAGCCTCGGACGAGGAAGTCGACGTCACGATGCAGACCCTCGCCGATTGGGTCCCTCCGGGCGACCAGCTCGTGGCGGTTGACACCCTCTATCAGCTTCACCTGACGGCACCCGGTGGAACAGGCTACACGGTCGATTCGGGCATACAGACCGCCTCCCTGGACGCGCCTCGCGTCCAAGCGGGACACAGACACGGAGTCCTCGAAACCAATCACGCTGTTATTTCTGACGATGTCGCACGCGCCCTTGGCGTAACCACCGGCGATACGGTCGCCCTCTCGCTCACGGTCGCGAAAGATCGAACGACGCAAGCCCTCGAAGGAAACGCCGTTATCGACGCGGTTATCGCTGGCAGCGGGTGCGCCATCATCGGCGACGGAACGCTCGACATTGATCGCCTCGCGGTCGCGGGGCGAACGCAGACAGCCTGGTACGTGACGGGACCCGTTCCCGTCACGTGGGACGACGTTCGCACGCTCAACAAATCAGGGTTCTCAGTCGTCTCCCGCCAAGTGCTCGCTAGTCCACCGGACGCATCGGCTCTGCCCGCACTGATCGCCCAATACGAGGTCCCACAGTCATCGCGGAGCTCAAGTCCCTGGCAGTACCTGCTCGGAATCGCCGGCGTCCTGCTCATCGTCACCGAGATGATCCTGCTCATCTCCCCCCTCTACACGGTTGCTCAACGCTCCGTCATGCGCACGGCCGCCATGATCGTCGCCAACGGTGGCGACCGTTCAGATGGGCGCCGACTCACCGTCGCACACGGCATCGTCATCGGTATCTATTCAGCCGCGTTCTCGGTGATGCTCTCCGCAGGGCTGATGGTCGGCATTGGGCTATGGTCAGGCCTCGGCATCGGTATCCTTCCCTTCTGGCCGCTCGCCTTGTCCGTTACCCTGCCGATCCTCCTGTCCCTCATGGCCTCGGTATCACCGGCACACACCTCCTCCCATATCGATACCTCCGCTGTGATCGGAGGACGCGTGTGGGAGCCCTCACGGCTCGTGCGTCGCCGCATGATCTACCCGGTCTTGCTCCTATCCGGCATCCCCCTGCTAGCCGTCGCCGCCTGGTTTGGTTCGGTGTTCACCCTCGTCCTCGGAGTTGCCCTCCTCGAAGTTGGCCTCATCGGGTCGATCCCGTACGTCTTCACACGCTGGCGTGTACCAAACCGTCGGGCGTCCATGAGTATGCGCCTAGCGCTGCGTGACGCAGTTCGAAACGGCCACCGAACGTTCCCGGCCATGGCTTCGATCCTCACGACCGTGTTTGTTGCATGTGCGCTGCTCATCACCCTGTCCTCGTCGAACGAGGCGGGATGGAACTCGCGCCCACACGTGGGCCAGCGCGGACAGATCTTCGTCTCAGCGATCGATAAGACCGATTCAGTGACCCGTTCCCGTGCCCTCATGAAGTCAGCGACTGACGCAGTCGGCAACGAGCGCACGGTCGTGTCCAAGGCCACCCTTTACGGCATCGCATGGAACAGCGGACCCGGCGGCCCCGAAACCATGGTTGAGGCCATCGTGCCCGCCGATCACTCAACGCTCACGCAGTTGGCCGCCGTGGGGCAAATGGCTGAGCTCGATGTTGCATACATTGTCGACGACGGCACCTATTTGCGCCAAGCAGGCTACTTCACCAACGAAGACGACATGGTCCGCGCAATTGCAACCTTGAATGCGGGCGGCGTGCTCGTTCCTGATCCGGCATGGATCAACGGCGCGGGGCAGGCCGAGCTGCGCAGTCTCGACATGAAAGACATTGCGGCGGCGAAGGCAGCCGGCGCATCGGACGATGCCTTGCCGAACGCGCAAGTGATGGCTTCCCAATCCTTCGCGGCGTCGCCGCTCACACGCGTCAATGTCATGGTTCTCTCACCCGCCGCAGCGACGACCCTCGGTCTTGACAGCGTTCCGCTGGGCGAACTCCTGACGGTGGACAATCCTGTTAACTCGGTGGATGCGCCAACCTTCCAAGCGACTATTGCCCGGCAGGTACCAGGGGCCAGCGCCCAAGTCATCACCCCGACCATGCGATCCATCGTCTTGCCCTACGTCGCGGCCCTGATCGCGATCGTCGCCGCGGCGGCCACGGTCGCGCTCGTCGTGGCTCTCTCGGCCTCCGACATGCGCCCAGACCTCGACACCCTCGACGCGATCGGCGCCGCCCCCGCCATGCGCCGCCACGTTACGACCTGGCAGGGCGTCGTCCTGGCCCTCAACGCGATCCCCACCGCGGTTCTTTCAGGCCTCATCGTCGGAGTTCTCGCGGTCGTCACCTTCGCCCGCTCGGGCATCTTCCGGACCCTGGTGACCCTCACGCCGGTCATCCCGTGGGGGGCCCTCGTCGGTATGCTCGTCGGCATGCCTCTCCTGTGTGCGCTCGTCGCAATTGTTCTGACGCCACGTCAGCAGCATCGAATCCGCCGCATCAACTAAGCCCGCTCATGAGTGACGTACCCGAGACGGTCGTGATTCCGCCAGGCGCCCTGGCCTCGTCCTGCGTGCGCGTTGACACGTGGCTGTGGGCGATCCGCCAGCTGAAGTCTCGCTCACAGGCGACCGCCGCAGTGCGTTCTGGTCACGTACGGGTCAACGGCGAACCGGTGAAGGCTGCCCACAAGGTACGCGCGGGTGACGAGGTGCGCCTGCGCGTTGAAGGTTTCGACCGGATCCTCGGCGTTGTCTTACCGTTGAACAAACGCGTGTCCTACCCACAGGCCCGCATGGCCTACGACGATCGCACGCCCGAGCGGCCACGCGTCCATATACCCATCGCGGTGCGCGAGAAGGGCAGTGGGAGACCCACCAAGAAGGAACGGCGGGAGCTGGACCGTCTGCGCGGCTACGACTCCCACGAACACCACTGACCCGATCGGCAAGACAATCGGTCGGGGCGCGGTGGCTTCGACGCGTCAGGCACAACGACTGGTCCCGCCGCCCATGGGACGACGGGACCAGTGGTGAAAGCTGCGGGCCTACTCGTTCGGGAAGAACGAGGTGACCGCGAAACTGTAGTAATCGCCCCACGACGAATCGTAGGGGGCCTGGAACACGGCTGTGCCCTTGCCGTCCGAATCGACCTTGACGATTGCGACGTTGTCTTCGGTGTGCTTCGGGGGCATGAACGACAGGCCGCTATCCGAGTAGGTCATCTTGAGTGTCACGTCGACGGAGGAGAAATCGGGGAGCTTGGCGACCAGATCAGAGTCAGTGACCGTGACTTCCGCGGCGCAGGAGACGGACTTGCCATCCGCGTTCATCGTGCACGACTTGTCGCTGATCTTAAAATCGTCACTCGCGCTAAAGGTGCTGACCACCTGCGCGACCTCAACGCGCTTGGGGCAACGACTGTCGATGGCGGCTGACTTCGTCTTATCGGCCGAACTGTAGTCGGCGTAGCGCGAAGAAATGTTCGAGGCGTTATCAGCGGTGATCTGGTTACACCAGTTGGTGGCGTACAGGTCCGCTGCCTGCTGGCGCGTCGATTCCGTCTCCTTGCGCGTGTTCTCGGTGGCGACGGAACGCATAACGCTGAGGGTAATCATGACCGCGGCTGCGACCCCGACGAGGATCGCGAGGACGAGCAGAATGCGGTTGACCATGGTCATGGTCGGGTTCTTCTTGGGGGCCGTAGGCGCAGGGGTGACGCTTGTACTCACTTGCTTGACTCCTGGATCGATTGGAGATCTTCCTTCGCCTGGTTCAGCTCCTGCTGAGCCTGCTTGTATTCCTTGTTGTGGGATACGTAGCTCTTCGTGCCGATGAGCGCGCCGACGCCAAAAGCGAGGGTCAGGCAGACCAGCACGATGGAGGTGATGATCTGACCGGTCGTCGTCTTGGGACCGGAGGGCTTGGCGGGAGCGTTGGGCCGAGTGCCTAAGGGGTATCTGTTGGTCGCGGTGCTTGCGTTGAAGGTGCCCCTGGGTCCAGCGTTGCCGGAGGCAGAGTTCGTTGCGGAAGCTCCGTAGCCCTGTGCTCCCACGTTGCCGGGATAGCCGGAGGGCGCGCTAGATGCCATGGGGGAGTGGCCCTGGGCGGTGCCGGCGTTGCCGGAGGCAGAGTTCGTTGCGGAAGCTCCGTAGCCCTGTGCTCCCACGTTGCCGGGATAGCCGGAGGGCGCGCTAGATGCCATGGGGGCGTAGCCCTGGGCGGTGCCAGCGTTGCCGTTCTTCTGGGAACCAGCGTCGCCGGGAAAGCCGCCGGGAGCAGAGCTGGGTGCTTGTGCGCCGGGATCAGGCTGGAATTGGTCGGTCCACTGGCCGCCGTCCCACCAGCGCAGCTGGGGGGAACCGGCTGGGTCTGGGTACCAGCCAGGGATAGGGTTGCTCACGAGGAAGCTCCTTTCACTGTGTCCCGTAAATTCTATGAAAAGTTAAAATTAAATGAAGGGTCAGTGGTGTCTTTCGTGGCACACGTGTGTGATCGTCAACTCACGCGATCGGTGCAGCAATGCCATATGGCATGGCAGTGATCGGTGTGAGGACAGGCCACGCGGTGCACTACATGCTTGAAGGCCACCACGAGGTCATGGTCGCGCCACACTCGGATGTGGCGGACATCTGCGGATCATAGGGTACCGACACAGTGAAGGTGAGAGGCGTCCCGGGTGTCAGTGTCGCGGTCGTGGACCCCTGGTAGGGGGAGGAAGGGTTAAAAGACGCGTCCTTGTCAACCGTGTACCCGATAATCGTGACATCAAGGTCACCGAAGGATGCGACGGAACTCGACTGTGTCATCGTCAACGTGCCGCTCATCGTCGTCGTGACTTGGTCGGTCGTGCATGTCCCGATCGCAATAGAAAAGTCAGAGTCCGACAGTGTGCGCTGCGCGTTGGCTAGGGACTCCTTGTCGGCGCATTGGGCGTGGATGGCCTCCTTAACGGCTTGTGTCGCCGAATCATAGGACTTGACGACATCGCGCATCGAACCCGCCTTGTCGCGTGTGACCGACGCGCACCAGGCGGTGGCGTCTCTGTGGGCGTTAGCGGCCTCGAGGTGGGTCTGGGCCTCAATAATCTGCTGGTCGATGGCGGCCTTCTCGGATACGGCCTGGCTGGCCTCGGCCTCGTAGGTTGCCGCGGAGCGTGTCCGCCACACGTTCACGCCACCAACGACAGCGGACAAGGTGATGAAGATGACGGCGAGGATCGTGCCGGCGACGGTCGCTGCTCGCACAGGAACGGGAACAGTACTCACTTCTCGGCCTCCTCGATCTGGCGGTTAATGTCATCGAGCGTGGACTGGGCGGAGTCGCGTTCCTGCTGCGCGCTTCGTGCATGCTCCTTCGCGTCGTCATAGATCGCACCGGATGCACCCAAATGTGACCATGCGAAGACGAGGACACCGACGAAGGTAGCAACGAGCATCCACGAGGCGACGCACGCGAGCGTCCAACGGAGCGTTCCTGATCGTGCGGGTCCGTGATCGCCGGGCTTAGGGGTCCTCGAAGTCGTTGACGAGGCCGGGGTTTCCTCCCAGGGTGAGGGGTTGTCGGGCGCGTGTCCCGGGAGCGGAATCTGACTATTCCCGTGCGACGAGACCAAGGCCTCGTCCGGCACGCAGACTTCAGGTGTGTTGGCATCGCTCGCTCGCGCCGCGTTGGGCGTCGTGACGTCGGTCCAGGAACTCCCGTCCCACCACCGAAGCTGTGTGGCGCCGGTGGGGTCGGGATACCAGCCTTGCACGGGCACACTCATCGTTACTCTCTCTCGGGTTACAACAAGTCGAATACCTGGTCAGGAAGTCTAGCTGCCCTGCGACTAGCGGGCAACGATGGAATCAGAGTCCCACCGGCCACACATTTGTCGCAACGGCGTTGCAGTGACCGCTCGAGATGCCGGGATCGGGCAGCGTTTGACTGAATGTGCCCGACCCGCCCGAAATCGTGAGCGTAGTCGTCCCAAGAGGTTTGTCGGAACTCGTCGGTGTCGAAGCAGTGACAAAGAGATTGAGAGTGACCTGAAGGTCTCCCACGCTTGTCAAAGAGTCTCCATTCAGGGTCAGAGAACCCGACATTGTCAAACCGTTGTCTGTTGGCGTGCAATCAGTCACCTTGCCAAGGAAAAGATTCGAGGGCGCGTCGCGGAAGGCTTCGATGAAAGCCTTCTTTGCTGGGCACTGCGCTGCGATGGCATCAAGCTCACTCTGGGACTTGTTCTTCAGCTCCAGGCTCTTATTGTCGAGCATCGTGATGTCTGATTGGTCGGAGGTTAAGCCGTCGCACCATGTCGTGGCCGCCGAAGAGTTCTTCGCAGCAGTCACCTGCGTACGTACGGTTGCTGTCTCAGTCTCGGTGGTCTTCTTCTGGGCGTGTAAAGACTCCGTGTCGGCGCGCGTCTGCGTCGCCTTGTTCGACGCCGCGTAGGTCCCATACCCGAGCAAGCCTGACGTGATCATCAGGCAGATGGCCAAGGCCACCCCGACAATCGTGAGAATTTTAAAAACGCGCGACGTCGAATGCGCCTGCGACGTTGTGCTGCTCACTTCTGTGCCTCCTCGAGGTCCTTGTTCGCCTGCTGTAGATCAGAGTTCGCCTGGTCGAGCTCGCTCTGCGCGGTGCTGTGCTCGGATTCGGCCTGAGCGAGGTCGGCGCGGGCACTCTTGAACATCGTTCCCACGTAGATGGAGGTCACGGCAAGAGCAATGACCGCGATCCATGCTGCTGCCGTGCCGATGAGCCAGCCCTTACCGGAACTGGACTTCTGCTTCTTCTTGTCCGTCTTATCGGAGGAAGCGTCGTCGGAACTATCGAACGTCGGCTTGGTACCTGTGGCGTTATAGGGATCGGAGGACACCGTTGGTGCCGGCTTCGCGGAGGGCATGTGCCGCGTCTTCTTCGCAGACGTGTCCCGGGTGGCGGCCTGCTCCTGCTGGCGCTGCTGGGGTTGGCCCTGTGGGCCTGGCACGCCCTGCTGGCGCTGCTGGGGTGCGCTCTGTGGGCCTGGCATGCCCTGCTGGAAGCGGGACCCGGGGATGCCCTGCTGGTTGTTCGGGGTGGGCATACTGCGCTGGGTGCGCATTCCCGGCTGGGACGCGCCCGGAATGGTTGCCTGGGTATGTTGGCGCTGCTGGGGTGCGCCCTGCTGGGGTGCGCTCTGTGGGCCTGGCACGCCCTGTTGGCGCTGCTGGGGTGCGCCCTGGGGACCTGGCACGCCCTGTTGGCGCTGCTGGGGTTGGCCCTGTGGGCCTGGCACGCCCTGTTGGCGCTGCTGGTGTAGGCCCTGGGGACCTGGCACGCCCTGTTGGNCGATCCGGGCGCTCAGGCGCCGCGCCAGTACGCCGCGAGTGCCTTCGACAGCATCAGCAGATCATCGATATGGCTCATCTCGCGCGCCGAATGCATCGACAACAAGCCCACGCCCACATCCACCGTCAAAATCCCCAGGCGGGACGCCGTGATCGGGCCAATCGTCGTACCACATGGCATCGCGTTGTTGCCCACGAAACTCTGCGAAGGCACACCCGCCGCCGCGCACGCCCGATTCCACAAGGCAATGCCCTCGCCGTCCGTCGCGTAACGCTGCTTCGAATTGATCTTGATGACCGGGCCACGCCCCATCACCGGGCGGTTATCCGGATCATGATGGCCCGCGTAGTTCGGATGCACCGAATGCGCCGCGTCTGCACTCACACACGACGAAGCCGCCAGCATCCGCTCGAAGNGGGCCTGGCACGCCCTGCTGGCGCTGCTGGGGTGCGCCCTGGGGACCTGGCACGCCCTGCTGGAAGCGCGGTCCGGGGACGCCCTGCTGGTTGTTCGGGGTGGGCGTACCGTGCTGGGCGGGCGCACCCTGCACGGTGACGCCGGGCATGGGCTGGTACTGATCGATCCACTGCCCACCGTTCCACCAGCGCAGGCGCTGGCTGCCAGCGGGATCTGGGTACCATCCGGGTACTGGTTGCGACATGACCGTCCTTTCAGTTTCTGAAAGCAGTCTATACCCATCGTCGTGAGCGTTATAACGAGGTATTCGTTCGGGACATCACGCCTGCCGTGCGGGGTGACAGGTACCCTGAAAGGTATGGCAGCTCTCTTTTCGTCGTCACCCCTGCTCGCGCTGTTTGTCGTCGTCGCGTTGGGCGCGGCGATTGGGGCGATCCGGATCGGTCCCCTTCGTTTCGGTGCGGCGGGTGCTCTCTTCGTTGGTCTGACGGTCTCCGCCATCCATCCCGAGGTTGTCAGCACGCACATGTCGATCGTCCAGTCAATGGGCCTCGCATTCTTCGTGTACTGCGTCGGCATTTCCGCTGGTGCGACGTTCTTTCAGGACCTGCGCAAGCAGACGAACCTCCTGGCCCTCACCACGCTCGTCTGCGTCGTTGGTGCAGTTATTACTTTCGTCGGTGGTCGCCTTCTCGGCCTGTCCTCTGGCCTCGCCTCGGGCCTCTTCACGGGAGCATTGACGGCGGCGCCCGCCCTGGATACGGCGACGCGGCTCACGGGCGACGCGAACGCAGCCGTCGGTTATGCGTTCGGCTATCCGATCGGCGTCATCGGGGGCATTCTCATCGTGACGATCACCGTCACGAGGAAGTGGCTGGGTCCCAAGGACACGCCCTCCCTCGCGGGCGCGTCGCTCGAGGCTGTCAGCGTTCATATCTCCAAGCAGATCAACACGCGTGACATCACCGCGTGGCGCGAGCAGCGCGTGCGTCTGTCCTACCTGCGCCGCGGTGATCGTACGCGCGTCATCGCGCCCGGCGAAGACCTTCTGCCAGGCGACCATGTCGTCATGGTTGGCGACCCCGCGTCGATCAAAGACGCCGCTCCCCTGGTCGGCGAAATCCTCGACCATAACCTCGAGGATGATCGGTCCGACCTGGCTTTTGAACGTATCGTCGTCTCTAACCCTGACGTCGCAGGGCGAAGCGTGTCGGAACTCAACGTTACGAAGCGATTCGGAGCCGTCATCACCCGAGTGCGTAGAGGCGACCTGGACCTCCTGGCTCGTGACGACCTCGACCTGCAGCTCGGCGACCACGTCGCTGTCGTCGTCCCCACGGATGAACTCGACGACATCGCGCAGTGGCTGGGTGACTCTGAGCGGCGAGTCGCCGAGGTTGACGGCATGGCGTTCGGCATCGGCCTGGTCCTCGGTCTGCTCCTGGGTATCGTGTCCTTCCCGCTGCCCGGCGGACAGGGATTCCAGCTGGGAGCCGCGGCGGGCCCCCTGATCGTCGGCATGTTGCTGGGTGCTCTGCGCCGCACGGGTCCGCTCGTGTGGACCCTGCCCGCCGCGGCGAACCTGACGATCCGTCAGATTGGCCTCATGCTTTTCCTCGCGGCTCTCGGCCTCAACGCAGGCCCGCAGTTTGCGAGCCTGCTCGGCAGCCCTGACGGTTGGCGCGCCGCCGTCCTCGCCGCCGTCATGGTTCTCGTGTGCTGCGTCCTCCAGGCCCTGGGCGCGAAGTTTATCGGCCTGTCTGCGCCGCGCGCCGCCGGCGGTGTCGCCGGCTTCCTCGGACAGCCAGCCGTGCTGCAGGCCGCCGACGCCCGCGTCACCGACGAGCGCATCGAGGCGGCCTACGCGACCCTTTTCGCTTTCGCGATCATCGTCAAGATACTGCTCTTGCCGATGATCACTTCGTTCCTGTGAACGCTTTAGACTAGGGCCATGGCTACCCCCGACTTCGTCCTTGAGCTGCGTCGACACGTCGGCCACGCGCCCCTGTGGATGCCCGGCACGACCGTCGTTATCCTGCGCCCGGCCCCCGGCTGCCCGCCGATCGACTGGGAGCGCCCCATCGCGCCCGAAGCCGTCGACATCCTGTGCGTGCGCCGCTCCGATAACGGCGCCTGGACTCCCGTGACCGGCATCGTTGACCCGGGCGAGGAACCCGCGATTGCTGCCGCCCGCGAAGCCTTGGAGGAGGCCGACGTTCGCATTGATGTGCGCCGCCTCCTCTCCGTCGAGGTTGTCGGACCCGTCACCTACTACAACGGAGACGTCACCACCTACCTGGACGTCGCATTCGCCGCTGAGTGGGTGAGCGGCGAACCGAGCCCCGCCGACGGGGAAAACAGCGAGACCGCGTTCTTCCGCGGCGACCAGCTCCCTCCCATGAACGACCGCTTCCGCCGCGCCGTCGCCAAAGCCCTGAGCGCNCCGTGACGTCCCCGCCCGCGGGCGCACCCGCCGCGGCGAGGCGCTCCAGGGCCACCAGGCCCGGATGCACACTCGACAGATTGTCCTGACGCGACGCGGCCACGAACTGACCCTTGTCGCCGAAAAAACCCGGCCCCTGGCTGGGGGTCAAAATCAGGTCAAAAGCTGCGATCTGGGAAGCATCCTCCAGGCCCGCCGTGCGAGCGACAATCTCCAACACGCTGCCGGTCGGGTTATCGACCGTCCACATCGGATGCAGGTGCTGTTGCGGATCCAGCTTCAACCCCACCGGATTCACCTCACGATCCAGGTGGATCGCCAGCTGCGGGATACGCGCAATCGGACCCGTGCGCGCCAACACCACCTCGCCATTCGTCAAAACCAGGCGACCCGCCAGCGTCAACTCGCGATCCAGCCACGAATTCCACATCATGCCGCCGTACACCTCGACGTCAATCTGGCCCCAGCCATCCGGCGTCGTCGACTGCACCGACGGCTTCACCGAAAACGCCGGCGAATCCGTATGCGCGCCCACGATACGGAAACCCGCGTCATCGGCGACCGTCTCGGGCACGAACCACGCGGCCACCGCGCCACCGCGCACCATCACGTGACCGCCCGGAGACGCATCCCACGCGCCCTTCTCATCGACGCGCCTAAACCCAGCGTCGACCAGGCGCTGAGCCACGACCTCGGCCGCGTGAAAAGGGGAAGGAGAATCAAGAAGGAAATGCTGATAGTCCACCGCGTTCGCGTGGACCTCATCCAGTTCAAGCTGTGCCATACCCCCCATGGTAGGACGCTCCGCGTCGCCTATGCTTGACTCATGAGCGAGAATCCCGCATACACCCTGTCCGACGGCCTGGACGTTCCCGCGATCGCACTGGGCACCTACAACCTGCGCGGCACCTCGGGCGTGTCCGCGATAGTTTCTGGGGTCGAGGCCGGATACCGGATGCTGGATAGCGCCTTTAACTACGAGAACGAGGGCGCCCTCGGCGCGGCCGTACGCCGCTGCGGTGTTCCCCGCGAGGAGCTGCGCCTCGTCTCCAAGCTCCCCGGGCGCCACCAGCGCTACGACGAAGCCATCTACACCGTCGAGGAATCCCTCATGCGCGCCGGCCTGGACTACTGGGACATGTACCTGATCCACTGGCCCAACCCCAAGCGCGGCCTCTACGTCGAGGCCTTCCAAGCCCTGCTGGACGCGCGCGCCCGCGGCCTGATCCGCTCCGTCGGCGTGTGCAACTTCCTGCCCGAACACCTCGACCGCGTGCACGCCGAGACCGGCGAGTACCCCAGCGTCAACCAGATCGAGCTGCACCCCTACTTCCCGCAGGCCTCCGCACTGGCCTACCACGAGCAGATCGGCGTGCGCACCGAGTCGTGGAGCCCGCTGGGCCGCAAGTGGCGCATCGTCGAAGACCCCGCGATCGTCGCCCTGGCCGCCGAGGCNGACCGTCGTTATCCGGCGCCCGGCCCCCGGCTGCCCGCCGATCGACTGGGAGCGCCCCATCGCGCCCGAAGCCGTCGACATCCTGTGCGTGCGCCGCTCCGATAACGGCGCCTGGACTCCCGTGACCGGCATCGTTGACCCGGGCGAGGAACCCGCGATTGCTGCCGCCCGCGAAGCCTTGGAGGAGGCCGACGTTCGCATTGATGTGCGCCGCCTCCTCTCCGTCGAGGTTGTCGGACCCGTCACCTACTACAACGGAGACGTCACCACCTACCTGGACGTCGCATTCGCCNTGCTGCCGCCCACCGGCACCGCGGCAAGGCCCTGCAGGCCCTGCGGCGGCCTCCAATCGGGCGAGGCTTGTCGCTGTTCGTCGCTAGCGTGCTCATCGCTCACCGCCTAGCAATTTCGCACGTAATTCCCTTGCGGTTACTTCAAACCGTGAACTGACGTCGTTGCAATTGCAACGTTTGTGGACGGTCTCCAAAAGTGACCGCAGGAAATTATGTGCGACTTTTGGTCAGTCTTGGCCCTGCTGCCGCCCACCGGCACCGCGGCCAGGACCGTGCCTTGAAGCCCGGCCAGGACCCGTCTCTCCGCATCGATGTCGCACGTAATTCCCTTGCGGTTACTTCAAACCATGAACTGACGTCGTTGCAATTGCAACGTTTGTGGACGGTCTCCAAAAGTGACCGTGTTAAATTACGTGCGAATTTTGGTCAGTCTTGGCCCTGTCGAGGGCTGCGGGCGTTGGGAGCGGCTCCTTGGCCCCTGAATTCACGAAAATGCTTGTTGCGGTGTGGCTTGTACCCGACGAGGTTGAACGTTACCGATGGGGTTGATTCCTCCGGCCTCCGGCCCTCCGGCGCCGTCCACGCCGGCGGCGTGGTTGGAATTCGTGATTGAGCTTGTTGCTCGCCGGTCGTGCACTGGTGAGGCAGGCACTGCACTCGTTGAAGAGGCAATGCACCGCTTCGTGGCTCGTGCAATGCTGCGCTCTCTCGTCCATTGCCGTCCGACATAGTCCAGCGGTGTCGATGCGCCCCGCATACGCGGATAGGTTGTTGCTATCTGGATAGGTTATGAGCATCCGGATAGCTTATTAACCTATCCACGTGGCGATAACCTATCCGGATCGCCGTCACCTATCCGGAACGTCACCAGCCAGGTCAGTGCCGCCCTCGGGTAGGACAGTCCGGCCGCGCACGTGAGGGGGCCTCACCCTACGCGAAGCGCCCGCCCACGCATCATGCGGGGGCGGGCGGCAACACGAAGAACGCGTGGAGCACGTGCAGTGCATGCAACCCAAGCAGCGCACGCGCCGAATGCGGTGCACATGACACTAGGGTCGCAAGCAGCGCGTGCGTCGCGTGCTTACTTCTGCTCGAGCGTCACGCGGTACACGTTGGTTTCGCGTAGTTTGAAGCCGGCGCGCTGGTAGAGGCGGTTTGCGGCTTCGCGCGAGGGGCGTGACGTCAGGTCGACGGTGCGCGCGCCGACCTTCTTCGCGTGTTCGATGGCGGCTACCACGAGGGATTGGCCGGCGCCCTGGCCGCGGGCGGCCTCGTCGACGACGACGTCCTCCACCCACGCGCGCACGCCAGTGGGGATCTCGAAGGTGGCCAGCGACAGCATGCCGAGGATCGGGCGGTTGCCTTCGTCGTCGGCTGCGTCCGGGCGGAACACGAAGAGGTGGACGCTGCCCTGGGCGAGGAAGCGCTCAACGTCCGCCTCGCTCATGGGCTTGGCGGAGCGGGACAGCTGGGGGAGGAGGCGCGCCATGGCCTCGTGGAGCTCGGGCGTGGCGGCGGTGATCAGTTCGACGGTCATAATTCTCCTAACGTTAGGTCCAATTGTAACTGTACGGGGCGGTGAACCTGGGCGCTCGGGTGGTTCGTGGAACGGGTGGACGGTGCTCCCCGTCGAGGAGTAAAGATGGATCAGACAGGAAGCGCGTGGAGCAACTGCGCCGGGCGCGAGTCGATCCGCTCGCCTGTCGTGAGGTGGCACTCGACGTGGAACGAGGCCGGGGCGGGCCGTCCGATCGGAGCTACCTACGCTGACGCGCGCTCCAGGAGGAGGGCGACCTCGGCGTGGGTCGTGTGGGGGAACATGTCGAAGAGGCGGCCCTCGACGGGGCGCAGGGAGGGCATGGCCGCCAGGTCCTTGGCGAGCGACGTGGGGTTGCACGAGGAGTAGATGACGCGCGGCGCGCCGCACTGGTCCAGGTAGGCGGCCAGGTCGGCTCCGATGCCTCGGCGCGGCGGGTTCACGACGATCACGTCGGGCACGTCCGCCTCGGGCTGGGCGCGCGCCCACGAGGTCGCGTCGTCCGTGATGAAGGTGGCAGCACGCCGTGACAGGCCCGCGTGGCGTGCGGCGCTGATCGCTGAGGAGATCGCCCCGGAGGATACCTCGACGCCGGTGACGCGGGGGAATCCGGCGCGCGCGCAGGCGAGGGCGAAGCCGCCGACGCCGCAGTACAGGTCCCAGAGGCTCTCGGGCAGTCGTCCGTCGGCGAAGGGGCGAGACGCCCACACCGAGGCCTGCTCGTACAGGGCGGAGGCGACGTGCGCGTTGGTCTGCGCGAAGGAACGAGGCCCCAGCTCCAGGCCTTCGACGGACAGCGCCAGCGTACGGGCGCGCGTCAGGATGATCTCGTCGGGCCCCTCCACGATGGCCTCGTGCGTGGGGTGAATGTTCGCGGTGATGACGTGGGCGCTGGGCACGAGGTCGCGCAGCAGCGGCAGCGCCTGGCGGATGTCGGAGACGCGCTCGCGGGTGCGCAGCACGAAGCGGATCATGAGCCGCTCGCCCTCGCCCACGGTGATGAGGATGTTTTTCAGCTCTCCGCGCTTGGTGGGAACGTCGTAGGGGGTGAGGTTCAGGGAGCGGATGAAACGCTTCAGGCCGGGCGTCGCGCGGTTGATCGCCGGGTGCTGGATGGGGCAGCCGGGCAGGTCGACGCCGCGGCGGTTATGCCCGAGGATCCCCAGGGTGGGGCGGCGACGTGTTCCTCCGACGACGAGTTTGGCGCTCGTGCGGAAGCCCCTTTCGGGGGACGAGGCCGGGGCCAGCCAGTGGAGATGGTCGGCTCCCGGGACGGGGGCTAGGGCGGCCGCGACGGCCTCTTCCTTGCCCGCGAGCTGACGCTCGTAGGGCTGGGGGAGGAGGGAGCAGGACCGGCAGGTTCCGGCGTCATAGTGGTCGCAGCGCATCCTTCAAGTGTAAGTGGGGGNGGTGAACGCGCCGCTGGCGTCCGCGGTGGCTGCGCCGACCTCGACGGGCTCGGAGTGCAGCGTGAGCGTCACGGTAGTGGAAGGAGCGAAGCCCGTGCCCGTCACGGTGACGGTCTTGCCGGCCTCGACGCTCGACGGCTCGACGGTGACGGCGGGCGTGGAAAGGGTCGCAGCCTTGACGGTGACCGAGGTGACGGTCGTGTCCTTGCCGAAGCCTTTCAGCACGTACGCCGGGTTGTCGTACTCGAGGGTGGCGCGAGCGGTCTGGTTCGGGCCGATCGTGAAGGGGCCGACACCCGCCTTCAGGTCAGCGACGGTCAGGCCGCCTTTGACCTGGCCGGCGACGGTGACCTTGTACTTCGCGTAGGAGTCCGTGAAGCCCTCGGTATCGAAGGAGACGGTCACGCCCGAGGCGACCTTGTCGCCCGAGGTGATGGATGCCGTGAAGCTGGTCTCGCCGGTCTTGGGGGTGGGGGCCTTGAACTTTTCGAGGCTGGAGGCGGGGATCGTGGTCGCCTGCTCGCCGATGGTGGTCAGGCCGGTGGGCACGTAGTTGGGCGTGCCGTTCGTGGTGACCGTGACGACGGGGAGGATCTCGTCGGGCTGTGCGGGCAGGGTGATGACGAGGTCGTTGCCTTCGACCTTGTAGGTCAGAGCCGCGTCGGAGCCGTCGAGCTTCACCGAAGAGATGTCGTTGGCGCCGGCGCCGCGCAGCGTGATGGTGCCCTCTGCCGGCCACTTCTCGATGCCCAGGTAGATGTGGGAGTCATCGACCATGGTCTTACCCCAGGTTTCGATGGGGTAGTGGGTCGGGCGCGAGTTGCCCAGAATGCCGGGGTGTGCGCGGTTCCAGTCGCCGACGCCCTTCAGGACCGAGGCGTCCCACGGGTCGTAGGAGCCGTCGAACTTCGGGCCGACGTTGAAGAGGAACTGGCCGCCCAGGGCCACGGTCGAGAACATGTTGCCCACGATCTCGGTGGTTTTCGTCTTGGCTCCGCCCGGGGCCTTGCGCAGCGCAGTCGTGTTGTCGACCTGCTGGATGTGGTCCCATTCTTCGTCGGTGTAGTCCGGGTAGCCGGTGTCCTTGTAGGTGGGGGCTGCGTCGTCCCAGTTGGCGTAGCCCCAGGTCTTGTGGAAGATCGAGACGGCCGACTCCCAGGGCCCCTGGGTTTGCTCGGACTGCATTTCGTTGTCCCAGCCGACCTCGAAGTCCGCGCGGTCGTTACCGACGCGCGAGTTGATCATGATGTTCGGCTGGAGCTCGTGGGCCCATTGACGCAGCTGGTCGGACTGCTTTTCGTTGGGCTTGCCCATGTCATACCAGAGCTCGGTGATTTCGCCATACTTGCCGCCGAGGAGCTCCTTGAGCTGGGCATGGATGTAGTCCATGTAGCCCTCTTCGTCCAGGGTGTTGGCGTTCGTCCAGGGGTCCTCGGGCTGCTTCTCCCAGTCGATGTTGGAGAAGTAGAGGCCGAACTTGATGCCGACCTTGTTGCAGGCCTGTGACAGTTCGAGGATCGGGTCGCGGTGGGAGGGTGACTGCTTCGTGAAGTTGTAGTCGGTGGTGGCCGTGTTCCACATGGCGAAGCCGTCGTGGTGCTTGGAGGTGATGAGCAGCATCTTCATGCCGCTGTCCTTGGCCTGCTGACACCACGAGGTCGCGTCGAAGTTGGGGGCCTCGAAGGTCTGGGCGGTGGCCAGGTACTCCTCGCGGGGGATGCCCTGCAGCGGGATTCGCTGATCCCAGGTCTGCTGGTGGCCCCATGCCTTGATCTGCTCGGGGTAGCCGACTTCCTGCTTCTCGCCCTTGTACCAGCCTGCGTAGGAGGAGTAGACGCCCCAGTGGATGAACATGGCGTACTTCATGTCCTGCCACTGCGCGACCTTCGCCTCGCTGGAGGCGGGTACGGCTGCGGGGATCGCGTAGCGTGCGTCGTAGGTTTCCTGGGGGGCGGGGGCGGCGGACTGGGCGCCGCCGGCTTCGGGAGTGTCTGCCAAGGCGGGACCTGCCGTTCCAAGTGCTAGTAG
Organism: Actinomyces bouchesdurhonensis; assembly: GCF_900128465.1. Lineage (GTDB taxonomy): Bacteria > Actinomycetota > Actinomycetes > Actinomycetales > Actinomycetaceae > Pauljensenia > Pauljensenia bouchesdurhonensis. The sequence continues at coordinate 406,172 of NZ_LT635866.1, read as the reverse complement.
GCCAGCGAGGAGGCTGCCAGCCAGTCGGTTTGTGATGCGCATCAAGTCTCCATTGATTGACGTGGCTCTCGAACGGTGAGAGTGCCTCTAGTCTGCCAGAGTGTCGGTGCGGTGTGCCACCACGAGGCTTTGCATTTTCTAACGTATTGGTTTCGCGTTACTTACGAAGTGATTTCGTATGATCGTGATGGGTTGGTCAGGGCCGGGCCTGGTCTGGTGTTGGTGTGGATGGAATAAAACCATGAATTGAAAGTTGAGTACATCAGACTCAAGTTAAAGAGCTACGGGTTGCGGAATAAAAACCCTGCTCCTAAAGTTGAGTACATCAGACTCAATGATGTGCCGGAAACCCCGGCGCCACACAGACCAACGCGAGCCGCCCACCGAAAACGCGGTCGGCCTCGTGAACGAAAGGACAACAACCATGGCACGTGCAGTCGGCATCGACCTCGGTACCACCAACTCCGCTATCGCCGTCCTCGAAGGCGGCGAACCCACCATCATCCCTAACGCTGAAGGCGCCCGCACGACCCCCTCGGTCGTCGCCTTCTCCAAGACCGGCGAGGTCCTGGTCGGCGAGATCGCCAAGCGTCAGGCGGTCACCAACGTTGACCGCACCATCTCCTCCGTCAAGCGCCACATGGGCACCGACTGGACCACGGAGATCGACGGCAAGAAGTACACCGCGCAGGAAATCTCCGCGCGTATCCTCCAGAAGCTGAAGAGGGACGCCGAGGCCTACCTGGGTGAGCCCGTCACCGAGGCCGTCATTACGGTTCCCGCCTACTTCAACGACGCGCAGCGTCAGGCCACCAAGGACGCCGGACAGATCGCCGGCCTGAAGGTCGAGCGCATCGTCAACGAGCCCACGGCCGCGGCCCTGGCCTACGGCCTCGAAAAGGGCAAGGAAGACGAGCTCATCCTGGTCTTCGACCTCGGTGGCGGCACGTTCGACGTGTCTCTCCTCGAAGTGGGCAAGGATGACGACGGCTTCTCCACCATTCAGGTGCGCGCCACCTCCGGCGACAACCACCTGGGCGGCGACGACTGGGATCAGCGCATCGTCAACTGGCTGATCGACCAGGTCAAAGCCAAGACCGGCGCCGACCTGTCCAAGGACGCGGTCGCCCTCCAGCGCCTCAAGGAAGCCGCCGAGCAGGCGAAGAAGGAACTGTCCTCCGCGACCTCCACGAACATCTCGCTGCAGTACCTGTCCATGACCGCAGACGGCCCCATCCACCTGGATGAGACCCTCACGCGCGCCAAGTTCGAAGAACTGACCGCGGACCTGCTCGAGCGCACCAAGAAGCCCTTCCGTGACGTCATGGCCGAGGCCGGCGTGACCGTCTCCGAGATCGACCACGTCGTGCTCGTCGGCGGCTCCACCCGTATGCCCGCCGTCACCGAGGTCGTCAAGGAGCTCACCGGCGGTCGCGAACCCAACAAGGGCGTCAACCCCGATGAGGTCGTCGCCGTGGGCGCCGCCCTGCAGGCCGGCGTCATCCAGGGTGACCGCAAGGACGTCCTGCTCATCGACGTGACCCCCCTGTCGCTCGGCATCGAGACCAAGGGCGGCGTCATGACCAAGCTCATCGACCGCAACACCGCGATCCCGACCAAGGCCTCGGAAATCTTCTCCACCGCAGAGGACGGCCAGCCCTCCGTGCTCATCCAGGTCTACCAGGGCGAGCGCGAGTTCGCCCGCGACAACAAGCTGCTCGGCACCTTCGAGCTGTCCGGCATCGCTCCCGCCCCGCGTGGCGTGCCGCAGATCGAGGTCACCTTCGACATCGACGCGAACGGCATCGTCCACGTCTCCGCGAAGGACCGCGGCACCGGCAAGGAGCAGTCGGTGACCATCACCGGCGGTTCCTCCCTGCCCAAGGAGGACATCGACCGCATGGTGCGCGAGGCCGAAGAGCACGCCGCCGAGGACAAGAAGCGCCGCGAGGAAGCCGACACCCGCAACCAGGCTGAGCAGGCCGTCTACTCGACGGAGAAGCTGCTCAAGGACGAGGCCGACAAGATCTCCGAGGAGACCCGCGCGGCCGTCCAGAAGGACGTCGACTCCGTCAAGGAAGCCCTCAAGGGCGACGACATCGAGGCCGTGAAGACCACGATGGCCACCCTGTCCGAGTCCGGCATGAAGATCGGCCAGGAGATCTACGCCAAGCAGCAGGCCGACGAGGCCGCAGCCCAGTCCGCGCCCGCGCAGGACGACGTCGTGGACGCCGAAATCGTTGACGAGGACGACAAGTGAGCACCGAAGAAACCAACGGTTTCTCGGCGCCCAACGAAGACGCCAACGTCGCCGGGGCCGACTCCACCGAGTCGGCCCCGGTCGGCCAGGCGGCAGGTCAATCCGAGAACAACGACACCGCGCCTGGCGCAGATGACGCAGCCCAGGCCTCGTCCGAAGCGACGACCGACGACATGAGCGCCTTCGAGGATCAAGTCGAGGACTCTGACCTCGCCAAGGCCCTCGAACGCATCGCAGCCGTCGAAGACCAGCTGGCCCGCGCCAACGCGGAACTGTACAACCAGGGCCAGGAGTACGCCAACTACGTGCGCCGCTCCAAGGAGGCCATCCCCGGTCACAAGACCGCGGGCCAGGACGACGTCATCGAATCACTCATCAGCGTCCTCGACGACATCGCCGCCGCACGCGCGCACGGCGACCTGCAGGACGGGCCCTTCGCGTCGATCGCCACGAAACTCGAGGACACGCTCAAGACGCGCTTCGAGCTGGAGCGCTACGGCGCCGCGGGCGAGGACTTCGACCCCGCGCTGCACGACGCCCTCATGGCCACCACCAGCGCCGACGTCGACCACCCCGTCATCGGGCAGGTTCTCACCAGTGGCTACCGCCGCGGAGACCGCGTGGTGCGCGCCGCGAAAGTACTGGTGAACAACCCTGAATAACAGCAACAACACGCTCGTAACTGAAAGAGAGGTGACACGCGCGTGAGTGAACAAGAATGGTTCTCCAAGGACTTCTACAAGGTCCTCGGAGTCGACAAGACAGCGGACAAGAAGGCCATCACGAAGGCCTACCGTAAGCTGGCTCGCAAGTGGCACCCGGATCAGAACCCGGGCGACAAGGTGGCCGAAGCCAAGTTCAAGGAAATTGGTGAGGCATACGCGGTCCTGTCCAATGACGAGGATCGTAAGCGCTACGACGCAATCCGCGCCATGGCCGGCGGGGGCGCACGATTCGCCGCCGGTTCGGGCGGCACGGGTGGCTTCGAGGACCTCTTCGGAGCCTTCGGTGGCGGCGGCGGCTTTGGTGGGGGCGCACGAAACGTGCGCTTCCAAACTTCCGGCATGCCCGGCGGCGGGGCCGGCTTCGAGGACATCCTCTCCGGTCTCTTTAACGGCTCCAGCAGCGCTCACTTCGGTGGTGATGCCTACGCCTCGTCCTTCGGTGGCGGCGGTCAAGCTCCGCGCAGTGCGCCGACGCCTAAGAAGGGCGCCAACGTGCGCGCGAAGCTCGCGATTTCCTTCGTTCAAGCCCTCAACGGCGCGACCCTGACCATTAAGGTTGGCGGCTCTCCCATTAAGGTCCGCATCCCGGCGGGCATTAAGGATGGTCAAAAGGTCCGCGTCAAGGGCCATGGGAAGCCGGGCACGCATGGCGGCCCCACCGGCGACCTCGAGGTCTCAGTCACCGTCAAGCCTCACCCCGTGTACTCGCGGGAAGGCAACGACCTGGTGCTCACCCTACCCATCACCGTGTCGGAGGCCATCCTCGGATGCGTAGTCGACGTGCCCATGGTAGACGGCAACACGGCCACCGTTAAGGTGCCCGCGGGTTCCTCCTCGGGCGCGGAGATCCGCGTGCGCGGCGGAGGAGTCAAGACCTCGAAGGTGACGGGCGACCTGATTGCTCGCGTGTCCATCCAGGTACCCGACAAGCCGGGCCGCGAGCTGAAGAAGCTCGCGAAGGAGCTGGCGCAGACCGAGGGCGACCTCGACGTGCGCGCCGGCCTGGCTCAGGGCGCCGAGGAGTAAGCCGTGGCAACGACTGGGGACGTGGCAGCCACCTTCGTCATATCGGTTGCGGCCGAGCTGGCGGGGATGCATCCCCAGACCCTGCGTCAATACGACCGCTTGGGCCTGGTCATCCCCGCCCGCACGAAGGGCCGAGGTCGGCGCTACACGAAACGCGACGTCCAACGCCTACGTGACGTCCAACGCATGAGCCAGGAGGAGGGCATCAACCTGGCGGGGATCCGTCGCATTCTTGAACTTGAACGCCGCGTCGAGGCTCTCGAATCCGAGCGGGATACCCTGCGCGAGTCCGTCGCAGCGTCCGAAGCTCGCCGCAACCGCGTGTTCGCAGCGTCCGCGGACGGGCAGGTCATGCCGTTGCGTCGAGGCCAACGCCCGTGGGAACGTCCTGCTTCGTCCTCCGGCGGACCGCTCACCGTGTGGGACCCGATCCGTGCCCGCGCGGCGATGCTCGCGGTCGGGCCATTCGACCGCCCGGAGCTGCCCGGGCCTGCCGGACGATCGAAGCAGCCTGGGCCTGCCGGGCGCGCAAGCGCTCGCGCCGTTATCGAGGGGACGATCATCTCCCGGTGAGAGGCTCGACGCAATGCCGGTGTCCTGAGTGCTGAACCGCCGCCCCGACGCGCCCGCGTCGGGGCGGCGCTGCCGCAGTGGGTCCGGGCGGTGGCGTGCCCACCTCGTCGACAGGGGCGCCCTGGTTGAGAAAATCAAGTCCGATCGGGAGGACTGCACCTCATCGGCCACAAGCATCGCCTGGGAGCTGGCCGCGCGTGCAGCAGGGTCCCGTCGGCGACGTCCTTCCAGTGTTTATCGGCGCCCCGCCGGGCAGTCCTGCACCAGTGAGGGAGCATGACGCCAGGGGTAGTGGTGGGGGTTTTGCAGCATTAGAAGCCTCCCCTCGGCGTGTCGCCGGCGTGTCGCGCCCCTAATGGTGCAATTCCCCCCGTTTGGTGGCGATGTCATCGGCAGGCAAGTCGCGCACGGGTCCTCGTGCAGCGCAATTCCCCCCATTTGATGGTGGTGAGGTCGCGCCTCGGGGCGGCGCCGCCCACGCGCGGATTAGAGGGCCCACGTGCGAGGTGTCGAACCCACGTGCATGTCATCGGACCCACGTGCGGATTGAGTGGGCACGGATGCTGGCGCACGGAGATTGGCGCACCGAGACGGAGGTGGCGTGAGATGGACGCGGGGGGAACCCTACGGATATGCTCGCAGTCGCAGTCGCAGTCGCAGTCGCAGTCGCAGTCGCAGTCGCAGTGGAAGCTGTGACGGCGTCTCGACAGTGAGGTAACAAGGGGCTGCGGGACCCATCCACCGGATGAGTCCCGCAGCGTAATTCGATCAGGGATCCGGGGGCACACTGGATCCTTGACCGAAGCCTGGAACAGGCGACAGGCTCTCGCCTGCTACGACAGTTTTACCAGGTCACGGCTGGTTTCGATAGTCGATAATGTGCTCGATTGGGGTGTTGAACGAATGTGCACCCCACCTGAAAATAGTGTGCGTCTCGTTGACGACATTTTTCACGAAATGGCCGCTGACCTGCGGCTTTGGCTACTAGGTGTATTTTTCCTTGAAAAAACGCAGAATTTGAAGGGAGATGCTCTTGGGTGCCTGCGGCGCCGGCGTCAGTATTGACCGTTGAGACATATCGATGTCATCACAGTGACATGGCGTGGGTAACGTCAATATGCAATGCAGCACTATTAGTGCAGGTCATCCCGCATTCGGCGTGTCGGGGCGATCGTCGCGTCGCCTACTCTCACGTGCGCATCATCTCAGGGCAAGGAGTGGGCACCTTCCGAAGGCGCAGACATGTCCGCGCACGCGCTAACCTTGATGCATGACGACATCATCGCATCACCTCTCGGTGCGCTCCCGTGTGGCCAACGCGGCTGGTGGCGCCGCCCGCTTTGCCTCCCGCGCCCTCGGACGAGGCTCCGGCGGCATGATCGGCGGGGAGGTCGCGCTGCGCATCTCCCCGCGCTTCCTCGCTGAGCTGGCAGCTCCCTTCTCATCCGTTATCGTCACCGGCACGAACGGCAAGTCCACGACGACGCGCATGGTGCGTGCCGCTTTGGAGAGTGCTGGTCCTGTTGCCTCCAATATCAACGGCGACAACATGACATCAGGCGTCATCACTGCGCTCATGCGGGGAAAGGATGCCTCTCGCGCTGCCCTCGAGGTCGACGAAATGCATGTGCCGACGGTCGCCGCTGATGTAAAGCCCGACGTTTTCGTCTACCTGAATCTCTCGCGCGACCAGCTTGATCGCGTCGGTGAGATCGGCTCGGTGGAAAAGCGCCTTCGCGAGGGTTCGTCGGCCCATCCGGACGCCGTCGTCGTCGCTAACTGCGATGATCCGCTCATCGTCTCCGCAGCCGCGGATAACCCCCGCGTCGTGTGGGTCGCCGCCGGCGCGGGGTGGGGTGGCGACTCGGCGGCCTACCCGCGCGGAGGGCGCGTCGTGCGCAACGGTGAGGACTGGCACCTGATCCCTGCCTTCGCCGATGAAGAGCTTCCCGCATTGAAGAGTCGGCCCCAGCCCCACTGGTGGCTTACCGACGTTGACCTGGCCCCCGACGGCCCGCGAGCAACTTTGCACGGACCGGGCGGAGTGAACGTCCCCCTCAACCTGTTGCTTCCCGGTCGAGCGAATCTCGGCAACGCGGCGCAGGCAGTCGCTGCTGCGGTCGCAATGGGTATCGACCCCGCGGTGGCCGCGCAGGCCGTCAGTCGTGTTACCGAGGTCGCGGGCCGCTATTCGGTTCACGACGTGAATGGTCGGAGCGCCCGTTTGATGCTCGCGAAAAATCCCGCGGGCTGGCAGGAAGCGATGACCATGATTGATCCGAGGGTCGCCCAGGTCGTCATTGGCGTCAACGGGCAGGTGCCCGATGGGCAGGACCTGTCCTGGCTGTGGGACGTTGACTTCTCCGGTGTCAACCGGCCCGGTCGCCGCGTCATCGCCTGTGGCGAGCGCGGGGCCGACTTGGCCGTCCGCCTCGAGTACGCGGGCATTCACTGCGACCTCGTGGACCTACCGATGGATGCTCTGGCTCGCTGTGAGCCGGGGCGCGTCGAAGTCCTCCTCAACTACACGGCAATGCGCGACTTTAAGGTCCTGCTCGACCGAAAGGAAGGCAAGCGGTGAGCGCATCCACGCTGCACATTGGTGTCCTCATGCCCGAGGTGTTGGGCACCTACGGGGACACGGGCAACGCCCTGATCTTGGCTGAACGTGCCCGCAGGAGGGGTATTGACGCTGAAGTCGTCCACGTCAGCTTGACCGAAGAAATCCCTGATAGCCTCGACATCTACACGCTGGGTGGCGGCGAAGATACTGCCCAGGCGCTTGCAGCCGACAAATTCCGGGGTACTTCGGGCCTGGCTCGTGCTCTCGATGCCGGGCGTCCGCTTCTGGCGATTTGCGCGTCGCTGCAGGTCCTCGGCCACTGGTACGAGGATGCGCGCGGCGTTCGCGTGCCTGGCATGGGAGTTCTGGACATTACGACCCAGCCGCAAGGCCATCGCGCCATTGGTGAACTTGTGACCCTACCGCTTGTTGATGGACTCACCCAGCCGCTGAGCGGCTTCGAGAACCACGGCGGTGGAACCGTTCTGGGTCCCGACGCGGCTCCCCTCGGGCGTGTCGTCGCGGGCGTGGGCAATGGGACGCCGCAGGGATGCGAACCCGCTGAGGTCGCTTACGACGGAGCCGTTCAGGGGTCTATCATTGCTACCTACATGCACGGCCCGGCGCTGGCACGCAACCCCGAGCTGGCGGACCTGCTGCTCGAGCGGGCGACAGGCGTAGCGCTGGAACCCCTTGAGGTTCCCGGCGTGGCCCAGCTGCGTGCGCAGCGCCTAAGTGGTGTTCAGTTGTCCTAGCTTACGAATGCGCGCTACTCGGAGTGCGTCCCTACTGCATATGCGTGAGGCTGCTCCCTCGACCATGGACACACCGGTGCGTGGCAGTAGCAGGCAATTACGATAGGCGCGTGCCGCGTTCGCGGCGAGTTCGAACCCGGTGACGAGGACGTACCCGGAACGTTTCTCCGGCCTCGACCGTTGCTTTGACGTGTGGAGGTCGGCGTTCCGTTCGTCGCGACACGTTATTCGGGGCGCTCGTTGCGTTGTTATGCTTGAAACAAATTCTCACGAGGAAGGCACTGACATGTCGAATCCGTCCTCCTATGGATCGTCGGGTGGAGCGAACACGCCGTGGCCCCAGTACGGCGAAAATGTCGATGTTCCCCAGGACTACCCGGGCGCAGCCGACCAGGGCTACGCCGGTTCCCCTGGCGCAGGCTACGGGTCACCCATTGTGGAACTTCCCCCTATGCCCAGCCGTGCCCCCGGTATTACCACGTTGGTTATTGGCATTGTTGCAATGCTTGTCATCGCACCGATCACCTTGGTGGTCACGCTGATCGCGGGCCTCGGTTCAACCTTTGACCAGCTCGCCGGCAGTGACGGCGGACTACGTAACGGCGATACTGTGTCCGTCTCGGAGGGAGGCAACTTTACGGTCTTGATCACAGATGGTCTGGCCAATTCGTGCTCCCTCACCGACGCGAACGGTGCTGGTTATGTGATGAATGCCTATCAGGGCGATAGCAGTATTTTCTCGATTACGGGCATTTCGCCTGGAAACTATCAGCTCTCGTGTGATGGTCTGTCGTCCGGTGCGCAGGTCGTGGGACTCGGTATGTCGCCTGATGAGGCGGGTATGGCCTTTATCGTGCCTTTCGTGTGGGCGACCGTCGTTGGTGTGATTGGTCTGATTGTGATGATCGTCGGAATTGTTCTCCTGGTACGGGTGAACCGGAAGCGGCGTGAACTCACCCAGCAGGCGATGATGTCTGTCTACCGCTGAGCGAGTGACTCGTGGAGGGGGCGTGTCCCGGAAACTGCTCCGGCCTCGCCCCTTTTTCGCCCCCTGACGCTCCGGGTTTGCACCGTGAAAGGAGTCTGTTTGTCTTCCCTGTCCTTCACTGGCCAGCGCCAGGTACGCTACCCCGCCCCCGACGTTGCGCGCGGTTTCATGCTGGCTCTTATTGCATTGGCGAACGTGCCGTTCTGGGTGCGTTTCTTCNAGCATCGCGGTGGCCACCGGGTCCGCGCCCATCGTCAGGCCGCCCACGGCCACGTACTCCTCGCCCACCGCGAAGCCAGCCTCTTCCAGGAGGTCCAGCATGACGTGGCCAATGAGGGGAGCCGCCTCGTGGTGCAGCGTCGAGCGGCGCATGTCGACGTAGAAGTCGGACTCGCGCCCCGACGCCAGGGTGACCTTCTCGTGGATGACGGACAGCTCCTGGACGAGCGCCGCCAGGCGCGCCTTGTGGGAATCGTTGGTCATGATGTTTCCTTTACGTGTCGGGGGTCNCTTGGGCGCGCTGCCCGCCGAGTTGAGCGCCGGCTGGAATCCCGCGCAGTGGCAGTTTTTTGGCGAGGCCGTGGAGCGTCGCGCTCGATGTGCGGCGTCGCGTTTAATTCGGAGACGCGGCTGGTGGATGCTGGCTATTGGTGGAGTGCATTCTCTCGTTTTTCAGGGTGACATTATTGGAACGTATGGCCTCGTCGCGGTGGTTTTCGCGGAGGTCATCGTCATGACGCGCGTGTGGCCGCGCGTGGTGGTCGCAGTATCGTTTGCGGCGTTGAGTTTGTTATCCATGGCTTCGATCGGGTACGGGGCGGGGGGCCGGCCCATGTCGCTCGAGTATCACAGTCCGATGTCTGTGGGTGCGACTTATCCTGCGATGTCGTTCGGTGTGTGGCTGTTTGCGACGCCGTTCGCTGCCTTCACTGCTCTTGTCATCCCGTGTGTCATGATCGGTGTTGCCCTTCAACGGTGGGGAGCCTTACAGGATCCTCATCGCCATGGATGCGCGCTTGGGATCTTCGCGTGTGGTGGCCTGGCTGTTGGCGCGTTGGGAGCTGTGCCGTACGCGCTTGGTGAGCTCGATTGGGCTCATGTGGGTGGTGCTGGCTGGACGTTCCCGCTCTTTCATGCCTGCGGTGTTGCTGGAGCCTGTGGGTGGCTGGCCCTTCTGGCGCTTTTGGGCGGTGGTCCGCGCGTGGACTGTGGTTTGTCGATGATGTCGGGCAGCTCGCCAGCTGAGGAGCTGGGCGTCGTTCGTTCTTTTTTGAGTGCCATTGGCCGCCGTTCCATGACCGCCTACCTTGCTCAGACGTTGCTCTTCGTCGCTGTCTTTGCGTGCCTGGGTTTGGCGGGTGTGCGATCGGTGGGTGTGGTGGTCTCAGCGCTCATTGCGTTGGCCGTGTGGGCCGTCATTGGTGTTGGCTGCGTGGTATCCGACGGTATGGGTCACACGCGGGGACCCGCTGAGCGGCTCCTACGATGGCTGGTCGCACGCAGTGCGGCGGTGCTGCCGCTTCCCCCTGTGCCGATGGCGCCGTGGGGACCGGTGGTTCCTGGGGTGGTGCCTGGCGGCCTGGTTCCTCGGGTGGTGCCTGGGGTGGTGCCTGGCGGCCTGGTTCCTGGGGTGGTGCCTGGCGGCCTGGTTCCTGGGGTGGTTCCTGGGGTGGTGCCTGGCGGCCTGGTTCCTGGGGTGGTGCCTGGCGGCCTGGTTCCTCCGTCCGGGAGAGTTCCGTTGAATGGTGTTGGGGGTGCCCGTGGGGTGCGTGGTTACTACGGCCCACCGGAGAATGATCGGCGGTCTAAATAGCCCAAAAGTATGCGGCGTGCAAGAGGTGCAACAAAATGTGATGCACTAGACAACTATTTGAGAATGTCTCTGTGTCATAGCGGTGAGCTGCGGCGATAGTTGTGGGGTGCTCCTGGGGGATAAGGGTAGCGATGCATGTGAGACTGCGTGGCCATTGGTATTTCGCGGATTCTGCGCTACTGTGAGGGTGTGGCGATACACACGCTGGTGGCATGATGTGGCGAGCGAGGAGGCGGCCGATGGATGTGCGTATAAAGCTCACGTGTCGGGACGGTCGACGCGCTCACGTCTCCGAAGTTGTGATGCAGTGGCGCGTCAAGGATGAGAGAGACGAGTAGGTGAGTCATCATGGGCTGGCTATGGCGGGCGGATGCCGACGGTGGAGCCGACGGCGAGGAGTCGCCTCGCCGCGCCGAACCGACGGACGGTGTGCCTTCCGATGTGGAACAATGGGAGGATAGCAACGCAGCGACGGTGGAAGGAATCGCAACGGGTAATTCGGAGTTCGAAGCCAATCGCTTCGATATGGTTCGTCCCATCACGCAAGAGCGTCTGGGGTTGCTTTTCGACTCTGAAGGTTGGGCATGGCGCATTGACAATGACGGCGACTTGTGCGGCCTGTGGGAGGGGCACCTGTTCTGCTTCCGTTTCCTCGGTGATTCGCGTGAGGTTTTGTCGATTGTTGCGTTCATGAAGCAGCTTATCCCTCTGGAGTATGGGGATGATTTGCGCGATTTCCTCCAGGCGTGGCACGGGGAATTCCTGTGGCCCAAGGCTTACGTGGCAGAGCAGCTTGAGGGTGATCGCGTGGTTGCTGAGGTCAATGGTGATTACGAGTATGGGGCGACGGATGCGCAGCTGGTGCAGCAGGTGATGTGTGCGCTGGCGACGACGTTGCAACTTTTCCGTGCGCTCGCGGAGCGTTATGGGGTTGAGGATGGGCAGGATTCGGGTCCGTCGGGTGGGCATCAGCGCGGCTTTGATGGTCCTGCGTGGCTTCCTGAGAACTGAGTCGCGGCGTCGTTTCTCATCTTGAAGTTGAGTGGAATAGACTCAACTTTGGGTTCGTTATGTCCCTTAGAAGCGTCGGGAATCGTCGACGCGACAATTGCGAACCATTTGGAGGAATGATCTCATGGCACATGAGATGACAACGAAAGCGCACGAAGCCGTTGCTTCGGCGCTCCAGGCCGCGTCGGCGGCCGGTAATCCGCAGGTTGAACCCATTCACCTGCTTGAGGCTCTCATTGAGCAGCGCGAGGGCATTGCTCTGTCCTTGCTCGAGGCCGTGGGTGCGGATGCGCGCATGATTGGCGCACGCACACGAAATGCCCTGGTAGCCCTTCCGAGTACCCAGGGGGTATCCGCTGGCTCCGCCCAGGCCTCGCGTGCGTTGCTCAGCGCTGTCCAGGAAGCCGAACAGCTTGCGGATAAGGGGGGTGACCAGTACGTCTCGACTGAGCACCTGCTCATTGCTCTGGCCGCCTCGGACACCGAGGCTGGTCGAATCCTGACTCAGGGCGGAGCGTCGGCCGATGCGCTCACGCAGGCGCTCGCCCAGCTGCGTCCTGACCCGATTACCTCCGCTGATCCCGAGGGGTCGTTCGAGGCCTTGGCGAAGTATGGCCGCGACCTGACCGAGGTGGCGCGCGAGGGCAAGCTCGACCCGGTCATCGGTCGAGACAACGAGATTCGACGCGTCGTCCAGGTCCTGTCGAGGCGCACGAAGAATAACCCGGTCCTCATCGGCGAACCCGGTGTCGGTAAGACCGCCGTCGTCGAAGGGCTGGCACAGCGTATCGTCGCGGGCGATGTCCCCGAATCCCTGCGTGACAAGCGTCTGATCTCCCTGGATGTGTCCTCGATGGTCGCCGGAGCCAAGTATCGCGGCGAGTTCGAGGAGCGCCTGAAGGCGGTCCTCGCTGAGATTGCGCGTTCGGATGGGCAGGTCATTACCTTCATCGATGAGCTGCACACGGTCGTTGGTGCGGGCGGTGGTTCCGAGGGTGCCATGGATGCGGGCAATATGCTTAAGCCTATGCTTGCGCGCGGCGAGCTGCGCATGGTGGGTGCGACCACGCTCGACGAATATCGCGAGAATATCGAGAAGGATCCGGCGCTGGAGCGCCGCTTCCAGCAGGTTTTCGTCGGTGAGCCCTCGGTCGAGGATACGGTCGCTATCCTCCGTGGCATCGCCCCCAAGTATGAGGCCCACCACAAGGTGACCATTTCCGACGGTGCGCTCGTGGCCGCCGCGACCCTGTCGAATCGTTACATCACGGGTCGTCAGCTGCCCGACAAGGCCATCGACCTGATTGACGAGGCCGCCTCGCGTCTGCGCATGGAGCTCGACTCCTCCCCGGTGGAGATCGACGAGCTGCGCCGCAGCGTGGATCGCCTGCGCATGGAGGAGTCCTACCTGACTGAGTCCGACCCGGAGAGCCTCGACGAGGCGACCCAGGATCGCTTGAGCAAGCTGCGCGCGGACCTGGCGGACCGCGAGGAGCAGCTGCGCGCCCTTACTGCCCGGTGGGAGGCCGAGAAGGCCGGCCACAACCGTGTGGGTGATCTGCGTGTCCAGCTCGATACGCTGCGCACTCAGCTCGAACTCGCCGTGCGCGAGGGGCGCTGGGAGGAAGCTGGTCGCCTGCAGAACGGCGAGATTCCTGCCGTCGAGCGCCAGATTGCGCAGGAGGAGGCTCGGGTCGCATCGCAGGAGGCGGTCTCCACTGATGAGCCGATGATCGCTGAGAAGGTTGGCCCCACCGAGATCGCCGAGGTGATCGAAGCGTGGACGGGAATTCCGACGGGTAAGCTGCTCCAGACCGAGACGGAGAAGCTCTTGCACATGGAGAGTGAACTGGGTAAGCGGCTCATTGGGCAAAAAGATGCCGTGCGAGCAGTGTCTGATGCCGTGCGTCGCTCGCGTGCGGGCCTGTCTGATCCGAATCGTCCCACCGGTTCCTTCCTGTTCCTGGGTCCTACGGGCGTGGGTAAGACGGAGCTGGCCAAGTCTCTCGCAGAGTTTCTCTTTGATGATGAGCGCGCTATGGTGCGTATCGACATGTCTGAGTACTCGGAGAAGCATTCGGTTGCGCGCCTGGTCGGAGCTCCTCCGGGATACGTGGGTTACGAGCAGGGTGGTCAGCTGACTGAAGCCGTGCGTCGCCGTCCTTATTCCGTGGTTCTGCTGGATGAGGTGGAGAAAGCTGACCCTGAGATTTTCGACATCCTCCTGCAAGTCCTCGATGATGGGCGTCTCACTGATGGGCAGGGGCGAACGGTCGACTTCCGCAACACGATTCTGATTTTGACGTCTAATCTTGGTTCGCAATATCTTGCGGACCCTGATTTGACGGCGGAGGGGAAGAAAGATGCGGTCATGTCGGTCGTGCGGGCCAGTTTCCGACCCGAGTTCCTCAATAGGTTGGATGAGACCGTCATGTTTGACGCCCTGACCCGCGAAAATCTTGGAGAGATCGTTGACCTGCTGGTTGCTTCGCTCCAAAAGCGTCTTACCGATCGTCGAATTAACTTGACAGTTAGTGAACCTGCTCGCGGCTGGCTAGCGCGTGTGGGCTATGATCCGGCCTTCGGTGCGCGACCGCTTCGCCGCTTGATTCAGCGTGAGATCGGCGATCGTCTGGCCGTTCTTCTGCTGGGTGGGCATGTCCAGGATGGGCAGAATGTGACAGTTGACATCAACGACACGATTGATGGCCTTGTCATGAATGTTGGTAAACCCTGACATTGCGCGCTACACTAAATACCAGTGTGTATTTCGGACTCTCGGTATGTGAGGCCCGCAACAGCAGGAGATGATATGACAACCCAGAGGAAGGCCCGTGGAGCCTATTCTGTCGGACAGGCAACGCGTGAATCCATCCTCTCGGCAGCGATGGTCCTGATCGCAGAGCGAGGCTACAACGGCTTCTCTCTGCGTGACCTCGGTCGTCGAGTCGGTATTTCGCACCCCGCCGTCGTCTATCACTTCCCGTCGAAGGAAGCGATCCTGCGTAGCGCGATTCAGCGCCACGAGGAAATGAACGCGCTCTTTGACGTGACCATTAACGACGAAGTAGAGGGCGGATTCGACGAAGGCGGCATCACCGCTGGTTCGTTCGTCGACTGGGCTGTAGGCGAGATGCGTTTCGCAATGAAGCCTGGCGCGGACGCGGCCATCGCCCTGGACTGCGTGCTGTGGGCGGAGTCCTCGTCGGAGGCCCATCCTGCGCATATCCACTACAAGTTCCGGACACAGCAGATGGAGGAAGCTCTGACCGTCATGATCCAGAGCTTCGTCGACGAGGAGGGTGCCGACATCGGTACTACCCCCCGTACGCTCGCAAAGATCCTGATCCGCTACTGGTATGGCTCGGTCGTGTCGGCTCGCTACAACGACGAGCCCATCGACGCCCGCGAGTTTGTCGCGGACTTCTTAGCCGTGTGCGTTCAGCTTCTGCACCTGCCCGCGCACTACGTGCTGCAGCTCGGCGCATCCGTTCCCGAGGAAGTCGCTGAAGTCTACGCGCGCACGCTGCGTAAGATCAGCGAGAAGACGACGGCGGCAGCAGAATCCGCGCCCGCTCCGGTGGCCACCGCGTGATTGGCCCTCTACCGTCATTCGACGTCGCCCTCGTCCTTCGTGTCGAGGGCGGCGTTCTCTATTCTCACGGCGACGTTGATCGTGTCTTTCCTCTCGCCTCTGTCACTAAACCGATCGTCGCGTGGTCTGCCCTCGTCGCCGTTGAGCGGGGACTCATCGGCCTTGATGATCCGGCCGGTCCCGAAGGAGCAACCATTCGTCACCTGCTCGCCCATGCCTCGGGCTTGCCCTTCGAGGGGCGTCGCCCCGTGGCGGCGCCGGGCAAACGCCGGATCTATTCCAACGAGGGTTTCGACGTCCTCGGCGAGGTCCTGGCCGGGGCGACCGGCATGGGTGTCGCGCAGTGGGTGCGGCGCAGCGTCTTCGAGCCACTCGGCATGACGACGGCAGATATTCCGGGCAGTCCCGCGCACGCTGGTGTCGCGTCGGCGGACGACCTGAGTCTTTTCGGCGCGGAGCTGGCGCGCCCGACCCTGGTGAGCGCTCCGCTGGCTGCTCTCGCCGGGCTTTCCCAGTTTCCTGCCCTCGCGGGCGTCGTTCCTGGCTACGGGCGCTTCGCTCCATGCCCGTGGGGCTTGGGATTGGAGATTCGCGGGGAGAAGTCGCCGCACTGGACCGCTCCCGATGCCTCGGAGCGAACGATCGGGCATTTCGGACAGTCAGGGTCTTTTGTGTGGGCGGACCCGGACCTAGGCGCGAGTGCGGTCTTTGTCGGCGCGCAACCTTTCGGCCCGTGGCATCACGACAACTGGGCCAGCCTCAACGCCTCTCTGTTGGCTCTTGCGCGCGAACGATCCTGAGTGTTGTGGTGACGCGCGTAAGCGGGTCTTACTTGGTTGCGTTCCAGCACCGCGGCCCTGACCCTTGCCTGCGTGCGAGAGTGAGTTCCGGCCTCGTCGCCTCTCTTAGTCGACGTCGACGATGACGGGCACGTGGTCGGAGGCGCCCTTGCCCTTGCGTTCGTCGCGGTCGATCGCGGCGCCGCTCACGAGAGCCGCGAGGGCGGGTGAACAGTAGACGAAGTCGATGCGCATCCCCTGGTTTTTCGGGAAACGCAGCTTCTGGTAGTCCCAGTAGGTGTAGTTCGTGACGCGCTCTCGCGTGACCTCGNATGGAACCCCGACCGCCTGCCCGTGGCCTCGCGCCGCGTCGACGTCTCCTACGACCTCGTTCCCGGTACGACCGACCAGTACACGGCCACCGTGCGCGCGGCAGACCCGACTCTGCGCGCCACCTACAAGATCGAATTCCTCGAGTCCAAGTACGACTTCAGCCCCTGGTGCTCCATGGAGGGCACACTCGGAGCGGGCGGCGTGGATATGAAGCAGCAGGACCTCGGCGTGTGCCAGTCCGACCCCATGTACGTGCGCGTCACCCTGCGCCCCCACCCCCTTTCCGACGCAGTCATGACGGTTGCCGACGCCTCCGACGTCACCGTCGGAGAGCACGTCGGCCTGACCGCCACGCTCAACCTGCGCGACGGAGTCGCCGCCCCCGAGGAGCCTGAACCGGCGCCCATGCCCACTCCAGACCCCAGCCCCTCGCCCGGTCACGGGAACGGGGAAGCCCCGGCCCCGGCCTCGTCCCTGCTCTCCGACCCCGTCGAGATCGCGCGAGGCCACCTGGACGTGCGCCTGACCCAGGCGGCCGGTGAGAACGGAACCACCTACGGGCTCGCCGTCAAGGATGACTCCCTGACGGCCGCGCGAACCTCCGTGCTGCGTACCCTGTCCTCCACGACCCTGTCCGTCGGCCCTAACGCGCGCTTCGTGCGCCCGGCCTCCCTGTCGGACGCGAGCTACGACNCTGGGTGCCGAGGGCACCGTCCTGAACGCCGCGCCCCAGAACCCCGGCCCCGGCAACACGCCCATCTGGGCTGGCCTCGGCGCCGGCGAGATCGGCGACACCGACAAGTTCGAGGGTGAGACCTACACCCTCGACCTCATCAGCGTTGACGGCCCGGGCCGCATGGAGATGTTCATCGACAACGGAGACAGCGTCAACCGCTTCCTCTCCAGCCATGACACCGCCTACCGCAGCGTCTACAACCCCCGCCACACGCACCTGTACACGACCTTCACGCAGCCGGGTCGCTACGTCGCGAACTACAAGATGACCGCTCGCAGCGCCGACGGCACCGCTATCTACTCCTCGCCGATCACCCCGCTGGTCTGGCAGGTCGGCGGCGCGAACCCCGCCGACGGCACCATCAAGGACATCGTCTCGGCCTACAATGCGGCACGAGCCGAGCGCACCGACGGCAACGCCGCCACACCCACGCTCACCCTGTCCCACCACACCGAGCGTGAGCACCCCGGCGACAATCACCTCACCGACATCATGATCGACACGGGCGTCTCCACCGACACGGGACGCGCGTGGATCACCGTCAACGGCTACTTCCTGACCGAGGCCGTGGTTGAGGGCGGTCGCGTCACCGTCTCCGAGCTGCTCGGCGCGGACGCGGCGGCTGTCCAGGCGATCTACATCCCCTCCGATTCCACCTCCGCCCGCTGGGTCTCCCAGGCCGTGCAGTACTCCCAGAAGGACACCGAGCCCGTCAGCGTCGGTGGATCCGACACGATCCTGGGCCCCTCCAACCCGGATCCCGCGCCCGAATGGAACCCCGACCGCCTGCCCGTGGCCTCGCGCCGCGTCGACGTCTCCTACGACCTCGTTCCCGGTACGACCGACCAGTACACGGCCACCGTGCGCGCGGCAGACCCGACTCTGCGCGCCACCTACAAGATCGAATTCCTCGAGTCCAAGTACGACTTCAGCCCCTGGTGCTCCATGGAGGGCACACTCGGAGCGGGCGGCGTGGATATGAAGCAGCAGGACCTCGGCGTGTGCCAGTCCGACCCCATGTACGTGCGCGTCACCCTGCGCCCCCACCCCCTTTCCGACGCAGTCATGACGGTTGCCGACGCCTCCGACGTCACCGTCGGAGAGCACGTCGGCCTGACCGCCACGCTCAACCTGCGCGACGGAGTCGCCGCCCCCGAGGAGC
>NZ_LT635866.1:308240-387439 GCF_900128465.1 Actinomyces bouchesdurhonensis | reverse complement strand
GGACGAGGCTGGGACCCCCTCCCGCGGGCAGGTGGGGGTCGGGCCGTGGCCCGGAGGCGAGGCCGCCTGGCCGGTGGGGGAGCGCTACGACCCCGAGCTCCTGCGGATGGGGGACCGGCGCAACGTCGAAGACCGGTACCGGTATTGGACGATGGAAGCGATCAGAGCGGATGTGGCCGCCCGTTCCCTGCCCTTCGAGGTCGCCGTGGAAAACCTGGACCACGACTTCAACATCGGATCCATCGTGCGCACGGCGAACGCGCTGGGGGCCAGGCGCGTGCACGTCGTGGGGCGCAGGCGCTGGAACCGCCGCGGCGCCATGGTCACCGACCGCTACCTGCCGGTGGATCACCGTGGTGAAGTGAGCGAACTCGTCGAGCACTGTGCGCGGGAGGGCCTCACCCTCGTCGGCGTCGACAACGTCGAGGGTTCCATAGCCCTGGAAACCGCGGTCCTGCCCGAGCGCGCGTGCCTCGTCTTCGGCTCCGAGGCCTCGGGCCTGAGCATGGACATGCGTGCCGCGTGCGATGTCGTCGTGGCCATCCCTCAGCGCGGCTCGACGCGCTCCATGAACGTCGGCCACGCCGCCGCCATCGTCATGTGGGCGCACGCTTCGCGCCTCGCCGCTCCTTCCCACGCTTAAACCAGCCACCCGCCTGGCGGCCCGCTCCCGGAGGCGCGGCCCACGCCTCGTCAAACGAGCACACGACCGTCCGGGGGCGCGCGAGAGTTCGGCCAGGCGATACGCCTACCACACGCTACCGTGGGAAGAAAAGCCCCTGTCCGAACGGGACTTCCATCCCCTTCCCACTCTTGCAAAATGTGAGACAATCAATCTCGACAAAACTGTCGCTCGATTAGGAGGCTCCAAGTGCCTATCGCAACCCCTGAGGTCTACGCAGAGATGCTGAATCGCGCACGGGATGGCAAGTTCGCCTACCCCGCGATTAACGTGACCTCGTCCCAGACCATCACCGCCGCCCTCCAGGGCTTCGCCGAGGCCGAGTCCGACGGCATCATCCAGATCTCCGTCGGCGGTTCCGAGTACGGCTCCGGCTCCACCATCAAGAACCGCGTCACCGGCTCGCTGGCCCTCGCTGCCTACGCCTACGAGGTTGCAAAGAACTACGGCATCACCGTGGCCCTGCACACTGACCACTGCGCCAAGCAGAACCTCGACTCCTGGGTCCGTCCCCTCCTCGAGATCGAGGCCGGCCAGGTCGCCGAAGGCAAGCTCCCCACCTTCCAGTCCCACATGTGGGACGGCTCCGCGATTCCGCTTGACGAGAACCTGGAGATCGCGAAGGAACTGCTGGCCAAGTCCGTCAAGGCCAACACCATCCTCGAGATCGAGGTCGGCGCGGTCGGCGGCGAGGAAGACGGCGTCGTTGGCGAGATCAACGAGAAGCTCTACACCTCCACCGCAGACGGCATCAAGACCGTTGAGGCCCTGGGCCTGGGTGAGAACGGCCGCTACATCACCGCTCTGACCTTCGGCAACGTGCACGGCGCCTACAAGCCCGGCCACGTGAAGCTGCGTCCCGAGCTGCTCGGCACCATCCAGAAGGAGGTCGCTGAGCACTTCGGTCTCGACCACCGTCCCTTCGACCTGGTCATGCACGGCGGCTCCGGCTCCACCGCCGAGGAAATCGCCACCGCTGTCGCCAACGGCGTCATCAAGATGAACGTCGACACCGACACGCAGTACGCGTTCACCCGCCCGGTCGTTGACCACATGATGCGCAANGTCGGGGCGGCACTTGATCTCCTGCATGGCCAGCACGTCTGTGCCTGAGCGCTCAAGAAAGGCGATGACGCGGTCGACGCGCGTGCGGATGGAGTTGACGTTCCAGGTCGCGAATCTCATGGGTGTGAGCCTATCGGCGGGGCGGGGGAGTGGCTGCGTGAAACACGCGTGAAACATGCCTGAGTGGTGTGAGTTGTGCGCGCACTTATTTAGAGTGATAATGGTTCTCACTTGCAACATAGCTAGAAAAGGCACCCGAATGTCATACCTGCGACGCATCAGTACAGCGGCGCTCGCTCTCTTCCTGGCCCTGACCCCCGCCGCCGCGTGGGCCGGCCCGGACCAGGACAAGGAATGGATCGTCACCGGACAACACGTCGATGCGCCCATCCCCGTCTGGCACGACGACACCAACAGCTTCTCGCTCAACACCATCAACATGCCGATGGAGAAAACCGCCCTGTGGATCCCCAAGGCGTGGACCGGCACCGGCGAGAAGGNTGGCTACCCGCGTTGGGAACGCGCCTCACCCCTGCGCAGGCTTCGGGGAGGTGGCGTCGCGCCCGCATCGCGCGTGGTGACGCGCCGTGTGATTGAGCCTCGCTCACTGCTGCGGAGGCTTCGGGACGGAGGCGTCGCGCACGCCCTCCTCGACCGCCTCGGAGATCGTGGGGGACACGAGCTTGGCGCCCACGAGAGCCGAGAACAGCTGCTGCAGGTCCAGGCCCAGCGAGTCGCCCAGGCCCGCGTTGATCTGGCTGATCGACTTTGTGATGTCGCCGACCATCTGGGCGTTGTTGCCCTCGCCGTACATGGTGATGGTGTCGACCTTGGACAGCGGCTCGGCCACGGCGCGCGCCACCTCGGGNTCGTGGCACCCCTCATCGCGGCACTCCCCACCGCGGCGAGGACGCCGCCCGCGCGGCCCGCCCCGGCCTCGTCGTCTCCTTCCGCTCTTAGCGCACCAGCGACCAGTCGACGCCTGACGCACCCTGCTCCTCGAGCATCCGGTTCGCGCGCGAGAACGGACGGGACCCGAAAAACCCGCGGCGCGCCGACAAAGGTGAGGGATGCGGCGAAGCGATGACAGGAGTCTCACCCAGGCGCGGCATCAGAGACTGCGCGTCCTTGCCCCACAGAATCGCCACCAGCGGGGCGGGCGACCCATCCGGTCGACGTCGAGCCACCAGCGCGTCAATCGCGCACTGCGTGACCTCCTCCCACCCGCGCCCCCGATGCGACGCGGGCGCTCCCGGACGCACCGTCAGCACCCTATTCAACAAGCACACGCCCTGCTCACTCCACGCCGTCAGATCGCCCGAAGAAGGCGGCTGGCATCCGATGTCCTCGCACAGCTCGCGGAAAATATTGACCAGAGACCNTCTCCGGCCGCCGCGTGGCCTGCCTTGTTGGGCCTGGCCTCTGTGTGTGCCGGTGGGCGGCGGCCCGCCCGCGAGATCGCCACACGCGAGCTTCGCTCGGAGTGGTCGATCTCGAAGCCCGGCCTGGTCCTATGCGGGATTCGCGGCGCGTGCGCCGAGCATGAGGAGGCGCGCGATTGTTGCCGACAGGATGAGCGTGCCGACGCACACGTACATAAAAGGGCCGGGTGCCTCTCCGATGAGGAGTCCCTCAAGCAACCAGGTCAGCAGGAAGAGACCGAAGAAGCTCCACATGCATCTCGCTGCGCTCGCCATCAGCCGGTGTAGTGACAGCGTGTGGCGCACTGTGACAAGACCGAAGAAGAATGCGAGCGGGAGTGGGATGAGCGCGCCGAGGACTGAAAAAATAGCGCGATACGCGAGCTGCGGATACATGTCGTACACGTCGGCGACCAATAGGTACGCCAGTCCTGATACGCCGAGAATGACAAGGGTGCTCAGGGCGGCCCCAACCCTCACGAGGAGGGAGCCTTTCGCTATGCGTTCCATACTTAAGTATAAGTAGGTGGCTACGTCGTGTGGAGGGTTTTGGTGGCTTTTTTGCTCTAGGTTCTCGCTAGGTTCGGCTGGATTCTAGTCGTGCTTGTAATGCCGGGAAGCCAGATCGCGACACATGATGGTTTCCCACCAACGTCGCACGTAATTCCCCAGCGACTACTTAAATATGCGAAGTAGCGTCGTTGGAATTGCAACGTTTTCTAGGTATCTCAAAAAGTGACCAGATTAAATTACGTGCGACTTTTTTTGGGGGNTGATCATCGCGGCGATCGCGCCGCACGCGGGCAGGGTTCCCTCGTCGGAGGGGCCGGACACGTCCGGGTTCGTCGCAATGAACTTCGCGCCACCCTCAATGAGGCGAATCGCGTGAGTCAAGGCATGAAAATCGTAGTAGCGAACCTCGCCGAGCACCACGAACTCCGGGTCCGTTTCCGTCATCACGTACCCGGCGGAGTGGATCGCGGTGGTCAGGCCCGCCTCGCCGATCACATAGGCCGTCGAGCCTGGAGACTGTTGCTGGAGGAACGCGGCCGTGGCGTTCGCGGACGTCCAAATGTTTTCCTCGGGGATGTCCAAGCCCGAGTTCGCCAGGCGGGCGGACAGGTCGCGGTTGGTGAACACCGAGTTATTGGTGAGGACCAGGAAGGGGATGTTGTTGGCACGCAGGGCTGCCAGGAATTCATTCGCGCCGGGCAGCGCACGGTTTTCCTTGACCAGGACACCGTCCATGTCGGACAGCCACGCGCTCACGGGCGGNCGTTCACCTCGGCCTGCAGGGCCTGCTTGGTGACGACGACTTCCTTCTCCTTGATGACGGCCTGCTGCTCCTGCTTGACGATGTCGGCCTGCGCGGTCTCACGCTCGATGTCGCGGCGCTGAATCTGCGACTGAATCTCGTAGGCGGCGTCTGCCTTCGCCTTCTCGGTGTCGGCCTCGACCTTCAGGGCGGCCTGGCGCTTGGCGAGGTCCGTCTGCTTCTGGGCGATCTCCAGTTGGGAGGCGACCTGCGCGTCGTTGGCTTCCTTCTGAGCGACGGCGGTCGCCTGCGCGACCTCCTTCTGCGCGTTCGCCTTAGCGATGGCCGCGGTCTTGCGGATCTGCTCGGTGTTGTCGATACCGAGGTTGTCGATGACGCCGTTCTGGTCGGTGACGTTCTGGATGTTGAATGCGACGATCTCGAGACCCATCTCCTCCAGGTCCTGCTTCGCGTTCTCCTGAACGCGCTCGGAGAAGGCCGCGCGGTCGGTGATGATGTCGGTCAGTCGCATCTGGCCGATGATGGCGCGCAGGTGGCCCTCCAGGGTGTCGCGCACCTCCTCGGAGATTTCTGAGGTCGTCTTGTAGAGGAAGTTACGAGTCGCCGCGCGGAACAGCGTCTGGTCTTCGGTCGCGATACGGACCTTGACGGCCGCGTCGACGCGCACGTTGATGTAGTCGTTCGTGGGGACGAAATCCGTGGTCTGGGCGTCCACGGAAATCATCGAGGCGGTCATCGTGTCCACGCGCTCCAGCAGGGGGACCTTCCAACCCGTCTTACCGTGGAGCACGCGCTGGCCTCGGGGGCCGGAGATCACCTTAATCTCGCCTGGAGACGCGGAGACGAAGCTCGCCCACAGAAACAGGACGACAAAGACAGTGGCAGCGACGGCGATGGCTGCGATGCTGAGGAGAGGCATGATAGCTGCTTTCAGGTGAGGGGTGCGGCTCCCCTTGCGTCCGTGGAGCCGCGTAACCGGCCAGGATAGCAGCGTCCTGCCTGCGACTCATTCATCGTCTCATTTCGAGGAGGCAAGGACGAGTCCAGATACCTCTGGAGGGTTAGGTCGTTGAAAGCGCGGAAAGGGAGCGCTTATGATGGGGTTACGCGAAGCGGTTGTCGTGCGTGAGTGAGCGCCCGATGCTCGACCGCCAAGAAAAGGACATAGGAGTCATGAGGAAAACGATTATTGCCATCGTATCGGTCCTCGTCGCAGCCGCTGTTGGCACTGTCGTGCTCATGTTCGGAGTACTTCCCGCCTTCCAGGATGAGTGCTCGGGGGACAAATGCTCGCCGATGGGTAACCCCACACTCGGTCCCTCCCCGATTCCGACGTCTTCACCCGCGCCAACGCATAGCGTCGCCCCTCATCCCTCGCCGACTTCTACAGAGGGTTACGTTTACAAGCCGGTCCTGTATCTGTATCCGCAGGAGGAGCGACAGCTGACGGTGACGTTGGATGTCGCGGGCGAGCTGGAGACGGTCTACCCGGCTCCGGGCAGCCAGGTGCAGACAGACAAAGGGGTCCAGGCCTCGTGGACAGTGGACGCCGCGCCCGACGGCACGCTGACTGACGCGAGCGGCCGCACCTACCCGTCCTTGTTCTGGGATGGGCCTGTGTGGCAGGAAGCGCCCGAGCAGGGCTTCGTCGTCGCGCGTGAGGATGCGGTGCCGTTCCTGGAGGAGAAACTGGGACAGCTGGGCCTCAACGATCAAGAAGCAGCCGACTTCATCACGTTCTGGGCACCGCAAATCCGCGCGAACGAGTACACGTTCATCTCCTTCGACGCCTCCTCCTACACGCAGCAGGTGACCTATTCGTTCGCGGACGAGGCCGGCAACCAGGTTGCGCCCGACACCTTCATTCGGGTGTTTATGACGATCCGTGCGGCGCAAGCGGACGAGGCGGTCACGCCGCAGGAATTCGCTTCGACGCCGATGCGCAACGGCTTCACCGTCGTTGAATGGGGAGGCACACAACTGTAAAAGGCGCTGACGCGCCGTCGCGGGCGAGCAGAATGGCGAGCCACGCGTCACAATGGAACAAAGTGTGGTGAGACAACATCACCACCGACAGGAAGGTAGTGACATGGCCCAGGACTGGACCCGCATTGAAGGCATGATCATCGGCCACGACTTGGATCCCGCCGTCGTCGCCGGAGAACTCAAAGAACGCGCAATCCTTGCTCAGCTCGAATGGTTCCCCTCGTCGCCGCAAATGCTCGGCCTCAATGTCGCGGTTGCGAACGATCACATCGCTACCGTTCCCGCAGGCTCCACTGAGGTCGTCCCGGGCCCCACCCCCGCCGAGCTGGCCGATGATCTCGCCGTCCTTTTTGACGCTGAGGTGCGCATCGGTAACGCCAGTGCCGACCACCTACCCGAAGGCAGTTCGCCACTGGGCGCAGTGTGGCCATCGGACGATGCCAGCGACGAGGCCGCTGAGTCCACGTCCACCCGCATCGTCGAGATCGGTCGCACCCCGGCCTCGTCCGTTCCGCTCCTCGCGGCCCTGGAAGGCATCGATCTGGGTGATCTTGAGCTGGCCGACGACCATCGCGCGCTGCTCGCGGAACTACCCGCCGAAAAGGAAGGGTGGAACTTTGGCGACCTGCCGCTGGTCACCCTGTCCGTCACGGATGGCGAATTCCAGGTGTTCTTGGTGACCGACGATCATCTTGAGCACATCGTGTCGCACAACTGGGGCATGGACGCAGCCATTGTTCCTGGCGGCCACGACAAGGCCATCGATCTGCCCGGCGACGTCATCGACCTGGTGGGCGACCGCCTCGACCTGCTGTCCATCGCCCAGGCAGTGCCCGGAGCCGACGCCGACGCGCTGTGGGCATCCGTGGCAACGACGGGCGAAGAATCCGTGTGGAAGGTCGTGCGCGCCCTGGGTCTTCCCGGCGCCGTCGCCGGCTTCCTGCTGGGAACCACGGACATCGAGGACGTTGAAGGCATCACCGTACACCTAGCGCGCGGCATCTCCAACGCGATCGGGCGCAGCGTCGACATCATGATGGGCCAGCCGCAGTCGATGGTCAAGCCCCTATGGAACTCCTACGAATCCGTCGCCGTTGAACGCCCCTGGATCATCCACGCGGCTGTCGCGGTCGAGGCCGTCGTCGGAGTCGCCATGCTAGTGTCCGCAGTACGCGCCCCCGCCCCCCGCTCTGGCTGGATGCGCTTCGCGGGCATCGTCGGCGGCCTCATGGTAGTAGATTCCATCGCGGAACTGTCGCTGGCCAAGCACGTCTCGAAGCGTTTTGCGCGCCGTGCAGGCGAAGCATAAGCGAGGAATCTAACGCAAAACGAGAGACGGTCGGGGTCGCGCACGCGACCCCGACCGTTCGTCTGAGGGGATTAACGCGTTGCCGCGCCCACTGCCTCTAGCGCGCCAACGCCCAGGCGGGGAAATCCTGGGGACGATCCGTGAAAATCCCGGTGACGCCCCACGAGGCGAGCTCGCGGGCCTGTTCGACGTCGTTGACGGTCCACACGTTGACCTCGAAGCCGCTCTCACGCATGGCGCGCACGTCGCCTTCAGTGAGTCCCTCAACGCCCGGATGGATCGCTGTTGCGCCCAAGGCGACCGCCCCAACACGCCACTCGTCGTGGGCGCGTTCGATCAGCCACCCGAGCGCGACACTCGGGCAGGCCTCGTGGAAGGCGGCGAGCAGTTCATGGTCGAATGAGGAAACAATCAGGCGCGAGGGGACCTTCTCGCCGCGCATCGTCACCGCTAAAGCCTCGATGAGGCGTTCACGCAGGCGCTTCCCGCCGCCGCAGGGCTTGATTTCCAAGTTCGCGCCCATCTGCTGGGCGTGGGCAAAAGCGAGGGCGTCGGCGGCCTCGGGAATACGCTCAAAACGGTACGTGTCGGAGAACCAGCGACCGGCATCCAGGCGACGAATATCGGAGTAACCCAACTGATAGTACGACCCGCAACCGGTGGTCGTGCGGTCCAGTGTGTCGTCATGAATGACAATCAGGGAACCGTCGCCAGTGATGTCCACGTCGAACTCAAACCAGCGGGCGCCAACCTCCATGGCTTTAGAGAACGCGGCAATCGTGTTCTCTGGTGCCAACGAAGAAGCGCCACGGTGGGCAATAATGCGGGGGAAATCAGACATGGATGCTCCTAGCGTGAACGATGCGGGGTCTGCCACCCCATCACCATAGGTCCGGGTGTGTCGCCGCGCTGAACAGAGACGAACGCCCCGGCCCGGGTTCGAGCAAGACGGCCTCGTCGCGTTTCGACTGCAGGATGTTGGTGATGTAGGAGGCGAGGGCCTCCTCGCGCGGGATGTCGTGGCCCGCCTGTTGCGCCATGTACCACCGATGTTCGAGATATTCGTGATAGAGCTGCGCGGGTTCGAGCTTGCCAGCCAGCTCGCTGGGAATGGCTCGGACCACGGGCGTGAACACGTCGGTGAGCCACTTGTGGGCGGCCGTCTCCAAGGGCTCGTCCTGCATGTCGTGGGTGGCGCGCCACACGTCGATGTCGGCGAGGAGTCGGCGTGCCTGGTGCTCGCCCACATCCATGCCCGTTAGACGCATGAGCTTGCGGTTATGGTGACCGGCGTCGACCACCTTCGGTTGAATCACCAAGTGCTCGCCGGTGTCATCCGAAGCCATGTGCAGTTCCGCCACGTCGAAACCCAGGTCATTGAGGCTCCGAATGCGCTCATTGACGAGGTACTGGCGTTGGTCGTTGGGCAGGTACTCCGCGGCCGTGACCTCGTTCCACAGGAGGTCGTACTGGGTGCGGATACGGTCGCCCACGTCAATGGGGTCAGATTCCATGGGAAAATAACCGCCGGCTTGGAGGTCCATGAGTTCGCCGATGATGTTCGTGCGCGCTAAGTCAACGTCGTATTCGCGTTGACCGGGCGTCAGATTCGGGTGGAGTTCGCCGGTTTCAGCGTCCACTAGATAGGCTGCGAATGCGCCCGCATCGCGGCGGAAAAGCGTGTTTGACAAAGAGACATCGCCCCAGTAGAAGCCGATGAGGTGCAGGCGGACGAGGAGCAACGCGAGCGCGTCGATCAGACGGGTCGCAGTGTCAGCGCGCATCGACAGGGAAAACAGGGAGCGGTAGGGCAACGAAAACTGTAGGTGCTCGGTAATGAGCGCCGCGTTGAGTTCCTCGCCGTCTCGTCCCACGCGGCCCGTGATGACCGCCACGGGATCGACGGAGGGTGCGTCTAAGCGCGAGAGGTCACGAAGGATGTCGTACTCGTGGTGGGCGACGGTCTCGCCGATCTCCTTGACCGCCAGGACACGGCCCGACAGGTTCACGAAGCGCACAACGTGGCGGGAAATGCCGCGAGGCAACGCGGCGAGAAGGGATGACGGCCACGCCTCCAACGGTGTATCCCAGGGGAGGTCGAGGAGCGCGGGTTCGACCGCGGCAGCCGTAATATCCAAAGCCATGCCCTCATTGTCTCATCTCCCCGGCCTCGTGCCTAACTCGATGGGGAAGAGACAGGTTGTTCGCGGCGTAGACGACGTGCGCTCACACACGAACCCCGGCCTCGTTCGGGAGATGAACGGACGAGGCCGGGGTTGGTCAGAGGCGAGCGCTCAGTTGCGCGTCACTCGGGCAGGCGAACGCCCGTGGAGGCCGAGAAGTTGTGCTGCTGACCCTCGCGGATGCGCACATGCAGAACGCCGCCGCGGGCGGGGGCGGTACGCGGGGGGACACGCACGATCAGCTGCTTGGCGGTGCCTTCAGCGCCGGAACCCAAGCCTTCACCATTCTCGTCGCCAACCAGGTGGCCGTACACGTAGGCGTCAGAGCCGAGTTCCTCAACGAAATCAACCTCGACGGGGATGGTGCCCTCGACGGTCGCGTCGACGACATCCAGGCCTTCGGGGCGGAAACCGATCTTGATCTTGCCGTCGTCCTCGGGGATTAGCGCGTTGCGGGTAGCAGCCGAGAGGCGCACGCGGGCGGGGCCGATCTTCGCCCATTCGCCGTCCACCGTGAAGGTCCCCAGGTTCATGGCGGGGGAGCCGATAAAGCCGGCGACGAACTCGTTGGCGGGGCGTTCGTACATTTCCTGGGGGGTGCCGACCTGCTGGAGGAGGCCGCCGGCCAGGACCGCGATTCGGTCGCCCATGGTCAGGGCTTCGGTTTGGTCGTGGGTGACGTACACGGTGGTGACGCCGAGCTCGCGTTGCAGGGAGGCGATCTGTGT
The DNA here is from genome assembly GCF_900128465.1 of Actinomyces bouchesdurhonensis. Classification (GTDB taxonomy): domain Bacteria; phylum Actinomycetota; class Actinomycetes; order Actinomycetales; family Actinomycetaceae; genus Pauljensenia; species Pauljensenia bouchesdurhonensis. The sequence goes on along the minus strand of NZ_LT635866.1, from coordinate 376,789 downwards.
ACGTGTCTGCACACGCAGCTTCGCGTCCAGGTTGGACAGCGGCTCGTCCATGAGGAACACCTGGGGCTTACGGACGATCGCGCGGCCCATAGCGACACGCTGACGCTGGCCACCGGACAGGGCCTTGGGCTTACGGTCCAGGTAGGGTTCCAGGTCGAGGATTTTTGCGGCTTCTTCAACGCGTGCGTTGATCTCGTCCTTGTGTACGCCCGCGATTTTCAGGGCGAAGCCCATGTTTTCGCGAACCGACATGTGCGGGTAGAGCGCGTAGTTCTGGAAGACCATCGCGATGTCGCGGTTCTTCGGGGGAACATTCGTGACATCCTTATCGCCGATGAGGATGCGACCGCCGTTGACGTCCTCCAGGCCCGCGAGCATGCGCAGAGAGGTGGACTTACCGCAGCCGGAGGGGCCGACCAGGACGAGGAACTCGCCGTCAGCGATGTCGAGGCACAGCTGGTCGACGGCGGGCTTGTCGGAGCCCGGGTAGACGCGAGTCGCGTGATCGAAGGTAACGGTTGCCATGTTCAATTCCTTCCCACCGGCAGGTACGTGCCGGACGATCCGTTGTGGGGTGACCGTGGAGCGTCTTCGCCCACGGAGTGCGAACGAGAATCCTTCCGCGTGCGCAACTAGGTGTGAAAGTACCACGCTTGGCTGTGGCTGTACAGCCTGGGTCGAATCGTGGATTGTTGCGGCTGCGACATGCTGTGGTGAACATCTCGTTTTGTCGGCGAGGCCTGGGCGCTTCGCGCGGGTAGGTACAGATGAACGTGGGGGACGGTAGGCTGGGGGCGTGGAAGAAGGCGAGGAACTGGGCGGCTATCGGCTCATCCGCCGACTCGGAACGGGCGGCGCGGGCACAGTGTGGCTTGCAGAAGACGGGGGCGGCACACGCGTCGCCCTGAAAGCCATGCACCCGGCGTTGGCGGCCTCCGAGGAATCCAGGACCCGCCTCGAACGTGAGACGCGCACGGTCAACTCCGTTCGCTCGCCCTTCGTTGCCCATATCGTTGACGCTGAGACCGAAGCCAGTCAGCCCTTCGTTGTATCCGAATACGTGGACGGGCCGACGTTAGCGGAAATCCTCGTCTCCGGGCCGATCCCGCTGCGTGGCGTTGCTGCCATGTCCTATCACCTTGCGTCAACGATCGCTGCCGTCCACCACGCCAACATCATCCACCGCGACATCAAACCCTCGAACATCATTTGTTCGCCGCGCGGACCAGTCCTTATCGACTTCGGAATCGCTATGGCCGTGGAGGACCAACACCTGACGCGCACCGGCCTCGTATCCGGCACAGCCGGATACACCGCGCCCGAGCTCCTTCAGGGTGGCCACGCCACCAAAGAATCCGACTGGTGGGCCTGGTGCGCCACCTTGCTTTCCTGCGCGACCGGTCGCCCCCCGTTCGGAAAGGGTGACGTGACCGCCACCATGCTGCGCGTCATTGAGGGTGATCCCGACCTGGCGGGCTTGCATCCGATGGTCGCCGATGCGCTCGCCGGGGGGCTGGCTCCCGACCCGGACGACCGTCCCTCGCCTTCTCTTATTGTTGCTGAACTCATGAGTGCGGTCGGCTGGGCACCCGGCGAACTCGACTATGTCACCGTCAACTGGGCGCAACTGCTCGACACGGGTGTGCGCACCCAGTCGATCAATTCCGACCCCCAGGAAATCGCTGCGCCGCCCGAATGGGACGAAGCGGCTTCACGTCCCGACGCGTCCGGCGCGCGAGCCGTGGCCTACCCTGTTCACGCGCGCCGCGACGCTTCAGAATTTACTGCCGCCAACGACCATACCGAACAGGTCGACACGGCATCCGTCGCATGGGACGAGCACGAATGGGACGACGACCCCAACGACGTCGCCTGGCATGATGATGCCGCCGACACCTGGCAGGCGGTCAATGACGCGGATTCGACCGAGGTCANGCCACGGCCTCGTCCTGGAGTCGCGGCGCGTGGCTCTCCGGCGCGGCCCTGCTCGCCGTGCTTGCTGCACTGCCCCTCATCGCTGGAGTGGCCGGCACAATGACCGTCGGCGTCGCGTTGACAGCCTTCGGTCTGGTTGGTGCGATGAAAAGGTGGCTTGAGCGCCGCCACTTGCTGCGTGGCCCCAAATCCAGTGACGGCGCAGCCGTTGTTGCACTGTCCCCAATCCTGCTCGTGAAGTCCGTCCTGACCAGCTCTCTCGCTCTCGCCGTCGCCAGCCTCATCCCATACAGCGCATGGATTCTCCTGTCCTACTTCCATGACGGGTCTGCCCAGTGGACGTGGCCTACCGACGTGGCAGGCGCCCCCAGCCTGTCACGCGACGACTACTGGCTCAGTGATCCGACTGGGATCGTGGTCGTGTGGGGGCTTGTCACACTCCTCCTCTACGTCACCTGGCTCATGCCTTTTGCAGCCGATCTGCGCGTCGGGATCGCCACGTCAATACGCTTCGTCGTGCGCCCGCTCTGGGGTCGCGGCCTTCTCGCGGTAGGCTGTGTCGGGTTCCTGGTCGGCACGTGGTTCATCATCACGGGAGGCCCGCCGCACTAGGCGTGCATCGTCCCCGCCCGATACTATTGCAACATTCAACTAAGTCTGGAAGGTGAGTTCATGGCTCAAAAGAAGAAGCCGACAACCGTTGATCCTGTCCGCGCCAAAGCGGCCAAGATGCGCCTGGCACAGGAGCGAGCCGACCGCCGCACTCGCATCATCGTAATCTCCTCCGTCGCCGCCATCGTGCTGGCCGTCGTCGGAGCCGTCGGCGGCGTCATCTGGAAACAACAGGCTGACATCAACGCGGCGCGCAACGTCGACGCCTCCACGATTCTCGGCGTCTTCGCCGACGGTCGCCCGATCATCGTCAACGGCAACGGTGTTTCTGCCCAAGCCGACCCTAACCTGCCCACGCTCACCGAGTACTTCGACTACTCCTGCCACGCCTGCGCCGATCTGGACGCATACATCGGCAACGATCTCACCACGTGGGCCTCACAGGGGCACTACAACCTCGAACTTCAACCCGTCATCACCGTTGATATGGAATATCTCAAGCCGGCCACCGGCGCCTCACTGGTCGTCGCCCAAAAGGCCCCCGACAAGTGGATCGAGTTCCATCACGCTCTCATGGCCTACTTCCGTAGCCAGTTCAACGCACAGAACCCGGCCGTAATCAACAACCTCGATTCGTCCTGGAAGCAGGTCAAACAGATCGCCACCGAGGTCGGTGTCCCCTCCGACGTCATCGCCACGTTCCCAGTCAATGCCGTCGACTCCTACCTCCAAGCGTCCTCCACTGCGTGGAAGGAAGCGTCCGTCGATGGGCGTGATCCCAACAAGCTCGGTACACCCGAGCTGGTCAAGGACCACTCCACCCTCATCTCGCGCTCGGGTGATCTCGCAGCCTTGCGCTCCACCATCATGGAACTCTACGGCTTCTCCGAGTCCGCTTCGCCGGAGGCTGGCACTCCTGTCACGCCCGAAGTGACCGAACCCTCCCAGAGCGGTGACGCCCAGTCGCAGAGCGAGGGAACAACCACCAGCTCAAACTGATCATCGAGACGGTGGTGGGGCGGGTCCGCATGGCGGGCCCGCCCCACAGCCGTCTTGGTCGCCACTATGCGCTCTGTCCGTGCCGCGCGTGGCAGTGGTGAAGCGATCTCTTGTGCCCACCCCAGCACAGGGCCTGTCACTATGATCAGCCCACGAGCCGCATCGCTGGACGCCCCAGGCGAGCGGCGCGTCGGCCCGCTCGTGCGCACAGGGGCCAACCTGTGGCACACTAGTGTGCGCCGCCGGCTTAGCTCAGTTGGTAGAGCAGCTGTCTTGTAAACAGCAGGTCATCGGTTCGAGTCCGATAGCCGGCTCCAATATTCATTTCACACGGATACGGCCCGTTGTGTGGCTGACATCGGCTGGGCGGCCTGTTTTCCCCTGTTCTTGCGGGAAAGTGGGTGCCCGGCTTATTCGCACCTGTTGGTTGGTAGCGGCTGCGCGGGCACCGTGCGGGTTAATGGGGGCCTGCTGGCGCGAGGCTCATCCAGTTTGGTGTGTGTCCCTGAGACAAATCAAAGGCACGCGGCAACGAAGGAACTCATCACGGTCCACTAGTCGTTCTTCGTGGCGGCGCTTGGCCGCGCGCGGCCCGGCCTACACCGGGGTCGCCACCTGGATCGAAGACTTCTACAACCACCGCCGCATCCACACCAGCCTCGGCGGCAAATCCCCCATCGAATACGAACTACACCCAGCGGACTGGACAAAAGCCGCACAAACAAACCGTCAACAACTTGCGCACAACCCCAACCGCATGGGTGGGAATGTCCGCCCCTTGATGTGCGCATTAACCCGATGGATGGCAGTGTGGGCGGCCTGCCCGTACTGCCACCAGTAGGGTTTAGCTGCGCATCGAGGGGTTAAGGCAGCCAGTTGTAGGGCCCAGCTGCCGTTCGGCCTGGACAAAAGCCGCACAAACAAACCGTCAACAACTTGCGCACAATCCCAGTCGGTGTTGAAGGCGGCGGGCCACGACGTGGATGATCGAGACAGCGCGTTGGTTGGGTAGCGCGTGTTCGGCTTGCTGGTGCGGGAAAGTCGCTGTGGAAGGCGATGGAGGCAATGTGGAGGATGAACAAAACGTGTTGCTAGCAAGGTGACTTTTCGGCTTTGTCGCGCGGGAAAATCGCCATTTTAGTTGGTCGCGTTTGCCTCGTTCCTGTGAATACAGCGTCGCGGGCCCGTGAGTGGCTGCCCAATGATCCGTCACGGTGGGGCTTGGGCAGGTTGTTTACCTCGGCGGTATCCACCGTGCCAGGCCACTGGCGCGCCACCGGCTGCGCGACGAGCGGCAGCGCGAGCGGCGGAGTATGACTCCCGCCGGGCGGGCTTTCCACGAATGTCGCATGCAATTCCACCGACACTGTGTCGTACCGCGCATCCATGTCGTTAGAATTGCAACGTTTGTGGAAGCTGTTGAAAGTTCACTGAGTCGAATTGCATGCGAAACTGCTCCGAGCGCGAGCTGCCTGCGTTCCTCGCCGCGCACGTGAGCCCGACACTTCGCGCGTGGGTCCGATGGTATGCGCGTGGGTCCGACACTTCGCACGTGGGTCCGATGGCATGCGCGTGGGCGGCGCCGCCCCGGACCGCGGCCTCACCGCCAGCAAACGGGGGGAATCGCACCATGAGAGGCCCACGGTCGGGCTCGCCCCACGTCGAGGGTGCCACCAGACGGGGGGAATTGCACCAATAGAGGCGCGACACGCCGGCGACACGCCGAAGGGAGGCTTCTAATGGTGCAAACCCCCATCGACAGCCCGAAATACACCCAGGCGCAGAGGGCGGAGGGTCCGGAGAGTACGGGCGCGCTTCGAGACACTGGGCTAGCCACGGCACCTGCGGGCGGAGACCCGACAACCTCCAGACAAATTTCGCACGTAATTTCCCTCGGTCACTTTTCGAGACCACCCGAAAACGTTGCAATTCCAACGATGTGGATTCAACATTTGAAGTAAACGCATGGGAATTACGTGCGACATTGATGGGCGGGGCAGGGACTGGCCGAGCTTTGAGACGACATGCCGGCGACACGCCGAAGGGAGGCTTCTAATGGTGCAAAACCCCCATCATTGCCCCTGGTGTCATGCTCCCTCACGGATCCAATGCTCCCCAACGGGTTGAACACTCCCGATCAGGTGCAATCCTCCCGATGGTGTCCATCCTGTCGCAGGCGCGGCGGCGCGAGCGCGCTAGTCCGATGACGCCCCCTCGACGATGCCAGGGGCCTAGCCCAGACCAACGCATTGTGCCCTATAGCGCGCGTCTTCAGTCAGGTACGCCGCGTCAGGGCCCGTATGGCGGGCGATCGCACGGAGCGTCACCGAGGGGCTACTCCCCATCAAGCGGGAGATGCGGACTCTCGCGCCACACAAGACCGGACGCCTACAGGCTACTCCCCATCAAGCGGGAGATACGCCTCTGGGACAAGCCCGCCACCCCTTCCATGATCGCCGCGCGAGCCTGGGCCCAAGCATCCGAGGACTCCCCACAACCAGCCTCCAAGCAGCATCACCGCTACACGACGATGCTGGTAGCTCATGACACCGTCGGCTTGAGACAGCGGTGCCCATTTTCCGGATGCCGCATCCAGTCCAGCCCACAACGTCCAGTTCAGCCGACATGCACCCGGTTGTCACCTACGCGGCACCCTAACCGTTCTGGTGTATTCGATGGGAGAGAGAAATATCCGCAGAGCCCCTCATCGTGGCACCCCTCATCGCGGCACTCCCCACCGCGGCGAGGACGCCGCCCGCGCGGCCCGCCCCGGCCTCGTCGTCTCCTTCCGCTCTTAGCGCACCAGCGACCAGTCGACGCCTGACGCACCCTGCTCCTCGAGCATCCGGTTCGCGCGCGAGAACGGACGGGACCCGAAAAACCCGCGGCGCGCCGACAAAGGTGAGGGATGCGGCGAAGCGATGACAGGAGTCTCACCCAGGCGCGGCATCAGAGACTGCGCGTCCTTGCCCCACAGAATCGCCACCAGCGGGGCGGGCGACCCATCCGGTCGACGTCGAGCCACCAGCGCGTCAATCGCGCACTGCGTGACCTCCTCCCACCCGCGCCCCCGATGCGACGCGGGCGCTCCCGGACGCACCGTCAGCACCCTATTCAACAAGCACACGCCCTGCTCACTCCACGCCGTCAGATCGCCCGAAGAAGGCGGCTGGCATCCGATGTCCTCGCACAGCTCGCGGAAAATATTGACCAGAGACCTGGGGATCTGTACACCGGGGCGCACCGAAAATGACAAACCCATCGCGTGACCCGGGGTCGGGTACGGGTCCTGTCCCACAATGAGGACCTTCACCTGCTCAAAGGGGTAGGTGAATGCGCGCAGCACATCCGTCCCCGCGGGCAGGTAGCCGCGCCCCTCGTCCACCTCGGCGGCCAGCATCGCGCCCAACTCGTGGACGCGGTCCTCGACCGGCGCCAGAGCCGCAGCCCATCCCGGATCGATCAGCTCGGACAGGGCGCGCGGATTGTAATCACTCATGACACCAGCCTAATGCCGCATGCCACCACACACCTCACGCCGGCCGCTCCCCTCCCGCGCGCCACACGCGACCGCACGCTGCTTTTCCGATAGTCTGAACGCGTGAGCTCTCAGTACCCCAGGGATGAATTTGATCGCGCCGGCGAGGAAATGCCAGTTGGCATGCATCGCCCCAAACCGTCTAAATGGAAGAACGTGTGGCCTTTCCTGGCCATCCTCGTGATCGTTCCCGCGCTCGGATGGGCTGCGGCGACCGCTCTGTCACGCCAACAAACCGTGACTGTCACCCCCACACCCGCCCCCGTGTCGACGATCACAGCTGCAACGCCGGAACAGAGCCCGGCGCCTACTACAGCCGAACCGTCGAACGAGGCAAGCGACCCCACGCCCTCGCCTAGTCCCTCTACGACGCCGGCCTCCTCCGTTCCTGACCATGGCGCCGTGATTCAGGTCCTCAACGGAACCGGCACCCAGGGGTATGCCAGTGCGCAGGCCGGCATCCTTAACCAGGCGGGCTATGCCGGGACTTCGGCGGCCAACGCTGACGGATGGGCTACCCAAACTTCGACCGTTTACTACGAGGATCCCAGCATGGAAGGCACCGCGAAAGATATTGCCTCCACGCTCGGAATTGATAATGTCCGCCAGGAAAGCGGCCTGGGGAATCCCGACATTGTCGTCGTCCTGCGCTGAATTGAGAACTCTCAGCATTTGAGGACGCGGGTGTTACGCCCTGAGCGCATCGACCGCAAGGAAGCTCACCTCGCCTTGCACTCGATGCTGGCGAGTGCCAAAATCATTCTTAGCACTCCGACATAGAGAGTGATAAAACCATCGGTTCGATGAGGCCGCACCAAGCGCGGTCGTCCGTCGCGGGCATCGGACCCGATCCGCACCGCGGAAGGATGCATTTTCAATGAGCAAGATCATCAAGTTTGATGAGGATGCCCGTCGTGGCATGGAGAACGGCCTGAATCTGCTGGCCGACACCGTGAAGGTGACGCTGGGTCCCAAGGGTCGTAACGTCGTGCTCGACAAGAAGTGGGGCGCCCCCACGATCACCAAGGATGGCGTCTCCGTCGCCAAGGAAATCGACCTCGACGATCCCTTTGAGCGCATCGGCGCCGAGCTGGTCAAGGAAGTCGCCAAGAAGACTGACGACGTCGCTGGTGATGGCACCACGACCGCGACCGTCCTGGCCCAGGCACTGGTCCACGAGGGCCTGCGCAACGTCGCCGCAGGCTCCAACCCGATCGCTCTCAAGCGCGGCATCGACCAGGCCGTCGAGGCTATCGTCGCCCAACTGCACGCCGACGCAAAGCCCGTTGAAACTACCGAGCAGATCGCTGCCACAGCCTCCATCTCCGCCAACGATCCCGCCATCGGTAAGCTCATCGCCGAGGCCTTCGACAAGGTCGGCGCCGAGGGCGTCGTCACCGTTGAGGAGACCAACTCCTTCGACACCACCCTGGAGACCACCGAGGGTATGCGCTTCGACAAGGGCTACCTGTCGGCCTACTTCGTGACTGACCAGGAGCGCCAGGAAGCCGTCCTCGAGGATGCTTACGTCCTGCTGATGGACTCCAAGATCTCCAACGTGAAGGACATCGTCCCGGTCCTGGAAAAGGTCATGCAGACCGGCAAGCCCCTGGCGATCATCGCCGAGGACATTGAGGGCGAAGCCCTGGCTACGCTCGTTGTTAACAAGATTCGCGGCACCTTCAAGTCTGTGGCTGTCAAGGCCCCTGGCTTCGGTGAGCGCCGCAAGGCGATGCTGCAGGACATGGCCATCCTGACGGGTGGCCAGGTCATCTCCGAGACGGTGGGTCTGTCCCTCGAAAACGCGGACCTGGAGCTGTTGGGCCGCGCCCGCAAGATTGTTGTCTCCAAGGATGAGACCACCATCGTTGAGGGAGCTGGCGACAAGGATATGCTGGCTGCGCGCGTGCGCCAGATCCGTCAGGAGATCGAGAACACCGACTCTGACTACGACCGTGAGAAGCTGCAGGAACGCCTCGCGAAGCTGGCCGGCGGCGTTGCCGTCATCAAGTCCGGTGCGGCCACCGAGGTTGAGCTGAAGGAGCGCAAGCACCGCATTGAGGATGCTGTTCGTAACGCTCGTGCGGCTTCCGAAGAGGGCTTGGTCGCTGGCGGCGGTGTCGCCCTGATCCAGGCTGCTGCCGTGGCGCTGCCCGCGCTTGATCACCTTGACGGTGACGAGGCGACCGGCGTGAACATTGTTCGCTTGGCTGTCTCTGCTCCCCTCAAGCAGATCGCTGAGAACGCGGGCGTTGAGGGCGGCGTGGTTGCCGACCGCGTCGCGAACATGGACCCGGGCTTTGGCTTGAACGCTGCAACCGGCGAGTACACGGACCTGATGGCCGCTGGCATCTCTGACCCGGTCAAGGTCACCCGTTCGGCGCTGCAGAACGCCGCGTCGATCGCGGGAATGTTCCTCACTACCGAGGCCGTTGTCGCCGACAAGCCCGAGCCGCCGGCTGCCGGTGGCGACGAGGCTGGCGCTGGCATGGGCGGCATGTACTGAGCCACTCAGTTTCGCGCTGATCCGTAGGGGGCGGGACTCGTTAGGGTCTCGCCCCCGGCGTGTATTTTCAGCGTGTACCTAGGCGTTTGCGAAAAGCGATGTGGAGTGCGCTTCTGCTTCCGTGTAGGTTGAGGCAGCGGCTTGCAGCTGCGTGGAAATCGAGTCGAGCGCATCGTGCGTCTGTGCTTGGACGCTCTGCCATTGCGTGATGGTCGCTTGAAAGTTTGCTTGGGCGCCGCCGCTCCAGGAGTCCTGGAGCGCGAGCAACTGCGCCATGAGGGTGTCGACTTCGGTGCGGATCGTTGATGCGGTCGTGCATGCCTGTGCGGAGGCGGCGGATACTTGCTCGGCGTCAACGGCGTATGCGGTCATGATGTCACTCCTTTGTGGGACCCCGGGTGGGCCCGTCGCTGATGACACTACGCGCGTGCGGGCGCGTGATCGAGGCAGAATCAACGTCCTGTGGATAACTGTCTGCGACGAACAGCGCCTGTGGATAGCCCTCGGGTTGGGGAGTGTTGTCCGTTGTCGGAGGCGAGGTGGGGTCGGGCTTCGAGACGACGCGCCGAATGAAGCTCGCTGCGCGGACGGGTGGGTTGGCGCCAATGGGTGCTCAAAGCGGCGCGGCCCCAGCGAAGGGTACAGCGGCCTCGTCAGTCGGTGTTGGGCAGATCCAGCGACTCGACAGCAGACTCGAGAGAGGAGGTTGCTTCCGCTTCCTCGTCCGCGTCATAGGGTTCTTCAATCTTGCGCGGTAGGATGCCGGTTGAGGTGACTTCGTCGTCTGCGCTGTGGACGGGGGTGCGCTTCTTGATGGAGCGGCGCTTGATGATCAGCGTGCCGGTCGTTGTCGTGGAGTCTTCAACGATTTCGTCGCTGTCGTCGGGGTCGTCGGGGTCGTCGGAGTCATTATCGGCTTCGCGCAGCTTGGCTTTGTCTCGTTCGAGGCGCGTTAGCTCGTGTTCGAGGTTTGCTCGTGCGGGGTCTTCCCATGCGGAGCCTAGCGGCGACTGGTAGATCGTTTCGTAGCTGAGTAGCTTTTTGAGCAGGGCGATGCGTGCCTTGATGAATTGCAGGTCGTCGAGTTCACTGAGTTCGGCGCGCAGGGCGCAGCGGATCTTTTTGTATTCTTGCGGGCTGACGGACAAGCCTGCCAGGTCTGCGTCGACGAGGACCTGTGCGTCAAAATCGGTGCGTGGGGCGCGGTGGCGCGTGACGAAGGCGATGAGTTCGTCGATGCGCACGACGACTTCGTCGGGGACGCCGAGGTTGGTGAGGCGATTGTGTGCGTGGTCGATGCAGCGGGTGGCGGCGAAGTTTGCTTGGAAGCCGCCGAGCTTAATTTCGAGGGCTTTGTTGAGGAAGGCGCCGTAATACCAGGCTGCGACCCGTAAGATGTCAGGATCGTGCGCGGACGAAGCGATTTCGTCGATGTGGGTGAGCGTGTTCATGAGTCGACGCAGGTTGTGCAACTGACGCTCAGGGGCGTTCCATCGCTGTATGAGGTCTGCGCCCTCATGTTCAAGTTCTGCATCGGTCGCGGTCGCGCCGATCTGCTGCATGGCGTCGACGAACGACGTCAGCAGCCAGTGAGGTGCTTGTGCACCCATGGGCCACTCTCCTAGGTGAGGAATATCCAGCCATGGTAGTGCGCTTTTGTGCTCAGGTCACGTTCGGCGGTGAAAAATTGGGGGGATTCAGAAGGGTTTATCGTGAACTGTGTAGTGAGAAAAGCCGATGAAGAAGCGAAAAAGTCGCGGGTGTTAGTCTGTGCGTTATGTCCTTCACGCTGTCGGCAGTTCGATGCGGACGGTGAGGCCCCCGCCCTTTGTTTTTGTCAGCGATACGTTTCCGCGATGGGCTGCGAGGATGCCGGAGACGATAGCGAGTCCGAGGCCGGAACCGCCGGACTTGCGGTTGCGGGAGGAATCGGCGCGGTAGAAGCGCTCGAAGACGCGACCGCGGTCGGTTTCGTCGATGCCGGGTCCGTGGTCGCGTAGTTCGACGATTGCGGTGTCTGCGCTGCGTCCGAGAGCGATTTCGACGGGGGAACCCTGGGGTGTATAGCGCACGATGTTGCCGATGAGGTTCGTGAAGACCTGGGAGAGACGGTCTCGGTCGCCGGGTACGACGAGGGTCATGGGGGGTGTGTGCCCGTTGGTGCCGATGAGCCCGACGGTGCGCGTGGGGTCGAGTGCTTGCAGGTCGAAGATGGCGTTGTCGGCGAGTTTGACCAGGTCTATGTCGGTGATGTCGAGTGGGCGGCCTTCGTCGAGGCGGGCGAGGGTCAGGAGGTCTTCGACGAGGTTCGCCATGCGGGAGGACTCTGAGCTGATACGTCCCATGACCTCGTCGATTCGTTCGTCTGGTACGCCGCCCATCGCGTAGAGTTCGCAGTATCCGGAGATCGCTGCCAGGGGGGTTCGCAGTTCGTGGGAGGCGTCGGAGACGAAGCGTTTGATTTTTCTTTCCGAGGCTTGGCGTGCTTCGAAGGATTGCTCGACCTGGGTGAGCATGGAGTTGAGTGAGAGGGAGAGGGAACCGACTTCGGTGGTGGGCGGGTGCGGGGTGACGCGCTTGGTGAGGTCTCCGGCAGCGATTTTTCCGGCGGTGGATTCGATGGAGCGCAGGGGCAGGAGGGCGCGACGCACGAGGACGCGGCCTGCCCATCCGCCGATGAGGACGATGATTGAGCCGGCGACGGTGAAGTAGGAGGCCGTGGTGCGCAGGGTGTGCTGGACGTCGGACAGGGGCAGGGCGATCGTCATGTACCCGGAGAAGACGCCGGAGTCCTGGTCGTAGACGGGGACGACGAGCGCGCGCCATCCGAGGCCCATCTTCGAGGAGGAAACGGTGATGGGCAGCGTTCGGAAGGAGGAGATGGGGGCGGAGGAGGTGTCGACGAGGTCGGGCAGGTTGGGTTTGCCCGAGGCCTTGAGGGTGTCCTCGGAGTAGAAGTAGCGGTCGTTTCCGCTGGTGTCACGGATCTGAATGTAATAGAGGGTGGGGATGGCGCCCTGGCCGTCGGCGGAGAAGGTTGCGGTGGAGGCGGAGATCTGGAGGGTGTGCGCGGTGGCGATCAGCTGGTCGTCGATCTGCGAGGTCAGGTGGCGCTGGAGGAGGCCGATCATGACTGTGCCGGACAGTGAGAGGCCGACGGCGAGCAGGAGGGTGATGAGCGTGACGAGCTGTGAAGACAGGGGTTTGGCGTCCCACCAGGCCTCGACGCGTTGAGCCAGGCTGGGGTGCACGTTACTCCTCGGCGCGCAGGATGTAGCCCACGCCTCGCTTGGTGTGGATGAGTTCCCCGGACGCGCCCTCGACTGCGAGCTTGCGGCGCAGGTAGGAGATGTAGGACTCGACGATGGCGACCTCGCCGTCCCAGTCGTATTCCCACACGTGGTCGAGGATCTGCATCTTGGAGACCACGCGCCCGGCGTTGATGACGAGGTAGCGCAGGAGCTTGAACTCGGTGGGGGACAGGTCGATGGGGACGCCGGCGCGCGTGACTTCGTGCGCGTCTTCGTCGATGACCAGGTCTCCGACGCGTAGGAAGGCGTCGTCCTCCTCGGCGCCCATCGTGCGGCGAAGGATTGCGCGGATGCGTGCGACGACCTCTTCGAGGCCGAAGGGTTTGGTGACGTAGTCGTCGCCGCCGACGGTCAGGCCTTGGATCTTGTCGCGCATGTCGTCGCGCGCGGTGAGGAAGAGGACGGGGGTGGTGATGCCGGCGTCGCGCAGGCGGCGCGTGACGGTGAAGCCGTCCATGTCGGGGAGCATGACGTCGAGGACGATCAGGTCGGGGCGCGAGGCTTGGGCTTCGTGGAATGCGCCGCTTCCGTCCTCGGCGGTGACGACGTCGAAGCCGGCGAAGCGCAGGGAGGAGGCGAGGAGGTCGCGGATGTTGGGTTCGTCGTCGACGACGAGCAGTTTTGCCTCTGTTCCGGTGGTGCTCATGGTGTCAGTGTCGCCCATGAGTCTGAATGTTTCCTGGGAGGTGGGTGTGAGTCGTGCGGCGATGTCGGCGTCTGTCTCTCGCGTGAATTGGCCGCCCTGTGCGGTGCGTCAGGGGCCCATTCAGCGGTGGCGAAGCGTCGCCTCGGTGCGCGCGGAGCTGGTCCCTGGCCCGGTCTCGTCGATGGCCGAGCACGTCGAGGCGGGCCGTTCCCTGGAGCTGTGGGCTAACCTTTCCGAGGCCTCGAAGGTTCGCCGCGAGGCTGAGGCCCCCGAACGCTGGCTCTCGCGCGTCACCGAGGTCGTCGAGGCGACCTCGCGCGAGACGGTGCGCGGCGGGTGAGGCGCGGATCGGCGACAATGACACTATGAGCACCCCCGGACGCCTNGCGCCCACGCCTCGCCCCCTGCGGGCGCGATCCCGCCGACCGCGCCCACGCCTCGTCCCACACAGAGCGAGGCGTGAGGATAGCGACTCTATTTCGCCCAGGGCAGGCGACATTTGCAAGAATGGAAACATGACCAACCGTCCCATCCTGACCCACACGCGCGCCCAGCTGGCCGAGGCGCTGACCAAGCTGCCCGGCACGAAGGCGCTCGTCATGACCATGGGCGCCCTGCACAATGGGCACCTGCAGCTCGTGCGCGAGGCCCGCGAACTGGCTGATCACGTCATCGTTACAATCTTCGTCAACCCCACGCAATTCGCGCCCGGCGAGGACTACGACGCCTACCCGCGCACCCTGGATGCGGACATGGACGCCCTCGAGACGGTCGGCGCGGACCTCGTGTGGGCGCCCGCGCCCCAGGACGTGTACCCCACACCCGCGACCGTGTCGATCGACCCGGGCCCGATTGCGCGCGTCCTCGAGGGCAAGACGCGCCCCACGCACTTCGCGGGCGTCGCCCTCGTGTGCACGAAGGTCGTCAACCTCGTGCGCCCCGACGTGGCGCTGTACGGGCAGAAGGACGCTCAGCAGCTGGCCGTCCTGCGCACCGTTTTCTCTCAGCTTGACATCCCCGTGCGCGTCCACGCCGTCCCGATCGTGCGCGCCGAGGACGGCGTCGCCCTGTCCAGCCGCAACCAGTACCTCAGCGACGAGGAACGCATCCGCGCCCGTGCGCTCTCGCGCGCCCTTCGCCGCGGTGCCGAAGTCGCCGAGGCCGGGGCCGCTCCCGCGGACATCGTGTCCGAATGCCGTTCGGTCATCGACGCCGAGGGCGGCATCAACTTGGACTACATTGCGTTCGTGGACGCGGGAACCTTCGAGATCCTCGCAGGCACCGAGTCCGTGCCCGTCGGCGAGGATGCTGGTGCACCCACCATGTTGTCCGACGGCTCGCGCGAAGGACGCCTCCTCATCGCCGCCAAGGTGGGCACGACCCGCCTCATCGACAACATGGAGGTGCCGCTGCGCGGCGCCTCCACACCCGTCGGCCGTCTCGCCGAGCGCGCGGGGGAGCTCGCATGATGGAAATGACGCGCGAGATGGCGATCGGCAAGATCCACCGCGCCGTCGTCACCGGCGCCGACCTGCACTACGTCGGTTCGATCACCGTGGACGAGGATCTGCTGGACGCCGCGAACATCGTCCCTGGCCAGAAGGTCGACATCGTCGACGTCAACAACGGCGAGCGACTCTCGACCTACACGATCGCCGGCGAGCGCGGCAGCGGCACAATCCAGCTCAACGGCGCCGCCGCCCACAAGGTGAGTGTCGGCGATCTGGTCATCATCATGGCCTACGCCCAGGTGCCCGAATCCCTCGTGCGCACCATGAAGCCTTCCGTCGTCTTCGTCGACGGCTCCAACAGGATCGTCAGCGCCGGCGACCACGCGGGACGTGTCCCCGAGGACTCGAAGCGGGCCCGCGAGCTGGGCCTGAAGAGCTCCGGCGTCTGACCAACGCTTGACAGCACGGGCAAGCGCCCACTGGTGACAGTGGGCGCTTCGTGTATCTGTGGCCCTTTTATGTGCGCGTTAACCCCAGTGGAGGCAGTGTGGGTGCCCTGCCTCCGTTGCCACCAGTGGGGCTCAGCTGCCGTGAAGAGGTGACGCTCACGCCGAGGCAGGCACAACATGCGCAACTTTACGTCCGAAACGCGCGCTAAAATGAAGCCAAAACATACGCTAATGTCCGTCCAAAACATGCGCTGAAATGCGGCCAAAACATGCGCTACAACAGCTTCATGTGTTACTTTTTGCTTGAAAGAGAGGGAAAATGTACCGGTCGCGTATTCTTGATCGCAGCGTCGAATCCGCATTGCGAACCTCGGGTGGTGTGCTGATCGATGGTGTCCGTGCGTCCGGCAAGACGCAGACGGGGCGCCACCACGCCGCATCGGTCGTGATCCTCGATGATGGTTCGCCTAGTGTTGCAGCTGCTCTCCAGGTGGATCCGCGCTTGCTGCTCGAGGGCGAGACTCCGCGCCTCGTTGATGAGTGGCAGCTGGCGCCCGAGCTGTGGAATACGGCCAGGCATGAGATCGATCGGCGTGGCATGAAGGGCCAGTTCATCTTCACCGGGTCATCGGTTCCCGCTCAGGATGCGATGCGACACTCCGGTGCACACAGATTCGTACGTCTGCGGATGCGCCCTATGACTCTCGAAGAACGTGGGCTAGGAGTTGGAACCGTCTCGCTCGGGGGCCTCTTTGACGGTGATCTGCCCACCCCTGCTCTCACCTCGCCGATGGATGTTCCCACAATGCTCTCTGCCCTCGTGCATGGAGGGTGGCCCGCAGACCTTGATTTGGCAGAGAAGGACGCCCAGCGTAATCTGCGCGCCTACCTTGAGGATGTTGCTGTCAGTGACATTGCGCGCCTGGATGATGAACCTCGCCGTAACCCACGAACAGTGACAGCTTTGCTGCGCTCGCTGGCGCGCAACCTGTCGTCCGAGCTGAAGCTGACAACGATCGCGGCGGATATGCGAGGCGTGGGTGATATTCAGCCGCGTACCGTTAGCGGGTACATCGGTTCGTTGGAACGTATCTTCCTCGTCGAGGAACAAGACGCGTGGTCTCCACAGATACGCTCGAAGACTGCTATTCGCTCCGCCTCTAAGGTTCACTTTGTTGATCCGGCGCTGGCTGCTGCGGCCTTGGGAGCATCCTCGCGTAAGCTGCTCGCGGACTTGAACACGGCGGGACTCTGGTTCGAATCGATGGTCGTCCAGCACCTGCGCACCTACATGCAGGAGCTTGGGGGGCAGGTCATGCACTACCGAGATAAGGCGGGACGAGAGGTCGATGTGATTGTCGAGCTCCCTGATGGTCGATGGGGAGCGATTGAGGTCAAGCTCGGGCAACCCGCGATACCTGCTGGAGCCAAGAGTCTGATGCGATTCCTTGAGGTGGTTGACGTTGAGCGCATGGGGGTGCCTTCCTTCGCTGCTGTCGTGACGGCTGATGGTCCAACGATGACGCTCGAGGGCGGGGTTACCACGTTCTCACTGGCCGCTCTCACCGCCTCATGAACGAACGTCGGGGAGTCCCACTGACAGCGCGAGAAGGAAACGGGCCGAACGCTTCGTGAGGAGCCCAACCGGGCCCCTGCCTCGTCGCGAGGCTAAATCCCGGTACGATAGGCGCATGACCGATTCTTCTACACCCACGCCCTCCCCCGCAGACGACACCCCCGAGCAGGTCAAGGTTCGCGCGGCCAAGCGCGCGCGCCTCATGGAGGCCGGCATCCCCGCCTACCCCGTGCGCCTGCCGATTACGACGACCATCAAGAAGGTGCGCGAGAAGTACGCCCACCTCGAGGCCGGCGAAGAGACCGAGGACTACGTGGGCCTGGCGGGCCGCGTCATCCTCGCGCGCAATGGCGGCAAGCTCTGCTTCGCGACCCTCATGGACGGCGAAGGTAACAGGATTCAGGTCATGCTCTCCGCGGCGTCCGTCGGTGCCGACTCGTTGGCCGCCTACAAGAACGACGTCGACCTGGGTGATCACCTCTTCGTCCACGGTCGCGTGATCTCCTCGCGCCGCGGCGAACTCTCGATCTTCGCGACCCCCGCCGAGGTCACCTCCGAGGCGCAGGCCGCCTACGACGCCGCTCCCACAGCGCTGCCCGCCCCCGATGCTTCCTGGGCCATCGCCTCCAAGGCGCTGCGTCCCCTACCTAAAACCTGGACGACCGAGGCTGGCGAAGAGATTACGCTGTCCGAAGATCAGCGTATTCGCCGCCGTGAGCTCGACCTGATCACGCGCCCGGCCGCGCGCGACATGGTCCGCATTCGCGCGGCCGTCAACCGCTCGCTTCGTGAAAACTTCTTCCGTCGCGACTACATCGAGCTGGAAACGCCGATGCTGCAGGCGATTCACGGCGGCGCAGCGGCGCGTCCCTTCGTCACGCACATGAATGCGCTCGACATGGACCTCTACCTGCGTATTGCGACGGAAATCTACCTGAAGCGTGCTGTCGTTGGCGGCGTTGATCGTGTCTTCGAAATCAACCGAAACTTCCGAAACGAGGGAATGGATTCCTCGCATAGCCCTGAGTTCACGGCCTTGGAGGCCTACGAGGCTTACTCGGACTACAACGGTATGGCGGACCTGACGCGCGATCTCATTCAGCAGGCTGCGCGTGACGCCTTCGACCTGTCTGAGGGTGAGGAGGTTGTGCGCCTGGCGGACGGCACTGAGTACGACCTGTCAGGTGAGTGGGACCGCATTGACCTGTATGGCTCGACGTCGGAGGCCCTGGGTGAGGAGATTACGGTGGAGACGCCTCGCGAGACCCTGGTCAAGTACGCGGAGCGTATTGGCCTGGAGGTCGACGACTACGCGGTCGCCGGCAAGATCGTTGAGGATATTTTTGAGGAGCTTGTCGGCTCTAAGTTGTGGGCGCCGACCTTCGTCTATGATTTCCCGGAGGATACGTCCCCGCTGACCCGCTACCATCGTTCCCGTCCCGGTTTGACAGAGAAGTGGGACCTGTATGTGCGCGGCTTTGAGACGGGTACTGCCTACTCTGAGCTGGCTGATCCGGTGGTTCAGCGTGAGCGTTTCGAGGCGCAGGCCCTCGCGGCTGCTAACGGAGACCCTGAGGCCATGGTCCTGGATGAGGACTTTCTGGTCGCTATGGAGCAGGGCTTCCCGCCGTGCGGCGGTATGGGCATGGGGATTGATCGCCTGCTGATGGTTCTGACCGGCCAGGGCATCCGCGAGACGATTCCGTTCCCGCTGGTTAAGCGCCTGGGCTGAGCCGATCGACAATGTGGCTCCGGCCTCGTTCGTTCGTTCAGTGGACGAGGCCGGGGCTTAGTTGCGTGGGGTGGCCGGGGTCAGGGGCGTGTGCGCTTTTTGAGGGCGCGCGTGTGGACGAGGTCGAGGAGTTCGTGTGCGGCGCCGTCGTCGAGGACGAGGTCGGTGGCGACTCCGGCGCGTAGGGCGCCGAGGAGTGGCAGGGCTTTGGAGGCGCCGGAGACGACGCATAGGCGTCGCGGGATCCTCTTGAGCGTTGAGGGGCTTGGGCCGGAGGCTCGTTCGTTGAGGTGCATGTTCGTCGAGCCGTCTTCGCGGATGAGGACGGTGCACACGTCGCCGACGACGCCGTCGTTTTGTGCGGAGGCGATCTCGTCGGGTTCGAGGAATCCGCCCGAGTAGACGTGGGAGGGCAGGCGTGCGGACATGGATCCGACGCCGAAGAGGGCGACGTCGGCGTTGTCGATCGTGTTGAGGACGGATTGGACGGAGCGTTCGCGCCAGAGGGCTTCTTTGGTGTCGGCGTAGTCGAAGAAGGCGGGCACGGGGAAGTTGACGATGCGCCCGCCGATGGCCTTGGCCGCGCAGGACATGATGGCCTCCGCGTAGGGCATGCCGGACTCGGTGGCGGTCGCGGCACCGTTGAGTTGGACGACTGTTGAGCCGGCGAATGACACATGCGGCATGGCGCGGGTGACCTCGGCGGTTGTGTTGCCCCACGCGATGCCGAGGGTGACGCCGGGGAAGAGCATGTCGACGAGGTGCTCGGCGGCAACCAGGGCGACGTTGTGGAGCCTATTGACCTCGGTGTGGACGTCGTGGACGGGCACGACGGATACCTGGACTCCGAAGAGGTCTGCGATTTGCCCGGCAAGGGTTCCTTTGGTGCCCGGGGATGCGGACACGGAGATGCGCACGAGCCCGACCTCGCGGGCGTGTGCGAGCAGTCGGGATACGGATGAGCGCGATATTTGCAGGTGGCGAGCGATTGTTTCCATCGTCTGACCCTGCAGGTAGTACATTGAGGCTGCCTCATGCGCCTGTTCGTCACGTATTGTCACGTTTTCTAGTGTGCCATGCACAAGCGTGCAGATGTGTGATTTTGGGTATTCATTCGCCTTATCCTCGGGCTAGATTTGCCTGCGACAGATGGTCAGGGTCACACCAAGGGTGCTGAACGAACGTGCATTCGGCTTGGGCCGACGTGCATGAAGTGTAATACTTGGGGTGATCCGTCAACAGTATCCATGGGGTTATTGTTAGATGGCACATAGTTAGCGGTGATTCATCACCGGTGACCCGGCGTGAGGACGCGCCGGAGAAAGATAGGAAACATGCTCTCAACACTGCTTCCGGCAGCCGCTGACGCGACTGCCCCTACCACCGGCCAGATTTTCTGGTCTGAGTTCCTCGGCACAGCGGTTCTGCTTCTCCTCGGTGGTGGCGTCGTCGCCACCAACCTCCTGCCCAAATCCAAGGGCAAGGGCGGCGGCTGGCTTCTCATCAACTGGGGATGGGGCCTCGCGGTCTTCGCCGGCGTCTACGTCGCCTTCCGCACCGGCGGCCACCTGAACCCCGCCGTCACGATCGCCAAGGTCGTCGGCAACATGTTCGACCCGAGCGTCACCCTTAACGGTCCCGCCGTCGAGGCCGGCGGAATTCCCGTCACCGGCACCAACGTTGCCATCTACATCGTCGCCCAATTCCTCGGCGCCTTCGTTGGTGCCATCCTGTGCTGGCTCACCTTCAAGAAGCACTTCGATGAGGACTGCGACCCCGCCCTCAAGCTCGGCGTCTTCTCCACCGGCCCCGAAATCCGCTCCTACGGTTGGAACTGCCTCACTGAGGCCATCGGCACCGCCGTCCTCATCCTGTGGGTCTTCGTCTCCGGCTACACCGAGACTGCGATTGGCCCGCTCGGTGTCGCCCTCATCATCGTCGTCATCGGTAACTCCCTCGGCGGCCCCACCGGTTACGCCATCAACCCGGCCCGTGATCTCGGCCCGCGTATCGCCCACGCGATCCTGCCGATCAAGGGCAAGGGTGGCTCCGACTGNTGACGCACGACGACCTGGTCATGCAGTTCCAGGCCGACCTGTGTGGCGTGGACGTCGTCCGCCCGAAGGTTATTGAGACGACCGCCCTGGGTGCCGCCTACGCGGCCGGCATGGCGGTTGGCTACTGGGAGAGCACCGACGATGTCGTCGCCAACTGGCAGGAAGGCAAGCGCTGGAAGCCCACCATGGAGTCCGCCGAGCGCGACCGCACTTACCGCCTGTGGAAGAAGGCTGTCACCCGCACCCTGGATTGGGTGGATGACGACGTGTTGTGATCACGTGCCTGACGTAGGGACGAGGCCGGGGCTGCGCGAGCGGTCCCGGCCTCGCCGTGTGAGGGGCGGTGAGGGGCTAGAAGGATTCGGTGTGGACGCGCCCGCCCGCGTCGCGGATGAGGCGTGCGGCGTCGGCGACCATGAGGGGTGAGCCGCACACGTAGTAGGTGGCGTCGGTGTCGATGCCGGCTTCGAGCAGGTAGTTCGTGACTCGCCCGTGGAAGGTTCCGGGAGTGTTCTCGCGGCTCACGCAGCGTATGGTGCGCGGCAGGGGCGTGTTTACGTGGCGTGTCGGGTCGTCGGTGGTCGTTGCGTACCCGAGGAGGAGAACATCATCGTTTCGTACGTCACGCTCGAATTCCGCAAGAAAGGGGGCGATTCCTGTTCCGGTTGCGATGAATACGCGGCGTCGGGTGTCAGGTGTTGTCGCGCGCGTGTCAGAAGTGCCCGTGTTGAGGAGGAATTGCCCCAGAGGGAGTTCGATGTCGACGGCGTCTCCCGCTGTCACGTGGCTCGCCCATGCCGCGCCGAGTCCGCGGGTGCGAACGTCTATGAGTAGGCGCACGGCCTGGCCGGGTCCGCAGGCGAGCGAATAGGGGCGCCACTCGAAGGGTGCGACTCGCACGAGCGCGTACTGGCCTGCATGCCATAGGGCGGGTGTGGGCAGACGGAGTGTGATGTCTCGGATGGTGGGTGTCGCCCAGCAGGCGCACTGTACGCTTCCCCGGTGCCGCCTGGCGCCGACGTTACGATCTGAGCCGGATTCGTGGGGGTGCGTCGCGGGAGTTGAGGCGTCGTCCTGTGCGTGAAGGGCGGCTGTGATGCGCGGGTATCCTGCGGGTCCCAGGGCCTTGCAGGTGGCAGACATGCCCGCCATTGCGGCTCCTACGATCCCGGGCATTCCTGCGTCTTGTCCGGTGAGGAAGAGGTTCGCGATGGGTGTTGAGGGGGTGGCCAGGTTGGCCTGGAATCGTTCGGGTGTGAGGGGCAGCCCGTAGAAGCAGCCCTGGGCGTGGGATGTGAAGTGTTCGATGGTCAGTGGGGTGCCCACTTCGGCGTAGGCGATGGCGTCTCGTAGTCCGGGAACGGCTGTCTCTGCGAGGTCAATGAGTCCGCTTTTCATGATTTCTGTGAGGGTCTCGTAGTCCCGGCCTCTATTCTTCGGCCGTGTTCCCGCCCAGCGTTCGAAGGCCTCGGGCATGACAAAAGAGACGATCTCCGCTGTCGCGTGTGGTTCCCCGGACTTGATGCCTGGGAAGGAAATGAAGGCAGACTGTGGGTGCCCGTCGAGGAGGTCGGCGGTCATCTGGGCCGGATCGTGGGGGCAATCCGGTGTTGTCACCCAGACGTTCGATCCGTCGACGCTTTCGGGGTAGCGGTCGAGAATTAGGTAGACGGTGACCGCTGTTCCTCCGTGTCCGAGGCTGGCGATCTTTTCACGTATGGGCGCTGTGAGTGCGCCGGTTGGCCCTGTGGTTGGTAGCAGGCGCGTGTATGTCTCGCGCGCGCCGATGCCGGACATGATGATCGGTGCACGTTCTTCGTAGGAGAGGGGGATGGGACCTGAGCGGTCGGTGACGCGCACGCCGACCGCTCGTCCGGCCTCGACAATGATGCTTTCGACGTCTTGTGCGACGCGGATCTGTCCGCCCTTGTCGCGTATGTGCTCTTCAATCATGCGTGCGATCTGGCCGCTGCCGCCGTGGGGGAACCATGCGCCGTTCATGTAGTGGCTGACGATCATCGCGTGGGCGACGAACGCGCTGCGCGCGGGCTCGACCCCGTAGTCGCCCCATTGTGTGGTGAGGAGTGCGCGCAGGGCGGGGTCGTGGAAGCGGCGCTTCATGTAGTGCTGCGTTCGCTCGAGCGCGCAGCCTTCCAGTAGGCGTCCTGCGAGGCGTAGGGCGGGGGCGGCCCGAGGGGGAACCATCTCTCGCGCGTATCCGAGTGACATCCAGGAATAGGCTCGCCGAACGTCCTTGCAGTATCGACGGATCGCTTTCTTTTCGTGTGGAAACAGGGAGGTGAGGAGGTGGAGGTATTCCTGGAGGCCTGAGGGGATCGCGACGTCGAGGCCGTGGCCGGGCAGGCAGAATCGGTCGTAGTGTTCGGGCATGCGAGTCCATGTCAGGGAGCCGCCGGTGAGGTAGTCCATGAGTTGGCGTGGGCGCGAGCCTGGTTCCATGTCTCCCACGTAGTGAAGGCCTACGTCCCACGATGCTCCCATGCGGCGGAATGAGTGTGTGAGGCCGCCTGGGGTGGAGTGTTTTTCGAGGACGAGTACGCGTGCTCCGGCGGTTCGGGCGAGCAGTCCGGCGCTCGTTAGCGATCCGATTCCAGAGCCGATGATGATCGCGTCGTACATGGGAACTCCCAAAACTAGACAGTGTCTACTCATGGGATCATGTGTGGGTAGACACTGTCAAGTTGTGGTCCAGTGTCGGTTACACTGTGGACATGACGCGCTCCACCACACCCGACGGGCTACGCGAGGCGATCCTGACCATCAGTCGCAACCTGCTCAACGAGGGAGGGCCAGCCTCGCTGTCCATGCGCGAGGTCGCCCGCCGCGCGGGATGCACCCACCAGGCTCCCTACCACTACTTTCAAGGGCGTGAAGCAATCCTTGTCGTCCTTGTTGAGGAGGGGTACCGACGCCTGGAAGAAGCACTGGCGCAGGCTCGCAGGGCCAACGAGGGAGCCGCGCCGGACGTGATCACTCGCGCGGCGGGGTGCGCCTACCTGACGTGTGCTCTGGCCAATCCCGGAGTCTTCCGCATCATGTTCCGATCCGACATGTACGACTCGGATGCCCACCCGCAGGTGAGGACAGCAAGCTTGGCAGCTCGCGCTCAGCTGCGCTCCCTGGCGCGCCTTGCCTATGGAACCGACGACCCGCGCGCGGAGTTGACCCTGTGGGCCTACGTTCACGGCCTCGCGACCCTCGCCCTCGACGGGCCGCCCGCACTCGGTGTTGGTGAACAAGTGCGCCGCTGTGCCCTGGAGGCGATCGATGCTCCCTATTTCGTTGACGGACTCCGAGGGGTCCGTTAACCCCAACGTGGCGACAGAGCAGTCCTAGGACCCAAGGCCAACAGTGGCGTTCGACGCGTCACCTACAATTGACCCCATGGAAAGCTCTAACAATCAAACGACATATCTCGTCGTCGACGGCGAAAATATCGACGCGACGCTGGGCCTATCGGTCCTGGATCGGCGCCCCAATCCCGAGGAACGCCCCCGCTGGGACCGCGTCCTCGAGAGCGCGCACGGACGCTGGAACCAGCGTGCCAAAGGCCTGTTCTTCCTGAACGGCTCCTCCGGCTTCCTGCCCATGGGCTTCGTTCAGGCACTGACCGCCATGGACTACTCGGTCATCCCCCTGTCAGGTCCCGCCGACATGAAGGTCGTCGACGTCGGCCTGCAGCGCACGATGGATGCTATCGCGGCCCTCGACTCGGGCGACGTCATCCTCGCCAGCCACGACGCTGACTTCCTGCCCCAGCTTGAGGCTCTCCTGGACCAGGGACGCCGCGTCGCCGTCATGTGTTTCAAGGAGTTTCTTTCCTCCCAGCTCCACGAGCTGGAGGAGCGGGGCCTGGAAATTATCGACCTGGAGTACGACGTCCATGCCTTCCAGGTCCACCTGCCCCGGCTCCACATTATCGACATCGACGACTTCGACCCGATGTCCTTCCTGTAAACGCGCGTCTGGGCGCATTCCACACGCAACGACGAAGCCGGGCGGCCCCTGCGGGGCCGCCCGGCCTTTCTATGAGCGCAATATTAGCCGCAGATCACTGTGCGGACTTGCCCTTGAGAGCGGCCAGGCGAGCCTCGATCTCGACCTGCGAAGAATCGGTTTCAAGCTCTGCGAACTGGGCATCCAGGCTGGATGCGGCCAGCTCGATTTTGCCCTGGGCCAGGGCCTCCTGGCGGCGAACGCGGTCCTCGAAGCGGCCGAGCTCGCTCGTGGGATCCAAAATGTTGATGGAACCCAGCGCGTCCGTGACCTGCGCCTGCGCCTGGGCGGTCTTCTCGCGGGCGATCAGCTGGTCGCGGCGCGACTTCAGCTCGGAGAGCTTGTCCTTCATCTGCGACAGGCCCTTCTTCAGGCGCTCGGCGACCTCACGCTGTGCCTGGAGTGAAGGCTCCTCGGTCTTGACCTCGTTCTCGAACTGGATCTGCTTACCGATTGCGACCTTGGCCAGGTCGTCCCACTTGTTAGCCCCGGCCTCGTCACCTGCGGCGCGCAGGGCATCGGCCTTCGCGGACGCGGCGGCAGCCTTCTGACCCCAGTCAGCCGCGGCCTTCACGTCCTCCTCGTAGTCCTTCTCGGCCATGCGCAGATTACCCAAGGTCTGGGCGATCGCGTTCTCGGCCTCGATGATTGAGTTCGTGTAGTCACGGACCAGCTGATCGATCATCTTCTGCGGGTCCTCGGCCTTGTCGAGGATGGCGTTAATGTTGGCCTTAGCGAGCTGGGCGATGCGGCCCAGGATCGTCTGCTTTTCAGCCATGATGTTCTCCTTTATGGTGACGTGCGCTCGTGCGCGGGGTGAGCGCGAGGCAAAGGCCCCGCAGGTCGGTGGGTTGACGGGCCCTGATGGGCCAGGAATGCATCCTCGAAGCTATGAGTGCTTCCGGAGGACTCGGTAGCAGCTTGGTGGCGCGTTCTCCTCCCAACTGGTGGTGAACAGAGCAATATACATGTTTGTGCAACGTCATGTCACACAAGATATGTGATGTGTAGCATATCGGTTTGGTGGACGGACAACGCGCCAGCGCACACGCAGCGTTCCTCACGCGCTACCCGCGGCAAACCTAAAAATGGCCCTTACTGCCCGAGAAACCGCCGCCGAAACTCCCGGAACTTCCCGAAAAACCGCCGGAGGAATGGTGACTCGAACTGCTCCGCCTCGAACTCGAACTACCCCAGCTCGAACTCGAACTACCCCAGCTGGAGCGGCGAGAACTGCCGCCGCTCGACGTGAGGATCGACCACAGGATCTGCTCTCCCAGCGACGGACCAGAATCACGACCCGGGTCGCGCTCGTAGTTGTATTCGGATTCTGGCCAGCTGTACTGCGGGCGGCTCAGCGGCGTCGCGAGGACACGGTCCGCGAGAGTACGCGATTGAGCGGCCAAGGAAGTCGCCTGGTTCGGGTCGGAGTCCAATGCCTCGCGCGCTGCCTTGAGAGCCTGCTCCGAATCGTTGAGGGTCGAACGCACGGCGAGGTCCATCGCACCGCGTCGCCCCTGCACGTAACGCTGTGCGCGCGTCAACGCGGACTCGGCCAGAGCCATCTGGGAACGGGCGGTAGACCGCGCCCTCTCGTCGTTGTCCCTCTGGGTACGCAGGGGCGCAAGCGCGGCGTCGAGGTTCGCCTCCGCGCTGCGCAAATGCTCGAGAGCCGCCAGCGGATCGCCGTTGTTGAGCAGCGCCGCCTGCCCATCCGCGATGGCTGCGTGAGCGTCACTGACGAGCGGGTCGAACACGGCTGAATCGGCCTTCAGGGCGGACGTGTCGGTAATGTCAGAGGAGATAGATCCGATCGCTGCGCCAAGGCGGTCATGGATCGCATCAAGGTCTGATTTTGCGGAGAAGATCGCGTCGGTTTGGTGCGTGGCCATCATGAGCGCGCGGTGTGCCGTATCGAGTGAACTCTCCGCGCGGGCGCGGTCCGTTTCTACCATCTGCTGGGCTTCTCCCAGGGCCTTGTCGGCAGTGTCCAGCAGGGCTGCAGCCTGCTCAGGATTGTCCTGCAACGACGCGAGCATCTGCGGCGGGTAAATTCCAGCAATGCTCACCAGCTCGGCCTTGGCGCGCTCCAGGTCGGCGCGCTGTTCGGTCAGGCGCTCGCGGGCATCGCTGATGCGCGTGGGCAGGGTTGCCTGCTCTGAGCGTTTCTTCTCGAAGGAAGCCTGGATGTTGCTCAGGGGATTCATGCTGGTGCCCAGGTCGCGCATGATGCTGGTCGCCAGGTTTGCACGCGCAGTGGGGTTCGTGGAGCCGTTCATCTGTTTTTGCGTCTCGAAGCAGCGTGCGACCGACTCTTTGGCGAACTCTAGGGTGCGGGCGAACTCGTCCGTTTGGGCGATGCCGAATTGGGCGCGCGCGAAATCGAGTTCGTCGGCGGCTGAGCGGACCTGCTCGTCGGCAGCCAGGAGCTGATGGTTGGCTTGGGTAACCTTCTTGTGACTGTCATCGATGGACGTGCGCGTCACCTCTTCGGTGACTCCGCCCCGTCGTTTCGACGTTGAGGCGATTAAGAAACCTATCCCCCCGAAGGTGATGAGGGCGAGGAAGACGACGATGGAAGGGCCGAAAGAGCCGCCGATGAGGTTGCCGCGCCGGGAGTTTCGGGAGGTGGCCGAGGGGCTACTTGTGGATGCGTTCGTTAGGGAGTTAATGAAGGCAACGGCGCCAGACGCGCCGTCCGAGGAGGTCAGGGGGTTGCTGGTCAGCTTGGCTTCGGCTGCCCGCCGCGCGTTATCGCGCGCGCTTTGTGAGACGGAACCGCCGTTGACGCATTCACCGTCCTCACGCTGGGAATAGGCCAGGTAGTAGATGATGTTGCCGTCCGTTGTGCCGGACTTCTTCAAGGTCTGACGGCACCATTCGACGCCGTCGATGCCTGAAAGGTCATCGACGATGACGACATCGACGGTGATTCCCTTTGCCCGGGCGTCGCGGGCGGCGCTTTCTATGCGCGCCCGGTCGGAGTCTGAAAGCCATCCGTTCGGGTCAGTGACAATACCGCTCGTGGCGAGTGGGGATGCGGCGAAGGTGGGCGCGCCCACCGCGATGAGTAGCGTGGTCAGTAATGCGATGAGGTTCAATCGGCGGATTCGTGACACGAGTACCTCCTGCGTTGTGGCGAACAGGCAACGATATACCACGCCACACACTCACGTCCATCGTGTGATGAACAGCGCGCCGCGCGATTACTGCCGTGGGGTCAGTCTACGCGAAATGGGAGTACGTATGGGAGCGTCGGTGCTGTTCGCTACAGGAAAGAGCGCGCTTCGACGTGGGGCGGGTATGCGCCCTATGATAGGGGGAGTCTTGTGGACTAACAGACTATTCACAGAAGGAGGGGACCGTGCCTACCGGTAAAGTGAGGTTCTTCGACGCTGATCGCGGTTTCGGCTTCATCACGGGAGACGACGGGGCGGATGTCTTCCTCCACTCGTCCGCGCTGCCCTCTGATTCGCCGAACCCCAGAGTGGGAGCTCGCGTGGAGTACTCGGTGGCTGACGGGCGCAAGGGACCGCAGGCCCTGAGCGTGCGTTTCCTCAAAGAGACAGCTTCCGTTGCCCGAGCTAAGCGCCGTAAACCGCAAGCGATGGTGCCGGTTGTTGAGGACCTCATTAAGCTCCTCGACTCCTCGAGTGCCTCCCTGCGACGAGGCTCCTACCCGGACAACGCGACCAAGATCGCGAAGGTGTTGCGCGCCGTCGCAGAGGAATTTGATGCCTAAAACTGGTGCCCGCACGCGGGCAGTGAAGAAGGACGCGGTCCTGGAGGCCGCGCTCGACGTGGCCCGTGCGGGTGCCGAGGCTGTGGCTCACCCGCGCCCGGTCGGCGAGCATGTGGGCTTCGAAATGGTGTCGGAGCGTCTGGGGACGCACTACTTCGCGTCGACGGACGCAGGCTATGTGGGGTGGTGCTGGGCGGTGACACTCGCCCGCGTGCCGCGCGGACGCGTCGCCACCGTGTGCGAGGTCGATATGACCCCGCGCGAGGGTGCGCTGTTAGCCCCTGAGTGGGTGCCGTGGGAGGCGCGTCTTCGTCCCTCGGACATCTCACGTGAGGACACGCTGCCCTACGTGGCGGACGATGTGCGCCTGGAACAAGGCTTTGAGGATACGAGCGACGATCCGGACCTGCCGGTTGTGCGCGACCTGGGTCTTGGTCGCCCCCGCGTCTTGTCTGAGGAGGGGCGCAGCCAGGCCGCGAAGCGCTGGTATGAGTCGGAGCGAGGTCCGAAGTCGGGTCGCCGCCCACGCAACACCTGTTCCACCTGCGGCTTCCTCATGAAAATGAGCGGCGACATTCGCACCATGTTCGGTGTGTGCGCAAACGAGTGGGCGACGGATGACGGCGCAGTCGTGTCCCTCGATCACACGTGCGGCTCCCACTCGGAGACCGACGTGCCTAANCCGAGGGCGGGCCGGAGGAAGCGGCGCGGTCCGAGGGCGGGCCGCAGGAGGCGACGCCGTCCGAGGCCTCGATGAACACAGACTGACGGAAAGCACCCGGGACCAGCGCCCGGGTGCTTTCTCAACAAGTGGAAACACGGCGGGAATGTTTGCACCTGGGCGCGCAAGCGTGCACGATTAATCGGTGAATACCCAAGCACAGACCGCCCCATCCCGCGGCGGCTTCACACAGTCACTCGATTCGTTCTTCCAGATTTCCGCGCGCGGCTCGACCATTGGTCATGAGATTCGCGGTGGAATCGTCACCTTCTTCGCGATGGCTTACATCCTGGTTGTCAACCCGGCTATCCTGGGCAACGCCATCCCCACGGATGGTTCTATTACGACCCAGGGCATCGCCGCCGGTACCGCGCTGGTTGCGGGCATCATGACGATCCTCATGGGCGTCGTTGCCAACTATCCGTTGGCCTTGGCCGCAGGCCTTGGCCTCAACGCGGTCGTCGCCTTCACCCTGGTCCTGGGGGCAGGCCTCAGCTACGGCGAGGCCATGGGTATCATCGCGTGGGAAGGTATCCTGATCTTCCTGCTGGTCCTCACGGGCTTCCGCGAGGCGGTCTTCCGTGCCGTCCCCGCCGCCCTGAAGACAGCGATCACGGTGGGCCTGGGCCTGTTCGTCGCTCTCATTGGCCTGGTCAATGCAGGTATCGTGCGCACGGGCGCGACCCCCGTCCAATTCGGTATTTCGGGGTCCCTTGACGGTTGGCCGGCCCTGGTCTTCGTTTTCGGCCTCTTCCTCATGATCATCCTGTACGTGCGGCGTGTGAAGGGCGCGGTCCTGATTTCGATCATCTCCGCGACCGTCCTCGCGGCGATCGTTCAGGCGTTCGCACACATTGATCGCATCTCCGAGACGAACCCGACGGGTTGGGGCCAGACCGTGCCCGAACTCAAGGGTTCCCCGATCGCTATCCCCGTTTTCGATACCCTCGGCAAGGTTGACCTCTTCGGGGGCTTCGGCAAGCTCGGAATTGTTTCCGTCATCCTCCTGGTCTTCTCTCTCATGCTGGCCGACTTCTTTGACACGATGGGCACCATGGTCGCCGTCGGCGCCGAGGGTAATCTGCTGGACGAGCAGGGAAACCCGCCCAAGACCCGCCAGATCCTGATCATTGACTCCCTGGCCGCCGTGGCCGGCGGCGTCGGAGGCGTCTCCTCGAATACCTCCTACGTCGAGTCCGCCTCGGGTGTCGCCGAGGGCGCGCGCACCGGCCTGGCCTCAGTGGTCACCGGCGTGCTCTTCTTGCTCTCGACCTTCCTGGCGCCCCTCGTTGAGCTAGTACCGACAGAGGCTGCTTCCACGGCTCTCGTGTTCGTCGGCTTCCTCATGATGACCCAGGTCACCGACATCGACTGGAAGGCCCCCGAGGTCGCGATCCCCGCCTTCATGACGATGGCTTTCATGCCGTTCGGCTACTCCGTGTCCGTGGGTATCGGCGTTGGTTTCGTGACCTACTCGTTGATCCAGCTGGTCAAGGGCCAGGCCCGTAAGGTGCATCCGCTCCTGTGGGTTGTCTCCGTGCTGTTCGTCGTCTACTTCCTGATGGGGCCGATTCAGCGTCTCTTCGGCGTCGCCTGATTCGTCACCTCTCGTCCCTTCCCTGCCCCGCCGGAGCCTCGCTCCGGCGGGGCAGTCGTATCCTGGGAAGATGCGCCGAGGAGGGGCGCTTCCCAGAGGCTGCCCCCGCCTCGTTCGGCGTGCGCAGCAGCAGCGAGAGAGGGAGGTCTGGCGTGTCGGCAACATTCGCATCCATGCGCTACGTGAACTACCGGTATTGGTTCGTCGCATCCCTGATTGCGTCCACCGGCGCGTGGCTCCAGCGCGTCGCCCAGGACTGGTACGTGCTGACGGTTCTCACCGATCACGACTCGGGGCAGGTCGGTATCGTGACGGCGCTCCAGTTTCTTCCGATCATCCTGTTTTCCGCGTCGGCGGGTGTTCTCGCGGACCGTATCCCCGGGCGTCGTCTCCTCCAGTGCACGCAGGCGGGGGTGGGCCTCGTGTCCCTCGTGATGGGTCTCGTGGTCCTCACGGGCACGGGCGAGCTCTGGCACCAGTACATCCTCGCCTTCGTCTCCGGGACGATCTCCGCGGTCGACACGCCTGCGCGTCAGGCCTTCGTCGGCGAGCTCGTGCCGCCTGACAAGATGGCGAATGCGGTCGCCCTGAACGCCACCGCGTTCCATGCCGCGCGCCTCATCGGCCCGGCATCGGCGGGGCTGTTCATCGACTGGTGGGGGGTGGGCCCCGTCTTCCTGATCGATGCTGGCATGTTCGCGGCCCCCATCATCGCCCTGTTCCTCATGCGCGCCGACCGCCTCTACCAGCGCACCCTCATCCCGCGCGCTCGCGGCCAACTGCGCGAGGGAATCGCGTACGTGCGCGGGCGCACGGACATCTGCATCATTCTCGTCACGATCTTCGTCGTCAGCGCTCTGGGCATGAATTTTCAGCTCACGAGTGCCCTCATGGCGACGACCGTGTTCGGTAAGTCTGCTGGGTCGTTCGGTGTCCTGTCGACTTTCATGGCTCTCGGGTCGATCCTCGGGTCCACGGCTGTCGCGCGACGTACGCCTCGCTTGCGCGCGATCCTCATGGGGGCTGCATTCTATGGGACCGCCGAGATCCTGCTGGGGCTGTCGCCCTCCTACTGGTGGTTCGCCGTCCTGGCGGTCCCCACCGGCTACGGCATGCTGACGATGAACACCAGCGCCAACGCGCTGATGCAAACGCGCACGGATCCCGACAAGCGCGGACGCATCATGGCCCTGTATTCGCTCGTGTATCTGGGTGCAACGCCGATCGGGTCACCCATCATCGGTCGGATTGGTGCGCTCTTTGGGGCGCGTTGGGCGATCCTGGTGGGAGGGATCGCCTCCCTGAGCATCGCCGTCGCGTGCGGAGTGTGGGCGATGATTCATTGGAAGGCGCGCGTCGTGCGGCGCTCGTCCTTCCCGTGGGTGGGCATCGAGGGGGATTCCTCGGTGGACGCGCCCAGCCGTTCGCTCGACGAGGACTGAGGTGCGTCCCCGGGGGACCGGGAGTTAGAGCACGCGCTCCAGGCAGTAGTCGATGCACTCCAGGAGGGCCTCGACGTCGCCGATCTCGACGCTGGGCCACGTGCCGATGCGCAGCTGGTTGGCCCCAACACCCCGGTAGGCGCCGATGTCGACGATCCCGTAGGCGCGCAGGTGTGCAGCCAGGTCGGTGGCGCGCACGTCAGCGTTGATTTCGATCGTGGCGGTTACGGGGGAACGCCAGGCGGGTTCGGCGACGAAGGGGGAAAGCGCCGGGTGTGCGCTCGCCCAGTCGTAGATGAGGGACGTGGCCTGGGCGCAGTGGGTGGCGACCGCGTCCATTCCGCCGCGCTCGAGGAGCCAACGCACCTGCTGCTGCGCCATGATGATGGTCGCGACGGCGGGGGTGTTGAGGGTCTGGTCGCGAGCCGAGTTGTCGATCGCGGCTGACAGGGACAGGAACTGGGGGATCCAGCGCTCGCCTGGGGCGGTCTCGACGCGGCGTGCGCGCTCGATGGCGGCGGGGGAGAGGATGGCGACCCAGAGGCCGCCGTCGGAGCCGAGGGACTTCTGGAGGGAAAAGTAGTAGGCGTCGACTTGGGTGAGGTCGATTGGTGCGGCGCCCGCGATTGAGGTTCCGTCCACGAGGGTCAGTGCCCCGGGGGCCGCGACGCGGTAGACGGGGGAGGTCACGCCCGTCGAGGTCTCGTTGTGGGGGTAGGCGTAGGCGTCCACGCCTTGGGAAGCGTCGCGCGGAGCGAGTGTGACCAGTGAGCCAGCCTCGGCCTCGTCGATGAGGGGTGTCCCCAGGTGTGGGGCGCGTTCCGCTTCTAAGGCGAATTTCGCACCGAAGGCCCCCCACGATCCGAACGCTGCGCGCGAGGAGATGAGGCACGCGCAGGCCATGTCCCAGAATGCTGATGCTCCGCCGTTGCCCAGGACGACTTCGTAGCCGTCGGGAACGTTCAGGAGGGTGCGCAGGCCGTCCTTCAGGTCGGCGACGACTGTGCGCACGGGGGCGGCGCGGTGCGAGGTGCCCATGAGGAGGGGGGCGAAGAGGGCCTGAAGTTGGTTGGTGCGTACCTTGGAGGGGCCGCAGCCGAAGCGTCCGTCGGTGGGTAGTAGTTCGGGGTTGATGTCGGGGAAGTCCACCATGCTGATAGCCTAACTTAGGGTTTGTCGGTATTTCCATCATGCCCATTAATCGAATTGTCGTGAACAAGGACACGTTGCGACACGCTGTTTTTCGCGTCTTAGTGTCGTTTTCTTCCAAGAAAAGAAAGGTCACCCTATGCTGATGATCGTAGGGACCCCTTGAAGGAGGATGACGTGGCGGACCTGATTGATACCACGGAGATGTACCTTAAGACCATTCTTGAGCTCGAAGAAGACGGGGTGACGCCCCTGCGGGCTCGCATCGTGGACCGGCTGGGTCATTCGGGGCCTACTGTGTCACAGACCGTGGCCCGTATGGAGCGTGACGGGCTGTTGCATGTCATGGGGGACCGTCGTCTGGAGCTGACGCCAGAGGGACGCGCTCGCGCGACCGAGGTGCTGCGCAAGCATCGCCTGGCGGAGTGTCTCCTGTTGGACGTTATCGGATTGGAGTGGGCGCAGGTCCACGATGAGGCCTGTCGCTGGGAGCATGTCATGAGCGACGCCGTGGAGGAGCGCCTGGTGGAACTCCTCCATGATCCGAACGTTGATCCTTATGGCAATCCTCTGCCGGGCATGGGGGGAAGTGAACGTATGCATTCTGCCGAGCTTGCGGTGCGTTCCTTGGAGTCTGGGGTGCTGACGTTGGGGCGCATTGGTGAGCCGATCCAGGCCGATGCTGAGGTGCTGGCTGCTTTCGATGAGCTGGGTTTGCGTCCGGGGGCACGCGTGGGTCTGTCGGCGCACGGTGATGTCGTGCGTGTGTCGGCGTTTGGTGAGTCTGGTGAGGTCATGGGGTATCTGACGATTCCGATGGCGTTGGCCGCTCATCTGTTCGTTCTCGGCGTGTAGTCCTCTCATTGGGTCGTGCGACGAGGCCGGGGTTCGTTGGGGCCTCGGCCTTCGTTGTGCGCTCAATTCGGTATATCTCGAATGATGAAATGGGTGTGACGAGTTTCCGGTTGGGGGAGTTTTCCCTGATACGCCGGGGTGTTAATGTCACGGAATGATAACGGCGGGGGATGGTGGTGTTACCGGAACGTGACATTGACCAGGTGTGCAGGCTATAGTGAATACCGGTCATCAGACCAACCACCCATTCGGGACCCGAAGTGAGACAACGGATGGGATGGAAAGAGCGTCTCACGCGGGGAACCCATTAACGGCTCCTCGAAGCCTTGGGGTTAAGCTCGCGAAGCGAGCCGGGCCTCCCGCCCGAACCCGACAGCTAACCTCGCAGGGAAACAGGGAGAAAACGAGTGAAGACTTCTAAGCCTGCTCCGCGTCACCGCCTGGCACGTCGCCCGCTGACCGCTTCCATGGTTGAGGGCATGACCCCCGCGAACGCCGCTCGCCCGATCGCCTTTGCGTCGGCTGCTGGTGTCGCGCTGACTGCTATCGCCGCCGGCGTTGCGAACGCCGCCCCGGCCGTTCCCCAGTCCGAGCCGCAGAGCGCTGACCTGAACACTACGACCATCGCCGTTGACGACGTCACCACGGTTGAGGTTCCTGACATCGCGTGGACCGCCGACGATAATACCGCCGAGTCCGTGACTGCCGAGGCTCCTCGCGCCCCCGAGCCGACGCCGGTCGCTACCACCGAGTCCAACGACTCCGCCGCCTCCCGCTCGGAGGCCCGTGCGGATGCGACCTCGTCGGATGCTTCCGCTCGTCAGGCCGCCGTGAATGCCGCTGGTGGGGACATCGTGTCCGTCGCTCTCGGTCTGACTGGCATTCCCTACGTTTACGGTGGCGAGACCCTCGCTGGCCTGGACTGCTCCGGCCTGGTTAAGTATGCGTACGCCGCTGCGGGCATTAATCTGCCCCACTCCTCGTCCGCGCAGGCCGCTGGCGGCACTATTGTGTCCGACCCGCAGCCCGGCGACATCGTGGCCTACCCCGGTCACGTCGCGATCTACATCGGCAACGGCCAGATGGTTGAGGCAACTGTTCCCGGTCGCCTCTCCCAGGTTTCGCCGGTGCGCGCTG
This sequence comes from Actinomyces bouchesdurhonensis, assembly GCF_900128465.1. GTDB lineage: Bacteria > Actinomycetota > Actinomycetes > Actinomycetales > Actinomycetaceae > Pauljensenia > Pauljensenia bouchesdurhonensis. Next base: position 341,317 of record NZ_LT635866.1, on the reverse strand, counting down.
GCGCGACTTACGTGCGCTACTGAGCCGCAATACTTCCGTGACGGTCGCCGCAGCCCTTCGGGGTTGCGGCGACCGTCTTTTCTTCCCGAGTTGGGCTTTCGCGCATCGTTAAAATACGGCACAATATAAGTGACTGCCACCACGAGGAGGACATGATGAGTTCTACCGACGTCATTCTGGTCGGTGTCGACGGCTCGAAGGAGAGCCTTGCCGCCGTGACTTGGGCCGCTGATCGCGGCGCGCGCACCGGGGCGCGCATCCACTGCCTGTGTACCTACGCGCTTGCCTCGTACTCCGCAGCCGCCCTCGACGGCGGCTACGCCATTCTCGACGATGAAGCATTGAAAGCAGGCGCCGAACAGGTCGTCGAAGAAGCGAAGGCCCTGGCCCGGAAACGTGGCGCAACACACGTGTCGGGATCGACGGAGCCGGGTGACCCCGCGGGAGTGCTCATCGACTTTTCCGCCGAGGTCGACATGATCGTTGTCGGCTCGCGAGGCGGCGGCGGCTTCGCCGACCGCCTCCTCGGCACCGTTTCCTCGGCGCTGCCCGCCCACGCCAAATGCCCGGTCGTTGTGGTTCCGCGCCACACCTCGGGAAAGAAGTTCACGCCCGTTGAACGTATCGTCGTCGGTATCGACGGCACCGACCAGCCTTCCTGTGCACTCAAAAAATCGATCGCCGAAGCGCGCGTGTGGGGTGCCCGGGTCACAGCTGTGTCTGCGGTGCCGATCGCGGCAGGACCCTCGGTCATGGCGTGGACCCCCACGGGTGTCGACCACTCGGCTCTCCTCNAACCTCCCCGTCGCGCTCTATTGCCGCCTACACGCGGCTGGCCGACCTGGGTCTGGCCGACATCGTCGCTAACATCGACGGCTATTCGGACGCGCGACGCGCCCTGGCGGGGCGTGTCAAGGACGCCATGGAGGACATGTCACCGGTCGTCGATCAGGAGAACCTCGACGTGATGCGCTCTCGCCTGCGCCACGTGCGCTCCGCTCTGGCGGCCTACGCCACCGCACTGCATGAACCGTACGGGCGCTTCGGAGTATGCCCAGCAGATGCCCTACGTGCCCTCACCGACCTGACGAGCGGCGAGGATGCCCCCACGACGCGCGTGCGCCTGTCCGAGCAAACCCTCTACGACATCGCACTCGACCAGGGAGACAGTGCCAGGTCCCTGTTGCGCGAGGCCCTCGCATCCGGGCGACTCATCACAGACTCCTCCTCGTCATGGTCATCGGCAGTGCTGACCTCCGACGAACAAGCCTCCGACGTGCTCCTGCGCGTCGACCGCCTCTCGCGCACCCTGCCCGAGCTGCGCGTCCACATCGCCTCGGTCGCCGGCGAGGCAGGCATCAAACCCGCCGGCACCCTCGCTCAGTGGGACCGCCAGCTCGCTATGTTCGACGGCATCGCAGATGTCCTCGACGTCTTCCAACCTCGCGTTTTCGAGCGAAGCGCCGCCGACATGGTCATTGCCACCGCCCCCAAACAGTGGCGCAAAGATCACGGCATCACGATGGGACGCTCCGAACGCACCCGCCTAGTTAAACAAGCCCAAGACCTCGTACGCCCCGGCGTGCACGTGCCCGACCTGCACCGGGCCCTCATCCGCGTCCAGGAGCGCCGCGATGCCTGGTGCGCCGTATGCGGCGAGGACTCCTGGCCGATCCTACCCGCTAAAATCGGCGAAATCGCAGCCCTGACCGACGCGGTACGCGACGACCTCGACGCGATTGCCCCAGTTTTCGTCGCAGACGAACCCAACCTCGTCGGCACCCACATGCAGCGCCTCTCAACGCTCATCGAGCGTTGGTCGACCGACACGGCCGCCGCCCGCGACATCCCCGCCCGCCTGGCGATGCGCGCGCGCCTAGCTGACCACGGCCTCGACGCCCTGGCTCAAGACCTCGCGGATCGAGGCGTCGATGACGCGCACATCGACACCGAACTCGACCTGGCCTGGTGGGCGTCCCTGCTGCGTGCCATGCTCGCCTCCCAGCCAGCGCTTGGCGGTGCCACCCCCGGCTCGCTCGAAGAACTTGCCCGAGAAGGACGCGAACTCGACGAGGAGCAGGTGGCCTCGCTCATCCCGCAGGCCATCACCGGTGTGCGCCGCATCCGCACGAACGCCCTAGCTGCACGCCCCAGCCAGTATGAAGAGCTGCGCGAACTCCTCGAGGGCGGTTCCNGCGCGCCGCAGGCCACGACATCGACGGGCGCGACATCCTCGCCCAGGCCAGCGGCCCCCACGGCTTCTCCTCCTCGCAGGCAATGAACGCCCTGCGCCAGGCCTGCGCCGTCCTCGACCGCTTCGAACTGCGCGACGAGCTGGTTGTCGGACTGTTCTGCCACCCAGCCGGCCCCCTCGCTGCCAGCCTGGAAGCCGATGTCGACGCCCTGGCCGACTCCACCGTTATCCGCGCGCTCGCAGGTGAAGAGGATGCGCGCCGCGCACTAACAGCCGACCCGATCCCCACCAACCCGAACGACCGCGACCCCTGGGCCGAAAAGGGCGTCGGTGACCTCATCCCCGCCCAGCAGGACGCAGTCGAGGCCGCCTCCGACGGACGCAGCCTCTTCATCGACGTGCCCACGCACAGCGATGACTCCTCCATCGTGGCCGCGATCCTCGCGGACGCCGCTGCTACCGGGCGTTCCGTCCTGCACGTCTCAACCTCCCCGTCGCGCTCTATTGCCGCCTACACGCGGCTGGCCGACCTGGGTCTGGCCGACATCGTCGCTAACATCGACGGCTATTCGGACGCGCGACGCGCCCTGGCGGGGCGTGTCAAGGACGCCATGGAGGACATGTCACCGGTCGTCGATCAGGAGAACCTCGACGTGATGCGCTCTCGCCTGCGCCACGTGCGCTCCGCTCTGGCGGCCTACGCCACCGCACTGCATGAACCGTACGGGCGCTTCGGAGTATGCCCAGCAGATGCCCTACGTGCCCTCACCGACCTGACGAGCGGCGAGGATGCCCCCACGACGCGCGTGCGCCTGTCCGAGCAAACCCTCTACGACATCGCACTCGACCAGGGAGACAGTGCCAGGTCCCTGTTGCGCGAGGCCCTCGCANGGCTGCGCGCCACCGCCTGGGACGGCCTCGCCCTCGCGTGCGTCGCCGGCGTCATCGCCATTGAGATCTGTGCGTACCTGGGAGTCCTGCCGTGATTGATGTTGAATCCCTGTCGTTCTCCTACGTCAGTGAGCTGACGGGAGATCGCGTCCAGGCCCTGCGCGGGGTCGATGTGTCCGCCCGGCCTGGCACCCTCACGCTCGTGTGCGGGTCCTCTGGCTGTGGGAAGTCGACGCTCATGCGTGCCCTGACCGGCCTCGTCCCGCAGATGACGCCGGGTGAGCTCGAGGGCGCGGTGAGGATCGACGGTCGCGACCTCGCCGAGGTCCCCCTGACCGAGGTCGGTCACCTGTGCTCGTCGGTCTTTCAGAATCCGCGTACCCAGTTTTTCTGCGACACCGTCGCCGAGGAGCTGGCCTTCTGCGGGGAGAACTACGGCCGCGACCGGGAAACCCTGATCGAGGCCAGCATGCGCGCCGCGACGCTCATGGGGATCGCCCACCTGATGGACCGCAAGCTNCCGCGTCACCCCCCAGCACCGCGCCCTCGTCTCCTCCGCGCGCAACTGGCGCACCCTCGTCGTCTACGCGCTCGGCGGCCTCGCCGCCTGCCAAATCAGCTACATGGAGGTCATCCGCGCCTCCAACGCCGGTACGGGCACAGTCCTGCAGTACCTGGGCCTCATACTCATCGTGGTGTGGGTGTGCCTCAGCCACCGGCGCTGGCCGCGCGCCTCCGAGCTGATTGCCATGATCCTGGCGCTGGCTGGCACGTTCCTGCTGTCCACGCACGGCAACCCAGGCACCCTCGCCTTGACCCCCACGACCCTCGCGTGGGGTAGCGTCGCCGCGCTCACCCTGGCGACCTACACGCTGCTACCCGCCCGCCTGATCGCCGCATACGGTGCCGAACTGGTCGTCGGTTACGGCCTGGTTATCGCCGGGGTCGGGGTCGGCCTCGTCGGTCGAGTCTGGCGCTACTCGATCACGTGGACTCCCGACGTCATCCTCGCAATGACAATCACCGTCATACTCGGAACCGCCGTCGCTTTCACCGCCTACCTGTGGGGCGTCAACCGCATCGGACCAGTACGCGCCTCCCTCGTCGGGTGCATCGAACCCATCGCAGCGACAGTCTTTTCCGCCCTCGTCATGGGCAGCGCGTACACGGGCGCAGACATCGCGGGCATGTCCCTCATCATCGGTGCCGTTGTGAGCATATGCGCGGTCGACCTTGTTCGGGCGCGCCGCGTCCGCCAATAAGCGCCCCTGCCGTAGGGTGGAACCNGAGGCGGCGGCGGCTTCGCCGACCGCCTCCTCGGCACCGTTTCCTCGGCGCTGCCCGCCCACGCCAAATGCCCGGTCGTTGTGGTTCCGCGCCACACCTCGGGAAAGAAGTTCACGCCCGTTGAACGTATCGTCGTCGGTATCGACGGCACCGACCAGCCTTCCTGTGCACTCAAAAAATCGATCGCCGAAGCGCGCGTGTGGGGTGCCCGGGTCACAGCTGTGTCTGCGGTGCCGATCGCGGCAGGACCCTCGGTCATGGCGTGGACCCCCACGGGTGTCGACCACTCGGCTCTCCTCGCCCAAGTACGCGACGGCATGGATGCTGCCATCGAGGCCGCGCTCGATGGGGACGATCTGCGCGTTTCCCGCCACGCCCTTGATGGTTCCGCGCCCTCCCTGCTCATCGAGTTCTCCACTGCCGTCGACCTGATTGTCGTCGGTACGCGCGGTCGCGGTGGCCTCGCAGGAGTGCTCCTCGGCTCGACGTCGCAGACCGTCTTGCAGCACTCGACGTGCCCCGTCATGGTCGTGCCCTCCGCTCACCTGGGCGAGGGGGCCACGGCGGTCCACACAGAGTGGGAGCGCCGCTAATTCGACCCCAACCTGGCCTGGGTATCCCACGTGGGACACCCCGGCCAGGTCTCACGTGTGCGCAATATCCCCGGAGAGCGTCACCCGTTCACGGGTCTTGCGGCGCGACGGGCGGGCGCACACTTTGCTAAAGTTGGCCCGGACAACGTGTCACGCCCTCGTAGCTCAGGGGATAGAGCACCGCTCTCCTAAAGCGGGTGTCGGACGTTCGAATCGTCTCGGGGGCACAGATCAGGGGATTGCATGCGCAACGCGCTCGGATACGCCGTCACCGTCATCGCTGCCCTGTGCTGGGGTGCGTCCGGCGTCTCCGCTGACTACCTGATGACCTCCCAAGGGATCGAACTGACCCTCNATCGCCTACCCGCTCGTCCGACACCTGCTTCCCGTCCTCATGACCGTCCCCGCCATGGTGCCCATGCTTGCGCCAACGGGCCGAACGGTCGACATGGTCGTGCTCGACGGCGCAGACGGCCTCCCTCTGGCGGAGCTGGCCCCCATCATCGCGCGCGGCCACCAGCTGGTCGTCATCGACGACCTGACAGCCGCCTCCCAGGATGGCGCGACGCGCGCGCTCGCGGGCGTCCTGCCCACCCTGCGCGTTGAACCCGGCCCCAGGCGTCTCAACGACCAAGTCGCACTGCTGCTCGCCCGCTACGGCTATGAGCACGCTGGTATCCCCGTGCCCTGGACTGCCGCGAACGCGCCCGTGAGTGCCCGCTGGGTCGAGGCCACGGGAATGCCCGCGCCCGGCGCCCACGCGATCGAATCCACTGGCACAGAAGTGCACGCGGTCATCGACGCCGTCATCGAACACGCGGTTGAGTCTCCGGAACGCTCCTTGGCCGTCGTCGCCCTGTCGGATCGACACGCGCGACGCATCAAGGAAGCCGTCGCTTCCTTGCGCGCGCGGGAGCCGGGCCTCGCTACCTTCTTCGATCCGGCCACGCCCGAGCCCTTCGTCGTTGTCAACCCTGACGAAGCGGTGGGGCTGTCGCGCGAATCTCTGATCTTGTCCGTGGGCTTCGCCAAGACCCCGCACGGGCGTGTCATCCACGACTTTGGTGTGCTCTCGACCGAGGGAGGCGCTGACGCACTCGCTGAGGCGCTGCGCGTCGTGCGCGGTGATCTGACCCTCGTGTCCTCCCTGCACAGCGAGGACATCGACCGCGATCGCCTCCACCACGATGGGGCGCGCATGCTCGTCGACCTCCTTGAGATCGCTGAGGGGCATGCGGGTGAGGGCATGGATGCTTGGCCGGTCCTTCCTGGCGAACCGGATCGGCTCCTGGTCGACCTCGCCGATCACCTGTACTCGCGCGGACTCGAGGTCGTCGCGAATGTCGGAATCCCCGGCGGCATGCGCGTTCCCTTGGCTATCGGTCACCCGGATTCACCGGGCCGCCTGCTCCTAGCTGTCTTGACCGATGACGCGGAATACCTGGCCGAACCCAGCCAGCGCGTGCGTGACCGGGCCCGCCCCCACTGGCTTGAGGCGCAGGGGTGGGCCGTCTACACGGCCCTGTCTATGGCTCTGTTTATCGACCCTGAGAAGGACGCATCGGCGATCGTCGACGCAGTCCTGGAGGCGCTCGAGCGGCTGCATACCCGTGATGTGGTTCCAGCCGTGACGGTGCCCGAACGCGTCAGCGACGACTGCCTGACGGACGAGCCGGTCCGTTCCGACGACTCCGTGCCACAGGAGTCGGACGTGACCGAGGGATCCTCTCCTGTCGACGAGGCCGCGTCCCAGACGACCAACGAGGACGTTTCCGCCCGGACCGCCGACGCACCCGCTTCCCCACGCATGCCGGTGCTGGACGAAGAGTTGGATGAGGAGTCTCAACGCCGCAAGAAAGCCGACGAAGACACGACAGGCATGCTCATGGAAATTAAACGTAAGGAGCGTGCCGCTGAGGAGCATCGTGGTCCTCGCCCAGCGATCGCTAAGGGTTTGCCGCTGGCCGCCTACTCCGATGATCAACTCGACGAGATGGTTGCATGGGTACGCTCGGATGGTGTGGAACGCACTGATCTGGAGACCGCCGAAGAGCTGCGCGAAGCCCTGGGTATCACGCGACGCGGTTTCCAGTCTGACGCGGTGCTCGGCAACGTTGTGCGTCGCACAAAGCCTGCGGCCGTTGCTCGTGACGAGGCCGGGGCTGGGTCGGGCGATCAGGGAACCCCCAGTGAGTGATGCGCCTGCGTCGCGTAGACGGCGCCGCGTCGCGCGCTTCGTCTCTGAGGTGGACCGCCACCTCATTGACGAGGGTCTGCCGCCCTCGTGGGAGGACCGTGTGCGCCCCGAGGACACGCGCCCGGGTTCCATGGCTGATTCCGCCGATCGGGGCGATGGCGCTAACGATGCGCGTCTGTTGGCCAACGTGCCCCCGCACGCCCAGGCTCGCGCGTAGGGCCGTCCGTGTGGCGGGCCACACTGGAGCGCCGATCCGATGCTCCGGTTATGCGTAGGGCCCGTGGTGTGTAGGACCCTGCGACGTGTCGGGCCCTGTGGTGGTTTCCCAACAATGTCGCACGTAATTCCTCGCGGACTATTTCAGATATTGAAATCGCGTCGTTGCAATTCCAACGTTTTCTCGTGGTGCTCAAAAGTGACCGGGTTAAATTACGTGCGAGATTTGTGGGGAAGCGTGCGCGATCGGGCACTTCAGTGGGGTGAGAGAGCCAGCCGGGCACTAGGCCACAGTGGTGCTCTCGTGTGGTGTTAATACAAAAGCGGCGGGGCCGATGCGCACGCATCGGCCCCGGCTCGCGAGGAGGAAAGAATCAGGCGCGGTCGCCTCGGGCCAGGGAGTCGCGGATTTCGGTGAGGAGCTGGACCTCTTCGGAGACAACCTTCGGTGCCTCGTCCTCGGCCTTCTTCGTGCGCTTGGCCAGGTAGTTCATGGGCAGGACAAGGAAGAAGTAGAGGGCGAATGCCATGATCAGGAAGTTGATGACGGCGGTCAGCAGAACACCAAACGTAATATCGGTGCCGTGGAACGTGACGATGAAGGCTTTCGAGAAGTCTGGCTTGCCGACGAAGGCAGCGATGAGAGGGTTGATAACACCGTTAACGAGGGCGTCGACGATGTTTTTAAAGGCGGCACCGATGATGACACCGACGGCCAGCTCGATGACGTTGCCGCGAGAAATGAATTCCTTGAAGCCCTTAAGCATGGGATCTCCTGTGTGATCGGTCGGCTGAGCCGACATGTCTGAATCGCCGAATGCTTCGGCGTGGCGGGCGGGAGCCGCCGCGGCTGGTGCCGCGAGGGCACGTTATTACCACGGAGAAGATTAAGGGACTTTCGTCGTGGTGACAGTGTATAGAGGGTAATCTTTGTCGCACTTTTTGTCATTTGGTCAGAGGTTAGCGTAATGAGGCCCGAAAACGTGTCCTGAGGCGTGTATGACAAACGTGTGTGCCTCGCGATCAAGCCGGTGAGAGGCGTTGCATGTGAATTGTGCGCGTGGGAGTGATAATCGCGTCAATCTGAGCGTCATGGGGTTCGAGTGGGATTGCGCCGGGTGCGAGTACCTCATCGTCAAAGACAACAGCGACGACGGGTGCAGTGGAGCGGCGGTGAGGGAGTGCGCGGTCGTACCAGCCGCCGCCTTGCCCCAGGCGCGCCCCGTCTAGGCCTGCGGCCAATGCGGGAACAAGGATCAGGTCAGCGTTGGATAACGCGCCCGGTCCCAGGACACTCCCGGTCGGTTGAGCGGGGGGCCGTCCAGGTGTCGCTAACGCCTGACCCTCCTCCCAGCGGCCCCAGCGAGGTCCGCCAAGTGCGGCCCCGGCCTCGTTGACGAGAACCGGTAGGAGCGCGCGAGGGAAGAGGTTGAGCGTCAGTGACAGGTCGGGTTCTAGCGCAGTGGGCACGAAAAGGGCGGGTAGGGTCACAGTGCCCATTGACGAGGCCAGGGCGCGTACCTGGGTGGCGATCGCTGCCGCTTCTGCGCGGTGACGGACCGGAACCAATGTATGGTCAGTATTTGACGAAGGCGCGGTGTTCGGTTCGGCGGGGGCGGTTCGCCGAGCCCGCCGACGCCCCAGAATCTCCGCGCGGAGAGTTGTTTTTGTGGTCATCGTCTCCCTTTCGGGTGGTTTCTTCGCTACGCTTGCAGTATGTCAGATAAAAACCAGCCTGTAGTGCACGCCGTTGTCCCTTCGGCCGGTCGCGGAACCCGCTTCCTGCCCATCACGAAGTCGGTCCCCAAGGAGATGCTTCCCGTCGTTGACCGCCCCGCGATCGAGTACATTGTGCGCGAAGCCACCGACGCGGGCATCACCGATGTCTTGTTTGTCACCCGAGCGGGTAAGCAGGCGATCGAAGACTACTTCGATGCTGAACCAGGCCTTGAGGCTGACCTGGAAAAGGCGGGTAAGGATGAGGCGCTCGAGTACGTCAATGAGTACAAGAAGTACGCGCGCGTCCATTCTGTGCGCCAAGGACATCCCCTTGGCCTGGGGCACGCGATCCTACAGGCGAAATCTCACGTGGGCGAGGCTCCCTTCGCCGTGTTGCTGCCCGACGACCTCATGGAACCCGGTTCGCAGCTGCTGCGTAAGATGATCCAGGTTCGCCAGGCTCTGGGTGGCAGCGTCGTCGCCCTGCTGAAGGTCACCCCCGAGCAGGCCACAGCCTACGCGTCGACCGCCGTCGAAGTGTTGCCTGTTCCTGTGGGGGTTGACCTTGATGAGGGGCAGCTCATGCGCATTACCGGCGTCACGGAGAAGCCCCCGCTCGACGAAGTCAAGTCGGAGTATGCGGTCGTCGGTCGTTACCTGCTGGACCCGGCCGTGTTCACTGCCCTCGAAAACATCGAGCCGGGCGCCGGTGGTGAGTATCAGCTCACAGATGGGTACGCGCGCATGATCGGCCTCCCCGAAGAAGCGGGTGGAGGGTTGTACGGTGTAGTCATCGACGAGCGTCGCTTCGATACCGGGGACAAACTCGGCTACCTCGAGGCCAACGTGACGCTCGCCCTTGAGGACCCGGCGCTTGGAGGGGAACTCAGGGCGTTCCTGCGCTCCAAGCTCGAGGACTAACCAACATGCGAAGCGTTGCTGACTTCTACCAGGACTGCCAGGCAGTCGCCCACGCGGTGCCCCCGCTTGACGTTAAGCTCGCCGACGCGGTGAGTTGTGTGCTCGCGGAGGATGTGCAGGCTCCCTTCAATCTTCCGGTTGCCGACCTGTCTGCGTGTGACGGGTATGCCGTTCGCGTGCGAGACTGCGAGGGAGCCACCCTGGAGACGCCGGTGACGCTGCCCGTCACTGAAGAGATTCGCGCCGGCGCGGTCGACCCTGTCGCCCTCGTGCCTGGTACCGCGATTCGTATCGCGTCCGGCGCGCCCATGCCCACGGGTGCTGAGGCCGTGGTGTCCTTGGAGTTCACCGACCACGGAGTCGCCCAGGTGGCGCTGCGCACAGCCCCGGCCAATGGGGAAAACATCCGCCGTCGCGCCGAGGACGTGGCGCAGGGTGACACGGTGCTGCGCGCCGGAACACGCATCGGCGCACGCCAGATGGCGCTTCTGGCGGGAGTAGGTCGCGACCGCGTGCTTGTTCACCCGCGCCCGCGAGTCGTCATCATCTCCATCGGCGATGAGATCGTGGAGCCGGGTACCCAGGCGCGCCCCGGCACTGTTTTCGACGCGAATGGGCACGCCCTGTCCACCGCGGTTGCCGACGCAGGTGCACAGACCTTCCGTGTCGCGGCCGTCCCGGATGAGCGCGGGCGGCTACGTGAAACGATCGAGGATCAGCTGGTGCGCGCCGACCTCGTCTTGACCACGGGCGGTATCTCGTATGGCAGCGGGGACACGGTCCGTGAGGTTCTTGGTGCTCTGGGAACGGTTCGCTTTGACAACGTCGCAGCCTGGCCGGGTCACATTTTGGGTGTGGGCACTGTCGGTGGGGATGAGGATCGCGTCGGTACCCCTATCGTTTGTTTGCCTGGCGACCCGGTCTCTGCGCAGGTGTGTTTCGAGGTCTTCGTGCGTCCCGCGCTGCGTCACATGCAGGGATGGACGGGCGTTAACCGCCCAGTTGTGCGTGCGGCAATCGATCGGTCGTGGTACTCGCCGCGGGGGCGCCGCGAGTTCGTGCGCGTGCGCCTGACGGGTTCTCCGCGCGCTGGCTATCACGCTGCCGTCATGGGGACCCCGGCCTCGTTGTTGCTGTCTGCGCTCGCTGACTCGAACGCGCTGGCCGTCGTGCCTGAGGATGTGACGACCGTGCGCGCCGGTGACACCCTGCAGTGCCTGGTCCTCGAATGAGGTACTTGTTTCGGCGTGGCTCGTGTGTGTGGGGTCGCGATATTGAGATGCTCACGCTGCGCGTCGCAGATCCGGTCGGGCGCGGTTTTTTGCGTCCCGGGCCTGTCGGGAGCGTGAATCCTCGTGAGCTGGTCGTGCGTCCTGTGCGCGGCGAGGAGTATCGGACGCTGGATGCGGTGCGGCGGGCTGACGGGCATTGGTTGCGTCCGTGGGAGGCGACTCTGCCGCCGGATACGTTGGAGCATATTCCAACTTTTTCACAGTACATGCGTCGTGCTGAGCGGGATCATCGGGAGGGGACCGGCCTGATTTTCGGCGTCCAGATTGATGGGTGTTTCGTTGGGCAGTTCACTGTGTCGAACGTGCACTGGGGGGCGATGTCGTCGGGGATGCTTGGGTATTGGGTCGTATCGGAGTGGGCGGGACGAGGCTTGGGTTCCTTGGTTGCTGGTCTTGTCCTTGATTTGGTGGTTGGGGAGCTTGGCCTTCATCGCGTGGAGGTGTGCGTGCGTCCGGAGAATGAGCGCTCGTTGGGCGTGTGTCGAGGCTTGGGGTTGGTCGAGGAGGGCCTGCGGCCGCGTTTTATGCACATCGCGGGGGAGTGGGCCGATCATGTTGCGTTCTTTATTGATGCGGAGTCTCTGCCTGTGGGGGGTCTCGTTCAGCGGCGCTGGGGTCGTCCTGCTATCGGTTAGTGCCGATTGGATGTGGGTGTGGTAGTTTCGTGTGCCCGCTGCTGTGGTGGTTTTTCGTTCTGTGGAGCTGTTGGGCCGTCGTGCGCGCGTTGAAGGTGAGCGTCGCCACGGCCTCGTTGATGCTCGTGTGACTATTGGGACTTGTGTGGCTGCTGTGATTACCTATCTTTTGACCGCCAGGTTTGAGAGCTCGACACGCCCACGAGCTGCGAAGTTGCTACTCGTAAACCGCTTTACGTTGGAGGGGTGGAAATTGGTGGACTCGTCATCGCAGCGGTATTCGTGTCGCTCCTCGCGACCGTACCGTCGCTGGTCGCGCGCCGAACGGCCATTGTTCAGTCTCGTGAGATCGACCGATTTTCGCCGAAACTGCGCATCATTCATACGAATGCGTCAGAATTAGACTCGTGCGATCATGCCAGCGGAACGATCCTGGCGCGGCGCGCGCTGACGAGCGGAGGAAGCATGCACACGGCNCCCGCCCTTGCCCTCCGGACCCTCCGGCGCCCCCCACGCCGGCGGTGCTTGCGCGGTTGGTGTCGGCTTGAAGCCGGGCCTGGTCCCGCCGCTGCTCACGAGCGCCGCAGCTTGGTCGACGCGGCTATTGTGCGTCTAGCACTTTCGCATGCAATTCCTCTGTCACTATTTCAGTATTTGAATTGGCATCGTTGGAATTGCAACGTTTCTGGGCTTTGTTGAAAGTTCACGCAATCGAATTGCATGCGGAATCTCTGGTATGTGTCTCCGTCGTCACTCATGGTCATCGCAGCCGGTCCCTCCTCGAAGCCAGCCCGGTCCCTCCGGTCCCTCCGGCGGCTGCGCATACGGATAGGTTGTTGCTATCTGGATAGGTTATGAGCATCCGGATAGCTTATTAACCTATCCGCATCGTCGTAACCTATCCGGATCGTCGTAACCTATCCGGATCGTCAACCATGTCAGTGTCACCCCGTGCCCCGCAGAAGGGGCCGCGGGCTCTGGCTTGTTACCGGTGCTGGTGGGGTGAGCTCGCGATGTTCGGTTGAAAACTCTTCCTGCTTAGCTCGTGTGCTCTGCGAGCGGTACAAAATTCTCCCTGCTTATGCGTTTTGGGCAAAAACAGCCGTTTTTTCGCGCGCTGGGAGAGTTTGTAGCGGGATGGGTGTGCGACGGTGGTTGCTGGGAGAGTTTTGTACCGGGGCGGGCGTTTAGTGATGCCGTTGGTTTCAAAGTTATGACATCCCTGTGCTCTGGGCGCGAAATAGTTCGCCCTGTGCGATCTGACGTGAACGCGAACGCGAAATAGTTCGCCAGCGAGGGAAAATGGCCTAAAAATCGCGGTTTATGGCGTGTTGGGTGAGTATTTTCGCGCGACGGGCCCAGATGGGCGTCTTGGGCGAGTTTTTCGCGCGACGGGCCTGATTTGCCCTGATGCCGTCGTACTGTTCCGCGTGGCCGCGACATGGAAACGGTCTTTCGTTTGACCATGACGCGGCGTCAGGGACGACAATCGTTGTCATGAGCAACGACACCACCCTCTACACGGTCGGTGAGGTCGCCGAGCGATTCTCCCTGACGGTGCGCACGCTGCACTATTGGGAGTCGCTGGGTCTCCTCGCTCCCGTCGCGCGTAGCTGGTCGAACTACCGCCTGTATTCGACCGAGGACTGCGCTCGCGTTCAGAGGATTGTCATCTACCAGGCGACGGGGATGAAACTGACGGACATTAAGGCACTCCTCGATTCTGGAGAATCGGCGGTCGAACACCTGAAGAGGCAGCGAGAGCGTCTCGTTGCTCACCGTTCGCGGACGGACACAATGATCGAAGCGCTGGACACACTGTTGGAGGATGCAATGAACGATAATGCGCTGACCGTGGAAGAGATCGGGGAGATTCTGGGGGACGTCGATTTTGCGGCTCACCAGGACGAGGCGGAAGAATGCTTCGGCGATACCAATGACTGGCGTGAATCGCGCAGGCGTACTGCCTCATGGCATGGCGCCGAGTGGCGCCAGAACTCCGCGCGCTTCCATGACGTTGAGCAGAGGATGATTGAGGCGATCCGTGCCGGTGTCGCTCCTGACAGTGAAAGGGCGGCAGGCCTCGTCGAGGAACACCGGGAGGTAATCAGCGAGTTCTTTCCGGTCACTCCCTCGAAGCACTTCATCATGTCGCGCGCCTACATTCATGATGAGCGATTCCGCGAGCACTACGAGTCGCAGCAGGCGGGCTTCGCGCAGTGGCTCGCCGATGCGATCGAGGAGGTTGCTCGCCGTCGCGGCGTGGACGTGGACAACGTCGTGTGGGGGTGACGTGGGGACGAGGCCGGGGCTTGGCCGGGTGTTAGTGGTGTCGTATTCGTGTTCGTGAGCGTTGAAGCGGGACGAGGCCGGGGTTCGTGACGCATCATTAGTGGATTGGTTGCGTGGAACGGCGGCGCATGGCCTTCAAGGACCATGCGCCGCCGTGGCGTGTGGACCCCTCGCCTGTGACGGCGTCGAGGGGATGCGTGTCGCCCTACTGGGGCGGTGGAGGAAGCTGTTCTTCGTTCGTTGCCGGGACCCGACCGGAGGGCTGTGGCGGCATCTGATCTGAGCGTGGCGGAGGAGCCTGCGTGGGGGAGGTCGCCTCCGCTGTCGGCGCTTCTTGGAACAGTGGGCCGGTCGCGTTCTGGATGGGTGCTGGCTGCGCCGCCCAGCCGACCGGTGCTGCCTGCGTGTAGGCCAGGATCGGGGGCACTCCTGCGGTTGCCGCCGTGGCCGATGCAGGCGCGGGCCAGTCGGGAATCTGCAGGAAAATTGCGGCCACGATCCACACGCAGTTGAGGGCCCAATAGAAGGCATTGCGCCCGTCTTGACCCCAAAAATTAAGCATTGAAAAGACTAAGTTCGGGGTGATGGTGTTTTGGTTTCCGCTAATGAATACCTGTGTAACGGGGATGACGAGAATCTGTAGGAAAAGTGTTGTGACCGAGACAGCTCGACGTGCACCGTTGGAGCGCATGAGGAGGAAAATACCAACCACTATCATCGTCACGAAGTAGCAGAGAAGGAGAACAAATAAAGGTAAGAGGGTAAAAGGATCCAGACCGTAGCGGAAGACACTCGACACGTAACTGTCGGGATAAAAAGCGTCCACAGCCAGGGCAATAACAGCGACAATAATGGCGGCGGAACACATTTTTGAGCGCAGAGAGAGACGCCTCGATTTGCGTCGATCAATCGGCGCTGCAGGGGAAGCTGCATAACCGTAGCCGTACTGCATATTCACCGGTGCGTGACTGACCTGCCCGTGCGCGTATTGACTGACGCCAGGACCCGTGATGGGACCGGTATTCGCAACGATACCCGACATGCTCGAAGGAGCAATCAGTGCGCCGTAGGGAATTGGAGCATTGAGGGGGGT
Source organism: Actinomyces bouchesdurhonensis (assembly GCF_900128465.1). GTDB lineage: Bacteria > Actinomycetota > Actinomycetes > Actinomycetales > Actinomycetaceae > Pauljensenia > Pauljensenia bouchesdurhonensis. The sequence continues at coordinate 325,987 of NZ_LT635866.1, read as the reverse complement.
CGGCATCGCCATGCTGCGGGGGGCCTTGTCGGGGCGTAGTAGGCCGATCGCGCATAGTAGCCACGTGAGAGTGACGAGAGCGGCGAGGGCAGCAACGATGATGAATGGGAGCTCATCGATCCCATGCCCGATGGCGAATTCGACTAGCTCGACCGATCCGCCGATGAACGCCAGATAGCCGATGGACGCCAGATATACGTAATCCTGCTCTAGGCATGCTGCGAAAATAGGGAAGGCGACGAAGAGGATAATGACGGATACTCCCGCGAGCGCATAGCGCGTCGCTGTGGTCTTCTTTATTAAATAGATCACAGCGAGGGTAATCACCGTCATGTATGCAGGTATGTCCGCAAAGCTCGGACTGTGAAACGCTAACCCTACGATGGACAGAAGTGCATTGCAGACAATAATCGTGATTGTGAGTGCCCGTGCTCTCCCGGAGAGGGGCGCTTTGTGGGGGTGCTCTCCCTGCTGGGTATACGGGGCGTATGTTGGGTGTGGCTGCGCGGCGGGCAGCGGTGCACCGGTGGGGATGGACATTGCAGTACTTTCTCGATGATCGGCGGATGGGTCGCCAGTGATTTTTATGGTAACAGGGTATCTGTGTGAGAGATGCGGTATTTCAGCGCGCGACGCCGCGCATGTCGGGTGCGGTTGAGACTCTGTGCCGATTGTGGTGTCTGATGTGTGGCCGTCTTGGAGGGGACGCCGTTATCGCTGTGGCGGGCACCACCTGGACAGCGGCCCCTGGTGGGGGATTGGACGCCGGTGGCTGTTTGAGCGCCCCTTGAACGAGGCCCCTGTCCGTGCGGGTGTGTGCTCTCGTGGTGTGGTTGTCCCCGTGTGGCTGGCTCGGACCTGGCCCGCGGGGTGAGTCCTCTCTGGTTGTCGGTTCGGCCCTGGCCTGCTGATGCCTGTTCGCGTGCGTTGGTGTTGCGCGTAGTCAGCCAAGGCCCCGTCCAAGGCGTGATGTGGTGCACACTTCGAGGGTTTCTTCGGACTTGCCATAGCTGTGAGTGCCCTGCTACCATTGTCACCTGTCGCAATCCTGCGTAGCTCAACGGCAGAGCATCCGACTGTTAATCGGACGGTTACTGGTTCGAATCCAGTCGCAGGAGCAGGCGCCCCGGGTCCTCACGGACTTGGGGCTTTTCGTTTATCCCTGAACCGGTGCGGGGGAGGAGTGGGGTTGGCTCGGGGGTTAAAGAAAGGGGTTACCGCGCATCTTCGGGCTATAGGCGCAAACGTGGTGCTTTAGANGGGCGCACGAGGTGCATTTCCACCGTTGAGCGCCCGCCGCGGTGTGTCCATTCTTCTTCATCGGCACAGCGCACACCGGGCAACGCCGAGCACGATTCGATCGTGTTCTCACCCACTACACGATCACCCCAGAAAGTCAAGGGGCTCTTCGCATTTTGGGGTGTGGGGGTGGTGTTCGAAGCGTCCCGGGGATCATGGACAGTGTCGTGGAACGACGACCGAACACAGGAGCTCGCCTCGGGAGCCTCATCAACCAAAACTCGCACGCAATTCGGATACCCGAACTTTGTGCAGCACCCCAAAACGTTGCAATTCCAACGGTGCGATTTCAACGTTTGAAATACATGTCGGGGAATTGCGTGCGACATTTCTGAGAAACCACAACATGAGGCGCCACAAAGACCCAAGCAGAAGACAACCCAAGCAGAAGACAACCCAAGCCCAGCAGACGGAAGACCCCCAAGCAGAAGACACCCCAAGCCCGGAAGACAACTCAAGCACAGAAGACCCCCGCAACCCCGACAGGCGCCACAACCGCCACAAGCACGGGGGCACTGCACCCGTTACGTGGCGGTGCACCCGTTACGTGGCGGTGCACCCGAACAGAAGAGGTGCATTGCCTACGGATCGGGTGCAGCGCCCCAACAAACAAGAACAAACGCGGAACTGGCACACCGAACCACTCACCGCCACACCCCTCCATGCGCACCTGGGCCCTACTGGCGGCAGGATGGGCACGCCGCCCACGCCACCACCTGCACTCCGGCCCACTCCGACACCTCCTACACCCTTAAATGCGAAGAGCCAGTCAAGGAAGCTGCGCGATTAACCGCCCGAACCTAAATAACAGCGACTTTCGCCCGCAATCCCAACCTAAACCCGGAACTTAAGCACCACGTTCGTGACCGATAGTCCGGCGTTTCTTGGCGGGTCTTGTCTCGCACGTCCCGGTTCTGATGCGCCCGCTGCCAAAGCATGATCAATACCCCGCTCTCATGTGACGCGGACGCCGAATGGGCTGCCAGGTCACGCGGCAACCTGACGTCCAGTGGGGCAGGTGGCAACACGCCAACACGAAATGTCCTATATCCCTTCTGTCGCGCGAGAACATCGACGCGGGAAATGAAGGGAAAAGTGGGGAGCGGGACCCATTGCCCGGGCCTTCCGACGGTCGATTATTCCACGACTAGCCCAGGGGGGATTCCCGCTCCGCATCAAATCTATCACGGGCTCGCTTGCATTCGTAGGGGAGAGTTGGGATCGGTGTGCAGTGCTGTGGACTTGCACGCTGGCGTGCGCGTGCGCGTGCGCGTGAGCGTGAGCGGGTGGTGAGGGTGGGGTGCCTGGCGTGCACGGGCGTTGTCGGCGTGTGCTGGCGTCGACGTGCGCAGGTGCCTGGCTTGAACCGGGCTGGCACGTGCGGGTGACGAGGGCGTGGCTCGCATGTGGATAGGTTACGCGGATGTGGATAGGTTAATAACCTATCCGGATGNGTGCACGTCGGAGCTGGCGTGCTCGGGCGAAGGGGCGAGGCTGCGGGCACGGGTTGCGAGGGCGTGGCTCGCATGTGGATAGGTTACGCGGATGTGGATAGGTTAATAACCTATCCGGATGCCCATAACCTATCCGGATGTCGATAACCTATCCGTGTGCGGGGTGGGCTCCGGCTGGCGTGCGCGTGCGCGGACGCGGACGAGGGTAGCGAGGATGCGGGTGGACGGCGTTCGTGGATGGTGAGGATACGGGTGGACGGCGTTCGTGGATGGTGAGGATATGGGCGGCTCGCGTGCGCGTGCGCGTGCGCGGGTGGCGCTGGCCTGCAGATTGAATAGCAACCTGAGAATCGAAAAGGAATGAAGCTGTGCGAGAAGAACTGGTCGAAGCGGTCCTGCGCGTCGTGGAGTCAATTCCGGCCGGGCATGCAGCCACGTACGGCATGATCGCCCGTGCGGTTGGCACCGGACCGCGCGTCGTGGGGCGGATCATGCACGAGTGGGGCGGTGGGGTCCCGTGGTGGCGTGTCGTGAACGTTCACGGAACTTTCCCAACAACTGTCCGAGAGGATGGTTTATCTCACTGGGTGAGCGAGGGGATGCCTCACGATTTTGAGAGAGGAAAACTGCTCCTGGATGAGTGTGTTGTTGGTGAGGAGTGGCTCGATAATGTCGCGCGTACTATCCTTGACGAGCTGCGGAAAAGCGCGGAAATGTCAGACTCTTATGAGTGAGATTCGATAACGATTTGATCACGTCGTCATCAATTTGGCTCGCGCACCCTCGTGTGATGCTTTACTCTTAAAGAGACGCCGAAGAGGGCGTTTCCTTGGAGCCGTTTCCGTTAGCGCTAACGAAACCGGGGAAGCAAACTCCAGAAACAGAGAAGTTACTGGTACCCAAGGGGTGAGAAGTGACGAACTTACTAGAGCTCAAGGGGATCTCAAAGACGTTCCCCGGCGTGAAGGCGCTGTCCGACGTGGACCTCGACCTTCGACCCGGCGAAGTCTTGGGTCTCTGCGGTGAGAACGGAGCGGGCAAGTCCACGCTCATGAAGGTGCTCACCGGTATCCACAAAGCGGACCCGGGCGGTGAAATCTGGCTGCAGGGCGATCGGGTCGACATTCAGTCCCCGGAGCATGCCCGTTCCCTCGGCCTGTCGATCATTCACCAAGAATTGAACATTGTTCCTGACTTGACCGTTGCCCAGAACCTGTACCTCGGTCGGCCAGGATCCTCGACGTGGTCCTACATCGATGACCGCAAGATGGTACGAGACGCGTATGAGCTGTTCGAACGCCTGAACATGCGGATTGATCCGACCGCGCACTGTCGTGACCTTCCGGTCGCTCGCCTGCAGATGGTCGAGATTGCGCGCGCGCTATCCTTTGATTCGAAGATCCTGGTCATGGACGAGCCTACGGCCCCCCTGACCACGACCGAGACGGAATCGCTGTTCGAGCTGGTACGCGACTTTGTGTGCCCGACGACGGGCCTGATCTTCATCACGCATCGTATGCCTGAGCTGACGGAACTGACCGACCGTATTTCTGTCCTGCGCGACGGTAAGTACATTGGCACGGTGGAGACGGCCTCGACGCCCATGCGTGAGGTTGTCAAGATGATGGTGGGTCGCGAGGTCCCTGCCGACGCGCGCCCGACGACCAAGCCGCTGTCTGATGAGGTAGTGCTGCGCGTCGAGAACCTCTCGACCGTCAAGGTGGTCCACGATGTTTCGTTCGAGGTGAAGAGGGGCGAGATTTTTGGCTTCGCGGGCCTGGTCGGCGCCGGTCGCTCAGAGGTTGCACGCGCGATCTTTGGTGCGGATCGCCACACGAAAGGCGCGATTTACGTCAACGGAAACAAGGTGTCGATCAGGAGCGCCACGGACGCCGTGAAGAACGGTATCGGTTACCTGTCCGAGGATCGCAAGCAGTACGGTCTGCTTCTGGACAAGGACATCTCGTTCAATACGAGCTTGGCGGCGATGGATAAGTTCACGAAGTTTACTGTCGTCAACGCCAGGAAGATCCGCGAGGTTGCTCGTGACTACGTGAAGAGGCTGCGCACTCGCACGCCGAGTGTGGACGTTGAGGTCCGTTCCTTGTCGGGTGGCAACCAGCAGAAAGTCGTGTTGGCTAAGTGGCTGGAACGTGACTCGGAGGTTTTGATCTTTGATGAGCCGACGCGCGGCATCGACGTGGGTGCGAAGGACGAGATCTATACGCTGCTTGAAAACCTGGCGTCGCAGGGCAAAGCGATCATTGTGATCTCCTCGGAGTTGCCCGAGGTTTTGCGCCTGGCGAACCGTATTGCCGTCATGGCCCACGGTCGCATCATTGGCGTCCTCGACAATGAGGACGCCACCCAAGAAAACATCATGGAACTGGCCACCGTCGGCCAGGAAGAAGTGAACGGAGTACACGCGTGAGCGCCGTCGTCGACAATAAGGGCCTGCAAGCGCCCTCGCCTTTCACCGCTTTCATCAAGAAGAACATGCAGTTGCTGGTCGTGATAGCCGCGCTGGTGGTCATTCTTGTGTTCTTCTCGCTGGCGGAACCCAAATTCGCGTCGACGAAGATCTATCTTGACATCGTCCTTCAGGCCGCGTTCACCGGCGTGATGGCGTTGGGTGCAACCTTCGTGATTGCGACTGGTGGCATTGATCTCTCTGTCGGTACGGGTCTCAGTTTCGTCGCTGTCATGGCCGGTGTCTTCCTGGCGGGGGACAAGATGAATCTGCCGCTCGGCGTCGGCCTTGTGTTGACCATCCTGGTTGGCGCTGGCGTCGGTTTGATCAATGGTCTAAACGTTTCGATTCTGGGGCTGCCGCCGTTTATTGCAACGCTGGCGATGATGATGGTTGCGCGAGGCCTGGCGCTCGTCATTTCGCAGACCCAGTCGATCAAGATTAAGAATCCCGACTACATGGCGTTGGCGACCGGCACGCTGATTCCCCATGTTGCTAACGCGGCGCTCATCTTCGTGCTGTTGACGATCCTGGCGACCTTCCTTATGAATAAGACTCTGCTGGGGCGTTACGCCTTGGCTATTGGCTCCAACGAGGAGGCTACCCGCCTGTCCGGCGTCAACGTTCGCCTGTGGAAGATCATCATCTACGTTGTCGCTGGTGTGTTCATGGCCATCGGTGCCGTTCTTTACTCTGCGCGTCTGGGCCTGGTCCAGCCCGCTGAGGGCGTGGGCATGGAGCTCAACGTTATTGCGGCGGCTGTCATCGGTGGTACGTCTCTGTCGGGTGGCCGCGCCTCGATCCCCGGTGCGCTGGTTGGTGCCCTCATTATGGAAACCCTGAAGAAGGGCCTGATCATGATGAGTATCGCGCAGGACTATCAGTATGTTGTGACGGGTATCGCGATTCTGCTCGCGGTTGCCGTGGACAATATTCGCCGTGCTCGCGAGAACGCGGCCTGACCCATCAACTTTCTCCATATCTATTGAATCCGGACAGAGATGTCCACCGTCCTTTGGTTGGGTGAGCCCGACCAAACCATGAAAGGAATACCAATGCGACCCATCGGACGTTTCATTGCCGTCGCTGCTGTCGGCACCATGGCCCTTGGCTTCACGGCGTGTTCGCGCTCGGAGGATACCTCCACAGCGAGCACTGGCTCGAATACTACTGATTCGGCGCTGACTGTCGAATGTGTGTCGGCGTATGGCGCTGACTGGGAGAATTCGATTAAGGAGGGTGACGGAACCCAGACGGTTTACCTCGTGTCGAAGGGCTTCCAGCACCGTTTCTGGCAGGCCGTGAACGAAGGCGCGGTTGCAGCTGGAAAGGCTTGCAACTACAACGTGAAGTTTGTCGGGCCTCAGAACGAGAAGGCTGTGACAGAGCAGAATGATCTGCTGAACGCGGCGCTTGCTGATAAGCCTGCCGCCATTGGTTTCGCGGCGCTTGATTCGGCTGCGGCCGCTGAGACGCTGGGGCAGATCCAGGCGGAGGGTATCCCCGTGGTTGCCTTCGACTCGGGTGTTGACTCGGATATTCCGGTCACGACGGTTCAGACGGACAACTATGCGGCTGCTGGTGAGGCTGCTGCGAAGATGATTGAGCTCCTGGGCGATAAGCAGGGGTCGGTTGGCATGGTGTGCCACGATCAGACGTCGACGACCGGTAAGCAGAGGTGTGCGGGTTTCAAGGAGTACTTCGAGAAGAATGCTCCGTCGAACCTGACGCTGATTCAGGAGCAGTATGCGGGTGAGGTCGGCCTGGCCGCTGATACCGCTAAGGGCATTATCCAGGGCAACTCGGATGTCATCGGCATGTATGGTTCCAATGAGGCTGCGGCCTCGGGTGTCGTTCAGGGTGTTGGGGAGACCGGCAAGGACGTCACCGTCGTCGGCTTCGATTCGGGCAAGACCCAGATCGACGCCATCAAGGCCGGCAAGGAGGCTGGCGCTGTCACTCAGTCTCCTCAGCGGATGGGTGAGCTGACGGTGAAGGCTGCGATCGCTGCCATTAATGGTGCTTCGCTGCCTACTGTCATCGACTCGGGCTTCGCGTGGTACGACCAGACCAATATTGACAGCGATGAGATCAAGGGCAACCTGTACGAGTGAGTCGCTCGCTTGATAGGGCACGAGGCCGGGGCCGGGTAGGCGCATGCTGAACCGGTGGCCCGCCGCGGGTCCCGCTCCGAATGGTTGGGGCGGGACCTGCGGACCCGGTATTCACTGAATCCAAGGATCCGAGGGGGCGTGCGCCCCCGCGCTCCGACATCGACGTCTTCATGAGGGATGAAGGAATAATGACTGAACACCCCCGCATCGGAATCCGCCCCACGATTGATGGCCGCCGCAAGGGCGTGCGTGAGTCGCTCGAAGAGCAGACTATGAACATGGCGAAGTCTGTCGCCGACCTTTTTACGTCCACGTTGCGTTACCCGGACGGCGCCCCAGTTGAGGTCGTCATCGCCGACACTACGATCGGTCGCGTCCATGAGGCGCAGGCTTGCGCGGCGAAGTTCCGTGCGAACAATGTGGGTCTGACCGTGACGGTGACCCCGTGCTGGTGTTATGGCACGGAGACCACGGACATGGATCCGGCGATGCCTCACGCGATTTGGGGCTTCAACGGGACGGAGCGCCCGGGTGCTGTGTACCTGGCCGCCGCACTGGCCGGCCACGCCCAGATCGGCATCCCCGCCTTCGGCATCTACGGCGAGCACGTGCAGGACGCTGACGACACTTCGATCCCGGAGGACGTGCGTACCCGCCTGATTGATTACGCGACCGCTGGCCTGGCTGTCGCTCAGATGAAGGGCGAGGCTTACCTGTCCATGGGTTCGGTCTCCATGGGTATCGCCGGCTCCGTCGTCAACCCTGACTTCTTCGGCTCCTACCTGGGCATGCGCAACGAGTACATCGATATGAGTGAGTTCACGCGCCGCATCGACGAGGGCATTTATGATCCCGAGGAGTACGAGCAGGCGTACCAGTGGATCCGCGAGAACTTCAAGCAGGGTAAGGACTGGAACCCGCCGGAGTGGCGCTACCCCGACAAGCACGAGGACTGGTGGAAGTTCGTCACCAAGATGACGCTCATCGCTCGCGACCTGATGCACGGCAACCCGCGCCTGGCTGAGCTGGGCTTCGAGGAGGAGGCGGGAGGCCACGGTGCCATCGCTGCCGGCTTCCAGGGCCAGCGCCAGTGGACCGACCACTTCCCGAACGGCGACGTGCTCGAAACTATTTTGAATACGAACTTTGACTGGACCGGCATCCGTCAGCCCTCCGTCGTGGCCACCGAGAACGATTCGCTCAACGGCGCGTCGATGCTGTTCGGCTACCTGCTGACCAACACGCCGCAGATCTTCTCCGACGTGCGCACTTACTGGAGCGCGGAGTCGATCGAGAAGGCGACCGGCTGGAAGCCGGAGGGCCGCGCGGCGGCGGGCCTGCTCGACCTGCGTAACTCCGGCTCCACCACGCTGGACGGCGCAGGCAAGGCCGTGCGCGACGGTAAGAACGTCATCAAGCCCTGGTACGAGCTCACCGAGGAGGACCGTGAGGCCACGCTGGAGGCCACGACCTTCCATCCGGCCTCGACCGGCTACTTCCGCGGCGGCGGCTTCTCGACGCACTTCCGCACCTCGGGCGAGATGCCCGTGACGATGTGCCGCATCAACCTGGTCCGAGGCCTCGGCCCGGTCCTGCAGATCGCGGAGGGGTACACGGTCGAGCTGCCCGACGAGGTTGCCTTCACGATCGAGGAGCGCACCAACATTGAGTGGCCCACCACCTGGTTCGTCCCGAACCTGACGGGTGAGGGCGCCTTCAAGAGCGTCTACGACGTGATGAACAACTGGGGCGCGAACCACGGCGCGATCTCCTATGGCCACATTGGCGGCCAGCTCATCACGCTGGCGTCGATGCTGCGCATCCCAGTCAACATGCATAACGTCCCCGAGGAGCGGATTTTCCGCCCCAAGGCGTGGTCGCTGTTCGGCACCGAGTCCCTGGAGGCCGCGGACTTCCGCGCCTGCCAGACCTTCGGCCCGATGTACCGCTGATGTACGTCCCGTTCGGGCTCGGGTTCCTCTCTCCCCGAGCCCGAACGGGTTCCTTTCCTGGGAATATCTGATTCCGGGATTTGGCCCCGGGACCGGCGATGAGGAAAGCCGCACTACTATCCGGGTGATGGGAGGCGCCGAGCGTGGGCGTTTTGAGCAGGAGACCTTCAATGACCACCGTACTTGCTGTTGACCTTGGTTCCGCGTCGGGGCGGGTTCTCGCCGGAACCCTGCGTGAGGGCCGCTTGGAAGTGACGGACATTCACCGCTTTAAGCACGAGGCGCGCCGCCGCACGGATGGGACGCTCACGTGGGACGTGGCGACGATGGAGGCTGAGACGATCAACGGCCTGACGAAGGCGCTCGAGCAGTTCCCGGATGCCCGCGCGGTGTCGATCGACACGTGGGGCGTGGATTGGGCGCCCCTCGACGAGGACGGACGCCTCGTCGGCGACGTCGTCGCCTACCGGGATGAGCGCACCTCCCGCACGCTGCCCGCATTCCGTGAACGCATCGCGGACCGCGAGTTTTTCGACCTGACCGGCAACCAGCCCGCGACCATTAACACGGCGAACCAGCTGTTCGCTTATCTGCGTGAGGACCCCGAGGCGGCGGCCCGCGTGAACTCCGTTCTTTTCTTGCCCGACTACTTCGCGTACCGCTTGACCGGTGTCCTCGGTTGGTCGCGTACGATCGCTTCGACTTCTGGGCTGCTGACTCCGGGCGGAGGTGACTTCAACGACGAGGTCTTTGCTCGTCTCGGTATTCCACGCGGCTGGTTCGGTGAGCTAGCTGCCGACCGTACTGTCGTTGGTCCCTGTACGGTCCCCGGCCTCGAGACCCTCACAGTCGTGCGCGGCGGGGCCCACGATTCGGCGTGCGCGGTTCATGGCTTGCCCATCGAGGAGGGTAAACGCGCTTATTTCCTGTCCTGCGGCTCGTGGTCGGTGCTCGGAGCCATCGAAGATGCGCCCCTCATGAGTGATGTTGCGTTCCGGATGGGCATCACCAATGAGGGCCGCACTGACGGGGGAGTGCGCCCCCTTTTCAACATCACGGGCATGTGGATCCTCCAGGAGATTCAGCGTCAGTGGGAGCGCGAGGGCACGCCCACGGACACAGACGAATTGGTTGCCCAAGCCCGTGAGTTGCCTCCCGCCCCCGGCGTTTTCGACCCCGATGGTCAGGCCTTCGCGACTCCGGGCGACATGCAACGCAAGATCGATGAGGCCCTGGACGCTCAGGGGGTTGCTCGTCCCGACTCCATGGCCGGCTACGTGCGCGTCATCATCGAGTCTTTCGCCCGCCGTTACGCTCGCGCGATCGGAGAGCTCACGCAGGCCACGGGGCGAGCACCCGATCAGCTCAACCTCGTCGGTGGTGGCGCCCGTAACCGTCTGCTGTGCGACCTGACCGCCCAGATCGCGGGCGTGACCGTCGTGCGCGGCCCCATCGAGGCCTCGACTTTCGGTTCTCTCCTGGCCCAGCTCGAAACGATTGGCGTCATGGCGCCGCACGACCGAGCATCCGTCATCGCTGCGAGCGCGTCGACTCATGTCCACACACCGACGCTCGCCTAAGAAAGTCTCGCTGGCGGACATCGCGCGAGCGGGCGGCGTTTCCACGAATACCGTCTCGCGTGTCGTGCGCGGCGACCCGGAAGTCTCGGAGAAGACGCGGGCGAGGATCGCCAAGCTCGTCGATGAGCTGGGGTATGTGCCCAACTACGCGGCGCGGGCGCTCGCGGCCAAGCGGACGAACGTACTGCAGGTTGTGCTTGCTGCGCCGATGTTTCATGGGCATGGCACTGTTCTCTTGTCGATCCTCAACGCGTCGGCGCAGGCCGGGTATCACGTGTCCCTGTCCTACGCGTATGGGCCGGACGGGCAGTTGCGCTCCGATTTTGCGCCCTTCGACGTGGATGGCGTCATCATCCTGGGTGGCCAGGATCCGACGATCGACGTCGCGATTGAGTCGGGTAAGCGTTTTCCGACGGTGCTGGTGCTGACGAGCGAGAAGGGTCTTGATGGTATTTCGACGGTCGCTGTGGATAATGTGCGCGGCGCGCGGCTGGCTGCGGAACATTTGTTGGCGCAGGGCCTGACTGACGTGATTCATATCGCTGGTCCCGATGGGTGGTCGGATGCGCAGATGCGTCGGATTGGGTACGAGCAGGCGTGCGATGCTTACGGTGTTGAGCCGGTTATTTTGCAACCTGATTCGTGGGATTCGCGTGACGGCTACGACGTGATGCGTGCGGCGGGCCGTTTGCCGCAGGGCGTCCAGGCGGCGAACGATCAGTTGGCTTTGGGCGCGATGCGCTTCATCTACGAGCGTGGGGGTGTGGTTCCCCGCGATGTGCGGGTCGTTGGGTTTGACGACATTGATGGCGCTGATTCGTATGCGCCGCCTTTGACGACGATTCATCAGCCGTTTGATCGTCTGGGTCGTACGGCGGTTCGTCTGGTGCGCTCGCTCATGGGTGGTGGTGCGTCCCAAGACATTGTTATTGATCCTGAGCTGGTCATCCGGGCCAGTTCTCACATGTGAGAAAGGTATGTTCATGCTGTATGGTCCTATGACTCACCCCCAGTTTTTGCGTGCGTTGGCCGCGGCTGGCCATGGGTCGAAGGTTCTGTTGGCGGATGCGAATTATCCGCATACGACGGGTGTGAATCCGCGCTGTGAACTCGTGTCGCTTAACTTGGCTCCGGGTTTGCTGGATGTCAGCCAGGTTCTTGATGTGTTGAAGGAGACGATTCCGATTGAGCGTGCGGAGGTTATGACGCCTGCCCCCGATGCGGAGCCGGTGGAGATTCCGATTCATGATGAGTTCCGAGCGGCGTTGCCGGGTGTGGAGTTCGGTGAGTTGTCTCGCTGGGATTTTTACGATGCTGCGCGCAGTGAGGATGTGGGTATCGTGGTGGCGACGGGGGAGCAGCGCCTGTATGGCAATCTGCTGCTGACGGTGGGTGTGCGTGCGCCGGGGGAGTAGTGCCTCTTCTTGGTGCGAGGCCTGGGCCGGGGTAGGCAACGATCTGCACTTTCGTTTTGTTTTCGTTTAAACGGTGGTGTGATTGGCGAGGTTTCGCGTGTGCGGCAGCGGGCGGGCGGTTCGATGTGGACCGTCCGCTCGTTCATTTATCTTTGATATGTCAGGGCAATTGGGCTTTGGTTTGCCGGATGTGCGTAGGGTTGTTCTGGGGGGTGTGTTGTTGAAAATTATCCTTACGTGATGTTGCATACTTTCGTTTAAGTGACTATTCTGTTCTTAACGAAAGTCAAAGCGACAGAGGGTTGTCGCGGATGTATCACGAGGTGAAACCATGGGACGTGCAGAGGAACGCACGAACTACATCTTGGATCGCCTTGCTCGAGAGGGTGAGGTGAGTGTCGCGCAGCTCGCCTCCGACCTGGGCGTTTCCCCCGTCACCATTCGCGCGTCGCTCAAGACCCTCGATGAGCAGGGCTACCTGGTGCGCACCCACGGAGGGGCCCGCCCCACCACCTTCCGCAACATCCACCTGCGTCAACATGATCGCGTGGACCAGAAAGAGCGAATTGCGCGGGCCGCCGCCGACATGATCCACGACGACGACCGGATCATGATCGAGGCCGGCACCACCTGCGCCCTCATCGTCAAGTACCTCACCGGTAAGCGGGGAGTCCAGGTCCTGACCAACTCCGTCCTGGTCTTCGCTAACGCGCGCTCCAACCCGCACCTGAACATTACCCTGACGGGCGGACATTTCCGCGCCGAATCCGAGTCCCTCGTAGGACCCGTCGCCGAGCGCGCCATCAATGACTTCAACGCGCGCATCGCGTTCCTCGGAACGGACGGTTTCAGCGTTGATCGCGGCCTGACTACCCAACTCGTCGAGGGTGGACAGGTTGGTTCCATCATGCGCACACGCGCACAAGAGACGTGGCTGCTCACAGACTCCTCAAAGTATGGGGAGGCCGGCTTCGTCACCTTCATGGGGATCGACCAGGTCACCGGAATCATCACCGACGATGAGATCCCCGAAGAATCCATCAAGGAATTGGCCGAGCGCACCACGCTGCGCATCGTCTAGGAGGAATTACATGGCCACCATCGTGGTGATGCCCCAGCTGGGCAACTCTGTAGAGTCATGCATCATCGTCGAGTGGATGATTGCAGAGGGCGACAGTGTCGCCGTAGACCAGACCCTCGCGTCCATCGAAACGGACAAGTCGACGATGGAGGTCCCCTCCACCGCCGAAGGAACCGTCTTGAAGATCCTGTGGGAAGAAGGCGACGAAGTCCCCGTCAAGGATCCCCTCATCATCGTCGGAGAACCCGGAGAGGACATCTNCGCAGCCCCTGCGGGCGCCGACTTCCCGGGCGCTTCGACCACCGCCGCGCTCAAGGGCGTGCGCAAGGTCGTCGCCACGCGCATGATGGAGTCCCTGACCACCACCGCGCAACTGACCCTCAACACCACCGCGAACGCTGCGGGCATCCTCGCGCTGCGCAAGAAGGTCAAGAACGCCGACGAGGCGCTGGGCCTGAACAAGATCACGCTCAACGACCTGGTCTGCTTCGCCGTCTCGCGCACCCTGCCCAAGTACCCCGTGTTCAACGCCCACCTTCAGGACGGCGTCCTCACCCAGTTCGAGCAGGTCCACCTCGGCTTCGCGTGCGACACCCCGCGCGGCCTCCTGGTCCCCGTCATCCGCTCCGCGCAGGCCCTGGGTCTGAAGGCCTTCTCCAACGAGGCCAAGCGCCTGGCCGGCGGCGCCATCGACGGCACCATCGCCCCCGACTTCCTGAGCGGCGGCACGTTCACGGTCTCCAACATCGGCTCCTTCGGCATCGAGACCTTCACCCCCGTCATCAACCTGCCCCAGACGGCCATCCTCGGCGTCGGCGCGATCACCCCGCGCCCCGCAGTGGCAGCCGACGGCACGATCGGCGTGGAGCAGCGCCTCAACCTGTCGCTGACGATCGACCACCAGGTCATCGACGGCGCGGACGGCGCCCGCTTCCTCGCCGACCTGGTCGCCGCCATCGAAAACATCGACGTGACCGTCCTGGCCTGAGGAAAGAGGAACACTCATGAGTGACACGCATTTTGACGTCATCGTCCTCGGTGCGGGCCCCGGCGGCTACCTGGCCGCCGAACGCCTCGGCCACGCGGGTAAGAAGGTTGCCCTCGTCGAGGAAGAGTACCTGGGCGGCACCTGCCTGAACGTGGGCTGCATCCCCACCAAGACCCTGCTCAACGGCGCGAAGAACTACCTGCACGCCAAGGAAGCCAGCCAGTTCGGTGTGGACGCCAGCGGCGTTGCCGTCAACTGGACGCAGATGCAGGCCTGGAAGGACCAAGTCGTGAAAGGCCTGGTCGCCGGGGTCGCGGCCACCGAGCGCAAGGCGGGCGTGACCGTCATCAACGGACGAGGCCACCTCGACGCCCCCGGTCGCGTGACCGTTGAGGGCACGACTTACACCTCGGACCACGTCATCATCGCCACGGGTTCCGTGCCAGCCATGCCCCCGCTGCCCGGCACCCAGGACAATCCGGCGCTGGTCGATTCCACGGGCATCCTGTCCCTGCCCGAGGTCCCCTCCCACCTCGCGATCATCGGCGGCGGCGTCATCGGCGTCGAATTCGCCTCCCTGTACTCCACCCTCGGCTCCCAGGTGACCGTCATCGAGATGGCCCCCGAGATCCTGCCGTTCATGGACGACGACCTGGCCGCCAAGGCCCGCGCCGCCATGAAGGACGTGACCTTCGAGCTGGGCTGCCGCGTCGAGTCCCTCGACGGGGGCACCGTACACTACTCCAAGGGCGAGGAGAAGAAGAGCGTCGAGGCCGACGTGGTCCTCATGGCGGTGGGCCGCCGTCCCGCGACGGAGGGCTGGGGCGCCCAGGAAGCCGGCCTCGAGATCAACCGTGGCATCGTCGTCGACGACACGATGCGCACCAACCTGCCCAACGTGTGGGCCATCGGCGACGTCACCGGACGCTCGNAGGTTGTGCGCGTCGCCGCCGACGCCGTTGAGGGCGCCCTGGGCGAGTTCGACGACGTCGTGTTCTTCGGCTGCGACGCCGACGCGATCGAGAAGGCCGCGCTCCTGATCGGCACCCGCGGCACCATGTGCGTCGTCCTGGGTGGCGGATCGATCGAGCGCAAGGTGTCCCTGGACATCGGCCGCGTCCACTACGACTTCATCCGCTTCTGCGGCACGACCGGTTCGGACCCGCGCGAGGGGTACGCCTGGATTCCCGCTAACGGCGATCTGCGCGAGAACGACCGTTGCGTCTTCGTCGGCGCCGCCGGCCCGATGGGCGTCATGCACACGATGCGCGCCGTCACCTCGGGTGTCCCCGGCATCTCCGTGGTCGGCACCGACCTGTCGGACGAGCGCCTGGCGAACCTGACGAAGGTTGTCGGCCCGACCGCCGAGAAGAACGGCGTGCCGCTGGACATCATCAACACCGCCTCGACGCCCCTGGAGTACGGCTACACCTACGCGACGTGCCTCGTGCCCGTCCCGGCGCTGGTCTCCCAGGCCGTCGACCTGCTGGCCCAGGGCGGCATCCTGAACGCGTTCGCGGGCATCCCGGCCGGCACGTTCGGTGACTTCGACCTGCAGGGCATCATCGAGCGCCGGATCTTCATGCTGGGCACCTCCGGTTCGGACGTGTCCGACATGCGCACGGTTCTGCGCAAGATCGAGGCTGGCATCATCGACACCACGATCTCCCTGTGGGCGGTCACCGGCATGGCGGGCTTCGGCGACGCCATCAACTCGGTCATCAACCGCACCTCGGGCGGCAAGATCATGGTCTTCCCCTCCCTGCACGACCTTGGCCTCACGCCGCTGAGCGAGCTGGCCGAGAAGCTGCCGACGGTCGCCGCGAAGCTCGATGCCGCCGGCCTGTGGACCAAGGAGGCCGAGGAGGCGCTGCTCGCCACGGAGTAAGCGCACGCTCGCGCGATAGGGCCCCGGCTTCGTTCATGTTCCTGGGACGAGGCCGGGGCCTTCGCGTTTCTGCGATAATGAGGGGGCAAGTGTTGCGTTGCGAACAAGGAGGTTGCCGTGAGATTCGACGATTGTGTGACAAGTGAGGGCTACGTCGCGTTGCAGGCGTGGCTGGTCGGCCAGCTGGACCCGCGCACGCCGCACGCGGCGGACCTCTTTGCGCAGGACAGGGAGTGCCTCTACGATGCCTTCCTGTCCGTGCTCGTTNTCGCCGAGGCCTCGATCGTGGGCGCCGGCGTCGGCTACGCGATGGCCGGTGGCCGCGCGGTCGTCGAACTCATGTACTGCGACTTCCTGGGCCGCTCCGGCGACGAGGTCTTCAACCAGATGGCCAAGTGGCAGTCGATGAGCGCCGGCCTGCTCAAGATGCCCCTCGTCCTGCGCGTGTCCGTGGGTTCCAAGTACGGCGCGCAGCACTCCCAGGACTGGAGCGCGCTCGTCGCCCACATCCCCGGCCTCAAGGTCTACTTCCCGACCACGCCGACCGACGCCAAGGGAATGCTCAACCTCGCCCTGGCCGGAACCGACCCCGTCGTGTTCCTCGAGAGCCAGAAGCTCTACGACAAGGGCGAGGACTTCGAGCCCGGCGGCGTGCCCGAGGGCTACTACGAGACCGAAGAAGGCGAGCCGGCAATCCGCCGCGAGGGCACCGACATCACGATCGCCGCCTACGGCGCGACCGTGTACAAGGCCCTGGAAGCCGCGGACGTCCTGGCCGAGAAGTACGGCCTGAGCGCCGAGGTCATCGACCTGCGCTTCGTCGCCCCGCTGAACTACGACAAGCTCATCGCGTCCGTGAAGAAGACCGGTCGCCTCGTCCTCACCTCGGACGCGGTCGAGCGCGGTTCCTTCCTCAACACGGTTGCCGCCAACGTGCAGACCCTCGCCTTCGACGCCCTCGACGCGCCGATCGCGGTCGTCGGCTCGCGTAACGGCATCACGCCCGGACCCGAGCTTGAGTCGTACTTCTTCCCGCAGGTCTCCTGGATCCTCGACTCGATCCACGAGCGCATCCTGCCGCTGCCCGGCCACGTGCCCACCACGAAGCACGCGACCGAGGCCGAGATCGCTCGCCTGAACCGCGAGGGTCTGTAAAGCACTGGGGGCGGGCCGCTCCCCCTTTCCGGCCCGCCCCCGTCCGAGGCTCGCATTCCCTGATGTGAGCCGCGCGAGGCCGGGGTAAATCTCCTCCTCACCTGTGCCCCGGCCTCGCGCCCCTTCCCCCTGTGCCCACCCCAACGAAGAGATGGCTAAACCCATGGACATCACCAACGACCCGGCTGCAACACCGGCGAAGCGCATCGAGGCGCTGCGCGCGGTAGCCGCCGACGAGCACTTCCCGACCTGGGTGCCCGAGTCGAACAACCACATCCACACCTGCTTCTCCTTCAGCCCCTACACGCCCACGCACGCCGCCCTGCTGGCGCGCCGGGCCGGACTGCGCGT
>NZ_LT635866.1:306145-307805 GCF_900128465.1 Actinomyces bouchesdurhonensis | reverse complement strand
GGCCTTTTCCTGAAGGCGCTGGGCCGCCCGGTCATCGTGGCGCCCTCCACCGCCGAGCCCACCCTCACCTTCGACGGCCCCCTCGCCGAGGTGTGCCCCTGCTCCCTGAAGGAGACGGAGCTTCCCGTCGTCGTGCGGGCGGGGGAGGAGACCTTCGAGGTGCGCCCCACGCGCACCGGTGAGCGCACCATCAACGGTCGCGTCGCCCTCGTCACGGGCGGCGCGCAGGGATTCGGCGCGGAGATCGCCCGAGGCCTGGTCGAGGCCGGCTGCTTCGTGTACGTCGCCGACCTGAACGGTGAGGGCGCTGCGGCCAAGGCAGCCGAGCTGGGCGGTGAGGGCGTCGCCCACCCGATCACCGTCAACGTCGCCGACGAGGACTCCGTGGCCGCGATGGCCGCCGAGGTCGAGCGCGTCACCGGCGGCCTCGACCTGGTCGTGTCCAACGCCGGCATCGTGCGTGCCGGCTCCGTCCTCGAACAGGACGCCTCAGCATTCCGCCTGTCCACCGACATCAACTACGTGGCCTTCTTCCTGGTCACCAAGCACCTGGGTCAGCTCCTGGCCCGCCAGCACTCCACCGCCCCAGAGTGGCTCACCGACATCATCCAGATCAACTCCAAGTCCGGCCTGGTCGGCTCGAACAAGAACGCCGCCTACGCGGGCTCGAAGTTCGGCGGCATCGGCCTGGTCCAGTCCTTCGCCCTCGAGATGGTCGCCCACGGCGTCAAGGTCAACGCGATCTGCCCCGGCAACTTCTACGACGGCCCGCTGTGGTCCGACCCGGACCGTGGCCTCTTCGTCCAGTACCTGAACTCCGGGAAGGTCCCCGGCGCCAAGACCGTCGCCGACGTCAAGGAGTTCTACGAGGCCAAGGTACCCATGCGGCGCGGCGCCCAGGGCATCGACGTCCTGCGCGCGATCTTCTACATCGTCGAGCAAGAGTACGAAACCGGTCAGGCCGTGCCCGTCACGGGCGGCCAGGTGATGCTCTCCTGACTTCTCACGAGGCCGGGGACCCAGGGTGGTCACGGTCCCCTCCAAGGGCACCCCGGCCTCGTCCCTCCCGTCCCCACCATCGTTTTCTTCCAGGCAAGGAGTCAGTCATGACCCAGATTCCCTCCACCCAGTACGCGATTCAGATCGTCGGCAAGGAGGAGTTCGTCCTTAACCCGGCGAAGCCCGTTGACCCCGTCGGCCCGACGCAGATCATGCTCAAAGTTGAAGCCTGCGGCATCTGCTTCTCCGATACGAAGCTGCTCCACCAGTTCGATAGCCACCCGCGCAAGTCCGACGTGGTGGCGGGCATCGACCTGGATGCCCTGAAGGACATTCCGTCCTACCATCCGAACCAGGAGGCGGTGACTCCCGGACACGAGCCCGTCGTCCGCGTCGTGCAGGTCGGCCAGGCCGTGACGCACTTCAAGGTCGGCGATCGTCTGCTGGTCCAGGCGGACTGGAAACACCTGCGCACCGCGAAATCCAACGGTGCCTTCGGGTACAACTTCGACGGTGCCCTCGAGGAATATGTCGTCGTCGATGAGCGCTGCGTCGTGTCCCCTGACGGGGAGGAGTTCCTCATCCACGTGTCTGAGGGCCCGTCGGCCGCCGCCGTCGGCCTCATCGAGCCGTGGGCGACCGTCGAAGGCTCCTACGCGTG
>NZ_LT635866.1:299657-305979 GCF_900128465.1 Actinomyces bouchesdurhonensis | reverse complement strand
GGGCATCATCGAGCGCCGGATCTTCATGCTGGGCACCTCCGGTTCGGACGTGTCCGACATGCGCACGGTTCTGCGCAAGATCGAGGCTGGCATCATCGACACCACGATCTCCCTGTGGGCGGTCACCGGCATGGCGGGCTTCGGCGACGCCATCAACTCGGTCATCAACCGCACCTCGGGCGGCAAGATCATGGTCTTCCCCTCCCTGCACGACCTTGGCCTCACGCCGCTGAGCGAGCTGGCCGAGAAGCTGCCGACGGTCGCCGCGAAGCTCGATGCCGCCGGCCTGTGGACCAAGGAGGCCGAGGAGGCGCTGCTCGCCACGGAGTAAGCGCACGCTCGCGCGATAGGGCCCCGGCTTCGTTCATGTTCCTGGGACGAGGCCGGGGCCTTCGCGTTTCTGCGATAATGAGGGGGCAAGTGTTGCGTTGCGAACAAGGAGGTTGCCGTGAGATTCGACGATTGTGTGACAAGTGAGGGCTACGTCGCGTTGCAGGCGTGGCTGGTCGGCCAGCTGGACCCGCGCACGCCGCACGCGGCGGACCTCTTTGCGCAGGACAGGGAGTGCCTCTACGATGCCTTCCTGTCCGTGCTCGTTGGTACGGGGCTGGGATTCGCCGACTACGACGACAATTGCTCCCATCATGGGCTCTACGCCTTCGACTTTTTCGTGGGCGACAGTGAGGCGCCACCCCGGGGTAGGGGAGCGGACGGGCCGGGGGAGTCCCGCGCGGCAGGGCAGCCCTCCCCGGCGGCCGCCACCCCGGCGATGTGCCACGCGATTGTCGACACGTGGCTCGGTGACGTGGGCAGGCACATCCACTTCGTGGCCTGCGTGATCGCTTCCGTTGCCACCCTCGAGCTCGTCGCGCGGGTGCGCGTCAACGAGTGCATCTTCGAGCTCGACCTGCCCCCGGACTACGCGCGCGCAGTAGCGCCCAAGCCGTGGGAGGACGGGAGCCTGCTGATCGGCTCGCTGGATCCCTGCCTACTCGCCGAAGGGCCGCTCATTCACCTCGAGGCGCGCCCGCGCTACAAGGGACAGGCCCTGTCCCCCTCGGGCTATACCGAGGCCTTGGCATCGGCCGTGCAGATGGGGCTCTCCGTGGAGTCGTCCTCTGCGTTCGCCTTCGGTGCCGCCGCCACTCTGCGCGCTCCGCACGGGGGCCCTGAGATGCTCGGGTGGGCCGCCGACGCAGTGGCTCGAGCCCTGTCCGCGTGCGGGCACACCGGGGGAGTGCAGATCCGAGCGAGCTTCGGATAGGCCTCGGCGCAGAACCCGCCGTCGGCGCCGTTACGCATGACAAAGCCCCGGCCTCGTCGATTGAGACGAGGTCGGGGCAAGGCGTGTGGAGCAGTGCTCGCTTAGACGGTCGCCTTCTCGGCAGCGTCCTTGGCGGAGGCCGGAGCCTTATCCTGCCAGTAATCCAGCTCGGAGGGGTCCAAGCCAATCGAGGAGGCCCTGAACTGCGGGTCGAGGCCCGCCTTACGCTGCGCCGTGTAGTCGTCAGCGCAGTCGACGGCGATCTTGCCGAGGAACACGATAACGGGCAGGTTGATGAGCGCCATGAGGCCCATCAGAATGTCGCCCAGGTTCCACGCGACCTCAAACTTCAGCAGCGCGCCGCAGAACACCAGGGCAGCGGCCGCGAGGCGGAAAACGGTGAGCATCCAGTGCTTGATCTCGATCTTGCCCAGCAGGAAGCGGAAGTTGACCTCGGCGTAGTAGAAGTTGCCGACCAGCGTGGTGAACGCGAAGAGGAACAGTGCAACCGAGATGAATACCTGCGCGACCGGCTGACCCAGAACGGTGGCCATCGCGTCCTTGACGAGGGGAGCACCCGTCACGCCGTTGTCAGAGCCGACGCCCGAGGACAGGACGACAAACGCGGTGAAGGTACAGATGATCATCGTGTCGATAAAGACGGAGAGCATCTGGACGAGGCCCTGCTTGGCGGGGTGCGACACGGAGGCGGAGGCCGCAGCGTTCGGCGCGGAACCGACACCGGCCTCGTTCGAGTAGAGGCCACGCTTGATGCCGTACATCATGGCCGATCCCGCGAAACCGCCGAAGATGGCGTCGAAGTCGAAGGCGCCGTGGAAAATCGCTGAGAACATCGCGGGAATGTTCTGGTAGTTGACGGCGATGACGACCGCGCCCACACCCAGGTAGATAATCGCCATGATCGGGACCATGTAGCCCGTCACGTCGGTGAGGCGGCGAGTACCGCCCAGAATCGACACGGCCATGAGGACCGCGAGGATCGCGCCGACGATCCACGGCGTCCAGGCATTCGCCCAGCTGTAGTGCATGAAGGTGTCAGCCACGTTGTAGGAGGCCAGCAAGTTGAAGCCACCCATGTAGGTCAGAATCAAGACGATTGCGAAGAGGTAGGCAAGCCAGCTCGCCTTCAAAGCAGTCTGGATGTAGTAGGCCGGGCCACCGTAGGAGTGGTGGGGGCCCCGCTTCTTGTAGATCTGCGCGAGCGTCGACTCGATGAAGGCCGAGGCGCCGCCGAGGGTTGCGATAACCCACATCCAGAAAACAGAGCCAGCACCGCCGAGAGTCACGGCAGTGGCGACGCCCGCGATGTTACCGACGCCGACGCGCGAGGCCGTGGAAACCATCAACGCGCGGAAGGAGGACACGCCGCCTTCCTTCTTCGGGGGCTCCATGACGACGCGGAGCGCTTCGATAAACATGCGCAGCGGAAGCGCGCGAGTGAACAGGAAGAAGAAGAGGCCAACCGCGATCAGAAGCGCGACGAGCAGGTACGTATACATGAAGCCTGAAATCGTATCCAGGGTCCCGGCGAGATCAAAGTCCGGGGGCAGGAGTCCATTCATCGTTGTTCCTTGCATTGTCGGAGGCGGCGAGGCCGCTTGGATGATGCAAGTATAGCCACCAGGTCAACGATTGGTAAAGTTTAGGGCAAAAAAATGTGATGGTTTGGGAATGGGTACAGCTCGCGCCCCTGTCGAGGGGAGAATCTTCGCGGCGTAGGGCACATTCTGTTTGATATTCTGTGTGCTGCAACATGAAATCAGGCGATTTTCGGCCTTTAGTGGGGCGAAAAATCCGCCAAAATGGCGGAATCCTGCGGAAAATGCTCCTTGGGAAAGCGTGGGCGTCGCGATTTGACGGCCTGCTTGGAAGTGCGTATTGTTTTCCTTGTTGCGCCGAACGGCAGCGAACGAAGCGAAAAGCTGAAATCGCGGAAACATGGCGCAAAACGCCTTTCGAAAACATGCAGAGCATCTGTGTGTGTTTGATCNCTAACCAATTCGCCTGCACCCCCTCATGACCTTCGGGTTGTGAGTGTGTGTGTGGGTCTTGGGGTCCTGGTGATAGTAGGCAAGCGTGTTAACAGGGGTGACGCAGACAGGTAGCTGCAGTGCGCCGATGGTTGTGCGTATTTAAGGTTGTGGCCCGCCCCTCAGGTAAATCCGGGGGGCACCCAGGGTGAGGACTGATGAGGGACACGTGTGTGCGTGGACTTGTGGTGATCCTATGCTGTCAAGAAAAGCCTCGACGTGAGGGCATGACGCGCCCGTACCCTAAACCGACTCAGGTGGTCAGGTAGAGTATACCGAGGCGTTCGAGTGAATCATGGTTAAGGAACTCGGCAAAATTCCTCCGTAACTTCGGGATAAGGAGGACCCCATGACTTCCTGGCGCCTAGCGTGCTGGTGGGGTTGGGGGGTCGCAGAGAATAGGGAGAAGCGACTGTTTATCAAAAACACAGGTGCGTGCGAAGCCGTAAGGCGATGTATACGCACTGACGCCTGCCCGGTGCTGGAAGGTTAAGAGGAACTGTTAACACCCCCCCTTGGGGTGTGAAGCGGTGAATTTAAGCCCCAGTAAACGGCGGTGGTAACTATAACCATCCTAAGGTAGCGAAATTCCTTGTCGGGTAAGTTCCGACCTGCACGAATGGCGTAACGACTTCTCCGCTGTCTCGACCGTGAACTCGGTGAAATTGCAGTACGAGTAAAGATGCTCGTTTCGCGCAGAAGGACGGAAAGACCCCGGGACCTTTACTATAGCTTGGTATTGGTGTTCGCTTGGACTTGTGTAGGATAGGTGGGAGACTGTGAGGCTGCCGCGCTAGCGGTGGTGGAGTCGTCGTTGAAATACCATTCTGGTTTAAGCGGTCACCTTAACCTTGGCCCGTGATCCGGGTTGGGGACAGTGCCTGGTGGGTAGTTTAACTGGGGCGGTTGCCTCCTAAAATGTAACGGAGGCGCTCAAAGGTTCCCTCAGCCTGGTTGGTAATCAGGTGGCGAGTGCAAGTGTACAAGGGAGCTTGACTGTGAGACCGACGGGTCGAGCAGGTGCGAAAGCAGGAACTAGTGATCCGGCCATGGCACGTGGGTGCGTGGTCGCTCAACGGATAAAAGGTACCCCGGGGATAACAGGCTGATCTTGCCCAAGAGTCCATATCGACGGCATGGTTTGGCACCTCGATGTCGGCTCGTCGCATCCTGGGGCTGGAGTTGGTCCCAAGGGTTGGGCTGTTCGCCCATTAAAGCGGTACGCGAGCTGGGTTCAGAACGTCGTGAGACAGTTCGGTCCCTATCCTCTGTGCGCGCAGGAAATTTGAGGAGGGCCGTCCCTAGTACGAGAGGACCGGGATGGACGAACCTCTGGTGTGCCAGTTGTACCGCCAGGTGCATGGCTGGTTAGCTACGTTCGGAAGGGATAACCGCTGAAAGCATCTAAGCGGGAAGCCTGCTTCAAGATGAGGTTTCCGCGCCCCCGATTGTGGGGTGAGAGGCCCCCGCCAGACGAGCGGGTTGATAGGCCAGAGGTGGAAGCACCGCGAGGTGCTCGTGAGCCGACTGGTACTAATGGGCCAACACTAAACAAACACCCCAAACATGTTATGAGGGGTGAAACAATACAGGCAACACAATGCCGCAACCACTATGCACACCACGATCAACCCACACCCCACCGGCAGGTGGGGGGGCGTGTTGAACACTAATTCTTGTGGTGGTCACAGCACCGGGGAAACGCCCAGCACCATTCCGAACCTGGAAGCTAAGCCCGGCAGCGCCAATGGTACTGCAACCGATAGGTTGTGGGAGAGTAGGACACCGCCACAACACAACAAAACCTGAGGGACGGCACTGCCACACGGCGTGCCGTCCCTCTCCACTTCAACCACCACCAGCACGCCACCGCCAGCCCTACCAGCTGCGCTACCGGCGGCGCCAGTGGCTGTGTCAGTGGCTGCGCTACCAGCAGCGCCACGAGTGACAGCGCACGACCCCCGCCTGGCGAGCTATCCACGAATGTCGCATGCAATTGCCCCAACACCGCGCCCCACCACGCAACCATATCGTAGGAATCGCAACGCTAACACACACCATTGAAAACTCACCCAACCGAATTGCATGCAAAACCACCCCGAGCGCGCGCACCAGCACGTACGTAGGTCCGATGGCATGCGCGTGGGCGCCACACCGCCCCGAACCGCGGCCTCACCGCCACCAAACGGGGGGAACTGCACCATTAGAGGCGCGACACGCCGGCGACACGCCGACAGAACCCTCCTAATGCTGCAAAACCCCCAACCAGCCCTGGGTGCGGAGGGGTCGCAGAGGTGAACTGCGTCCCGGAGTCGCCCGCATCACAGAACATCTGGGCCATCACGCCCATGCCAGCCATTGTTCGTCGAGGTGGTCTGCACTGTGGGCGCCACATACCCGCGAACCGCGGCCTCACCGCCACCAAACGGGGGGGAGTTGCGCTACACGGGGACCCGTGCGTGACTTGCCTGCCGATGACTGCGCCACCAAACGGGGGGAATTGCACCATTAGAGGCGCGACACGCCGCCGACACGCCGAAGGGAGGCTCCTAATGCTGCAAAACCCCCCATCCAGCCCTGGGTGCGGAGGGGTCGCAGAGGTGAACTGCGTCCCGGAGTCGCCCGCATCACAGAACATCTGGGCCATCACGCCCATGCCAGCCATTGTTCGTCGAGGTGGTCTGCGACTTGGGCGCCACATACCCGCGAACAGCGACCTCACCACCCCGAACCGCGACCTCACCACCCCGAACCGCGACCTCACCACCCCGAACCGCGGCCTCACCACCACCAAACGGGGGGAATTGCACCATTAGAGGCGCGACACGCCGGCGACACGCCGACAGAACCCTCCTAATGCTGCAAAACCCCCACCATTACCCCTGGCGTCATGCTCCCTCACGGGTCCAATGGTCCCTCACTGGTGCGGGACTACCCGGCGGGCGCCAATAAACGCCGGAAGGGCGTCGCTGGCGGGGCCCTGCCGCACGGGCGCGGGTAGGGCGGG
>NZ_LT635866.1:279113-299556 GCF_900128465.1 Actinomyces bouchesdurhonensis | reverse complement strand
AGCACAATGACGGACGACGCAAGCGCACGTCACGGCCAACCCCCATCGGCGGCGCGAGCGCGCCAGCGCCACCGACGCCTCCCCCACCGACCTCGACAATGCCAGGGACCGAGCCGCGACTAACACGTTTTGTCCTATCTCCCTGATGCGGCAAGGACGCCGAGACTGAGGTAGTACCTGCCTCAAGTCCATTCGTTGTTTTCTTCGGCGAGGGCAGCTTCTGCGAGGTGGATGGCGCCGGTGGAGCTGATGCGATCCCAGTATTGCGTGGGACTTGTGTCCTATTAAATAGTTGGTGTGATTGTCTTGAAAAGCTGCGACGACTAGACTAGTTAATGTTTCAATAATATTGTGAAAGGAAATGTCATGGCCTCCGTTGCCGTTGTACTCGGTTCAATCCGCCCTGGTCGTGTCGGCGAACAGGTCGTCCGTTGGATCGAGGAGCAGTCGCTCCAGGTTGAGGGCGTCAACCTTGTCTTCATTGATCTCCGTGACTACAAGCTTCCTCTCTTCGCGGAACAGGTGCCGCCGTCGATGCAGGCCCCGACCCTGCCCGAGGCCGTGCGCCTTCGCACCAGCATCGAGGCTGTCGACGCCGTTGTCTTCGTGACCCCCGAGTACAACCACTCGGTGCCTGCTGCGCTGAAGAACGCGATTGACTACCTGCCCCCGGCCACCTTGAAGGACAAGGCTACGGCCCTGGTTGGTTACTCCTACTACGGCGGCGTTACCCCGCGCGCCCACCTGCGTGAGGTCCTCTCAACCTTCGGCGCTGACGTCCGCGATCAGGAGATTGGAATTAACCTCGGTTCCGACTTCGCCGATGGAGCTTTCGTGCCGTCCGACGAACTCAATGCCCAGCTCCGCGAGCTTCTCGCCTCTCCGGCCTGAGAGGGGTAGTTCGAGGGAGGTGCGGCTTGCGCGCGGCATGTGCGAACCTTGAGAGACCTTCGATGATGGGCGGGTGGCCCGGCAGTAACTGCCGGGCCACACGTTTGGCATCCTCGTGCCTCGTCGGTTTGTGGGGTTACATCCACGGTTGGTGGTCGCGTGTGGGCGCGGGTTTGGCTAGATCCAGGATGATAGCCACATGTGGGCGCGCCAATAGGTGTAGTCGATGACGTCCGCGCGCCACAGTGGCATGAATGAGATCGCGCATCCCAGGATGGCGATGATCAGCGCGGCGGCCATGACTCGTCCCATGATCACTGTCGTTCGTGGAACGGGCGCGGCGAGTGCAGCGGGTGTGTCCGGCGGGGTGCCGTCGGGAGTTACGATTCCGGCGAGGAGGCTTACCATCCATGCGACCGCCAGGGCGACGAACGGTGCGAAAGCTACCGTGTAGAAGGTGAAGATCGTGCGGTGCGCGTATGCGAGCCATGGGACGTATAGGGCGAGGTATCCGGTGAGTATGACTCCCGCACGCCAGTTTCGTACGTAGAGCGTTGCGCAGATGACGATTAGGAGGGCGCCTATGCCCAGCCACCAGAGAATCGGGTTCCCTAGGGCGACGACGTCGGTGGCGCAGTTGCCGGAGGGGCAGCCGGTGATCGAGTCGTCGTTCTTCCAGTAGAAGGAGGTGGGGCGGACTTGGATGAGCCATGTGAGGGGGTTGGATTGGTACCGGTGGGGGGTTTCGAGTCCGTTGTGGAAGGTCCACATGCCCTTGTGATAGATCCACAGGTCGACCAGGGCTCCGCCGAATCCGGATATGCCTGAGCGTCCGTGACCGTATGCCTGTGGGTGCGTGAACCAGCTGAACCAGGAGGCGATGTAGGTCAGGATCGCGGTGGGTACCATGAGGATGAATGCCCACCACACGTCTGCGAGGAGGGCGCCGATGATGGGTGAGGGGTGTCCGGCGCGCCAGCGGCAGGTGATTTCGCGGAGGGCGACGAATAGTCCGAGGCATGCCAGGACGTAGATGCCGGACCACTTGACTGAGCATGCGAGGCCGGAGAGGATGCCGGCGGCCAGCAGCCAGGGGCGGTTACCTGCGTTTGGGCCAATGGCGATGCCTCGCCAGTCGCGTAGGGTCAGGTATCTGCCGAAGGCGCGCCAGCCTGCCCGTGGTGCGCCGATGCGTTCCCAGGAGCGGAGCTTGCGTTCCAGGGTGGGCTGTGACATCTGTTGGTCTTTGACGAAGCAGAGGAAGGCGGCCAGGGAGAACATGGTGAGGAAGCCGTCGAGGATGGACGTGCGGCTCATGACGATCGCCATGCCGTCTGTGGCGAGGAATAGTCCGGCGATGAGCGTGAGCGCGGGGTTGCGGAAGAGGTTGTGTGCGAGGCGGCACAGGAGCAGCACGGTGATGACGCCGCAGATGGCGGTCGTGATGCGCCAGCCGACTGGGTTTGCTTGTCCGAATATCTGCATGCCGAGGGCGATGAGCCACTTGCCGGTGGGTGGGTGGACGGCGTACGAGGCTGTTGCGGAAAGCCCTGACGTGTTGCCGGCGGCGAAGGTTGGGTCGTAGTTTTGGGGCCACGTGCCTTCGTAGCCGAGGGTGAGGAGGGACCACGCGTCCTTGACGTAGTAGGTCTCGTCGAAGATGAGCGTGCGGACGTTGTCCAGGCCGGGCAGTCGGATGAGGGCTGCGATCAGTGTAGCGATTGCGGTGGCCGCCCATCCGGCCNAAGAAGATCCGCGCGGTTGTCGCGACTTGAAAAGCCACCTGACCAGCGGCGTTGGAAAAAGCGTTCCTGGACAATTAGACTGAGAAAAAATACGTCTAAGCCCGGTCAATGAGACCCAGAAGCGCGGGGAGGTACGAAGATGAAAAACAGTGCGCAGATCGTCGTTATTGACGACCACCGCGTCGTCGGCCTCGGCGTCAAGGCCGCATTCGAGAACCGAGGAGTCGACGCCTCAATCAGCTGGGTTCCGACCGCTCGCGAAGCGCGGTGGAAGCGCGGGCAGGTCGCCGTCCTCGACCTGCGCCTCGCCGACGGCTCCGCCCCCGACACGAACATCGCCTACATCAACGGATACGGGGTCCCCGTCGTCGTCTACACCTCCGGCGACGACCCGTACCTGGTGCGACGCGCGATCGCCGGCGGTGCCCTGTCCATCATCCGCAAGTCAGCTCCCCCCGAAGACCTCGTCGAGGCCGTCCTCGCCGCCGCCGACGGCCTCACCTTTCCGACCCCGGATTGGGCCGCCGCGCTCGACGCCGACGAAGACTTCGTCGCCGACCACCTGTCTGACCTCGAGGCGCGAATCCTCACCCACTATGCCTCCGGCGAGAGCTCTGCTTGCGTCGCGCGCACCCTGAGCGTCTCAAAGAACACCGTCAATACCTACATCGCTCGAATCCGCGACAAATACAGGGAAGCGGGACGCCACGCCGATTCCCGCGTCGACCTTTTCCGACGCGCAGCTGAAGACGGCCTCGTTAGTTACTTCGAGTGATGCACCCGCGCACGCTCGGTCCCTACGCGCTGCAGATGCAGCGCCTCATCATCCTGACCTGCGTCCTCGCAGCCATCTTCATCACCATCATCAGCGGACCCCAACTGGTTCCGTTGGGGCTTTCGCGCGCTGAGCTCGCGCAGTGGGTCGTCTACTCGCCGAACCTGATCCTCCCGCTCTGCGCCGGAGCGTGCGCTCTCGCCGCGATGCTCAAAGCGGTGACCACACGCAAGCATACGTACATGTGGACCGATACCGGCTGGTTTATCCTCACGCGCCTCTACCTCGCGTTTTACCTTGCGCTCATCGTCGCGTGCGCGTTCCTGCCAGCCATAAACCTCGGATCCCCGGTGCCCCCGGTGTATTTCCACGCCATCGCTTCCGACACGAACCCGATCCTGGCACTCTACCCACTCGCTGCGATCAGCTGCATCGCCGTCCTGCGCGGACGCTACACGGCCGCCTACCTCAGCGCCATCGCTCCGCTGCAGATCCTCGTCATGATGAGCGCCAACCCCGACAACAAACTANGCGGGCGAGGCACCCGAATCCCGCTTCGCCCCACACGTGTGGACCTCGCCCAAGCGGGCCCGCACCCAGGTCGAAACCCTGGGGGCCGGACTGGCCGCCGCCGCACCCGACGCCGCCGCCTCGATCAACGCGGCCACGGCCTCGTACCTGGAGGACCTCGACGCCCTCGACGCCTGGGCGAGGGAGGCGATCGAAACCGTCCCCGAGACCCAGCGCGTCCTGTTCACCTCCCACGACGCGTTCGGCTACTTCTCGGCCGACTACGGGATCCGCTTCATCGGCGCCGCCCTGTCTGACTTCAACGACCAGCAGGACGCGACCGCGGACCACATCGCCTCGGCCGTGCAGGCCGTGAAGGACTCCGGGGCCGTCGCCATCTTCGCCGAAAACTCCAACAACTCCAAGTCCATCGAGGCGATCGCGCGAGGCGCGGGCGTCACCCCCATCGTCGGGGATGACGCCCTCTACGGCGACTCGCTCGGCCCGGATGGCTCAGAGGGGGCGACCTACGTCGGTTCGATTATCCACAACACGCGCGCGGTGACCCAGGCCTGGGGCGGCACCGTCCCCGCCCTGCCCGAGCGACTGGAGACCCGCTGATGGCGACTCTCGTGTCCTTCCGGGACGCGACACTGGGGTACGGGGGCACCCCGGCGCTGTCCGGCCTGACTCTCGACGTCGTCGGGGGAGGGGCCCTCGCACTCGTCGGCCCCAACGGCGGCGGAAAGACCACGCTCATGCGCGCCGTCGTCGGCACATGCTCGCTCCTGTCTGGGCGCGTGGAGGTGAACGCCGCGCGTATTGGCNGATATGGCGGTCGAGCCAGGCCCGAAGATCCGGGTACAGGGAGGGGTTCTTCGACAGGGTCGCCCACAGGTCCGGCCTCGTGCGGGCGATCTCCGCCTGAACGTCCCACGGGGTTTCCGGGTCGATGGCGTCGGCAATCGTGAACCTGCTGGCGGAGGAGGGCGTCGCTCGCGTCATGTCCGGGTCGTTATCCTCCGGCGCGGTCGCCCCGTCGGCTGGCGACGGGGGTTGCGACTCCTGTGAGGGCGGCTGCGGGGCGGGGGGTTCCGTTGCCTGTTGTGGGGTGGGCGCAGCGTCGGACGCGGAGGTGGCGAGTGGGCCGATTGAGATCGGCTGGTTCACCGGTGCGGCGTCAGTGGATGATGGAAGCGGGCCGATCGAGACGGGGCGGTTGGCCTCTTCGAAGGCGCCCTGCGGGGCGGACGGTTGCATCCCAGCTGGCGCGGAAGGGGGCGTGGACGCCTGGGGTGCCCCGGCCTCGTACATGCGAGCCTGCGCCCCACCCATCGGTGGGTTCGGCGCCATCATGGGCGCGGTCGGCATCCCCGGCGGGCGTTGCGTGGCGGCGTAGGCCTGCTCGACCCACGCCCGGTATGCCTGCGCCTCCGCGGCGTTGGTGGCCGGCACGGTCCTCCACGGCTCGGGGTCGACGGCAGTGAGCGGGTCGGGCAGCAACGCGGGACCGAAGTACGGGTACAGGTACGCCAGGCCGGCTCCCACGAGTACGAGGATCAGGGGGAGTATTTTCGTCGCATCGTCATCTGCGGTGAAGAACCAGATGGCGCCGATGGCGATCAGGCCGACGCCGGCGAGAATCGGAATGTTATGTTTCATTGACGCTTCCATTGTGTCTTACTTTCTTCGCTCGTCACGACGCAGTAGGGATCGCGCAACCGCAGTGCCCTGATGACTCGTCGCTCCAAATTGGCCAGACTTTTTGCTTCGGGTACCAGACCGTTGAGTTGTCTCGCTTGGGGGACGCTCCACGACAGTGATCCGTCGTCTTCGAGAGACAGCATCGCGATCCAGTTGGGGGAGCCAAACTTCCATCTCAGGGTGAAGAAGATCGTGCTCTGGTCGTCGCTTCGCACCTTGAAAATGGTGGGAGACAACCAGTCGAGCGACTCTGTGCCTTCCGGAACGTCGATCGCCGCCCACGCGGCGTCGAGGAGTTCCTGCGCCGACGCCGACCGCGGCGTCACGCGGTGTGAGCGCCCCACGGCGCCTTCGCCCTCACGGTGGCTTTTCCGGAAGATGAGCTGACGGGCCTTCGCCTCGGCTTCCTGTCGCAGCCGGATCCACCCGTAATAGAGGAAACCGAGCGCGACGAGAATGAGGGCAGCTATCGCATATTCCATGAAGTGTTCTCCTATGAATCAGACAATGGTACGAAAGAGTGGTGAGGAGTCAGCAAAGCCGACCTTTGTTTCCTCACAACGTGCGGGACTGGGCGTCGTTATTGTCCGCGCCCGCCGACGACTAGCGTCACAGCGGTCCCCGGCCTCGTGGCTCTCAACTGGAGGATTCCTCAACAGCCGCGTTCTCGGCGTCGGTCACGGTCCCTGCGTCGTCCTGGTCGGTCGAATCCGTGACGAAACGAGACGCCGCGATGAACAGGTCGAAGAGCTCGAGCATGAGGTGCTTGATCATGGCCATCTGCGTCACGAAAGAGACGATCACGATCTGCTTCGTGTCAGGCACGTGCGCCCAATAATCGACGCGCATCCGTTCGAATTGAAGCTTCTCCGCCTCGGCGCGCAAGGCCGCCTCCTCCGGCGTCTCGTCCTCGGGGGCCTCGACGTGGAATGAATCATCCTTCTCGATGAGCACGCGGCGCAGCGCCCGGAAGTTCGCACCCTCAACTTCCACGAACTCGTCGTCGGCGTCCTCGAAGCCCATTCGGAGGATGCTAAACACCTCCTCGCTCTCGGTGCCAATCGCGGGGCTCATGCGCAGCCCCGGCGGCTGATAGACCGTGATGTTCACAGGGAACGGCGCATCCTTTTCCAGCTCCTTGCCGAAGTACATCGCGACGGCGCCGCCTTCCATGGCCTCGGCGCACGCATCGACCACCTGATCGTGCATCTGACGACGCAGCACGGCCGCGTCGTCCGCCGGGCCGACAATGCCCTGGACCATGCGCTCGACGTCCTGCTCCGAGGCCCCCTCATCCGTGATCGCCACGGGGTACCAGGTGCCCGGAAGCGTGAAGATCAGGCGAGGCTCATCGCGGGTGTTGTTATCGCTTGTCATCGTTGATTCTGCTTTCTCGCATGGAGGTCAGATGCCGGTTGGGACGGTGCCCGGAACCCACGTCGGACGCTCGGGCTCCGGTAGGAGGATAGGGGCATCCCACCGCTGCTCCGATTTCTGCGGATGGTCGTACAAAAACCCGTTCTGTTGGTCGTACCTTTCCTTCATAATGCTGAGTCCATGCCCAAAGTCGGTGGATCGGTATCTCAACCAGTCAATCATTTTGCCCTGCACTTCTATTTGTTTTCCATAAGCGTGAGGAACCGAAGAATTTGTTTGTATGTTCGTGAGAAGATCTGTGGTGAAGTGGTAGTTTTCGACGCGGGCACGCGCATCAACGTCGGAGGTGAAGAAACCGTTTTGTATTGCCGACTCTCGAGCGAGCGTCATGCTCGTGTAACTCAATCCCGCAGCATCGAAGGTCGTCGCCCTCGACCCCGTCGCGATCGAACCCGCCGCCGCAAGCTCCCCGCCCAGGGAATGGCCGGCCAGGGAGAAGTTGCCCGCGGTGACGCCGTTGGCCATCAGGCGCTGTTTGACGCTTGTCGCGGCGACAATTGCCTGACGGACTTGCGGCGAAGTGCCCGCTGCCCCCAACACATCGTTGGTCACGTCGCCTTGCGGATCGCCGAAATTGGTTCCCTCGTAGGACAGGACGTAGCGCCCGTTGTCGTCACGGAAGAGCGTCGCGTGGAAGCCGGTTCTCTTGTCTTCGAGGAGCGCCGGATCGATGCCCAGCTTCCGCATCTCCGCGGGCCTCACCTCGTGCCAGCCGGGAGGCTCCTTCCAATCTCCGCGGGGGTGGGGCCTGCCTGCGAGGTCCATCTTGTCCCGGATGAGGCCCTCTTTGCCCGGGCGTGTGTTGATGGTGTCCGTCGTCTCCCCGTTGTCACCGTAACCGACGCCAGACGGCCCATGTTTGCGCTCGGCTTCGTCGAGCTGGGCGTTATGTGCCTGCATGAGAAGCTTTTCACGGCATCCCAGCAGGGCAGTAGCTCCTAATGTTAGAGCCAGATGGAGGAAGGCGCCGAACTTTGAGTGTTGTAGGGCGTTGAGCCCTGAGCCTCCTAGTATGGAAAGAACAACGATTCCGAAGGAGACGACCCCCAGAACGATAATCGTTCCAAGAACTACGCTGGCCGCTTTGACAACTATCTTGAGAGCTTCAACTATCTTGTCTATAAACTCCTTGAGTACTTTTTTCCACTCGCTGAACTCTGCAAGTGCCTTGCCGACATTTGCGATGAACTGATTGATTTTGTCGATCAGATTGTCGTTGGTGCTGGATATCGCCGTGTCGATCTTGGAGATGGTTGCGTTTGCAACAGCATCCACGATCATTTGTTCTTTTTTGATATCCGACGCAGCCCCGGTCATAGCACCGGCAGCACGCTTTTCGTCGGCGCACGCCTGTTTATAGGCGTTTTGCGCATTTGTGACGTTGGTAGAGGGTGCGTGCGAATCTCTCAGTGCCTCAAGCTGACGCTTGGTCTTTTTCACGGACTCCTGGGCGGCGCTGTGCTGTCGCTTGGCGGTCTCTCCTCGGGCCGCCGCTGCGTCGGCTCGCTTGTGGCAGTCGGCGAGCACCGCCTGGTACTCGCGCAGCGCCAGGCCCGTATTCAGGTAGCGACCGTGCGCTGCCTCCAAGTTTTTCTTGGCGTTCTTCACCTGCCCGTACGTTGCTGCGACAGCGAGCGAATTCGAGGTCGTCACAAACTTGCTGAGGCCATCGATCGCGGACTGGATGCTGTTCGCGGAGGTGATCAGCCCCTCGACCTTCGTTTTCAGGGCGGTGGGGTTCCCCGGAAGAGTACTCATTACTTCTTTCTCCTCAGCGCGTTCTCGAGGTCTCTGTCCAGATCCTCGAAGGTTTCGGCGATGGCATCGAAGGTCTTCGCCAGTGCCTCCAGGTGCTCGCGGAAACGCCCCCGGGTGGTGTCCCAGTTATTGCCGAACTCCCTGACCTTTCCCGCGAGTTTGTCGTGGCCGACAACAGAGGCAACGTCCAAGGCGTCGATCCTCGCATCGTCCAACAGCGATGCCGTCGCGCGCAGGGACTTCGACCGGTTACGCAACTCGGTCGTGTCAAGTGACAGGTTCACCATGGCGTTTCCTTTCTGCATCGAGCCTGGGGCGCGGGCGCTCGCCCCGCGCCCCAGGAGACGATGACCTTACTTGCCGATGGACTGCGCCAGCTGTTCGTCGGTCTGCTGAAGTGCCTGAGCGGCCTTGTTCAGGTAATCGGCCATACCGTCGATTCCCTGGATCGTGCGGGTCGCGCCCTGGGTGAACTCCTGGTAGGCGGTGTCGAAGGCGCCCGAGGCACGCGACGTCGTAAAGCCGTTCTGAACCAGCTGCTGGACCAGCGAGCGCAGCTCGTTGAGCTTGGTCTGCAGATCGTTCTGACCGTTGCGCAGACGAGTCGCCGCGGACTGCATCTGGTCGTAGGTGACATTCAGGTTTGCCATTGTGTTCCTCCGTTGAGAATGGGATACCCGGGGTGGGTATCGGGGTCTGGTGTGTTCGGGCCGACGGTTCCCACGTCGGATAGGGTGATTAGCCCGTAACCTCAAACTATCATTCGGTCTTGTCATGGGCGATGGGGACTAGTCCCCATCGGGTCTTGTCATACTCGGGGCACCTGCACTTTCCACTGCTTACCGGACTGGACAAAGTACCCGCGGCCCGGCACAGCCTCGCGTCCAGAGACGCCGGGCACGGCGACGCCGACAGCGTTCTCGCCCTCACCGGGCGAGGGACACAGGACGATCCCGGTTCGCCCGCTGCGCACGCCCGATGCCAGCGAGCCGCCGAACGACCAACCCGACACGTCGGCCTCGGCAACGACCAGATGACCGTTGGCCTTCGACGAGGCGATGGCGTCCTGCAGCTGCTGATCGCACGCGGAGAAGGAGAACTCTCCGATGCCCTCGACGAAGAGAACGACTCCCGGCGTGTTGTCGGGCGCCTCCTCCTCGAACAGGTGAGCGTGCTTCATCAGCATGGACGCGATCTTGTCCGCCCCCTGCGCCGTCTCCGTCCACAGCGGTTCCCTCGCCACCAGGGAGCGGCGTGCGCTTGCGTGCAGCATGACCGCGTTCGGGAATGCGCGGTGGACACTGCGGGCCAGCCATCGGACCGTGTTGGTCCTGCCCGACTGGGCGGGGCCGGTGATGGCGACAGTGCCAGCAGGGCGCAGCGGCATCGGGGAGAGCGAACCGGCCTCGACGCCGATGACCGGGCGTCCATCGACAGTGAGGGCGACCTCGCGCGCCGGTATATCGAGGGGTAGGGAACGGATCGGCGCCGGCCGCGTGCGTTGACGCATGTACCTGGTCCCGGCGAGCGACTCGATTTCCCTGGCCTGCGCGAAGTCTGTGACGTTCGTACCCAGGATCGGCAGCTGCAAGAGGTTCGGGTTGCCCACCTGCATCGCGCGACCGGGCGCGCTCGACGCGCTCAGGACATCGCGTGGAAGATTGAAGTAGAGGTAGGCGTCCTCGTCGGTCAGCCGCAGGACCACTTTTCGTTGGAAAGACGCGGCGATCGAGTTCGGAATGGCCTGCGGTCGATCGGCCGACACCGCGAAGTGAACGCCGACTTCGCGCCCATCTGACAGGACCTGCTGGAAGCGGCTCCAGATCGCCGCGTAGCGCCCAGTGAGCTGGTACGTCTCGGCGAACGCCGCGATCCCGTCGATGAGCACCAGGTAGCGGGGTTCGTCCTTCTGTCCCGACAGCTCGCGGTAGGAGGTCAAGTGGTTGGCGTTGATCGCCTTGTAGGAGACTGAGCGCTCCTCGACGATGTCGCCGAGCATGGTGATGAGCTTCGCGATTCGCTCGTCGTCGTCGCCGACGATGACGTCGCCGACGTTGGGGAGCTTCTTGAGCATGTCGAGGCCGCCGCCCGCGAAGTCGAGGGCGTAGACGTTGACGGGACCGGAGCGAGGCGTGATGCTCGCGGCGATCGCGAGTGAGCGCAGCGCTGTCGTCTTTCCGGAACCCGACGCCCCGTAGTAGGCGATATGTCCGTCCTGATCGGGGCAGAAATACTCGACTTCCTGCGTCTGTTCCTCAGGATCGTCCAAGACTCCGAGCACGATCTTATCGTCGGAGCGTTGGGGCAAATGCGCGAGGTTGTAGGTCTGCGCGAGTTCGGGCAGCCACGGTTTACGAGGCGGGCGAATCTGCGCTTTCTCCGCGGCCGCACGAATCGTGCCAACGACGCGGGAAATGTCAGTGGGGACATCGTCGCGAGGCTTGGGGGGTTCGGGCGTCTTCCACGGTTGAGGCATGCCGAAGCCCAGTGCTTCGATGTCAACCTGCGTGGTCTTGAGACCGTCGGTCGTGCGCGCGCCGGGGTAGGCCGACTGGAATACCGAAATCCTGCCGGGTCCCGTTTTCGCAGCGGCACGACCGGGCGTGTTCTGCGGGAAGTGGGCGGCCATGTGGTCGCCGAGCACGTCCTGGGAATCATCGGTGTCGGCCATGCGCAGGGCGACGCGCAGGTTCGTGTTCGCACGGAGGTTGTCCTTGATGACACCAGCGGGGCGCTGCGTCGCAAGGATAAGGTGGAGGCCGAGGGACCGTCCCCGCTGCGCAACGTCGACGACGCCGTCGATGAACTCCGGCACCTCGTTCACGAGCGCCGCGAACTCGTCGACAACGATGACGAGCGAGGGGGGACAGTCGGGATCCCCAGACTTCTCCAGGGTGACGAGGTCCTTCGCCCGTTTCTCGCTCAGCAGCCGCTCGCGGTAGCGCAGCTCTGCGCGCAGTGAGGTCAGGGCGCGGCGCACCAGGTAGGGCGACAGGTCGGTGACCAGGCCGACGGTGTGCGGCAACTCCGTACACTGCTCGAAGGCGGAACCACCCTTGTAATCGACGAACAGGAAAGTCAACCTGTCAGGCGAGACCGATTGGGCCATGCCGAGGACCCACGCCTGCAAGAACTCGGATTTGCCGGCGCCAGTGGTGCCGCCGACCAGCGCGTGCGGGCCATGTAAGCGCAGGTCCAGCTGCATGGGTTCGCTCGCGCCCTGTCCAACGATCGCGGCCAGAGGAACGGCGGGGATCTTCTTGTGTGGGCGCCCGGGAGCGCGGTCGATGATCGAGTGCGAGGCCCTCCATCGTTCGATGAGCGCGTTGGGATCGTCCGCCAGTTCCTGGCCCGTCAGGTCCACGTAGGAGATCGAGCCGGGCAGGTCCGAGTCGTCGTCGACGGGGACGCCCGCGTCAAAGAGAGGCGAGAGTGCCCTGCCCAGGCAAGACAACTCCTCGTCGGACACGCGGTCCACGGACACGTCCTGGAGCGCGCGCGAGGCCCGGACATCGCCGATGGACGCCTGAGCGCCATTGAAGGCGATGAACGAGCGGCACGCCGCCGGCAACTCGGCGAATGTCGGGGCGATCCACACGACATAGATTCCCCTGTCGGGGCCGAGCTCAGCAATGCGGTTCAGACGCGCTCGATCCACCAGCACGTCGTCGACGAAGACGACCACCGCGGGAATCGGATTCGGATACTCCTTGGTTGAATCCTCGCCCGAGGCCTCCTCCTTCGGTGCGGAAGAAACGTCGGGGCCTCGGTCGCAGACCTCGCTGGGATCTCCCTTACTGCGTGCTTCGAGGAGTCCCTCAAGCTGCGAGAGCACAACCTTGCCCGAGGCGGAATCGGAGGCCAGGTGGATGCCGGAGCCGAAGGGGGAGTGCGGGGAGGAGGAATGGGGAAGCCACTTCATCCACTCCCAGCCATCCACCCGTTCAGCGGAGGTCAGGCACGTAACGATGACCTCTGCGGGGGAGTATTGCGCCGCCAACTGCGCCGCAATCGCGCCGCGCGCCTGCCTGAGAATATCAGCCGGGCCGCACAGGCCCAAGCCGCCGGAGGCCCGAAGATCCGCAACGAGGGGGACGTGTGCGACCCGGGAATACTCGTCAGCGAGCGCACGCACCCTGGCGATGGCCTCCGGAAGCCCAGAGCGCTGATCCGCCCCTTCGATGGTGACCCTCGCGATGTCCGTGCCCTGACCGAGCCGAAACTTGAGGAACTCCGGGTGTTCCGGCCGTCGCATCCACAACGAACCGTCGCGACGCAGGGCCCCCGCGATGACCTGGTCGATCGGAGGGTACTGCGCGTGGCGTGATTCCACGTCCTCGCGTCGGCTCTCCTCCAGGTCCTGGTGCGTGATGCGCAGGGCATCCTCGAAGCGTCCCATGGCCTCGGCGAACTCGGTTTTCGCCTGTCTGCGCTGGTCCCACCACGAGCCGAGCATGATGACCGGGCTGAGGACGACGAACAACAGGCTCGTCAGCTGTCGGGTCATGAGGAACATGCTCACGCCCATAATCAGCGGCGCGATGAGGCCGATGATCGGGAAACGCGACGGCTTGGGGCGCGTTGGCGCTTCGGGGAGCTTGACGGTTCGAGCGCTCGTGTGAGGGATGACCTGGGGCGACCTGATGAACCCGATGTCGGTAGATTCCCCCGTCGACTCGGGCATCTTCGTCTGAACCAGCTGGATTTGCGTGTCCCCGAGGAGAATCACGTCTCCGGGGGTCACCGTGGCATGCTGAACGCGATGGTTGCCGACGAGAACGCCGTTAGCGGAATTAAGGTCATGAATCTCGATACAGGAGCCGACGGTAATACGAGCGTGAGTCTTTGACACTCGACGATCGTTGAGCATCACCGTACAGGAGGGCGCGCGGCCCACGGTGGTGCCGCCGAAGTACAAGGGCACGCACATGCCCCTGTCGTTGCCATCCACGACGCGCAGCTCGCCGGCGACGCCGCCCGCTGTGATCGCGTCCTTCGTCGACACGATGTCGACGAGAGACCCCGATTGAAGTCCCGTCTCGGTGACAAAAGCAGACGAGGGGAGAACCGAAGCGATGCGCCCGTCCGCAGGATCCAGAACACGAAGGGTCAGAGAATCCGGAGAAGCGAGCGTTCCCGCGCTCTTAGACGGACCCGAGGACGCGAGGGCAGCCGCGACATCGCCGACAGTCGCAGTCGAGTCGGTGGTGACCAGCAGGTCGTTGTCACTGTGCCCGCGCCCGCGCAGCGTCAGTTTGATTTTCATCTCCGGTCCTTCCCGGTGGGCGCTTGAGGGGCGCGGTTACGTTGTTTCTCCTCGTCGAGAAGATGCAGGTCGGCGCTGGAGACCAGCCGCGCGGCGACCGCGTATTCGACCAGTCGGACGCGCCGGTGTGTCGCCAAGGACCCGGGCCGGCCTCGCATGCCGGGAACACCCATCCGATCGAGCTTGTCGGCGACGTTGTCGAGTTTTCGGTTGAAACGGGTGATCGGCCACCCCAGCCTGGCCGCCGCCTCGACGTTACGCGGAATGTCGGTGGGACCCGACCCGGCCTGCGTCAGCCAGGGCTCGCACAGCGCCAGAATCAGCAGGTATTGTGACGGCGTGAAACGTGCTTCCCCGACGGTGACTTCGCCGGAGTCGACGGCCGGGGCGCTGTAGCTGCGGAACGTCGTCCCCTTCACGGTGATGGAGAACTCGTAGGTCGTGGGTCCGGCCGCGAACACGACGACGACCGAGTCGAACACAAGCGGGATACGGGCCCCGGGGCCGACCCGCGCCTGCATGGACCCGGATTCGTCGGCGACGGTGACCGCGATGCGCGACCCGACGTTATCCAGCCACCACATTCCGTCGTGACAGCTGATGCGCACGAGGCGCCGATGCAGGAACGGATTGTCGTCGATACACAGGTCGGCTTCGCGTCCGATCAGGAATTCCTGATCCGCGCGGATCGGGTAGATCTCGCCGCAGTAGTCGACAACCGCCGACTCCTCCACGATCGCCTCGTGCTCGTTGCCCGCGGCGCTCATGGTGTCTCCACGCATTCAATGGCCTCGTTGGACGAGCGCCCGTCCGAGTTGCGCACGGCGACGGACNCCGCGGCTGGCGCGGGTGCGCTCGCGGGCGCCGGGGCGGGGTCCACCTTCGTCAAGACGGTGACGGTTCGGTCGTCCTCGTCCGCGATGGACGAGGCCGGGGTCGGGGCATGCGAGGAGAAAACTGCGATCGGCGCGGCGCTGGTTTCATCCCCCTCGTCGTCCTCGTAGGTGGCGGTGGGCCCCTCCACGCCCATGGCCTCGAAGGGAGTGGGGGTCAGGCGCAGCGAGGACTGGACGTGCTGCAGGGCGAGGGCGAATTCGCGCGCCGACTGGTAGCGCCGCTTGTGGTCTTTCGACATGGCGATCGCGAGGATACGCTCAAGTTCCGCGGGCACATCGCTTCGACCGATGGCGGGAACAGGGGAGCGCAGCACCCGGTTGAGCACGGAGAGTTCGCGGTTGTCTCCTCCGGGAACCTCGAAGGGCGAGTGACCCGTCAGGATGCCATGCACGGTGGCAGCCAGAGAATAGACGTCGATCGTGGGCCCGAAGGGGCCTGTCCCGTCCTGCTGTTCGGGGGGCGCCCACGCGACGGAGAACCCGCCGGCTGTTTCCTCGTCCGTTCCTGTCTGCGCGGCGATGCCGAAGTCAGTGAGGACGGGGTGCCCGAACTGTGTGAACAGGATATTCATGGGCTTCACGTCGCGGTGAATGATCCCGCGCTGGTGAAGCGTCTCGACCGCTCCGGCGATGCGCACGCCGATGTCGAGCGCTTGCGACACGGGGATCCGGTGCTCTTTGGAGCGCTGGCCCAGGTGCGGGGGAGGACAGTATTCCATGACCAGGTAGTGGCGGCCGTCGTCCGTGATTCCCGCCGTGTAAAAGGACACGATGGACGGGTGGTTGGAGACGCGGGCCATCAGGTTGACTTCCGCGTCGAAGGCGGCCGAGGCCTGGGCATTGGAGTCCGGTCGCAGGACCTTGACTGCCACGTCACGCTGGGGCATCAGCTGGCGGAACAGGTAGACGTCGGCGAAGCCGCCCGAACCGAGGTGCCGGACGAACGTCGCGTTGGGAATCGCTGGGGGGTCAAGTGGCCGTCGCATTACTCCTCCATCCGGAACGAGATCTCTTCACCCAGTTCGACGACGTCTCCCGGTTTGAGCACCGTGGGAACGTTCTCGTCCAGGCGCACGGGGGCCTGCCCGGGGCGCGTCAGGTACGTTCCGTTATTGGAGCCCAGGTCGTGCAGGCGCACGTCCCAGTCGTCGATCCGTAGCTCGCAGTGGCTGCGTGAAATCTGCTTGCGGGGGCTTGGGACGATGACCAGGCGCGCGGGTTGCCGGTCAGCCCCTGCACTCGATCGCGGGCGGCGCCCGATGATGATGTCCTGGTCCAGTGCCACTTCTTCCCCTGTTGACAAGATGATCCGGCCCAGGCTGGGGCGCGGGACGGTCACGGCGGTGCTGCCCAGCGGCGATGAGCAGATTCGGCACGACGAGGCATGGGTTGCGTTCGGGTGTCCTTGTTCGCACAAGACGGCCANGCCGGCGGACCCGACCTCGCCGCCCGTGCCCGACGCGAGCGTGGACACGGGCAGACCCACGCTGAGCGCCTGCCACGGCGTTTCTTCTGGCGCGAGGCCGTCCACCGGCGTGGCGATCCGCCACCCCGAGTGCGTGCGGAAACGATACTCGGACCACGTGATGACGTTACCTCCGGCCACGGACGTCGGCCCCTCGGGTCCATCAACGACGACCTCAAAAGCGCCGCGCACCGCGATATGTGCGCCACCGGCCTCGTCAATGATTGCAACAAAACTGGGCAGCGACGCCAGGTTGGCGGCAAACGCGGACGTCAGTTCCTGCAACAGGACAGACAGGTCTGCGCCATCCAACATGAGTTCCCAGAATCGCTGGGCGAGCGCCTCATGACCCGGCTCAAGGACGAAAATCCCGCGCTCGGTCACAGCGGCAGGGTAGCCGCCGGGCGTCCACGTGCGTCTACGCATGGTATTCCTCCACTCCGCTTACGTGCGGCCCCTCCTGCGCCGACACCGCTGTCAGGCCAGCATGAGTCGGGCCGCTGAGCGTCGCGTCGTTATCGACCGTCTCATCGCCGCTGCTCGGCTGCCCCCACTCGGGCGCGGCCTCCACAACATCCACGATGATGACGGTGACGTTGTCTTTACCTCCGGCGCCCAGCGCCTGCGCGATGAGCTCGTCGGTCGCCTGCTCGCGATCCGTCACGTGTCGCACGATCATCTCGATGAGCGCGTCCGTCACCTCCCCCGACAGCCCGTCGGAGCAGATCACCCACCGGTCGCCGCAGTGGACGGGAACCATGAAAATGTCCGCGGCGACATCGCCGGACATTCCTGCCCCCAACGCGCGTGTGATGACGTTGCGCCGGGGAAGCGCCCGGGCCTCGACGTCGGTGACGCACCCCGCGTCAATGAGTTCTTGCACCTCGGAGTGATCCACGGAGATCTGCTCGAAGCTGCCCTCGGAGAGCAAATAGGTACGGGAATCACCGATGTTGAACACGGCCGCACAGGGCTTGCCGCGGTACTCCTGGAAGGCAACACCCGTCAGCGTCGATCCCGGGGCCCGGTGTCCGGTGCCCAGCGCGCACACCGAGGCCGCGGCGCGGGAAACCGCCTCCGACAGCAGGGTTGGCGTCGCGAACTCGCCGAGTTCCAACGAGCCACACACAGCATCGACCACGGCCCTCGACGCGACGTCACCCGCGTCGTTGCCGCCCATCCCATCCGCAACGAAGTAGGCGGGGAAGGACGCGCCCCACGAGTCTTCGTTGCGGACGCGCCGACGCCCCACGTCCGTGCGGGCCGCGTGCGCAATGACGAGCCGTGCGCCCCCCGGGCCGACCGCCTCGGCGATTGCGCTATCCATCGATGACCACGCTCCGCTGCCCGTAGCGGACGGTGTCTCCGGCTCGCGCGTNGCGGCACAGCCGGCGGCGCGGACAACGGCATGGACGGCGGTGCGGACGGCGCAAACGGAACAGACGGCACGGATGGCACAGGAGGAAGGAAGGCGGCGGCCGAGGCCGTCGCGTTCCACGGATAGACCACCGGCTGCAGTGGCGCCTGGGACTGAGGGATGACGGGGGTCTTGTACGTGTCGCGTCCGGCATTCGTGTTAATCGGGACGATGCCCAGCGCGCGGTCGAACCACGTCCGATTCATGTGATCCATGCTGGCGAAGCAGATGATGATGGAACCGACACCGAAGGTCAGCGTACCGATGAAGGCCTGCAGGAGGAGCTTTCCCGGGCCCGCCCACCCCGCGGGAGCACCCGTGTCAACGCGCACCCAGCGCACGCCGGTCAGGCTCATGAGAGGAGTCGCGCCCGTATGTACGAGCCTGATGACCAAAAAGACAATCCACGCGAAGGACAGCACACCACTGACAACGTTCACAGTGTTGAAGTCGTCCATCGGCATCCTGCGCACGTATAGCAAGTAGGAGGAGACGAAGGATACAACCACCATGAGCATGGTGCAGATGACGGTGGCGATGACACGCCACGCCAGTCGGAGCCCAATGCTGACCGCGACCGTCCCCGCCAGGTGCGGAGGAACCTGAACGGGATACTTGCCCGGAACGATCATTTCATACATTGTCCGTACCTTTCAGGGGTGTGGCCTCGTCGGTGGCCGCCGGTGTCGTCTTCTTCTGGCGCCGCTGGGCGAGCAGCTCCGTGAGGCGCTCGAGGCGCACGCGCAGGGGAACCCGGCGCATCCACAGCGACCTCACCGACAGGTGCGCCCAGTAGCGCCG
Source organism: Actinomyces bouchesdurhonensis (assembly GCF_900128465.1). Classification (GTDB taxonomy): domain Bacteria; phylum Actinomycetota; class Actinomycetes; order Actinomycetales; family Actinomycetaceae; genus Pauljensenia; species Pauljensenia bouchesdurhonensis. Next base: position 280,891 of record NZ_LT635866.1, on the reverse strand, counting down.
ATACCAGGGCGTCTTTCCCGAAATCGCGGCCACGACCTCGTCCCTGATCTCCCAGGAACGCTCCGGTGCGCGCCCCCGGGCGCCCGCGTCGGAGAACACGACCGCGTCCATCGAACGGGCCATGAATACCAGGGCGGTGCACTGCTCGTCCCACCGGTGAAAGCCGGTGTCGTCGGGAATGTCGGCGCGGCGGTCGATCAGCCTCGCGTCGATGGCGCGCGCCTGCGTGAGCCGGGTCGCCCGAAGTGGGACGCGCAGGCCCGTGTCCGTCGCGTAGTCGACCACGTCGTCCCACGCGCCCGCGCTGCGTTCCTCGTCAGTGCCGACCGTGCGCCTGCGTCGCCGACGCAGCGCCTTGAACAGGAGCAGACCCCAGATCGGGGAGAGCACCAGGACGCCCACGGCGCTCCAGCCCAGGATCGCGAGGAGAACACGGATCCATGCGGGCCAGCCGTCTTCGTCGTCGTCCGAATCGTCGAAGGTGTCCGGAGGCAGTTCCGCGGGGTCCTGCGGCGGGTCTGGCGGCTGGAGCACCTGCGGCTTCGGGTCGGGCTTCGGCTTGGGGACCTCCGTCTGGGGGACGTGGTCGCGCGGGGGCGTCGGGTCGAAAGGCACCCAGCCCGCGCCCTCGAAGGGGACCTCGACCCACAGGTGCGTGTCCTTGCCGGTCAGCGTCACCTGTCCCGAGGCCGGGGTCTCCGGGTGGAAACCCATGACGATCCGGGCGGGGATCTGTCGCGACCGCAACATGAGGAGCATCGCGACCGCGTACTGGTCGTCATCGCCGATGAGCTGATCGGCGCTCAGGAAATCCTCGATGCGCGACGTGCGGTGGCCCGGCAAAGACAGCTGATCGGAGCCGTCGGAGTAGAAGCCCTGATCGTGGAGCGCGCGCTGGATGGCGCGGACCTGGGCGATGCCAGGCGCGGCGTCCCCGATCATCTCGTTGGCCGCGTCGGACACGTCGGAGGGAACACCCTCATCGGAGGGAGGCGTCATTGATGAGAAGGCGCGGCCTTCGAGTTCCTCGTCGCTCCACTGATGGGTCACGATGCCGCTCACACGGTAGGTGTCCCCCTGCGCGAGGCGCACAGTGGACAGCGCCGTCTCCAGGTGGTCGTCGAAGTAGAGCGCGTCCGCGAGCTGCCCCGCGCGATCGGACGTGTACTCCAGCGACCGGACGCCGTCGACCGTGGGCACCCAGTTCCCCGAATAGCCGTCGATGCGCACGGTCACGTTCGAGGCCTCGGCGCCGGCGGGCAACGGCGTCTCGTAGAACGAGGAGCCAACGTGGCGGAAACCCGACCCGTTAGCGTTCGCGGCGATCTGGATGACGGTCCCGTCGTAGTAGTCCAGGGTCGCCAGGCGGAGCCTGCCGCCCTCGGGCAGCCCGTCCACCGTCAGCAGATCGGTGTCCTTATCGGTCGTGTTGAGGAAGCGGAACTGGGTGGCAGGGGAGTGATACTCCTGGAGGTTGAGCGGCGGCTCGACGTAGTCGCGTGCGACCACTCGGTGCGAATCCGTGACGACGATGCGCGTGAGGGGAACGGCGATCGCGAGGGCCAGGATGATCAGCGTGACCGCGCCGATGCCTCGGCGGGCCGTGGGCGTGACCGTGGAATCGTTGAACTCGACGATCCCACGGCTGCCTTCGCGGCGGGCGCGACCGGTGACGTACGCGGACCAGACGATGCCCACGACCACGCTGAACAGGCCGATCGGCAGGGCGAAGGGCGCCAGCTGAGAACTCCAGATGATGCCCAGGAGCGCCAGGAGCC
>NZ_LT635866.1:267763-278110 GCF_900128465.1 Actinomyces bouchesdurhonensis | reverse complement strand
GGATCACGAAGTTACGGCCCTGGGCGATCGCCCACACGCGGGCCGCGCGCATCATCGCGATCGCGCCTCGAGTCGAGACGCCGATACGGACCTCGGAGTCGGCGCGCGTCGCCTCGCACAGGTCTTGGACGTAGGCGGCGATCGAACGGTCGACGTAGTTGTTGGCCGCCAGGTCCGCCATGTCGGCGACCGCCTTCGTGGAAATCACGGGGGCCAGGGCGCGCGTGCGGTCGGGAGCGGCCGAACCGAGGATGACGTCGATGCCGGCCTCGCGGCCCGGGTAGCCGATCGACGTCTTCATGAGGAAGCGGTCCAGCTGAGCCTCGGGCAGGCGGTAGGTACCGGCCTGCTCGACGGGGTTCTGCGTGGCGATCACCATGAAGGGGCGTCCCGTCTCGCGGCGCACGCCATCAACCGTGACCTGGGCTTCCTCCATGACCTCCAGCAGAGCCGACTGGGTCTTGGGCGAGGCGCGGTTGATCTCGTCGGCCAGGACGATCGAGGCGAAGATAGGGCCCTTGTGGAAGTCCCACGAACCCGTCCGCTGGTCGTAAATGGTCACGCCCGTGATGTCGGAGGGCAGCAGGTCGGGCGTGAACTGGATGCGCGAATGCGTCCCGTGCACGGTCGCGGCGATGGCGCGCGCCAGCGCCGTCTTGCCGGTTCCCGGCGCGTCCTCCAAGAGCAGGTGCCCCTCGGCGAACATGCAGGTCAGCGCCAAGCGGATGACGTCTTCCTTACCCAGGAGCGCCTTGCCGACGTTGTCCGTGATCCTCGTGAAAGAGTCCGCGAACCAGTGAGCGTTGTCTTCGGTGACTTCCATTGTTGTCCTTTGTTGTGCTGTGTGACGGGTTGTCTATTGCTGTGTGGGCGACCGTTCTACTGTTACTGGCAGGTGAACCAGCCGTTGAAATCTTCATTCTTTTGTCCAACCAGATCCCCAATATAGGTTCCGCCCCAGGTCCACCCGGGGAGCCGTTGCGTCCCGGGGATCCCCTTCCAGTTTCCGTTGCCGTCAACCTGCAGGGTCACCCAGGTGTCTTTCTCTGCGTACTTTCCGGAGCACCTGACAGTGGCGTTCGGAGGCCACCCGGACAGGTCCAGCCCCACCATTTCGTGAGGACCGCTTCCACATGGGCCGACCACGCATGCGCCTGAGCCGCCCCTGAATCCGCTGTAGCTACGGGCGTAGCTGGGGGCCGTGGCGCTGTCGCACCGTGGACCGGACTCGTGTGTTCCCTTTTCACTGGTCTGGACGGCCTTGATGCACAGCTGAGCGCTGCCGCCTTCGCCGGGTTTGAACTCGCGGTGTCCCTCACGGGTCAGCTCAATGGTCTTATTCTCAGCTCCCGTGAGGACCAGGCTTGCGCTCCTGCCACCGCTGTCTGCATTACTCCAGGAACAATTAACCCACTCGGGTCCGCCGGGCCGACACGATACGGTTGGTGCCGTGGGGGGACCGAAGGAACTCACGGTGCCGCCGCTGGCCTCCGCTTCGGATGTTTTATCGGTGCCGCTCTTGCGGACGGTCACCTTGACTTGGAGCGTTGCGTCGACGCCATCCGTGAGTGCCGGGCTGGTGACGGTGTGATCGCCATCCCTGGACAGGGAGTCCCAGTGGACCCCGTCGGGCGACCACTGGTAGTCGACGACGTCGCTCTTGCTCCATCCGTTGCCCGGCTGGAACTCGACGTTGAACGCGATCTCCTTCGAGTTCCCCGTGGCCTCCAGTGACGTGATCCTGGGGGCGTTGACTTGGTCGACGGCCCACACGGTGGTCGTCGCCGCGGGCGAGGTGTGCGCGTCGGGATCGTCTTTGTCGTTGACGGCTTTGACGCTGATGGAGACCTGCTGCTCGGAGTGCTTGAGCTTAAATGATGTGGAGGTGGACGGAGCATCGACCTTAACCGGGTCGGCGCCCTCCGCGCTGACCGTGTACTGCTCGATGCTACGACCGTTCGTGTTGGACGGTGCGTTCCACTTGACCTCCGCGGTGCCATTCGAGAAGGTGGCGCTGACGCCCGTCGGGGCTCCCGGCGCGCCGTAGGGCGTCACGTTCTGGGAGAAGGACGACCACTCGGACGTGTAGTTCCTATTGCGGGCCCTGATCCGAACCCTGTACTCGTGGCCATTCGACAGGCCGGAGATCGTCAGGGACGTCTGGTCTGCGCGGGCCGGTTGCACACCGCCCGGCGAGAGCTCCACGTCGTAGCCCTCAAGGTCGGAACCGGTGTTCACCGGAGGGGTCCACGACACGGTGATGGACCTGTCGCCGGGCTTCACGGTGGGCTCGCCGGGTGTTTCGGGCTTGGCGTCGATGAGGACGCTCGTCTTGTTGGACGGGTCGGATTCCCCGACCTCGTTCGTTGCGGTGACCGAGAAGGTGTGCTCGGTGCCGTTCGTGCGCCCGCTCACGAGGCACTCGGTGACAGCGCTGCAGGACTTGGAGTCGCCCTGCGTGTGGTCGGTGACGGTGTAGGAGGTGATGGGGGAGCCGCCCGTCGCCCCCGAGCTCCACGACACCAGGGCTGTGCCCGCGCTGTTCGATACCGCGCTCGCCCTCGTGGGCGCGCCGGGCTTATCCAGGACGGTCGCCTGAATCGTTCCCTGGACCTCGCGATCAATGTCCTTGGTCGCGTCCTGCACGCGGTAGGTCACGGTGAAGGAGCCGTTGAAGCCGGCGTCGGCCTGGATGGTCATGGTCGACCCCGAGGCCGTGGCGCTGCCGCCCGCGGAGGTGACCGGGTCGCCCATGATGGTGAGGGGCCCCTGGTCGGCCAGCGGGTTGGTCGCGTACTCGGAGACGTCGACGGTCTTGGATTCCCCGGCCTTGAGGGTTATCTGGCCCGGGCTGGTCTGCACGAGCGGCTTGGAGGACGTGATGACGTTGACGGGCACGCTCGCGCTCGCCGAGGCGCCCTGCTGGTCGGTGACCTCGATGGTCAGCTGCCCGGCCTGGCCTTTGGGCGCCTCGGCGTTGGCGGACACCGACAGGGTGGAGCCGGAGGCGGAGGCGCTGACGCCATCCACCTGCTTGTCTGTGATCGTGTAGGTCATGCCCGCCGGGTCGTCGCCGTCGGGGTCGCTGACCCACTGGTCCATCGCGATCTGGGAGGCGTCCTCGCCGGCGGCGACGTCGACGCGGGTCGGCACGATGCGCGGCGGGCGATTGTGGGCGGATTCGACCAGGACGGGCAGGGCCAGCGTGGACACGATGCCCGTCGCGTCGGAGGGGTCAGAGCCGTCCGTGACCTCCACGATGATGGAGGTTGGGCCTGAGAAGTCCTCCAGCGCAGTGTAGGTGAGCGTGCGCGTGTCCTTGACCAGCGTGGAGCCGTCCCAGCCGAGGCCCGCGCTGGCCTTGGACTCGCCGGTCAGCTGAACGGAGCGCCCGGACCTGGTCAGAATGTAGTCGTTGAGCGCGATCTCCTTGGTGACGCCGGACGTGACCTTGATCGGCAGGGCGCGAGTGTCCAGCGTTGGGCGGGTGATCTCGGTTCCGGGCACGCGCACAACTGCCGACGCGGACAGTCCGTCGTGGTCGGTCACCGTATAGATGACGGTCTGCGGCTTCGGGGACAGCGGAATCGTGATGGTGTCGCCGGAGGCGCCGATGCCCGAATCCGGGCTGGAGAGGGTGTCGTCCTGGATGTCGCCGTCGGGGTCCTCGTCGTTTCTCAGCACGTCGACTGAGACGGAGCCGGAGGCTGCCTGCACGTNGCGCGGTCCTCGCGCTTGCGGCCGAAGGCATGCGCCTGAAAGACGCCGCCGCCGAGGTGGCCGCGGCGACAGGCGCGCGCAAGAACGACCTCTACAAGGCCGCCCTCGCCGCGAAGTAACGAGGCCGGGGGCGTGGATCTGTGATCAGCGTGGCCCACGCGGATAGGAAACGACTAGCTGGATAGGTTATCGCCTCGTGGATAGGTTATTAACCTATCCGGATGCCCTGTTTCCTATCCGCACGTGCGCAAGCTATCCACAAGCGTGCGCCTACCGGCTGCGATGCGGCAGCACCCGAGCCTCAGACGAGCAAGACGCCCTCCGTCATCATCCACTCGCGAGCCACCGCGCCCAGCTCCTCGGAGACGGGGGCGGTCAGCTCACGCAGGACACGCGTCGGGAATCCGGCGTGGACAGCATCCACGGCCGTGCACGCGACGCAGTGCGACTCGGCCAACCCCACGACGTCCACGTCCGTGATGCCAGCGTCGCGCAGCGCCTCCTCCANCCGAGGCGACGTTACCGGCCGTGTCGGAGACCGTGTAGACGATGCGCCCCGAGCCGGGCCGGGAGCCGCCGCGCACGCGCACGACGTTATTCGAGACGAAGACGCTGCCCAGGTCGGCGGGGATCTCGTGCTGGAGTTCGCTGGAGACCGTGAGCTTGAGCCCCGCGGGGGAGCGGTCGTTGTCCAGGACCGACACGGAGGCCACGTCCCCGACGCGCACGACCAGGGAATCGTCGTTCAGTTCGGGCGGCGCGGATTCGGTGTTGGCGGGGGCGGGCAGGATCGTCACCGTCGCCGAGGCCGTGGCAACCCCGTTGGACACCGTGTAGGTGAACGATGCGGGGTTTGAAAGCCCGGAGGGTGCGGTGACGCGCACCATCTGGCGGTTGACGAGTGCGACCGCCAGGGGAGAACCCGTGGGCACGTCAAGTTGCTGGACGGTGAGGACGCCGCCGGTGGGGTCTGAGTCGTTGGCCAGCAGGTCCACGAGCACTTGACCGCCGTCTGGCAGGACCCCGAGGTCGTCCTCGGTGCTGGGCGGCAGGTCGGAACCGGTGGGGGCGACGTCCACGCGGATGATGCCGGTCGCCGTCGTGGGCCCGTCAGTGATCGTGTACGACAGGTAGTAGGTGCCGGCGGTGTTGCCGTCCACCGTGATTGTTCCCGCCGTCGAATCCATCACGGCGGTGATGCCGGCGGGCACGTCGTCCACGGAGACGAGCCTGAGCGTGTCAGAGTTGGGATCAGTGTCGTTGGCCATCGGCGAGATCGACGCGGATGAGCCTTCGCGCACGACGAGGTGGTCGGCGTTTGCGACCGGCGGCTCATTGGCGCTTTCCTTGACGGTGACGGTGATCGAGCCGTCGCCCGCGTCGCGCCCGTCGGACACGCTGATCGCGACCGCGTCCTTGCCGGGCGCGTGCCCGGCATCGATGATTTCAACGTTGCCGTTTTCGTGGGAGTTCACCGTCATCCCCGTGGGGGCGGTCGCGCCAGCCAGGAAGAATGGGTCGCCGTCGGGGTCCATCCAGTTCGTCAGCCCGTTAGTGGTGACACGACCGCCCTGACCCAGGGAAATGGAGGGCACGATCTTCTGCACGGGTGCCTCGTTGACGTCGTCGCCGTGGACGGTCAGCGTCACGTGGGCCTGCGCGGTTCCGCCCCGCCCATCCGAGACCTCGTAATCGAAGGTCGACGTGCCCGACGCGTCCTTGTTGACGGCGATCTGCAGGGCCGCACCCTCTCGGGCGACACTGACCTGGCCGAGGGAGGGCTGCGTGAGCGCTGAGGCCGTCATGAAGTCGCCGTCGGCGTCGGAATCGTTCATGAGGACAGGAAGGATCACGGTCTTTCCTGCGCGCACCCCGAAGTCGTCGTCCACCGCCTCGGGCGGCGTGTTGTCCTGGTTGCGGTCGGGTGCGACCGTGTTGTCGATGTCGTCGACGGACTGGTCTTCGGTCTCTTTCTCAGACTCGAGTTTCGATTCCAGCTGATCCCAGTTGTCGACCAAGATCATGTCGGAGTCGGGCAACCACAGGCCGTCCTTCTCGATGTCGTTGAGCACGATGACGTCGCGATTGGTGCGGAAAATAGCCTTTTCGGCGCTCGCGAGGGAGTCGACGACCATCTCCCGGTCATCTGCGTCGGAGGGGCAATCCCTCACGAACGCGCCGGTTGCCGACCAGGCCGCGTACGCGCACTTGTTGTGCGCGACCGGGCGGGTGGGGTTGCCTCCGGGGGCGGGCGCTGGCACGGTCGTGGGGCTTCCGCCGCCGATGGGAACCCTGATGAGTGCGTCGGGGGAGGAGAGCAGGACCTCGTTCGTTTTCGGCCCAGTGTCCTGGAGGACGACGCGCTCACCGTCGATGCGCTGTGTCTTGCCGCCCGGCAGGTAGAGCGTGGAAGTGTCCTGATCCCAGACGACCACGTCGGTTCCGACGGCCGCGATCTGCAGGTAGTCGGTGGCGCCGATACCCGTCAGCGGTGTGGTCTTGGTGTCCGTCAGCGCGCCGCGCTTCAGTAAGGACGTCACGCGCCCAGCCTCGGCGGAGACCGCGTGGACGTTGCCCTCCGAATCCACGGTCGTGACCGCGCCGGGCACGTCAGAAATACTGGCGTCCGCTTCGTCCGTACTGATGGGCGCGGGGTGGTCAGCCTGCTGCGCCCATACCTTGCCGTTGGGCGCATCCGTGACCGCGATCGTGCCGCCGCGCACGTCCGTGGTCATTCCCCGGTAGTCCACTGCCGACGTCAAGGTGGCCGTCTTGACGTCAATGGGAGCCAGCGTGTTGGCCACCTGATCGGAGAGGTGGACCTGCTCGCCGTTCTGGAAGACATCAAAGGTTGAGGACGCCGCGTGCAGCCCGGCATCCATGAGGCGTGCAGGGACGTTCACGTGTGCGACGATGCCACGCTTCGCGTTGGTGACCCAGACGCCGCCGTCATTGAGCTCAACCTTGGTTTCTTCGACGCCGGGCGCGATGAATGCGAGGACGAGTGAACAGACACCAAGGGCGGCGACCGCGCCGGTGAGGGCCGATCGCCTGGGGTTCCGAATGCGCATGCGGGGCTCCAAGAACAACACGTTAATGGGTATCCATTTTATGCTACGTCAGTCCGTTACGGCGCCTTGCGCTCCTCGTGTACAACTTGTGGTACAGTCCTGCGCTCCCGAGCAAACCCGCGCCGTGCGCTGCTTTCGCTGGGGTGAGACGATACCGGCATGGATGCCGCGACCGACCTGACCCGACCCGACGAANGGTGCAGCTCGGCCTCGTCCGTGCCCGCCACGCCGTGCGGAGGCCACGTGTCCACGAAATCCGGCGTCTCCGAAAAGTGCTCGCCCGGATCGATATGCCAATCCTGCGTGGTAACGATCAGCTGATACTCGTCGCGGTGGGCATCCACGTAGGCGGCCACGGCCTCGGCGACAGCGTTACCGCCCGTCACCGGCAGGGCACCGCCCTCACAGAACGTGGGCTGAACGTCGACGATAATGAGCGCGCGGGTCATGAATCCTCCATCAATATGGCGTTTTCGCCAGGATAACACCGTGGCCACGTGCCGCGACAGCGCGTATGTCGTCCCCAGGCGCCAATTCCCCCTTCGAGCCAGCCAAGCAGTATTGTTAGAGGCTATGAGTCGTATTCTGTCCGCCGTCGCATGGCCCTACGCCAACGGCCCCCGTCATATTGGCCACGTCGCGGGATTCGGTGTCCCCTCCGACGTTTTCTCCCGGTACATGCGAATGGCCGGCCACGACGTCCTCATGGTCTCCGGCACCGACGAGCACGGAACCCCCATCCTGGTGGCCGCCGACGGCGCCGGCATGAGCGCCCGCGAACTCGCAGACCGCAACAACCGCCTCATCGTCGAAGACCTCGTGGCGCTCGGCCTGTCCTACGACCTCTTCACCCGAACGACCGCCGGCAACCACTACCGCGTCGTCCAGGACATGTTCGCCACCGTGCGCGACAACGGCTACATGATCGAACAGGTCACGCGCGCCGCCATCTCCCCGTCCACCGGCCGCACCCTGCCCGACCGCTACATCGAGGGCACCTGTCCGATCTGCGGCGCCGAGGGCGCGCGCGGCGACCAGTGCGACAACTGCGGCAACCAGATGGACCCGACCGAGCTCATCAACCCGCACTCGCGCATCAACGGTGAGACCCCCAAGTTCGTGGAGTCCGTCCACTACTTCCTGGACCTGCCCGCCCTCGCCGACGCCCTGTCCGCCTGGCTCGACGAGCGCGAGCAGTCCGGCACGTGGCGGCCCAACGTCATCAAGTTCTCCAAGAACTTCCTGGAGGACATCCGCCCCCGCGCCATGACGCGCGACATCGACTGGGGTATCCCGGTGCCCGGCTGGGAGGACCAGCCCACCAAGCGCCTGTACGTGTGGTTCGACGCCGTCATCGGCTACCTGAGCGCCTCCATCGAGTGGGCGCGCCGCACCGGCGACCCCGAGGCGTGGCGCCAGTGGTGGAACGATCCCGAGGCCCTGTCCTACTACTTCATGGGCAAGGACAACATCGTCTTCCACTCCCAGATCTGGCCCGCCGAGCTGCTCGCTTACAACGGCCAGGGTGCCAAGGGTGGGACCCCCGGCGACCTGGGTGTCCTCAACCTGCCCACCGAGGTCGTCTCCTCCGAGTTCCTCACCATGGAGGGCAAGAAGTTCTCCTCCTCGCACGGCATCGTCATCTACGTGCGTGACTTCCTCTCGCGCTACCAGGCCGACGCCCTGCGCTACTTCATCAGCGCGGCCGGCCCCGAGACCTCGGACTCCGACTTCACGTGGGCCGAGTTCGTGCGCCGCACCAACGGCGAGCTCGTCGCCGGCTGGGGCAACCTGGTCAACCGCACGGCCTCCATGATCGCCAAGAAGTTCGGCGAGATCCCCACCCCGGGTGAGCTCGAGGACATCGACCGCGCCCTCCTGGACGCCGTCGAGGCCGGCTTCGCCGCCGTCGGCAACCTGATCCGCCACCACCGCCAGAAGGCGGCCCTGTCCGAGGCCATGCGCCTGGTCGGCGAGGCCAACAAGTACGTGACCGACACCGAGCCCTTCAAGCTCAAGGCCCCAGAGCAGCGCGAGCGCCTCGCCACCGTCCTGTGGACCCTCGCCCAGGCCGTCGCGGACCTCAACCTCATGCTCTCCCCGTTCCTGCCCCACGCGGCCAACGACATCGACCGCGTCATGGGCGGCGAGGGCGCGATCGCGCCGATGCCCCACATCGAGGAGGTCGAAGAGCTCGACCCGCAGGTCCTGCCCTCCGACTTCGAGGGCCGCGACGGCTACCCGATCATCACCGGTGACTACACGAACGTTCCCACCTGGGAGCGCCACCCGATCACGCCCGGCACCCCGATCGCCAAGCCCACGCCGGTCTTCGTCAAGCTGGACGAAGCAATCGTCGAGGAGGAGCTTGCCCGCTACGCGGACGCCCACCCCGATGACGTCACGGGAGCCTGAGCGGGGTTTTTCCTTGCAACGCCGCCCCTGATGGAGGGTGTGGCGCACGTGGGAGCGCGCGCGGGCGGGACGGAAGCGTCCCGCCCGCGCGCTCGTCTATCCCGGGGTGTTACCGTGAGGTCATGGCCGAAGATTTTCTCGCGTCCGCCCTCGCTGCCGAGGCCTCGTCGCGCGCCCCTCACGATCCCGACTACCCGCTCTTCCACGTCGCGCCCCCGGTGGGCCGCCTGAACGACCCGAACGGCCTCATCGAGGTCGGCGGGACGTACCACGCCTTCTTCCAGTACACGCCCGAGCACCCGCGCAAGCTCGTCTACTGGGGCCACGCCACCTCGCGCGACCTGACCCGGTGGGACTACCACGCCCCCGCGATCCTGCCCGATACCCGCCAGGACCGTAACGGCGCGTACTCGGGCACGGCGATCGACGCCGGGGACCACATTGAGCTGTGGTACACCGGCAACTACAAGGACCCTGAGACGGGGGAGCGCGAGGCCACCCAGTGCGTCGTGACCACGACGGATATGGTCCACTTCGACAAGCAGGTGCCCCCGGTCATCGGCCACCAGCCGGACGGCTACACGGCGCACTTCCGCGACCCGCAGGTGTGGCGCGACGCGGACGGCTCGTATCGGATGCTGCTCGGCGTCCAGCGTGAGAACCTCACGGGTGCGGCCCTGCTCTACCGCTCCGCGGACCTGCGCGCGTGGGAGTGCGAGGGCGAGATGACCTTCCCCGACGCCGGAGGGGCCTTCGACGCGTTCGGCTACATGTGGGAGTGCCCCAACTTGGTGCGCCTCGTCGACGAAGAATCGGGCGAGGCGCGCGACGTCCTCATCTTCTGTCCGCAGGGCATCGCTCCTGATCGCGAGGGCTTCGAGAACGTCTTCCCGTGCGTCGCCGTCGTCGGCGAGCTCGTGGGGACCGAGCTGCGCGGGGCCGACGGCTCCTTCGAGGAGCTCGACCGCGGCACCGAGTTCTACGCGCCCCAGATCATGGCGCGCTCCGCCTCCACGCCGCCGGCGTTGCCGACCCTCCTCTTCGGTTGGGCGGGTAACGCTGGCGAGGACGATCAGCCCTCCATCGAGACGGGCGGCTGGGTGCACTGCTTCACCGCTCCGCGCGCCCTGGCCCTGCGCGG
>NZ_LT635866.1:265304-266983 GCF_900128465.1 Actinomyces bouchesdurhonensis | reverse complement strand
CCCCCACGGCGGCCGCCGTATCGTCACCCTGGAGGCGGGGGAGGCGCGCCGCGTGGAGATCCTGCACGACCGCTCGATCACCGAGATCTACCTGGGCGACGGCTCGCGCGTCTTCACGACCCGCACCTTCCTGCGCGGCGAGGGCGCCGGAGTGGCGCTCTCGGGTGCCGCCTCCGTGACGAACGTGAGCGCCGCGCGCGCCGACTGAGCGACCCGCGTACGAGGCCGTGGCTGCGCTGGTGGCCCCGGCCTCGTCGTATGTGGGCGGTCTCTCAGCGGCTTGCGTGAGATTTCCCCTTCATCACCTTGCCATAGTGAGGTCTGTCATCCTAATATGTCAATCGATTGCTACACACTGCCCAGCGCGCTGCGGACAATGACGTACTGCGTGGGTTTTTCAGAAAGGAATGTGATCAGCGATGGATCACGCCAAGGTGGCAGGGGAGGTCGTCGAAGCGGTCGGCGGCGCCTCTAACATCAGCGCAGCAGCACACTGCGCGACACGTCTGCGTCTGGTGATCGCAGACGAATCCAAGATCAACCAGCAAGCCCTCGACGACAACGAAGACCTGAAGGGGACGTTCGCCGCCGGCGGCATGTTCCAGATCATCGTCGGCCCCGGCGACGTCGACCAGGTCTACGACCACATGGTCGCCGACCACGGCGTGCGCGAGGTCTCCAAGGACGAGGCGAAGGAAGAGGCCGAGGCTGGCGGCAACATCTTCTCCCGCTTCGTCAAGATGATCGCGGACATCTTCGTCCCGGTCCTCCCGGCCCTGATCGCCGGCGGTCTGCTCATGGCCCTCCACTCGGTGCTGACGGCCAAGGGTCTGTTCGGCGAACAGTCCGTCATCGAGATGTTCCCGGCGCTGACCGACTACGACGCGCTCATCAACCTCGTGTCATCCGCTGCCTTCGCGTTCCTGCCCGTGCTCGTCGGTTTCTCGGCTGCCAAGCGCTTTGGTGGCAACACCTACCTGGGCGCCGCGATGGGCGCCGCCATGGTGTCGCCCTCGCTGCTGTCCGCCTACTCGATGACCGACGCCGCGGCCGCCGCCAAGTTCTGGGCCTACACGGACCAGTCCTCCGTGTGGAACCTGTTTGGCCTCGAGGTCACCAAGGTCGGCTACCAGGCGATGGTCATCCCCACCCTGGTCGTCACCTGGATCATGTGCCTCATCGAAAAGAGTCTGCACAAGGTCCTCAAGGGCACCGCGGACTTCCTGCTCACCCCGCTCATCACGCTGCTGATCACCGGCTTCCTGGCCTTCGTCGTCGTCGGCCCCGTCACCCGCGAGCTCTCCAACTACCTGACCCAGGGCCTTGACTGGCTGTACTCGACCCTCGGCGTCTTCGGCGGCCTTATCTTTGGCTTCTTCTACAGTGCCATCGTGGTGACCGGCCTGCACCAGTCCTTCCCCGCCATCGAGATCCCGCTGATCAAGCAAGGCGACGGTGACTTCATCTTCCCGATCGCCTCCATGGCGAACGTCGCGCAGGGCGCGGCCGCCCTGGCCGTCTTCTTCAAGACCCGCGACACCAAGCTCAAGGGCCTGGCCGGCGCCGGTGGCGTGTCCGCCGTCTTCGGTATCACGGAGCCCGCGATCTTCGGCGTCAACCTGCGTCTGCGCTGGCCCTTCTACTGCGCGATGGTGTCCGCCGCCATCGGCTCGGCGGGC
>NZ_LT635866.1:263028-265262 GCF_900128465.1 Actinomyces bouchesdurhonensis | reverse complement strand
TTGCGGCCCCTGCCGCCGCCCCGGCTGCAGCCGCCGCCCCAGCCGCGTCCTTCTCAGAGGAAGCCAAGGCTGACCTCTCCGTCGCCTCGCCCCTCGCGGGCACCGCGATTCCGCTCGAGCAGGTCAAGGATGAGTCTTTCGCCAAGGGCATGCTCGGCCCCGGCATCGGTATCGAGCCCGCCGACGGCCTCGTCGTGGCGCCGTTCGACGGCACCGTGACCGTCGCCTTCCCGACCGGTCACGCCTACGGCCTCAAGTCCGCCTCTGGCGTCCAGGTCCTCATTCATGTTGGTATGGACACCGTCAAGCTGGACGGCAAGGGCTTCACGCCTCACGTCTCCAAGGGCGACGTCGTGCGCCGCGGCGACGTGCTCGCCGAGGTCGACCTCGACGTGATCCGCGAAGCCGGCTACGAGACCATCACGCCCGTCGTCGTGACGAACAAGAAGAAGTTCGGCGCTGTCACGCCGCTCGCGAGCGGGCAGGTCCAGCGCGGCGACGCGCTGCTCGACGTGGCTCCTAAGGAGGCCTGAGCCTTCCGGGGGTTATTTCCGACAACGCGGGTGGGCGGCATCAGCAGTGCTGGTGCCGCCCACCCGTTTTTATTGCCTGTGGCGTCGGACGCGTGTTGCGTCATGCCTAGGTTCTCTCGGTTCTAGTGTTGTTGCCCGGGGGAGCATTCTCGGGCGGCGGGCGGCGAGAAGCCGACGCTGCCCGCACCGGTCGTGTTGCCCGGGGGAGCATTCTCGGGCGGCGGGTGGTGGGAGGTGTTGGTATGCGTCGGGTGGTGGGAGGTGTCGGTATGAGGCGGGTGGTGGGAGGTGTTGGTATGCGGCGGGTGGCCGCCGGCGTGTGGTGCCGATGCTGTCGGCCGGACAGCCTGGGACCTACTCACTGTGGCTGCTACTAGCCCTCCCTGCGGGTTCCCACAATTTCGCATGCAATTCCCCTGTGAGTATTTCAAGGATTGAAAATGAGTCGTTGGTATTTCGCGGTTTTTGTGTCGGCGCGGAATGTGATGCAGAGGAATTGCATGCGAAATGTAGGGGAGGATGCCGACGGTGACGATGAGAGGGGCCTGACGAGGGGCCGGCAGCACTTCGCGCTCGCGGTAGGTGTCCCAGGGGGGCCTGACGAGTGGCCTGACGAGGAGGCTGGAGAGGTGCAGGCAGCTGGACCCTTCAGGTGGTGGTGTTAACCCGCTCATGCGCAGCTGGGCCCTACTAGTGGAGCGTGGGCCGGGGTGCCCACGCTCCACTGAGCGGGTTAACGTGCGCATTGAAGGGTTAAAGTGGCCACCTCAGGGGTGAATGTGCGCAGCGCCGACGCGATGTGTGTGTCAAGTCCCGGGTTTTGTGGAGGCTTGTTTAGGCCGCTTCCTTTCGTGTTGTTGTGTGTTGGTTTTCTGCTTGTTGTGGTGTGATGCCGCCCAGGGCGAGGTGGGGGCGGCGGGTGTTGTACCAGTGGACCCAGGCGGCGGTTTCGCGTTCGACCTCGCTCCGATCGCGCCAGGGGCCGGCGTAGCCGGGGCGCGCCTCGTTGTAGATGAGTTCTGCTTTGTACAAGGAGTTCAAGGCTTCGGCCAGGGCGTTGTCGTAGGAGTCACCGGTTGAACCCACCGACGCTACTGCCTGGCATCGGGCGAGAGCTTGCCCGTAGCGCACGTCGCGGTATTGGACGCCTCGGTCGGAGTGGTGCACGAGCCCACGAGTGTCTATATCATCGCGGCGACGTTGGTAGATCGCCATGTTCAACGCGTCCAGGGCCAGGTCAGTACGCAGCGAGGACGCGACCTTCCAGCCCAGGATTTTACGAGAGCACACGTCGGTGACGAAGGAGACGTAGACCCAGCCAGCCTGGGTTGGCACGTAGGTGATGTCCGCGACCCACAACTCGTTGAGATCACGGGCCCCAAAATGCCGATTGACCAGATCCAAGGGGCATGCATGGCGCGGCGCTGAAGCCGTGACATGGCGGGTCCGACGCCGACTCACACCACGAATGCCCATACGCCGCATCAGTCTCTCGACCGTGCACCGCGCCACATATCCCACGCCCAACTCGTGAGTGTTGAGGAAGGCGTGCATTTTGCGCACCCCGAACACACAGTAGTTCTCCTCCCACACGCGTCTGATCACGTCTGTGAGCGCCTCGTCGCGCACGCTGCGCGCCGACAAGGGGCGCGCCCGAGCGGCGTAATAACTACTGGGAGCAACCCGCACCCCTAACTGGGA
>NZ_LT635866.1:255515-261138 GCF_900128465.1 Actinomyces bouchesdurhonensis | reverse complement strand
GACGCGCCGCCCGAGGCAGCCTGAGCGCCCAGGCCAGCCCCGGCCTCGTCGGCGGGGGGAACGGACTCGCCCGTGGAGGCCGGATCGAAGGCCGTGCGCGCGCCCGCCCCGGTGAAACCGCCCGCCGGAGCTGGCTCGGAGGGCATCTGCGTGTTCGGCTCGTCGCGGAAGACCGCGAGGGGATCTGACGTGGGCATCTCAACCGTCGCGTCCGGGACAGCATCAGGGATCGTGGGCAGCGGCGTCGTTGCGTCGAATTCGGGTAGCTGCATGGTCTGGTCGTCGTTCGAGGTGGTCATTGTCGTGATCCTTCCTCAGTTACCCGACTGGGAGTCGGTGGGGGTGGGTGACGGAGTAGAGCTGGGCGTCGCGCTGGAGGTCGGCGCCGACGTGGAACCCCACGTGCCGGACGCGTCTGGGGCCTGGAGGATTGTCAGGTTATCCAGGTCGGCCTCGCTGGTGATGATGACCGTGATTCCGCCAAGCGAGGGGGTGCCCCACGAGGGGGATGCAACGCTCTGGTCCGAGCAGCGTTTCAGTGGGGCAGCCCAGCCGTCGCCCTCCATGTTGGTGGCCACTGAGTTGATGTCCGACTGGCACACGATCTGGACGGGTTGTCCTTCGGCGACCTTGATCGTCAGGTTCTGCCAGGCCTGCCAGTCGACCAGGATCGATTTGGTGGTGCCTGCGGGCGCCCCGGTCAAGTCGAGGGTGACGGTCCCGAGGGGGCCTGGGCCGTGTACGGCGTCCACGGTCCAGTCTACGGTTGTGGCGCTGGTGGAGTTCTGGACCGATGTGGAGATCGTGCGGATGGTCTGGTGGGTGGCCTCGGTGCCGAGGGCTGCCGTGGGTAGTGCTGCGATGATGCCGATGATGGACAAGGTGGTGAGCCAGCCGGCGCTGCGGTCGCGCAGGGCGGCAACCGCCAGGCAGGCACCGACGATGAGTAGGCACACGCCGCCGCCGATGACGATGATGCGGGCAACGGTTTGGTCGGTCGTTGCGCCCGTGATGAAGGGGATTGTGGGTCCNCATTTTGCGCACCCCGAACACACAGTAGTTCTCCTCCCACACGCGTCTGATCACGTCTGTGAGCGCCTCGTCGCGCACGCTGCGCGCCGACAAGGGGCGCGCCCGAGCGGCGTAATAACTACTGGGAGCAACCCGCACCCCTAACTGGGATAAAGCAGTGCAGATCGGCTCGACTCCCCACCGATGCCGGTTGGCCTCGATGAAATCGTAGACTAGCGTCCGAGGCGACCTGGCTCCGCCCCGAAAAAAGCTGACGCCGCCTTCAAAATTTCGTTGGCTCGCCGTAGCTCACGGTTCTCAGCTTCCAGCGCCCGGATATGGGCCTCTTGATCACTGACCTCGCCGCGCTCATTGCGTCCGCCCTGCTCCACGGCGCGCACCCACGTACGTAGCGCCTCAGGATTGATCCCCAACTGGCCGCTAATGCGCTTAATAGCACCCCTACGCCGCTCGGGATCAGCACGAGCCTCCAACGCCATACGCGTCGCACGCTCACGCAACTCCATCGAATACTTACGCTGACCAGACATCCCAAACCTCCAATCCGGCCTAAGACACTCTCCACAATACCCGGGACGGCTCACTGCTCGCAGTAAAGGGCTGAACCTGCGGACGGGGGCCTGCCCGCAGTAAAGGGCTGAACCTGCGGACGGGGGCCTGCCCGCAGATTACGGCCGAACATGCAGATACGGCCGAACATGCGGATAGGTGCTGCGCACGCGGATAGGTTACGACAATGCGGGTAGCTAATGAACCTATCCGCAAGCCAATAACCTATCCATATGCGAACAACCTATCCGTGTGTGCATCCGCGGGAAAGCTTCGCAAGATAAGGAATAAGTCGGGCGGGCAGGGATCGGTGACAGCCTGCCGCAAGGCGCCCTCACAGGTTCAGCGATCGCCCCGGTATCAGCGTGCCCGGGAACTCGAGCGTGGGAGCGGGAGGCGCCCCGGCCTCGTCAACTGCGCGCCTAGCCGCGCCCTCCATCTGTTCTAAGAGAATATCGACGGCGGCACGGGCGATCTGCTCGATCGGCTGGCGGATCGTCGCCAGGTGAGGCAGGGCGCGGCGCATCGTTTCCGTGCCGTCGAACCCGATGACGGACAGGTCGCCGGGCACCGACAGGTCGCGTGTGCGCGCCCACTCGAGGACCTCGGCGCCCGCCAGGTCATCCGTGGCAAAAATGCCGTCGATGGGGGCGACGGCGCGCGCCTCATCGAGGCGGCTCTGCACCATCGCGAAGCGGCGCGGAGTCGGCGTGTCGAACGGGACGGTGATGACGCGCGCCTGGCATCCGGCGCGTTCGGCTTCAGCGCGGAAACCCGCTTCGCGCAGGTTACGTGGTCCCGAACGGGAGGTGAGCAACAGTAGGTGGCGGCACCCCGCGTCCAGGAGTGCGCGCGTGGCCATTGCGCCCGCCTCCCGGTTCGCGCAGCGAACGTTCGGGATCGACGGGCTCAGCTCGCGGTCGATGGTGACCAGGGGCATGCGGATCGTGTCGTATTCCCCCAGGCCTTCGTTGTGCGCGCCGGAAATAATGCCGTCCACGCGGTTGCCCACGAGCAGGGACAGGTATTCGCGCTCGCGGTCGGCTCGACCCATCGAGTTGCAGATGAGGATGCGGTACCCGGCGTCGGCCAGGGCGTTTTCGACCTCGACGCCGAGCTCGCCGAAGAAGGGGAGAGACACGGCGGGCACGATGAGGCCCACGGTCTGGGTGCTCTTGCCGTGGAGGGCGCGGGCCAGCGAGTTGGGGCGGTATCCCAGGGCCTCGATGGCGTCCGCCACGGAGCGCTTGGTTTTGTCCGACAGGTAGCCGCGGTTGTTGAGGACGCGCGACACGGTCGTCGGGCTGACGCCGGCGAGCTGGGCGACGTCGGCCAGCGTCGGTTCGCGGGAGCTCATGCTCGCTTTCCTTTCGTCGGTACCTCTCTAGTGTATCGGTAGGTGGGTGGATGGTCGCGTGTCGCCGCGTCGAGGCTCAAACGAGGCCGTGGCTGGGTCGTTGTTTGTCTGGCGGTTGTTGGGATCGGTGGGGGTTGGTGGGGAGCTGTCGGTATGGTTTGTTGGGATCGGTGAGGGTGATTCATCCCATTAGGCCGCGTGGTGGGATGGAGTTTTCAAATGAGTGCACTACGTCATAGTATGGGCGGTACGGGTCCACGTGTCTGACGATGGACATACCCGCATTCGAAAGGAACGACTATGATTTCCCGCACCGTTGCAATTGGTTCCTCCGTTGGTCTCCATGCGCGTCCCGCCTCCGTTCTCGCCGAGGCCGTCGATGACTCCGGCGTTGAGGTCACGATCGCGTTTGATGGCGAGGAGGCCGACGCTGCGTCGCTTCTCGAAATCATGACCCTGGGTGCCAAGCACGGCGATGTCGTCACCCTGTCGACCGAGGATGATTCCGCGGGCGAGGTGCTTGATTCGCTCGTCGCGCTGCTCTCGCGTGACCTTGATCAGGAGTGAGCTGATGGCGACGCACGACGTTCTGCATGGTATCGGCGTTTCTGCCGGTACCGCTGCTGCGCCCGCCGCGATCGTTCAGCCTGCGCCCGGCGTTGACACGTCGGAGCCGGGCAGCGTTGATGCTGCCGCTGACGGTGCGCGCGTTCGTGAGGCGCTCGCGGCTGTTTCTTCGCGCCTGACGGAACGCGCGGCGAAGGCGCCGGAAGAGACGAAGGCGATCCTGAAGGCAACCGCCCAGCTTGCGGGTGACCGCGGGTTGGCGAAGGCTGTCGACAAGAAGCTGAAGAAGGGCCTGGGCGTGACGCAGGCTGTCCATGACGCGGTTGAGGACTATGCGCAGATGCTGCGTAGCCTGGGCGGCTACATGGCGGAGCGCGCGACCGACCTGTACGACGTGCGTGATCGCGCGATCTGTCAGTTGCGTGGGCTTCCCGAGCCGGGTGTTCCCGCGTTTGAGGGGTCAGTTATTCTGGTGGCTCGCGACCTGGCTCCCGCTGAGACTGCGACGCTGAACCCGGATACAGTCCTCGGCATCATCACCGAGGTCGGTGGGCCCACGTCACACACCGCGATTCTTGCTGCTCAGCTGGGTATTCCCGCGATCGTCAAGGCCGAGGGAATCATGGCGGTCGAGGAGGGTACCATCCTGGCGCTCGACGGCGGTGTTGGTGAGGTGATCATCGCGCCGACCGATGATGAGGTGACGCTACTGAAGGAGCGTTCGCTGCGCCGTGCGCGTGCCCTGGCTGGTTCGACCGGTAAGGGAGCAACCTTCGATGGTTACCCGGTCAAGCTCCTGGCTAACATCGGAACGGTCGACGACGCGCTCAAGGCCTCGAAGGTGGACCTGGAAGGTTCGGGTCTGTTCCGCACGGAGTTCTTGTTCCTGGAGCGCTCGGATGCTCCGTCGTTGGAGGAGCAGACGGACACCTACACGAAGGTCCTGGAGGCTTTCGGTGAGCGCCGTGTTGTCGTGCGTACGCTCGATGCTGGCGCGGACAAGCCGCTGAGCTTCGCGAATCTGGGTGCCGAGGAGAATCCCGCCCTGGGCGTGCGTGGCCTGCGCCTGTGCCAGAGGCGTGAGGACCTCATCGACACTCAGCTGAAGGCTCTCGCTGCCGCGTACAAGGCGACCGGCGCAGAACTGTGGGTCATGGCCCCGATGGTTGCCACCGCCAGCGAAGCGACCTGGTTCGCGGACAAGGCGCGAGGCTACGGCCTGCCCAAGGTCGGCATCATGATCGAGGTGCCCGCGGCCGCTCTGCGCGCCGAGCAGCTCCTGACGATCGTGGACTTTGCCTCCATCGGCACGAACGACCTGACGCAGTACACGATGGCCGCTGATCGCCTCGACGGTAACCTGGCGCCGCTTCTTAACCCGTGGCAGCCGGCTGTCCTGGAGATGATCCGTACCGCTTGCAATGGTGGTCGTGCGACCGGTAAACCCATTGGCGTGTGCGGCGAGGCCGGAGGGGATCCGCTGCTGGCGCTGGTTCTCACGGGCCTGGGCGTCGCATCCTTGTCGATGGCCCCGTCGAAGGTCAATGCGGTTCGTGCGGCCCTGCGCATGCACGACCTGGCGACTTGCCAGCAGATGGCTGCTTTCGCGGTGGATGCGCCCAACGCGAAGGAGGGGCGTGAAAACGTCCTGAAGCTGGTGGCTCCCGCCATGCTGGATCTGCTCTGATTCGGCAGCACTGACACGCATATTGACGGGGGTGGGTCCGAACCAATGGTTCGGACCCACCCCCGTAGCGTTTACCTGCGACGTTAGTTGAAGCGGATCGCGTCTGCGGCGCTCGTCATGTTCGTCGTCGAGTCCTTGTGTTCTTTGGGTCGTCCCGAGAAGATCGCGGTGACGATCAGGATGACGCCGAGAGCGCCGATGGCGCTGATGCCGAGGATCGGCAGGTTGAAGGTCGGGATGTATGCTTCGGCGATCA
The DNA here is from genome assembly GCF_900128465.1 of Actinomyces bouchesdurhonensis. Classification (GTDB taxonomy): domain Bacteria; phylum Actinomycetota; class Actinomycetes; order Actinomycetales; family Actinomycetaceae; genus Pauljensenia; species Pauljensenia bouchesdurhonensis. Next base: position 255,690 of record NZ_LT635866.1, on the reverse strand, counting down.
GGAACGCGCCGACCATGCACACCAGGATCGCCCAGGTGAAGGCGCCGACGCGCACGCCTCTGCTGGGTGCCTCGGGCAGGTCACGGATGCTGGCGGGCCAAGCGGGAGCGCTCCACGTCTGAGCTCCTGAAGCCTGAGTCCCGGGCGCGTGAGCGCCCGACGCGCCCGCGGCCCC
>NZ_LT635866.1:222546-254799 GCF_900128465.1 Actinomyces bouchesdurhonensis | reverse complement strand
GCGGCGCTGGCGGCGGTGTTGTCGGGGACCCCGTAGAAGGGGTAGCCGTCGGGCGAGCTGCTGGAATGCTTGGATCCCGTGGGGTCCGAAGCGTTAGCGGCCCGTGTGGCCTCGCCAAAAGGGTTGGGATCACCCGCCGCTCGGTTGGCAGGCTGGGTGCCTGGGTGAGCGCCATACTGGGGATTGCCGTACTGGGGATTGCCGTACTGGGGAGAAGCATACCGGTTGGCCGCACCCGGGCTTCGTTTCTTGTTCGAGGCATTCGCAGCGTTCACCGCGATGAGTACAACGCCGATCATGCCGGCGAGGACGACGAGCGCAGCGAACGAGCCGAAACCGATGCCGGTGCCGCCGAAGATGAAGCCCACGGAGGGGATGAGGGACGACAAGGAGAACAGGCCGAGGACAATGCCGCCGACCACTGCGATGTCGAAGCGACCCTCGAGGGCCTCCTCCAGGTGAATGCGGCCGTCCTGGGCCTCGGGGAGCATCAGCCAGCCGAGGGCGTAGGCGAGCGGAACCATCGGAATGAAAAACGCGGCCAGGACAGTCAAGACGCGCACGAGCGACAGATCCCAACCGGTGCGGGCAGCCACGCCCGAGCACACGCCGCCGATCACGCGAGGATGCGCGCGGTACCAACCCGAATCGCGTATGGAATCAAAGAAACTGCCGCGGGGCGGGCGCTGCTGGTACCCATCACCGGGCTTAGACGGGCCATTGGGCCAACTCATGATGCACTTCCTCTCGAAAGGATCCACAGTGCGCGGATCGATACCACTACTCAATCAGACAGAGGCAGCGCCGCGATAGTAGGGGACCCCCTGAACGGTCCCTGATTGTGTCGGGGACACCCCCGGCCTCGTCTTCGCGCGTGCCACAATGGACGCGTGAGCATACCCGTGAACGACCCGCGCCCCGGGTGGACGCCTCCCATTCCGGCACCACCAGCCAGACCGCCGCTTGTGCGCGCGAGCGCCGGGAGTCCCGACATGCCAGCCCCCTGGATGGGTGGCGTGTGCTCAGGTTTGGCCGTTCACTTGGGTATCCCGGTCATGCTGGTACGTGCAACGCTCATCGCGTTGACGGCTACCGGTGTGGGCGCCTTCGCTTACCTGTGGCTGTGGGTGACCGTACCGGAGGACACGCTCGAGGCCTCGGCGTCGGGCAGGCTCAGCCCCGGCCTCGTGCGCCTTCGCGAGGAACGCGCCGCCCAGGTCGCGCGTAATCGCCTGATCGCCACGGGTGTCGGCCTGCTGGTCCTGGCCATGGCTGGCGCCGTCTTGAACGCGACCAGCGCCCTGGACTGGCGTGACATGGGGTCCATCGTGTCGATCGTCGTCGGCATTACCCTGGTGTGGAGCCAGAGCCGCGACGTGCGCAACTGGCGGTCGCTGCGCTTTGTCAGTGCCGTGTTCGGCGGTATTGCGCTGCTCAGCCTCGGCGTCGTCATCATCGCCTCGCGCGACAACCCGCCGATCATCCTGCTGCGCGGCGGCCTCATTGGCGCGGCCCTGGTCGCCGGCGTCCTGTTCGCACTCGTACCGATGTGGCTGCGTACCACGAAAGACCTGTCCGACGCTCAAGCCCAGCGCGTGCGCGACGCCGAGCGCGCCGACATCGCCGCCCACCTGCACGACTCCGTCCTCCAGGCCCTGGCCCTCATCCGCGCCTCCGCCGAAGACCCCGCCCGCGTGAGGGCCATCGCCCTGACGGAGGAACGCGAGCTGCGCGCCTGGCTGTACACGGGCCACGCACAGGCCGCCGACTCTCTGGAGGCCGCTGTCACCGAGGCCGTCGGAGGGGTTGAAAGCCGCTACGGCGTCCCCATCAGCGTCGTCGTCGTCGGCGACATGCGGCCCGGCCCCGGCGAACTCGCGCTCGTCGCGGCCCTCGCTGAAGCCTGCCAAAACGCTGTGCGACACGGGGCCCCGCCCGTCTCCGTCTACGTTGAAGTAAGGCCACGCGCGGTCGAGGCCTTCATCAAGGATAACGGCGCCGGCTTCGACCCCTCCGCCATCGCCCCCGACCGCCACGGCGTGCGCGACTCCATCGTGGGGCGAATGCGCCGCGCGGGGGGAAACGCTACAATTCGTGCTCTCGCCCGCGGAACCGAAATCGCCCTGAGCGCGCCACGCTCCGATATTCTGAATCAAACAATCCCCACCGGGAGGACACAGTGACCATCCGTATCCTCGTCATCGACGATCACCCCATGGTTCGCGCCGGGGTTCGATACGAACTCCAGCACTGCGGAGCTGACCTCGACATCGTTGGGGACGCCGCCGACGTCGAAGGAGCCATCGCCGCGTGTCACGCCCTGACCCCCGACGTTGCCCTCCTCGACGTGCACTTGCCCGGTGGAAACGGTGGCGGCGGCGCTGAGGTCGCCAGTGCGTGCCGCGACATCGAAGGCCTGCATTTCCTGGCCCTGTCCGTTTCTGATTCCGCCGAGGACGTCGTTCAAGTTATTCGTGCGGGCGCTCGCGGATACGTGACGAAGTCGATCGCTACCGCGGACCTGGTCGAGGCCATTGAGCGCGTGGCCGCTGGCGACGCAGCCTTCAGTCCTCGTCTGGCGGGCTTTGTGCTGGATGCCTTCGGCACGGGAGAAGTGTCGACGACCGACAGTGAACTCGATCTGCTCTCGGCCCGCGAGCAGGAAGTCATGCGCCTCATTGCCCGCGGATACACCTACAAGGAGGTCGCCCACGACCTGTTTATTTCCATCAAGACGGTAGAGACTCATGTGAGCGCGGTCCTGCGTAAGCTCCAGCTCTCCAACCGTAATGAGCTGACGCGCTGGGCCATGCAGCGCCACATCGTGTGAGGTCACGCGGCTTTTGCGTGCCGAAGCATGCGCCCGCGCCCAGTGTACCTACAATGGAATCCCGAGGGCGCGACAGCGCCTGACCGCCCACGATGGGCGGCTCGTCTCATGTTTGCGACCTCGGAGGATGCATGCACCGCATCGGTTTTGACAGTGATCGTTACGTCGAGATGCAGTCTCGACACATTGCCCGCCGTCGCGGCGAGTTCGGCGGCAAGCTGTATTTGGAGTTCGGCGGAAAACTGATCGACGACATGCACGCTTCGCGTGTCCTGCCCGGTTTCACGCCCGACAACAAGGTTCGGATGCTGCGCGAACTGGCCGACGAGGTTGAAATCATTGTCGCGGTGAACGCCAAGGATTTTGCCCGCCGCAAGGTCCGCGCTGACGTGGGTACCACCTACGACGATGAGGTGCTTCGTCAGATCGACCAGCTGCATGAGCGTGGCCTGTTCGTCGGTTCCGTTGTCATCACCCAGTGGACTGACGACAATAAGTCCGCTGCTGAGGTCAAGGAACGCTTCGAGAAGCTCGGTATTCGCGTCTACCGTCACTTCCCGATTCCTGGCTACCCGTCTGACGTGGAGCGCATCGTGTCGGATCAGGGCTACGGCGCGAACGAGTACATTCAGACCAGCCGCAATCTTGTGGTCGTGACGGCGCCCGGCCCGGGTTCCGGCAAGATGGCGACCTGCCTGTCGCAGCTCTACCATGACCACAAGCGCGGTATCGAATCCGGCTACGCGAAGTGGGAGACCTTCCCGATCTGGAACATCGCGCTGGATCACCCGGTGAACATCGCCTACGAGGCGGCCACCGCTGACCTGGACGACGTCAACATGATCGACCCCTTCCACCTGGAGGCGTACGGGGTCAAGACGGTCAACTACAACCGCGACGTCGAGATCTTCCCGGTGCTCAGCCGCCTGTTTGACAAGATTCTCGGTTCTTCCCCGTATCAGAGTCCGACGGACATGGGCGTCAATATGGCGGGCCGCTGCATCGTCGACGACGAGGCCTGCAAGGAGGCTTCGCGCCAGGAGATCATCCGCCGCTACTACAAGGCCCTCGTGACCGAGAAGAAAGAGATGAGTGAGCCGGTTCAGTCCTCGCGCATCTCTCTGCTCATGAGCCGCGTGGGCGTGGGCCGCATGGACCGACCGGTTGTGCGCCCGGCCCTGGAACTCGCCGAAGCCACTGGCCAGCCTGCGGCCGCGATCGAGCTACCCGACGGCCAGATCGTCACGGGTAAGACGTCGGCGCTGCTGGGGTGCTCGTCGGCGATGCTGCTCAACGCATTGAAGAAACTCGCGGGCCTGCCCGACGAGGTCCAGCTCCTGGCCCCGCAGTCGATCGAGCCGATCCAGCGCTTGAAGACACACGACTTGGGGTCGCGTAACCCGCGCCTGCACACCGACGAGGTCCTCATCGCCCTGGCCGTGTCCGCCAACGGTGATGACAATGCGCGCCGCGCCCTCGACCAGCTGGGCGCCCTGCGTGGCTGCGACGTACACGAGTCCGTCATCCTGGGCCCCGTGGACGAGGGTATCTTCCGTTCCCTGGACATCCAGGTCACCACGGAGCCGGTGTACGCGACCAAGTCGCTGTACCGCAAGAAGTAATCACATCGACGAGGCCGGGGCGCCCGTGGCTGGCGCCACCCGGGGCGGGGGTCGCAGCTGAGGGTGGTGCGGTTTAGGCTTGGAGGCGATGAGTGACGCGACTTCTTTGCCTGACCTTGGTTTCCTGATCGGCCCCGATGGGGGCNCGAGCGCGCGGGCGCCCTCGTGGGGGACGACGCACGCCGCATGTGGGTGTCGACCTTCCACTCGGCGTGCGTGCGCCTGCTGCGCTACGAGCACGAGGCGGCGGGCCTGTCCTCGTCGTTCACGATCTACGACGCGCAGGACTCCCAGCGCCTCATCCAGATGGTCCTCAAAGCCCAGGACGTGGACATTAAGCGCTTCACCCCGAAGATGGTGGCGGCGCGCATTTCGGACGCGAAGAACGAGCTGATCGGCCCGGCGCGGTACGCGGAGCTGGCGGGCAAGGACCCGGTCTCGCGTATCGTCGCGGACGCCTACGTCGAGTACGACAAACGCATGCGCGCCTCGAACGCGCTGGACTTCGACGACCTCATCATGCGCACGGTCGAGCTGCTGGCCGACAACCCGCTGATCGCCGAGCACTACCACAGGCGCTTCCGCCACATCCTCGTGGATGAGTACCAGGACACGAACCACGCGCAGTACGTCCTCGTGCGCGCCCTCGTGGGGGACGGGTCCGATGGGGTGATGCCCGCGGAGCTGACGGTCGTCGGCGACTCCGACCAGTCGATCTATGCCTTCCGAGGCGCGACGATCCGCAACATCGAGGAGTTCGAGCGCGACTTCACGGGCGCTCGCACGATCCTGCTCGAGCAGAACTATCGCTCGACGCAGAACATCCTCTCAGCCGCGAACGCTGTCATCGCTCGCAACACGGGGCGCCGCGCGAAAAACCTGTGGACGGCCTCGGGCGACGGCGCGCTCATCACCCTGGACGCCGCGGATTCCGAGCACGACGAGGCCCGATTCGTTGTCGGCGAGATCGACCGCCTCGCGGACTTGGGCGTCGAGTGGGGCGACATCGCCATCTTCTACCGCACGAACGCGCAGTCACGCGCGCTCGAAGAGCTCCTCGTGCGCCAGGGCATCCCGTACCGCGTCGTCGGCGGCACCCGCTTCTACGAGCGCCGCGAAATCAAGGACGCGCTGGCCTACCTGCAGGTCATANTCGTGCGCATGGCCCCGATGGAGAAGATTTCGTAGCTTGTCCGAGCTAATTCCCAGCGCTGCTCGGTCTGCTTGTGGCCACGCTGGTGTTCCGGGCGCCGTCGGGCCCGGCCTTGGGGCTGGGCCGCTGTGTGTGCCGGGCGGCGGGTCCAGCCTTGGGGCCGGGCTGCTGTGTGTGCCGGGCGCCGTCGGGTCCAGCCTTGGGGCCGGGCTGCTGCGTGCCGGGCGGCGCCTTCCTGCGTTTTGTTGCTTGTGGCCCAGTTGTGGCTGTCAATCAGCAATTTCGCACGTAATTCCCCTGTGAGTAGTTCAATTCTTGAATCCGCATCGTCGGAATTGCAACGTTTTCGGGTGGTCTCGAAAAATGACCGAGGGAAATTACGTGCGAAATTTGTCTGGGCCGGGACCTCTATCGCCCACCGGTACCGCGGCCAGGTCCTCCGGGCCCTCCGGCGCACTCCGCACCAGTGCGGCTTGTGCTTATGGGCGTCCCACTACTCCTCGTCGCTGCGGTCGACCCGGCCCGCCCGTCGCACAGCAATTTCGCACGTAATTCCCCTGTGAGTAGTTCAATTCTTGAATCCGCATCGTTGGAATTGCAACGTTTTCGGATGGTCTCGAAAAATGACCGAGGGAAATTACGTGCGAAATTTGTCTGGATCAGGACTTGGCAGTGTTAACCCTTCAATACGCAGCTAAACCCTATTGGTGGCGTGGTGGGCAGCCCGCCTAGGCCGCCACCTATCGGGTTGTGCGCAACGCGGGCAGCGACTCCCTCGCATTGGGTTGTGCGTATGCGGGAGTGACATCAGTATTCGATCGGCACTGAAGGACCTGTAGCGCGTGCAGTCATGTTTCGTCGAGAAGTACTCGGCGCCCGGGGTCGCAACATGCTGCTCGCACCGACGACGCCAACAATCCGCATCAACGACGCCCGGAACGCACCCCGCAACACACGCCGCAACACACGCCGCAACACACACCGCAAAGCAAAGTATTGACAAAGGGAAATCGCGTTCCGGTCAAGGTCGTGACAAGCCTTGATAATGGGAGGAAATGGCGCGTTCGCGCCGGTCGCACGTTAGAATTATTGCGCTGACCACACCACGTTCAACGGAGGGAATAAGGTGGATCTTTACGAGTACCAGGCCCGGCAGATGTTCAGGGAGCATGGCGTGCCCGTGCTGGACTACCGCCTGGCGTCAACCCCCGAAGAGGCGCGCGAGGGTGCGCGCGAACTCCTGGAGCAGGGTGCGTCACTGCTGGTTGTCAAGGCTCAGGTGAAGACGGGCGGTCGCGGAAAGGCTGGCGGCGTCAAGCTCGCCCACACCGCCGACGAGGCCTACGAGAAGGCTCAGGCGATCCTTGGCCTCGACATTAAGGGTCACATCGTTAAGAAGGTCATGATCGCGTCCGGCGCGGACATCGCCGCTGAATACTACTTCTCGATCCTCCTGGACCGCTCGAACCGCCGCCACCTGGCGATGTGCTCGCGCGAGGGCGGCATGGACATCGAGACCCTCGCGAAGGAACGCCCCGAGGCCCTCGCCCGCGTGCCCCTGGACCCGGTCGTCGGCATCGATGCTGCGGTCGCGCGCCGCATCGCGAAGGAGGCGGGTTTTGACGAGGCAACGGCGCAGGCGATTGCCCCTGTCTTCGAAACGTTGTGGGGTGTCTACCGCGACGAGGATGCGACCTTGGTTGAGGTCAACCCGTTGGTCTCCAGCCCGGATGGTTCCGTGTGGGCGGTGGATGGCAAGGTGACTCTCGATGACAACGCGCGTTTCCGTCACCCTGACCACGTTGAGCTCGTGGATCGGGCGGCGCAGGATCCGCGTGAGGCTGCTGCGAAGGCAGCGGGACTCAACTATGTGCGCCTGGAGGGCCAGGTCGGCATCATCGGTAACGGGGCGGGCCTGGTCATGTCGACGCTCGACGTGGTCGCGATGGCTGGCGAGGAGTTTGGTGGCATGAAGCCCGCTAACTTCCTCGACATTGGCGGGGGTGCCTCGGCTGAGGTCATGGCGAAGGGACTGGGTATTATCCTCGGAGACGAGCAGGTGCGTTCCGTGTTTGTCAACGTTTTTGGAGGCATCACCGCTTGCGACCAGGTTGCTCGTGGCATCGTTGGTGCGCTCGAGTCGTTGGGGGAGACTGCCTCCAAGCCGCTGGTCGTGCGTCTCGACGGAAATAAGGTTGAGGAGGGGCGCGCGATTCTTGAGCAGGCTGCCCACCCCCTCGTCCACTTGGAAGAAACGATGGATGGGGCGGCCAGACTCGCGGCTAAGCTCGCAGCCCAGGCGCCGTCGAAGTAACGACCCGAGAATCGCAGGAGAACACTCATGACTATTTTCGTCAACGCTGACACCCGGGTCATCGTTCAGGGTATGACCGGTGCCGAGGGGCGCAAGCATACCCAGCGTATGCTTAGCGTCGGCACGACCATCGTGGGCGGCACGAATCCCCGTAAGGCGGGCACGACCGTGACTTTCGACGTGCGGGGCTACGGCCCCGGCGCCGGTCGGGTCACGGACGGCCAGGTCGAGATCCCTGTCTTCGGTTCGGTCGCCGAGGCTCGTGAGGCCACCGGCGCGAACGCGTCTGTCATCTTTGTGCCCCCGGCCTTTGCGAAGGGCGCCGCCCTGGAAGCCATCGAGGCGGGCATCGAGACGATTGTCCTTATCACCGAGGGTATCCCCGTGCAGGATTCCACGATCGTCGTCGAGCGTGCGCTCGCGGCGGGAGTGCGCCTGATCGGCCCGAACTGCCCTGGCATCATCTCGCCCGGGCAGGCGAACCTGGGTATCACCCCGGCGGATATTACGGGGCCGGGGCGCTTGGGTCTGGTCTCGAAGTCGGGCACGTTGACGTACCAGCTCATGTACGAGCTGCGCGACTTTGGTTTCACGACGTGCTTGGGTATTGGTGGTGACCCGGTTGTGGGCACGACCCACATTGATGCGCTTGCTGCTTTTGAGGCTGATCCGGACACTGATCTTGTCGTCATGATTGGTGAGATTGGCGGTGATGCTGAGGAGCGCGCGGCCGCGTGGATTCAGGAGAATATGACGAAGCCTGTCGTCGCTTACATTGCGGGATTCACGGCTCCGGAGGGTAAGACGATGGGGCATGCGGGCGCGATTGTGTCGGGTTCGTCGGGTACGGCGGCGGCGAAGGCGGAGGCGCTCGAGGCCGTGGGCGTGCGCGTGGGTCGCACTCCCTCGCAGACGGCGCAGATTGCGCGCGAGATTCTCTCTCGATAACGTCACAGCTCTAATCGGCTCGGGGTCGGCGCGCAGTGTCGCGGCCCCGGGCTGATTCTGTCACTATGGGCTTGTGAGCGAGCGCATCAGAGAAGTACCGAGTCCTCGGCGGACAACGACCACGTACGTGGCGGACCGTGCGACTATTCGCGTTGCTGTCCCCAAGGGATGGGCGCGTGGTGTCTTGGCCGGTCTGGAGGCGGCTTTTGCGGGCTGGGCGTTGACCACGGTTCTGACGATGCTTGCCTACCTGTCGCTGCGTTCGAACACGTGGATGAATGACACGACTCCGCGCGACGCGCTTGGTTTGGGCGGTGACCTGTGGGTCGCTGTTGTGGGTGGTACTTCGGTGGTCCAGGGAGTGCACTATCGGGCAATTCCCACCCTGGTTGGTGTTCTCCTCGTTGTTCTCCTGCGTTTACTGTTGCGAACGACGGCGGGTTTTCCTCGCTCGTCCGCGCTTTTTGCGGTTCCGGGTTTCCTGTTCACGTCGTGGTTTCTCTCGGGTGCTTCTGGCTCGCATTCTCAGTGGTGGACGGGTACGGTTGGCGCGGTTCTTATCCCTTTGGTCGGTTCTCTTTGGTTTATCGCTTCCAGTTTTTCGCGTGACAGTGATGCGCCCGCGATGCAGCATTGGATTTCCGGCGGTTTTAAAATGGGTGGCCTGCTTGCGGCGGCGACGGTCGTGGCGTCGTCGGTGGCGGCTGTGGTCGCGCTCGTGGCCGGTTGGGATCGGATGGGTGGCATTCAGGAGCTGTTGGGGGCGTCGTCGGGCGTGGACACTGCGTTTATTGTTGGCGTGCAGGTGTGTTTTGCGCCCACTGTGGTGGCGTGGGCTGCGGCTTGGTGGTCGGGCGCGGGCTTTATGACGGCGACGGATTCGTTGCATTCGCCGACGGTGGTTGGTCCTGGCCCGATTCCGCCGATTCCGCTGTTGGGTGCGGTTGCGCAGACGGCGCCTGGTAACTGGGTGCTGTTGGTTCTGGTTGCGCTTGGCGTGGTGCTTGGTGTGGTGTCGTCGCGTGTTTTCCGGCGTTCGCATGTGCTGCATCAGTGCGCGCAGGGGGTGTTGGCTTCGTGTGTGTTCGCTTTGGTGGTTGCGCTGTGGATGTGGAGTGCGACGATGAGTCTGGGTTCGGTGCGTCTGGCGTCGATGGGTCCACGTGTCGGGTGGGTGACGTTGGCGTTGTGCTTGGAGGTTGCGTTGCCGGCGACGTTGGTGGCGTTGGCGACGCATCCGACGACGCGTGCGCTTGTGGGGCAGGGTGCTGGCCGTGTGCGCAGTGAGGGGGAGGCTTTGCGGCGGCGTCGCGCGGAGCGTTTGTCTCGTGAGGCTGCCACGGCCTCGTTGATTGATCGGGAGGAGGGTGACTCCGCGTCTGGCGCGGACGAGGCCTGGGCTGAGGCTTCCGCGCCCGCGGCGATGGGGGACACAACCGCGGGCGCCGAGGCTGGGGCGGAGCCGGTGGGGTTGGGCGCCGAATCCGCGCAGGGGGGCGTGGGCGAGGGCGTGAAGGAGTCAGGCGAGGCACTGGCGGGCGATCGGGACCAGGGTGGTGCGTGAGGCGTGCCGCGTTGGGGGGTGATCGTGACGCGGTCGACCCCTGCGGGCGGCTGACGTGGGCTGTGGCCTGAACTAGACTGAAGGTGCCGTGACTGGCGAGGGTGGATTACCACCGGGGAGCGGCTGCATGTCCCGCGTGGCGTCGCCCGCCTGGGCGCCGGGGTTTGGCTCTCGACCTGGAGGAACTATGTCCGTCTCCTTGGACAATCTGGAACCCATTGACGTGCGCCCGATTAAGCGGGCCCTGATTTCTGTGTATGACAAGACGGGGCTGGAGGAGCTGGCGCGTGCGCTGGGCGAGGCCGGCGTGGAGATTGTCTCCACGGGTTCGACGGCCGCGCGTATTGCGGCTGCTGGCGTGGCTGTGACCCCGGTTGAGGACGTGACTGGTTTCCCGGAGGTGTTGGAGGGGCGTGTGAAGACTCTGCATCCTTTCATTCATTCCGGTATTCTGGCCGATCAGCGTAAGGCTGCGCATCGCGAGCAGATCGCGCAGCTGGGTATCAAGGCGTTCGACCTGGTCGTGTGCAACCTGTACCCGTTCCAGGACACGGTTGCGTCGGGTGCTTCTTTCGATGAGTGCGTCGAGCAGATTGACATCGGTGGCCCGTCCATGGTGCGCGCGGCCGCGAAGAATCACCCGTCGGTCGCGGTCGTGACCTCCCCGGAGCGTTACGCGGATGTGGCGGGGGCTGTGGCGGGGGAGGGGTTCACCCTCGAGCAGCGCCGCGTGCTGGCCGCCGAGGCTTTCGCGCATACGGCGACTTACGATCTGGCGATCGCCGGTTGGTTTGCCGACGAGCTGGATTGTGAGGACGTGCGCGAGGCCCTTGACGAGGCCGCCGAGTCTCATTTGGATGCTTCCGATGCCGCGTTTTTGGAGTCTCTGGGCTACCGGGCCGAGGAGGACTACGTGGTGGAGGCCCCCGAGGAGGACGGGCAGGCCTCGGGCATGCCCGTGTTCGTCGCTGACGCGTTCGAGCGCGTGGAGTCGCTGCGCTACGGCGAGAACCCGCATCAGGGCGCCGCCGTGTACCGCGAGATCGACGAGTCTTTCGAGGATGAGGGGGCCGACGGCGAGGCCTTGGCGCCGGGTATCGCGAACGCGCGCCAGCTGCATGGCAAGGCTATGAGCTACAACAACTACACGGACGGCGATGCGGCCCTGCGCGCCGCCTACGATCACGAGCGTCCGTGCGTGGCGATCATCAAGCACGCGAACCCCTGCGGCATTGCGGTGGCTGACGACGTGGCTGAGGCGCACCGCCTGGCGCACGCTTGCGACCCGGTGTCGGCGTTCGGCGGCGTGATCGCCGTGAATCGCCCGGTGAGCGTGGAGCTGGCCCGCCAGATCGTCCCGATCTTCACCGAGGTCGTGCTGGCTCCCGATTACGAGGAGGGCGCGCTCGAGGTGCTCTCCGCGAAGAAGAACCTGCGTGTCCTGCAGGTTGAGCCCCCGGCTCGCGGCTCGTACGAGTTCAAGCAGATCAGTGGTGGCCTGCTGGTCCAGGAGCGCGACGATATTGATGCTCCCGGCGATTCTCCGGAGAACTGGACGCTCGCGGCTGGTGCTCCCGCCGACGAGGCGACGCTGGCGGACCTGGAGTTCGCGTGGCGCACGGTGCGTGCGGTGCGTTCGAACGCGATTCTGCTGGTCAAGGATGGCGCCTCGGTGGGCGTGGGCATGGGTCAGGTGAACCGCGTGGATTCGTGCAAGCTGGCGGTTGAGCGTGCGAACACGTTGGGTTCGCGCTCGACGGGTGATGCGGCGGCCTCCAACGTGGACAGTGCGGGTGGTGCTCGCGCGTCCGAGGTTGTGGTCGAGGCTCCTGAACAGCGTTCCATTGGTGCGGTCGCCGCCTCCGATGCGTTCTTCCCCTTCGCCGATGGCCTGCAGGTGCTCATCGACGCGGGCGTGAAGGCCGTTGTCCAGCCCGGTGGCTCGGTGCGTGACCAGGAGTCGATTGACGCGGCGAACGCCGCGGGTATCACGATGTACCTGACGGGTACGCGTCACTTCGCGCACTGATCATTCCTGTTCGTGGGTTCCGGGGGGGCGGGCGCCGGTGTGGTGCTCGCCCCCTGTGATGTGCTTGGGTGTGCTTGACAGGGCAGCAGCAACAACATATCGTTCAATTATTGAATTAAAGGCCGTTGGTCCCGTCGAAAGGTTTCGTATGTCCACGCTGACCGCCGCACCTGCCATCTCCACTCGTCAGAACCGCGTCCTCGCCGACCGGTTCGGCGGCACGATCGTCCGCGAGATCGCGCTCGTCGCCGTTGGCACGATCGCTATGATCGTCTTGGCCCGTATCTCGGTTCCGCTGCCTTTCACACCGGTGCCCGTCTCGCTGGGTACCCTCGGCGCCCTGTCCGTGGGCGCGACCCTGGGCGCCCGCCGGGGCCTCGTCTCCGTCGCCGCCTACGCCTTGCTCGGCATTGCGGGCGCTCCGGTCTTCACGGGCACGAACGTCGGTTGGGCCTTTGCGTCTTTCGGCTACATCCTCGGCTACTTCTTGGTCGCCGCGATCGCAGGCTTGGCCGCCCAGCGCGGCGCCGACCGTCGCGTGCTCACCATGGCGCCGACCGCCCTCGTCTCCCTCTTCTCCGTGTACATCGCGGGTCTGGCCTGGATGATTCCTTTCGCGCACATGACGGTTGCGCAGGGGCTGGCCAAGGGCTTCGTGCCCTTCATTGTCGGCGACCTGATCAAGGCCGCCGTCGCCGCCGGGCTCTTCCCGGTGCTGCGTTCGATCTTCCGCTGAACCGCGCGCTCCAGCGTGAGGTGAGTCGGCCTCGTTCCCATGAGGGGCGGGGCCGGCCCCGTATCCGCGGACAAATGCGCGGTGACATGCGCGATGGTGCGCGACGGCGCGGGGTGAGCGCGGGTAGCATGGGAGGGTGAACGCTACTGACATGCATCCCGTCCTCGTCGTCGACTTCGGCGCACAGTATGCCCAGTTGATTGCGCGCCGCGTGCGCGAGGCCAACGTCTACTCTGAGATTGTCCCTCACACGATGAGCGTGGCGGACATGCTCGCTAAGGAGCCGGCAGCCATCATCCTGTCCGGCGGCCCGTCCTCAGTGTACGAGGAGGGTGCGCCGTCCGTCGATCCCGCGATTTTCGAGGCCGGCGTGCCCGTCCTGGGTATCTGCTACGGCTTCCAGACGATGGCGCACGCCCTGGGTGGCGCCGTGGGGCGCACGGGCACCCGCGAGTACGGGCACACTGACGCCACTGTGTCCGGTGATTCCTGTCTGTTTGCTGGAACGCCCGACGATCAGGTCGTGTGGATGAGCCACGGTGACGCCGTCCAGGGCGCGCCCGAGGGTTTCGTCGTCACGGCCTCCACCGCTGAGACTCCGGTCGCTGCTTTCGAATGTAGCGAGCGTCGCCTGTACGGCCTGCAGTGGCACCCCGAGGTGGGTCACTCCCAGTTCGGCCAGGACGCCCTGAAGAACTTCCTGTACGAGGGTGCGGGTATCAAGCCCACGTGGACCGCTGGTTCGATCGTGGATGAGCAGGTCGAGAAGATCCGCGAGCAGGTCGGCGACGCGCAGGTCATCTGCGCACTGTCTGGCGGCGTGGATTCCTCCGTGGCCGCGGCGCTCGTGCACAAGGCTGTCGGCGACCAGCTGACCTGCTTCTTCATCGACCACGGCCTGCTGCGCGCGGGCGAGCGTGAGCAGGTCGAGAACGACTACGCGCGCGGCATGGGCATTCGCGTCATTACGTGCGACGAGTCCGAGCGCTTCCTGTCCGCCCTGGCCGGCGTCACTGAGCCCGAGGCGAAGCGTAAGATCATCGGCCGCGAGTTCATCCGCTCCTTCGAGGCTGCCCAGAAGCAGGTCATTGAAGAGGTTGGCGCTGCCGGCGGTGAGGTGAAGTTCCTCGTCCAGGGCACCCTGTACCCCGACGTCGTCGAGTCCGGCGGCGGCGAGGGCGCGGCCAACATTAAGAGCCACCACAATGTGGGTGGCCTGCCTGAGGATATGACCTTCGAGCTGGTCGAGCCCCTGCGCACTCTCTTCAAGGATGAGGTGCGCGCGGTCGGCCGCGAGCTGGGTCTGCCCGACTACCTGGTGAACCGTCAGCCCTTCCCGGGCCCCGGCCTGGGCATCCGCATCATCGGCGAGGTGACGCGCGAGCGTCTCGACATTCTGCGCGCCGCTGACCTGATTGCCCGCGAGGAGCTCACCGCCGCCGGACTGGATCAGGAGATCTGGCAGTGCCCGGTTGTCCTGCTTGCCGACGTGCGTTCCGTGGGTGTTCAGGGTGACGGCCGCACCTACGGTCACCCGATCGTGCTGCGCCCCGTGTCCTCTGAGGACGCGATGACGGCCGACTGGACGCGCCTGCCCTACGACGTCCTGGCCCGTATCTCCACGCGCATCACGAACTCGGTGCCCGAGGTCAACCGCGTCGTCCTCGACGTGACCTCCAAGCCCCCGGCAACCATCGAGTGGGAGTAGGAAGATAGGGCTTTGACCTGCGCTTTTAAGTGCTGCAACGTGCCGCTGAGTTTCGTTTCGTATGCGACTCACGGCAAAGCCACCTGATCGGCCAGGGAGGGGTTTTCTCAGCGTCTTGCGCGGGTGCCCGCGCAAAGCCCACAAGCCCCGCACCGCGCCGCACCTACAGCACCTGGTGCGGGCTAGCGCTCCTGGGCAGGTGTGGGCCATTGATTTCCAGTTCGACTCGGACTGGAAGGGGCGTGTCTTGAAGGTCTGTCACGTCATTGATGAGTTCACGCGCCAGCACCTGGCTTTGCACGTTGAGCGGCGCATGGGAGCCGTCGACGTGATCGAAATGCTTGACCTGGCTGCCTTGGCACATGGTGCGCCCCAGGTGCTGCGTGCCGATAACGGGCCTGAATTCATCGCCGCAGCCGTGGGACGCTGGGCCAGCGAGCACGACACGTTCCAAGCATTCATACCCCCGGGCCAGCCGTGGCTGGGCGGATTCGTGGAGTCCTTGCACAACCGCATGCGCGACGAACTCCTCGAGGACAACATGTTCAATGGGCCCGATCATGCGCGCGCCCTGATCGGCGCCTGGTCCCAGCGCTACAATGAAGAGCACCCCCACAGCGCGCTAGGCTGGTTCTCACCCAACCAGTACGCACGCCAATGGGCACAACACCACCAATAACAACAAACAACCCTCACAACACCCGGTCCACAAAACCAGACCAGGCCAATAGGAGTGATCTCGTTGATCAACGACGTAATCAAACCGACTATCGGCGAGCTATTCTCTACGGACTCACCCCTCATGTTTAATGTGCCTCGCTACCAGCGCGAGTACACCTGGGCCAAGCGCGACTGGGAGAACCTCTTCGACGACATTTCCGACAATGACAAGGGTTATTTCCTCGGCTCTATCATCGTCATCGACCATGGCTACAACGCAGAAAAGGGCGTGACCCAATGCGAGCTTATCGACGGCCAGCAGAGGCTCACCACCGTCAGTTTGCTGCTTGCTGCACTGTACGACCAGCTCAGCAAGCACAAAGATGATGCCGAGGAGGACGAAGATGAGGTCAACGTCGAACTCATCAACCTCAGGAACCGCCTCATCATGAAGAAGTCCAAGGGGCAGACGCGCGTGGTTCCCCAGGTCCAAGGCAAGAACCTCCAAGACTACAGGGCTCTCATGGGAGAGCGGGTCTCCAATCAAATTAAGGACACGAGGCCCAAGTACGCAGGCAACAGGAAGATCTATAAGGCATACGCATACTTCGAGTCCCGACTAGAGGCCATGGTCGAAGCGCCTGAGAGAACCCACCCGAACAACGCCTACGAGGCCTTCAGCAACTTCCTCGACAAAGTGCTTTCCGCAGTGATAGTCCAGATCAGCGTTTCCAACGCATCCGAGGCCTATACCCTGTTCGAGTCCCTTAACAATAGGGGCCAGGCCTTGAGCGCGGTTGACCTCATCAAGAACACCCTGCTCTCCAGCTTTAAGGACGCAACCGAGGAGGACCTGAACGACCACTTCAACCAGTGGCAGCGCATGCTCTCCCTGCTTGGAGAGGACTACAAGACTCAGGAGCGCTTCTTCAGACAGACATACGCTGCGTTCAGGCGAGAGGTGAACAAGCCGTTCATCACCGGAACCGCTCAGTACCCTCTCGGAGCCGTAGCAACCAGGTCAAACCTCCTCCACATCTACGAGAAGCAGATTAAGAACGATGCAGCCGGCATGCTCGATTGGTTGCTCAAGAACGCGGAGGAGTACACGAAGATCGCGCTTGTGGACACGGATGGCATCTCTGGCGACTTGGAAGAGTCGCTTATGAACCTTTCAAGGATTCAGGGCGTTCCCTCGTATGTGCTCCTGCTCCACTTGATGCGGAGAGCGGACAGCCTTTCGCTCACGGATCAGCATCTGGTCCAGGTAAATGATCTTTTGGTCAAGTTCTTCGTAAGGCGTAACCTTACCGACGCTCCTCCAACGCGCGACCTTACCAGGATCTTCATCAACATCGTTGAGGGCATCGAAGATGAAAAGAAAACTGGTGACGATCTCGTGCAGTTCGTGCGCGCCAAGCTTCTGGCGGTCTCGGCAGACGATAATCGATTTGCCGAGATGCTTGCAGGCCCGCTTTATGAATCCAATCCTGACACGGCTAGGTTCATTTTGACGAGCTTGGCTACGCCGTCGGTTACCAAGGAGATGAAGGGCCTTTGGGAGCGCGTTCCTTCTGGTACATACGTTTGGACCATCGAACACGTTCTTCCCCAGGGGAAGAACCTACCTGACGCTTGGGTCACCATGATTGCCGGTGGAGACAAGGCGCTCGCCGCCCAGATTCAGAACGATCATGTCCATGAGCTCGGCAACCTAACTTTGACTGGTTACAACTCAACCTTGAGCAATCTTTCCTTCCAGGAAAAGAAGTTCAGGAAGGATAAAGATGGCAACCCTGTTGGCTACCTCAACGGCTTGAAGATCAACGAAGATATTGCTTCAAGAAACGATTGGGACGAAGCAGCAATCACAGCGAGAACAGAGAAACTCGTTAAAGATGTAATCCAACTGTTCACGCTATAGAGGTTAGGGGAGGGTTTGCAATGACCGCTCTACCCCGCCCTGCCCCGACAAATCTTCAGGCGGTTTGGAGGTCTCACACCTGCGGGCCTGCAAGCCACCCGCTACCTTTGCCACCGTCTGTCATATCAAAATGCCTCGTGACAGAAATATGACAACATGGATTTTCGAGAATTTAGTTTCATGCAGCGCAAAATTCCGAAAAATGGCGAACTGGAATTGAAACTGAAGAAAATACGAAACTTTTTAACTATTGAGTGGGAGTAGTCATGTATTTTAATCTCATCATTAGGTATGATGAATCTCGAGAGATTGAATCCGACAGGATGTTCGAGAATACGAACCGTGCTATCAGGCAGCGATTTACGTGCGATGACGAACCGGATCTGGAAGCGCTCTGTGATTTGCCTACTATTATGGTGAAAGAGTTTGGGCCGGATACTGGGAAGCAAATTGCACGTATCGGGTATATCGACGCTCCATCTATGTGTCCGACAATGAAGAATCCGATTCTTCAATTTTCCTCAGATTTATTGATTGAGAAACAGGTTTTGGGGGATAAGAGCTATACTCCGAGGCAACTGGAGTGGGTTGGTCATCGTACACGTTGGAGTGTTTTTGAAGGGGGGCGGTGTCATAGGGTGTAAGCAATTTCCTGTAGTGGTGATGCTGTTTGGAGGCTGATCATGGGGTGTCGTCGGATGCTTGGTGCCTGGGATCGCGCGGCGATCATGGCGGGGGTGAATGTGGGCTTGTCCCAGACGCGTATCGCTCACTTGATTGGGCGTAGCCCCTCGGTGGTGTGCCGTGAGATCGCCCGCCATACGGGCCCTGACGGGCAGTATCGGGCCGAGGAGGCCGACAAGGCGGCCCGCGCGGCCAGGCGTCGCCCGAAGAAGCGCCTGTTGGATTGTGACGAGGTCCTTCGCCGCCGTGTGATTGCTGATTTGTCCCAGGGGCACACTCCCCGCCAGATCAGCGGGCGCTTGCGTGAGGAGGCGTGTGGCACACTGCCCTCCATGGATACTTCTCCCGACGCCCAGGGTCACACGATCAGCCACGAGGCGATCTACACGTGGATCTACGCCCACCCCAAGAAGACGCTCATCGAGCACGGCATTTGCTTGCCCTCGCGCCGGTGGATGCGCAAGAAACCCCCAGCAAGCGGGCGCAAACCCCCCATCGTTGGGATGCGGCTGATTGACGAGCGCCCTGACATTTCTGATCGGAAAATCCCGGGTAACTGGGAAGGTGACCTGATTATCGGCCAAGACGGGGCCAGCGCGTGCGCGACCCTGGTTGAGCGCACGACCCGCTACCTGATCATCGTCGCCCTGCCCCTGGGTCGGAAAGCCGACCAGGTCTGTGACGCGCTCACCCGCCGCATCCAGGGCCTGCCCGAAGGGGCGATGCGCACACTGACCTGGGACCAAGGCCGGGAAATGGCCCGCCACCAGCGCCTCACCCACGACACCGGCGTGGACGTGTTCTTCGCTCACCCCCACAGCCCCTGGGAGAGAGGAACCAACGAAAACACCAACCGACTCATCCGCCGCTACCTGCCCAAAGGAACCCCCATCACCAGCCACCAACCCTACCTCGACGCCATCGCCTACGAACTGAACAACTGCCCCAGAGCCACCCTCGGCTACCGCACCCCAACAGAAGCATTCAACGAACTCATTGCTACCACCCATTGACACCGCCGCTGATGGCAAAATCGTTCCGGCCAACGATCTCACCATCAGCGAAGAGAAGTATCAGGAGATGGAAGCCTACCACCTTGAACCTGGAGACGTTGTTCTTGGTCGCCGAGGTGAAATAGGCCGATGCGCGGTCGTTTACAGCTCAGGTTATCTATGCGGAACAGGTAGCATGATAGTGAGGCCCTCTGATAAGTGCCGACCGGACTACCTGCAGAGGGTTCTCTCTTTCCCATCGTTTAAAGATGCCTTAGAGCGCAATGCGGTCGGTCAAACGATGAAGAATCTTAACGCCAAGATTGTCGGTCAGGCTGTTGTGGCACTGCCCTCGATCAACGCTCAGAACGAATTCGCAGCCTTCGTCCAACAGGTCGACAAATTGGAATTTGAAACCCAGCAGGCCATCGACAAGCTACAGACGCTCTACGACAGCCTGGCACAGGAATATTTCGGGGAGTAGGAAGAGGCCATGAACTTCGATTTTCTGAAGAGAGACGACGGCAGGTACGACCTCTTCGCCGATGCGTGCATTGAGGCGGAGAAGGTGTTCGCGACCTCGCCAGCGATGTGTGCGGTCGGTTGCAGGAAGGCCCTCGAGCTCGCGGTCAAGTGGGTCTACGCAGCGGACAGTACCATGCAGGTGCCCTACAAGGACAACCTCTCGTCACTCATCCACGAGTATTCGTTCAAGCATTGCGTAGATGAGCGAGTCTGGCGCAAGCTCGTCGCCGTGAACAAACTCGGCAACCTTTCCGTGCACACGGAGCGCAACGTCCGTCCGCAGGAAGCTATCCTCTCGCTACGGGCGCTGTTCGACTTTGTGGACTGGATCGACTACTGCTACGGCCCCGACTACGAGCAACGGACGTTCGACGAGAAGAAGATCCCGCCGGCAGGCGTTCCCCTGACGAAGGAAACCATCCGGACGATCAAACAGCGCGAGACGTTACTCGCAAGCCAAGGAGCGACGATTAAGGAGCTCGAGGCCAAGGTCGCCGCGATGAGCGACCAGCTCGCGAAGGCGAAGGAGAAGAACACCTCCGAGCGCACATTCAACCCCGAAGAGATCAGCGAGTATAAGACCCGCAAGCTCTACATTGACACAGACTTGGCTATCGTCGGCTGGTCCTTGGGCGACGATGCGATAGAGGAGTTCGAGGTCCACGGCATGCCGGTTGAGGTAGGCGACAGCACAGGCACGGGCTACATCGACTATCTCCTGATCGGGAAGGACGCCAAGCCGCTCGCCATCCTCGAGGCGAAGCGAACTATGTACTCCCCTCAGAAGGGCCTTCAGCAGGCGCGTCTCTACGCTGACTGCCTGAATGCGAAGTACGGGTACCGACCGCTCATCTTCCTGTCGAACGGCTTCGAGACGTTCTTCGTGGACGACGAGTCCGCGCCCATGCGCAAGGTGAGCGGCGTGTTTAGCCAGGGAGAGCTCGCCACGATTCTTAACCGTCGCGGGACGGTGCAGCCGCTCTCCACGGTGAAGGTGGACATGAACATCTCCGGCCGCTACTACCAGGTCGAGGCAATCCGCCGCGTGTGCGCAAACATCGAAGAGGGGCATCGCAGAAGTTTGCTCGTCATGGCCACCGGAACCGGCAAGACGCGTGTGTCCGCCGGTCTCACGGACGTGCTGATGCGCAGCAGCCGGGCGAAGAATGTGCTGTTCCTGGCGGACCGCATCGCGCTGGTGAGCCAGGCGAAGCACGCATTCCAGGAGTACCTGCCCAACGTGAGCCTGTGTAACCTGTGCAAAAATAAGGACGAGCGCGATGCGCGCATCGTTTTCTCCACCTACCCCACGATGCTGAACGCCATCGACTCCGTGCGCAACGACGACGGCAACCGTATGTTCACGCCCGCACACTTCGACCTCATCATCGTTGACGAGGCGCACCGCTCCATCTTCAAGAAGTACAAGGCCATCTTCGAGTACTTCGACGCGCTCGTGGTGGGGCTCACCGCAACGCCTGCGAACGAGGTCGACCGCAACACCTACGACTTCTTCGAAGTCGAGCGCGGGGTACCCACCTACGTGTACGACTACGAGACCGCCGTGTACCAGGACCACTACCTGGTGCCCTACCTCGGCATCGAGACGCATACGGACTTTCTGGATGAGGGAATCACCTACGACGACCTTTCCGACGAGGACAAGGAGCGCATAGACGAGGACTTCGAAGCCGAGGGCTACGAGACGCCCGACTTCATTTCCGAGACAGACATCGTCCGTTGGCTCTTCAACGAGCAGACCGTGGACAACGTGCTGCAGGTGCTCATGGAGCAGGGCATCCACGTGAACAGCGGGGAGTCCCTGGGCAAGACCATCATCTTCGCCGCCAACCAGCACCACGCGCAATACATCGAGGAACGCTTCGGCAAGCTCTACCCAAAGCTCGCCAAGGGTGGCTACATCAAGGTCGTCGTGCACAGCGATGACTACTCGCACACCATTATCGACGAGTTCAAGTTGAAGCCCCTGCCCGTCATCACCGTATCGGTGGACATGATGGACACCGGCATCGACGTGCCCGAGATCGTGAACCTCGTATTCTTCAAGAAGGTGCGCTCGAAGATTAAGTTCTGGCAGATGGTCGGGCGTGGGACCAGGCTGAGACCCGGTCTGGACGTGGTCGATCCACTTGATACGGATCATCCGGGCGGCGCCTATTCCGACAAGGAGCGGTTCTTCATCTTCGACTGGTGCCGCAACTTTGCTTACTTCGGCGAAGGCGGCGACGCCGTGGAGGGCAAGACGGGCGCATCGCTTTCCGAGACGATCTTCTCGCGGCAAGCACAGTTGGCGAAGACCCTGCAAACCGCAGAATTCGCCGGGGACGACTGGCAGTCGTGGCGCTCGGAGATCGTCGACGGCATCCACTACCAGGTTGTCCAGCTTGACGAGGAGCTCGTGAGCGTTCGTCTGCACCGCGCATGCGTGCAGAAGTACAAGCAAGAGGCCTCCTACACGTTCATCAAGGACATGGACCTGAGCGAGCTTCAGGTGGAAATCGCGCCGCTCGTCCACAACGACGAGGAAGACGTGGACGCGCTGCGCTTCGACGCACTCATGTACGGCTTCATGTGCTCGCTCTGCGACGGGCTGGGGGGCGAAACCTACCGCAAGAAGCTCGTGACCATCTCGCTCGGGCTGCAGAAGATGATCACCATCCCGCAGGTCAAGGAGAAGCTGCCCGTGTTGCAGGAGGTTACCGACGAGCACTTCTTCGACGATATCAGCGCCCTGGACCTTGAGCGCATCCGAAAGGAGCTCCGCGGCATCGTGAAATTCCTGGTGAACCAGGGGGCAAATCGTAAGATCATCTACACAGCGCTTGCAGACCCCATCGGGGACACGGTCTATGGCGTAACCTTGAACCCCGACGAGGACTTCGCGGACTACAAGCTGAAGGTGAACCGGTTTCTCGTGGACTACGGCGACAACCTTGTCATCAACAAGCTGCGGATGAACAAGCCGATGACGGACATGGAGTACGGCGAGCTCGAGAAGATATTCACAAAAAAGCTAGGGACCGCGGACGATTACAACAGGGCGTACGGGGACACGCCGTTCGGCCTGCTGGTGCGCAAGGTGGTGAAGCTCGATCATTCAGCCGCCATGGAAGCGTTCGCAGACTTCATCAACGACGAGAGCCTCACCGAGCAGCAAATCGCCTTCGTCCACCGCGTGATCGACTACATCGAGGCCAATGGCTACATGGAGCCCGCAGCGCTCGCCCAGGCACCTTTCGACAGGCCCCAGTCATTCGTGCGGTTGTTCGACACCGAGCACCAGCTGATGCTCGTCGAAATCATCAAGCGCATAAAGGGGAACGCGGAGAAGTCGGCGGCCTAATGATTGCGTTTCATAACTCCCTGGTTGGCAACAACGAAGGGAGATATGAAATGACCAAAGCAATTGTCGAGATCGAGCACCTAATGGCACCGATACTGGACGGCATGGACTCAAAGCTCCGGCCTCGTCCCTGATTCGTGGGACGAGGCCGGGGTGTCTTGTCGATCCGGCCGTCGCGATGCTTGTGGTGGAGTAGGGTGCGTCGTAACGAAGCGGCAACCCCGAATCAAGGAGGATGACACGTGGATCTGCTCGAATACATGCGCTCGCAAAACAATATGACGCAGGCTGCAGTGGGCGCAGCGCGCACAAGCGCCAGGAGAGAGTCTGGCAGCGAGGCTTGCCCGGTCAAGCTGGGGAGGCCTCGTCAGTGTGTGGTGAGTTGCTGGTGGTAGTGGTGTGATCCCTGGTGCCTGCTGTTGACGCATCCGCGCTCAGGCCTATACTGAACACTGTTCATTATAGATTGTTGTAGGTAGCAGGACAGTAGGACATCGTGCCCAAACAAGTGATCGACCCGGAGAAACTGGTCAGCCAGGCCTATGCCATCGCCTCGAGCGACGGCATCTCCGCGCTCTCCGTGCGCAAGGTCGCCAGCGCCTGCGGCATCGCTGTCGGCTCCGTCTACGTCTACTTCCCGACCAAGGCCGACCTGACGGCCGCAGTGCTCACCCGCTTCTTCGACGAAAACCTCTCCGACGAGCTGTGCGCCGTGCGCCCCGGCGAACGCTTCACCTCCTACGTGCGGCGATTCCGCGAGGCCCTGCGCGCCGCGCGCACCGACATGAGCGTCGACTGGTTCGCCGAGATGCGCCGCCTCCCCAGCGCAGAACAGGAAGCTCTCGAAGCCGTGCGCGCCCCCATGCTCGCCCACATTGAGCGCGGGCTCGCGCGCGTCCTCGATGCGGACGAGGCCGTGGTTCGTTCCCGGCTCGTCTGCCCCATGAGCGCCGAGGCCCTGTGTCGCTACGTGCTGCGCAGTATTTTCGCTTCGCTCATGGAGGGCGGCGAGAGTGAGACGCTCCTCGCCCTCCTCGACGCTTCCCTGTACGACGAACCCGCAGAAGAAAAGGACAGTAAGAAATGAGTCGATTCCGCATCANCGCCAGCTGCATCGCGCGCGGCGTGCGCGGCCGCGCCTGAGCGTTTCACGGGACCGACTGAGCGTTTCACGCTCTCCCGGCCATGGCCTCGTCAATCGACGGGGCCCCCTGCCGTTTCGTGGACCATCTGTCCTTGAGTGCCACGCGATCACCGCCAGTGGCGGTATAATTGTGGCGGTAATGGGGGGGGTGGTCATGGCCTACGAATCGTCGTTTGAACGCACCGACGCGATCGATGCACTGTGCATGGAGATCGCTGAGTTCGTCGGCATGCTGTCGCCTCAAGCGCCACTGTCGACCAGCCCGACGCTGCGTCGGGAGCTGCGGATCCAGACGATCTACTCCTCGCTCGTCATCGAAGGTAACAAACTCGATGAGCGCGCGGTGAGCGCGATTATCGACGGCAAGCGGGTTCTCGGAGACCGGCGCGACATCCTCGAAGTCGAAAACGCGCGCGCCGCCTACGACCTTATTCCTGAGCTCGATCCTCATTCGTTGGAGGATTTGCTGCGCGTTCACCGCGTGATGATGGGTGGCCTCGTCCCCGATGCTGGGCGCTTTCGGTCGGGCAATGTCGGCGTGTTCAACGGGGATGCTCTCATCCATGCGGGGACTCCGGCAGCCTACGTCCCCGAGGTCATGGGAGGCCTCTTCGACTGGCTGCGTGCGACGCGTATGCACCCGCTGCTCGCCTCGTGCGTCTTCCACGTCGAGTTCGAGTTATGTCATCCCTTTTCTGACGGGAACGGCCGGACGGGACGTCTCTGGCAGACGCTGCTTCTGTCCAGGTGGCGTTCGGAGTTAGCGTGGTTGCCCGTTGAGTCCGCTATCAGGAGGCGGCAGGCGGAGTATTACGAGGCCTTGGCCCGCTCGGGTGCGACCGGTTCGTGCGAGAGTTTCGTGGAGTTCATGCTCGAGGCGATTCGGGAATCGATTCTTCCGTATGCGAAGCCGTCGAGCTCGCAGGATATGGCTCGAGCCCGTGCGCTCGCTTTCCTCAGTGAGAACCCGCGTGCTACCGTCACTCAGCTCGCGCAACATCTCGGGTGTTCGAAGCGGAGCGCCGAGCGCACGGTCGCTCAGCTCAAAGAAGAAGGCGCGCTTGAGCGTCAGGGCAGTCCCCGTTCGGGCGTGTGGGTTGTCCGCGCCCCCGGACTCTAGCCGCTTCCTCAGAAGTCGATGTGCTGGCGCGGGGAAAAGCCTCGCTCTTTCAGCGTGCCGTTGACGTAGTCGAAGCGCGTGGGGGTCACCTTGATGATGTTCATGACGAAGGGCATGGCGCGCAGGCGCTCCATGGGGAGACCCCGCAGCTCGCAGGCGTGGGCGTAGTGGGCACCGAAAGGCTCCACAACCTCGGCGGTGCCCGTGACCTGCAAGCCCGCCAGCGTCGCGAAAGAAATGTCGTCGTCATGGATCGCCAGGCACACGTTTTTGTTGGCCTGCAGGGTGCGGAACTTTTGGCCGCCCTCGCTGATGATCCAGAACGCCCCTTCGGCGTAGAGATATTCGACCGTCGTGTTGCGCACGATACCGTTCCCGGCGGTCGCCAGCGTGCAGATCTTGTGCCTGGCCAGGAAGGCCTCGATCTCCGTGACCAAGTCAGCCGCGGGCATGCGCGTCTCTGCGCTCTCCTGCGCGATCCAGTGGTTTGCCGCAGCCTCCCAGTCGATGCCACTCATTGCGAATCTCCCTCTTTGTCGATAGGGCACACGTCGTTGAGGCCCTCCACCCAGGATATGGCGGCGACGCGATTTAGTCGACGTTCTCGTGCCTGGGACTATGAACGAGGCCGGGGCGAGCTCGCGTGAAGCGCACAGAGTCGATCGTGTGCCAGGGCCTTGCTAGTGATATCACTGGTAGATGTGCCGGCGGTGTCCGACGGAAAAGACTTCGATAATGAGGCGGTCATCTTCGATGATGCACAGAGCGCGGTAGTTGCCGATGCGGTAGCGCCACTCGCCTGATCGGTTGGCGGTCAGGCCTTTGCCGTGGATGCGGGGGTCGGAGCAGCCCTCGAGGTTTTTGCCGATCCATGACGTGATGAGTCGCGCGTCGAATCGGTCCATTTTCTTCAGTTGTTTCAGGGCTGTGTCGCTGTACTCAACGTGGTAGGACATTTACAGGCCCAGCTGCGCGAGTACCTGCTCGTGGGTGTAGCGAACGCCGTTGTCTGCAGCGATCGCCTCGCGCAGAGTTGCGAGGTCCTGCTGGTCCTCGATCTTCTCGAAGACGGCATCTCGAATGAAGTCGGAGATCGTTTTTCCTTCAAATTCGGCGTACTTGCGCACGACCTCGGCGTCCGTTTCGTCGAGGCGCATGGTCATGGTGGGCATGGTGACCTCCTCAAGCTGAATACAATGTATTCTAGTTCTCCCTGGTGTCAATGTGCAATGGTGTTGTCCCTAGCGGGTCAAGCTGCTTGAACGGTCCTGTCTCTGCCTGATGGTTGCCGTCAGCGCTGCCCGGTCATTGGAACGGGCTGAGGTCTGGAGCGTGTAGCTATTTCAGGCTGACAGTATGCTGTGGGGCGTTCACACTGTTGTCAAGAACCGTGCGGCTAGGGAGACGAGGAGGCCGACGATGAGGTACGCCAAAACGGTGCTGTTAACGGGCGGGACGGAGCTTCTCGTGCGGAACGCCGTCGCGTCGGATGCCTGCGCGCTGCGTGACATCATGCAGCGCACGCATGCGGAGACCGACTACCTGCTGTCATCCCCGGATGAGCAAAGCGTCGACGATGAACAAGAGGCTCGCTCGCTGGGGGAAACGGAGTGCAGTGACAATGAGGTCGAGCTCGTCGCCGTCGTCGATGGGAAGATCGTGGGCAGCGCAGGAGTCACGGCGGTGGGCAGCAGACGCAAGGTGGTGCACCGGGCGTGTTTCGGGATCAGCGTGCTCCAGGAGTATTGGGGGATGGGGATCGGCCGAGCGCTCATGGAGGCGTGCATCGACTGTGCGCGCCGGGCGGGATACACCCAACTCGAGCTCGAGGTAGTGGCTGACAATCAACGCGCGCTGTCGCTCTACCGGCGCGAGGGGTTCGAGGAGTATGGACGCAACCCACGAGGCTACCGGTCCGCGACTGTGGGCTACCAGGAGCTCGTGCACATGAGGCTCGAACTGTAGCTCCACAGGGTCGCTGGCCTAGTCGTTTTGCTTGGCCTCGTCTTCCTTGTATTCCTTGGCTTCCTTGGCCTCCGGAGTGCGTCTGCGCCAATAGGCGTAGTCGCTGTGGATGTACTTGTGTTCCCACACGGGATTACTCGGGCCCCAATCGTACATTGGGCAGTCCGTGGTGACGTCGTCTGCCAGCTCGAGGATGACGTCGACGAGCTCGAGCCTGTCAACGAACCGGTCGGGGATCGCATTGAAACCGCTTCGCGCTCCGACGAGCGTCCCCGCGATTGCCGCTGTGGTGTTGGAGTCTCCGCCGTGGTTGGCGGCGAACGTCATCGCTCCCGCGATGTCGTTCTCATGGCGTAGCGCGCAGAGGATGCCAATCGCCAGGGCTTCGTCAGCGACCCAGCCCTTGCCGAGCGCGTGGATGGCATCCAGGTCGCTCGAGGCTGAGGTGGCAAGCGACATGGCGGAGCGGATAGTGCGCGACAGTTCGTTCACGGTCTTGCGGGAATCGGAGAACGTCTCATACAGGGCCGACAAGGTCTCATTCACGGCCTCGGTGATGGGCAGCTCCTTGTGGATGATGTGCGAGACGATCAGCGCAAGCGCCGCCGACGACAGCCATGCGAGCTCGTGACCGTGCGTGAGCGCCGCGGTGTTTGCCCCCAGATCGAGAATGTAGGCAGGGTCGCGGAAGTAGGACAGGCCGATGGGGACTGCTCGCAGCAGACACGCGGAGCCTTTCGAGTCGTTGATGGGCTCGTCCATCGATCCGAACTTCTTGGATGCGGCAACTTTCACGACGGTGGGAGACAGCGCGCGCTTCGCGGACAGGGCAGGGTAGGCGTTAATCCATCCGCACCGGGCTCGGCGTGGCTGCTTCTCTGTCTGGAGCCGATACCAGTCCATGTAGAAAGCGTCGAAATACTGGTACACAGGGGCCATGATCCCGCGCAGGGCCCCTCGCGTGTGAGCGAAGAGGATCCCATTTGCGCTCAGCAGCATGAGCTGCGTGTCCGCGGTGATACGCGCGGTTCCGTTCTCGTCCAAGTCGTAGTCGGTGATCCCGCGCAGGCCATAGCGTTCGACGATCGCGGCCTCTGACAGCGCTTCAACCGGGTACCCCAGTGCGTCTCCTGCGGCGCAGCCGATCATTGCCCCTCGAATGCGATCTCGCTTGTCCATGAATGCCTCCTCGCGTGGGTTCGGACGGTGACCACGCTCAGCTTACCGGCGCTGCACGTGTTCCGGCGTCGACTGTCTGACGTCGCGCGCGGATGAGCTCGGGGCTCGCGTCGTTGGGCCCCATCTCCAGGATGCTGAGGCCAGAGACCCCTGCTGTCAGATTTGCAGCCGTTTGCAGATACGATGAGCCCATGACGATCATGCTTGTTCCCCTGACTGAGACCGAACGTCCTGCGCTGATCGCGGACTTTCAGGAATCTTTCGAGCACTTCCAGGGCAACCCGCAGGGATCCTTCGTGGGGGAGCGTCTCGCCGCGCGTGAGCAGTCTCCGTCTGGTCCCAGCGAGGGCAGTGCAACGGCGCAGCCGATTCTCCCGCTGTCCGACATTGAGGAGTCCCTGAATGCGCCGGGAGCGCTCGCCTATCGCATCCTTGAGGACGGCGAAGTCGTGGGCAACGTCATCCTCACCGTTGCCGGTCATCGAGGCGAGGTTCTCCTTTTCGCAATGAAGGCCTCGGTTCATTCCAGGGGAGTGGGGACGCGCGCCTGGTTCGCCATCGAGGCCGCCCACCCGCAGGTGAGGGAATGGACCCTGGTGACGCCCTATTTCGAGGTGCGCAACATCCACTTCTACGTCAACAAGTGCGGCTTCCACATCGTCGAGTTCTTCAACGAACACCACCCCGACACCTCGCATCCCTGCGGGGCGGGCGAGCCGATGGGCGAGGCCGACTATATGTTCCGCTTCGTCAAGCGCCTGGGCCGCTAGTGGTGTAGCCGCTCAGCCTGCGTCCTCGACCTTATCGGTGTTCATNCCGACGCTCATCGCGCGCGCCGCCCGCCGCCTCGTCGATGAACCGGCCCTGGCCTCGGGGATCCGGGGACTGCGCGAGGAACTGTCCTCTCTGGGTGGCACCAAGCGCATCGTGCGCGAGGTCGAAACACTGGTCAGCTAGGCCCAGCCGCGCAGGATCGCCTCCAGGCCACGCTCAAACTGGGCGTTGAAGTCGTAGCGGCCGTCCAGGAGGTCCTCGATGAGTGGGCGCAGCGCCTGCGCGTCCTCGGGATCGAGCGCGGCGCTCGCGGCCGACAGATCGACCGGGCGCTCGGGGGAGCCACCCACCGGGGGAACGACCTCGGCGGCGACGAACGCCGTCGTGTAAATCGACACCGCATTCACGAGTCCCAGCATGTCCGCGTTCGGCGTGAAACCGCGCCGCGCGAGCGTTACGAACACGCGCGCCAGGAGCGAAAGCTGCTCGGGCGTCGACATCGGGTGCGTGAGCAGCAGCATGACCGCGCCCGGGTGGGAGCGCAGCGTGGAGGCCAGGCAGTGCGCGTAGGCGCGCATGTAGGCGAGCAGGGGCGAGGCCGGGGCGCCCTCGGTCGGCTCCGATGCCTCGTGCGCGGGCCTCGCTTCCCCGCCGACCGCCCCGTCGTCGACGCGGCCCAGGAAGGCCTCGAACGTGAGGCGCCAGACCTGCTCGGCGATGCCCTCCAGGAGTGCCGCCTTGTCGGGGAAATGGCGATAAAAAGCGGCCTGGGAGACGCCGAGGCGCTTACCCAAGGACCGCAGAGACAAAGCGGAGAGCCCCTCCTCGTCCACCAGGTCGAGCGCGCTCGACAAGATGATGTCTCGCGATAGCGCGCGCTGGCGTGACGACGGCATGGACTCTCCGCTTCGGTGGTCGTTACTCCCTGTGATACCGGAACTGTATCAGTGCCAGCCCCGCGATCACCGCGAAGAAACCCCACAGGACGCCGATCCGCACCCCGACGTCGGCAAGGCTCGCCCCGTCCAGGCTCACCTCGTGAATCGCGGTGATCGCCCAGTNGGCGAGCTGGCGGACCGCGCGCAGGATCTGGCTGCGCGCCTCCACGTCCGCGCCGACGGTCGGCTCGTCCATGAACACCAGGCGCGGACAGTGCATGATCGCCATGCCCGCGTGGAGCCTGCGCTGCTGCCCGCCCGACAGGTGCGAGGCACGCTGTCCGCGTTTCTCTGTGAGGCCGAGGAGGTCCATCACCTCGCTCGCGCGCGAGGCCGACTCGCGTCGAGTGAGCCCGTTCAGTTCGCCGAAGGCCGCGAGGTTCTGGGCGACGCTCAGGTCGGGGTAGATGCCGAGCTCTTGGGGCGCGTAGCCGATCAAGCGCGCGGCCTCGACGGAGGAGGGGCGGTGGCCGCAGATGCTGGCGGTTCCGGAGTCGGCTTGGCGCAGCCCGCACAGGATCGTGATGAGCGTGGACTTGCCGGCCCCGTTTCGTCCGAGTAGCCCGAGGATCTGACCGGGTTCGACGCGCAGGTCGACCCCTCGCAGGACCTCGTGAGTTCCGTAGCTCTTGCGGATCCCCCGAGCCTCCAGGGCTGGGGCGTGTGGATGTGACACGGTTTTTCTCCCATCTGTTAACGCTGTTAACTTTGTGTCGCACGAAAGGTTAACAGTGTTAACTTATGAATGCAAGGCGGTCTTGCGTGCAGGGGAGAAACCCACGAATTGCCGCGTTTTCCTGACAATCTGTCGCTGCGTGGGGGAGGGAAGCGGCCCTACACTGTCCATGCGAGGCCCGAAGGAGGATCGACAGTGCCGAGTATGGAAACCTACGACGCGATCATGCTGGTGTCCTACGGCGGCCCGAACGGCCAGGAGGACGTCCTGCCGTTCATGCGCAACGCGACGCGTGGTCGTGGAATCCCCGACGAGCGCCTGCTCCAGGTCGCCGCGCACTACAAGCGATTCGGCGGAGTCTCGCCCATCAACGCCTGCAACCAGCGCCTGATCGCCGACTTGTCCGCGGAGCTCGCCCGCCGCGGGCACGACATCCCCGTCGGGTGGGGAAACCGCAACTGGCACCCCTTCGTCGCCGAAGGCCTCGACGAGCTCGCGGGGGCCGGTGCCCGGCGCATCCTCGTCCTGCCCACCTCCGCCTACGCCTCGTACTCGGGGTGTCGCCAGTACCGCGAAGACCTCGCCGAGGCCGCGGCGGCCCTGCGCGAGAAGTGGGGGACTATCGCGCTGGGCGCCGAGGACAGCACCGACAATCCCGACGCCGACATCATCGTGGACAAGGTCCGCCCCTACTACTCGACCCCCGGCATGGCGAGCGCGCAGATCGCGTCCGTCCGGCGTTCCTGGGAGGCTCTGACGGCGCGCGGCGTCGACCCCTCCGGGGTCCGTCTGGTCTTCGTCACCCACTCCATCCCCGTGAGCATGGAGGCGGGATCCTCGCCCTTCCCCTTCCGTCCCTCGATTGACGAGGCCGTGGCTGCCTCGGNGGCTGCGCGACCACAGCGCGAGCGCGACGCCGAGCGCCGACAGCACCGCCGAAAAACTGAGGAGAATCGCGGCGAGCGCAACCAGAGACCCGGTCGGCCGATACCTGAAAATGAGGGCTCCAAGCGCGAGGACGACCGCGATCTGGACGGTCTGCATGAGGAACGCGACCAGGGCCTTGCCCGTCAGGATGGTCGCACGCGAGGTGGGGGAGGCCTCGAGGCGCTCCCACGTGCCCCACGAGCGTTCGTTGAAGAACGAGCCGATGATGTTCTGGACGGCCAGGAATGAAAAGAGGATCGCGATCGACGGAACGGCCTGCTCGGCGCCCGTGACGCTCGTGTAGCCGTCGGCCAGGAGCATTGACTTGAACGCCGGCATCATGAAGGGGATTAGGACGAGGGGGATGACCGTCAGGATGAGCGTGGGCGCCGGGTCGGTGAGTTGAAGCCGAATGTTGAGGCGGGTCATGGCCCCGAGTTGCTTAAGCTGCGACATGGTCACTCTCCTTGATGATCT
>NZ_LT635866.1:160253-222445 GCF_900128465.1 Actinomyces bouchesdurhonensis | reverse complement strand
CTTCGATGAGGTCAACAACAAGGCGCACTATGCCCTATACTCCGTGTTCGCGCTGGGCGAGTCCCTGCCCGCCGACGACGGCGAGCGCGGCCGCATCGTCGCCGAATCCCTGGACTACGTGAAGGGCGCGGGCGCACAAATCCGCGGCTTCTACGACGTGTCCGGCTTCCGCGCCGAGGCCGACCTGATGGTCTGGTGGCTCGACGACGACCCCGAGGTCCTCCAGGATGCCTACCACCGCCTGCGCGCGAGCGCGCTGGGCAAGTTCCTGGACCCGGTGTGGTCGTGCATGGGCCTGCACACCCCCGCCGAGTTCAACAAGCGCCACATTCCCGCCTGCTTCGGCGGCGTCGCGCCCCGCGACTGGGCGATGGTCTACCCCTTCGTGCGCTCCTACGACTGGTACCTGAAGGCCCCCGAAGAGCGGTCCCGCATCATGGCTGAGCACGGCCGCAACGGCTTCGCCCAGTACCCGGACGTCAAGGGCTCGACCCTGTCCGCCTTCGGCTTCTCCGACTACGAGTGGGTGCTCGCGTTCGAAGCCGACACCCTCGACCGCCTCGAGGGGGTCATGCACGCCCAGCGCTACACCGAGGCGCGTCTCTACGTGCGCGAGGACACCCCGTTCTTCACGGGTCCGCGCGTGAGGCTCGGCGAGTGGGCGGAGCGCCAGCCCCGCGCATAAGGCCCCCTGATCTGCGATGCGGCCTCGGCCTCGTCCCTGACAAGAAGGAACGAGGTCGGGGCACAGCGCGTTGCTCTCACGCGGCGTGGGTGGCGCCTCCTATCTGCCGGGGAACAGGAGCGGCAGGCTGTGCGCGACCTGGTGGGTGACCGATGCGCTCGAGTGGGCCTCCCCGTCGTCAATCCACAGCTGCAGGCTGGCGTCCGTCATGAGGTCGGGGTAATCCTCGTGGAACTCGTCAAGCTGCGGACTCATATCCCACAGTGCCGGGTCATCGGAGCCGACGGAGGCCAGGATACGGAAGTCGGCCGGGCCATAGCCCTCGCGCAGCGCCCCCGCGGTCACCAGCTCCGCGATGCGCGCCTCGTCGGCGTCCTCCTCGCGTCCAATCCAGGACTCGCCGGCCATCGGCATGTACCCGTAGAAGTACTGCGGGCGCAGGGAGAACACGTCCCACGTGGTTGTCGCACCCATCGAAAAACCGCCGAACGCGCGGTGCCAGCGCGAGGCTCGAAGCGAGGCGTCAGACATGTCACCGTGCGCGAAGGTCGTGTAGCGCGTTTCAACCTCCTTCATGAGCGTGTCGATCTCACTCGTCGCGAAGAAACGATTGAGGACGTAATCATCCTCGTAGTCGTCGGTCGCAAAAGACCTGTCCGGGTAGTAGGTCGCAAACACGACGATCGTGGGCGCGACTTCGCCTGACTTTTCCAGTTCGTCAACGACGGGGGCAACCCCGTCGGCCAATCCCGCCGCGTTGCCCCACCATCCGTGCGTCAGGTAGAGCACGTTCGCAGGGTGGTTGGGAGAGTACGAGGCGGGTACGTAGACGTAGGCCCGTTTACTGTAGGTGTTCCCGTCGTATCCCTGTTCGTAGGTGAGAATGTCGATCGACCCGTGCAGGGACGAGGCCGTGTCGAGCAGGGCAGCGACGGCCTCGGACATGGGGTCCTCGTCCTCGTCGTACGCAATGGGGGCGGGATCTTTCTGTTCGTGCCCGGAGGGTAGAGCGATAAGCACGAGGCCGAACAGGCAGAGAGCGATCGTGAGCGATGTGACGATAGCTGCCATCCGCTTGGATGTTCGCCTGACGAACCTCGTGTTCATTGGTCGCCCCTCGCCTGCATTCCAGATGCCCTCATGAGTCCCACTGTAGGCCCGACCGGGCAGCGGGGACTAATCGGTGTGGTCCTTCCCGCGCTGCGCGTGCCCACCAATGTCGCACGTAATTCCCCCGCCGATCTTTCAGGATTTGAATTGTGATCGTTGATATTGCGGGGTTTGTGGGGGACCGATGACAGGTGTGGTTGGGGAATTGCATGCGGATTGTGGGGGACGATGAGGACGAGGCGGGGGAGTGGGAAGAAAGACGAGGAGCCTAAGCGGGGGATCGGGATAGTTATCGTGTTATTCTCCCGGTATCTATCGAGAGTTGCATGGGAGCAATCATGACCCGAGACCTGATCCGTCGCGGAGACAACGAGCGTCTGGTGTTTTCTGCAACACCCCTTCCTCAGCTGACGGACGTTCCCGTCGAGGGGACGTTCGAGGTGAGCCTGAATGAGGGCAGCGAGCCGGACGAGACCGCAGCGTTCGAATTCGATCCCAACGCCTCGCCCGCGCAAGTCAGGGATTACGTTGTCGCCGCAGCGAGCGGCACCCTCATGGGAGCTCTGAGCGTCCTGTGGCAACAGGACCTCAACCTGGCCGATGCGCGCAGGCTCGGGGCTGAAAAGATCGAGAAGATCGTCATCGGAGCGGCCCAGAGGGTGGGTCTGAACAAAGACAACCCGAGCATCGCAGACGCGATCCGCTTCCTCGAAAAGAGCTTCCCATTCGTGGGGGATAAGCTCACCGCAGCATTCGGTGGCGGCCTCCAGCATCACCTCCGCGATTTCTCCCATCACCCCTCGCCCGTGGGGCTCGTGTGCTCCATCCTCATGCAATTCACCGGCAAGGGGTTTGGAACCGCGACGGATGGGAGCTTCCTGATTGTCGACCTGCCCGCCGAGGCGCTCAAGGATGGGATGCTATTCGGTAGGAATAGCGAGGAGAAGTTCCTTTATGGCACCCTCAACTGGATGCTCCACCTCATCAGCGACATGGCTGGGTCGAGCGCAACTCCCGGCTTGGGCACCGGCATTCCCGGGCCTCTTCTCTCCTTCCTCAAGGAGGCCTCGGCCCTGCCATTCTTCCGCGACATGTCCATCGCGCACGAGGATAAGATCGCGACGTTCTCGCAGTGGGTGTCGAAAGCCTTTAACGGCACTCTTCTCAAGGACGAGGACGGCAATCCCCTACGCTTCGATCTGCGGACCGAGGTTGGCCTGGCGGGGCAAATCCTGACGCAGGTTCCCGCTGTTCTCGCGAATGAGTGCATTGTTCGCGGTTTCTACACGATCACTCGCTTCGTCGACGAGTTAAAGCGCTGCGACGTGTCCAGCGTCAAGGATCTGACGCGCATCAATCCTTCGCGATTCCTGCCTCTCAACAGCCGTGCGCTCACGCGCATGCTGACCGTTGCCTCGGGTTCCTTCGTGGTCGTCAACACTGCCATTGCCGCGGTTCGCGCGGTGGTGGAAGGCGCTGCCAGTGGTGAGGTGGGAGCGATCCCCCTGTTCTTCATACGCCTCAACTACGTTGGGATTGGCCGTTTTGCTTTCGCCCTGCGGGCCGACAGCTCCTACATCTACGAGGACGTCGAACAGTGGTGGGAGCGGCGCCGCGCGAGCAAGGCGGGTGCGGATGTTGCCGTGTTTGCGCCCATGGGGGATGACGTGCAGCGAGTGCTCGACTCGCTGCGCATGGCGTGGCTCGAGGACGACTGTCGCCGCGACAAGAAGGATGCTGTGCGCGCGCGTAAGGAAATCCTGATCGGTGCGTGGAAGCGTCGGCAACTCGCTGCCTGTGAAGAGACGGACGCGAATTACTTCCGTGACTCTGCCGATGCCTACCGTGAGTTAAGCGCCTTGTGCGCGAGAGAGGGTGGGGAGTCTCTTCGGCTCGCCATCGCCCAGCAGTTGCTCGTGTTCGAGCCCTACGTCACGGACAAGAAACTCTCGTTGTCGCACAAGTGNGCCCGGCGCGGGCCAGGGGGACGGCGAGCGTGCCCGTCGCGCAGCCCATGTCGAGGACCTCGTCGCCCGGATTGAGTCCGAGGAGGTCCATGAGCCACAGCTCGTAGTCTTCGGTCGCGTTGCGCGTGAACGTTGCTGCGCGCCTGTTCCAATAGGCGCGCGAGTCGCGGTTGATTGTGCTGTCGTGTGTCGACATGGGCTGGTCCTTCGATGCGCCTACTGTTAAGAGCCTCACGAGAGGGCTTGCACGTATACTGTCATGCAAAAGGAGGCCCTGTCGTGAGTGAAACTGAGATCGGCGCGCGTCGTTCGGCGCTGCTGATGCGGCTTCGCGACGAAAAACATGCAGGCGTGCGTGGGGGCGTCTACCACCGCCTACAGGTGGAGATGACCTACAACTCCAATCACATCGAGGGATCTCAGCTGTCCGAGGAACAGACCCGTCTGATCTTCGAGACGGCGACTGTTGGCGGCGAGTGCCTGAGAGTCGATGACATCATCGAGGCGCGGAACCACTTCCGCGCTATTGATCGCGTCATCGAATGCGCCGGAACTCCTATCGGCGAGGAATATGTGAAGGATCTGCATCGCATACTGAAGCAGGGGAGCATCCAGGCTGATCTTGATTGGTTCGCGGTCGGCGATTACAAGCGTCTGCCGAACGAGGTCGCGTTGCGTGAGACGAGCGCGCCCGCCGATGTTGCTGACCATATGCGGCCTCTGTTCGAGTGCGTCAACGATGTTGATACTCTCACGCAGATCCTGGACTGGCATGTGCGCTTCGAACGCATCCATCCTTTCCAGGATGGTAACGGGCGGGTTGGTAGGCTCCTCATGCTTCAGCAGTGCCTCGCGGCGGGAGTCGTCCCGTTCATCATCACCGACGATCTGAAGGCCTTCTACTACCGAGGTCTGGAGAGGTGGGGTGACGAGAATGGTTTCCTCATGGATACGTGCCTGAGTGCGCAGGACCGTTTCGCGGTGATGCTCGATTACTTCCGGGTCCCCTACGAGCGTTCGGACAACTAGCCACCAGTTGTCGGCGAGGAAGGGATTGTCGCTGTCCGGTGGGCGGGCCTGCTGGATCGGGGAACGAGGCCGGGTTAGCCTGGGCGCATGACACTCAACGCAGAGATGAACGACTTTTCCGCCCTGACCGCCTCGCGCCGCTCGACGCGCGCTTTTACGGACCGTGAGGTCCCCGCCGAGGTTCTCGACGCGATTCTCGCAGATGCGACGACCGCGCCCTCCTGGTCCAACACGCGCGCTTTCCGCGTCGCCCTGGCCACGGGCGCGCGCGCCCAGCGCCTGCGCGAGCATTACGGGCGACTCTTCGATGAGGAGATCGAGGCCCATGCGCGCAAGGCTGAGGACGCGACGGTGGAGATCCCTGTGCCCGACGGTGATTTCCCGGTGCGCAAGCGCTACCCGGACGAGCTGCGCCCCGCCCAGATAGAGGTCGCGAAGCTCCTCTACGGCATCTACGGGGTTGAGCGCGCGGATATTGAAGGGCGCAACCGCGTGAACCGTCGCAACGTGACGGCGTTCGACGCGCCCGTCATGGGGTTCGTGTTCGTTCATGAGGACATGCTCCCGTGGAGCGCCATGGACGCCGGCCTCATGCTCCAGACACTGTTCCTGTCCGCCAAGTCGCGCGGCATCGACTCCTGCCCGGTCGGCATCCTGGCCACCTGGCGCGCGCCCGTCGATGAGGAGTTCGAGATCCCCGAGGGCTACAAGTTCATCACCGGCTTCGCCCTCGGCTACGCTGATCCGGACGCGCCGATCAATTCGATGCAGGCGCCGCGCCCGCCGATCCAGCTCCTCGAAGGCAAGTGACGCTACGAGCGATACGCCTCTCGGCGGTGTGCGACGCGCACGACCGTCACAACGAGGACGTCGTCTTCGATGGAGTAGATGATCCGGTAGCCGCCGACACGGATGCGCCACGCGTTCTCCGTGCTCGCGAGCTTCTTGACCCCGTCGGGGCGAGGAGAACTGGCGAGCGATTCAATGGCGTCCAGTAGGCGGGTTCGCGCCGGGCGGTCCAGCTTGCGTACCTGGCGCGCTGCCGCTGAGGTGAATTCGATGCGGTACATCGCTAGTCGTTGAGTTCAGCGCGCAGGTCGGACAGACTCACGCGCTGCCCGTCGTCGTTGCGCACCGCCTCCCGGAAGGCCGCGAGATCGCGCGCATCCTCGAGTTCTTCCAGGGCCAACAAGTCGTCGACGCCAATCACGATCGCAGTGAGGCGGCCGTTTTTCGTCACACCAATTCGTTCGCCGCCGTAGGAGGCTCGCCCGAGAACGTCAGAGAGGTTCGCGCGCAGCTCCCGAGTCGATAGGGTTGTGGCAAGTGTGTTCATAGTGTCAGTTTAGTACCTTGTGTACACATCTGTGTCTGGATGAACATTCCCGAGTGTGAAGGGGGTCAGATGAACGTGTCGTGCTCCCAGTCGAACGTCTACCGTGGAATGAGGCCTCGGCCTTTGCCTTCGTCTACACGCTTGTTATTTTTGCGCTCATCTACAACACTGCTTTCTCCTTGTTCTATTCGACGGCACGCCGCTTCTCGGGTGGTTCGACGTCGCGGATGCGCAGGATGACGCGGCTGCCTATGCCCGCACCGAGCTGCCGGTCGACGAGGCGCTGGTGGAAGAAGCGCTCGAAAACGGGCAGCCAAACGCCTAGTCGTTGCACAAGTCGAGGCCCATCCTTCATTCATGAAGGGTGGGCCTCTCTGTCTGTAAGGGGGCTTTGACGCCCGTGGATCGGGGCAGGTAGGTTCCTGCAACCTCGACTGAGACCAAGATCTCAAAGCGCCGTTTTCGTGGGATTAGGTTGAGTGTTAGGTATTTAGTCCCGTTTGTACAAGCTCAAGTAAGGCTATCTTTAATCAATTATAAGTAATTCTGCATAGAATGGCGGCAGGCGCTGTCAAACCAGCGCTTGCCGAGGAACTAGGTCGTCCCTCGGTGCATGTTTGCGATCGGAAGGACCGCCATGTCGAAAAAGTACCTCTCTGTTGCCTTTGCTTATGTGGGAGTGATCGTCGGCGCTGGCCTGGCCAGCGGCCAGGACCTGCTCCAGTACTTCCTCTCCTTCGGTGCCACCGGATTGATTGGAATCGCCGCCCTGGGAGTCCTCAACATCATCTTCGGCGTTGTTGCCCTCCAGCTGGGTTCCTACTTCCGCTCCGGCCACCACGACGAGGTCTTCGAACGCATCACTCACCCTGCCGTGCGTCGCGTCATTGACGTCGTGCTTGTTTTTTCTGGTTTCGCGATGGGCTTCGTGATGCTCGCGGGCGCGGGCGCGAACCTCGAGCAGCAATTCGGTTTGCCCGCGTGGGCTGGCAGTGCCGTGTGCGCCGGCCTCGTGATTCTCACGGCCTTCCTGGATTTCGACCGCATCATGAAGGTCATCGGCGTGTTTACGCCCATGATCGTCATCGCGATCGTCGTCCTCGTCGTCTACTCGCTGGTAACCCCGCACCCGAGCGTGGCCGAACTGAATGCGACCGCCACTCAGGTCACCCCGGCTCTGCCGAACCTCTGGTNCGACTGCGCGCGCCGACGCGGCGACCCCGGCCTCGCGCAGGCGATACGCCAGCTGGCCGTAGGTCATTGTGTGCCCGTAGGGAATGGCGCTCATGGCTTCCCAGACGCGGAGCTGAAACTCGCTGCCCATAGGCGAGAGCGGCACGCGGGCGGGGGAGGGGACCCGCCAGGCCAAATAGTCGTCCAACCAGGACGCGGCCGCAGCCAATGCGGCCGCGTCCTGGTCTCTTCCAAGGCCTGCGTCGCGCCCGCAACCATCGAGGGAGGACACCGACTGCGCGGAAGAGGCCACGGCCTCGTCGACGACGAAGGGATGCCCGAAGAAGCGCTGCCCGGCCACCCACAAGCCGACGAGCGCACCACCCCGCGCGGCCAGCGTCAGGCGACCGATGGGGCAGCGATAGGTGGCGAGCGTCGGGTCAGAACTGCTCGGGGTGATCGCGGTAGGCATACGCCCACACTGTCACGGCGACGGTGACCGCGCGAGTCCACGCGTCACGCACGGCGCTCAGCTCTTCGCCCTCGAACCCCTCCGCCAGCAGACGATGCCCCACCTCCACAGTCGGAGCGATGAAAGCGAGCACGTAGCGCAGGGGCACGAACGGCGTCGAGTCCGCCCCATCCGCCGCGTTCTTCGCTGCGGACATGTGCCGGGCGCCGATCAGGTACTGGTAGTCCAACCACGCCTGGTCCCGCTCGCGCGTGCACATGTCGATGATCCACTGGGCGAATCGCGGCTTTGACGCCTGCGCGTACTCGGGGTTCGGCTGCCCGTCCGGGTGCGCGGAATGGGCTGCCAGATACGTCTTTTGAGCCAGAATCCCGCGCCACGTGTCGACCATGTCCATGGCATGCGGCGCCAGGATGGGTTCTGCTCGCGCGAGCAGCTCTGCGTCACCGGGCTGAACGTGCGCTGCGGCCTCAATCTGGCGCAGATCCTCGAGTGTGAGCGGGGACGTGGGGACGGCATCGGTACCGTAGGTGTACCCCGACGAGTGGTCGTAAGCGGTCATGAGAACCTCCTTGATCCTATGCGTTAATGATAGAAGGCGCTCTGCTCGTATGGGTCTGTTTGACATCTGGGACTGGTATGGAGCGCAGTTGGGTGGGCGTGGTTCGTGCGAGTTCGCCGTGCGCGTAGCCGCTGTGGTGAGGTGGCAACGGTGCTGGAGTGGTTGCGCAC
The DNA here is from genome assembly GCF_900128465.1 of Actinomyces bouchesdurhonensis. Classification (GTDB taxonomy): domain Bacteria; phylum Actinomycetota; class Actinomycetes; order Actinomycetales; family Actinomycetaceae; genus Pauljensenia; species Pauljensenia bouchesdurhonensis. The sequence goes on along the minus strand of NZ_LT635866.1, from coordinate 213,941 downwards.
AATACAATTAACCTGTGGACCCCCTTCTTATCGCCCTGGCCGGAATGCTCATCATCGTGGCATGCCAATTCATCGCGCCCAAGGTGCGCGTGGCATCCCCCCTGATCCTGCTGGTCGTCGGCCTGGCGATCGGCTTCCTTCCGCAGGTGGAGGCCATCGAGATCGAACCGCACATCGTCCTCGAGATGGTGCTGCCGCCCCTGCTGTTCTCGGCGGCCGTGCGCATGCCGACCATGGACTTCCGCCGCGAGATGCAGGCCGTCGCGATGCTCGCGATTCCCCTCGTGTTCCTCTCCGCCTTCGCGGTCGGCTTCGTCATCAACTGGCTGGTCCCCGCGATNTCGTCGCCGGCCTGGTCGTCTCGCGCCGCCGCGCCGCCACGATCTCTGCGAGCAACAGGCGATTCTCCCAGCAAAACTGGCAGACCATGACCCTGGTCCTGGAGAGCACGATCTTCCTGACGATGGGCCTGCAGGCCTTCGGCATCGTCGAGGAGACCGCCGCGTTCTCCGGAGGCCTGGCCTTCGCCGCGTTCCTCGCCGTCACCCTCGGTGCGCTCATCATGGTGATTCGCGCTGTGTTCATCGCGGTCATGCTCGCTTGGCTGGACCATCGGCGCACCCACCGCCAACGCCGCTTCGAGGTGGAATCCGCGCGCATCGAGCGCTTTGAGGAGCGCATGAACGCCGCCTGCGAAGTGGACGCCGACATGCTCGAGGCGCGCAATCTGAGCCCCGAGCAATGGGAGCGCGCCCTCATTCACTATCGCGGTCGCCTCAAGCGCCGAGAGCGCCGCAACGCCATTCGAGGCTCCGACCTGGATTACTTCGCAAACGAGCCGCTGGGGCCGCGCGAAGGCAGCGTTATCGTGTGGGCAGGCATGCGTGGAGCAATCACCCTCGCAGCCGCGCAGACAATCTCTGCGCACGCCCCGATGCGCGCGCTCCTGCTGTCGATCGCCCTGTTCATCGCTGCAGGTGCCCTCATCATTCAGGGTTTGACCCTGCCCGCTCTCATCCGCATCGTCAAACCCCAGATGGCCTCGGGAGACATTAGCGAGGAGGAAGGCGCCAAGCTCCTGACGGTGATGGGTTCCGCGCTCGTGGACACCGCCCTGGCCCAAGCGATCCACGAAGTTGACGGCCAGACCCTGCTCTCCGCCGGCGTCTCTCGCACCCTGTCGCGCATCGGGAACGCGGTCTCCGCAACCGACGAGGCCGAGGGGACCCGCATCGCGCGCACGGCCGACCGCGTCCTCACCGACATCCTCCAGGACGCCTCCACGCAGTCGGGAGCAACCAGCGACGGACTGCGTCCCGAGTGCGTGGATGACTCGCTTGAGGCGACCGCCAGCGTTGCCGCGACCTCGGAATCGGCTTCCCTGCCCGCGGAGGATGCGTCCTCAGCGCTCGCGTCACCCGGCGATGACGAGGGACACGGCACGGTCGCCATGAGCGAGGAAGAAGTCGAGCGTTCCTTCACGCGCGACCAGATCCGTGAGCTCGCCCTCGAAGCCATTCACGCCCAGCGCGACGCGCTCCTGCAGGCCCGCGACGAGGGCATCTTCTCCTCGGCCGCCCTGGAAGGAGCGCTCGCCCGCCTCGACAACGAGGAGATCCTCCTGGTCTCCAGCCGCGGCACCGACCACTGACGGCGGACAGCGGGGGTTGGACGCTCACAGCCTCCCGTTCTCGCTGATCGCACAGAATCGAGCCGCACTCCGTGAGGGGATGACCCGATCAATGCGCGAGCGCGCAGACGTCAGTCCGTCGTCACCCGCGACGTGTACGCCGGGTCGTCAGTCACCGAGTTGAGCGCCTCCTCCAGGCGCTGCGGGGCAACGACGCCGCCTCGCGCCAGGACCCGGTAGGTCTGGTCGGCCTCGTGCGTCATCATGTTCGTCACCGTAAAGCCGTTGCGCTCGTAGAACGCCAGGCGGCGCACGCGCTGCTGGTAGTTCCCGGCCTCGCGCATGACCGGCTCGATTTCGAGCAGCTGCGGCACATCCCCGTAGCGCTCGCGGAAGTGGGTGAGGATGCGCGAACCGTAGCCGGCGCTGCGCGTGCGCCCATCGACGGCGAGGAAACCCAGGTAGAAGAGGTCGTGAAAGGCGAAAGAGACGGTCAGGGCGACCACGTTGCTAGCCCCGTCCTCGCCCGCGGGGAGGGAAGGGTCGATCCACGCGAGGAAGGACACCTCGGGTGCCTCGGCTGAGCGCAGCAGTTCGGGAAGGGGGATCTGCTCCTCGGGAGGGAAGGAGCGCTCGTAGATCTCCTGGACTTTATCGGCGACCGGGCCGTCGTTGGGCACGGGAATCTGGGTGAGCTCTGTCATGGACACAGTCTACCCGCTCGGCCCGGTGCTCCCGGCGGGTGCGCCCGATGAACGAGGCCGGGGCCGGGGAATCCGGGGAGGAGGTGCGCTCATCAGATGCCGCCGTCAGGGATCCCTCAGGGGATGATCAGGGGTCAGTCAGTGAACAACGACGGTCGTGGGTGATGCCCGCTCACTTAGACTTGTTGGTGGAATCAATAGCGGATGTGAGGACGACGCGTGCTAGAGCTCAAGGAGATCATCAAGGCCTACCAGACCGCCAACCTGGTGCAGGTGGCGCTCAACAAGGTCTCGGTGGCGTTCCGTGACAACGAATTCGTCGCTGTTTTGGGCCAGTCTGGCTCCGGCAAGACGACGATGCTCAACGTCATCGGAGGACTCGACCGCTTCCAGAGCGGCGACCTCGTCATCGACGGCATCTCCACGAAGGACTACAAGGCGCGCGACTGGGACGCCTACCGCAACAACCGCATCGGCTTCGTCTTCCAGGCCTACAACCTGATCCCGCACCAGAGCGTCCTAGCCAACGTCGAGCTGGCCCTGACACTGTCGGGCGTCTCCCGCTCCGAACGACGTAAGCGCGCCCTCGATGCCCTGACGCGCGTCGGCCTGGCCGACCACGTCCACAAGAAGCCCTCGCAGATGTCGGGTGGCCAGATGCAGCGCGTCGCCATTGCGCGAGCCCTCATCAACGACCCCGAGATCCTCCTCGCGGACGAACCCACCGGCGCCCTCGACTCCAAGACCAGCGTTCAGGTCATGGATCTGCTGCGCGACGTGGCCCGCGATCGCCTGGTCATCATGGTCACGCACAACCCCGAGCTGGCCCACCAGTACGCAACCCGCATCGTTGAGCTAGCCGACGGCTGCATCGTCGCCGACTCCGACCCCTTCGTGCCCGCCGCCGAAGACCGGCGCGAAGCCAAGCCCACACGGCGCACCTCCATGGGCTTCCTGACCGCCCTGTCCCTGTCCGCCAACAACCTGATGACCAAGAAGGGCCGCACCCTCATGACCTCCTTCGCGGGGTCCATCGGCATCATCGGCATCGCCGCGATCCTCGCCCTGGCCAACGGGACGAACGCCTACATCGCGCGCACCGAGGAAGAGACACTCGGCTCCTACCCGCTGACGATCCAAAAGAGCGGCGTCGACATGACCGCCGCCCTATCCGTCTCCGCGTCGGACTCCGCAAAGGCGAAAACCGCGCCCGACGGGAAGGTGGGCGTGTCCGACATGCGTACCTTCGCCGACACGATTCGCGACGCAAAGACCAACGACCTGGCCTCCCTCAAGGTCTTCCTGGACAACAACGGCGGCGGCGTTGAAGGAATGGTTAACGCCATCGAATACGACTACGACGTTGTCCCCCAGATCTACCAGTCCGACACCTCCAAGGCGACCGTCCAGGTCAGCCCCGACCAGTCCATGAAGCAGATGGAAACGGGTTTTGGCGCGGGTGCTTTCGGATCGATGATGGTTACGAACGCCTTCTACCAGATGCCCGCCACGACCTCGCTGTACACCTCCGCCTACGACGTGGTCGCCGGTTCCTGGCCTTCAGGCCCCAGCCAGGTCGTCCTCGTGCTCGACGAAGACGGCAACATGCCCAACATCTTCGAGTACACGCTCGGCCTGAAGGATCACAAGGAATTCGACGACCTCATGCGCAAGTACTACCAGGGCGCCCTCGGTGGCACCTCCCAGTCCAGCGCGCAATCAGATACCCAATCGGGTGCCAGCGACGCCACCTACGACTACTCAACAATCCTGGGCACCACGTTCCGCCGCATCAACGCCTTCGACAAGTACACGTGGGACGACACCTACAAGGTGTGGACCGACCACTCCTCGGATACGGACTACATGAAAAAAATCGTCGACGGCGGCCAAGAACTGACCATCTCCGGCATCGTCAAACCCAACTCCACCAAGGGCGGGGCCCTGCGCCAAGGCATCGCCTACACCCCCGCCCTCACCTACCAGATCATCGAGGAAGCAGCCGCCAGCCCCATCGTCAAAGCCCAACGCGCCAAACCCGACGTCGACGTCTTCACCGGCAAAACCTTCAAGGAACTCGCCGACAACCAAAAGAGCCAGTCCAGTGGCTTCGACATGTCCTCCCTGTTCACAGTCGATCAGTCCAAGCTCTCAGCAGCCTTCCAAATCGACCCGAGCAAGCTCCAAATGGACCTGTCCGGCATGGACTTTAGCGGCCTCGACATGTCCGGCATAGACTTTAGCGGCCTCGACATGTCCGGACTGGACCTGTCCAGCATCGACCTGTCTGCTCTGAGCGCGCAATCGGGCATGCAGTCGGGCATGTCCTTCGACCTGTCCTCCCTCGACCTCGGGGAGCTCAGTAAGGACCTGCCCCAGCTCGCCAACGTCGACTTCCCCACCATCATTCGATCCGCACTCGCGGACGGTGCCGTCAAAGACGGAGCAGCTCAATACCTGAGCACTCAAGCCAGTCAGATCGCCCAAGGCTTCCAGGACTACGCCCAGAAACAGATCGAGGAAGGCGGCACGACCGACTTCGCGACCCTGGCCTCGTCCTACTTCTCCCAGCCGGAAGTAATGGAACAGCTACGAGCGGCGGTCTCCTCCGACCAAGTCGTGGACGCCGACAAACTCACCGCCAACCTGACGGCTGCGCTCGGTAACGACCCCGCGCTCGCGCAGATCGGCCAGGACGTATCCACCCAGGTCATGAACGCCATCTCCGCCCAGATTGCCTCCCAACTCGGCGCCACCCTCACCCAGGGGGTGAGCGCCGTCATCGGACAGGTCATGCAAGAAACGATGACCAGTGCAATGACATCGATGATGACCCAGCTTTCCGGCGCGATCGGTCAACAGATGAACACGGTCATGAACCAGTTCGCGACCAGCATGTCCAGCGCATTCTCCGTTGACCCTGAAGCTTTTGCTTCGGCATTCACATCCAACGTGGACGATAAGTCCCTCGCAGCCCTCATGGCGACCATGTTCTCCACGAACGTGCCGACGCTGGAAACAAACCTGCGGACCCTGGGGTGGGCGGACATCGCCTCGCCGTCTAACATTTCGATCTACCCTAAGTCCTTCGCCGACAAAGATAACGTGAAGGCCGTGCTCGACACCTACAACAAGGACAACGAAGCGGCGGGCGCCACCGACAAAGTCATCACCTACTCCGACGTCATGGGCACCCTCATGAGCTCGGTGACCAAGATCGTCGACATCATCTCCTGGCTGCTCATTGCTTTCGTGTCGATCTCGCTCGTGGTCTCCTCCATCATGATCTCGATCATCACCTACATTTCGGTGCTCGAGCGCCGCAATGAAATCGGCATCCTGCGCTCGATTGGGGCATCCAAGGGTGACATCTCCCGCGTCTTCAACGCGGAGACAGTCATCGAAGGCTTCCTCGCTGGCGTGATCGGCGTCGGCGTCACCTACGGTTTGTGCGCGGTCGCCAATTCGATTGCCTACGCCTCCTTCAACGTCGAGAACATCGCGCAGCTCTCACCGATCACTGCCGTCACGCTGATCGCCGTGTCGGTCGGGCTGACCGTCATCGCCGGCATTATCCCAGCCGCGCGTGCCTCCCGTCAGGATCCCGTCGAGGCTCTGCGATCGGAGTGAACGGAAGACGGCCTCAGCCCCGTTTTGCCGAGGCCGTAGCCTCGCCACGGGGCGCGCGCGGCTGCGCTAGTCTGGACGTAACGCTTGTCCACCAGCCGTAAGGAAAGAGGAATCATGCCCACCCCCGAGAATCTCGCCACCGACGCTACCGTAGCCATCATGCTGGCCGACGGCTTCGAAGAAGTTGAAGCCCTGGCCGTCGCCGACGTCCTGTTCCGCGCTGGCGTGCGCTCCGACCTGATCTCCGTCACCGACGCGCGTCACGTAACCAGCTCTCACGGTATCCGAGTGGTCGCCGACCTCATGCTCGACGACGTCGACCTATCGGCCTACACCGTGCTTTTCCTGCCCGGAGGTATGCCCGGCACCCTGGGATTGAAGGGAACTCCCGCCATACAGACCGAGGTCCTGCGCCGCGCGGACGCGCGCGAGCCGATCGCCGCCATCTGCGCAGCCCCCTCGATCCTGGCCGAACTGGGTGTCCTCGACGGTCGCCACGCGACCGCGAACCCCGCCTTCATTCAGGCGATTGCTGCCGGTGGGGCGATAGCCCACGAGAACCCGGTCGTCGTCGATGAGTTCGTGACTACTAGCCGCGGCGCCGGCACAGCCCTGGATCTCGGCCTCGAGATCGTGCGCCAACTCCTGGGCGAGACGACCGCCCAGGAAGTCTCCCGCGGCGTCGTCCTCACCCACTGACCCGCCCCCAGTCGTCTTTCCGAAAGGACACCCACCCCGCATGAGCCCGCGCAAGCCTCGTCCCTGGCCCGACACCCCCGCGCCCCTGGCGGCGCCCGTCGTGGACAACCACACGCACCTGCCCACCCACGCCGGAGAGATCCCCAGGCGCGAGGGCGTGGCGCTGAGCCTGGACGATCAGCTGGACCGAGCCCGCGAGGTCGGCGTCACCGCGCTCATCTCGAGCGCGTGCGAGCTGCCCGACTTCGACCCGATGATCCAGCTGGCGAGGGACCACGAGGGCGTGCGCGTCGCGCTCGCCATCCACCCGAACGAAGCCGCCTTGCACGCGGGCTGCGCCGAACCCTCACCCGACGGGCTCACCCCGCGCGTGTGCGAGCACCACGTGCCCCTCGACGAAGCCCTCACCGCCGTCGAAGCACGCCTGAGCGACCCAACGGTCATCGCGGTGGGGGAGAGCGGCCTGGACTACTTCCGCACCGCCGAACCGGGGCGCCAGGCTCAGAAGGAATCCTTCCGCGAACACATCCAGATGGCTGCGCGCGCCGACCTGCCCCTGCAGATCCATGACCGCGAGGCGCACGAGGACACCCTGGCGATCCTGGGGGAGTGCGCCAGCACCGATCAGCGGATCGTGTTCCACTGCTACTCGGGGGACGCCGCCATGGCAGCTCACCTGGCCCAGCGCGGTTGGTACGCCTCCTTCGCGGGACCCATTACCTACCCGGCGAACTCGGACCTGCGCGCGGCGCTTGCAACCCTGCCGCGTGAACTCGTCCTCGTTGAAACCGACGCGCCCTATCTGACGCCCGTCCCGTGGCGCGGATGCCCCAACGCTTCCTACGTCATGGCCCACACCGTGCGTTTCATCGCGCAGCTGTGGGACCTCAGCGAGGCGGCGGCGTGCGATCAGCTACGAGCGAACACGCAGGCGGTCTACGGCTCCTGGTAAAGGCAGGAGCGAGCGTGAAGTGTATCAAAGTGCTCGCAAATTGGTAACAAATTGGTTACGGTTGGAGTGTCAGTCCGGTTCCGAACATCCACGCGCGACGGACCACCACCCCGAGCGGTGGCGCAGTAGCGAGGCACCGGAGGCGGAAACTACAACGTCTGGAGACACGTGAGCCTGAAGCCCTCCCGCACAACCGTCATCTCCGTCGCCTCCGCGGCGGCCCTCCTCGTGGCCGGCACGGCAGCAGCCGCCGTCGGCACCTCATACCGCCACGTCACCGTCGAAGTGGACGGCGTGAGCCGTGACGTGTCCGGCTTCTTCATTACCGCGGGCGATGCCCTGAACACCGCCGGCGTGTCCGTGGGCTCCCACGACCTCGTTGCCCCCGCCTCTGACCAGCGCGTCACTAACGGTGACACGGTCGTCGTTCGCACGGCCACCGAATACGACGTGACCGTCGATGGAAACCGGACCACCGCATGGTCCACGGCCTCGTCGATCTCCGGCGTCCTGTCCGCCCTGCCCGCCGTCTCCTCCTCGATGGCGGCCGACCGCTCCTACACGCGAGCTGAAATGCCCCTGGGCGAGGGCGGCGAAACCATCCACGTCGTCGCCGACGGCGCAACCACAGACGTCGTTGCATCCGCCGCTGAAGGCACAACAGCGATCCTTCAGAAAGCCGGCATTAGCGCCGGTCCCATCGACCGCGTCACCCTGGAAAACAGCGGCGGAGACATCACCCTGCGCGTGGCACGCGTCGTACGCGGCAACATCACGACAACGACCGAAATCCCCTACGACACCGAAGAACGCGAAGACGCCGAGGCCGAGCAAGGAACCGAGAAGACGATCCAGGAAGGCGTGGTCGGGTCGCAGACCACCGAGTCGTACCAGGAGACCATCGACGGACAAGTGACCGTCTCCGCGGTCCTGACCACGACGCGCACCGAGCCCACGCCTCGCATCATCTCCAAGGGCACCAAGGAAAAGAAAGCCGAGGAAACCAAGAACTCCTCCGATTCTTCATCCTCCTCGTCCTCCTCCTCATCTTCGTCATCGCCCGCCGTCGCTTCCGGCGACGACGCAGCCATCTGGGCGGCCATCGCCCAGTGTGAGTCCGGCGGCAACCCGTCGACCAACACGGGCAACGGCTACTACGGCATGTACCAGTTCTCCCTGCCCACGTGGCAGTCCGTGGGCGGCACCGGTCTGCCCTCCGACGCGTCGGCTGAAGAACAGACAATGCGTGCGCGCATGCTCCAGCAGCGCGCCGGTTGGGGTCAATGGGGCTGTGCCTACAAGCTCGGCCTCGTCTAACGTGACATTCCCCCCGCAGGCGCCGCGGTCATAGCGTCCGCGAGGGCTACCGCGCTAAGCTGACCAGCAGTACTAGAATCGAGAAATCGGGAGTACCGTGAGCCACCACCTGAGCAACTCTTTGAGCGCTTCCGCAGCCAGTGCCCTGCACGTCCTCGGCGGACGCCTACGCACTTTCGCTCCCTCCCCTCGCGTCGTCCTCGGCACGGCGGCCCTCGCGTCCGCGGGTGTCCTCGGGATCGCCGGCGTGGGAGTCGCGTCCTCGCACACGACGGTCATGCTCGAAGTGAATGGTGTGTCTCGTCCCGTCACCGCGTGGGGCAACACTGTCGGTGACGCGCTCGCCGTTGCGGGCGTGAAGGTCGGCAGCTCCGACTTGGTTCAGCCGGGTGTCGGCGACGTTGTGCGGGAGGGCGACACGATCGTCGTGCGTACCTCCAAGGCATACACGGTGACCGTCGACGGTCAAGCGCGAACCCTGTGGACCACAGCCGCGTCAGCCGACGGCATCCTGGCGGACGCGGCGCCGCTCGGCTCCACGGTCACCCTGGCAGCCGATCGTTCCGCGTCGCGCGATGATCTGACTCCGCTCGTGTCGCGTGCGCGCAACGTCATCGTCAACGTCGATGGCACCACGCGTGAAGTCGCCGTGCGTCCCGGTCAGGATGCCCGCGCGATCCTGGAGGCCGCTGGCGTGTCGGTTCACCCCCTTGACCGCGTAGCTGTCGAGAACAACCAGACCGGCGAGTTGACGATCAACGTCAGTCGCGTGACCCGCGGCCAGGCCACGGAAACCGTCGACATCCCGTTCAGCGAAACCACGACGACCAGTGCCGACATGTTCGTCGGTGAATCCCAGGTGACCACGACCGGCGTGAACGGCGTGACCACCTGGACGGTGTGGCAGGAAAAAGACGGCGATCAGGTCTTGACCTCCGTGCCGATCACTGAGCATTCCACCTCCCAGCCTGTTACTCAGGTGCGCGCCGAAGGAACGAAGGAAGCCACGCCGGCTGCCCTCGTGGCCGCCGGCATTGACCCGAAGGCCACCTTGGAGGAGAAAACTGAGGCCAACGGGACCACGTCGGTGCGCTACCGCGCGACGCTCGGTTCTTTGTCCACGAAGGAAGAGATCGCCGCGATCGCTGGCGACAAGAACACCGACGCCGCCACGCAGGCCGCTGCCGCTGCCGCTGCCGCGGATGTCGGTGCCGTTCCTACCACCTACTCCGGCGAGGACCCGCGTTCCCTGGCCAAGCCCCTCGTTGATGCACAGGGATGGGGTAGCAGCGAGTATCAGTGCCTGATTCAGCTGTGGAACCGTGAGTCTCAGTGGAACCCGTATGCTGAGAATGCTTCCTCGGGCGCCTACGGTATTCCGCAGGCCCTGCCGGGTTCGAAGATGGCCTCGGCCGGTGCGGATTGGCGGACCAACCCCGTCACGCAGATCAACTGGGGTATCGGCTACATCAAGAGCCGCTATGGCACTCCCTGCTCCGCGTGGGCGCACTCAAACGCGGTGGGCTGGTACTAAGCCTGAGAGCTTGCGAGGGCCGGGTCTGACAACGTGTGTTGTCGGGCCCGGTTCTTTTTCTCGGCGCGGGTGGAGTCGTGCTGGTGTGGTGGTTGTGCTTGTGGGCGCTCTGGCTCTCAGAGCGCGCTCATCCGGATAGGTAACGAACATCTGGATAGGTTATGAGCATCCGGATAGCTTATTAACCTATCCGGATGTGGCTAACCTATCCGGATGCGCAGCCTGGCCTGGCTTGGCGCGGTACTGGGGGCTCATGCGTCGCCCAGGCTTGGCGCGGCTCCCTGACCTGGTCGGATTCGATGCCTGGGCTGAGCTTGGCGCGGTGCCCAGTCCTGGCTTTGTGGGCTGGGTGGGCTGTGGGGTGCGCATCTCGGCGCGGGCGTAGGTGGATGGGCGTGAGTATCTGGATAGGTAACGAACATCTGGATAGGTTATGAGCATCCGGATAGCTTATTAACCTATCCGGATGTGGCTAACCTATCCGGAAGCGTGCAACCTATCCGGATGCGCGTAACCTATCTGCGTAGCGCCGGGGTTGCGCCAACTTGACACTTACCGTTCAATTCTCATGAAGGTTACCTAATATTCATCGTAATTGTGCCAGTGAGGACGTCGTGGGTTTTTCTGCCGTTGCTAAAGTGGCTGTGTTTGTGGTGATCGCTGGTGCAGGATTCGCCGGTGGCATGACGGCGGCCCCGGTCTTCGGTGTAGAGCCAGCGCAGGATCGGGGCGCGGAACCTGTTGTTACCGTTGACACGACTCTCGTGAAAAACTCTTTCGCTGACATTGGTGAACTCGCCACCGAGTCCTACAACTTCACCCAGGTGGGGAAATACTCTGAGGAGGGAACCAAGGTGTTCGGCATGGAAGTGCCGGGCACGGGCGCCCATTACCTCATCACCTATTCGGGTGAGGTGAAGGCCGGAGTGGCCGATGTGAGCCAGATTCAGGTCGAGGTTGACGAGGCAGGTCACGTTGTGACGGTGACCGTGCCTGCTGTCGAAGTTCTCTCCGCCTCCATCGATCCTGCCTCCGTCGAGACCTACGACCAGTCTTTCTCCGTCGTCAACCAGATCGAGGTCGGAGAAGTCACCACCTTCCTGGCGGAACGGGAGACCGCCGCAGATGAGGCTATCTCCAAGGGATTGCTTGACAAGGCGCAGGGGCGCTTGGAAGACATTGTGAAGAAGCAGGCCAACGCCGTTCTCGGAGAGCAGGCCGCCAAGTACGAGGTGCGTGTCGTCATTGCTCCTGCCCCCGCTGAGTGAGTGGTCGCGCCACGCGGCTCGCGCCGCCCGGCCTCGGCCCCGTTTTCAGTTTCGCACGTAATTCCCTTGTGACTGTTTCAAGATTTGNACCCTGGCGCTCCTGGAAGTCGGCGCGCGCGTGAGGGCCGTGGAGATCGATCCGTGTTTGGCCGCCGCCCTGCCTGAGACGGTGCGCGCCCGCATGGGCGAGGCCGCCGGTCGTTTCCACGTCGTCACCATGGACGCCACGCAGATCAAGGGGGTCGACGACTTCGGCGTGGATTGGCCTGCCCCCACGAAGCTCGTCGCGAACCTGCCGTACAACGTGGCGGTGCCGGTCCTGCTCAACATGCTTCAGGCTTTCCCCTCCGTCGAGGTGGTTGTCGTCATGGTCCAAGCCGAGGTCGCGGACCGCCTGGCCGCAGGCCCCGGATCGCGCACATACGGCGTGCCCTCCGTCAAGGCCTCCTGGTATGGGACGGTCGAGCGCGCGGGGACGATCGGCCGCTCCGTGTTCTGGCCGGTGCCTGGTGTGGATAGCGCTCTCGTGCGCCTAACCCGACTGAAGGCTCCGCGCGGCGACGACGAGCTGCGTCGCGCCACCTTCGAGGTCACCGACGTGGCTTTCGGGCAGCGCCGTAAGACCCTGCGCGCGGCCCTCAAGAATTGGGCGGGCGGTCCCGAGGTGTCCGAGGCCCTCTTGTCCGCCGCCGGCATCGACCCGACGCGCCGCGGCGAGACCCTCTCGATCGACGAGTTCGTCGAGCTGGGGCGAGCCGTCATTGATGCCCGAGGCCGTGGCGCCCTCGAGCCCTCGACTGTGGCCCGCTGACGACCGGTAGGAACCAGCTAGGAAGAAGGAATCGTATGCGTGAAGTGCGCGCCAGTGCGCCCGGCAAAGTGAACCTGACGCTGCGCGTGGGTGCGCCCGCGCCTGACGGCTACCANGGGGAGCGCTCGCGGCGGCGTGAGTGACGCGGCGGCGCGGCGCGCGGCTAAGAAGGAAGTGGCCCGCATTGAACGTAAGTTGGAGCGCTTGCGTGCTGAGGCCTCGTCCCTGGAGTCTCGGTTGGAGTCGTTGTCTATGAAGGTGGCGACGGACGCCTCTGTCGTCTCAGAATTGACGACGGTGTCCGCGAAGCATCAGGGCATCTTGGGGGAAATTGAAGGGTTGGAGTGGGCCTGGCTGGAGGCGGCCGAGGCTGCCGAGTAAAGCGGGGGAGAGGTGTTGCCGTCTCCTCGTTGCGGGCGTGGTGGCAACGATGCGACGCTGTGGGACGAACCGAATGAATTATATTGACAGTTAATTAGCTTCGGCGTTCGGTTGGCTTTATGATGGGCCGACCGACACTGCGAAAATTTCCCAGCAACTTTTTGACGGTGGTCACAATCCTCTACCATGAGGCCGCGTCCTCCCTTGTAGGAAGGCGCAGGAACGAGGCGACGCGACCCGCGCGCCCCTCCGGGCATGGATTGAGGAACAAAAAACAGATGAAACGCGGACCATTCATTGCCGGCGTGAGCGCCCTCGGCGTCATCGCGCTGGTTCCCGCCCTGATTCCCTCCGCGGTGGCGGCCGACGACCACTACGGCGCGAATCTTCCCTACACCCGCTACGAGGCGGAGGAAGCAAGCCGATCGGAGGGGACCAGCCTCGAACGATCGGACGACCTCGAGTCGACCGCGATTGAGGCCTCGGGCCAGTCCTACGTGGCCCTGACGAGCAAGGAGTCCTCCGTCGACTTCACTGCCTCGGTTCCGGGTAATGCACTGGACCTGCGCTTCACGCTGCCCGACCACGCGAGCGGGCGGGTCGATGTTCGCGTCAACGGTGAGAGCGCTGCGTCCCTCAACCTGTCCTCTGAGACCGCCTGGCAGTATGTCGGCGGTGATCACGTGTACGACGAACCCGGTCAGGCACCCTCCACCACGAGCGCGCGTTTCCGCTTCGACGAGGCGCACACCCTGCTGAATCGCCAGGTCCACAAAGGTGACCATATCCAGATCGTCAAGGTCGGTGACGACCAGAACGCCTACGGCATCGACTTCATTGAGCTTGAGGAAGCGCTGCCTGAGATTTCGCGTCCAGCTGGAGCGGTTAGCATCGCCGACTACCGGGGTGCCAAGCCCGGCGACGGCGTGGATGATTCCGATGCTCTCACATGGGCGATGAATGAGGCCGCGAACTCCGCCTCGAAGACGGTCTACATCCCTGCGGGCAGCTGGGAGCTGGGACGAAAGATCGGCGTCGATCATTCCGACCTGACGATCCGGGGTGCGGGCATGTGGTACACGAACCTGCGTTTCACCTCCGATCAGGCCGGTGGTGGAGGCTTCGTCTTCGACCGCGGCGTGGGCGGCGTGACCGTGACTGACTTCTACATGTCCTCTGCTTTGACTTCACGTTACGGTGAGAAGGCACAGTACAAGGGCTTTGCTGGCTCGGCTGGGGCGAACACTCGCGTCGCCAACGTGTGGGTGGAGCACTTTGAGTGCGGCTTCTGGATGGGCGACTACGTGGACGCTAGCCAGATGACCTACACGGACGGCATGGTCATCGAGAACGCTCGTATTCGCAACAACTTCGCGGATGGCGTCAACTTTGCGCAGGGCACCGCGAACTCGACGGTGCGTAACTCCTCGGTGCGCGGTAACGGTGACGACGGCCTCGCCTCGTGGTCGAGTATCGACGCGTCGACGAACAGTCAGGCACGCGTCGCTGAGGCCAATTCTTTCGTCGATAACACGATTGAGCTGGGGTGGCGGGCCTCGGGTATTGGCATCTTCGGCGGCAAGTCCCACCTCATCCGCGATAACCTGCTGATCAATAATTTCTCCGGAGCTGGTATCCGTCTGAACACGGTGTTCGATGGCCATAACTTTGACCTGAACACGGATGGCGGCATCACGATTGCGCACAACAAGCTGGTGCGTTCGGGTACGACGAACGATTTTTATGGCAATACGCGCGGCGCGATCGACTTCCAGGAGGTCAAGGGCGACATCCGCAATGTCTCGGTGAGCGACAATGTCATCGTGCGCCCCTACGCCGAGGAGATTCGCGCCGACTTCGGCCTCGGCGAGAGTGCTCTGTCGTCTCGCGGCATCACGTTGCGCGATAACAAGCGTGATGACGAGGCCGGCTACACAGCCAAGAGCCAAGTCGTGAACTATGCGCAGGTCGATGGCTTGGTTGTTCGCGGTATCCCGGAGACGGATGACTTCAGTCTCTACTGGTTCCAGGGTGAGGAAAGCGGGCCGGACGGTACGACCCACCGCTACTGGGTTTCGAAGGCTGATGGCGTTGAGCTGACCAGCGACATGGAGTACACGCAGGAAGGCGGCGTGCGGGTCTATAACGTGACGACCGGCGATGCGCCTTCGTATCTGCCCGTCTCCTCAACTGATTTCTCGGGGTCCTATAGGTATGTTGGTGACCTGGCGCGCTCGCAGCCGGCCGATGATGGGACGACGATCGTGATCCGCTTCTGGTCCGCGAAGTGATCTGACTGCGGGTTTGTTGTCGCAATCGCTCGCGCTGCCTCGGTAGTGCGGGCGAATTATGTCACGTGACGTGGACGAGGCCGGGGCGCAGTGGGCGATGGTGGATCCTTTGGAGGGGGTGTGTTTGTGGGGCGCGCTGTGGTTGATGTGGGGTCCTGATTGGCTTCCGACATAGGTATGGCAAAGGTGAGCAGCACAGGCTCACCTACCCCAATTACGCAAAAGGAATCGCTTTTTTATTTGCGTAATTAGTGATGATGAAAGCGCGAAAATATATCGACCTGTGGGCAATGAATGCCTTGGAATTGCAACGAAAAACAGCTTCGTTTGCACATGTTGCGAAAAGGCGTATCACTGGAGTCAACAGCGCGACCACCCGGTCGCGACCGACCCAGTGAACGGCCCCACGGGGCCACGTTGTAAAGGACACTACCATGGCAGATATGCCCCGCATCCTCGACTGCTCCGTCACTGACTGCTCCTACAACAAGGAGAAGAACTGCGGAGCCGCCGCAATCACCGTCGGCTACTCGACCTCCTGCACGACCTTCATCCCGCTGACCGTCAAGGGTGGCCTCGCCAAGGCCAATTCTTTCGTCGGCGCCTGCCAGAAGGCTGACTGCGTCCACAACTCCGACCTTGAATGCACCGCCGCCTCTATCTCCGTTGGCGCGGGCACCGCGGACTGCCTCTCCTTCCAGGAGCGCTGAACGCACCACAAGCGTACGAGGCCGTGGCGGGTACCCCTGCCGCGGCCTCGTCGTGTGCCTCGCAGTGACTATCTATCGTCCGTCGCTCGAGCGCACCCGCAGGGTGGGGTGGGGGCTCAGGCCGCGTTGACCGTTCCAGATGAGGTTGACGACGTGTGCGGCGACCTCGTCCTTCTTCATGCGGCGCTCATCCAGCCACCACTGGCCGACCTGGGCGATGAGGCCGACCAGCATCTGCGCGTACAGGGGCGACCAGGTGGTGTCGAAGTTGGAACGTTTGAACTGCTCGGCGATGATGTGTTCGACGCGAGTGGCGACGTCGCCCATGATCGACGAAAACGATCCGGCCGTGCGATCCGAGGGGGCGTCGCGCACCAGGACCCGGAAGCCGTCCGTGTTGCGCTCAATGTAATCCAGCAGACCCAGGGTCGCGTTCTCCAAAATGAGACGCGGACGCTCCGAGGATTCCAGCGATGACTGTAGTGAGGTGATGAGCGCCTGCACCTCGCGGTCGACGATCACCGCGTACAGTCCTTCCTTGCCGCCGAAATGCTCGTAGATCACGGGCTTGGAGACCTTTGCGCGAGTTGCGATCTCCTCGACACTGGTTGCTCCGAATCCCTTTTCTGCGAACAGGGAACGGCCCACGCTCACCAGCTGTTCGCGGCGCGCAAAGCCGCTCATGCGTGTCCTCTTCTCAGCCATGCCCTCCAGTATCACACGGGACGAGGCCCCGGCGGGGCGGGCGATCAGAGCTGGGTGTGTGGCGCGTTTGAAAGGGCATGCGGACTCCGGGTATTATCACCGTGGACGCATTCCGCCTTGGTGTAACGGCAGCACAGAGGTTTTTGGTGCCTTTAGTCTAGGTTCGAATCCTAGGGGCGGAGCGATCGGACCCGTTGGGGTCCGTTAACCCCCTGAGGAGGAACATGTCTCGCCCCGCCGCCGTCATCGTCCTGGCCGCCGGTCAGGGAACGCGCATGAAATCAGCCCTCCCGAAGGTTGTGCATCCCCTTGCTGGCTTGTCCATGATCGGTCACGCGCTGCGGGCAGCCAGCGGCCTCGATCCCGATCATGTGGTCGCCGTTGTGCGTCACCAGCGTGAGGTCGTCGCCGCAGAAATTGCGCGTGTGAATCCGGGGGCCATCATCGCCGACCAGGATGAGATCCCCGGCACTGGACGCGCTGTTCAGTGTGGTCTTGCTGCGCTTGACGCTGCGGTTGCCCCGACCTGCGGAACCATCGTCGTCACCTACGGTGATGTTCCCCTCCTGTCCACCGACACTCTCGCCGAGCTGGTCGCCACTCACGAGAGCGCGGGTCATGCGGTGACAGTCCTGACTTCGCGCGTCGATGACCCGACCGGATACGGGCGCATTATCCGCGATGACTCCGGCACGGTCACTGCCATCGTTGAGCAACGTGACGCGACGCCCGAGCAGGCCGCCATCAACGAGATCAACGCCGGTATCTATGCTTTCGACGCGGACTTCCTACGCGCATCCCTGGCTTCCCTGGGGACAGACAACGATCAGGGGGAGGTGTATCTGACTGACGTTCTGGCGGCAGCGGCCCCCGCCGGACGCACCGCCGGAGCGCTCGAGCTTACCGACCATTGGCAGAGCGCTGGCGCGAATGACCGTGTCCAGCTCGCAGAGCTGGGTGCCGAACTCAACAAACGCATTTGCGCTGCGCTCATGCGCTCCGGCGTGACCATCGTCGATCCGGCCTCCACCTGGATCGATGTTGATGTGCAGGTCGGCGCGGACACCACGATCTACCCTGGCAGCTGCCTGCGGGGTACTACCACTGTTGGAGCCGACTGTGAAATCGGTCCTAACGCCACGCTGATCGATGCGGAAATCGGGGATCGCGCCGTGGTTCCTTCCGCGTGGGTCGGTCAGGGCTGCGTTGCAGCCGATACGATGGTTACGCCCTATAGCACCATCGGCACACTGATCGCGGCGCGTCGCGCCTGATCCAACACAAGGAGAGACAACCGCATGAGCGGACTGGTGACCACCGGAGAGAAAAACCTCGTCCTCGTTTCTGGACGAGCTCACATGGACCTGGCTCACGCCGTGGGCGAGGAAATCGGATGTGGGGTTTCGCCGGTGACGGCCTACGACTTCGCCTCCGGCGAGATTTACGTGCGCTTCAACGAGTCCGTTCGCGGCGCCGACGTGTTCGTCCTGCAGTCCATTGCGGGCGACATCAATAAGTGGCTCATGGAGCAGCTCATCATGATTGACGCTGCGAAGCGTGCTTCCGCGAAGCGCATCACCGTGGTTGCTCCTTTCTACCCATACTCGCGCCAGGACAAGAAGCATCAGGGCCGCGAACCCATCTCTGCCCGCCTCGTGGCCGACCTGTATCGTGCCGCTGGTGCTGACCGCATCATGAGTGTGGACCTGCACGCCTCGCAGGAGCAGGGTTTCTTCGATGGTCCCGTTGATCACCTCTTCGCGATGCCGGTTCTCGTGGACTACGTGCGTGGCCGCGTCGACCTGTCGAACACGGCTGTTGTTTCTCCTGACGCGGGCCGTATCAGGGTCGCCGAAAAGTGGTCGAAGAAGCTGGGTGGCGCGCCCCTCGCCTTCGTTCATAAGACCCGTGACACGACCCGCCCGAACGTCGCAGTCGCAAACCGTGTCGTCGGTGACGTCGCTGGCAAGGAATGTGTCCTGGTCGATGACATGATCGACACGGCCGGCACGATCACCGAAGCGATCAATGTACTCAACAACGCCGGTGCTAAGAAAGTCATTGTCGTGGCCACCCACGGCATCCTCTCCGACCCCGCCACTAAGCGTCTCTCCGAGTCCGGTGCTGCCGAGGTCGTCGTCACCGACACCTTGCCGATCCCTGCCGAGAAACGCTTCGAGCAGCTCACCGTTTTGTCGATCGCGCCGCTTCTGGCTCGCGCGATCCACGAGGTTTTTGAAGACGGTTCTGTCACATCCTTGTTTAACTGACCGTCTTCCGCTTCACATCCGCCCTCGCCGTAAGGTACCCTGTTGGGGTTGCTCCGGCGAGGGCGGATCCGTATCCGCCGTTATCGACAGGGCCTGAATTGAGATGCCTCGCGTTTCCTTCACTCTGCCGACACCGACGCCGGACCTGAGAAACGAAGGATAGACACATGAGCGACAATCCCGTCCTGCTTGCTGAAGAGCGTACCGAGTTCGGCAAGGGTTCTGCGCGCCGCGCCCGCCGCGCCGGCAAGGTGCCCACGGTCCTCTACGGCCACGGCGCCGAGCCCCGTCACCTGGATGTGCCCGGTCACGACCTGTTCCTCATCGTGCGCGGCAATAAGAACGCGCTCGTTGAGCTGAAGATCGAGGGTAAGACTCAGCTGGCCCTCGTCAAGGATGTTCAGGTTCACCCGGTGCGCCGCGACATCCTGCACGCCGACTTCCTGGCTGTCAAGGCCGGCGAGAAGGTCGACGTTGAGGTTCCCGTCGTCGTCGTCGGCGAACCCGTCCCGGGCACCGTGCACGCGGTCGAGGAGTTCACCATCCTCGTCAAGGCTCCCGCCACCGCAATCCCCGAGCACCTCGAGGTGTCCATCGAGGGTGTCGAGGCCGGTACCGCGCTGCACGTCACCGACCTTCAACTGCCCGCCGGCGTTGAGGTTGAACTCGATCCTGAGACGGTCGTCGTGTCCGTCCAGGAAGCCGCTGAAGAGGCTGAGGAAGACGCCGAGNATACGGGGTGCATGAGTGCCCTTCACGTAACCACCCCCGCCGGCGGCGCCGGCACTCGCCTGTGGCCACTGTCGCGCCGCCGCCGCCCCAAGTTTCTCCTTGACCTGGCTGGCTCGGGCCGCAGCCTCCTGCAAGGAACGGTGGACCGCCTGGAGCAGTCGGCCTCGACCGTGACGATCGTGACCGGTGCTGCTCATCGCGAGGGTGTCCTCGCCCAGTTGCCCGAGTTCGCTTCCTCCGATGAGCGCACGCTCCTCATCGAACCCTCCGGGCGTGACTCCATGGCCGCGATTGGCCTGGCGGCCTACGTTGTGCGCGAGCGCTTCGGAGATGACGCGATCGTCGGTTCCTTTGCAGCCGATCACCTGATCGCTTGCCCTGAACTGCTGCGCGACGCTATCGCGACTGCGATCGACGCTGCCAGGCACGGCTACGTCGTGACGATCGGGCTTGCCCCCACCGAGGCCTCGACCGCCTACGGGTACATCGCGCCCGGGCCCGTTCTGGATGGTGACCAACCCGGGTCCTCCTCAATTCCCGCTCGCGCCCGCCGGGTCGCCGAGTTCGTTGAGAAGCCAGACGCCCAGACGGCGGCGCGCTACGTGTCGCAGGGTTACCTGTGGAACGCCGGAATGTTCATCATGTCCGCGGGGGTCCTGGCCTCGCACCTGGCCCGCCTGCTGCCGGATATGCACGAGCGCTTGGAGACGATCGCGCACGCGTGGGGCACCGATTCCTTCGAGCGAACCCTCGAGGAAAACTGGCCGCACCTGACCAAGATCGCCATCGACCACGCCATCGCCGAGCCCGTCGCCGCCGACGGGGGAGTGGCCGTCGTCCCCGCGCACCCGCAGATCGGGTGGACGGACCTGGGTGACTTCGAGGCGCTCACGGGCATTGCGGCTTCCACGGGTGGCCTTGGTGAGGCGATCCGCGTGGAATCCGACGGCTCTGCCGTCTACGGCGCTGAGAACGGTCCCCTTGTCGCCCTCGTCGGCGTGCCCGACGTCGCTGTCGCCCTGACCGCCGACGCCATCCTCGTCACGCGACTCGACCGCGCCCAATCCGTCAAGGCCGTCGTCGACACGCTGGCCAAGCGCGGACGCTCCGACCTGCTGTGACACGCAGTTAACGGCGGTGCAGGATCCACGGAAGGGAGAGGCCGCACCGCCGACTTCTTGCCGTTCGCGGGTGAGCTGCGCCGCCCCGCCCGACCTGACCAGGTGTCAGGCTGGTACCGTGAAGGGCAGAACGACGCCCCGACGAAAGGCATCAGACGTGAATAAGCGGACCATTGTCGCCCTCGCAGCCACGGCCACCGCGACCGCCATGGTCGTGAGCGCATGCTCGGATACGCCCTCCGCCACCCCTGCCACGAGCGCCAAGGTCTGCGCCGCCACTTCAGCTGCACACGCGGACACCGATCCCGTCGCGAAAGCCCTAGCGGGTGCCGCCGACAACGCCTCTATCGCCTACGAGTCAGCATCCGGAGACGGGGCCCCGGCCTCGCTCGTAGCGTCTGGATGCACGTTGATTGTCGGCACTGACTCGACCATGGCCTCGGCCATCTCCGAGGCGGCGCGTGCCAACTCCTCGGTGCGCTTCGCGCTCGTCGGCGCCTCCTTCACGGACGCCAAGGGGGCGCCCACGTCTCTGAACAACGGCTCCATCGTCGACGTTGACGCCTCCCAGGCCGCCTACTTGGCTGGGTACGCGTCGGCGGGCATGACGACGACGGGTCTGCTCGCCGTCATCGGTGGCTCTTCCGACAACGTGACGAATTCCCAAATGGATGCCTTCGCGCAGGGGGTCGACGCTTACAATCTCGCCAGTGGCACGTCGATCAGCGTGCTCGGCTGGAGTAATGGTGCCGGTTCAGGTACCTATGCGGAGAACGCCGACCAGGTGCAGGCCGCAGCAGCTGACTTTATCGCGAAGGGCGCGGACATCATCGTTCCGCTCGCCGGTGAAAACAATGTCGGTGCCGCTCGTGCCGTCACCGAGGCCGCCAACCCGATGGTTCGCCTCGTGTGGTCCGGCCTGACGAAAGCCGACCTGAAGGGCCTGACACGCGACGAAGCCGAGTCCACCGAGGACGTGATGTCCGGGCAGTCTGGCGAGCAGTCAGGTGTGCCGGTCGTGCAGCAGGCTGAAACGCAGTCTTTCTCGGATGCGTTCAGCTACGTTCAGATCGCTGATGACGTGCGCGCCGCGATTGGTGCGCCGGTCCTGACCGGTATTGTCGTCGACTATTCGCAGGCCATGGACACGCTCATCACGCAGGCCACTCAGGGGGCGGCGGCTTCGACCGTGCCGGTTTCGCTCGCGTCCGGCGGGGTCATCCTCACCGGCTTCGGCGCATACACGCCGATGCTCTCCTCCGAACTGAAGCTCGGCCTGTCCGACATGGCTGGGCAGATCGAGACCGGCGGCATGGTCATCTCTACGCCCTTCGACGTGTGACCGTTGTCGGCAACGTCTGTCGTGCCCCGGGGCGCCGTTCGTGAACGTGAACCGTGTCCCGGGGCACGGTCGTTACCGGTGCTCTCTTAGCGGCGGTGTCGCCTAGATAGCCAAGTCGAGCGGTAGATCGGCGATGTCGCGCAGTCGCTGGCCGTTGATGAGATTGTCGAGTGTCTTCATTGCCTCAGCGTTGCGTGAAGCGCGGGTGGCTTCGACCAATTCGGACAGTGCGAAGTGGTACATGGTGTCAATGTCACCTGTTCCGAGGGCGAGGGATGCGAGTCGGGAAGGCATAGGCTCGCCGGTCACGACCACGATGTGCGGGGTGCGGCCCTTTCGATTCCTAATGAGATTGAGTGCCTCGGATCGCGCATTTTGAGCACGATCTGATCGCAGCGTCCATTTGCATGAGATGACGGCGTGAACGATGGGGGCTTGCGAGTGTCGAGACACCAACGGAGAATAAGAAGCAGCCCCATCAATAATGATTCCCGACTCCGTCAGCACCTGCGGGGGCACTGGTTTTCGCAGCACTAGGACATCGGGAGAGATGTCGTAGGAGTTTCCCAGGACGGTTGCCAAAGCTGGGTTCTGCTCGATCGCTTCTGTCAGTTCTCGGAGGTGACGATAGGGCTCGAACTGTGCCAAGAATTGTCCTTGCCGCGAACTACCGACGTTGAGGATCTCCCAGTGACCGGGACGCAGCATCGATAGCGCCGGGAAAGTTGCACTGACGAAGGCCGAGACAGCGGCTTCGAAGTTTCTCCCTGCACTCTGCCCGTCCAGTTTACGCACTCCCTCTGCCGCGCCGAGCTTCCGGGCGACGCGCAGAGCAACTTCGCAAGAGAGGCGCTGGGACTTGTCAGCGTTGCTGGCTACTCCATCCGAGTTAATTGACAGGGTATGCGAGTCTGTCAGCTGGCGATGGAAGATGTGTCGCTCTTCGAGCAGATTAATACTCATGCGACGGCCTCGCTCTCGCGGCTGTCCATCCGCAGCGTGGAAGCAATTTGTGCGCCGACCGCACGTGCGACCGGCGGGGGAAAAGCGTTGCCAACCTGGCGATATGCGTTTGTTTTTGCCCCCGTGATCACCCAATCGTCAGGGAAACCCTGGATGCGGGCGGCCATGCGGACTGTCAGACGCGGGTCGCCCTCGAAATCGGGGTCTGGAGGCGCAGGCGCGATTGTTGAACCGTTGACGCCTAGTTCCGCCCAAGCTCGCCTGGCCCGGGTGGGACCTAAGTCGGGTCCACCGTGCTTCTTAGAGCCGCCCACGAGCGTCGGCGCTATGCGGTCTGCGCGCCTCGCCCAATCCTTGGCACCTTGCCACCCGTGTGCCACCATGAGGTCCTCCAAAGCCTGTCCGACCGTGGGTGCGGCCTCGGACAGGGGCTGGGGGTATTCAAAGGGAGCCTCGATGTCGTCGCGGAAACCGACCGCAATCACACGTGGACGTAGTTGAGGAACGCCAAAGTCGGAGGCCTGGAGAAGCCGCCACTGGAGGGAATAACCGATCTCGCGCAAATGATCCTCTACCCCAGCGCGGTACTGCGCGAACTTCGGATCCAGCAAACCACGCACGTTTTCGATCATGATGGCGCGAGGTTGAACCACGCGCACGAGTTCAATCATGGCGGGAAAAAGATCACGCTCGTCGTCGGGACCCAGTTGCTTACCCGCGTAGGAAAAAGGCGGGCAGGGCACGCCGCCGGCCACCAAGTCAACGCCAGCGAACTCGTGAGCATGCTCCTTGATCCAGGGGACGACGTCGCCCTCGATAACGTTCCATTCCGGACGGTTCTTGCGCAGCGTGTTGCAGGCATGGTGATCGATTTCGACGACAGCACGGTGATCGAAGCCAGCCTGCTCCAGCCCAAGCGCCTGGCCGCCTGCGCCCGCGCAGATCTCGATCGATGTGAGGGCCATGTTCCACCTTCCGCCGCTCTCTCTACCGGACGATTGTAGGGGAGCGGTGGGCGCGGAGGGCCGATCAAAGCGCGAAACTGCGGCCAAGGGTGGGGTGTTCTCACTCATACGCGCAGACTACGGGCGGGCATGCACATCTGCGTCCCGGCGTGCGTCTGCGCGTGAGTATCGCGCCACGGACAACACGCGGATAGCTGTCCCGAGACCTCAACGGGCGGCCAACGCAGCCAGGGCCGCTCCCGCGCTGATCGCGTCCGCGTCCATCACGAAGGCGGGATCGANTCCCCGAGGCCGCGTCCATGACCGTTAACTATCGCTTCGCGCCCTCCAAGCGCGCCGACGACGCCCTGGAGTGGGTGCGCTCCCTCTTCGAGGGCACGGACGCGACCATCGAGGTGGACGATCTGTGTGAGGGCGCCAGGCCCGGCGCGGACTCGCCGGTCGCCGAGCGCTTCCTTGCTGTCGCTAGGCGCGTCGCCGCCGAGGCCGGAGCCGAGCTAGGCCTTGCAGCCAAGGTCGGGTGGACGGACGTCGCACGTTTTACGCAGGTGGGTGTGCCCGCCATGAATTTCGGTCCAGGAGACCCGCTCCTGGCCCACACGCGCGACGAACATGCGCCCGTGTCAGATATTGTCCGGGTGCATCGCACACTCCGCGCTTTCTTGCTCGCGCAGTAGCCTCCACACGCCCATGGACTGCCCCGTGGCCTGAGTCCGCCCCACCCACGTCGACCGAAAGGATAGACCATGAGTACACCCGACAATACCTATCGCCGTGGCTCGCTCGTGCTACGTGGAGACCAGATTCCACACCTGACAGCTGACGCATCGCTGCTCCAGACGGAGCAGAGCGCGGACTGGAAGCACACCGATCCTTGGCGTGTTCTGCGCATTCAATCCGAGTTCGTCGAAGGTTTCGAAGCCCTAGCCAAGGTCGGACCCGCCATTTCCGTCTTCGGATCGGCTCGTACTCGCCCCGACGAACCTCTCTATCGGGCTGCGCAGCGTATCGGCCAGCTGTTGGCCGAGCGTGGCTATGCGGTCATCACTGGTGGGGGGCCGGGCATGATGGAGGCCGCGAACCGTGGCGCGTGGGAGGCCGGCGGTACGTCCGTGGGCCTGGGCATCGAGCTGCCACGCGAACAGGGCATGAACCAGTGGATCAACCGCGGCGTCAACTTCCGCTATTTCTTCGCCCGCAAGACCATGTTCGTCAAGTATTCGCAGGGCTTCATCGTGATGCCGGGGGGCTTTGGCACAATGGACGAGCTCTTCGAATCTGCGACCCTGGTCCAGACGGGGAAGATTCGGTCATTCCCGCTGGTGCTCGTCGGTACGCAGTACTGGTCCGGCCTTGTGGAGTGGATTCGTTCGGCCATGGTGGAGGCTGGCATGATTTCCCCAGGTGACGTGGAGCTGCTGCATGTCGTGGATGACCCTGAGGAGGCGGTGAGCCTAGCAACGGGTGAGTAGTGTAACGCGCTCATTGTGAGGGGTTCTGATGCGCTGACAAGGTCGTGTTTACTGGGCACGTCCATGGGTTAGCTTGTTTTTATTCCTGAGAGTGCATCACCTGTCAAGGACAACGCGCAGTTATCCGGTAAGATTGATGGGTGGGGTTAGGCTTGTGTTGTTGACACTTCGTTAAGCGGGTGTGTGTGCCTGCGGAAAGTGAGGTGCCTGTTATGGGAACTCGTCGTCGTTTTACACCGGAGTATCGTCGTGATGTGGCGAGTCTGGTGTTGGATACAGGGTCTTCGATTGCGTCTGTGGCCCGGGATTTAGGGCTGGGTGAATCGGTGGTGGGCCGGTGGGTCAAACTCGAGCGCGAGCGGCGCCAAGCCGCCGCGCAGGGTCGTCCTGATCCACGCGAGCTGGAAGCCGAGAACACGGCATTGCGTCGGAGGGTGCGCGAGCTGGAGAAGGAGAACGAGTTCTTGGGAAAAGCCAGCGCCTTCTTCGCGTCTCGGCACCAAAACACCAGCGTTTTGAGCTGATGGACGCGCAGAAGGCTTCCTACTCGATCACCTTGATGGCCAAGGTTTTAGGGGTCACACGCGCGGGCTATTACGCGTGGAAGAGCCGAGCCACCCAGCGGGGTCGGCGCGCATCGGCGCGTCGGCGTTTGGATGAGGCGGTGGCCTGGGAACACGAGGTCTCGGGCGGCACGTATGGGGCTCCTCGCATCCGCCATGCTCTGGCGCGCTCGGGCGTGGATGTGGGTGTGCGGGCGGTCGCCGCGTCGATGCGCCGCCAAGGCCTGTCAGGCCTGAACACGCACCCACGCCCGTCCAGGCGCGGCGGGCGGGGCCCTGTGGCCCATGAGGATCACTGCGTGCGCCAGTGGGATCAAGGTGCCCTGGACCGGGTGTGGATCACGGACTTTACCTACCTGCGCTGCGCCCAAGGCTGGGTCTACCTGTGCGCCGTGCGTGATGCGCACTCGCGCCGAGTCCTGGGATACGCCATGGGCGAGCAGCAAAGCACCGACCTGGTCATCACCGCGCTCGACATGGCCGCTACCACCCGTGGCGGCTTCCCCACTGGGGTCGTGCTCCACGCTGATCGGGGAACACAGTTCACCTCCGAGAAACTGGCAGCCTACATGCGCGCCGTCCAAGGAAGAGTGTCGATGGGGCGGGCCGGAGTGTGCTGGGATAACGCCATGGCCGAATCCTTTTGGGCCACCCTCAAAACCGAGTACTACTACCGGCGTACCTTCACCACCCGCGACCAGGTCTACACCGGGGTCGCCACCTGGATCGAAGACTTCTACAACCGCCGCCGCATCCACACCAGCCTGGGCGGCAAATCCCCCATCGAATACGAACTACACCAAGCGGCCTGGACAACAGCCGCATAAACAAACCGTCAACAACTTGCGCACAACCCCAGGGGTGCCCCGCCGTGGGCGGCGTGGGCAGTAGTTTCGGAAGGAGTCCTCAACATGGCAGCGATGAAACCTCGCACGGGGGATGGCCCACTCGAAGTAACCGCGGAAGGTCGCGGCATCGTCGTGCGGATCCCCACTGAAGGGGGCGGTCGCCTCGTGATTGAGATGAGCACCCAGGAGGCGGGCGAACTCGCCGACGCGCTCACTCAGGCAATCTGATTGAACTCATTGCACAAGCGGAGGGACAGGTTCTTCCTGTCCCTCCGCTTGTGCGTCAGCGTGGGCCGCTGGTGTGCTTGTGATGCTGGGGTTGTGCGCAAGTTGTTGACGGTTTGTTTATGCGGCTGTTGTCCAGGCCGCTTGGTGTAGTTCGTATTCGATGGGGGATTTGCCGCCCAGGCTGGTGTGGATGCGGCGGCGGTTGTAGAAGTCTTCGATCCAGGTGGCGACCCCGGTGTAGACCTGGTCGCGGGTGGTGAAGGTACGCCGGTAGTAGTACTCGGTTTTGAGGGTGGCCCAAAAGGATTCGGCCATGGCGNCGCATGTGGCCAGACCGTGCAGTGTTGGCGTGCCGCATTGTTGGTGAGGATCGGTGGTGTCGACGCTGCGGGTGCCAGGGCGTGGCTCGTGACACGGTGGTCAGGCGCTTGGCGCACGAGCCTTACGGGTGGCGTCCCACGATTTTGCACGTGAGCGTGCGCCGCTACCGGTGTCAGGGGTGTTCTCACGTGTGGCGTCAGGATATGAGTCAAGCGGCCGATCCGCGCGCCAAGCTCTCACGGGCGGCGGTGCGCTGGGCGCTCACTGGGCTGGTCGTCCACCATCTGACGGTGG
This sequence comes from Actinomyces bouchesdurhonensis, assembly GCF_900128465.1. Lineage (GTDB taxonomy): Bacteria > Actinomycetota > Actinomycetes > Actinomycetales > Actinomycetaceae > Pauljensenia > Pauljensenia bouchesdurhonensis. Next base: position 186,190 of record NZ_LT635866.1, on the reverse strand, counting down.
CGCGCGTCGCCCAGGCCCTCGGTGTGTCCTGGAATACCGCTAACACTGCTGTCCTGGCCGAAGGAGAGCGCTCACTGATCAACGACCCGACCCGGTTCGAAGGCGTGCGCGTCATTGGCGTGGATGAACACGTGTGGCGCCACACCCCATACGGCGACAAATTCGTCACCGTCATCTTGGACTTGACGCCCATCCGAGATCGCAGTGGCCCCTCCCGACTCTTGGACATGGTCCCGGGCCGCTCCAAGCAGGTCTTCAAAACCTGGCTGGCCTCCCAGCCCGATACGTGGCGCGAATGCATCGAGATCGTCGCGATGGATGGATTCACCGGGTTCAAGAGCGCTGCCGCCGAAGAACTCCCCGGCGCAAGGGCGGTCATGGATCCCTTCCACGTCGTACACCTCGCTGGCAACGCCTTGGATGAGTGCCGCAGACGCATTCAGCAAGAACTTCACCACCGGCGCGGGCGCGCCACGGACCCCCTGTACAAGGCCCGCAGGGTGCTGCACACCAGATCCTGCCTACTCACCCTTGGCCAGCAGTACCAGATACTCGACCTGTTTGCCAGCGATTGCCACGTCGCCCTTGAGGTCACCTGGAGCGCCTACCAGAACATCATTGATGCCTACCGCGCGCCCAACACGGACGTGGGTAAGGCCCTGATGGAAGCCGAAATCAACACGCTGACCTCCACGCGCGTACCGAGAGGTCTGACCGAGCTCATCACGCTGGGCAGGACACTCAAACGCCGAGCCGGGGACATCCTGGCCTACTTCGATCACCCCCACACAAGCAACGGTCCTACCGAAGCGATCAACGGGCGCCTCGAACACCTACGCGGCTCCGCCCTCGGATTCCGAAACCTCACCAACTACATCACCCGCTGCCTCCTCGAAACCGGAGGATTCAAACCCCAACTACACCCCGAATTATGAAGAGCCATTAAAGGACATAACGTGTTGGTTGTGTGGTAAGTTTTCGGCTTGCTGGTGCGGGATAATCGGTGTTGGAGGTGCTTGTTTCATCGCGTGCCTGTGCGTGGTCCCTTGATCTGTCTTGGTGGGGCTTGGGCAGGTCGTTTGCGGCGACGGTATCCACCGTGTCAGGCCGCTGGCGCGCCACTGGCGCGCTAGTGGCTGCGCTACCGGCGGTGCTACCGGCGGCGTCAGTGGCTGCGCTACCGGCGGTGCTATGAGTGGTAGTGCATGACTCCCGCCCGGCGAGCTATCCTACGAATGTCGCATGCAATTCCCCCAACACCGCGCCGCACCGCGCAACCATATCGTTGGGATTGCAACGTTTGCGGACACTGTTGAAAGTTCATTCAATCGAATTGCATGCGAAACTGCTCCGAGTGCGCTAGCTGCCTGCGTTCCTCGCCGCGCACGTGGGCCCGCTCATTCGCACGTGTGTTCGACACCTCGCACGCGGACCCTCTAATCCGCACGTGGACCCTCTAATCCGCACGTGGGCCCGATGGCACGCGCGTGGGCGGCGCCCTGGCGCATATCTAGGGGTTGGCGTGCGTGTCGCGGGGCTAACGCGCATGTTCAGCGGTTCATGTGCGAGCGATACACCAGGTCAGGCGCCGTTGCGTCCACAACGCAGACCACCTCGCCCACGACACCCCGTTGTCGGCGTTTGTCACCGAGGTGGTTTGCGACGTGGGCGCCGCCCCGAACCGCGCCCTCACCGACTGCAAGCGTGGGGAATTGCGCTACACGGGGACCCGTGCTTGACTTGCCTGCCGATGACATCGCCACCAAACGGGGGGAATTGCACCATTAGAGGAGCGACACGCCGGCGACACGCCGAAGGGAGGCTTCTAATGCTGCAAAACCCCCACCATTACCCCTGGTGTCATGCTCCCTCACTGGTGCAGGACTGCCCGGCGGGCGCCAATAAACGCCGGAAGGGCATCGCCGGCAATGACAAGGGGACGCCACGGGCGGCCAGCTCCGCAGTGAGGCTTGTTGCCGATGAGGCGAAACCCCCGATCAGGAAGATTCACCCCCAACCGATCAGGTGCAATCCTCCCAATCAGGTGGAACCCTCCCAATGGAGTCAACCCCCATCGGCGACGCGAGCATGCCAGCGCCACCGACACCTCCGGCAACAATGCCGGGGATCGAGCCGCGACCAACACGTTTTGTCCTATAACCCCAGTTTCGCACGCGATTTCCCCGAGACCTGTACATGGCAGAAATTCACATCGTTGGAATTGCAACAATTCTGGGCATGGTTGAACGTTCAGCTAATCGAATTGCATGCGAGATTGCTCAGACCGGACCCCATCGCCACGCGCGTGGACCCGATGAGGCGCGTCGGCGTGAGTGGCGGCCTGGCTTGGTCTGGTTTTGCGGACCGGGTGTTTTGAGGGTTGTTGGTTGTTATTAGTGGTGTTGTGCCCATTGGCGTGCGTATTGGTTGGGTGAGAGCCAGCTTAGCGCGCTGTCGTTGCTCTCAGTGCTTGACAGCGACAGCGAGGCCATCACCGACGGGTAGCAGCGTGGGCACGAATTCCTCGGAGTCGCGCAGGTAGTTGACGACCTCGCGGGCGACGACGGTCCGCGCATCGCGGCGAGCGGGATCGGCGACCTGATCGTGCCACATGGCATGCATGAAGGCGAATCCGGTGTGCGCGTGCTGTGATGAGCTGTGTCATACTTTGCGCGAATGACGTGCTCTCGGGTCTGCGTGGGGACGCTGATGTGCATGGCCCGTGCCAGAATTGGGGCAGCTAGCAGGAAAAGAAAGGGGACAAGATGCGCGGTTACGACGGCGGGCTGAGAACTCTCGTGTCTTCCTGTGTTGCCCTTGGAGTTGATTGTGCACGCGTGACGGATAGTGAGCGCGCGCAAGTTGTGGAGGCCGTCCCGTTTGAGGTAGAGACACAGCGACTGCGGCAAAAGATTCTCGCTGGTGACGATCCCCTGGGAGAGATGTTCTGTGCCCTTCGCTCATCGAGTGACAGGCGAACAGCAGGTCAGACGTTCACGCCGCTCGAAATCGTTCAGTCGATGATGAACTGGGCGCAAGGCAGGGCTACTCCCTCTCGTGTTGTGGATCCCGGAACTGGATCGGGGCGTTTCATTGTGGAGGCCATGAAACGTTTCCCTCATGCGAAAGGAATTGCAATTGACACCGATCCCATTGCTCTTCTGATGGCGCGAGCGAACGCTCACGTGTGGGGTGTTGATGATCGGATTGAGTTTAGACTTGCTGACTATCGAGACACCGTTATTGAAAAGATCGATGGCCTCACCCTCTATATCGGAAATCCGCCATACGTTCGTCACCATGAGATTCAGCCACGATGGAAGGAATGGTGTGCTGCGACAGCTCAAGAGCTGGGTGTTCCATCCTCAAAGCTTGCAGGTTTGCACTCGTACTTCTTCTTCGCGACTGCGAAGTATGCTCAGCCGGGCGACATTGGTGCATTCATTACCAGCTCCGAATGGCTGGATGTCAATTACGGGGTGTCGTTGCGACGGTTGTTGCTCAGTGCTCTGACGCTTGAAGAGATACATGTCTTTGATCCGACGTCGCTTCCATTCGCAAATACGCAGGTCACGGGTGTCATTACATGTTTCGCATGCGGTGACGCCTCCGACAGAGTTCTTATGAGTCGTGTGGACTCCTCGTCTGGCCTTGGGTGCCTTGGTCAGGGAATTGGCGTTAAGCGCGCTGTTCTTGAATCCAGTCCGCGTTGGTCGTCGATTGGCCGTTCCCGCAAGAAGCATCCGCAAGGATTCGTGGAATTAGGAGAGTATTTTCGTGTGCATCGGGGGACTGTGACGGGAGCAAATCGCGTGTGGGTTGTTCGCAAGGATGACGTCGATTTACCCGAATCAGTACTTTATCCGTCAGTGACGAAGGCGCGTGAACTCTTTGCATCCGGGAATCAGCTGACATCCTCCTCGCACCTGAAGTGCGTCATTGATATTCCGCTTAATTACGATTCTCTCGATGAGGATAGCGTCGATCGCATTGAGCGTTATATTGCTCATGCGCGTCGTGTTGGTGCGGATCAGGGCTATGTCGTTCGTCATCGCAAGGCATGGTGGAGTGTTGGCCTATCTGCCGACGCGCCTATCCTTGCCACGTACATGGCGCGTCGTCCCCCACGATTCGTTCGTAACATAGTGCGGGCGCGGCACATCAATGTCGTCCATGGGCTGTATCCCCGAGAGAATTATTCCGATCATGAGCTTGCCATGTTCCTTCACTTTTTGAATCGTAATGTTGAACTATCCGACGGGAGGACGTACGCCGGAGGTTTAACTAAGTTTGAGCCAAAGGAGATGGAGCGCATCATGGTTCCGAGTCTTGATCTCCTCAGGGAAGGAGCGTGTGATGGCGCGTCAGAGTATGCCACTAGTTTGGTCGCGTGCTCAGCTTGAAATAGACGTCGATCGTTCGATCAGTGAGTTCAAAGAGAGACGTATTACCGAGCCGCACGCCGGGTATATTTCCGATTTTGAACATTATTGCGTCTATGTGCGTAACTTGCTTGAAGATAGCGATAATTTGCTAAATCTTTCATCGGTGGTGCGTCACTATCTGTTAGATGAGGATAAGAGGTACGCGCTGCGTTATCTTGCGTCACCTTTCATCAGTGATGATGATCTCAAGGTTCTTGCCGACGTTAAGTTTTCGGTAGCTGCGTTCGATAGTGACCCGGATGCCGCTGAGCGCGTAGCTCACGTGATTCGTGCGAGCATTGACCCTTGGCGTTTTCCGGCTCTTCATAATTGAGGGTGTAGTTGGGGTCTGAATCCTCCGGTTTCGAGGAGGCAGCGGGTGATGTAGTGGGTGAGGTTTCGGAATCCGAGGGCAGAGCCGCGTAAGTGTTCGAGGCGGCCGTTGATGGCTTCGGTGGGGCCATTGCTGGTGTGGGAGTGGTCGAAGTAGGCCAGGATGTCCCCGGCTCGACGTTTGAGTGTCCTGCCCAGTGTGATGATCTCTGTGAGGGAGCGTGGCACGTCCGCGTCGCTGAGACGGTCTATTTCGGCTTGCATCAGGGCCTTACCTGCACTCGTGTCGGGCGCCCGGTAGGCGTCGATAATGTTCTGGTAGACGCTCCAGGTGACCTCGAGGGCGACGTGCTCGTCGCCGGAAAACAGGTCGAGTATCTGGTACTGCTGGCCTAGGGTGAGTAGGCAGGATCTGGTGTGGAGCATACGGCGGGCCTTGTACAGGGGATCTGTGGCGCGCCCGCGCCGGTGGTGAAGTTCTTGCTGGATGCGTCTGCGGCATTCATCGAGAGCATCTCCGGCCAGGTGCACGACGTGGAAGGGGTCCATGACCGCGGTTGCGTCTGGGAGTTCTTCGGCGGCGGCGCTTTTGAACCCGGTGAATCCATCCATCGCGACGATCTCAATACGCTCGCGCCACGTATCGGGCTGGGAGGCCAGCCAGGTTTTGAAGACCTTTTTGGAGCGGCCCGGGACCATGTCCAAGAGCCGGGAGGGGCCACGGCGATCTCGGATGGGCGTCAAGTCCAAGATGACGGTGACGAATTTGTCTCCGTAGGGGGTGTGGCGCCACACGTGTTCATCCACGCCAATGACGCGCACGCCTTCGAACCGGGTCGGGTCGTTGATCAGTGAGCGCTCTCCTTCGGCCAGGACAGCAGTGTTAGCGGCTCTTCCAGGACACACCGAGGGCCTGGGAGATGCGCGCCACCGTCAAATGGCGGACGACCAGCCCAGTGAGCGCCCAGCGCACCGCCGCCCGTGAGAGCTTGGCGCGCGGATCGGCCGCTTGACTCATATCCTGACGCCACACATGGGCGCACTCCGAGCACCGGTAGCGACGCACGCTCACATGCAAGATCGTGGGGCGCCACCCGTAAGGCTCGTGCGCCAAGCGCCTGATCACCGTGTCACGAGCCTCGCCCTGACATCCGCAGCGTCGACACCACCGGTCCTCACCAACAATGCGGCACGCCAACACTGCATGGTCTGGCCACATGCGCTGGCCCGTCACCTCCAACCCCAGGCCATCCAGGCGCGTGAACGCGCTCAGGTCGGGGCAATCAAAGGTAGTATTGGGCATGTCGAGGTCTTTCAGATGGACGGTGTCGGAACCCCCATCATCGGAAGACCTCGACCCCTACCCGGCCACGACACGCCCAACCCCGCCAACAACACCTACACCCTCAATTATGAAGAGCCCGTTTTCCCTGGTTTCGAGAGGGGAGGACGCCTACTGATGAAGAGCTGCGCATCGCTGTCGTGTCGTCAACGGCAATTATCGCGTCCAGTAGATCGCAAACCCGTCGTCGCTCTGAAGCGAAGGACCGCCAGGAAGGCGACATTGCTCAGGCTTTGCAGGACGCGGGACTTCGCAAGGTCAGGCGGCGAACCGTTGACACGCCCTATCGTGCGCCCGACATCGGTGAGTTCTGTATGGAATCGGTGCTGGGAGGGCACAAGGCAGACCTGATAGCGCGCCTGTACGACGGCAGGATTTTGGCCATCGAAGCGAAGGTGTCACATTCTGCGGTCAATAGTTATAAGCGCGTCAATCACGATACGCTCGCAAAGGTCACCGGATGGCTCGTGCAGTTTGGTACACACGGTGTGGTCCCCGCCGCTGTTCTTTCTGGTGTCTTCAAGGTTCAAAATCTTCTCGAGGCACAGCAATCGGGCCTATCACTGTTCTGGAGTCACGACCTCGAGCAATTACAGGACTTTATTCGCCTCACGCGGGAGGCATAGACCGATCAGGGACGTCGCACGACCGAAAGGGGAACGGACAGCGCTGTCGCGGCTCTCAGCGCTTGACGGCGACAGCGAGGCCATCACCGACGGGTAGCAGCGTGGGCACGAATTCCTCGGAGTCGCGCAGATAGTTGACGACCTCGCGGGCGACGACGGTCCGCGCATCGCGGCGAGCGGGATCGGCGACCTGATCGTGCCACAGGGCATGCACGAAGGCGATCGTGCCACCAGGGCGGAGGATTCGCACGGCATGATCCAGATACTGAGGAGTCTCATCCAAATCACCGTCGAGAACAACCATGTCGTAGCCGCGTGCCGCCATGCGTGGAAGCACATCAAGGGCCCGCCCAGCGATGAGGCGTGTCCGGTGGGAAGACAGGCCCGCGGCGATAAAATTGCGGCGCGCGTGCCCGAGCAGCTCGGACTCGACATCAATCGTCGTCAGCACGCCATCAGGGGCCATGCCGTCCAACAGCCACAGGCCGGACACTCCCGCGCCCGTCCCCACTTCGAGGACTGCCCGCGCGCCAGACACGGCGGCCAGCATCCGCAAAGCGGCGCCGGTTCCAGAGGAGACGGGGGTAGCGCCCAGTTCGGATGCGACGGCGCGCGCGGCGGTCAGAGCATCGCTCTCCGCCACGTAGTCTTCGGTGTACACCCAGGTCTGGGCCTTATCCGCCATCACTGATCCTCACGTTGTTTCGGTCTCCTCGAAGCGGTGCGCCCACACGCGCCTCTCCACGCAACAGGGTACAGGCGAGGCGCGACCTGGGCGCGATGGCGCTCCGATTGCCCGCGAAAAACGCGATGAACCCCTGGCGCGTGCGTGCGCGAGACCCTCGAAAAGGAAAGAAAGCGACCCCTGGAACGGCTACGTTGCCCCGCACGAGCTGGCGCTGCTGGAGCGCCCCGATACCGCGGACGGATCCGCAAGCCGCAGTGGTCTCGTCAACCAGGACGATACCGCGGACGTGAGCGCGAGGGAACCTTAGTGCCGGAGTGGGGAGACCCCAAGCGGGCGACCCGCAAGGCCGCGGTTCGCGCAGGACAGCTGCTTGGCGAGGGCAGTGAGCACCTCGGCGGCGGGACCGGTTGCGACGGCAACGGGTTCACCGCGGTCGCCGCCCTCACGCAGGGCGATGTCGAGGGGCACCTGGGCCAGCAGCGGCACCTCGTAGCCGAGCTGGGCGGTCAGGCGCTTGGACACGGACTGGCCGCCGCCCGCGCCGAAGATCTCCAGACGGGAACCGTCGGGCTGGGGCAGGAAGGACATGTTTTCGACGACGCCGATGACTTTCTGGTTCGTCTGGGCGGCGATGGAGCCTGCGCGTTCAGCGACTTCGGCGGCGGCGACCTGCGGGGTTGTCACGACGAGAATCTCGGAGGTGGGTAGCAGCTGGGCGATCGAGATGGCGACGTCGCCCGTGCCGGGAGGCATGTCGATGAGGAGTACGTCCAGGTCCCCCCAGAACACGTCTGCAAGGAACTGCTGGAGGGCGCGGTGAAGCATGGGGCCGCGCCACACGACGGCCTGGCCGTCGGGCACGAACATGCCGATGGAAATGACTTTGACGCCGCCGGCACCCACGGGAGGGATCATCATGCCGTCGATGACCTGCGGGTCGTGGTCGACGCCGAGCATGCGCGGGATAGAAAAGCCGTAGATGTCCGCATCCATGACGCCGACTTTCAGGCCCTGAGCGGCCAGCGCGGCAGCCAGGTTCGCGGTCATGGAAGACTTACCGACGCCGCCTTTGCCGGAGGTGACGGCGATGACGCGCGTGAGGGAGTCGGGGCGGGAGAAGGGAATCTCACGCTCGGGGCGACCGCCGTTGAGTTTCTCGCGCAGCGCCTTCTTCTGGTCGTCGTCCATGACGCCCATCTCGACGCTAACGTTCTCGACGCCGTCGAGGGCGCCCACGCGCTCGGTGACGTCTTTCGTGATCTGGGTCCGTAGGGGGCATCCGGCGGTGGTGAGCAGGATCTTGATGGCGACGGACGAGCCGTCGATGGTGATCAGGTCGGGGGTCACCATGTTGAGGTCGGTGATGGGGCGACGGATCTCGGGGTCGATGACCTGGCCGAGGACTTCCATGACGGAATCGAGCGTGACTGGCATGGCCCCCACTCTACTGTTCGGTGTCCTCATCTTCTAGGGGACGAACGGCTTCGTCGCTCTCGTGCTCGCTCTCGGTAGATGCCTCGTTTAACGAGGCGTTGGCGGCGTCCGCAGCGATCTCGGCTCGTAGGTCTTCGAGCATGTCGCGCAGCTCAGAGCGCACGAAGTCGCGTGTGGCGACATCTTGGAGGGCCAGGCGCAGGCCAGCGATTTCTCGGGCAAGGTACTCGGTGTCGGCGAGGTTACGCTCGGCGCGAATGCGGTCCTGTTCGGCCACGACGCGGTCGCGGGCGTCCTGTCGGTTCTGCGCGAGCATAATGAGCGGGGCCGAGTACGAGGCCTGGGTTGAGAATGCGAGGTTTAAGAGGATGAAGGGGTAGGGGTCCCACGCGGAATCTTCGCTGATGCCCGCAAGAAGGAGGTTCGCGGTGATCCACGCCACGACGAAGATTGTCATGTAGAGGACGAAGCGGGGGGACCCCATGAAGCGGGCGGTAGCCTCGGCGAAGCGACCGAAGCCGTCGCCGCCACCAGAGGAGCGGCGGAAGAACCAGCGGCGCTTTTCGAGCGGGTTGTCCAGGCGATCAGCCATCGATGCTCCTTGCCATCATGCGGTCGGTCACGTCGTCGTCGAAATCTCGCCAGTCTTCGGGTAGCAGCTCGTCGAGCACGTCATCGACCGATACGGCACCGTGCAGGTGCCCATCCTCGTCGACGACGGGCAGGACCGTCAGGTTGTAGGTGGCCAGCAGTCGCGTGACCTTCGCGATGTGCGCGTTGGGGTCCACGGCCTCAATGTCGCGGTCCAGGATCGTTCCGAGCAGAGTTTGTGGGGGTTCGCGCAGCGCCCGCTGAATGTGGACCATGCCCAGGTACTGGCCGGTCGGTGTTTCCTGTGGCGGACGGGCAATGAAGGCGACGGTAGCGATCGAGGCTGGGATGTCTTCGCGGCGCACGGCTGCGAGCATCTGGGCGACGGTCGCGTTGGGGGCGAAAATGATCGGTTCGGTGGTCATTAGTGAACCCGCCGTGGACTCGTCGTAGGTCATGAGGCGTCGCACGTCCTCTGCCTCTTCGGGTTCCATGAGGGCCAGCAGGGACTGCGCCTGCGCGGCAGGCAGTTCGGCGACGAGGTCTGCAGCGTCGTCGGGTTGCATGACGTCCAGAACGTCGGCGGCGCGCGCCGCCTGGAGAGCGGAGACTATCGCCACGCGGTCGTCGTCACCGAGCTCCTCGAGCACGTCGGCCAGGCGCGCGTCGGTGAGCTGCTGGGCGACCGCCATCTTGCGGTCGTGGGGCAGGGAGTGAATGAAGTCCGCTAGGTCAGCTGGACGCATGTCCTCCGTGTACTGCAGGAGCGCGGTGGCCGCCTGATTCGAATCGGTTTTAAGCAGGCCAGACACTTCGGAGACGTCCACTGTCAGGGTTTCGCCGCTGCGCGTGAAACCCAGGGATGAGGTGCGTACGCGTTGGACGTGCAGCGTGGAGATAACCCAGTCCTTGGGACGGCGTTGACGCATAGCCACGTCGAGGATACGCACCTGCCCGGAGCCGTCGTTCATGGTGACGACCCGGTCGAAGAGTTCGGACAGGACCAGGGTTTCAATGGGGCGCTGCGTGAATGAACGAATGTTGAGCAGGCCGGTCGTGATGACGGAACCGGATTCGATGGAGGTCACGCGAGTGAGCGGTAGGAAGACGCGCTTACGCGGCCCGACCTCGACGACGAAGCCGATGACGTTGGCCTCTGATTTCAGCCGAAAGATGACGACGACATCGTGAATCTTGCCGACCTGGTCGCCCAAAGGGTCGAAAACACCAGTGCCGGCGAGCTTTCCAATGTACACGCGGCGACCCTTGGTGCCAAGTTCAATAGATGCAACGCTCACCTAATCATTTTAGGCTGGTGACGTTGAATGCGTCGTAACGGAGAGCCGGTACCGGGTGGACAATGAGTCCCAGGTCACCTGGCTGTGGATGATTGGAGAGAGAATGCCCGTCGTGATGGAACCGAAGATGCCCACTGGCACCGAGGTGGCTTCCTACCAGACCTACGCGCAGGCGCGCGCGGGGGTTGACTTCCTGTCTGACAACGGTTTCGACGTTTCGTCGATCACGATCGTTGGAACGGACCTGCACATGGTGGAGCGGGTGAGGGGGCGTCTCACGATTGCTCGCGCGTCGATGTCGGGCGCGTCCAGCGGCGCCCTGTGGGGTGCTCTCGCCGGCATGTTTATGTCGGCTGGGAACAATGCGGGTGGTACGGGGCTGTGGGTCCTGGGCGGCATCGTGGTTGGCGCGCTCGCGGGCATGGCGTTGGCGGCTCTGGCGTTCATCCTGCGTGGGCGCAACCGTGATCTTGTTTCGTCGCAGCAGGTTGTGGCGCTGCGCTACGCGATCCTGGCTTCCGCTGACATTGATCGTGCTTTCACGCTTCTGCAGCGCACGCCCGGGAATATGGCTCGCCCCAAGCAGGCGCGTGAGCAGGCCACGCGTCCCCGCAAAGATCCCACCGGTTTTTTCCCCGATGGGCGACCGCGTTTCGGGGCGGCCACGCAAGATGGCGTGGTTCCGGGCGGGGACGCCCCGGCCTCGTCCCCGGAGGGAGACCAGACCGAGGCGCCCGATCAGCGCCCGTAAGAGCGCTTGACGTGGCGGGATGCGCTCGGTGCGCTCAGCGCCCCTGGACGCGCGCGATCCACGCTTCGACGTCGCTGATCGTGCGCGGAATGTCTTCGGAGATGCGCGTGACGGTGCCGTCGGCGTTCACCACGACATCGTCTTCGATACGCACGCCGATGCCGCGGTACTCTTCGGGGATCAGGAGGTCGTCGGCGCGGAAGTATAGGCCCGGTTCGATTGTGAAGACCATGCCCGGCTCCAGCAACGCGCCCTGGTAGAGTTCGGCGCGCGCTTTCGCGCAGTCGTGCACGTCCAGGCCCAAGTGGTGGCTGGTGCCGTGCGGCATCCAGCGGCGGTGCTGCTGGCCGGTGGTGGCCAGGGATTCTTCGGGGGTGACAGGCAGGATGCCCCACTCATACAGGCGGGAAGCGATGACCTCCATGGCGGCGTCGTGCACGTCCTTGAAGTGGCAGTCCGGCTGGCCCGCGCGCGCCAGAGCTGCCTCGCAGGCGTCCAGGACGGCCTGGTAGACGCGGGCCTGGACCTCGGTGAAGTGGCCGTTGACGGGCAGCGTACGTGTGATGTCAGCGGTGTAGAGTGAGTCGACCTCGACGCCGGCGTCGACCAGCACCAGGTCGCCCTCGCGCACCTCGCCGTCGTTGTCGATCCAGTGCAGGGTGTTCGCGTGGTTGCCGGCGGCTGCGATGGTCTCATACCCCAGGCCGTTGCCTTCCTCGCGGGCGTTGGCCGCGAATGCGCCTTCGATGACGCGTTCGCCGCGGTGGTGGCCGACGGCTCGCGGCAGAACGCGGATGATGTCTTCGAAGCCGGCCTTGGTGACTTTGACCGCGCGGATCATTTCCTCGACTTCGTAGGTGTCCTTTTTGAGGCGGATTTCGGAGAGGTGTTCTTCGAGTGCTTCGTCGGCCTCGCGCGCGTCGTCTCCGAACGGTAGGCCCGCCTGGTTGCGCACTTCGTTGACCATATTTTCGATGTGGGTGTCAACGCCGCGAACGATGCGCAGGCTCACTTGGCCGACGTCCTTCGCCAGGGCGTCGCGTAGCGTGTCGATGTGGCGTGTTTCCAGGCCGGTCGCTGCGGATACCTCGTCGAGGGAGGGGCGTGCACCCACCCAGAATTCGCCGTAGCGCGGGTTGGCGTAGAACTCCTTGGAGGAACGTGACGCGCGTGGCTTGAAGAAGAGCAGGGCCGTGTGCGTGCCGTCCTCATTCGGTTCGAGCACCAGGACCGTGTCTGGTTCCTTCTCACCGCCCAGGCCCGACAGGTGCGCGAACGCGGAGTGCGCCCGGAAGCGGTAGTCGCAGTCGTTCGAACGGACTTTGTAGGGTCCGGCGGGGATGACGAGGCGTTCGCCGGGGAAGAGGAGTCCCGCTTTGAGGGCGCGTGCGCTCAGGAAGTCGGCGACGCGCTGGCGTTCGGGCAGCTGGGTTGGGCGCGGGGCCCACCCGGATCCGATGAACTCACGGAAGGCGGAGGACTGGGGCTGACGGGAGCGACTTTCGCCGCGATCAGCCATGGACTGGGATTCTTCTTCACTCATGGCGACCATTCTACGGTGTGGGGAGGGAAGGAAACCTTGCGCGTATGAGTGTGCTCCGGCCTCGTGCCCGGTGTGGGGGCGCGTGGGACGAGGCCGGGGCCGGGTCGGGTGCAGATCGCTCAGTCCTGGAGAGTGAGTTCCCCGGCGATGGAGCTGCCCATGTAGGTCGCGAAGTCAGCGCCCCGTTTGTCTTGTGAGAGCAGGAAGACGGTCTTGGCGTACAGGGCTTCCAGCGTCATGTCGTGGGCGCCGACCGCGCCGAGCTTGGCCAGGGCGTTGCCGGCCTCATAATGGCCGAGCATGACTTCTGCCTGGTAGCACTGGGAAGCGACGATAATCGGCACGTCGGCGTGTGCCAGCACGTCGAGGACATCCACCAGGCCCGGTTCGGAGGCTGGAATGTTACCCACACCGAAGGTGCGCAGGATGAGCGCGGCCGGGTGGGGCGTCGTCATCGCGCGCAGGCGGGCGGCGCTGATCCCGGGCACCACGTCGATGACGGCCACGTCCTGGCGCGTGTACGGGCTGGGATCCTGCCAGCCGGTACCGGGATGTGGAGGCCCGTACCAGCGCCACGGGGCGCCCGTGCGTGCCAGGGGTGACACGGACGGCGACTCGAAGCCTCGGAACGCCCACGACGAGGTCTTGGTGGCGCGGTTGCCCGCCAGGAGCTTGTGGCCGAAGAAGAGCATGACGCCTTGGGCGTGTGGTGAGATTGCGGCGCGCAGTGCGCCCGTGACGTTCGCCGAGGCGTCCGACCCGACGACACCGAGTGGGTACTGGGAGCCGGTCAAGACGACCGGCTTACCCAGGTTCGCCAGGGCGTAGGACAGCGCCGCGGCTGAATAGGCCATCGTGTCCGTGCCGTGCAGGACTAAGAAAGCGTCGGCCTCGCCTGCGTGCGCGTTAATGTCGTCGATGATGGCCTGCCAGTCCTCGGGGGTGGCCTCCGAGGAGTCGATGAGCGGGTCCAGCGTTGACATTGAAATGTTCGACGCCAGTTCGATGCCTTCCAGCTGGGATTCGAACCAGCCCTGCAGGTCAGCGCCGGGGCGCAGACCCTCCGGGGAATCGACCATGCCGATGGTTCCGCCGGAGTACGTGACGTGAAGACGCATGAGAGTACCCTTCGTTTTACTCGCCGGTGACCAGGGTCTCGTCACCCTGGAGCGAGGCGGCGGCCTCGTCGGTCAGGTTGCCGACGCGTCCGCGCACGTAATACCAGTCGGCGACCATGAGGATGACGACCACCGTGAAGAAGAGCAGCGCCAGGTAGTTGGTGTAGGGGGCGCCCGGCATGCGGAACTCGGGACGCTGCTCCTCGCCGCGCTTGACCTTGCGCAGGAACGCCAGGTGGGAAATGAGGATCATTGCCCAGGTGCCGGCGATGTCGATGCCCGCCAGATCCATGACGATGTTGAAGGCTTTTGTGGGAACGAATGCGTTCAAGAGAACGCCCAACGGGCCGAGCGACGCGGTGATGATGATGCCGCCGGAGGGGACATGGTTCTTGTTGAGGCGGGAGGCGAAGCGCGGCCCCTCGCCCACGAGTGCCATCGAACGCAGCGTGCGACCGGTCGCGTACAAGCCCGCGTTTAGGGAAGACAAAGCAGCCGTCAAGACGACAACCTGCATGATGTCACCCGCGTGGGGCACACCGATGCCAGAGAAGAATGTCGTGAAAGGGGAGTCTTCCGACGAGTAGGCGTTGTAGGGCAGCGCGGGGCCGCCCTGGGCCAGACGGCCGCCGACACCCAGGAACAGGCCGGTGCCGATCGACCCGCCGATCGCGATCATTTGGATGTGACTGTTGTTCAAAGCCTTGTTATACCCGGCATCACCCGCGTCGGCGGCGGTGGACACCTGAGTCTGATCGTTGTCAGACACGCAGTACTCCAATCAGTGTTGAGGGGACCGAAGAGCCGTGCGCAGCCAGTTTCCTACAGTGATCGACGCCTCGCCGGAGGTGGACGGATTCTCAAAACTGGCTGTGGCCAGCGAAATAACGTGCGCGTGACGTTGAGTGCACGCTGAAAATTCAAGGGATTGTGCCAGGGCCAGGCGCGCTCGCGGGTCATGCCTGCGCGAGGCGGTGGTGTGACCGGATTAATGCGGTAGTCTCAGATGGTGAAGCGAATTGATCCCCATACTCATAGCGCTTACTCGGATGGAACTGACACTCCCGCGCAGCTCCTTGCTATCGCCGCGCAGGCCGGACTCGACGCGATCGCGTTAACCGACCACGACACGACGGCCGGGTGGAACGAGGCCGTCACTGCGGTTCCTGCCTCGGGCGTCAGTCTTATCCGGGGTGCCGAAATGTCGTGCTCTGCCTCGGGTATTACCGTGCACCTGCTGGCCTACCTCTTCGACCCGACCAACCCCGGCCTCGTCGAAAATTTCCGCCGAACTCGCGAAGACCGCGAAACCCGAGCGCAGCGAATGGTGGCAAACCTGGCCGCCGACTACCCGATTACGTGGGAGGACGTTGTGTCTTTCGCGCCCGTTGGCGGCCCTGTCGGGCGCCCGCACATCGCTGACGCGCTCGTGGCCGCCGGAGCCTTCCCCGACCGCAGCGCAGCTTTCGTCGAGGCCCTGCACCCCTCCGGCCCCTACTACGTTCACCACTGGGCGCCCGACCCAGTCGAGGCTGTGCGCTGCGTGCGCCAGGCCGGGGGAGTTCCCGTCCTGGCCCACCCTCGTGCCCGCAAGCGCCAGCGCCTGCTGCCCGAGGCCACGATCGCCGACATGACGGCGGCCGGACTCTTCGGCATCGAGCGCGACCACCGCGACCATGGACCCGAGGACCGTGCCGACGTCGAGCGCATGGCCCGCGACATGGGCCTGGCCATCTTCGGTTCCTCCGACTACCACGGCACCGGTAAACCCAACCGCATCGGTGAAAACACGACCAACCCCGACGTGATTGCCGAGGTCGTCGCGCAGGGCTGCATCGAGGTGGTGCGCCCGTGAGCATTTTCGACGTCGCGCTCTTCGCCACGGCCTTCACGACGCTGACGGTCATCATGGACCCGGTCGGCACCGTGCCGATCTTCCTGGGGCTCACCTCTCGCTACTCCCAGCATCAGCAGCGGCGAGCTGCCATCCAGGCAACCTCCGTGTCCTTCGGCGTGATCCTCACCTTCGCGATCCTGGGCGGACAGATCCTGCGTCTTTTGAACATTTCGATGGAAGCCCTGCAGCTTTCCGGCGGCGTCCTGCTCTTCCTCGTCGCCATGGAACTCCTCATGGGCACCGACTCTTCGGCCCCCGATACGGGAGACGAGGGCGTCAACGTTGCGCTCGTACCACTGGGGACGCCGCTCCTCGCCGGGCCCGGATCCATCGTCGCCGTCATGGTTGCTGTCGGGCAGGCGGGTGTGAACGTCGGCTCGTGGATTGCTGTTGTGGTTGCAGTGATCCTGGCGCACGTCGTCATGTGGTTGACGATGCGGTTCTCGCTTGTTCTGTCTCGCTTGTTGGGGCCCGGCGGCATCATGCTGCTGACCAAGATTTCAGGTTTGTTGTTGGCGGCAATTGCGACGCAACTCATCATGGAGGGTATTTTCAAGTTTATTGCGTCAGCGCAGGGGTGATGACCTGCCCGAATGTTCGTTACTTACCGAGTATTTTCCTTAAATTTCTACAGTTTGTGCAGCCTACGGGGGTGTGATTTTAAGATAAGTCTTCGGAATGGTCAGGAAGTGTTGTAGGGTAAGGCTCAGCACCCTGAGATGATGCGCCCCGCATCGGTCAGGGTCGAGCATTCATCCCTCATCACATCCTCTTCAGGAGACATAATGAAGAAGACGACTTCATCGCTGTTCGCCGCCAGTGCAGCGCTCGGCATCATCGCCGCCTCTGCTGGTGTCGCGTTCGCCGCCGAGACCCCCATTGGCGATCCTGTGAAAGATAACCCGAGCGTCAGCCAGCCCACTCCAGCCCCTTCTGTCCCCGCGTCCCAAGAACCCACCCCCGGTGGTGAGACCCCCGGTGGTTCGACGCCCGGTGGTTCGACCCCTGGTGGTTCGACCCCTGGTGGTGAGACCCCTGGTGGTGAGACGCCCGGTGGTTCGACGCCCGGTGGTGAAACCCCTGGTGGTGAGACGCCCGGTGGTGAGACGCCCGGAGGTGAGGTTCCCAGCACTGATCAGCCTGACACTTCGGCCCCCGGAGCTGAGCCGGGTACCGGTTCTAACGGTGTCGCAGGTTCACGCGTGAGCGCCCGCGGTCAGGTTTCTCCCGGCAATGGCCTTTCCCCTGTGAGTGCGCGTCGCGGTATTCAGGGTGTGGGCGCACCCGCGGAGGGTTCTGCTGCGGCCAACTCGACGCTGGCGAACACCGGCTTCTCCTCCCTCGCTGCGGGCGCAGGTGTCATTGCGCTGGCTGGCGGCGTGACCCTCGTGATCGCTCGTAAGCGTCACTGAGGCGTTGTTGTCTGACAAACGTTGTGGGTCTGCTCGCTTTGAGCGGACCCACAACGTGTCTAGTTTGCGCAGCTCGGCACTGATTTGTGCACGAATGTGCATACATAACCCGCAGATTTGCAACGAAAACCAGGTGTTTCGCCTTGAAATGATATGCGCGTCACATGCACAATGGGGGTACCGAAAGTCACCATGAATTGAGCCCTCATGATGAACCGGTGATGGAAAGTGGCACCGCTCCATCGAGGGGTGCCACTTTCCTGTATATGCGCCCCTGCGGGCAGTGCCCCCGCAGGGGCGCACCCCCGTTGCCTCGTCCGTCGTGTCGGCTGCCTATGCCGTGCCCTCTGGGGTGTTGGGGTCTCGAGACCGTGCAGCGTCTTCCCTCTCAGAGTGTTGTTCCTGTTGTCATCGCGGAACGCGCGCGGGTCTTCGCGCAGGTCCGACCGCGTGTGGGCTGGTAGGGGAGTGTGAGGGTTGGGTCTTTAGTCATGGGGTCTATCCAGGTGGTGTAGTCGGTCACGTGGGCGGGGGTGGTGAATCTCCCAGAGGGCGGTCACAACAGGGAATTAGCTGCTCGGATCGGTAATCTCTAAGGTGAGGCCCGATCCCTATCCGGGACTCGCCGCTTGGCGGGAGGGCGTAGACACAAAAAAGGAAGTCATATGACGCTGGATCTGACGCAGTCGCTGCCCTCGCACGTGCGTGCGACCTCCGGGCGCCCCGTTGAAGACTCGACTCTGATGGAGGTGTGGCAGGGTCTGTCCGCTGCCATCGTTGATCAGATCGCTGACAACTGGGCCGCCACCACCGAGCGTTATGCCAAGGGCCGTCAGGAACACTACTTCTCCGCCGAGTTCCTCATGGGCCGCGCCCTGCTGAACAACCTGTCGAACCTCGGCCTCGTCGACAAGGCTCGCGAAGCCCTCGCCGCCTACGGCCTCGACCTCGGTCAGGTCCTCGAAGAGGAACCGGACGCCTCCCTCGGTAATGGTGGCCTCGGTCGCCTCGCCGCCTGCTTCCTCGACTCCTGCGCCACCCTGGACTTGCCCGTGCGCGGCTATGGCATCCTCTACCGCTACGGCCTGTTCAAGCAGCTCTTCGACAACGGCTTCCAGACCGAGCATCCGGACCCGTGGATGGAGGAAGGCTACCCCTTCGTCACCCGCCGTGAGGAGCTCTCCCGTATCGTCTCCTACGCCGACCTGACCGTGCGCGCCGTCCCCTACGACATTGCGATTACCGGCTACGGCACCAAGAACGTGGGTACCCTGCGCCTGTGGAAGGCCGAGCCCATCGAAGAGTTCGACTACGACGCCTTCAACTCCCAGCGCTTCACCGACGCGATTATCGACCGTGAGCGCACCATGGACATCTCCCGCGTCCTGTACCCCAACGACACCACGTTCGAGGGCAAGGTCCTGCGCGTGCGTCAGCAGTACTTCTTCTGCTCCGCCTCCCTGCAGGAGATCGTCGAGAACTACGTGCGTCACCACGGCACCGACCTGAATGGCTTCGCCGAGTACAACGCCGTCCAGCTCAACGACACCCACCCGGTCCTCGCTATCCCCGAGCTCATGCGTATCCTCATGGACGAGCACGGCCTCGGCTGGGAAGAGGCCTGGGCGGTCGTCTCCAAGACCTTCGCCTACACGAACCACACGGTTCTGGCCGAGGCCCTCGAGACGTGGGACATCCACATCTTCGACCGCCTGTTCCCGCGCATCGCCGAAATCGTGCGCGAGATCGACCGCCGCTTCCGCATCGACATGGCCGAGCGCGGCCTCGACCAGGGGACCATCGACTACATGGCCCCCGTCTCGGGCAACACCGTGCACATGGCCTGGATCGCCTGCTACGGCTCCTACTCAATCAACGGTGTCGCCGCCCTCCATACTGAGATCATCAAGCGCGACACCCTCAAGGAGTGGTACGCGATTTGGCCCGAGCGCTTCAACAACAAGACCAACGGCGTGACCCCGCGCCGCTGGCTCAAGCAGTGCAACCCCCGCCTGGCTGCCCTCCTCGATGAGGTCACCGGCTCCGACGCGTGGGTCCGCGACCTCACCGAGCTTTCCAAGTTCACCGAGGCTGGCACCGACGACGTGCTCGCTCGCCTGGGCGAGATCAAGCACGCCAACAAGGTCGACTTCGCCGCGTGGGTCAAGGATCGCGAGGGCGTCGAGATCGACCCCGACTCGATCTTCGACGTTCAGATCAAGCGCCTGCACGAGTACAAGCGTCAGCTGCTCAACGCCTTCTACGTCCTGGACCTGTACTTCCGCATGAAGGACGATCCGACGCTGGACACCCCCAACCGCGTGTTCATCTTCGGCGCGAAGGCCGCCCCCGGCTACATCCGCGCGAAGGCCATCATCAAGCTCATCAACGCTATCGCTGAGCTGGTGAACAACGACGAGGACATCAACGGTCGCATCAAGGTCGTCTTCGTCCACAACTACAACGTCTCGCCCGCCGAGCACATCATCCCCGCCGCCGACGTTTCCGAGCAGATCTCGATGGCCGGCAAGGAGGCCTCGGGCACGTCCAACATGAAGTTCATGATGAACGGCGCCCTCACCCTGGGTACCCTGGATGGTGCGAACGTCGAGATTCTCGAGGCCGTGGGTGCGGACAATGCCTACATCTTCGGCGCGACCGACGATGAGCTGCCCGAGCTGCGTCGCCACTACGACCCCCGTTGGCACTACGAGAACGTCCCCGGTCTCAAGCGCGTCATCGACGCCCTGACTGACGGCACGCTCAACGACAACAACTCGGGTTGGTTCTACGACATCCGCCACTCGATCCTCGAGGGCGGCTACGATCCGGCCGACGTGTACTACGTCCTGGGTGACTTCGCCTCCTACCGTGAGACCAAGGACCGCATGGCCGCTGACTATCGCGACCAGAAGGCTTGGAACAAGCGCGTGTGGGCGAACATCTCCCGCTCCGGTCGCTTCTCCTCGGACCGCACGATCTCTGACTACGCTCGCGAGGTCTGGCACATTGAGGGTGAGCCGATCGACTGACGCGCTCGCGTAGGGGAGGCCCGGAACCGCACGGTTCCGGGCCTCCCTTGTTGTCCGGGAACGTGTGCGTCAGCATATGGTCGAACTGTGTTAGTGGGTTGACACAGTTGAGCATCCATGTCATTGTATTACTGTATTAATACAGCAAGATAGGAGGGACAAATCGATGCGCATCGATGACACCCGCCCCATCTGGATCCAACTGGCCGACAACTTCCGCGCCCGCATCACCGACGGCACGTGGAAACCCGGCCAGAAGATCCCCTCCGTCCGCGACCTCGCCATCGAGGCCGGCACCAACCCCAACACCGTCCAGCGAGCCCTCGCCGCACTCGACGACGAAGGCCTCACCGTCCCCAAGCGGACGGCCGGACGATTCGTCGCCACCGACGACAGCGCACTACGCGCCCTCCGCCAGGAGGACGCCCGCGCCGCGGCCGACGCCTTCATCCGCGCCTGCCGAGCCCTCAGCGTCGACCGCGAAGGGGCCCACGGCCTCGTCGATGAACGCTGGAACGCGGACCTGTAACCCAGGAGGACACACTCTCATGACCACCCAACCCATGGGCGCGAGCGCGACCGGCCCAGGCCTCGTCGAGGTCACCGGCCTGACGAAGAGCTACCGCTCGACCCCCGCCCTGCGCGACTACAACCTAAGCCTGGAGGCCGGGCACATCGTCGGCCTCATGGGCCCCAACGGCTGCGGTAAGACCACACTGCTCAAGATCCTCGCCGGAGTCCTCTCCGACTACGAAGGCACGGTCACCATCGACGGGCAGACACCCGGCGTCGCCACCAAGGCGATCGTCTCCTACCTGCCCGACGCCGACTTCCTCAACACCGACTGGACCGCTGCGGACGCGATCCGTGTCTACTCCACGTTCTTTAGCGACTTCGACGCCGACAAAGCCGCCTCGATGGTCGACTTCTTCGCACTGCCCACCGACCGCCGCCTCTCCGAGATGAGCAAGGGCATGGGGGAGAAGCTCCAGATCAGCCTCATCATGTCCAGGCGCGCCCGCGTGTACCTGCTCGACGAGCCCATCAGTGGCGTCGACCCGGCGACGCGCGACGTGATCCTCGAGGGCATCCTGCGCGAGTTCGACCCCGCGTCGCTGCTCATCATGTCCACCCACCTCATCTCCGACATCGAGCACTTCGTCGACTACGCGCTCTTCATGAAGGACGGACAGGTCCTCCTGCAAGGCGACGCCGACGACCTGCGGGCCGCCCACGGTGATTCCCTCGACGCCATCTTCCGGAAGGAGTACCGCTGATGTTCACCAAACTGCTTGCCTACGAGATTCGTNTGGTCGGCGTGCGCCTGCGCAAGACCCTTCCGGCGGACATCGAGCAGATCATCGCGTCCGGTGACGTCGAGGCCGTGGCGCGCGCGGTCGCGCGCTGCGAGATCGGCGCGTACCTGCGGGGGTCCGCCTACGAGCCGAGGCTCATGCATTTCCCTGCTTCCGAGGAGATCACGGACTTCCTGCTGACACGCGGCGAGGACATCAACTCGCGTGACCGGTATCAGCGCACTCCGATTCACGCGCGCGTGCGGTCGCGATGCCTCGATCAAATCCCGTTGTTGATCGCTCGCGGAGGCGACATTAACGCCCGCGACACCTCCGACCAGACGGCGCTGTTCGGCGTCGTCGAGCGTTTTCCTGTCGCCGACGTGTCGCAGATGATTACGTGGGGCGCGGATCCGCTGGTTGTTGCCGACTCGAGGGTGTACGGGAAGGCGACGCTTGTGGAGAGCGTGGTGGCCTGGCACAACTTCCTGGACACGCCGCGCGCGCTCGCGGTCATTCGGTTGCTCCTGTCCGTTGGGGCACCCGTCGGCGAGCGTGTGCCGACCGCGCTGCGGGCCATGGACCGGATGCGCTGCACGTTCATCACGCACGGTCTGCCGGAAACGATTTCTCAGGCGACGTTCGACGAGGCCTCGGCTGCGTTGTCGGAGCTGTGCGCGCTGTTCGGGGTGGAACAGCGCGAGGCGCAGCGCGCGCCTGTCGTGGGGGAGCGGCTGGAGCTGGATCCGTCCGTGCCTGCACTGCGTCAGCACGGGGAATTATGGGATCTTCTTGTGCCCGACAGTGGCCAGTGTCAGACGCTGCAGGGCGAGGTCATTCGCATTGCGGGGCGGGTTGGCCACGAAGTGTACGACAACGGCGGCATCAACTGGGATCGCTCTTTTGGGAAGCTGCTGGACCAGTATCTGCGTGTTGTCGCGTCCGGTGTTTCGCTGCCGCCTGATTCTCTGTCCCGCGCCGAGGCCGCCGTCGCCTCCCTGAAGGCGCGCAGTATGAACACCGGCGACGTCGACGAGATTACGAAGCTGTCGGTGTCGTGGGTGCGCTTGAACCCGGTCCTGGTGGAGGCGGATCTGCCTGACGTGGGGCGGTGAGTTGCTGGCACAAGTGACTTTGCTGGAGTGATCACATTTGTGTGGTGGCGCGGTTGGGTATTCTGCGCAATGAGGCAGTTGCTGCTAGGTAAGTGTTTGTCGGCTGCGGGTTTACTTTCTTATGTTGGTGTACCGCTAGTTGAATGCGCTGTGTGTATGTCAAACGATACCTATCGTATCTACCGGTACCGCTCTCAACTTTTTGTGTATGCTATTATAGCATTATGGAAGAAGGTCAAATCTCTTGTAACTGCACGGGTCGTCAAAGTGTGGAATTATGGATTAGGTGTGGCGTTCTAATAATATTAATTGTAATTGTCTCCTGTATATTTTGGTACCTCTTATCGGATCGGGCTTCCGTTGACTTTTGTGAAGTATTGCGCGGTGGAATTGTCTGTGATCTTTTGATAGTCGTACTGTGTGTCGCGTTTGGTATTGCTAATTCGGAAATTGATAAGATGGCCTGTTTTCGGAATCAGCTTAGTCTTCTCTTTATCTTTGTAGTAATGTCGACTGTGGTTTTTTCTGCAATAAGCGGGCGGTCTCTTGCGTACTTTGTTGGTGATTCTCGTGATGGCTTGGTGTCTCTCTATGCCCCACTGATTTTGAGTCTTGTTGTGATTTTGGGCCTTGTGGGGCAGCTGTGGCTGGCAGGAATTGAAAGTGTTGCGGTTCAAAAAGATGTTATTCTTGCCGCTCCTCTTGTTGTGATTGGCATTTTTTTGCCAAAGTTGTTTGACTCATACGAGGTTTTGAGAGCGACCTGCTTTTCCTTGAAGTGTGGTCTGGAGAAGCGTGATCAAATTGTAATCTTTGATTTGATTATTTCAATTTCAGTGGCATTGGCTTTTCAGTATATTTTTGTGAAGCTCTGGGAGCTTGCGCGTTCTAAAAACAAGAATTCCGTAAAAGCAAAGTCTATGCCCGGTTCTAAGTGGTGCAGCGCTGCACGGCTTGGAGCTATCGGACGTTGGCGTGGTCGGCGCCAGCGAGTAAACCCACGTGCAAGCTTGTTGCCGAAGAGGTGTTATACCCGATCGGGAAGATTCAATCGGTTCTGATCAGGTTGAATGTTCCCGATCAGGTTGATTCTTGCTGCTAGTGCGCTTGGAGATTTGGTCTCGGTTCGGTGTTGTGCCGTCGGATCTCAGCGAGTGTGTCAATGGTGATCACTCAAGGTGTGTCGCCGTAGTGAGGCTTGTTGCTAAGTGGTGTTAAACCACTTAGCGGGGGATTACACCAGTTCGGAGGTGGTGTAATGCTCCCTAACTGGTGTAATGCTCCCTAAGCCGTGCAGCGCTGCTCGACCTGGGCCTGTTGGATGCCGACATGTGCAGTGTCAGCGAGGGAGCCCGTGCAAGCTTGTTGCCGATGAGGTGCTACACCCGATCGGGAAGATTCAACCCGTTCTGATCGGGTTGAATCTTCCCTAACGGGTTGAATGTTCCCGATCAGGTTGATTCTTGCCGCACCCTGAGGAGCCAAACAGCGGAGGGGCCCAAGCCTTTCGGCTCGGACCCCTCCTCATGTCGTATCAGTGCAGTGTGAGCGTCGTGTGGGCGGTGCGGTGACCGGCGTGCGCGTCAGGCCGCAGCACAGTCACTAGCCGACCGAGCTACGTCACCCCTTGGCGAGCGGCGCAGCNTCACGCCGGCCGCCTGCGCGATCGCGGCCCTGGCCGACTACTGGAAGACCCTCTACGGGCAGCGCGGCTACTTCACGATGAGTCTGCCAATCACCGGAAAGGTCATCTTCTGGGCGAAGAACACCCGCATCGCGATCGAGTGCCTCCTGGCCCTCGCCCTGGCCGTCGGCGGAATCATTGCGGTTGCCGCGGCCGCCGCGTGGAGCGACGGCATCAGTCTCGCCGAGTACACGGCCGGACCGCGCTCCCTCGTGGCCGGAATCCCCACCTCCACCGTGGTCCTCATGATCGCCGTTCAGGTCATCCTGTCGATGTCCTGGATCGTGCAGGCCTGCGCCGTCATGACGATCGGCGCGGAAGGACGCTTCAACCACCTGGGTTTCGGTGCCCCCATCATCGGTTTCGTGCTGGTGTACGTCATCGACCAGATGCTGTCCATGGTCGCTACGTTCTTCATCCCGCTGTCCGTCACGACCGACGGACACTTCTCCACCGAGATCATGTGGACCTCGGTCCGGGCCACGATGGGAACCGACGGCCAACCCAACGTCATCGGCATCGGCTCCTACATCCTCGTGCCCCTGTTCGCCCTGATCCTGGGCGCGTGGGCCTCCCGCTCGATCGAGAAGCACACGTCCTTGCGCTGATGGCGCCACGCGCTGAGGCGCAGTCGGCGGTGGGATAGGGTTATGACGTCCGATCCCGCCGCCGACTCGTTGTGTGAGGAGCGCAGATGACAGCCGAGGGACCCCGCTTCGGGGCCACACCCCAGAACCCCGACCTGCTGCGGTGGATCGGCATTCAGGTCGTGCTTCTTGTCCTGGCTTGGGTGATCGGTATGGTCGTGCGGCGCCTCCTGGCCTCGCGCATGACGATGTCCACGGCCTCGGCGACCCTCACCGGCCTGGGCGGCCTGTGGGGCGGCCTGCTGGTCGCAGGCTGGATCTTCTCCTCCTCCGACATGTGGCGCCCCGCGATGATCGGCGTGGCCGCCCTGGTGGCCCTCGTCGTGGTCGTCATCGTCTCCCTGATCGTCGCTTACCTGCATCCGCGCCCCGGCCTCGACCCCATCGCCGAGGTCGCCAAGCGCGGCGAATCCGACTCCCTCGAATTCAAGTCGAGCGCCCGGTGGAACATGCGCGCCGGCAAGCGCGACGACGCCATGGAAACCGTCATCGCGAAGACGGTCGCCGCGTTCATGAACTCCGGCGGCACCCTCCTCATCGGCGTGGACGACGACGGCCGGCTCATCGGGCTGGGCCCCGACTACGCGACCCTCAAGAGCCCCGACGCCGACCGCTTCGAGCTGTGGATCCGCGACCTGTGGGGCCAGCGCCTGGGCACCAACGCGGCCGCGCTGCCCCTCCTCGACTTCGCCGAGGCCTCGGACCCC
>NZ_LT635866.1:137712-160079 GCF_900128465.1 Actinomyces bouchesdurhonensis | reverse complement strand
CGCCCTGGCCGAGGTCGCCGTGCAGCGCGCCGACCGCGAAGCCGCGGGCGGAGAGGTCTTCGCCGAGGCGGGCGGCGGTGCGCTTGGTGCGGCAGAAGATCACGGTGCGACCGCGACCACGGGCCTGGAGGATGCGGGAGATGACCTCGACTTTGTTCATGGCGTGAACACGGTAGATGACCTGCTTGACCGTGTTGACGGTCTGGTTCTGGTCGTCGGGGTCCTGCGCGCGAATGTGGGTCGGGTGGACCATGAAGCGGCGGGCGAGGGCCACCACGGGGCCGGGCATGGTCGCGGAGAACAGCATGGTGTGTCGGTTCTCGGGGACGCGGGCCAGCAGCGTCTCGACGTCGGGCAGGAAGCCCAAGTCGAGCATTTCGTCAGCTTCGTCGAGGACGACGGTTTCGACGCCGGACAGGTGGAGGTGGCCTTTGCGCAGCAGGTCGATGAGGCGGCCGGGCGTGCCTACGACGATGTCGGCGCCGCGGGTGAGGGCCTCGATCTGGGGTTCGAAGGCGACGCCGCCGTAGATTTCGACGATGCGGGTCGACAGGTACTTGGCGGTGTCGCGCAGGTCTTGCGCGACTTGCTTGGTGAGTTCGCGGGTCGGCAGGATGATGAGCGCCTGCGGCTGGTTCGGGTTGAGTAGCTCGTCGTAGCCTTCTTCGTCGGGCGCGATGACGTCTTCGAGGACGGGGATGCCGAAGCCGAGGGTCTTACCGGTGCCGGTCTTGGCCTGGCCGATGATGTCGTGGCGGTCCAGTGCGGGGCCGAGGGTGAGGGCCTGGATCGGGAAGGGGTGCGTGATGCCCTTGTCATCGAGGGCGTCGACGATGGGGTCGGTGACGCCGAAGTCAGCGAAGGATTTCTTGTCGAGGTCTTCGCCTTTGCCGGTGATGTCGGGGGTGGCTTCCTGTTCGGCGGGGGCCTGTGGGTGGATGTTGCCGAGGCGGACGACGCCTGCGGAGTATTCGACGGACGAGGCCGGGGCGGGTTCCGGCGTGGAAGCCTTGGGTTGGGTGACGGTATCGTTGTCGTGGGTGGGCTCGATGGCCTCGGTGCTCGTGGTGGTCACGATCTGCCTTGTCTCCCGGGCTTTTCCGGGGTTGGGGTCGGTGCCGATCGCGCATTGTCTGGCGCGGGGATGTTCGTCCGCGCGTACGTGTGATGTGTGAAAAAGATGCGACCGGGCTTCCGGTGGTCGCTTTTCAGTGTAATCGTGTGGGAGCCGACAGCGGTGGAGGTGCTGGTCACAGGTATTGGGAACGTGGGAATACGTGGACAGTGGGAGCCGGGGAGCTTGTCAGGCACTATGCTGGACTCATGGCTCATGAATATGTTTCTGTCCCGGCCGACGACACTGATGTCATTGGTATTCTCGCGTATTCGTCGCTGGCGTTTATGACGCGCCTGGCGAAGGATGGGGAGCAGGCCCCCACGTTTGAGGCACACGTGGAGCACGCGCGCATGGCTGCGCAGTGTTTCGCGTTGTATCAGCAGCTGGAGGTGTGGAGTGGGCACCGTGATTTTGATCTGTTGGCGGCTGGTAGTGCTTTTTCGGGTGCGTATGATGATTTGGATGCGCGCACTCGTCCGACGACGTTTGCGGAGCGGTCAGTGAAGACTTTTATTACGCGTGGCATGCTGGGTGACATGCTGATTCGCGTTGCTCGCGTCCATAGCTTGTTTGAGGGCATCGAGGATGTGTGGCCTTTCGAGCAGGGGCATTGGGTGCGTGCGCAGTTGGGGCCGCAGATTGAGGCGGATCCGCAGTTGGCGGATCGCTTGTCTCTGTGGGGTCGCCGCGTTGCGGGTGAGGCGCTGGGTCTTGTGCGTGCCACGTTGTTTACGTATCCGCAGTTGGCGATGACGCCGGAGAATGTTGATGAGATCACGGAGTATGTGATCAGGCGCCATGGTGAGCGTATGAGGGACATTCACTTGAAAGCGTGAGTCCTGCAGGTACGTGACGAGGCCGGGGTTCCTCGGGCGGCATCGTGACCGCTCGGGTTCCCCGGCCTCGTTCGTGTGCGCGGGTCAGTGGATCGCGAATCCGACGCGGCGCTCGGTCTTGCTGGCGATCTGCACGTAGCCGAGGGCGTGGGCGGGGACGAGGGTGCGCTGGCCCTTCGAGTCGGTGAGGTCGAGGACGCCGTTCGGGGCGGCAAGGGCCTCGTTGACCTTGGTCATGAGCTCGTTTTCGGTCATGTCGACGTCGAGGGCGAGCTGGCGCGTGTTGTCGCGGATGCCGATGAAGATCTCCATGGTGACTCCTTGCTGGTAAATGTCGTCACGCCCATCATATGTGCCACAGATGCGGGTGGGGTCTGTCAGTATTGCGTCATGAGCGAAATCAAGGTCAGGTTGCGGCGCCGCCCGGTGGGTTGGTGGCGCCTGCCCGAGCTGAATGCTGAGCAGCGTGCGGTCGTGGAGGCGGTGCGCTCGGGCGACGTGATTGCGCGCGGCGCGCCGTCGTCTGGCCGTTCGACGTGTGCCTTGGCGGTGTTCGAGCAGGCGGTNATGGGCGCGAGGAACTCATCGATTCGACGCGGGCCGCGCGCCGGGCTGTCCTGGACGATGAGTACCGTCTCTTTGTCGCGGCCATCACGCGCTCGCGGTGCTACGTGCACGCGGGGGCTGTGCGCTCGGAGGATGCGGCCCCGTCCGTGTTTTTCGACCTGGTGGCGCGCCTGGCGGGCACGCCCCGCGAGGACGATGTGGTGCCTCTGGACCAGGTGGACGCGCCCCTGTCCCTGCCCGGGCACATCGCGGATCTGCGCGCGCGTGCCGCCTCGGATAATCGGGTGGACGCTGAGCTTGCGGCCACGCTCCTGGCTCTCATGGCTCGCGAGGGCATCGGTTCTGCGCAGCCTGATCGATGGCTGGGAGCGGGCGGCACGCCCACGACGGTGGAAGCCTACGGTGGTGACGTCACGCTTTCGCCGTCGCAGTTCGAGCGGGCGCTCGCATGCCCGCTGCGCTGGTTCCTCACCACGATTGGCGCCGACGGGCCCTCAAATGCGGCGGCCAGTCTGGGAACCCTCGTTCACGCGTTAGCCGAGGAGAACCCGCACGGCACCCCGGAGGAATTGACTGCAGCGCTTGAGGCGCGTATCGAGGAGCTGGGCTACAACTTGGACACGTGGGCGGGGCGGCACGCGGATCGTCGCGCGCACGCCATCGTCGACAATTTGGCCTCCTACATGGCGGGTGTTCCCGGCCGGGTGGAGGTCGAGCGATCGGTCGAGGCCCAGGTGGAGGGGGTGACGATCCGCGGGCGCATGGATCGCCTCGAGCATGTCGACGAGGGCGTGCGCGTCACTGACCTAAAGACGGGTAAGAGCGGGTACAGCGCGAAGACCGTTCCCGATAATCCGCAGCTGGCGGCCTACCAGATGGCCCTCCTCGCTGCGGGGGAGCGGGTCGCGGGCGCGCGTATCGCGCTCCTTGGCGGGGACGCGGCGAAGTCTTTCGATCAGAGGCCCTTGGAAGGGGAGACGCTGGAGGGGTGGCGTGAGAAGGTGCGTGAGGTTGCTGCCATCGCGCGCGGCCCCTACTTCCAGGCGACCCCGTCGGAGAAGGCCTGCTTGTATTGTTCTTTTGATCGGCTGTGCCCGGCTCGTGAGCGCGGCCGTAAGGTGGTGGAGTGACGTGGCACGAGACGGCGCGATGACCCTCGGCGCGACTCAGATTCAGGCGATCGTCGACGCGACGAAGACCCCGACTGCGGAGCAGGTGCGTGTAATCGAGGCTCCGCGCAGGCCGCTCCTGGTCGTCGCGGGTGCGGGGTCGGGTAAGACCGAAACCATGTCGATGAGGGTGCTGTGGCTGCTGGCAAACCACCCGGACTTGACGCCGGCTTCCATCCTGGGCCTGACCTTCACACGTAAGGCGGCTGGCGAGCTCGGCGACCGCTTGCGCGAGCGTATCCGCCTGCTGTCGCGCGAATTGCCGCAGATGCGTGAGCGTTTGGACGAGGACCCGGTGACGCTCACGTACAACTCTTTCGCGGAGCGCATCGTGTCCGAGCACGGGATGCGCATCGGGATTGACCCGGATTTCTCCATGCTCTCCGAGGCGGGCGCCCTCGACATGATGACGCAGATCGTCGAGGCGTGGCCCACCGACCTGGACG
Organism: Actinomyces bouchesdurhonensis; assembly: GCF_900128465.1. GTDB lineage: Bacteria > Actinomycetota > Actinomycetes > Actinomycetales > Actinomycetaceae > Pauljensenia > Pauljensenia bouchesdurhonensis. The sequence continues at coordinate 155,944 of NZ_LT635866.1, read as the reverse complement.
ATGATCTGAGTCCGGCGGGCGTCGTGGGCAGGATCCTTCATCTCGCAGGTGAGATCGCCGAGCACGGCTACACGGTCGAGGGTGCGCGCCAGGCGCTGGAGGGGTTCGAGTGGGAACTGGAGATCGTGGGGGACTCGAATAAGGCTGCCCGGGATCTGCATCAGGCGAACCAGCGCCGCATCGCATTCCTCGGTCCGATCGAGGCCTACCAGAAGCGCAAGCGGGAGATGGGCCTCCTGGACTTCTCGGATCAGCTGGTCCTCGCCACTCGCATCGTGCGCGAGGTCCCCTCCGTGCGAGCCGCGCTGCGCGAGGAATTCCGCGCGGTGCTCCTCGACGAGTTCCAGGACACCTCCGTCATCCAGATGGAGCTGCTGTCCACTCTGTTTGGCGACCACGCGGTGACCGCGGTGGGCGACCCGAATCAGGCGATTTACGGGTGGAGGGGGGCCTCGGCCTCGTCCCTGGAGACGTTCCTGGAGCGCTTCCAGACGGGCGCGCCCGAGGAGGGCCAGACCCTCACGCTGTCGACCGCGTGGCGTAACGACGTGTCGATCCTGGAGGCGGCGAATCGCGTGGCTGAGCCCCTGCGCGAGGTCGCCTCCTATCAGGAGGGCAAGGAGCAACTGAATGCGCAGTCTCCCGTCCTGGTTCCTCGTCCGGGGGCGGGGCGCGGCGTCGTCGAGATCGCCTACCCGGCCGCCTACGAGGACGCGCTGGCGGCGACGGTCGACTTCGTGCGGCGGGTGCGCTCACGGTCGCGCAAGGACGGTTCGCGCAGAAGCGTTGCCGTCCTGAGCAGGCGCCGCAAGGACTTCCCGTTGATCGACGCCGCTCTTCGTGAGGCGGGGATCCCCACGGAGATCGTGGGGCTGGGCGGGCTGCTCGATCAGCCGGCCGTGCAGGATGTGCGCGCTGCTCTGGAGCTCGGCTACGACGTGGCGGCGTCCCCGTGGCTGGCGCGTCTCCTGGCGGGCATCGATCTGGGTGCCGCCGACCTGATGGCGCTCGGCGACTGGGCGCGTGTCCTGGCTCGTCGGGAGGGGGCCAGTTCCCACCAGGCGGTGCTCCTGGACGCTGTGGATGAACCGCCGGCCCCCGGGTGGGCGGCTAAGGGGCGTCCTGCGATCAGCGAGGAGGCGGTGCGTCGCGTGCGCCTGCTGGGCGAGCGCCTGCGCCAGGTTCGTGAGGGTGTGGGTCGGTCGATCACCGAGCAGGTCGAGCGCGCGATCCTCATCATGGGGACGCTGGACGACGTGATCGCGGACCCTTTGTCGATGGGCGGGCGCGCGGCGCTGGATGAGTTCATCGCCGTGGCCGCCGCCTATGAGAAGGAGACTCCGGGGGCTTCGCTCGGCTCGTTCCTGGCGTACCTGAGGATGGCGGATGAGCGTGAGGACGGGCTTGATGCGCCGCTGGGGGAGCCGGATCCGAAGGCCGTGCAGATCTTGACGGTGCACGGTTCGAAGGGTCTGGAGTGGGACGGCGTCGTCGTCTTTGGCTTGTGTGACGGCGTGTTTCCGTCGCACAGTAAGAAGACCAGCGTGGAATGGACGAAGGATGTTCCCCCTGCTAACGCGTGGCTGACGGACAGCGGGGCGTTGCCGCATCCGCTGCGCGGGGATCACAGGGACCTGCCGCCCTTCGTGCCCGTCGTCGAGGGGTCTCGGACTGCTTCTGCGGGGTACGACAAGTGGGCGACGAAGGTTTACAAGCCTTCCGTTGGCGTGTATGCGGAGCGTGAGGAGCGGCGCTTGGCGTACGTGGCGATGACTCGTGCGCGCAGCGCGCAGCTGTTGGTGGGGTCGTGGACGTCTGACTTCAACAGGAAGGTTGCTCACCCGTCTCGTTACCTGATGGAGGCTAGCGCGCAGCTGTTCGGTCATGCTCCGCAGCCCGCGGAGGGCACGGCTGGTGCCGTGGAGGACCGAGACGTGTGGGGTTCGGGCGCCTGGCGCGACCTGGGCGTTGAGCCGGCCGTGGGGGAGGGGGCCTGCCTGATTGCCCCGATTCCGGGTGAGGAGGAGCGTGAGGCGCTGTCAGCGTCGGCCCCCTCGGAGACGTTTCCGTCGGCGCCGGGGCCGTCGCGTCAGCGGGTTGCGGCTGCGGCGGCGTCTGTGCGCGCGCAGATCCGAGAACTCGCGCAGGACAGGGATGTGTTCAAGGCCTTGGCGGAGTTGGGCGATGACCCGGCGGTGAGGGACACGATCGCCCTGATCGAGGAGGATCGGCTGGGCCGGGAGGCGCCGGTTGTGGACCTGTGGGCCGAACGAGTGCCGGCCACGTCCGTCTCCTCCCTGCTGCAGGACGCGGGTGAGTTCGCGCGCGATATGCGTCGGCCGATGCCCGTCAAGCCTAGTTCTTTCTCGGCGCTGGGCACTGTCTTCCACGCGTGGGCCGAGCGCGAGCTGCACCTCGCGGGGTCCGATCCTGTGTCCGAGGCCGTGGATCCTTCTGCGGTCACGTCCGGCGAGGACGTCGCGTTGGCTGGCGGTGACGACGGGGCAGACGAGGCGCTGCTGACCGCGAGGGAGCGCGAGCTGCTCGAGGGGCTGCGCGAGAACTTCCGCGCGTTCGTCGCGGGGGAGCTGGCCGACTATCGGGCGGTGGCGATCGAGGAGGCCTTCTCGGTTCAAGTGGGAGGCGTGTCCGTGCAGGGCCGCATCGACGCCGTCTTTGAGCGCGTGAGCGGGCAGGGACCGCGATTCCTGGTCGTGGATTGGAAGAGCGGTCAGCCGGTCACGCGCACGACCAAGCCGGAAAAGCTGGCCTATTTCGCGACGCAGCTGCGCCTGTATCAGCGGGCCTGGGCAGAGCGCGTGGGCGTGGATGCCGCCGAAGTTGGCGCGATGGTCGCCTTCCTGGCGGGTCCGTCGCACTACACGCTTCAGGCCCTCGAGGGGATGCTTGGCGGCGCCGCGCAGCCGCTGGACCAGGCCGTGAAGGGGGCGCTGGGGCAGTGAGCGGACAAGGCGCCGCCGTGTCCACGTGGTGGCGACAGTCCTGTCGTTGTCTGATGCGACGATCGGGAGTGCGCGGGCCTGTCGTCGTACCCGCACGCTCGCGATGTTCGTGAAGGCAACGTGCTACAGGGACGTGCGCCGGTCCTTCTTGATGACGGATGCCCAGTGGGAATCTGCTGCCTGCGCGTCACGTGACGTCTGCTCGATCAACTCGGACATATGCTCGCACCAATCGTGCATGGTACGGCGGCGCCGATTGCCATCTGATTCGAGCTTGCTGTAGCCGGAGGTGACGACCAGGAACCCCCAGTTGATGGCGCCCGATGGGACAGTGATTTCGTCGACGGTTCCACGCAGGGTGTCGTGCCTGCCCTTGAGCCGCGTCATCTCGGCGGGGTCGCAGGCGAAGGATGCTGTCATGACTGGCGTGCCTCCTCGTCATCGGGGCGGAAGTAGAGGTCGTTGTCGGCGGCGTACTGGCGTGCGGTGTCCATGAGCTGAGGATCTTGTTCGAAGCACACGACGGGATCCGGCCAGCGCTTGCCGTGGGCGGGAGGCTCCATGCCGATGAGCGTGAAGGTCCCGACCTTCTCGAGGGTCGCGCTCTCTCCCAGCTTCAGTGTCTCGTTCAAATTTGCGGGGCGATTGACTCCCTCATCCCACTCCACGCGAACCTCTGCTTCGGGGGTTCCATCAACGACTTGAGCGTCGGTTGAATAGACTCTGAGATAGGGGAAGGAATCGATGAGCGGGTAGAGAATTGCCGTTCGAAGAGTGTAGATCGTGCCTGTGCATTGTTCCATTTTCTGTCCTTGTTCTCTGTCGGCGCATGCGCCGATCAGGCCTACAGTGAGGATTGTCGTGGCGATTAATGTAATGGCGCGTTTGAGGATTTCTTTCACTAGAGGGATCCGATCGCGACGTCTCCGTAGTACTTCTGGAAATCCTCCCAGGAGATCGTGAACTCCCCACCGTCTACCGAGCCTCCGGTGGCGCGTGGATTTGAACCGTGCGGATTGACCAGGGTGACTCCCGATTGGTCAGCCTTCTTGACCATGTACGAGTGTGAATCGTAAATCTTGATCGTCTCCTGCGTGCCGTCCGGAAGCGTGGCGGTCACGGGAGCAGTCTTGGAGGTGAAGTTTTTGCTAGACGCGGTGCTGGCCACGGTCGGCCGCCCGCTATTGACGGAGTTGATGATGTCCTGCCTCTCGGATTGGTCATAGCCCTCGCCCCAGCCGAAGATTCCTCCTGCGCCGTCGACAGTGTGCGTGCCCTTGCCGGTAATGTCGGGGAGCGCGTCTTGGGGGTGGCCTCCGCTGATTCCGCCGAATCCGAAGGCTATGGAGTTGTTGACGCCGTCGGGGAAGGTCTGGGCGTAGGCTTTCTCATAGAGGGAGATCACGCCGGTATGGCCGGACGAGGAGGCGCCGTTTTCGTAGGTGTCCCGCACGAGAACCTCTTGCGAGGGGCCGGAGAATATCCCCGGATTCCTGTAGACCCTCACGTAGTAGCCGTCGATGTTGCCGGCTGAGTCGTAGTGAGGGCGAATGCCCTGTGCGAGTCTCTTCTGCCCATCGCTGGAATTCATGACGGCCATGAGGGAGGCCAGGTAGTAGCAGTCGCCGATCCCTCCTTGTCTGACATTGCGTGGATCGTATGTTCCTGCGGCTAGTTGCTTCCGCTCGTCATCGATATTCTTAGTTTTATCAGGGCTGAGTCTTTCGGTCCTTGAAGGGTCTTGAGGAGTTCCGACATTTTCGGAATCTCGCGCCACCGGCTCGATGGCGAGCGCCCCCTTGAGGCTCTGAGTCAGTTCCTCCGCCGACTGCTTGAGTTCCTTGTACTTCGAGTTGTAATCGTCCTGAATACTCAACGCTTGCTTGCGCAGTTCCCAGAACTTTGACCAGCGGTCCGCCATTGGCGTGCGTCGAATTGTTTGTCGAGGTCCTGCAGGGCCGGGCGCAGGGTTCCGTCCACGTAGGACTTGATGGACCGGAGTTTCCAGTAGTACTTGTCGACGTCGCTGGAGGCGGACGTCAAGCCTGTGTAAAAGTTGTAGAGGCGTTTTGTCCCTCGCTGGCTCGACTCATCGTAGTCATCGCGGGCCTGACCGGCCCACGTTGAGATCGAGGACCTGATGGAAAATAAGTCTGCCTCGGCAGAGGCTGCCTTCTCAGCGGCGGTGTTAAGTCCGTTTTTGATACCCGCGATCTGGTCGGCGTTTCCGGGTGGGTCTGAGATGTAGGTTGAAAACCAGCCCATGTCGCTCTCCTTTTCGGCTCTGAAACGGTGAGCAAATGTTAACCGATATGAAGCGTTTCGTCAATGATGGTGAGTGTCTCTGTTCGATGGCCATGAGTGGTTGCGGGATTGAGGCGGAGCGGTGGTTGTTCCTGCCCTTCAGCCGCGTCATCTCGGCGGGGTCGCAGGCGAAGGATGCTGTCATGACTGGCGTGCCTCCTCGTCGTCGGGGCGGAAGTAGAGGTCGTTGTCGGCGGCGTACTGGCGTGCGGTGTCCATGAGCTGAGGATCTTGTTCGAAGCACACCACGGGGGTGGGCCAGCGTGCGCCGTTGGCCGGTGGGGTCACTTCGATGAGCGTGAAGGTCCCGACCATCTCAAGGGTCGCGCTCTCACCCAGTTTGAGCTGCTGATACAAGCCTTCTGGCACGTTGATGCCCGCTGACCAACTTACCGTGATCACGGCTTGCGGTATCCCATCGATGATGTCGGCGTTCGTTCCCGTGATTCTCAGGGGGCTGAAGCCCTCAATGAGTTGATACCGGATAGCTGGCTCGAGAGCGATGATCTTTCCGTCGCAGTGTGTCATCTTCTGTCCTTCTTCTCTGCCGGCGCATGCGCTGATCAGGCCCATAGAGAGGATCGCTGTCGCGATTGATGCAATAGTGCGTCGGACTATTGCATTCATATGACAGACTTGATTGGTCCTCGTGGAATTTGCTGCGTGCATCGCTGTACCCAGTTTTTCCGTGACGTGCTCGCCGGTGGCTGCGCGTCCTGAACGGGGTGGAACAAAGGGAGACGGGTAGGTCATGACCATTCGCTATCGTCGACGGTTGTTCCCACAAGACTAATGATCGGAGTGAACGTCTTCAAGGTGCGTTTGCTTGACGGCACTACCGCGTTCATCGGATGGGGCATCCGCATAAGTGCCACGGCCTCGACGACGTGCGAACTGCGAGCCTCGCCCTGGTGGCGGACGCCGGCCTCTCACGGGGAGGCAGTCGGGGACGATCACTGCGCGAAAAGGTTCGCCTCGAAGGAGTAACGCGACGCGCGGTAGATGTGATCGCCGTACTCCACGATGCGCCCTGAAGGGTCATACGTCGTGCGCTGAGTTGTCAGCACGGCCGCGCCGTGATGCTCGGCGAGGAGTCTCGCCTCCGCCGCTGTAGCGCTGCGCGCGCCGATGACTTGGCGGGCTGAGGTCAGGACGACGCCGCGTTCACGCATGAGATCGTAGAGGGAACCCGATTCGAGTTCCGCCATGGCCGGCGCAATGTCGGCGGGAATGAGGTTCATCAGGACGGCGATCGGCTCATTGTCGGTAAATCGGGTGCGTTCAATGTGCACGATGGGTGCGCCCTCGTCGACCTGGAGCGTGTCGGCTTCCGTCTGCGTCGCCGGGTGAGCGTCGTAGCACTGAATGGTCGTGCGGACTTTGTGGCCGGCTTCCACCAATTCTCGCATGAGGGATGTGAGTTCCATTGGGCGGTGGACCTGGCGAGGAGACACGATCGTTCCGATGCCTCGGCGTCGTGTGAGCAGCCCACGATCGACCAGGCGTTGGAGGGCCTGGCGCGCGGTCGGTCGCGACACGTGGAGGCGGGCAGCCATCGACAGCTCATCTTCGAGGCGCGTATCCGCGGCCAGCGCGCCGGAATTAATCAACTGGGCGATCGGCTCGGAAATCTGGAAGTACAGGGGTACGGGGGACGAACGATCCAGGGTGATGTCCGGGATGTAGGACTCGCTGACGCCAGTGTGAGGAGAGCGGGACATAGACAACCTCGCGTAATAGGACTTTAGCCTCGTGACACATACGGTTACATGGTATCAGTCACACGCGGTTGAGTCGGTACAGACGCACTCGACCTGTTGCCCAGACGCACACAGGGACGCACCAGGGGCCGCGACCCTGCAGCCAATTCGTGAACGCTCAGCGGTCCACGGCCTCGTCAATGGCGGAGGCAACTGCACGGGCCACGGACGCCCACGTGAAGTGCTCGCGCACGCGCGCGCCCACAGCGGCGGCGCAGGACGCGCGGCGCGCCGGATCTGTCACGGCCTCGCGCAGGGCGGGCACGAGGGCATCCGTGAGCTGAGCGGACGAAGCCCCGTCGACGATCCACCCCAACTTGGGAGACGTAATGACTTCCTCTGTGCCTCCGCGAGGCGTCGCGATGATCGCGCAGTCGCCCAGGGCCGCCTCGAGGATTGAGGTGGGCAGTCCTTCGGGGTACATCGACGGGTAGACGAAGATGTCGGATCGGCGGTACAGGCTCATGACAGCGGGGAAATCCAGTTTTCCCAGGAAAGACACGGCGGGGTCGGACCCGTAGCGCTCGTGCAGATCGTCCTCGATGGGACCCGAACCCGCCACGGCCAGGCGTAGGGGAACGTCCGGGAGTTCGGCACGTAGCCGCGTGAAGGCATCCAGTAGCGCGACGATGCCTTTCTCGGCGATGAGGCGCCCCGCGTAGGAGATGACGATCTCGGAGTTTGCGAGCCCGCGCGGCCACTGATGCTCGTAGCGGTTGTCGGCCACTGCTGTGTCCTCGGGGGTCACCGCGTTGTACCACACGCCCGACGCCTTGATTTTGAAGTGGCGCAGCCACTTGTTGCAGTTGCGTGAGACGCCGTAGTAGGAGGTGACGTGCTTTTTGACGAAGTGGGTGAGGGCGTGCTCGTAGATGCCGCCGAAAAAGTCGAGGATCGGGTTACCGACGCTCATGTGCGCGGTGCCGTGCTCGATCAGGGCGACCGGACGGCCCAGGCGATGCGCAAGGCGCGCGCCGAGCAGGCTGGTCAGGTGGAAGCGCGTGTTGACGATGTAGAAGTCGGCGTTCTCGGCTTCGACGGCCGCCATTGTCTCCTTGAAGCGCTCGTCGCGCTTAAAGAAGGGGTAGCGTTGCTTGAAGAGGTTTTTAGTCGGCAGGCGGTAGATGCGCAGGCCGTCCTTGTCCTCGAAACGAGGCAGGGATTCGTCGTGCAGGGACGTGACGATGAAGATGTCGTAGCCGAGTAGCCTCAGCTGCTCGCTCAGGCGGTCCTGGTAGCGTTCGATTCCGCCCAGGTAGGGCAGGAAGAACTCCATGAAGATCCCGACCTTGGTGGGGCGATGAGAGCGGTCAGCCATTGACGGACTCCGTTTCGGTGGGCGCGTTGCGGACGGGAATGAGCATGAACGCGACGAAGAGCGTCGCGAGCAGGGCCATGGTTGAAGCATAGGCTAGGGAGGCTCCCATCATGGCGAAGGAGCGGACGAGTGGCGTGGCCGCCAGGTAGGCTGCCCCACCGGCGATGACGAATGCGACGAGGACCGCGCGCAGGCGGCGCATGGTTGCCAGCGCGTAGTAGAGGATGACGCCGGCCGCGTTGAGGGCACCGCCGAGGACGAGCACCATCAGTTCGGGCACGTAGTCGGACACGTCCGTGCCAAACACGAGGGTCAGGAGCGGAGCGCCGATGACGTAGGTGACGAGCGCGACGAGGATGAAGGCGAGCGCGGTCGTCATCAGGCCGCGGCGGATGATCGCGAAAAACTCGTTGTGTTTGCCTTCGGTCCAGCGCAGTGCCATGCGGGTGAGGAGCGGGCGGAAGACGAACAGGGACAGCATGTTGATGGCGACCGCCGGCATGTAGATGATCGCGAAGACGCCCAGCTCCTCGTCCCCGAGGCTCGCGTGGATTGCGAAGCGCGGTGCGTTGGCCAGGTACTGGTTGAGGAACGCGGCGATGAAGAGGGGCAGGCATTCCCACAGGATTCCGCCGATGCCTCGTAGATTGAATGAGGGGAGCAGGGGGAACAGGCCGCGCGCGGGGATCCCGTAGGCCACGACGAGCACGAGGCAGGTGACCGCGAAGGTGACGAGCGTGGCGAGGAGCAGGTCCTGCGTGACCCAGTACAGGCCCGACCACAGGAACGTCGTCGTGAAGATGCGCGCGAAACAGGCTTTGCCGGCGATGTCGAGGCGCCCGGAGCGCTGAAACTCCGAGTAGTACACGTCCTCGAAGGCGTCGAAGATGCGTAGCAGCGCCATCGCTGCGATGACGGTGAAGGCGGGGTAGGGGTCCTTCGTCGAGGAGTTCCACGAGTGGATGAGGATGAGGCTCACCATGGCCAGGCAGGTGAGGATGCGCGTCGACAGGTAGGTCCCGAAGTGGAAGCGGCGACGCACGTCGGTGACGTGGAAGGTACGCACCTCGTACAGGCCCACCGTCTGGTACTGCTGGCCGATCGCCAGGGCCAGGGTGAAGAGGCCGTATTGGGCGCGCGCGAAAGAATCCGTGGCGCCTGAGCGCATGATCGCCACGCCCATGATGACCACGGCGAGGCTCGACATGAGGGAGGCGGCCGTGTTCCACAGGTAGTCGCGCCCGAGCTGGCCGCGCGACTCGAGGGCTTCCTCGGTGGTTTCGACGGCTCCGCCGGGGTCCGAGGCCTCGGGTAGGGACGAGGCCGTGGTGTCCTTCTCGCTCACGCGTCGGCTCCGTCCTGCGAGGAGGGGCCCGGGTCATGGGGACCAAACACGATGTGGAATGGCTCGTGGGTGACCCGATCCTGCGGATCAGGAATACGCATGTAGTCCCCGTAGCCGCGCGTCAGCACGACGTCATAGGCGGCGGGGATGCGCACGGTGATGTCGTCGAAGGGCACGGAGCGGGCGGGGAAGAGCTCGCCCTCCGAGGCGCTCCAGCGGCGCGGGTCACGCGTGGAGAAGTCGCCNGGGTTGGGGATGGAGCGCAGGAACATGAGGCGCGCCCACAGCCACGTGCCGCGCGACTGGGCGCGGAAGCGCGCCGGATCGTCCGCGATCTGGTCCAGGACGAACAGGTCCACGCCGATCGGCATACGGAAGGCGCGGTCCTTCGCGACCTTCGAGACGAACTCGGAGCCCTTCAGGCCGAGCACGCCGAAGCTGATTGGATAGTTCGGGTGCGTGGCGGGCGAGGCGATAAAGAACTCTTCTCCGAGGAGGGCGGGGGCCTCGGCGATGAAACGCTCGTAGTCCGCGCGCGGCATGCACACGTCCCCGTCGTCGTCCCACGGGATGAAGCCATGGTGACGCACCGCGCCGATCGCCGTGCCGCCGTAGGCGACGTAGCGCACGCCCAGGAGGGTGCACACGCGGTCGATTTCAGCCAGGCACCGCTTGGTGACGCGCTGAATGGCTGCCAGGGTTGCGGGATCTGCCTCGCTCATGTCTCTCCGATCGCTCGATGGGGCCGGGGCCTACAGGGAGTCGGCGTAGGGGCCGAAGTCGATGACTGCGGCCTCGTGGTTGTAGCGCTGCTCCGGGGGCGGCAGCTGCATGTAGTCGCCGTAGCCGCGGCGCAGCAGCGCGTCGTACTGGTTCTGAATCATGACCGTGATGTCTTCGAAGGGGACGTCGCGCGTGGGGAAAAATTCCTCCTCGCGCACGATCCAGTTCTGCGGGTCGCGCATCGTGAAGTCCGCGTAGACGCCCGTGCCCGTGCCCTCGTAGCGGCGCACCGCTTTCTCCCAGCGCTCCTGCAGGCTGCGAGGCGTCGCACGCGCGGCCTTCAGGCCCAGGTGCGCCACCGTCGTCGCGGAGAAAATCAGTGCCTTCTTCCACGCGGGGGTGTTGATCAGGTGGGGTCGAGGCGTCCCCTGCAGGAACAGGAGGCGACCCCACCACCAGGACTGGCGGGACATCTGGCGGAAGGCTTTCTCGTCTGCTGGGATCTCATCCAGGGGCAGGATGTCCAGGAAGAAGGGCATGCGGTACGCCGAATCCTTATCCGCCTCGGGGATCAGGAGCGTGCCCGGCATGACCATCTTCGTGAACATGAAGGGGAAGTCCTCGCGCGTGCGCGTGTTGTCCAGGCGGAAGCGCTCGTCGAGGAGGGCGGGTGCCTCCGCCAGGAAGCGCTCGTAGTCGGCGCGCGTCATCATCACGTCGATGTCGTCATCCCAGGGGATGAACCCACCGTGGCGGATCGCGCCGATCGCGGTGCCGCCGTAGACCGCATAGGACACTCCGATGCGGCGGCACACCCGGTCGAGTTCGGCCAGGATCAGCGTCAGCAGCTTCTGGACCTTACGCAGGTCGGCGTCGGGCGTCGTCATCAGTCCTCCGAATATGGCAGAGCGGGTGGGCGCGTGCGCGCCCACCCGCCATTGTCTCACGCCTGGGAGCTCGTGACCTTCTCCGTTCGCTTGGGAAGCAGGTCACCCCAGTTGGAGGTGGCCGCCAGGACCGTGCCCACCAGGATCACGACGCAGCACAGGACCTGCATGGGCGTCGGGATCGTTCCCTGCAACACCAGGGCAAAGATGATCGCCCACGCGGAGTAGGAGATGTTCAGGGCCATGCCGCGCGAGGCGCCGATCGCCGACAGGGCCTTGTAGTAGAAGAGGTACGAGGCCGTGCCTGCCAGGCCGGCCAGGGCCACCACGCCCGCGGACAGGTGAGCCAGCGAGTGGAGCGTGTCGCCGAAGACACCCGCGATGGGGGCTACCACGAAGAGGTAGACCAGCGCCGAGGTCGTCTCGCGGATTTGGAGCGCCACCTCGTTATCCACGGCCTCGTCGCGCATACCCCACGTGAGGATGACGGCCTCGGACCCCCAGCCGATCACGCACGCCAGCGCGCCGATGATACCCAGGATCGCGTTGCCGTCCTTAACGGGGTCGGAGGTTGCAGACAAGCCCGTCACCACGATGGCACCAAGCGCCACCAGCAGCGCCACGATCTGACGCGGAGCCATCCGCTCCTTCAGGAGGATGAAGGCCAGCAGGGTGCCCAGCGCCGGGTAGAACGTCGAAATAATCGCGGTCAGGCCGGGGCCGATGTTGTCGATCGCGATCAGGTAGCCGCTCATGCCGATCGGGCCGCCCAGGAGGGCCGCCGCGATCACCGACTTACCGGGGCGCGTGCGCAGCGCCGCCCAGGTGTCCTTCAGGCGGCCTCGGAGAGCCATATACACGACCAGGATGACGGCGCACGCGACGTCGTGCAGGACCGCGCCCACGAGCGCCGACTGGCCGAAGTCGTCAAACGGAATCATGGTTAGCGCGATCGCCAGCACGACCGTGTCCAGGCCCCATAGAGCGCCCGAGAAGAAGCCGTAGCGCTTGCCTCCGTGCTGAGTTTTCATGCCAGTTCACCTTCCTTGAAAGCCTGTGCGCCCGAGGTCGAGGTGGCCTCATACGAAGCGAGCAGGGAATCCAGTGTGCGTGTTGCGTGCGAGTAGTAGATGTAGAGCCATTCGCCGACGTCGTCACCTTCGGCTTCCTTGACCAGCGCCCACAGGTACCAGCACCAGCCGGCGAAGACCTCGTAGGCGAAGAAGTGGCGCGCCTCACGCTCGGTGGGGGTGTGGCCCAGGTAGTACTCCAGGGCGGCGGCCGCGCGCTCGCGGGTCATCTCCGCCGTGCACACGGTCATCGTGCCGAAGTCGGCGGCCATGTCCGACATGCCCGCGTACTCCCAGTCGATGAGGCTGATGGTGCCGTCCTTATCCACCAGGAAGTTCGGGGGGAAGAAGTCGTTGTGTGAGGGGACGACCTCGAAGCCGTCCGCGTCAGCGAAGGCCTTCAGGCGCAGGACCTTGTCGCGCAGCTCAAAGTATCCGGGCACGTCGATGGGGCCGAAGGCCTTGAGGAGGCCCTCGTAGCGCAGGCCTTCGGTGACGAAGTCGAAGGAGCGGTCCAGGACTCGACCGGAGGTGTGCAGCGCGCGGTCCATCTCCATGGCAGCCTTGAGCTCCTCGGGGCGGGTGACGTCCAGGTTGCGTACGTCGCGCACGAAGCGCGAGATCTTCCAGCCCGCGTCGGGGTCGCCCGTGAGGAAGGTGTCGTCGATGCCGAGTTCGGCTGCCAGGTGGAGTCCTGCGAACTCCGCGCTGCGGTCCACGATCTTTTCTGTGCCGATGCCGGGGTGGCGGTAGACGTACTCCTCGTCGCCCACTTTAAAGTGGCACGACAGGTTCGTGATGCCCTGCTTGAGCGGGTAGAAGTCGCGGATGTCCGACTTCTGGCAGCCCAGGGTTTCCACGATGTGATCGAAGACCTCCGAATCGACGTTCTCGATGAAGAGGGGGTCGAAGGTACGCAGTTCGTCAACCGAGTCGAATTCGTGGATGACGCCGTTCGGGTAGCGGCGGATCACCATGTCGAAGGACTTGATGTGGTCCAGGTAGATGGTCTCCCAGAGTTTCGAGACGGTTTCGGGCTTGTCGTAGACCTGCTCCAGAGTGGTTCGGAACTGTTGTGAGAAGATGCGGTCGAAGTAGACGTGACCGAGCATGACCCACGCATCGTGCCCGCCCACGGTGGCGCCCGTGATGCGATCGCCCGCCCCCACTTTGATGCACCATTCGTCGGTGGGACCCTCGACGTAGTTGGCTGAGTAGTAGGACTTGTAGACGTAGGGTTCGAAGGGGTTGGTCGTGAAGTAGTCGTCCGAGGAGCACACGTAGGTGTTGTCCAGGCGTTCTTTCACGCGCCACAGGGACCCGTTGTTGTTGCGTGTGGCGTACTCGCGGTTGACGACGATGTCGACGCCGTATTTGTCGGCCAGGTAGAAGTAGTATTCCTTCTTGTAGCCGACGACCAGCGCGATGTTTGTGATGCCGACCTCGTGGAGTTGGCGGATCTGGCGCTCGACCAGGATTTCGCCGCGTACTTTCAGTGTTCCCTTGGGGCGTTCGTAGCTGATGGGAGCGAATCGGGAGGACAGGCCGGCGGCCATGATGACGGCTCCCGTGACGCGGTAGGGTTCCAGAGCTGCCCGCCCTGCGTCGGTGAGGGCGCGGTCTTGGATGTAGCCGGATGCTTCGCATTCGCGGGTTGCGGTGTTGACGCGGCCTAGGCTCATGTTGGTGGCCACGGACAGTGCGCGTTGCGTCAGGGGGGTGCCTTCCCGCGCCAGGGCGGTCAGGATGTTGAATTGGGGTTCGCTGAGAGTGCCAACGTTCGTCGAGGGCATGCGATCACCTTTCGTTCACGAGGATCAGCCATCTGCTATGTGTTCGAGCGTAACACTCGTACGCAGAAAGATGAACATTTGGTGGTGGTTTCCACACAATTGATCAACAGGTGTCATCACTGGGCGTTTGACAGTTCGATGCTTGAGCTGGTGACAGTCCCTCCATACTGCGCCCCTCTCCACTATTGCCCCTTGACAGAAGAAACCTCGCCCGCCAGACGCATCCAGCCCAAGCGCGGCGACTAACGCGCCACGGCCTCGTAAATAGCGCGCAGCTGATCCACCGACGCACGCAGAGAACGCTCACGGACGACCCACTCCCGACACGCCATCGCGCGATCCGCGCGCTCCTCATCCGACCACGCCACAGCCTCGTTAATGGAGCAGGCCAACGCACCCGGCGAACGCTCGCCCGTCAACGTACAGGCGCCCGAGGCCACCATTTCCGGCGTTCCACCCGTACGGTAGGCAATCACAGGCACCCCGCACGCCTGCGCCTCGAGCAACACCAGACCGGCCGCCTCCTCGCGCCCCCGCGTCGGCTTCGTCGGCAAAACTAAGACGCGGGCGCAGCGCATCCACTCGCGCACACGCTCCCGACCCAGCCCCCCGGTCAACGTCACGTGCGAGGGAACCCTCCCATGCAGCACGGACGCCAGCGGCCCGTCACCCACGAGCACCAGACGATGCGGGCATCGACCAACCAGGGAAACGGATGCTGCGATCAGATCGTCCACGCCCTTCAAACGACTGAGCGCGCCCACAAACAACACGACAGGAACATCGGGCGCATCGCAGCCAAGACCCGGGAACGAACCCGACGCGGCGTTAGGGGAAGGCGTCCACCAGTCGGTATCCACCCCCTGGTAGTGAACCGCGAGGCGCCCCCAATCCGCCCCCGCACCCACGGCAACATCAGCCAGGTAACGCGACACAGCCAAGAGCTGCGTGGCGCCCTCGAAAGCCGCCCGGCGGTTGAGTGCGTTCCAGGCCGCACCCAGGCCCCCTCCGAGCCGCGGGTAGGCGTCCCCGCCGTGCAGCGTCACGACCAGCGGCGCGCCCGTCTTGCGCGCGGCCCCCACGGCAGGCAGCGACCAGGTGGCCTGATGCTGGTGGATAACGTCAGGCCCCCAAGACGTGATGGCGCGGCGCATCGCACCCAAACCTCGCGCCTGGGATACCAAACGCTGCGCAAGGAAGGGAGACAAAGCCCCCGGAGAAGCCACGGCTATGGGGAACGCGATCGTCGGATCGTCAACCCGCGCCGCCAAAGTGAATGCTCGCCAATCGCATTCCGGCATAGCGCGCGCGTGCGCGAGCGCGAAATACGTCGGGGGAACCAGCAGCGTTCCCTTCGTCAGAGCGACCTTCATGGAATCTGTCCGAGGATGCAGCGCCGGTCGCGCGGGGGAGGGCATGCCCCCATCCTACGGGCTAGTGTGGGCGACCTGGTGATTAAATGAACGCATGACGAACGCCCCCACCCCGCCCGCGCGCACGGGCGTGGCACGCCAAGTGCTGACGCTTGTCAGCGGCACCCTCCTCGCGCAGGCAATCGCGTTCGTCGCCCAAATCGGCGTCGCCCGCCTCTACACGGACGCTGACCTGGGATACCTGGGTCTTTTCACGTCCGCCGCGGCGCTCGGAGCGGCCGTCGCGGGGGTTCGCTTCGACCTCAGTATCGTCCTGCCCTCCCCCGGGGACGAGGCCTCGGCTCGCTCCCTGTTTCGCCTGTCCTCGCGCTGCGTGCTGGTAGCTTCCGCGCTGGCCACCCTCGTGGCCGCGTGCGCCCGGCCATGGGTGTCGGTGCGCTATGGGGAGGCGCTTGCGGGGTGGATGCTCGCCGCCGGCGTCTCGATCCTGTTTCTCGCCCAGGGACAGGTGTGCTCTTACTGGCTGACTCGGCACCGCCGTTTCCGTGTCCTCGCAAGTTCATCCGTTGTACGGTCCCTTGGCATTGCCGCGCTTCAACTGGTGTGTGGCGCTCTGGCCTCCGGTGGGTTGGGTGCCGCCATCGGCGCGACTCTGGCCGGACAGGGAATCGCGGTGGCCTACCTGTCTTGGTGTGTCCGCGACGCCCGCGTAGGCGAGGCCTCGGATCCTTCCTTACGCGAAGTTGCCTCCCGCTATCGGAAGATGGCGCTCGTCGGCGTGCCCAACGTCGTCGTCGACGCGCTGCGCACGAGCGCGATCCCGATGTTGATTGCTTCGTATTCTGTGGCCTCTCTTGGGCAGTTCAACATGGCGTGGATGGCCTTGCAGGCTCCCGTTGCCCTCATCGCAGGGGCGCTGTCTCAGGTGTACCTGCCGCGTCTGTCTGACACCCCAGCCGGGGAGATGACCCGCGTCGTCTGTCGGGTGGGGGCGACGGCCCTGGGGGCGTCTATCCCGGTGTTCGCGCTAATCGCCGGGATCAGCCCCTGGCTCTTTCCCTTTGTGTTCGGGGGGCGATGGGAGGAGGCGGGGTACTTCGCGCGTTCCCTGGCACCCTGGTTGGCGCTGACCGTTGCTACCTCCCCGCTCTCCAACGTTTTCGTGGCGACCTATCATCAGCGCCGTATGCTGGCCTTCGCGTGCGTCTACTGCGCTGCACCCCTGGCGTGGCTCGCAGTGAGTCCCTACGGGATTGAGACCACGATGAGCGTGCTGGGTGCGCTGATGGCGGTGCTCCTCATTGTCATGCTTGTCATGGCCGTCGTGACCGCGCGCTCCTACGACCGGGGGAGGCGCGCCTGACACCGTAACACGGCCTCGTGAAACGTTCGTGAAACGGGGGTGCGGCTTCGTGAAACGCCCGTGAAACGGGGTGTCCTAGCGGCGGGTTCGCGCCGCGAGGGCCTGCTCGTAGGCGCCGCGTAGGCGCGCGGCGCCCTCTTCCCACGCGGGGATCTCGGGGGAGGTGAAGGCGTCGATGTCCTCTCGCGTGATTCGCTCTAAAGCGGATACGAGGTCGCGCTCGGGGTCTTCCAGCACCCACGTGTCGGCCTGGTCACCCAGGTAACGACGTGCTTCGGGCAGGGGAGAACACAGTGCAGGGATACCGGCCGCAAAGGCCTCCATCATCTTATTGGGCGTGGACATGCGGTGTGAGACGCACCCGGACTCAATGAGGCACAACGCCACGTCCGCGCCGCGCGTCATGGCCAGGACTTGGTCCGGTTCCACGGGTGGTAGGCGGTGAATGTTCGGATGCGCCGCTTGGGCACGCTCGACCTCGGGCAGCAGGGCGCCTTGGCCAACGAAGACGACGTGTGCGCCGCTCACCTGCGCGAACGAGCGCAGGATCAGGGGAATGTTACGTCCGGGCGCCAGGTAGCCCGCGTGTAGATATAGGAGCGCGTCGTGCGGGATACCCAGCCGCGCACGCAGGTCGATCACCCCGCCCGTCCCCGTCGGCGCGTTCGTCACCACGATCGGATCCACACCCGGGTAGGCCTCGCGGTACCACTGTGCGATCGACTCGTTGACCACGGACACCACGTCCGCCCGCCCTATGTAACGGCGTTCGATGCGACGCTGCAGGCGCCGGCGCAGCCCCGCGGACCCCACCGTCTCCGTTTCCAGCTCGTGCGCGTTATACGCGAAGATCGCGCCTNGCGCGAGTTGGGTGCCGCTCGCGTTGCGGTCGTCCCCAACGGCGTGCGTGTGCCCGGGGTCGTGGCTGCAGGTTTTCCGGGTGGTTTCCCCAGCTGCTCCGGTCCCGTTTTTGTTTATGCGGGTACGGTTGCCCACTGGTTGGCCCCCGAGGTGTTCGTCGGGGCTTTCGAGCGTGCGCGATCGCGTTTGGGGGATGCTCGCCTCGTGTTCGTCGGGCAGGGCAGCGGCTGGGACGAATTGGCTGCGCGCGCTCGGGGGGTTGCGGGGGTCATCCTCGTGCCCGCGGTGAGCGCGTTTGAGGCGGATCGGTGGATGGCGCGTGCTACCGCCACGTTGGCGTCGCTGCGCCCGGGCGGCTACGACTATGCCTATCCGACGAAGATTCTTGCGTCGCTCGCGCAGGGGACTCCTGTCATCTACGCCGGCCCCGGGCAGGCGGCTCGCGACGTGCGCGAGGGCGGGTTGGGTGTGG
>NZ_LT635866.1:110996-137589 GCF_900128465.1 Actinomyces bouchesdurhonensis | reverse complement strand
GTGCGAGGGGTGCCCTGAGGGGCGGTGCGAGGGGTGCCCTGAGGGGCGAACCAGCCGGGCGTGGGTGCGTGTGGCAGGCGTGGCTTCGTCGGAGGGCTGTGGTGGATGGCGAGTCTTAGCTCTCACCGAGTCTTACTGAGCAATCATTTGGTGTGCAGTTCGTGCCAGTCTGTACGTGTAACAATTTTCATGTTTACAGTTACAACATAAGTAACTAAAATCCCTGTTGTCACACTAGCAACTCGAAGGATGACTATGCGCACCCCGTGGAGAAAACTCGCAGCCGGGCTGGCCCTGGCACTGGGGGCCGCTGTCGCGGCTCTCGTGCCCCCCGCCCATGCGGCCAGCGGCATCATCATCGCCATCGACCCCGGGCACGGGGGGTCCGATCCTGGCGCGGTCGCCAACGGCCTACAGGAGAAGGACCTGACCCTTGCGGTCTCGCTGGCCTTGAAGCAGGAACTAGAAACGTATGATGGCGTCACTGTCGTGATGACGAGGACGACGGACACGAGGCCATCGGAGAATCTCGGCGTTGATCTGTCGAGCCGCGTCCAGGTGGCCGCAGCGGCGAACGCTGACGCCCTCGTGTCGATTCATTTCAACTCTGGCTCGCCGATCGCCCGCGGCGCTGAGGTTTGGTATGGGAACTCCTCGTCCTATAACTATTCGACTCATGCGCAGGGTCGGAAGCTCTCCAGCAATATCCTGGATCAGCTCACGGGTCTTGGCCTCGAGGAGCGCGGTATTAAGACCCGCGATAATCCTTACTATGACTATCCGGATGGTTCCACGGGCGACTACTATGCGATTATTCGCCAGGCGCGCGAGGAGAATATGACCGGCATCATCGTCGAGCACGCCTTTGTTACGTCCTCGTCGGACGCGCAGATGTTGCGTGATCCGGCTTTCGTGCGGTCCTTGGGTGTCGCTGACGCGACCGGTATTGCTCAGACTTATGGGCTTAGTAAAGGGACGTGGGAGAGGTCGGGGGATTCGTGGCGTTTTGTGCGCGACGGTGTCGCTAAGACCGGCTGGTTCACTGCGGGGGGCCGCTGGTACTGGGCGGCTTCGGATGGGCGCACGGTGCGTGGATGGTCCACAATTAATGGGCGCCGCTATTTCTTTGATGATTCCACTGCGATGGTGACGGGCTGGAAGAAGGACGGTGATTCGTGGCGTTATTTCCGTCCCGACGGTGACATGGCTACCGGGTGGGTGAAGGATGGCCGGACCTGGTATTACCTCGACAGTGAGGGCGTTATGGCTACCGGCTGGCTGCGTTACCGTGATAACTGGTATTGGCTGAGTGCGTCCGGCGCGATGGCTGTGGGTTGGACGAATGTTGGCTCCGACTGGTATCTCTTTGAGGATGATGGGCGTATGCTCACCGGCTGGCAGCGTACTGAGGATGACGGGCAGTGGTATTTCATGCACCCGAGTGGTGTGATGGCTACCGGCTGGTTGTTGGATCGTGGCACCTGGTATTACTTGGATTCTGAGGGGACTATGCTCACGGGCTGGGTGAAGGTCGGTGGCGTCTGGTACCACTTGGGTGCGTCTGGTGCGATGAGTACCGGGTGGCTGCTTGATGGCGGTACGTGGTATTGGTTGGATTCGTCCTCTGGTGCGATGGCGACTGGTGTTGTGACTGTTGAGGGGAGGGCGTCTTCGTTTGCTTCGTCTGGCGCGTGGCTGGGTTATGTTGATGGCTCTGGCGCCCCTGCTTCGGACGCGGCGACTCGTTCTGGCGCGCGTGGTGATGCTGTGACGAATGCGGCGGGTCAGCGTCTCATCATGACTGCGCCTATGGCTTCGCGTTCCGAGGTTATTGATGACATGGTTGATGCTTGGGATCGGGTGGGTTACTCGTATCCGTCGTCTCTTGCGTCTGGTGGCGCGGGTTCGATCCGTGACTTTGCGGGCATCATTTACGATGAGGCTGTGGCTGAAGGCGTGTCGCCTGAGTTGGTGTTTGTTCAGTCGATGAAGGAGACGGGTTGGTTGCAGTTTGGCGGCGATGTGAGTGTCGGCCAGTTTAATTTCTCTGGCATTGGCGCGGTTGGCGGTGGCGCGCGGGGTGCTTCTTTCTCGGATGTGCGTACTGGTATTCGTGCTCAGGTTCAGCATTTGCGCGCTTATGCGGATCCGTCGGTGTCTGTTGGGTCGTTGGCGTATCCGGTTGTGGATCCTCGCTTCACGTACGTGCGTAAGGGTGCGGCTCCTGTGGTTGAGTACTTGGGTATTCAAGAGAATCCGAATCATACGGGTTGGGCCGCTGCCCGCGGGTATGGGAATGATCTGGTAGCCATGTTGAACGCGTACTTCTAGGGGGTTTGTTTTCCGTCACGAGGCCGGGGTTCGTCGCGCTGTGAGGTGTGGTGGGCCCCGGCGTCTGTGTGTGGCGTTTCTGGTGGTTGTGGCGGGTGTGCGTTGGTTGCGGCGCGAAACGCCGACGTTGGTGTGAGTTTCCGGCGTGTTCCGCGCTGTTTTGGTTGTCCGTGGCGATGCGCCGTATTGCAACGAAAAGTCTGCTAATCTGGCAGCGTGCTTGTTGGTCGGAGGGGTGCTTTTTCGGCCACTGGCGATCCAAGGCACTGTTTCCCCTGGTCACAGGCGGTGCGACACGCCGGGCAGTCAGAAAGCACCGAGCGCCATAAGGTGCATTAAGACTTCCATCGACACAGCCACCTCATCAGCAAGCGCTGTCAACGTCAGAAAGCACCGAGCGCCATAAGGTGCATTAAGACCGCTCGACATGGCCGCCACCACCCGTGGCGGCTTCCCCACTGGTCAGAAAGCACCGAGCGCCATAAGGTGCATTAAGACCGTTGACCACTTGATTTTCTCTTTCCTCTTGTACGCGTGTCAGAAAGCACCGAGCGCCATAAGGTGCATTAAGACGCATGTCGTCCAGGGAGTAGACGAGGCCTTTGCAGGACTTGTCAGAAAGCACCGAGCGCCATAAGGTGCATTAAGACGTCACGAGACGAGCATCGCCCCATCGTCCCAAACGCGTGTCAGAAAGCACCGAGCGCCATAAGGTGCATTAAGACGCTCCGGCGGCCTTGTGGACGTCCACGTGTCCGACGTAGTCAGAAAGCACCGAGCGCCATAAGGTGCATTAAGACCGCATGAGCTTGCGCTCCTCAGGATCGTCGAAATCCGAGTCAGAAAGCACCGAGCGCCATAAGGTGCATTAAGACTCTCCTGCCTCGAACGTTACGTCCGAGATGTACTGGTCAGAAAGCACCGAGCGCCATAAGGTGCATTAAGACGGGTTTTAGCCCGACGNGCAAATGCCGTGCTCGATGAGCGTCTTCTTGGGGTGGGCGTAGATCCACGTGTAGATCGCCTCGTGGCTGATCGTGTGACCCTGGGCGTCGGGAGAAGTATCCATGGAGGGCAGTGTGCCACACGCCTCCTCACGCAAGCGCCCGCTGATCTGGCGGGGAGTGTGCCCCTGGGACAAATCAGCAATCACACGGCGGCGAAGGACCTCGTCACAATCCAACAGGCGCTTCTTCGGGCGACGCCTGGCCGCGCGGGCCGCCTTGTCGGCCTCCTCGGCCCGATACTGCCCGTCAGGGCCCGTATGGCGGGCGATCTCACGGCACACCACCGAGGGGCTACGCCCAATCAAGTGGGCGATCCGCGTCTGGGACAAGCCCACATTCACCCCCGCCATGATCGCCGCGCGATCCCAGGCACCAAGCATCCGACGACACCCCATGATCAGCCTCCAAACAGCATCACCGCTACACGAAAATTGCTTACACCCTATGACACCGCCCCCTTACCGAGTCAGAAAGCACCGAGCGCCATAAGGTGCATTAAGACGCCGCAGCCTTCCATGTACCAACATACCCGTAGAGCCACCCGTCAGAAAGCACCGAGCGCCATAAGGTGCATTAAGACCTAAGCCGACCCCGGAGCCGAGCACCCCGCCTGCTCCTGTCAGAAAGCACCGAGCGCCATAAGGTGCATTAAGACACGCAAGAATCTTCCGTGCGTAGTCCGACAGTGCGCGTCAGAAAGCACCGAGCGCCATAAGGTGCATTAAGACTCGTTGACCGCTCGCCGAATGTTCTTGCCCTCCTCTGTCAGAAAGCACCGAGCGCCATAAGGTGCATTAAGACTACATAGACTTAGCAGCACCACGCGCAACAATCAAGGTCAGAAAGCACCGAGCGCCATAAGGTGCATTAAGACGCATCGCCTCCCAGACCTTACGGTCGAACTCGGCCAGTCAGAAAGCACCGAGCGCCATAAGGTGCATTAAGACCTGGATGACCCCGTCAGTGGAAACCTTGTAAGTCTCACCGGTCAGAAAGCACCGAGCGCCATAAGGTGCATTAAGACAGGACGAACGGGAAGTCTGCCTGCCACTTGAAGCCACCGTCAGAAAGCACCGAGCGCCATAAGGTGCATTAAGACGACGTGAGCGCCGACAGGAGCGGCGGGACAATCGCCGTCAGAAAGCACCGAGCGCCATAAGGTGCATTAAGACCTGTCTCCTCCTTGATGAGGCGCAGATCCTTGGGTCTCGGTCAGAAAGCACCGAGCGCCATAAGGTGCATTAAGACGAGAAAATGCCGTCACCATCGGTATCCTCGCGGAAATTGGTCAGAAAGCACCGAGCGCCATAAGGTGCATTAAGACCCATAAAGCTAGAGTTCATAGCTGCGCCAGCGTTCTGGGTCAGAAAGCACCGAGCGCCATAAGGTGCATTAAGACTTTGTGAGCTCGACGATGTCAAAATCGCCAGCGTGATCACGTCAGAAAGCACCGAGCGCCATAAGGTGCATTAAGACCGACAGAGATGGATGCAGTGAAAGACCGCGAGGCTAGGGCGTCAGAAAGCACCGAGCGCCATAAGGTGCATTAAGACTTGTCAACCCCACGCTGTTGTAATATCGGTCACATGGTCAGAAAGCACCGAGCGCCATAAGGTGCATTAAGACCGCACGATACCGTTGTTCACTCGCTTGTCGTTGACGATGCGTCAGAAAGCACCGAGCGCCATAAGGTGCATTAAGACGAATCTTGACAAGCGTTCGGATGAAGCTGTCATCGAGATGTCAGAAAGCACCGAGCGCCATAAGGTGCATTAAGACCTGCCCATAGCAGCACAGACACGATTGATGAGAGTCAGAAAGCACCGAGCGCCATAAGGTGCATTAAGACGGCTGGTCGCCTTTTCCCACCAGTCAATAAGCCCGGTGTCAGAAAGCACCGAGCGCCATAAGGTGCATTAAGACAATTTCTTCAGGGATGCCCTTGCGGTCTGTTTCTGCGAAGTCAGAAAGCACCGAGCGCCATAAGGTGCATTAAGACGGCGNTACGCGTCTGGGACAAGCCCACATTCACCCCCGCCATGATCGCCGCGCGATCCCAGGCACCAAGCATCCGACGACACCCCATGATCAGCCTCCAAACAGCATCACCACTACAGGAAATTGCTTACACCCTATGACACCGCCGCGTCTACCAGATCGAGAGCTGGGAAGAGTCTGATGACGGGTCAGAAAGCACCGAGCGCCATAAGGTGCATTAAGACCAAGAAGCCGCCCAAGTCCTCGCCAAAGCCGCCGCCTACGGTCAGAAAGCACCGAGCGCCATAAGGTGCATTAAGACAGGGGTTCGAGGCCGAGGGCGGCGCCGGTTTCGGCGTCAGAAAGCACCGAGCGCCATAAGGTGCATTAAGACTCGATGACCGGAACAACCGGGTAGTTGCTGTCAACGATGAGTCAGAAAGCACCGAGCGCCATAAGGTGCATTAAGACGTGCGACGATCAGGATAATCTGGTTCCCGATAGCGCTGTCAGAAAGCACCGAGCGCCATAAGGTGCATTAAGACACGTAGGTCATCCAGTTGCGCTTCGCAAAGTCGAGGAGGTCAGAAAGCACCGAGCGCCATAAGGTGCATTAAGACTTGATGTAATTGGTCCAGGTGGTAATCGCTTGTCCATTGTCAGAAAGCCACGAGCGCCATAAGGTGCATTAAGACCATGAGTGCGATGTCGTTGGTCGTGAAGATGAGCTGAGTCAGAAAGCACCGAGCGCCATAAGGTGCATTAAGACAGGTGAGAATAGTCAACGTAGACTTCGGGGTTGTTTACCGCGTCAGAAAGCACCGAGCGCCATAAGGTGCATTAAGACATCTCACGGCTACTCGGCTGAACAGGAACCGTCACGGGGTCAGAAAGCACCGAGCGCCATAAGGTGCATTAAGACTTCCGTAACCTCGCGGGTGTCAGCGGTGGGCATTCTGAGTCAGAAAGCACCGAGCGCCATAAGGTGCATTAAGACTATTGGTTCCATGAGGCGAGTACGGCGTCGTATAGTTCTTCGTCAGAAAGCACCGAGCGCCATAAGGTGCATTAAGACGCGTTGCAATTTACCGTTGAGGAGGTCTTCAAGGGGGAGTCAGAAAGCACCGAGCGCCATAAGGTGCATTAAGACTGTGGGAACGATCACAGTACCGACCAGAACCAGCGCAACGGTCAGAAAGCACCGAGCGCCATAAGGTGCATTAAGACTTGGGAGCACTGACGAGCGCCTTGAACGTGTAGAATGTCACGTGTCAGAAAGCACCGAGCGCCATAAGGTGCATTAAGACTGGTTGCATCGCCTGCATATCGTGCGCCCGTTGTCGAGGGTCAGAAAGCACCGAGCGCCATAAGGTGCATTAAGACTTTATCAGCCAGGGCAAGTATTCCATTGTCAGATCTTATCCCGTCAGAAAGCACCGAGCGCCATAAGGTGCATTAAGACTTCTGAGTTCAATCTTCTCGTAACTGTGTGTTGTGTAATGTCAGAAAGCACCGAGCGCCATAAGGTGCATTAAGACTTGTCTAAGCTGTCTGCTGTTGGCTCTGGCCTGATGTCAGTCAGAAAGCACCGAGCGCCATAAGGTGCATTAAGACCTTTACCTGCCCCGTTGCCAGTAACCACGAGGGTTTTCGTCAGAAAGCACCGAGCGCCATAAGGTGCATTAAGACGTGCTGAGCGACAATGACGCGCACGTCCCCGTTAATCATGGGTCAGAAAGCACCGAGCGCCATAAGGTGCATTAAGACAGACAGATCGTCCTGTGCGTGATTCTCACGGTATTCAGTCAGAAAGCACCGAGCGCCATAAGGTGCATTAAGACGCGTGTGCGTTACGCAGGTAGAGAAGCTCCTCTTCGTGTCAGAAAGCACCGAGCGCCATAAGGTGCATTAAGACAGGTACAGGAGTTCGGCGTCTGGTCCGGCGGCGATGGTCAGAAAGCACCGAGCGCCATAAGGTGCATTAAGACTCTACAAGGATCGACACACTCACATCCACCGCAGCAGGTCAGAAAGCACCGAGCGCCATAAGGTGCATTAAGACCGGGGCCCGTGGTGACGGTCGGGCGGGTGACGGTCGGTCAGAAAGCACCGAGCGCCATAAGGTGCATTAAGACCGGCAGCGTGTGAACCGCGTCACATGTTGGTTGTTCAGAAGTCAGAAAGCACCGAGCGCCATAAGGTGCATTAAGACGAGAGGGGGGTTGAGCGTCGGGAGGGCAGGTTACCCCTGTCAGAAAGCACCGAGCGCCATAAGGTGCATTAAGACGGACTCGAACCTGCGGTGTGTCGTTAACTGGGCGGTGTCATAGGGTGTAAGCAATTTTCGTGTAGCGGTGATGCTGTTTGGAGGCTGATCATGGGGTGTCGTCGGATGCTTGGTGCCTGGGATCGCGCGGCGATCATGGCGGGGGGGAATGTGGGCTTGTCCAAGACGCGGATCGCCCACTTGATTGGGCGTAGCCCCTCGGTGGTGTGCCGTGAGATCGCCCGCCATACGGGCCCTGATGGGCAGTATCGGGCCGAGGAAGCCGGCAAGGCGGCCCGCGCGGCCAGGCGTCGCCCGAAGAAGCGCCTGTTGGATTGCGACGAGGTCCTTCGCCGCCGTGTGATCGCTGATTTGTCCCAGGGGCACACTCCCCGCCAGATCAGCGGGCGCCTGCGCGCCGAAGCGTGTGGCACACTGCCCTCCATGGATACTTCCCCCGACGCCCAGGGTCACACGATCAGCCATGAGGCGATCTACACGTGGATCTACGCCCACCCCAAGAAGACGCTCATCGAGCACGGCATTTGCTTGCCCTCGCGCCGGTGGATGCGCAAGAAACCCCCAGCAAGCGGGCGCAAACCACCCATCGTTGGGATGCGGCTGATTGATGAGCGCCCCGACATTTCTGATCGGAAAATCCCGGGCAACTGGGAAGGCGACCTGATCATCGGCCAAGACGGGGCCAGCGCGTGCGCGACCCTGGTTGAGCGCACCACCCGCTACCTGATCATCGTCGCCCTGCCTCTGGGACGCAAAGCCGACCAGGTCTGTGACGCGCTCACCCGCCGCATCCAGGGCCTGCCCGACGGGGCGATGCGCACACTGACCTGGGATCAAGGCCGGGAAATGGCCCGCCACCAGCGCCTCACCCACGACACCGGCGTGGAGGTGTTCTTCGCTCACCCCCACAGCCCCTGGGAGAGAGGAACCAACGAAANAACAACGCATCCAACGCCCCCGAGCTGCGAAGCTCCTCCACAGCCTCACGCCCACTAGCGCGAGCCACAACAACATCATCATTCATCATGCATCAATCCTTTCAAACAAGAAGACGGATACACAGACAATTAAACACGCCCAACGAAAACACCAACCGACTCATCCGCCGATACCTTCCCAAAGGAACCCCCATCACCAGCCATCAACCCTACCTCGACGCCATCGCCTACGAACTGAACAACTGCCCCAGAGCCACCCTCGGCTACCGCACCCCAACAGAAGCATTCAACGAACTCATTGCTACCACCCATTGACACCGCCGACGTTCCACTCGTCGGTCAGAAAGCATGGAGCACCATAAGGTGAGTGGTGCCATGGCCGTGTGCGGAGCGCAGCATCGGCCGCGTGGAGTGCCGCTATCCCGTGCTTTCGTGGATAGGTTGTGCGCATCCGGATAGGTTATTCAGATGCGGATAGGTTATTAACCTATCCAGATGTTCGTTACCTATCCGGATGTTCGTAACCTATCCAGATACGCCGCTCCCATTCGCAACCGTCGCCTGAGGGCATGCGCGGGCAGTCCCCGTAGCCCTACGCGCACGCAGTGAACGCGGGCATAGCAACGGCCCCGAGCACCTGTCGGTGCCCGGGGCCGAGCCTAACGCGCAATCAGCCGCGCAGCGACGCCACGTAAGAATCAATACGCTGCGACGAATCCGCAGGCGTGAAACCAGTGGCCTCAATCTTCGACAGATCCAGCGTCGAAGACAGAGGACGAGGCGCAGCCTCACGGCCCGCGAAATACTCCTCCGTGCTCACCTCCGTGACATCCTCCGGGTCGCGACCACACAACTCAAAAACCCGCTTAGCGACCTGCGCCCAACTCATCACCGGACCCTCACCCGACAGGTTATAGATGCCGAAAGGCACCTCACTCGTCAACAGGTGAATAATGCCCTGCGCCAAGTCAGCAGTGAAAGTCAAACGACCCACCTGATCCGACACAACCGACGGGCAAACACCGCGATCAGCCAGCGACGCCATAGTCTTAATGAAATTCTTGCCATCACCCACGACCCAGGACGTACGCACAATGTAGTGCTTAGGAGTCGACGCCACCGCCGCGTCGCCGCCCGCCTTCGACTGCCCGTACGCGCTCAAAGGCGAAGGAGCCTCGTCCTCGACGTGCACCTCCTGCGTGCCATCAAACACGTACTCCGTCGAAATGTGCACGAGCGTCACCCCGTGAGCCGTCGCCTCACGCGCCAACACCGCCGGACCCGTCGCATTCGCCTGCCACGTCGCACGCCGCCCCTCCGGAGTCTGCGCGCCGTCCACGTTCGTCCACGCCGCCGCATTGACCACAACGTCGATCTCATCCCACGGCAGGGCAGCGACCTGCTCGGCATCCGAAATGGACACCTCAGGCAAATCAACACCCATAACCGTGAAGCCCGCCTCAGGCAACGCACGCATCAACTCACGACCCAGCTGACCATTCGCGCCCGTCACCAGCGCGCGGCGACCCGCAGGGCCAGACGCCGGGAAAGGCGTCACGTCCGCCATGCGCGGATGCCCCTTATCCTTCTCCGACAAAATCGCCCGATCCAACGGGATCGGCCAATCCACGGCAGCCGTCTCATCAGCCAAGTTCAGGAACGTGTACTTCGCATCCGGCGACCAGTGATCGTTCACCAGATACGTGTACGCCGTGTTCGGCTCCAACGTCTGATACGAATTACCCACGCCCTTGGGCACAAACACCGCCACACCCGGATCAATGATCGTCGTGTACACCGTGCCAAACGACGGCCCCTCGCGCAGATCAACCCACGCGCCGAACACGCGGCCAGTCGCAACCGAAACGAACTTATCCCACGGCTCCGCGTGAATGCCCCGCGTCACCCCGACCTCGTCATTAAAAGAAATATTGTTCTGCACGGGTCCGAAATCCGGCAGGCCCAGCGCGACCATCTTCTCGCGCTGCCAATTCTCCTTAAACCAGCCTCGGTTGTCGCCGTGAACGGTCAGATCGATGCGCAAAAAGCCGGGGATCGGCGTAGTCGTAATCCCCAGGGGCTTAGCAGTAGGCGCCATGATTCTTCCTCTGTGTGCGTGGGTGTCGTTGGGACGTAACCATCCTCACCAATACTATCCGATTCGCACCCCGACGGTGGGGGTACACCGTCCCAGCCTCGCCCACAGGACTAAAGTTGTGGAAAAGTGCGACTCACAGGGATAATGAGCGTTGATGCGCGACCCACACGAGGACGCGCCGGGAAGCGGAGGCAACATGAAAGGCATCATCCTGGCAGGCGGGTCCGGCACCCGACTGAACCCGATCACGCTGGGGACATCGAAGCAGCTGGTCCCCGTCTACGACAAGCCGATGATCTACTACCCGCTGTCAACCCTCATGCTGGCCGGTATCTCCGACGTTCTGGTGATCACCACGCCCCACGACGCGCCGTCCTTCCACCGCCTGCTCGGTGACGGCAGCCAGCTCGGCGTGAGTATCTCCTACGCCGTCCAACACGAACCCAACGGCCTCGCACAAGCCTTCGTGCTCGGTGCCGACCACGTCGGCACCGACGCCGCGGCCCTGGTCTTGGGCGACAATATCTTCTACGGCCCCGGAATGGGCACACAGCTGCGACGCCACGTCGACCCCGACGGCGGTGCCGTATTCGCCTACCACGTCTCTAACCCACACGCCTACGGCGTCGTCGAATTTGACGAGGAATTCAACGCGCTCTCAATCGAAGAGAAACCCGAGAAACCCAAGTCCAACTACGCCGTCCCCGGCCTGTACTTCTACGACAACGACGTGATCGACATCGCCCGCAACCTCAAGCCCAGTGCGCGCGGCGAATACGAAATCACCGACGTGAACCGCGCCTACCTCGAAGCCGGCAAACTCAAAGTCGAGGTCCTCCCGCGCGGCACCGCGTGGCTCGACACCGGCACATTCGACTCCCTCGCTGACGCCACGGCCTTCGTGCGCACAGTCGAAGCCCGTCAAGGCATGAAGATCGGCGCGCCCGAAGAAGTCGCGTGGCGCATGGGCTTCATCGACGACGACGGTCTGCGCCAGCGCGCCGAACCCCTGGTCAAGTCCGGGTACGGAGCCTACCTGCTCGATCTGCTCAACCGTGAGGACAACTGAGTGTCACGCCCCAGTGCTAACTCACGCCTCCTCATCGTCATCCCCGCGTGGAACGAAGAGGAGGTGCTCTCGGGCGTCCTCGAATCCGTGAAGGTTGAAAAACCGTCCTTCGCGGACATCCTGGTCGTATCCGACGGGTCCACGGACGCGACCGCCGACATCGCGCGCGCGTCCGGGGTGGCCGTGCTTGACCTGCCGCTCAACCTGGGGGTCGGCGGAGCCATGCGCGCCGGCTTCCAGTACGCCAAGCGCATGGGGTACGAGTACGCCTGCCAGCTCGACGCGGACGGACAGCACGACCCGACGGAGATCGAGACCCTCATTGAGACGGCCTCCCTCGAGGGCGCGGACGTGGTGATCGGCTCGCGCTTCGCCGGCAAAGGCGACTACCGGGCGCGAGGCCCACGCAAATGGGCGATGAACCTGTTCTCGTTCATCCTCTCGCGCGTGTGCAAGACACGCCTGACCGACACAACCAGCGGCTTCAAACTCTATGGGCCACGCGCCCTGTCGCTGTTCGCACACAACTACCCGGCAGAGTACTTGGGCGACACAATCGGCGCGCTCGTCATCGCGGCCCGCTCCCATCTGGTGGTGCGTGAGGTTGGAGTGCAGATGCACCCGCGTGCCGGTGGCGAACCCTCACACAACCCGATTAAGTCGGCGCTCTTCCTGATGCGAGCGACCCTCGCCCTCGCGGTGTCCCTGTCGCGCCCCGGTGAAAAGACTGCCCCGAGNGGCGGGCGGCCTCGTCGAGGAGAGCGAGGTTGCGGTCGCGGCATTCCACCGCCGTATAGGAGGGGAGGCCGATCGCCGAAAAGACAGTGCCGGGCAGGTTGTGCAGGGCTGCGAGGGCGCGGCCAAGTGAGGCGGGCAGCAGCAGGTCCTTGTCGAGCTCGTCCTGGGTGGGAGTGTGCCCGCCCGGATCCCCGTGCACGTACACGACCCCGCCTCCGCGGATTGTGGCCTGGCCGGCGAGGCGTGGGACATCGAAGGGGATGTAGTCGTGCTCGTATGCCTTTCCGAGGCGGTCGAGGATGCCGGACGTGGCCTCGAGGGCTGGCCCGGAGACTTCCTCGTGGGGATATGTGACGATCCAGCGTTTGCCGGCGGTGTCCTCGATGCCGGTGACGGAGGCGAGTTCGTCACTGTAGGTCGGGGGGCGTAGCGCGCTCACGCGCATCCCGGGCACGGCGGTGGTGGCCAATGCGGCCAATTCGAGGGGACTCTTCGGGGTCGTCATTTCTTTAACGTATCGCGACGGGCGGTGCAGATGGGTGCCCCGCGCGGAACTTGCACTGATTGTGGGACAGGAGTTTGCTCCTTCCCGAACAACTCTGTTACTTTCGACACATTGGCTTTGTCTGTAGCGAGGAGGCTCAGGGATGGAAGCCGTGACGCGGACACTCGCCGCGCGGGTTCGAGAGAGACTGGCCGCGGGCGGCATCGATGCGGCGCGCGACCCCCGGGCCGTGCGCGACCTGATCGACCGCGTCATTGACGCTCATGCTCCCGACATGCTCCCCACACAACGCGAGCAGGTCGAATCGGACCTCATGGATGACATCTGTGGGCTGGGTCCCCTGCAGGCGCTCATGGATGACCCGGATGTTGAAGAAATCTGGATTAACTCGGCATCGCGCGTGTTCGTGGCGCGCTCCGGCGTCGCGGAACTGACCAGCCTCATCCTCACCGACGAGGACGTGCGCACCCTCGTGGAGCGGATGCTGCATCACTCGGGCAGGCGCCTGGACCTGTCAAGTCCTTTCGTGGATGCGATGCTGGCTGGGGGAGAGCGCTTGCACGTCGNTCCACGGACGCGCCCGCCGACATCGCGCGCGCGTCCGGGGTGGCCGTGCTTGACCTGCCGCTCAACCTGGGGGTCGGCGGAGCCATGCGCGCCGGCTTCCAGTACGCCAAGCGCATGGGGTACGAGTACGCCTGCCAGCTCGACGCGGACGGACAGCACGACCCGACGGAGATCGAGACCCTCATTGAGACGGCCTCCCTCGAGGGCGCGGACGTGGTGATCGGCTCGCGCTTCGCCGGCAAAGGCGACTACCGGGCGCGAGGCCCACGCAAATGGGCGATGAACCTGTTCTCGTTCATCCTCTCGCGCGTGTGCAAGACACGCCTGACCGACACAACCAGCGGCTTCAAACTCTATGGGCCACGCGCCCTGTCGCTGTTCGCACACAACTACCCGGCAGAGTACTTGGGCGACACAATCGGCGCGCTCGTCATCGCGGCCCGCTCCCATCTGGTGGTGCGTGAGGTTGGAGTGCAGATGCACCCGCGTGCCGGTGGCGAACCCTCACACAACCCGATTAAGTCGGCGCTCTTCCTGATGCGAGCGACCCTCGCCCTCGCGGTGTCCCTGTCGCGCCCCGGTGAAAAGACTGCCCCGAGGCAGGAGGCGAGCGCATGAGTCCCACGTACCTTCTCGGACTTGTCTTCGCGATCATCATTCTGGTGATGGTGTTCGTGAAGATGCGCAACTCGGGCCTGAAGGAACGCTACGGCCTGTGGTGGTACTGCATTGCATTCTTCACGGCGCTGCTGTCGCTCTTCCCCCCGATCCTGAAGTGGACCGCGTTCCAGCTGGGCGTCGTCGTCCCGCTGAACCTGGGTTTCTTCCTGGCGGGAGTAATGCTCTTGCTCCTATCCCTGCGTTTCTCAGTGGACCTGTCGCGCTCGGATGAGGACCGCCGTCGCCTCACCGAGGAGGCTGCGATCCTGCGCCTTCAAGTAGAACGCTTGGAACGCCGCGTCGAAATCCTCGAGGGGCGCACCTCCTCACAGGGTGAACCCGCCGCCTCCCAAGGGACGGCTTCCCCTCGCGGTAAGTCTGCCCATCAGGGGAAGAAGAACAAAAAGAAGCGCTGACCGGTGCGCCGCCGCTGCTCAGCGCTCCATTGACGAGGCCGGGGTCCGTCAGGTGGATAAACCTGACGGACCCCGCTCTATGCCGACGGGTCCGCGCCTGCCAAGTCCGGGTTTTGTGGCGGGTCGTTGCGGCCGATTCCCGTCGTGTTGTTGTGTGTTGGTTTTCTGCTCGGTCTGGTGTGACGCGCACCGAGCGAGGCGGGGGACGGGGGTTGTGCCGGTGGGCCGGGGGCCGCAGTTGCTCATTCGACAACGCGACACGCACGCCGGGCGCACAACGCCACGTGTGTCGCGCCGGGCGCGGCGTGAGGACCGTTGACGAGTTACGAGATGAGGGTGCCGTCCGGGCCGAGCCGCAGGCGTTCGGTCGGGGCGGCGGGGTCGGCTTCCCCTTGGGTGAGCTTGCGGACGAGTGCTGAGACGGGCTGGGTTGGTTCGCCGGTGTCCTCCTCTGGCTCCTCGCCGGTCGCGGTGGTCTTGCGGTCGTGCCATTTGATGGGGCGACTGTTGGAGGATGAATCATGGGTGGGCGCGCGAGAGGGACGTGAACCGCTTGCGGCGGGGGAGGCCTCGTCGATAGATGAAGAGCGTGACCCCATGGCGGACGCGTGGGAGGGAAGCAGCGGCTCACCGTCAAGGTCGGCGGCCAGGTCGGCGAGCATCTCGCGGGCCTCGTTGACGACGGAGGTGTCCTCGGCGTGCAGGCCGTGGACGAGCCAGCGCACCAGCGCGATCTCGCTGAGGAGCTGAGCGCGCGTGAAGACATGCAGGTCGGTGGCGCGTCGCTCGTGACCGTAGGTTTCGCGGAAGCGTTCAAGGAATGAGTCGGATGCGCTGGCTTGAATCCATGCGATGTCGAGCGCCGGGTCGCCCACGTGCGCGCTGGTCCATCCGCCGATAGCGAGGACAGAGCCGCGTTGGACGGACAAGCAGCGCTCCTGGACGTCCCCATGGACTGGTGCGGAGGGGAAGCGCCACAGGGAGACGTCTTCGAGGGCTGCTTCCCAGCGGTTCCACAGTGACGCGGGGATCGTGACCTGGCGGGCGGCCTCGTCGAGGAGAGCGAGGTTGCGGTCGCGGCATTCCACCGCCGTATAGGAGGGGAGGCCGATCGCCGAAAAGACAGTGCCGGGCAGGTTGTGCAGGGCTGCGAGGGCGCGGCCAAGTGAGGCGGGCAGCAGCAGGTCCTTGTCGAGCTCGTCCTGGGTGGGAGTGTGCCCGCCCGGATCCCCGTGCACGTACACGACCCCGCCTCCGCGGATTGTGGCCTGGCCGGCGAGGCGTGGGACATCGAAGGGGATGTAGTCGTGCTCGTATGCCTTTCCGAGGCGGTCGAGGATGCCGGACGTGGCCTCGAGGGCTGGCCCGGAGACTTCCTCGTGGGGATATGTGACGATCCAGCGTTTGCCGGCGGTGTCCTCGATGCCGGTGACGGAGGCGAGTTCGTCACTGTAGGTCGGGGGGCGTAGCGCGCTCACGCGCATCCCGGGCACGGCGGTGGTGGCCAATGCGGCCAATTCGAGGGGACTCTTCGGGGTCGTCATTTCTTTAACGTATCGCGACGGGCGGTGCAGATGGGTGCCCCGCGCGGAACTTGCACTGATTGTGGGACAGGAGTTTGCTCCTTCCCGAACAACTCTGTTACTTTCGACACATTGGCTTTGTCTGTAGCGAGGAGGCTCAGGGATGGAAGCCGTGACGCGGACACTCGCCGCGCGGGTTCGAGAGAGACTGGCCGCGGGCGGCATCGATGCGGCGCGCGACCCCCGGGCCGTGCGCGACCTGATCGACCGCGTCATTGACGCTCATGCTCCCGACATGCTCCCCACACAACGCGAGCAGGTCGAATCGGACCTCATGGATGACATCTGTGGGCTGGGTCCCCTGCAGGCGCTCATGGATGACCCGGATGTTGAAGAAATCTGGATTAACTCGGCATCGCGCGTGTTCGTGGCGCGCTCCGGCGTCGCGGAACTGACCAGCCTCATCCTCACCGACGAGGACGTGCGCACCCTCGTGGAGCGGATGCTGCATCACTCGGGCAGGCGCCTGGACCTGTCAAGTCCTTTCGTGGATGCGATGCTGGCTGGGGGAGAGCGCTTGCACGTCGCGATCCCACCGGTGACCGGCCAGGCGTGGAGTGTCAACATTCGTAAGCACATCCAGCGCGCCCGCACCCTGGAGGACCTGGTGGCCGCCGACATGGTGCCCCCGCCGATGCGGGACTTCCTGGCCGCCGCCGTGGGCGTCGGCCTGTCAGTGCTGGTATCGGGCGGCACGCAGGCGGGCAAGACGACGCTCCTGCGGGCTCTCGCCGGTGAGTTACCGCGTTCGCGGCGCGTCATCTCCTGCGAGGAAGTTTTCGAGCTTGGGCTGGCGAACTGGGACCACGTCGCCATGCAGACTCGCCCCGCCGCAGCCGAGGGGACGGGAGAGATTACGCTGCGTGACCTCGTGCGCGAGTCCTTGCGCATGCGCCCCGAATGCCTGATCGTTGGTGAAGTTCGAGGCCCCGAGGCACTCGATCTGCTCGTGGCCCTCAACGCGGGCGTGCCCGGCATGGCGACCGTGCACGCAAATTCGGCGCGCGAGGCCCTCGACAAGCTCTCGATCCTGCCGCTCCTGGCGGGGGAGAACGTAACGACGGGGTTCGTCACGCCCACGCTCGCTTCCTCGATTGACCTCGTGTGTCACGTGGAACGAGGCCGTGGCGGGAGACGCTATCTCTCTGAGGTTCTCGCGGTGCCCGGGCGGGTCGAGGGCGACCGTATCGAGACAGCCACACTCTTTACGTTCGACGGGGAACGCTGTGAGCGAGGCTCAGGTGGACTCGACCTGCACGAGCGTTTCGCAGGTGCAGGCTTCGACCTGGGTTCTCTCCTGGAATGGGGGCCACGGTGATTGCTCTGTCGTGTGGACTCGTCTTCGGTATCGGTCTCGTCTTGGCTCTGTCCCCGCTGTTGTCGCCGCCACCGGAGCGCTCGGTGTGGGGGCCTTGGAAGCGGCTCAGTGAGGACGTGGAGCGCGCACGCGTGCCAGGGTTGAGTGCCGCTGGCCTGGTCCTCTTGAGCCTGGCCCTGTGCGCGGTGGTTGCAGCGGTGGTCTTCATCGTCACGGGGGCGTGGCCGGTCGCTGTCATCATGTCGGTCGGGGTGGCTTTCCTGCCGTACGCGTGGGTGGTCTCCCGCGTCGCAGGGCGCGCGAAAACAGTGAGAGCCGCCTGGCCTGAAGTCATCGATTCGATGGTCTCCGGCGTGCGAGCCGGAACATCCCTGCCTCAGGTCCTGTGCGATCTCGCCGACGAGGGTCCGGCCCCCGTGCGCTTCGCCTTCGAGGCTTTCTCCCGCGACTACAGCGCTAACGGGCGATTCGCCAGCGCCCTGGACCGCATGAAGGACGAGGTACGAGACCCGGTCGCGGACCGCATCGTCGAAGCGCTGCGCGTCGCCCGATCCGTGGGCGGTGCCGACCTGACGCGTCTCCTCCAAGACCTGGCGACCCTCCTACGCGAGGACGCGCGCGTGCGAGGGGAGCTTGAAGCCCGCCAGTCCTGGACGGTGGGCGCGGCCCGCCTGGGGGTGGCCGCCCCCTGGATCGTGCTTCTCCTCCTGTCTGGTGGGGGAGCGAGCGCCAACGTGTGGAACTCGCCCGGAGGCATCGCTGTCCTCTTCGGCGGCGCGGGGGTCTGCGTCATTGCGTACCTTGCCATGAAGGCTCTCGCTCGGCTGAGCGCGGATCCGCGACACCTAGGAGGACAACGATGACTCTGTGGGAGCTGCGCGCGCTCGACGTCCTCGCTGCGGTCCTCGCGGTCAGCGGTATGACTGTCATCATCCGGGCGCTCCTCGCGCGCCACGTGTCATTCGCGCAGCGCGTCGCTCAGGGACGAGTCCGTGAGGAAACCCCGCGTGACGTCACCCGTTGGCTGCGTCGCGCGGGCGCTTCGGCCCTCGATTCCCTCGGTTCCACCTCGGAGTCGGTTGCACGCAGGCTCGACCTCGCCGGCATGAATCCCGACGTTTCTGTGTTCCGTCTTCGTCAAGCAACGGCGGGCATCTCCGGGCTCATCCTGACCTGTCTCGCCCTGACAGTGCGACCGGCCTCGTCCCTGCGCGCCTCGATCATTCCCCTGTGCGCATGCGCCCTTGTCGGCACCTTGATTGGCGTGGCGGGAATGGACCGTGCCCTCACGGTTCGAGCGAATCGACGTCAGAGGCTCATCGACGCCGCCGTACCCGACTGCGCGGAGCTCCTCGCGCTCGCGGTCGCCGCCGGGGAGTCGATTCCCGCCGCCATCGAGCGCGTCGCCGGTTGCGCGGGTGGGCCCCTCGGGGCGGAGCTGGGGCTGACGGCGGGGCATATCCGCAACGGCATGCCCTCGGTGCGTGCCCTTGCCCAGCTTGATGAACGCACCGAATCCCCGGCGTTGACACGCCTGACTCGCACGCTGACGACGGCGATCGAACGCGGCTCGCCCCTGGCGTCGGTCCTGCACGACCAGGCGCGCGACCAGCGTGAGCGTTCCCTCGCTGCGCTCATGGAAGAAGGCGGGCGTAAAGAGATCGCGATGCTTGTGCCTGTTGTTTTCCTGATATTGCCTGTCACCGTCATTTTTGCGCTCTATCCGGGTCTGATTGCCCTGGATTTCACTCCCTGATTATTCGCGAGAGGAAAGGAACACACCATGAAGAAGTGGATCGTTAAGGCCCGGAGGTTGGGGGAAGGGGGCGACGTGCCCGGCTGGGTGCTTATCACGCTCATGACGGCTGCCCTTGTTGTGTTGATCTGGGGCGTCGCCTCGGAACGTCTGGTGGAGATTTTTAATCGTGCGATGGATTCCATTTCGGGCATTTGAGAGGGATGCCGAGCGCGGGTCGGAGGTCGTCTCCACGGTTCTCGTCCAGGGGCTGGTTGTCGTGCTCATCCTCCTGCTCGTGCAGGTGGCTTTCGCTTCGCATGTGCGAACAATGAGCGTGAGCGCCGCGTCCGAGGGGGCGCGACGGGGTGGTCTGCTGGGCGGGGACGAGGAGGAGGCGGTCGCGCGCACGAGTGAGCTGCTTGATTCGCTTGTTGGTGCTTCACGCGACCGCGAGATTGAGGTGGAGCGGGAGTCGGACGGCGACACGGATGTTCTTGTCGTCACCGTGCGCACGCGGTTGCCTCTCGTGGGTGGGCTTGGTCCGCGATGGTTGACTGTGCGCGGGCGCAGCCTCGTGGAGGGGCCGTGAGTGAGCGCGGGGATGCGAGCGTGGAGTTTGTGGGTGTTCTCGTCGCGGTCGTTATCCGGCTCTTCGCATTTTGGGGTGTGGGGGGTGGTGTTGGCATGGGGTCGGGGCCTGCCCGATGATTGAGGTTGCAACACTTCAAACGCTGGGAGGCCCCGACATGTCTAATGCTACCTTTTCTGCTCCGGATATGACGATTTATTGCGGGTTGGAGGAGCTGGGCTTGGTGGCTGTGGGGATGTGCTGCCAAGGGGGTGGGTTCGTCCTGAAGTGCCGTGTGGCTAATCCTGTTCGGCTGTGTCCAGGGTGTGGGCGCCCGGGGTATTCGCTGGGGTCGCGTACCCGGCGCTTAGCGCACGAACCGCGGGGGCATCAGCCCACGACGCTGGTGGTGTATGTGGGACGTTACCACTGTCGCGTGTGTTCTCATTTCTGGTGTGATGACATCAGCCAGGCGGCTCCCCCGCGCGCCAAGCTCTCCTTTGGGGCCTTGCGCTGGGGGCTTGTGTGCTTGATCGCTGACAATATGTCCATGAACCGGATCGCCGCTCACCTGGCGGTAGCCTGGCATACTGCCAACGAGGCGATACTGGCCTATGGCGACGAACTCCTGCTCGCGGATTCGACTCGCTTTGAAGGCGTGCGCGTCATTGGGGTTGATGAGCACGTGTGGCGTCATCGGGGTGGGGACAAGTACGCCACGGTGATCGTGGACTTGACCCCTGTGCGCGACCATACTGGCCCGGCCCGCCTCCTGGACGTGGTGCAAGGCCGCTCCAAACGCGTCTTGTCTTCCTGGCTGGCCGCGCGCCCCCAAGAATGGAAGGACAACATCGAGATCGTGGCGATGGATGGGTTCAGTGGCTATAAAAGCGCAGCAGTCAGCCAGCTTCCAGGGGCGGTGGCGGTGATGGATCCCTTCCATGTTGTTCATATCGCTATCGACGCCCTAGAGCAGTGCCGCCAGCGCGTCCAGCAAGAAACCCTGGGGCATCGCGGCCGCAAGGGTGACCCCTTGTACGCGGCCCGTAAAACGCTCCTGACCGGCACTGACATCCTCACCGACACATCCCAGGCGCGCTTGGATGCTTTATTCGCCTGCCCCAACCACGCTGACGTGCACACCACCTGGAGAATCTACCAGGACCTCCTAGCAGCCTACCGTGATCGTGACCCCAGGCGCGGCAAAAACACCCTCCGCCAGCTCATCACGACGATCACCCGCCCGGGCTTGCCACACACATGCATCGAGCTAGCCCGCATGGGCAGAACCCTCAAACGCAGAGCCAGGGACATCCTGGCCTACTTCGACCACCCCCACACCAGCAACGGCCCCACCGAAGCCATCAACGGACGCCTCGAACACCTCCGCGGCATCGCCCAAGGATTCATCAACCACCGAAACTACCGCCTACGCTGCCTCCTCCACTCCGGCGGATTCCAACACCTCCTACACCCTTAAATGCGAAGAGCCCGTTATCCCGTTGCTGTATGTTGCTCTTGCGCTCGGGCAGGTGAGTGCTGGGGCGATGGCGGTGGATGCTGGCGCGCGCGAAGCTGCCCGCATCCTTGCTGAGGATGCTCAGCGTCAGGGGGATGCTGAGCGCGCGGTGTCTTTGATTGTCGAAGATTTCGGTGTGGATGCTACGCCGGTGGTTTCGTCTTCGTGCGTGGCGTGTGAGTCCGGCGAAGCGACTGTCGAGGCCCGTGTTTCGGTGCGTGTTCCTTTGCCGTTTATGCCTGCCTGGTTTGGTGCGGTGGGTGTTGAGGTGTTCTCGAGTGCGAGCGCACCCGTGCGGGAGGTGGTTGCTCGTGAGTGAGGAGGGGCGCGTCGGTGTCTTAATGTGTGCGGGTTGTGCGTTCGTGTGTTTGCTCCTGTTTGTGACGGTGTCGCTGACTCAGGTTGCGATGCAGGATCGTCGTCTGGTGTCGTGTGCGGATGCGTTGGCTGGTGCTGGCGTGGGTGGTGCGTCTGCTTCGTCGGTTATCGCGCGCCAGGAATCGGGTATTGACGAGGCGGGGGCGCGTTCGCGGGTGGAGGTGGCGCTGGTGGAACTGGGGTCGTCCACGTGTCGCGTGGGGGAGGGGGTGGTCGTCACGGGAGTGTTCGTTTCGAGTGGGGAGGTGGAGGTGTCTGTGAGGGCTCGTCCGCGCGTTTGTGCGCTTCCTCCCGTTTTGGTTGGCGTGGTGGTTCCTGAGCTGGAGCGGACGTCGAGTGCGCGGGTGAGGCCGCTGTGAGCTGGGCATAAACGTGTCCTGTGCGACGGTCACATCGTGGGATGATCACGAGGGAGCGAGTAAACGAATCGTAAACTTTGAGCCATGAGCACCTTTGATACATCGCGTCTTAACCCTGCGTTGGCATCCGTCTTCGAATCGGTCCAACGCCGTGACCCCGCACAAGCCGAATTTCATCAGGCAGTCTACGAGGTTCTCCTGACGATCGCTCCCCTCGTCGAGCGTCATCCCGAGTACGCCGACCTGGCCGTCATCGATCGCATCGTTGAGCCTGAGCGCCAGATCCAGTTCCGCGTGCCGTGGGCTGACGACAAGGGTGGCCTGCATGTGAACCGCGGCTTCCGCGTTCAGTTCAATTCCGCGCTGGGTCCCTACAAGGGCGGCCTGCGTTTCCATCCTTCCGTGAACCTGTCCATCGTCAAGTTCCTGGGTTTTGAGCAGATTTTCAAGAACGCCCTGACCGGCCTGCCGATGGGTGGCGCTAAGGGTGGCGCAGACTTCGATCCTAAGGGCAAGTCCGACGCCGAAGTGATGCGTTTTTGCCAGTCCTTCATGACCGAGCTTTCGCGCCATATTGGTCCCGACACCGATGTGCCCGCCGGCGACATCGGCGTGGGCGGTCGCGAGATCGGTTTCCTGTTTGGCCAGTACAAGCGCCTGAAGAACCGCTTCGACGCGGGTGTCCTGACCGGCAAGGGCCTGACCTGGGGCGGATCCTTCGCGCGCACTGAGGCCACCGGCTACGGTCTCGTTTACTTCGCCGCTGAGATGCTGGCCGCGAAGGGCACCAGCTTCGACGGCAAGCGTGTCGTCGTCTCCGGCTCCGGCAACGTCGCGATCTACGCGACCGAGAAGGCTCAGCAGCTGGGTGCGACCGTCGTGGCCGTGTCTGACTCTTCCGGCTACGTCGTGGACGAGGCCGGCATTGATGTGGCCCTCCTCAAGGACGTTAAGGAGGTGCGTCGCGGGCGCGTCTCCGACTATGCGGCAGAGCGTCCCGGCGCCACCTTCGTGTCCGATGGCTCCATCTGGGATGTCCCCTGCGACGTCGCACTGCCGTGCGCGACCCAGAACGAGCTGCCCCTGTCCGGCGTGCAGTCCCTGATCAAGAACGGCGTCCAGCTGGTCGCCGAGGGCGCGAACATGCCCACCACCCCCGAAGCGATCGAGGCCCTGCAGGCCGCGGGCGTGGCCTACGCCCCCGGTAAGGCTTCCAACGCTGGTGGCGTAGCCACCTCCGGCCTCGAGATGCAGCAGAACTCCGGTCGTACCCAGTGGCCTTTCGAGCAGACCGACGCGAAGCTTCACCAGATCATGGTGGATATTCACGCGAACGCTGTGTCGACAGCCGACGAGTTCGGTGTACCCGGTGACTACGTGGCGGGCGCGAACCTGGCGGGCTTCCGCAAGGTGGCCGACGCGATGGTTGCGATGGGTCTCATCTGATCGACCACGCAGCTCGGTGCCCCGACGTCTTCGGCGTCGGGGCACCGGCGTCGATGGCGCGAATGTGCGCCTCGTCAGCGTAACGCCTGACACCGATGGGCTCCTCACGCCCCTGGTTGGGAGCGGAATCGGTTACTCTGGGTGTGTGGCCATTGAATTTTCTGAAGAGATCCCGTCCCTGCGAACCACGATGGAAAATATCCTCGCGGTCGTGCAGCCGGACAAGCTGCGCGAGCAGATCGCTGAGCTGAACGAGAAGGCGGCTGCTCCCGACCTGTGGGATGACCCCAGTGCCGCCCAGGCTGTCACGAGCGCGCTGAGCCACTGTCAGAGCGAGCTCGACCGCGTCATGCAGATGAGCGAACGCATCGACGACCTCGAGGCCATGGTGGAGATGGCCGCGGAAGACCCCGACGAGGGCGATGATATTCTCGCCGAGGCGGAAGCTGATCTGGAGAAGTTACACAAGGACCTGTCCGATCTGGAGATCCGTACGCTGCTGGACGGTGAGTACGACGAACGTAACGCCGTCATCACGATCCGAAGTGGCGCGGGCGGCGTGGATGCAGCCGACTTCGCCGAAATTTTGCTGCGCATGTATTTGCGTTGGGCGGAGCGTCATGGCTACCCCACCAAGGTGATGGACACTTCCTACGCGGAAGAGGCTGGCCTGAAGTCGGCGACCTTCGAGGTCCAGGCCCCCTACGCCTACGGCACGCTGAGTGTTGAGGCCGGTACCCACCGCCTCGTGCGCATCAGTCCCTTCGATAATCAAGGTCGCCGTCAGACGTCCTTCGCTGCGGTCGAGGTTATTCCCCTCATCGAGACAACCGACCATATTGAGATTCCCGAGTCGGAACTCAAAGTTGACGTCTTCCGCTCCTCGGGTCCTGGCGGCCAGTCCGTGAATACGACCGACTCGGCTGTGCGCATGACCCACATCCCTACGGGCATCGTCGTGTCCATGCAAGATGAGAAGTCCCAAATTCAGAACCGCGCGGCGGCGCTGCGAGTCCTGCAGTCTCGTCTCCTCGTGTTGCGTCACGAGGAGGAGCAGGCCAAGAAGAAGGAACTCGCCGGCGACGTGAAGGCTTCGTGGGGCGACCAGATGCGCTCCTACGTGCTCCAGCCGTATCAGATGGTCAAGGACCTGCGGACCGAGTACGAGTCCGGTAACCCCCAGTCTGTGTTTGACGGTGACATTGACGGCTTCATCAATGCCGGCATCCGCTGGCGTAAGAACGAACAGAACGCGGCCAGGGACTAAGGCAACGAACAAGCGCATCCGGCCCGGGCCTCGTCGATTCGTTGCCGAGGCCCGGGCCGCTCGTGTGAGCACGCGGACGAGGGCGGCGGGCTGAGTACCACACCACCGCTTTTCAGCGTGTCGCAGCCGGGACGTGACCCCATCGTTACATAACCTGACAGGGACTATTGACCCCGATCGGATGGTCCCATGATTCGTTTTGATGATGTCACCATGGTGTACACGCCTGGTGCCCAGCCCGCGCTGGACCACGTCTCGCTGGAGGTGGAGCGCGAAGAGTTCGTGTTCCTCGTCGGCAAGTCGGGTTCCGGCAAGTCCACTTTCCTACAGCTTGTCATGCGCGAAATGAAGGCAACGAGCGGCAAAGTATGGGTGCTTGGCAAGGACGTGTCCAAGCTGTCCACGTGGGCAGTGCCAAAGTTACGTCGCAAGATCGGCACCGTTTTCCAGGACTTCCGTCTGCTGCCCTCCAAGACCGTGTACGAGAACGTCGCCTTGGCCATGCAGGTCATCGGCAAGCCTCGTCACGCGATCGAGACGTCCGTTCCCGATGCTCTGGACCTGGTGGGCCTGTCCGGCAAGGAGTCGCGCCTGCCCCACGAGCTCTCGGGCGGTGAGGAACAACGCGTCGCCATCGCGCGTGCCATGGTGAACCGCC
Organism: Actinomyces bouchesdurhonensis; assembly: GCF_900128465.1. Lineage (GTDB taxonomy): Bacteria > Actinomycetota > Actinomycetes > Actinomycetales > Actinomycetaceae > Pauljensenia > Pauljensenia bouchesdurhonensis. Next base: position 112,162 of record NZ_LT635866.1, on the reverse strand, counting down.
CCGAGCTGCTGCTCGCGGACGAACCCACCGGCAACCTTGATCCGGAGACTTCTCTGGGCATCATGCGGCTGCTGGACCGAATCAACCGCTCCGGGACCACGGTCGTCATGGCCACCCACGACGCGGACATCGTGAACCAAATGCGTAAGCGCGTCATCGAGTTGGAGGCCGGCGACGTTGTGCGCGACCAGAACCGGGGCGTCTACGGGGCCGGGAGGTAAGACCAGTGAAACTTCGTTTTATTCTGTCCGAGGTCGGAAAAGGTCTGTCGCGTAACCGCGCGATGAGCGTTGCTGTGATCCTCGTGACTTTCGTGTCCCTCCTCTTCGTGGGCATCGCTGGCCTAACGCAGATGCAGGTGTCCAAGATGAAGTCGGAGTGGTATGACAAGATTGAGGTCACTATCTACATGTGTGCCATCAACGATGCCGCCCCGAACTGCAACTCAGTCGAGGCAACAGACGAGCAGATTGACGCTGTGCGCCAAAAGCTAGCGTCGGCAGAGATGACGCCCTACGTCGCTAACGTGTATGAGGAGACGAAGGAAGAGGCCTACGAGAACTTCCAGCGTCTGAACGGCAACGATGCACTGACCCAGTGGACCACCCCGGACATGCTCCAGTTCTCTTTCCGCATCAAGCTGGTCAACCCCGAGCAGTATTCCGTGGTCAAGGAGGAGTTCTCCGGGACCGCTGGCGTGTCTGAGGTCCGTGACCAGCGTGAGGTCGTTGAACCCCTGTTCCGAGTCCTGGGTGCCGCTCGCACAGCAGCCCTGGGCTTGGGCGCAATCATGGTTGTGGCCGCCATCTTGCTGATCTCTACGACAATTCGCCTGAGCGCAATGAGCCGCGAGCAGGAAACCCAGATCATGCGTTACGTGGGCGCCTCGAACCTGTTTATTCAAGCGCCGTTCATGATTGAGGGCGCGCTCGCTGCGCTGGTCGGTGCGGCGTTGGCGATCGGTTCCTTGTTCGCGGGCGTGCACTTTGTTGTCCAAGGATGGATGGCTCCTGCCTTCAAGTGGACGAACTTTATCGGCATGAGTGAGGTGGCGATCATGACGCCAGTCTTGGTCCTGGCGGCGGTCGCTCTGGCGGTGATCGCTTCTGCGTTCTCGCTCGCGAAGTACACCAAGGCGTGATTCTCATGGCTCGTTCTCCTCGTCG
>NZ_LT635866.1:95206-110971 GCF_900128465.1 Actinomyces bouchesdurhonensis | reverse complement strand
GCGCGGACGGCGACCGCGAGGCCGCCGCGAATGCCGCTGAGCAAGCCCAGGCGACCGTCAATGCGCTTCAGTCTCAGCTGGAGGGAATCGATGCGTCCCTGGCGCAGGTATATATCGACTTGCAAAACCTCAACGGTCAGATTCCCGCCGCCCAGGCAGCCTACGATTCTGCCGCTGCTGAATACGACAGCAAGTCCCGCGAGCATGCGACGATCCTGGGGCAGCTTAGCGCCGCGCAGGGTGAACAGAGCCGTATCGACGGTTCGCTGGATGCTGCGAATACTCAGGCCGACGACTCACAGCGCGCGATCGCCGAGCTGGCGCGCCGCAAGTTCCGAGAGGGGAACGTGGATCCAGTCGCCGTTGCTTTGACGGCGGGCGGGACCGAGTCGATCACGGAGCGCGCGGCTGCGGCCGACATGGCGCTGCGAACAGAGAATCAGACAATGACCGCGGCGCTGGACGTGTCCTCATCTCAGCGCACGCAGTCTACGCGTCAAGGCGCGATCACGGATCGTATTGCCGACCTCGAGGCGCAGGCCGCGCAGGCGGAAGCGGACGCGCAGACCGCTAAGGACGATGCCGATGCCAAGCTCACGGAACTCAACACCTTGAAGGAACAGGCTTCTACTAAGCAGTCCGAATGGGATGCCCAGAAAGGTGAAGTTCAGGCTTCGCTCGATCAGGCGCAGGCCGACTACGAGGCTCGTAGCTCGGAGCTCGCCGCCATTGATGCGGCCAATCAGGCGTCCGGCGTGTCGTACACGTCGTCGTCAGGTTTCCGCAGCCCCCTCGACATTCCGATCGTCGTGACAAGCCCCTTCGGTATGCGCTACCACCCGGTGCTGGGCATCATGAAGGGGCATTCGGGCACGGACATGGCGGCTAGCTGCGGCACGATTATTCGCGCCGTTGCGTCGGGTTATGTCAACGCGGTGTCGTCGGACTATTCGGCAGGTAACTACGTGGACATCAACCACGGCATTGTCGGCGGGAACTCCGTCATCACGGAGTACCTGCACATGCAGGCGCAGTATGTCTCGCCGGGGCAATACGTCAACGCGGGTGACGCGCTAGGCGAGGTTGGTTCAACCGGGTACGCGACCGGCTGCCACCTGCATTTCGGTGTGCGTGAGAATGGGAACTACGTTGAGCCCATGAATTACCTGTAATCCGCGTTAGGATAGACCCCCGTAGCGACCCGTGCTACGGGGGTCTTCGCGCACGGTGTGCGCACACGAGTCTGAGAGGAGGCGCCATGCCTAAGGAATGGAAGAAACCCAAGCCGACGGAGGGCCAGCGTGCCAAGGCTGCCTCCGACGCGAAGAAGACGATCGCCCGTAACAAGAAGGCGCGCCACGACTACACGATCGAGGACACCTGGGAGGCGGGCCTGGCCCTCATGGGCACCGAGGTCAAGGCTCTGCGTATGGGGCGTGCTTCCCTGGTGGATGCTTGGGTGGAAATCAATGGGGGAGAGGCGTGGTTGTACGGCGCTAACATTCCCCTGTACTCGCAGGGGTCGTGGACCAACCATGCTCCGACGCGCAAGCGTAAGCTGTTGCTGCACCGCGCCGAGATCAGCCGGATGCAGGACCGTGTGGCTGCTAAGGGCTACACGATCGTGCCCTTGGAGCTGTATTTCATTGGTGGGCGCGTGAAGGTCGAGGTTGCCCTGGCGAAGGGCAAGCAGGAGTGGGATAAGCGCCAGGCGTTGCGCGAGAAGCAGGATCAGCGCGAGGCCGAGCGAGCGATGCGTCGCTATGTCAAGCAAGCACGGCGGTAACGAAAGAAGACGATAGCGTGCCCGGTTCGGTCAGGATTTTTCGTCGCGATCTGTTGAGACTGATCACAGTGCCTGTCGCGTGGATTGTCATCATCGGTGTGGCTTTCGTCCCCGCGCTGTACGCGTGGTTCAACATCGTGGGTTTTTGGGACCCGTATGCGAACACGTCGCAGATCAAAGTGGCCGTGGCCAATGAGGACGAGGGCGCGACGAAGGAGACCCTGGGGACCGTGAATGTCGGCTCGATGGTCTCGGACAAGCTCAAGCAGAATGATCAGTTGGGCTGGCATCTGGTGAGCGCTGATGAGGCCCGCGCCGAGGTGGAACACGGGGATTCCTATGCTGCTTTCGTCATCCCGGCCTCGTTTTCGCGCGACTTGACGGGTGTCGTTGATGGAACGTACGTCCGGCCGAATATCCAGTATTACGTCAACGAGAAGAACAACGCGGTCGCCCCCAAGATCACGGGGGCGGGGGCGACCGCGCTCGATCGCCAGATTAATTCAGCGTTTGTCTCTGCGGTCGCTAAGGCGTTGTCGGAGAAGGCGTCCGAGGCCGGGGTGAGCATCGCGGATCAGGCGGACGCTGCGCGCACGGAGCTGATGACGTCGATGGGGGAGGCGTCGACGAAGCTGGGCAACGCGTCGACGTCCCTGTCCGGCATGGGCACAACGATCGACTCGGCGAAGGAATCCGTGTCGTCTGCCCGCACGACGCTGACACAGCTGGATACAGCGATCACCGATTTGTCGGCGTCACTGGACACTGCCGATCAACTGGTGACGGACTCGCGTACCTCCCTGGCGACCTTCTCCGGTTCGATGGGTTCCGTTCTTGACGGGCTTTCCACGAACACGACGAACGCGCTGGCGGGGTTGTCGGCGGATGCGGGCAGTCTTGACGGCGCTGTGCAGGCGGCGACGGGTAAGCTCGACGGGCTCCTTGTGGAGGGAAACTCGATCAACACGTCTGTCGGCACTGTTTTGTCCGACGTGCAGGCAGCTGGCGTGGGGAATCTGCCTGTGGCTGGAACCGTGCTGACGGACCTGACGAACCAGAACTCCTCGCTGTCGACGGCCATCGCAGACTTGACGACCGTCAACACGGACCTGTCTGGGTCTTCGACGTCGGTCTCGACGGCGCTGACCTCCGCGTCGACAGCAGCCTCCTCCGTGTCCACTGCCGTGTCGAACGCTCGTGCGGGTGTCTCTGGCCAGCTCCCGACGCTTTCGACTGCCCTGGATAACTTCTCCAGCGCCTCCTCGTCGATGCGTTCTTCACTAGATACGCTCAGCAGCCAACGTGACCAGGTGTCTACCCTGCTCGACCAGCTGGATACGCTGCTCACTGAGGCGAAGAGCGCTACGGCGACCAGCGCCACGAACCTGGGTACTATCAAGACCGACCTGGACACGGCCACCACGGACCTGTCGTCGATCTCCTCCTCCAACACGCTGCGTGACCTGGCCACCTCTCTGGGCACTAACGCGGAGTCGATCGCGTCCTTCATGGCGTCGCCGACATCGATCGAGACCGAGGCCGTGTTCCCGGTCGCCGCCTACGGATCGGCCATGGCGCCGCTTTTCACGAATCTCGCGCTGTGGATTGGGGCGTTTTCCCTTGTCCTCCTCGTCAAACTTGACGTGGATGAGGACGGTGTGGGTCCCGTGTCCTCGTCGGCGAAATACATGGGGCGTTGGATGCTGTTAGCGTGTTTCGGTCTCATTCAGGCGCTCGTGGTGTCGATCGGCGACCTCATCATCGGGGTTCAGACGGTGTCTCGCCTAGCTTTCGTCGGTACGTCCATGCTCATCTCTGTGGTGTTTGTGTCGATCGTCTACATGTTAGCGACCTGCTTCCAGCACATCGGCAAGGGCCTGTGCGTCGTCATCGTGGTCATACAGATTCCTGGTGCTGCCGGCCTGTATCCGATCGAAATGATGCCGTCCTTCTTCCGTATGTTGCACCCGCTGCTGCCTTTCACGTACGGGATCAACGCGTTGCGTGAGACGGTCGCCGGCTTTTATCGTCATGATTTCGTGATGGCACTCGGGGCGTTAGGAATGCACGCCCTGGTTGCCTTCACTGTCGGTCTTGCGTTGCGCCCCTACTTGGTGAATCTGAATGCGATGATCACGCGGGATTTGTCGTCCTCCGGCTTATTCATTGCAGAGGAGACGCGTGTGCCTTCCAATCGCTATCGCCTGACCCAGATCGTGGCGGCGCTGGCCGACCATGAGGGTTTTCAGCGGTCCGTGTTCACGCGTGCGGCACGCTTTGAACGGCGATACCCACACATCCGGCGAGGCGCGATCGTCGTCGGCGTCCTGGTTCCCGCCGTCCTGTCGGTCCTGTCGGTCACCAGTGCGGCGGAGGTTCCTCTGATTCTGGGTGCCTGGATCGTGTGGGTGCTCGCGGTCATCACGTTCCTCATTGGCTTGCAGTACGTGCGCCAGGCCCTGGAACGTCAGCAGCTCCTGGGCACCATGGACGAGGGTGATGTGCGTTCCCTGCTTACGCGCCGCGTGAAGGGGGCGCGCTCTCGGATAGCGGTTGGCGTGGCCGCCGTTGGGGCGTCTATTTCTTCCGCCTTGGCGGCTTCGCTCGCGCTGTATGACGCTGAGCACGGGGGTGATGGCGAATCCACCGTGGACGAAGTCGATCCCGGCCTCGCGGGCAACGATCCTGCAGAGCAGGACACGAACCCGGACGAGGCCGACACCGGCCTCGTGAATGAGGACAGTTTGACGCAGGCTCACAAGACCGACCAGGCCGGCCCCGGCCTCGCGGGCGAAGATGACAGTGGCACCGATGATTGCGCGATCGGCACCGCCGGGGAGGAGACGACGTGAAGACCATGTGGACCATCTACCGCGCTGACCTGTCGCGCGCGCGCAGCTCGCTCATCACGATCGTCGTGATCTTCGGGCTTGTTGTTATTCCCTCCCTGTTCACGTGGTTTAACGTCGCCGCGTCCTGGAATCCTTTCAGCAATACGCGTTCCCTGCGCATCGCCATTGCGAACACAGACGAGGGGTATAAATCGGATCTCGTTCCTCTTCATATCAACATCGGCGACCAGGTGGTTGCCGCGCTGCGCACCAACGAGAATTTCGACTGGGTGATCGCCAGCGAAGAGGGGGCGATTGAGGGGACGCGCTCAGGTGAGTACTACGCGGCGATTGTCATCCCCGCTGAGTTCTCGCAGGACATGCTGACCTTTTTCGACGGCGACGCGACCAGCGCGCCGATGACCTACTACGTCAACGAGAAGAAGAACGGCATCAGCCCGAAGCTCGCGGGGCAGGGGGCGCAGTCCGTCAGCGCCCAGGTTAATCAGGTTTTTACTCAGACTCTGGCTGAGATCGCGCTGGACACGGCGACTTCCATGGGTGAGGCACTGTCCTCACCGAGCGCCGTCGGGGCCGTCACCAACCTCGATACCCGCGTACAGACCATCGCCACCCGTCTGCGTACGGCCGCCGACAGCGCTGACTCATACTCGTCGATGGTGAGTTCGTCGATCGCCCTCATCGATTCGACGAACACGCTCATATCGAATGTGAGTACCGCTACCTCCCCCGCTAAGTCCGCGGCGACGAGCGCAGATGCAGGAACCAGCGGGCTGACCGCCGCCGCGACGGCAGCTATCGCGTCCGTGTCGAGCGCCATCGAGTCGTCCAAAACCTCACTCGATTCACTGTCGAGCGCGGTTGACAACGTGTACACGACGGGCACGACGACAGCGACCGACGCGGCCACCTCTCTGAACTCGCAGGCGGACGTTTTGGACTCCCACGCGGCATCCTATGAGACCATCAAGACGACGCTGTCGGCGCTTCCCGGATCGCCCGTGTCCCAGTCGACCCTTGATTCACTGCAGGGGGCGGCCGATCGTTTGCGAACATTGGCGACTAACCTGCGTGGCGCGGCAACCGACCTGTCTACGAAAACAACGGACGCGACAACTAACCACGATTCCGTCAACGCTCTCATCAGTGAGGCGCACCAGTCTATCGATGGCCTGTCCGAGGACTACAACACGAACCTGAAACCGAAGCTCGACGAGCTGGCCTCGACGCTGTCTTCCGCGCAGGCCTCGCTGAGCGCGATGGGCACAACTTTGTCTTCTGCAGCCTCGACGACTTCCACCGGCTCCGATAGTGCGCGCGATAAGCTCACCGGTATTCGCGATACGTTGAGTGGCGCGGGCACAGACCTGCGCGACGCGGCCGGTAAACTGGATACGCTGCACGAATCCATTTCGGAGGCTCTCTCCAGCGGTGACCTGACGATGCTGCAGACAGCCATTGGGAACAACCCTGAAGCGCTTGCTGCCGCGATCGCGGCGCCCGTCGGGATCGAGACGACTCCCGTGTTTCCAGTCGAGAACTTCGGCTCCCAGATGGCACCCATGTACTCGATCCTGGCCCTGTGGGTCGGCTCTGTCCTCATGGTCGTCTCGATCCGCTCCGACGTGACCGACGAGAACGTCGCTTGGGGCTTGGCCGAGGACGACCCCCTTCGTGCGGCTCTGGTCTCTTCACCCGTGCGCTTGTCATCGGGGTTCTTGGGGCGTTATCTGATCTTTGGGACGATCGCGCTCGCTCAGGCGACCTTGTTGGGGCTGGGTGACCTGTATTTCTTGAAGGTGCAGCACAATCATCCGTTGGAGTTCATGGGGACTCTGTGGCTGACGGCCATCGTGTTCTCATTTCTGCTGTATACGCTCATTGCGACGTTTGGGAACGCAGGCAAAGCGTTGGGCGTCCTCTTGCTTGTCCTGCAGATCTCCGGTGCTGGGGGAGCGTTCCCGCTGGAAATCCTGCCGTCGTCTTTCTCGATGATCTCTCCGTTCTTGCCTGCCACGCACGCGATCACTGCGTTGCGTGCGGCCATCGCCGGCTACTCGGGACACGAATACGGGGACGCCATGTGGTCTCTGGCGTCTTTCATTGTGTTCGCCGCGTTCCTGGGGTTGGCGCTGCGTCCGCTGCTGGTGCGCAGTAATCGGCGTATGGTGGCCAAACTGGAGTCGACGAAACTCCTGTGAGGCTTGCGCTGTCGGGTGCCTCTGGGGCTCTGGTGGACTCCGTCCAGGACGAGGCGGTGGCTCGTTGTCGGGGCTTCGCGCGGCCGCCCGGGTGGCTCCTGTTTTCCCTTGACGTTTGGGGTGCGTGGGCGTATGCTGATGTGTCCGACGGTCTGGCGTGATGCTGGGCGTCGGAGAGTTGAAAACTCAAGAGGGGATGATCGGTTTCGACAGTGGTCGTCGATCGAAGTGAAGCGAGCCGAGGATGTGCGCTCAACTCGTTAACGATGCGTGCAAACCAATAGGTGCCGAACAGAATCGCACCGACTACGTTCTCGCTGCCTGATTTCGCAGCTTGAACCTTTAGTCCGTCAGCCCGGGAGTTGCTTCCGGCTCGGTGTCTGGCGTCGTTTAGGAAGCCACTGGGGGCTGCCCATGTTGGTGGGGCTGCTCCGACACTCAATCAACTGAGCCTATCTGGCGGTGAGTCTACGCGGGCGCTGGGGGCTGAGAAATAAAGTCGTAGACTGCGCTCGGAGAAGAATTCGGGGTCGGCTATTGGACGGGGGTTCGATTCCCCCCATCTCCACCCATTTCAAACCCCGGGTTTCCGTTGGAAGCCCGGGGTTTTGTCTGTGTGTTCGAGTCGTTCGGGTTTGGTGCGAAGCGGGCCTAGGCGCCCGAGAGTCCCCCGCGCAGCTCCGCTAGTTCTTCGTCGAAGAACCCCGCAGATTTTTCGTTGATCGCTGCGAGCCGATCAATCCAGGCGACCGTGACCGCGCCGTATTTGACGAGCGACGAGACTGCGCCGTCAACGTCGGGGCCGTCGCACTCGAGCATCATGCGCAGGTATTCAACGGCGTCAAGGGCGTTGCGCCGTTCGAGTTCTGTGATGGTGTCTTGAACAAACGATGTCACCGTGTCATGGTCCATGCGTTGACAATAGCTGATGTGCTTGTTTTCGGTAGAGCGGTGTCACCGCAGGATGGTTGAGACACGGGTACCTGGTCCTGTGTTTCACCTTCGTTGTTCGGTAATGTTGATGGTATGAGGTGGACGACAAGAGCAACGTGGGTGCGAATCGTTGTGCTGGCGTGTGTGGACATGGGGGCGACGGGCATTTGGTTCGGCGTTCGTCAGATGGTCAACGCGGATAATGATGCGCAAGCCCTCGCGTTGACGATCCTCTTTATTGCTCTGCCGCTGCTCACGATCGCGGTTGCCGCGTGGGATGGCGTGAGGGATGGGTTCAGCCTTCTGTGGCTGCTTGCCCCGTTTGTGTGCTTTCTGCCCCCGATGTTTCTGTTTTTTGGCGACAGTGCCTTGAAGTACGGTGCGTGTTACGCAGTGTTCGGACTGGTCGCGAACGTTCTGGGTGCGCTTCTTCATCGTTCCGGTTCGCACTAGTTGCTACTTCTGCGTGGTTGTTAGCTCGGGCCTCGCCCGCGAGGTGTCGTGCGGGTCGTGGGGTCTGCTCGTTGCAGAGGTGGGTGTTACTACTTGCCAGCAGATACCCCTAGGGGTATTCTTAGTCGAGTTATTGGAGGCGATTTTCCGATCAAAAAAGAAAGTGAGCGGCACATGCGAGTCGTCGTTGTCGGAGGGGTCGCGGGCGGCATGAGCGCGGCAGCGCGCCTACGTCGCCGCGATGAAGAAGCAGACATCATCGTTGTGGAGCGAGGCCCATACGTCTCCTTCGCAAACTGCGGACTCCCGTACTACGTCGGCGGGGAGATAGTCGACCCCGCAAGGCTCCTCCTCCACACCCCGCAATCCCTCAAAGCGGCGCTCAACCTCGACGTGCGCATCAACTCCGAGGCCAGTGCGATCAACCCTGCCGCGCACGCCGTCCGGGTCACCAACACGAAAACTGGCGAGGCCTACACGATTTCCTACGACTACCTGATCCTCACCCCGGGAGCNCGCGGGCTACTTCCCGGACGCCAAGCCCGTGCACATCCTCATGCACGTGGGTACCAGCGGGCAGATTCTCGGCGCGCAAGCCGCGGGCGCCGACGGCGTGGACCGCCGCATCGACGTGATCGCGACCGCCATGCGAGCAGGTTTGAAGGCTCCGGACCTCATTGACCTCGACCTCGCCTACGCGCCGCCGTACGGCCAGGCTAAGGACCCCGTCAACCAGACCGGCATGGTCGCCCACAACGTGTTGACCGGCGAGCTCGTCCTGACCGGTCCGGATGCCCTGACCGAGGAGACGCCGATCCTCGACGTGCGCACGCCGGGGGAGTACGCGACCGGGCACATGCCGAACTCCCTGAACATCCCGCACACGCAGCTGCGCGACCGCCTGGACGAAGTCCGCACCTGGGTTGACGAGAGTGTCGGAGAGCGGCCATTCGTCGTCATGTGCGCCGTCGGCGTGCGCTCCTGGATCGGCTACCGCATCGTGCGCGCGGCAGGTTTCAACGTGACGATGCTTTCGGGCGGCATTCAGACGCTGCGAGCATGGCTCGGCGACCGGGCCGATGCTGTACTGGTCAAGGAGAAGAACTGAGTATGGCAACACGGACACAGGTCCTGAATCGTCTGAAGCGTGCTCGCGGGCAGCTCGACGGCCTCATCGAGCACATCGAGAGCGGGGACGCGAACTGCCGGGACGTGCTCACCCAGTTCGCGGCCGTCAACTCCGCGATGAAGCGCGCCAGTTACCTCGCGGTCGCCACGATTATGTCCCAGTGCACGATCGCGGACTCGGACCACGGAAACGATGATGCTCTGGCGCCCGAAGCAGTAGAATCTCTCGTCAAAACCGGGAGCGTGACGCTCGAAGAACTCGAACAGTTGTTCCTCCGGCTGGCCTAATGCGACGGCGCAACCAGCCCACTGGGGAGAACTCATAGCACCATGGCGCGGATTCGCCGACGGATTCGAAGCACAACAAGGGAAGGAAAATATCGTGTGTCGACCCACCACCTGCGAGGTTTGCGGAAAGACCACCTGGAAGGGCTGCGGCAAGCACATCGACTCGGTGAAGGAGAAGGTGCCCGCGGATCAGTGGTGCGATAAGGACCATACCGACGAGGAGTATGCTGCCGCCGAGAAGAAGCGCGGTTTCTTCGGCAGCTTCTTCAGCTAGTCCTGCGCTCCTCTGGCAGCGTTGCGCCCACCGTGACGCCGGATTTTCGCGCATTTCTCAGCGACCGTCATGCTGACGTGTCAAAGAGAGTTTATATTCGTGCGACACAGGTATCATTGAGTCATGAGGTGGACGACAAAATCAACGTGGATTCGTATCGTCGTGCTGTTCGGTATTTACCTGCTGATACCGGCGGCATGGTTTGGTGTCTCGCGCATCTCGGACTCGATGGAGATCGTGAAGAGCCTCGTGTTCCTGATCCTGCTCGTCATCCTGCCCCTCCTGGCGATAGTCGTCGGCGCGTGGGACGGCGTGAAGGAGGGCTTCAGCCTCCTGTNTCGTCGGCTGCTGACACGTAGGGGGCCGAGGCCTCGTCCCCGTGGGCGGACAGGTCGGGCGCGAGGAAGCGCAGCCCCGCGCCCATGTGGTCGGCGACCGCAATTTTTATGCCCGAGGCCGAGGAGAGCATCGGGTGAATGAGTAAGACGGTGGGGGAGTCGTCCCCATAGTCCCCGTAGGTGTGCATCTTCATGGCGTTGCCCCGCATGAGCGTCGGGCGCACCGGCGCGCCCGTGAATCGAGTGGACAATCGGATGCTACCACCGAGGCGCCGCGGCGGAGGTGGATTCACGGGAGGGGATCGCGGTATCCTGGCTGGCAACCGAAGGAGTGCGACGTGGCCTATGACGTGAAGAAGGAAGACAAGGAACTGTATGCCCCGAAGAAGGGACCCAGCATCGTCGAGGTCCCTCCCATGACCTTCGTGGCGGTGCGCGGCAGCGGAGACCCCAACGAGGAGAACGGCGCCTACCAGCGAGCGATTGCGATCCTGTACGCCATCTCCTACACCATCAAGATGAGTAAGAAGGGTACCCGCCGGATCGACGGCTACGTTGACTTCGTCGTGCCGCCCCTTGAGGGTTTCTGGTGGCAGGACGGGGTCGAGGGCGCCGACTACGCCCACAAGGAGGCCTTCCACTGGATCGCGCTCATTCGCCTGCCGGACTTCGTGACGTGCGAGGTCTTTGACTGGGCGGTCCAGGAGGCGACGCAGAAAAAGAAGGTTGACTGCTCGATTGCCGAATTTCTTGTGGTGGATGAGGGGCTGTGCGTCCAGTGCCTGCACGTGGGCAGCTACGACAGTGAACCGGCCACGGTCGAGGCCATGGACGCTTACGCGCGGGAGGCGGGCTATGAGCTCGACCTGTCGGAGGCGAGGCGTCATCACGAGGTCTACCTGTCGGACGCCCGCAGGGTTGCCCCCGACAAGTTGAAGACGATCATCCGGCACCCCGTTAAGCGCCGGTCGGCAGCCGCGCAGTAGGGTGTGGCATCCGAGCCTGACAAGACGGCCGCCGCGCCGCTCGGGCTTCCCTGGTGGCCCCGTGGCGGGGGCATAGGTATTGTTGGTCTGTTCATGACTTAACCGAAGGAGAACAAGATGCTAGTTGTGACTACCCCGACCGTTGAGGGCACCCCGATCAAGCGTTATATCGGCATGGTGTCCGGCGAGACCTTCGCTGGCGTCAACATGTTCAAGGACTTCGGCGCGGGCCTGTCGAACATGTTCGGCGGGCGTGCCTCCCAGTACGAGGAGGAGATCGGTAACGCGTCGGCTACTGCCGTCAACGAGATGTGTGCCCGCGCACAGGCGATGGGCGCCAACGCCGTCGTCGGCGTGAAGGTCGACTACTTCACCGCTGGCACGAATAACGGCATGCTCGCAGCGATCGCGACGGGAACGGCCGTTATCCTGTGACGAAGCGCCACTGGGGTGGCGCCACCTTGATTCGTGAACTCGCAGGGAGGGTCATGAGCGATGATGCCCGAGGCCTCCCTGCGGGTTTTCGTCTCTGGGTCCGTGCACTGTGGCTTGGTGATGGGGAGCTGGTGGCCTACAGAGGTGGCCGAGAAAAAATCAAACTAAGGCAACGCTTAGCCATGGCAGTGTAGCCTATGAATGCTGTGGGGTAAAGCTCTTGACACATGGTGAGCGGAAAGAGGGCTGGGACTAGGTTCTTGCGACTGGTCACTCTAGTCTTGACAGTGGGTGTTTCGCTTCGACGCGAACGCATCCGATGCCCAGTTGTCAATCAAGTGAGCCAGAGATGTCCCATCGTTCCATCATGGCACTGGCGCTGGTAGTGACCTGCGCCCTCGTCGCGACCGCAGTCAATACCCCGGCGGCCTTCGCCGAGGAGGAAACCCAGGCGCCCAGCGTCGCCGCCGGGGCTGCCCAGGGCACCCAGGCCTCGTCGAACGAGGCGCAATCGGCAGACGGGCCCCAGTCCGGTGCAACCGACGAGGCCGGGGATCCTAACCCGGCTGCTGTGCCCGAGAGTACCGACGACACCCCGGCGACGATCATCGTCGCGCTCGAGGATGGAAGTGTCGGTATTCCTTGGTATCGCAGGATTTTCGGACTCTCCTCCCAGACCAAGCATGAGACGGTCAAGGATCGCATCGAGACCTCGGTCGAGCAAGCGGTCCCCGGTGCCGACGTCACCGATGTCGCCGACTACACCCATGCATTCGACGGATTTGCGATCAGTGCCCCCGCCTCCTCCCTCGAGGCCATCAAAAACACCGAGGGCGTCAAGGCTGCCTTCATCGAGCGCCACCTCAAGCCGCTGGTCGTGGACGACGACAATGCGGCGAGCGAAGTCGGCGCGGTGAACCCGGGTTTGAAAAACGCCTCCTCCCTGGAGATGACCCGAGCAAACCAGAGCACACAGAAGGGTGACAAACAAGTCATCGAGGTTATCGACACGGGTATCGAAGCTACACACCAGGCCTTCTCCGGTTCCATGGAGGGTGTGCCCGTACGTTTGACACAGCGAGACGTCGCGTCCCTCGTGGGCAAGCTCAGCCACGGCAAGAGCGGCGCGTACCTGAACTCGAAGATCCCCTTCGTCTTCGACTACGCGGACAACGACGCAAACGTGCTTCCCACCTCCACCAAGGATCTCTCCCACGGCACACACGTCGCCTCGATCGCCGCCGCCAATGCGCCCGACCTGCAGGGTACCGCCCCCAACGCGCAGATCATCGTCGCGAAGGTCGCCGCCGACAAAGATGGTGCAATCCCGGACAGCACAGTGCTCGCCGCCCTCGATGACGCTGTCATCATCAAGCCCGACTCGATCAACCTCTCCCTCGGCGACGACGCCGGTATGGGAACCGAGGCGGGCACCGTCTACGCAGAGGTTTACAAGAATCTCGCCTCCGCGGGCGTGACCGTCAACGCCGCTGCAGGCAACTCATATTCGAGTGCTTATGACAACAAGAGCGGGAAGAATCAACCGTACGCGAGCGACCCTGACGCGGGTACAGTCTCGGAACCCGCCTCCTACTCCTCGACCCTGGCGGTTGCATCGGTGAACAACCAGGACGTCCTGCCCTACCTCACTTACGGTGACAAGCAGATCGTCTACCGCAAGTCGCGCGGCCTCAAGGACGCTGTCGTCCCCAGCCTGCTCGACATCCCCGAGGGAACCTACACGCTGATCTACGGCGGGATTGGCGACGCTGCCGCCCTGGAGCAGATGCTCGTCCAGCATCCTGGTGACCTGTCGACAACCATCGTCCTTGAGGACCGTGGCGGGGCGGATAGCGCGACCGGGGCCGACATGACGCACGAGGCCAAGGTCAGCGCGCTCACCAAGCTGAGCTCGAAGCCCGCCGCCCTCATCATCGGGGACTCCGAGGACACGGACACCCCCTACGTGGCCACGATCGAGTCCACCCACACGATGCCAACCGTGACTATCACGAAGAAGGAGAAAGACGCGCTGATCGCGGCCATCAGCGCCGCTAACTCCCGCTCCATCTCCATCTCGAACCCGCACGAGGGCCACGCGCTGGCCTCCACCAACCCCACGGTCTCGGACTTCACGTCCTGGGGCGTCACCCCGGATCTCACACTCAAGCCCGAGGTGGCCGCCCCCGGCGGTAACATCATGGCCGCCGTGCTGGGCAACCAGTACCGTTCCATGTCCGGCACCTCCATGGCGACCCCGCAGGTCGCGGGCATCGCCGCACTCGTGCGTCAGCGCATCAATGAGGACCCGGCGTTCGCCGACCTGAGTGCCTCCGAGAAGACCTCGATCGTCACGAACTTCCTGATGGGCACAGCCCACCCGCTGCTCGACGTCGACCAGAACAACGGCACCTACTACTCGCCGCGTCGCGTCGGCGCAGGCCAGGTGGACGCCCTGGCGGCCACGACCTCGTCCGTTTACCCGACCGTGGTGGGCGCCGCGAACTCCTCGCGCCCCAAGGCCGACCTGGGGGATGGCACGCAGGGCTGGACCTTCCAGGTGAGCCTGACCAACGTCTCCAACGAGGCCCGCTCCTATGCCCTGGGCGGCCAGGCGCTGTCCGAGATCGTCGAGGACGGGCTCTTCACGGAGCACTCCACCAACTGGGCGGGAGCGGGCATCGACCTGACCTTCTCCGCCGACTCGGTGACCGTCCCCGCCCAGGGAGCCGCCACCGTGACCGTCACTGTGACCCCGCGCTCGGCCTTCGCCTCCTACGCGAACGCCAACGCTCCCAAGGGCACCTTCATCGATGGAGTCGTCACCTTCACGAGCAGCGACGGGCAACCCGACCTGACCGTTCCCTACATGGGCTTCTACGGGTCGTGGGGCGCGCCCGCCGTTTTCGACGGCAAGTGGGACGACGGCACGACGAACGACTCGCACGCCTGCTCCTCGACCCTCATGAACCCGGCGACGGACGTGCCCCTGGGCGCGCTCAACCCGCTGGTTGGGCAGGACCCGGATGATGTTCGCGTCGTCGATCCCGCCTCCTTCATCATGTCCCGCTCGGACGCTCAGGAGGCGCCCAGCAAGATGCTGCCGCGCACGTGCCTGCTGCGTAACACGCCGAAGCTGACCTACACGTACACGAACGAGGCCGACCAGACCGTGCGCTCCTACGCCTTCGAGCGTGCGAAGAAGTCCTTGTTCAACTATTCCGCGGGCGCCGTTTTGCCCGTCGAGAGCCAGGAGGGCAACAATCCGGTCTTCGACGGTTTCGACGAGGCCGGCAACGAGCTGCCCGACGGGCGCTACACGCTGACGATCGATGCCTCCTCCGTGGCTCCCTCGTCCTCGACCCAGCGGATGACCTGGCAGTTCTCCCTGGACACCCAGGCGCCCGTCATCTCGAACGTTGCGGTGATGGGCGAGGGCGAGGGGCGCGTCGTGTCCTTCGACGTTTCCGACAACTCGCCGCTGGCCGGCATTGCTTTCTCAGAGTCTGCGAACTCTCGCCACTACTACGACGAGAAGGAAGCCGCGGGCGCGAACCGTCAGCCTGACGGCACCTACTCCAAGCACTACGAGATCGCCTGGAAGGATCTGGTCGACCGCGCGGATTCTACCGACCCGGCTTCCTCCTACCTGTACGCGTGGGACTGGGGCAAGAACCAGACCCGCCAGCAGATCCGCTTCCAGACCATCCCGATGACCTCCCTGTCGCTGGCCCCGCAGACCTCCACGGTCGTCGCGGGCGACAAGCTCGTGCTCACCGCCTCCTACGAGCCCTCGAACGCGAACGTCACCGACCTCGCGTGGTCTTCCTCGAACGAGGCCGTGGCAACCGTGAGCGAGAGTGGCGAGGTGAGTGCGGTGGCTGCGGGCGACGCGACCATCACTGCAACCGACGCGACCCAGCCGAGCCTGTCGGCCGCCGCGCAGGTCCACGTGCGCACGATCTCCGAGGATGTGGGCATCGAGCTGGAGCAATCCGCGCTCGCCGTCAAGGTGGGCGAGGAAGGCACCGTGAAGGCTTACCTGGCGCCCTCCCTGCAGGGCCGCGACATTAGCTGGTTCGTGGAACCCG
>NZ_LT635866.1:0-95105 GCF_900128465.1 Actinomyces bouchesdurhonensis | reverse complement strand
GCTCCGACCCCCGACCCCGCGCCGACGCCGGACCCGACCCCCGACCCCGCTCCGACCCCGGAGCCTGCCCCGGAGCCTGCCCCGACGAGTGGCGCGTGGGTCTGTGATGCGCGGGGTTGGTGGTACCGCTACGCTGATGGGTCGTTCCCTTCGAGCCAAGCGGTAACCATCGGTGGTTCTGTGTTCCGTTTTGGTGCGGATGGGTACATGCGTACTGGATGGGTGCTGGACCGCGGCTTGTGGTTTTATCACCAGGAGTCGGGTGCTCAGGCGCTCGGCTGGGTGAGGGACGGTTCGTCGTGGTTCTACCTGGATGAGGAGACGGGTGCGATGGCTACTGGCTGGTTGCGCCTCGGGTCGTCCTGGTTCTACATGACGCCCGGCAGTGGCGCGATGACGACCGGGTGGCTGAGGGACGGTGCCTCGTGGTTCTTCTTGAATCCCGATAGTGGCGCAATGGCGACGGGGTGGATGATGATCCGCGGGACCTGGTACTACTTCAATCCTGCTGATGGTGCTATGGTCACCGGTTGGCTGCACCGAGGTGATTCCTGGTACTACCTGAAGGCCTCGGGTGCGATGGCCACCGGGTGGGTGCGGATCGGGCAGACATGGTATTTCTTCTCTGATTCTGGCCAGTGGACATGACCGCGTGATCATAGCGGTTGAGACGAGAAGGCGTCGGGGGACCGGTCGGCCGGCCCCCCGACGTAGCTGCCTGCGGCGCGCGTGGCCTGGCGTGATTGATTCGTTGCTAAACACGCGCATTGAGTTTGTCAGACCATGTGGTTAGCATGCTTATGTGACATTGATCGTGCCATTTGTGACGCGTGTCTGACTGTGTCCGTGTATCCCTGTTGTCATGAGCTTGCTTTTGATACATCGTGGAAAACGGATGGTTAACAGACGATGGGTGGCAAGAAGGGGGGTTTCGCGACGGACGGAATATTCCTACGAGGGATATAGTTCAGGGTTTTTACACTATGATGGCATGGGCCTTTGTTTTACCCAATGTCAACAGAGAGGGTCACTTATGTCCCGTGGGAAAGTTTCGGTGCTGGCGTTAGCGCTCGCCGGTGCGCTGTCGCTGACCGCCGTCAGTATGCCCGCCGCTTTCGCGGCCAGCCCGAGCGCGGGCGCTCAGGTGAAAGTAGCCGCCGCGCCGCAAGCCAATAATGATGGATTCACTATCGACGCCGACGGCGTACTCGTGTCGTACACGGGCACTGCGACGGACGTTCGTATCCCCGAGGGTGTGACCGAGATCAGCTCGAACGCCTTCACTAATGCGCAGCTGACGAGCGTGTGGATTCCCGCGAGTGTGCGCGCGATCGACGACTCTGCATTCGCCGGCCAGCCGCTCACCCAGGTCACCTTCCAGGACGAGGATGCGCACCCCTCGCAGCTGGAGACGATCGGGGACCGCGCCTTCACATACACGGCTCTTGAGAGCGTCACGCTGCCGCGATCGGTCAAGACCGTGGGTCAGGAAACTTTCAGTGACATGGAGAAGCTGCGCTCCGTGCACATCGGTGCGAATGTCGAGGAGGATGGCCTCTTCGCCGCATTCGCGCGAACCCCGCTCCTGGAGAGCATCGAGGTTGACGCCGCGAACCTGAACTACCAGAGCCTCGACGGTGTCCTGTACGCGCAGGGCGGCACGCACCTGGCGACTTACCCGCAGGCAAAGAATAAGGGAGGGGCCTACGCGGTCGCTGAGGGAACCTCGACCATTGACGAGGGCGCCTTCTCCTCTGCGCAGATCACCTCCCTGACCCTGCCCTCGAGCCTGCGCTCCGTGAACAAGGGCGCGTTCGTGGGCTCGCAGATCACCTCCCTGACCCTGCCCGACGGCTTCGAGTCCATGGATGACACGGCTTTCTGGTACATGCCTAAGCTGGAGCGCGTCGACCTGGGCGGCACCACGGCGCTGCCCAATAGCGCATTCCGCTACGACAAGGCGCTCGCCGAGGTGAACTTCCGCCCCGACCTGAACCGACTGACCGATGTCGGCGACTATGCTTTCGTGGGCACGGCTCTCATCTCTGTGACGCTGCCCGACTCGGTGACTTCGATCGGTCAGGGGGCGTTTTCCTCCAACACTGCCCTCAGGTCTGTCCACTTGGGCTCGGGCCTTGCCACCATCGGCGAATCCGCGTTCGTGGACGCGAGCAGCCTCTCCTCGCTGACCGTGGACCCCGCTAACACGGTTTTCTCGCAAGAAGACGGCGTCCTGTACAGCAAGGATGACGGGGGGCGCACCCTCGTCCTGTACCTGCCCACGAAGACGGACGCCGACGTCACGGTTCCCGAGGGCACGGTCGCGATCGCTGACTCTGCTTTCGCGAACAACACTTCCCTGCGCCGCGTCGTCCTGCCCGAGGGGCTGACGACTATCGGCTACGGCGCCTTCGATGGCGATACGAACCTCACCGATCTCGTCATTCCTGATTCGGTGACGGTTGCCCGCGGCCTGGTCAACAACGGCCTGGACACGATCGAGCTGGGCTCGAAGGTCACGGAACTGTGGATGACCCCGCGTGGGACCACCACCCCGCGCCACATCATCGTGCGCGGCGGTAACGACGGCGAGTTCTACTACGAGGGCAAGGCCTCCAACGGGCGTCCGGACAGCGCCTACTTCGGTGAGGGGATGACCCGCTTCACGTTCTGGTTCGACACTCCCCGCGTCCTGGTGCTGCCCTCGACCGTCGAGGAGATCAAGCTCGCCGCCGACATGGACGACGACCTCAAGGCGGGTACAGAGATCTACGTCGCTGCCCCCAAGGATTCGAAGGCGTGGACGCTCACCGAGGCTGCTATGAAGGACGCCGGCTACAACACGGAGAGCCTCTTCGAGTACACGGCCCTCCAGGTGAGTGTGTCGGGCGCNGGGCGCAGATCACGCTGGAGCGGGCACGCTGAGCGCGACCGTCACCGACGCGGCGGGCGCTGCCAAGACCGCCTCGATCCCCGTTACGGTGCGAGCAGCCGACGCCGACGACTTCGAGATCGACGAGAACGGCGTTCTCACGGCCTACAAGGGCAGTGCGACCGACGTCGTCATCCCTGAGGGCGTCACCGACATCGGCGAGCGCGCGTTCGCGAGCTCGACCGTGGAACACGTGACGATTCCCGCCGCCGTGCGCAGCATCGGCAACGAGGCCTTCATTTATTCCTCGCTAACGAAGGTCACCTTCCAGGACGATCCGGCCCACCCCTCCCAGCTCACGACGATCGGTGAGCGCACGTTCGCGAACACGAGCCTGGAAGCCATTGGGCTGCCTCGCTCCGTGGTGACGATCGGCGCCGAGGTCTTCGACTACGACTCGGCGCTCACGTCGATCAAGCTGGGGCCGAACGTCGCCGCTGATGCACTGGCCTCGGGGTACTCAGAGACTACCGCGCTGACCGGCGTCGAGGTCGACCCCGCGAACCCGAACTACGAGAGCATCGACGGGGTCTTGTACTCCAAGGACCACTCGCGCCTGATCCTCTACCCGGCAGCCAAGAACACAGGCGGCTCGTACACGGTGCTGGACGGGGTCGCGAGCATCGCACCCAAGGCCTTCCAGAAGGCGGGCATCACCACCGTGGCGCTGCCCGACAGCCTGCGCGCGATCGGGGACGAGGCGTTCCGCCTCTCCGCGCTCACAGCGCTGACCCTGCCCGAGAAGTTCGAGACGGTCGGCACCTGTGCCTTCTGCTCTGCTGGCAAGCTGGACAGCATTGATCTGGGAGGCGCGATCTTCCTGGGCGGCAGCGCGTTCGAGTCCACGAGCGCCAAGAATGGAGTCAACTTCCGTCCCGAGCTGGGGCGCCTGACGACGATTGGCGACTTCGCGTTGAGCCGCACCGCGGTTCCTACCGTGAGTCTGCCCGACTCGGTGACCACGGTTGGCGAACAGGCTTTCTCGGAGAACACGGCCCTGGCCTCGTTCCACATCGGCGCGGGCGTCTCCTCCTTCGGCGAGACCGCTCTGTATGGCGACCGCACGATCGCCACGTTGACCGTGTCCGCCGATAACGCGGTGTACTCGGCCGAGCGCAACGTCCTGTACCGCACGGGCGCCGACGGGCTGCACCTCCTGCTCTCCCCGGCGGCGAATACCATCACCGACTACACGGTGCGCGCGGGCACGGTCGAGGTCGGCGCCTCGGCTTTCGCCAACAACAAGACGCTGACCCGCGTCGTCCTGCCCGAGGGGGTGAGGACTATCGGCGACGAGGCGTTCAGTGGTGCCGCGGCCCTGACTGAGCTGGTCATACCGGATTCGGTGGAGACCTCAACGGGTGTCGTGGGCAACTCCGTGGAGTTGGTCGAGTACGGTACGAAGGTGCGCTCGATTCGCATGGAGGGCAGCTGGGTGCCGATGCCTCGTCGCATCGTCGTGCGCGGCGGCGTAGATGGCTCTTTCGTGTACGACGGTTGGCCGACGAACGGGCGTCGCGAGAGTGCTTTCTTCGGCGAGGGCATGACGTCTATCTCCTTCGGCGTGGACGTTCCGCGCGTCCTCGTCCTGCCTTCGACGCTCACCCGCCTCGACCTCGAGCAGGATTTGAGCGATGAGAAGAAGGAAGACACGCAGGTCTACGTTGCGGGCGGCGAAGACTCGCAGGCTTGGGCTGTCGCGAAGGCCGCGCTCGAAGCGGCTGGTATTAATGTGGCGCAGCTGCACGCCTACACAGCGCCGTCCGTGGCTCTGTCTGGCGTGGGCATCGCCGAGGCCGAGGCGGGGTACACGCTCGCGGACCCGGCTGGGTCTGCGGTGGAGATTACTGCCTCGGTGACGGGCGGTATCGCGGGCACCCAGCAGGTTCGCGCTTTCGAGGTCGGTGCCGATGGCGCCGAAACGCTGGTACGTGNCCTCGGGGGCGATGGCGACCGGGTGGCTGCGCATTTGGGGTACGTGGTACCACTTCGCTGATAACGGCCAGCTCATCGGCTAATTCGCGATCGAGATCGCTGACCCTAGGCCCGCGCCCCCGGACACTCTCCGGGGGCGCGGGCGTTTATGTACTCTGATGTGCTCTGTTGAGGGCGTGAAGTGTGACTTATTGGCAGTCGATGAAAGGTGTTTCAATGATGTGGTCAGACATTGTCCTACGAACGTTGTGCCGCACTGAGCAATGAAGCGGTTTGTCTTACAAATAAGCCCATTAAGCGGTTGACAGATCGTGAGAAAAATTCGGGATAACTATGCCTTGATGGGGGAACGTGAGTTACTCTTAAAGCAAGGGGTCGTGCCGCGATGTTCGCCCCGTTTAACCAGTTGTCAAGAGAGTGGGTCCTAGATGTGTCACCGTCGATTGTCGGCACTGGCGTTGGTTGCGACCGGTGCCCTAGCCGTCACCACCATGAGTGTGCCGCCCTCGTTNACGGAGCAGCCACTTCAGGTGGAGGCAAACTTACTGCCACAATCCCGGTCTTGCCCGCAGGTGGCGCGGTGGAGATTCGAGTGGGCGGCACCTACCCCTACTATTCATCCCTCACCACCACGGCGACGGTGACACCCGCCGCCTCCAGCGCCACGGTGACCGTCACCGTGAACCCGAGGGCCGAGTTCGCCTCGTTCGCGACCGAGCAGACGCCCAACGGCACGTTCGTTGAAGGCGCGGTGACCTTCACGAGCGCGGACGGACAGCCCGATCTCACCGTTCCTTACCTGGGCTTTTACGGCGCGGGTGGCGACACGCCAATCTTCGACAGCCCCGTGTACGGTGAGGAAACCATCGGCACATCCGCGATGACCTTCCATGGATTGACTCTCGGGCAGCTGAACCCGTTCGACCCGGAAGAGGACATCGCCATCAGTACGAATGACCGTGACCTGTACATCATCTCCCGGTCGACGGACGAATACGCACGAACGTATGCCACCCCTGGTACCGTGCTGCTGCGCGACGTCGTCTCGCTGACGTACACCTACACAAACGAGGCGGGGGAGGTCGTGCGCTCCTACACGTACGGTGGCGCACCCAAGAGCAGGTCCTACTCCAACGGACGCTACTGGGAGGTCACCCGGGCGGAAGACGCGTTCGACAGAGCTCCCCTGTTTGATGGGTACGACGAGAACGGCAACGAGCTGCCGGACGCCCACTACACGCTCACCATCGAAGGCACCACCGGTGGCGCCTCTCCTGTCACCGAGAAGCTGACCCACGTGATCACGCTGGACACGGCCCCGCCCGTCATCTCGAACGTGGCGATTTCGGGCGAGGGGGATGGGCGCACGCTGTCCTTTGATGCCACCGACGCGTCGCCCTTCCCGGGATACGGATTCTCGTGGACGCAGGACGGTGAGCCTTTCATGCGCGAGAAGTACTACGGCTGGGGCGAGATCGGGGACGACGGGCTGCACCACGTCCACTTCGAGGTGCCGCTCTCCCAGATTGCCGAGCGTGCGGGTGGTGACCCCTCGAGCGTCTACCTGCAGGTGTGGGACTGGCCGGTCAATAGGGCAAGCGTGAAGGTGGACCTCAAGGCGATCCCCATGACGTCGCTGGCTCTCTCCCAGACATCCGTGGCGTTGAGCGTCGGTGAGACGCTGACGCTCGGCGCGACCCACGAGCCCGCGGACGCCAACGTGACGGCACTTACCTGGTCTTCCTCGAACGAGGCCGTGGCGACGGTGAGTGCGGATGGTGTGGTGAGCGCGGTGGGTGCGGGTGAGGCGATCATCACCGTGGCTGATCCGACGCAGCCTTCGCTTGTGTCCGCGAGCGCTACGATCCGCGTTGAGGCTCCTGCTCCCGCGCCGAAGACGGGTGTGTGGAAGTGGGATGGGCGCGGCTGGTGGTACCGCTACGAGGATGGCTCCTACCCGTCGGATACGGCGCTCGTGCTTGATGGGGCGACCTACCGTTTCGATGCGTCGGGGTACATGCGCACGGGGTGGGCGAGCGAGGGCGGGCAGTGGTACTACCACAAGGCGTCGGGCGCTCAGGCCAGTGGCTGGGTGCTCTCGGGTGTGCGCTGGTACTACCTGGATCCCGCCACGGGTGTCATGTCGACCGGTTGGGTCAAGGTTGGTGGCACCTGGTACTACCTGAGTCCCTCTGGTGGCGCGATGGCCACGGGGTGGCTGAAGGAGGGCGGTCACTGGTATTACCTGGATCGGACCTCGGGGGCGATGGCGACCGGGTGGCTGCGCATTTGGGGTACGTGGTACCACTTCGCTGATAACGGCCAGCTCATCGGCTAATTCGCGATCGAGATCGCTGACCCTAGGCCCGCGCCCCCGGACACTCTCCGGGGGCGCGGCGCTGCGGTGGTCGGTGGTCAGATGAGCTGTTCCGATTGGGATGGCTCCTTGTATGTTGGGTGGTTGAAGAATCCCTGCATTCGGTCGTCTATATTCTGAGCAGGTGCATAGAAATGCGCATATTTAAGCGCATCACAAGTTTGACACATTGTGAGAAAATAAGTAATTTAAACGGCGCTTGAGGGAGATGCGGGCTAGTCTAGATAGTGGAGCGCGTCACATTGTTGGCGTTGCTCGCCGTCCAGCAGTCGACCACCATGTGAGGTACCGATGTCTCATCACAAATTCGCATCACTGGCGCTGATAACGACCGGAGTGATGACCCTGACCGCGGTCTGCGTCCCATTCGCCGACGCTGCGCGAACGAGCATGGCGAGCCATGCTAGTGCGATCCCATCCGCGATGCTGCTCGCCCCCAGCCCTGACGTCGAAACAACGAGTCAGGACATTTGGCAGAACTCAACCGCTCTCGCCCTCGGCGAGGTGGAGCGCCGCACCGATCGGCGTGACGCCTTTTTGAACGCCCTACTGGTCCCCTCGTTCCGTGTTGGTGCGACCATGTGGAGCCTGTTGCCTTCCGCTGTGGGGCGCGTCGATACCGTGCAGGGTGGGTCGCTTGTGCAAGGCAGGACTGCTTTGAGCGTAGGGCAGGGGAGTGTCTCCTCCCTGACCGCCACGTGGGCGCTCGACGATACGACCGCTTCAGTGCACATCGAGTCTCGTGGCCTTACGCATCTGAGCGTCCAACGTGCAAACGAGGATGCGGTGACATCTGTTGTTGCGGATGGTAAGTGGGAGCGCGCCCTCCTCGGCTGGTGGTACAGGTATCCGGATGGAAGCTACCCGAGGAACCAGGCAGTGACGATTGACGGAAAGGTCTACCGTTTCGACTCAAGTGGGTATATGGAAACAGGCTGGGCCTACGATGGTCGCTCCTGGTATTACCACTCCTCCTCTGGCGTCATGATCACCGGCTGGGTCAATGTCGAAGGTTCCTGGTACTACCTGAGGCCTGGCACTGGGACGATGGTCAAAGGATGGTTCCAGGACGGGTCATCGTGGTACTACCTGAGTACTTTCAGCGGAAAGATGGTGACGGGCTGGCTGCGCACCGCAGATGGTTGGTACTACCTGAGGCCTGGCAGCGGAGCGATGGTGACCGGCTGGTTCCAAATTGGATGGCAGTGGTACCAGTTTGATGGCAGTGGCAAGTGGATCAGCTAATGCCACGGAGCTGCGCACAATCCCAGAGTTTTCACAGGCTCTTCCGGTGATGTCCACAGGCTCACCCTCTACAGTAGGTGTCATCACAGGGGAATACGGCACGGGCCACACGGGTCCGGCGCATGCCGACGAAACATTCAAGAGGAGTCATCTGAGAGCAACTGCACTGTGTTGATGGGATACGCTGAGGGGTCGACCGAAAGGTCGGCCCCTCAGCGTATCTAGGCGCATCCGCCCGCCGAGATTATAGATCCCTTTGCATTTAGGGTTATAGGACAAAACGTGTTGGTTTTGTGGCGACTTTTCGGCTTGCTGGTGCGGGAAAGATCGGTATTGAAGTTGGTGGGAGCCAACTTGAAGGATGGACAAAACGTGTNACCCTGTATCCAACACCAGACTCGCCACATCACGACGATACTCCGGTGTAAAACGACGACGAGTTCCCATAACAGGCACCTCACTTTCCGCAGGCACACACACCCGCTTAACGAAGTGTCAACAACACAAGCCTAACCCCAGGGGTAGTCCTCGAACATGGCGGGGTCGGTGGGTGTTGGCTCTATTGGGAGGGTTCCACCTGATCGGGTGTAACACCTCATCGGTAACAAGCAACATGGTGGATCCGGTGCTTCTCGCTCCCTTCGGTGTGGTCTTTGTGTCGCCTGTCACTTGCCGTGTGGCACGATCGGCGCGAGGTCGAACGTGAAACCGGCGCCTGGCACCTGCGGCTTCGTGTTACGTGAGAGAGTGTTGTAGTGCCGCTCAGGTCCGAGCGATTCGCGTCGCGGCTGGCTCGTGACTGGTGTGAGCGCCTCGGATCTGTGGATGTGTGGGGCTTCGTGGGGCTGGTGCGTGCTTGGCCTGTGGCGGCCTGGCCCCATGGGTGGCTGTGTCAACCCTTCAATGCGCAGCTGGACCCTACTAGTGGAGTATGGGCACACCTGCCCACGCTCCACCTAAGGGGTTAACGTGCGCATTGAGGGGTTGAGGGTGCCAGTTGTCGGGTTAACACGCCACTTACCGGGTTAACGGTGGGATTGCACGCAGTGCCTTCTGGCGTTGAGCGCGGTTCTCACCTCATAACGCCGCCACCGGCGCCACAGCCAGGCTCAACGCATGGCGTCCCATAACATGGAAAAACCGGGGCGCCCCGGACTTCCAAGTGAAGACCCGACGCGCCCCGGCCTCGTCAACGACGAGACGAGCGATTCTAGAGGCGCTCGACCCCCGCGTCCCACGCTGCGCGCATGGGGTTCGCGTCGGCGACCAGCTGATCGAAGCGCAGGTCGGCGATGTCGATAACTTCGCCGAGAGCGAAGCGGGCCTCGCGGGCAGGCGAGTGCTCGACGCGACGCCACCCGGACTCAAGCAAATGCTTACGGTCCACCACGTTACTCACGCAGATGATGAGCGGGCGCCCAAACTTCTTACGGTAAGCGCCACCCAGGGCACGCAGCTCCTCGGCCTCCTTGTCTGTCAACTCACCGACGGACAGGTTCGACGTGTCCGCCAGCGACTGATCGTCACCCTGCCCATCGAGGACCAGGGAGACGATGTCGTCATAGGAGGCAATGAGTTCCTCCGCCTCCTGAGGAGTCGCCGCCAAGACCGCGTCCTCGAAGGAAGAACGCAGCTCGGACACGGACGCGAAGGGGCGTGCCTCCCAGGCGCGTTCCGCCGGCCACGTCTGCGACGTGAACATCTGGGAGAACGTGGACACGAAGGTCGCGCGATCCATCGCATTCACGTCATCCAGGTTGATCTTCTTGCCGTTCACCACGGCAACATCCGGTGACGCTTGGCGCCCGATGTGGAAGAACAAGAGGTTCAAAATGATGGCCGTCAGCGAACCGATTGTGACGCCCGAGCCAAAGATGATCTGCAGCCAGGACGGCATGACGCTAACGATGCCGGGCTTCAGAGTGACCAGTAGTGCCATGCCGATCGACGTTGAAACAATGACGGCGTTGCGGTTATCGCGCAGGTCCACCTTGGCCAGGGTCTGGATGCCAACGACAGCGACGTTGGCGAACATCGCCAGGGATGCGCCACCGATGACGGGCTGAGGGATGGCTGCGACGATGGCCGCGGCCTTGGGCAGCAGACCCAGGACAATCATGAAGACGCCTGCCGCGGTGACGACCCAGCGGGACTTCACGCGGGTCAGGCGCACCAGGCCGACGTTCTGCGCGAAGCAGGTGTAGGGGAAGGAGTTGAGGACGCCGCCCAGCAGGGTGGACAGGCCGTCGGCGCGCAGTGCGTTGGCGATGTCGCGTGGCGTGATGCGTTTGCCTACGACCTCGCCGGTAGCGAAGACGTCGCCGGTTGTCTCCACGGCGGTCACCGCCATGACGATGCTCATCGCCAGGATGGCGGTTGCGGAGAACCTGGGGATGCCGAAGTAGAAGGGCGTGGTGATGCCGAGCCAGGTGGCTTCTCCCACGCCCGAAAAGTCGGTCTTGCCTAACGCGAAGGCGACGGCTGTCATGATCAGCAGGGCGAGGAGGACGGAGAGGGTCCCCATGAAGCCCTTGAAGAGTCGTTGGATGATGACGATGATCGCGATCGTGCCGAAGGCAAAGCCGAGGGCTTCGAAGGTGGCGGTCGTTTTGGCGGCGTCGTCGGTTGCTTTGTCGGCCCAGGCGACGATGTCGCCAGCGGACACGGATAGCAGAGTTGTGCCCATGACGGTCAGGAGCGTGCCGGTGACGATCGGCGGGAAGAAACGCAGGAGCTTTGCGAAGAAGGGTGCAACTAGGAAGACGAGCAGGCCGACGGCGATGATGGAGCCGTACATGGTGGCGAGGCCGGTCCTCGGGTCTGCGCCGGACGGTGTCGCTGCCGCGCCGATCGCGATGAGGGGGGAGACGGCTGTGAAGGTGACGCCTTGGATGAGGGGGAGTTTCACGCCGATGAAACGACCGATGCCGGCGGACTGGATGATCGTGGCGATACCGCAGGTGAGCAGGTCGGCGTTGATGAGGTGGACCAGGGTGTGGTTATCGAGTCCGAGGCCTGAGGCGATGACGAGGGGAACGACGACGGCGCCCGCGTAGAACGCGAGGACGTGCTGGATTCCGAGGACTGTCAGTTTGCCGATGGGTGGGACTTGGTCGACGGGATGGGGAGCGGACGAGAGGCGAGATGCCATGCGTGTCTCCTGAACGTATGTTCATGTGTGATGGGGATGCCTTCAATGTTTGTTGCGTGAAGGCATGTTCATCCTAAGTCATGACGCTGTGGCTCGTCTGTCTGTTCGCAGGTGGGGTGGGGAATGGGGGACGAGGCGGGGGCTGATGGTGCGCGTTAGTTCACCCGGGTGGTGGGTTGGTCGTTTGTGGGTTTGACAGTGGGTGGCTATGGGGCGGGCTGTGGCCTGATGTCGAGGGTGTTCATTACTGAAAAATAAGCCGGTTATCGTGTGTTTGGGGACGTGGACGTATTGAACAAGTGGAAAGTTTGTGTGATAGAGGTTACAAAAAGTGCGGTTTTGGGCCTAAAATTCGAGCAATTTTCGTGAAATCCGCGAAATATCGCGCTAAAGTCGGCGAAATCGCCAGAGATTTCGTACTGTTTCATTCGTGGCCACGAAAGTGGTAACTAAGAACGAACAGGAATGAGGTTTCTCAATGTCCGTGAACCGTACCGAGCTTGTTGCTCAGATTGCCGAACGTGCCGACCTGACCAAGGCGAAGGCCGACGAGGCCCTGGCAGCTTTCCAGGCCGTCCTCGTTGAGTCCCTGGCCAAGGGTGAGGCCGTGAAGGTCACCGGTCTCCTCTCCGTCGAGCGCGTCGAGCGCGCCGCCCGTACCGGTCGTAACCCCCGTACCGGTGAAGAGATCAAGATTCCCGCCGGCTACGGCGTCAAGCTCTCCGCTGGCTCCACGCTGAAGAAGGCCGTCTCCAAGTGACGCGCTGACCGAAAGTATCTCGGGTGTGGGGTGCGACCTGACGGTCGCACCCCACACCCATACCCGCGTCGCGTCGCCT
Source organism: Actinomyces bouchesdurhonensis (assembly GCF_900128465.1). GTDB lineage: Bacteria > Actinomycetota > Actinomycetes > Actinomycetales > Actinomycetaceae > Pauljensenia > Pauljensenia bouchesdurhonensis. The sequence continues at coordinate 82,626 of NZ_LT635866.1, read as the reverse complement.
CAGCGGGGGAGCGCAGAAAGCGACCCCGACCTGATTGCTCGGGTCGGGGTCGCGTTGGAGTCCGCCATGAACGTCTGCGTGCTTACATGCCTAGCTCATCCTTCGTTGGCCTGCACGAGCGGGTGGTGGCACGCCACCCGGTGTGTCTCGTCCGTCAGGAGAGGTTGCACCTTGCACTCTTCGCCAGCGAAGGGGCAGCGCGGGCGGAAACGGCAGCCCTTTGGCGGGTTGACGGCACTCGGTGGCTCACCCTCCAGTTTAATGGCCCGATCGTTGTGAGAGAACTCGGGGTCGGGCACGGGAATTGAATCGATGAGTGCCTTCGTGTAGGGGTGCTTCGGGTTCTTAACGACCTCCTTGGCCGGCCCCTCTTCGACGATGCGACCCAGATACATGACGCCGATACGGTCCGCCATGTACTGGACGACCGCCAGGTCGTGACTAATGAACAGGTAAGACAGCCCCAGTTCGGTCTGCAGGTCCTTCATGAGGTTCAGGACCTGCGCTTGGACAGACACGTCCAGGGCGGACACGGGCTCGTCGGCGACGATGAGGTCCGGTGCCAGCGTCAAGGAACGTGCGAAGCCGATGCGCTGGAGCTGGCCGCCCGAGAACTCGTGCGGGTAGCGATCCAAGATTTCTTCGGTCAGGCCGACCTGCTCGATGATCTCCATGATGCGCTCAGCGATCTGACGCGTGTTCCCCGTCTTCTGAATGCTCATAGGTTCGGCCAGGATCTGGTCAATACGCATGCGCGGGTCCATTGCCGCGTAGGAATCCTGGAACATCATCTGCACGTCGCGGTGGATACGAATCGCGTCGCGGCCTTTCAGCTTAGCCAGGTCACGTCCACCCAACTCAATGGAGCCGCCCGAGGGGGATTCGAGTCCCGCAATCAGACGTCCCATCGTTGATTTGCCGCAACCCGACTCGCCGACCAAACCGTAGGTCTCACCCTTCTTCAAAGTGATTGAGACGCGGTCTACCGCGGAAACGACACCCTTGTCCCGCTTGAGGAAACCGGAGCCGGAGGACTCGTATTCGCGAGATGCCTCATTGACTTCAAGGAGGACCTCGCACGAGTCTGCTTGCTGTACCGGTGTTCCCCCCGATGCTTCCACGGCCTCGTTCGAGGATGAAACGGCATCGATCTTTGCCTGCAGCTGGGCAGGTGACTCGTCGCCCTTCTGGACAGGATGGAAGCAGGAGTATGTGTGGAAGTCCTCGCCCGACAGACCCGGGTAACGGTCCACGCACTCGGCTCCGGCCCACAGGCAGCGGGAGGCGAAACGACATCCCACCGGCAGGTTAGTCAGCGAGGGGGGAGCACCCGGAATCGAGAACAGCTTCGTGCCCGCGGCGAGCGCCCGCTCGGGTAACGCTGCCATGAGGGAACTCGTGTAGCGGTGCTTAGGTTCCGTGAAGAGCGTCTTGGTGGGTGCTGTCTCCACGATGCGGCCCGCGTACATGACTGCCACACGGTCCGTGTGGCCGGCGACCACACCCAGGTCGTGGGTGATGAGAATGACGCCCATCTGGTATTCGTCGCGCAGCTCGTCGATGAGATCAAGGATCTGCATCTGAGTCGTCACGTCCAGGGCCGTCGTTGGTTCGTCAGCGATGAGGATACGTGGTTCGCACACGAGGGCCATGGCGATCATGACGCGCTGGCGCATACCGCCCGAGAGCTGGTGCGGGTAGTTGTTGATGACGATCTCGGGTCGGGGCATGCCCACGCGCCTAAGAATCTCGACGGCGCGCTCGAGCGCGTCCTTCTTCGACATTTTCTTGTGCACGCGCAGCGGCTCACAGACCTGCAAGCCGATCTTCATGGTCGGGTTCAGCGAGGTGAGCGGGTCCTGGAAGATCATGCCGACCTTCGTGCCGCGTAGCCTACGCTTCTCGCGCAGTGACATCTTCGTTAGGTCCTGCCCGTCAAGGATGATCGAGCCGGAGGATACCCGGCCTCCCTGGGGAAGCAAGCCCATGAGTGATAGGGCAGTCATCGTCTTGCCGGAGCCCGATTCGCCCACGATACCCAGGGTCTCGCCGGGGTTCACGTGCAGGTCGACACCCGAGAGGGCGTGGACCACGCCGGAGCGAATCTCAATGTCCGTATGGAGATCCTGGATGTCCAGGAGCGGAGAGTAATCCATGGTAGTTCTCACCTCTTGCGCAGTCGAACTTCGAAGGCGTCACGCAGGCCGTCGCCGATGAAGTTGAACGACAGGACCAGAACAATGATGAGGACGCCCGGCGGGTAGAGCAGCCACCAGTTGCCCGAATAAACGTGCGACTGGCTGTTGGAGAGCATGGCTCCCCAGTCGGTGGCGGGAGGCTGCGCGCCCAGGCCAAGGAACGACAGGTAAGCGACGTAGAGGACAGCGTCGGCGACTTGGAAGGTCGCGTTCACGATGACGGTACCGATCGTATTGCGCACGATGTGCGTGCGGATCGCTCGGGGCATCGATCCGCCCATGCCGCGCATTGCCACGACGTACTCGCGGGTGCGAAGAGACAGTGCTTCGCCGCGGATCAGTCGGGACGTGCCCAGCCAGGACAGTGCCGACATGATGATGATCAGGACGGGGACCGTCGGGGGAATCATCGTGGCGATCAGCATGAAGAGGAACAGGACGGGCACGGACATGAGCGCGTCAACGATGCGCATCATGATCGCGTCGATCCAGCCGCCCACGAAGCCAGCGATGGCGCCGTACAGGGTGCCGATCGTCGTCGCGATGATGCCGGCGAAGAGGCCGACGATGATCGAGGTCTGTCCACCCTTCATGAGGCGCCCGAGCTGGTCGTAGCCGACCATGTCCGTGCCGAGGGGGTGCTCGGAGGAGGGGGGCAGCGCCGAGTTCATGAGGTCGGTGTGAACCTGGTCGGTGACGTAGAAGAGTGGACCGATGAAGGAGAACGCCAGCAGAATCAGGAGCATGCACACGCCGAAGACGGCGAGCCGGTTCTCCATGAAGACTTGCAGGCCCTGGAGCTTGGTGGACTTGCGGGCGGTGCGCGCCTTCGCGGGCGCGGTGGGGGTGGCGGTTGCTGTGCTCATTTGGATCGTCCTGCCAGTCGGATTCGAGGATCGGCAATGGCGTACAGGAAGTCAGCCAGGAGGGCGCCGATGACGGTTGCGAAGGAGACGATGAGCGCCACGCCCAGGAGGATCGGGTAGTCTCGCCTGCCGGTGGCCTGGTAGTACAGGTAGCCCATGCCGTTGAAGTTGAAGAGCGTCTCGATGACGAGGGCGCCACAGAACATCGCGGGAATGTATAAGCCGATCATGGTGATGACGGGGAACATGGCGTTGCGCAGCGTGTGCACGAAGACGACGCGGAACTCTGATAGGCCCTTGGCGCGTGCAGTGCGCACGTACTGCTCGTTGAGGTTATCCACCATTGAGGAGCGCACGTAGCGGGCGTAGGCGGCGATCGTGCCGATCGATAGGGCGCACACCGGCAGGATCAGGTGATCCCACTGTTCCCACATGACGGAGAGATTCTCGCCCTGTGGGGCGTCGTTGGGCAGGATGGGCCACACCTGGGAGAAGAGGACGATGAGGAGGAGGCCCGCGAAGAAGATGGGCGTCGAGTAGGCCAGCAGACATGCGATCGTCACGATGTAGTCGGGTGCTTTGTTTCTCTTCACTGCCTGCCACACGCCCAGGGGTACCGCGATGATGAGGGCGAGGATGGTGGAGAGCAGGGAGAGGAAGATGGTGCGCGGTAGGCGGGCGGCTAGCAGGTCGTTGACGGACTGGTTGTGCTGGTAGGAGTAGCCGAAATCGCCGTGCGCAATTTTGCCCAGGTAGGTGACGTATTGCTCGGGGATCGGCCGGTCGTAGCCGTTTTCGTGGTCGAAAGCCGCGAGCTGTTCTTTTGTCGCGTCCTTGCCCAGTGCGGCTCGGGCGGCGCCGCCCGGCTGGGACTGGAGCAGGANTCCGCCGGTGGTGCCGGCGACGATGACGATGGGAGCGTCGACGAGGGTGAGGGCGCGCGCGGTGGCGGAAGCGGCGTTGGCCAGTCCGATGCCGGAGGTGACGACCAGGACGGTGCGTCCGTCGAGGAGGCCGAGCGCAAATCGTTGGGTTTTCATGGTGCCGGCTAGGACGGCCTGAGGGGTTTCGTCGTCGCCGGTGGGACGAGCGCTTACTTAGCCCCGTCGGTCTTCCACGCCCAGTCCTCGGGCCAGGTGTCACCCGTGGCGTCGAGTTCTCCCAGGTCAAGCGTGTTCTTCACTGCGGTGATCTGGTAGTACGGGTTGGGCATCCACAGGACGGGGAGGTCCTCCGCGAGGAAGTCGTTGTACGCCTGGAGGGCGTCGGGTTCGGTCGAGCGCGTCGACTCTTCGATGAGCTTGTCGGCCTCGGGGTTGGAGTACTGACCGAGGTTGACCGGCGCGTCGGTGGCGAAGAGACGTTCACCGGAGGCATAGATCGGGAATCCCCACGAGGTCTGGGATCCGAAGAAGGACAGGTCCCACGTGCAGGGGGTCTCGTCGTCACATGCCTGCGACGCGCCGACCGAGTCGGGGACCTCGTTCATGTCGATCTTGATGCCGAGCTTGCCGAACTGGGAGATGATCTCTTCGAACATCTGGTGCGTGGAGACGAAGCCCGACTGGGAGACGAGCTTGAAGCTCAGGGCGTCGCCGGCTTCGATGCCCTCGCCGCACTGGTTATCCCCGGTGCCGGGGTTCTCGCAGGTGGTGGAGCCGTCGGGGACGACCTTCCAGCCGTGGTCCTCGAGGAGCTTCTTGGCGGCGTCCGGATCGAACTTGTAGACGCAGCCGTCGGTGGTGCCGACCTTATCGGCGGGCATGGGGACGGGGCCGCAGGTGGGGGAGGCTGTGTTGGACCAGATTTTTTCCGACAGGGTCGGCTGGTCGATGAGCTGCTGCATCGCCTGGCGGATGTACTTCTGGTTGATGAACTTCGAGCCTGGTGCTTGGGGTGCGAAGTTCAGGGCCAGATAGGTGATGGTGTTACCGGGCCACAGGAAGACGTTGTAGCCCTTGCTCTCGACGGCGCTGCGCTGGTTGTATGACGCGGCCGGGATATAACCGAAGTCGATGGCGCCTGAGCGCACGGAGTTGAACTCGGCGTCGTCACCCGTGAAGGCTTTGTAGATCAGCTTGTCGATCTTGGGCTTGTCCTCGCCCCAGTAGTTCTCGTTGGGGACCAGTTCGAGGCCCTGGTCGGGGGTGAAAGAGGAGAGCTTCCACGGGCCGTTCACCGTCTGCCACAGCGGGTTCTTGGCGTAGGAGGACAGGTCTTTGGCTTCGCCCTGCAGGTAGGCGAAGACTGCTTGAGCGCCCTCGGGGGTGCGGTCCAGGTCGGAGACGGCCTCGTCGGCGCTGGTCTTGTCCCAGGCGTGCTGGGGGAGCAACGCAACCTTGTTGATCTGGTTGTCAATGAACCAGGACGGGTTGAAGGCGTCGGTGGTCGTGATGGAGAAGGTGTGCTCGTCCAAGACGGCGAGCGAGGCTCCGTCGGGGAAGAAGCCCTCCTTATAGGAGGCCCACTGATCCTTGTTGTTGGTCACCAGGTTCCACCAGAACTCGATGTCGCGGGTGGATACGGGGGTGCCGTCGGACCACTTGGCATCATCGCGCAGGGTGATGGTGTAGGTCTTGCCGTCCTCGGAGACGTCGGGGACCTGACCTAGGGACTTGGGGAGGTTGATCTTGTAGGGGGTCTCGGAGGTGGATTTGTAGGCGAAGAGCGGGCGGTACAGCGACTGGATGAACTGGCCGTTTTCGCCCTGCGTGTAGCCCTTGGCGGAGATGGGGAAGATCCAGTTCGGTGTGCGTGAGGCCATGGTGACCTCGTTCTTTCCTGTCTCTGAGCTGAGCGCACGGTTGGTGCTACAGGCGGACAAGCCCATGGTGGCGACCATGGCGAGAGTCGCGCCGGCGGTGATCCACCGCTTCAATCTAAGGTTCATGACTGCTCCAAATCAACGTTGATCGGGGACTCTGACGGAACATGGTCCCACCAGATGAATCCCATCATATGACAGATTGTCAGCCGATGCTGCCAGTTTCGATAGATGTGCAAATGTTACGAAAAAATAACAGGAAATTTCGGCGAAAGAAGTAGCAAACTTTTGCCAGTGAGGCATAATGGGTCCTGTCCTCAGTGTTGAGTGCCATGTAACATTGCAGTTACCGAATAACTAATCAGGGGAGGTGTCATGGCGACCCACGATGTCGATGAGACTGTATTGACACTGATTGGCTCCGGCCAAGCAGACACCCGGCCCGCAATTGTCAAACAAACCGGACTCGCGGCGTCGACCGTGTCAGCGGCCGTGTCGCGACTCGTCGAAGCTGGAGTCATCGCAGAAGCAGACGAGTCCGTCTCGACGGGCGGACGCAGGGCCCGCCGCCTCGTCACATCTGAGGGAGCCGGTGCACTCGCTCTCGTCGAGCTGGGAGCCCACCACGGCCTCGTCGCCCTGACTGACCCGACCCGCGGTATCGGGCGCGCCACCAGCCTCCTCGTCGACATTGCAGACGGACCCGAGGCGGTCCTTACAGCTGTCATGGAAGAAATCAGCCGCCAGGAGAAAGCAGCTGGCGTGCGCGTAGGCGGCCTCGCACTGGCCGTGCCCGGCCCCGTCGATGCCGAACGCACGCGAGTTATCCGCCCCGCCCGCATGCCCGGTTGGGATGGCATCAACGTCGCCGAGGAAGTGGCCCGCCACTGCGGCCTACCCGCCATCATCGAAAACGACGCGCGCGCTGGGGCCATCGGTGAATCCATCTATCGACGTCGACTTCAAGGAGTCACCCCGATCGATACTCTCATCTACGTCAAAGCAGGCTCAGCGATCGGCGGAGCCTACCTGATCGAGGGCATCCCCCACGTGGGAGAAGGAGGCCTGGCCGGGGACATCTCGCACATCCCCGTCGATGCAGCCGCGGGGCGCCCATGCACATGCGGCAACATCGGGTGCCTGGAAACAATCGCTTCCGCCGACTCCATTCGAACCGACCTAGCCGCCTCAGGTCTGATCTACACAAACAACGCACAACTGTTGGCGGCAGCCCGCGACGGAATCCCCGCAGTAGCAACCGCCATCCGTCACGCGGGAGCTCTCCTGGGCCATAGCCTCGCACACCTCGTGTCCTTCCTGGCACCACAGGGCGTCATCCTCGGCGGAGCCCTGTCCGCCGTCGACGCCTTCAGCGCTGGCGTGCGAGCCGCGCTTCACCAGTCCTGTCTGCCATCCATCATGGAAGACCTCGTGATCGAATCATCCCGCTCCGGACGTGACGCCGCGCTCTGGGGCCTGTCGACACTCACGCCACACAAGATCTCAAAGGAGAATCACTCATGACCAAGCCCCGCATCGCGGTCGCCGGCATCCACATCGAATCGTCGACCTTCACCCCATATATCTCCACTGCTGACGACTTCATCGTCACGCGCGGCGAGGAGCTGATGGAACGCTTCTACTGGCGAGACGAAGGCTGGGCCACCCAGATCGAATGGATCCCCGTCCTGCACGCGCGTGCCCTGCCCGGCGGCGTCGTCGAGCGTGGCGCCTACGAGGCGTGGAAGGCCGAGATCCTCGAAGGACTCGCGGCTGCCGGACCTCTCGATGGTCTCTTCTTCGACATCCACGGCGCGATGAGCGTCCAGGGCATGGACGACGCCGAGGGCGACCTCATTAACGCCATTCGAGCGGTCATCGGCCCGGAGCCCATGGTCAGCGCCTCCATGGACCTGCACGGCAACGTCTCCCAGGATTTGTTCGACGGCTGTGACCTGCTCACCTGCTACCGTCTGGCCCCCCACGAGGACGCCCTCGAGTCGCGCCGACGCGCCGCTTACAACCTAGGCATGCGCCTGCTTAACGGAGCGCCCAAACCCATCAAAGCACTCGTCCACGTGCCGGTCCTGCTGCCCGGCGAAAAAACCTCAACCCGCATCGAACCGGCCAAGTCGCTCTACAAGATGATCGATCCCATCGAGGCGATGGACGGCATTCTCGACGCCGCCATCTGGATCGGCTTCGCGTGGGCCGACCAGCCGCGCTGCAAGGGTGCGGTCGTCGTCACCGGCGACGACGCAGACCTCGTCAAGGAACAGGCCGAGCGTATCGGCCAATACTTCTGGGACGTGCACGACCGCTTCGAGTTCGTCGCCCCCGTCGCCTCCATGGAGGAGTGCCTGGCCGCCGCCGAGGAGGGGTCCAAGCCCTTCTTTATCTCCGACTCCGGCGACAACCCGGGTGCGGGCGGCGCCGACGACGTGACCGTCGCGCTCGCAGCCCTGCTCGCGTGGAAGCCCGTCCAGGAGGCCACGCTTGACGTCGTCTACGCCTCGATCATCGACCCGGTCGCAGCCGGTCTCGCCTGGGAGGCGGGTGTCGGCGCCGAGGTGGACCTCGAGGTCGGCGGACACATCGACACGCGCGAGCCTGGAACTCTCAAGGTCCGCGCCACTGTCGAGGCCTTGGCTGACGATCCGATGGGCGGCCACACCGCGCTGGCGCGCACAGGCGGCCTGCGCTTCATCGTCACCACGAACCGCAACCAGTACACGATGTTTAGCCAGTTTGAGCTGCTCGGCGTCGACATCACTGTCGCCGACGTGGTCGTCGTCAAGATCGGCTACCTCGAACCCGATCTGTACGACACCCAGAAGGGTTGGCTCATGGCACTGACCCCCGGCGGCGTGGACCAAGATCTGATCCGCCTGGGACATCACAAGATTGAACGCCCAATGTTCCCCTTCGACCCGGATATGACGGAACCCGATCTGTGCGCTCAGGTGGTCGTGCCATGAGTCCCGTCATGGCGTCGACGGGTCCGGTATTTGCGGGCATTGATATTGGGGGAACGTCCATCAAGTGGATGATCGTCGATGAGGCCGGTGCGATTGCGACCCAGGGCAACGAACGGACCGATCGCGAGGCCGTGGCCCCTCAGGTGGGGCGCATCGGCGCGCGCCTGGCGGGGGAGTTCCCGGGACTGGTCGGTTTCGGCCTTATCTGCCCCGGCCTCGTTGATGAGGAGAAGGGGGCAGTTATCTACGCAGCGAACCTGGAGTTGCGCGGAGTTGAGCTCGCGCGTGCTGTCGAAGATGCCACGGGCGTGCCTGCCGCCCTCATGCATGATGGGCGGGCCGCTGGCCTGGCCGAAGGACTGCTAGGTGCCGGGCGTGGGGCTTCGTCCTTCCTCATGATGCCCATCGGTACCGGTATTTCCGTGGCTCTCATGCTCGGAGGAAGCCTGTGGAGCGGCGCGACCTTCAGCGCCGGCGAGGTGGGTCATGCGCCCGTCTTTCCGGGTGGCGAGTCCTGTCGCTGCGGGTCGCGCGGCTGCCTGGAGGTCTACGCCTCCGCGAAGGGTATCGCCAGGCGCTACGAACAGGCCACCGGTGAGGACACTGGCGCGAAGGCAATTGAGAAGGCGGTCGGTACTGATCCTGTGGCCACCGAGGTGTGGGGGACGGCGGTGCAAGCCCTCGCACTGTCGCTTACTCACATGACTCTCACCGTTGACGTCGAGCGCATCATTATTGGTGGTGGTCTGTCGCACGCGGGGGACAACCTGCTCGCGCCGCTGCGGGCGCAGTTCGCGTCGATGTTGACCTTCCGTGATGCCCCCGAGATCGTGCGCGCCGCCCTAGGTGGGGCAGGCGGTCGTTGGGGTGCCGCGATCCTGGCCGCCCGCGTGGGCGGATCGTCGTGCTATGAAAGGTGGCAGCCGTGACCATCGTGGAAATCTGCGTTGAGGATGCCCTTGGTGCGCGCCGTGCGCGTGACGGGGGAGCCGATCGCATCGAAATTTGTGCTGACCTGTCGTGCGGGGGACTGACCCCCGCCTTCGACGAGGTGGGCGCCGCCCTCGAGGTTGGACCGGCTGGCGGCGTTCAGGTGCTCGTGCGCCCGCGCCCTGGAGACTTTGTGCATTCGCGCGAAGAAGTTGACCGCATCGCCTCCGACATTGTGGCGCTTCGTGCTCTTGGTACTGGCGCTGGTATTCGCCTTGGTTTCGTCGTTGGTGTCCTTACTGATGAGGGAACTATCAACGTGGGGGCGGCCGCCCGCCTGCGCGACGTCGCCGAGGATGCGCCGTTGACTTTCCATCGGGGCTTCGACCAGGTGCGCGACCAGGATCGTGGTCTTGATGTCCTGATGGAGCTGGGCTATGACCGGGTTCTGACGACGGGCGGAGATCCGGCGGTTGCCCAGCCGGGCGCCCTCGCTCGGCTCGTGGAGCGCGGGGGAGCGGACATCGTCATCTTGGTGTCGGGGGGGCTGCGGGCTCATAACGTTGCCGAGGTCGTGGCGGCGTGTGGCGCCCGTGAAGTCCATATGCGTGCGCCGGGCACCTCTGGAACCGATCGCAGCGAGGTTGAACGGATCGTGGCTGCTTTGCGCGGCTAACGCAGTTCGAGCGTCCTCACAAATACCGCCGATTCGTCTGACAAATCGGCGTTAAGGGTGTAAGGTTAAACACATGAGAATTGGAATTTTCAACGACGAAGATCAGATCGCATCCCTCGCAGCGGACCGTATCCTTCAGGTGTACCGCGCCAAGCCAAACTTCGTGCTCGGCCTGGCCACAGGCTCCTCACCGCTGAAGCTCTACGCGGAACTCGTGCGCCGCTACCAGGCCGGTCAGATCTCCTTCGCCCAGGTTCGCTCCTACAACCTCGACGAGTACGTGGGCCTGCCCCGCGACCACTACGAGGGCTACGCGAACTTCATCCACCGCAACCTCGTCGACCTGGTCGACATGCCCGAGGGTGCGGCACACGGCCCCGACGGATGGTGCGAAAACCTCGAAGCCGGGGCAGCCGCCTACGACGAAGCCATCAAAGCCGACGGAGGTATCGACATCCAGGTCCTCGGCATCGGAAGCGACGGCCACATCGGCTTCAACGAGCCCGGCGGCACCCTCTCCTCGCGCACCCACGTCGGCGTCCTCACCGAGCAGACCCGCCGCGACAACTCCCGCTTCTTCGACGGCGACATCGACCAGGTCCCCACGCACTGCGTGACCCAGGGCCTGGGCACGATCATGGATTCGCGCGCCCACATCTTCATCGCCACGGGTGAAGGAAAAGCTGACGCTGTCAAGGCCATGATCGAGGGCGGCGTCACCCAGCGCTGGCCAGCCTCCATCCTCCAGCACCACCCCGACGTCACCGTGCTCCTTGACGAGGCGGCCGCCTCCAAGCTCGAGCTCGCAGACTTCTACAAGGAAGTCTGGGAGAAGGAACACCTGTGAGATAGTTTCCCCTCCCACCAAGCCCCGACCTCGTTCGCCCGAGGCCGGGGCATTATCATGCCCGCGTTTGCGCTCCCCGCGTACACCGCCTCCTGCCCCCGGCCCCCTTCGGGTCGTACAATAGACCCCATGCGTAACGCCCTTGACGAACCCACCGGTCCCTCCGCGCCCTCCGGTCCCTCCACCGCTTCCTCGACTGGTCTGCTGGAGCGCACCGAGACCCGCAAGGAGCGCACCGACGGCGACGGGGACCGCTTCGCGCACTTCGTACGCAAGGACAAGGCGAACTCTTCAATGCTGACTGGCCAGCCCGTCGTTGCCCTGTGCGGCAAGGTCTGGATTCCTACCCGCGACGCATCCCAGTACCCCGTGTGCCCNACGCCCTCTCGTGGGGCGACGGCGTGCGCGAGGCCTTCACGGACGCGACCCGTCGCCTGGCCCTCACGGGCACGCCCTTCCGTTCCGACACCTCGCCGATCCCCTTCGTGACCTACGCGGAGGACGCCGAGGGCATCCGCCGCTCGCGCGCCGACTACACCTACGGCTACGGCGACGCCCTCAAGGATGGCGTCGTGCGTCCCGTCCTGTTCATGTCCTACTCCGGACAGATGGCGTGGCGCACCAACGCGGGCGACGAGGTCAGCGCACGCCTGGGCGAGCCCCTCACCAAGGACATGATGAAGCAGGCCTGGCGCACCGCGCTGGACCCCACAGGCGAGTGGATTCCCGCCGTCCTGCGCGCGGCCGACCTGCGCCTCGAAGAAGTACGTCGCGCCGTTCCCGACGCTGGTGGCCTCGTCATCGCCTCCAACCAGGAACACGCGCGCGCCTACGCCCGCCACCTGCGCCTCATCACCGGCAAGGCCCCCACAGTCGTCCTCTCTGACGACGCGGACGCCTCCGACCGCATCTCCGAATTCGCTGACTCCACCGACAAGTGGATGGTCGCCGTGCGCATGGTGTCCGAAGGCGTGGACGTGCCCCGCCTCGCGGTCGGCGTCTATGCCACTAACGCCTCCACGCCGCTGTTCTTCGCCCAAGCGATTGGCCGCTACGTGCGAGCCCGGCGCCGCGGCGAGACAGCCACCGTCTTCATCCCCTCCGTTGTTCCGCTTCTCGCCCTGGCGGGAGATATGGAGGTCGAACGCGACCACGCGCTCGACCGCCCCCGACGCGAGGAGGCCAGCGAAGACGACATGTGGAACCCCGAAGACGCCCTGATGGCGGCCGCGAACCGTGAAGAAAAGGCTTCTTCTGACCTGCTCTCCCAGTTCGAGGTTCTCGGCGCGGACGCCGAGTTCGACGGCGTCCTCTTCGACGGCGCCGCGTGGGGTGCGGGCGCGGAAGTCGGATCCGAGGAAGAGCAGGAATACCTGGGCATTCCCGGCCTCCTCGACGCCGAGCAAGTCACGACCCTACTGCGCGCTCGCCAAGCCGACCAGGTGGCCGCCCAGAAGAAGAGCCGTGCCGCCCAGAAGATGCGCGAGGACAACGCCGGTATTCCCGCCCACAAGCTGCGCGCAGCCAAACGCAAAGAACTCCAGCACCTGGTTTCCACCTGGTCGCGACGCTCCGGGGAGACGCATGCGACCATCCACTCGCGCCTGCGCTCTCGGTGCGGCGGCCCCGAAGTCGCCCAGGCAACGACCGAACAGATCGAAGCCCGCATCGCGCTGCTGCGCGAGTGGTTCGTCGGGCGTCACTGACCCAGCCCGCCGCACTCGGCGCGCCCTGACGCATCACGAACTCCGGCCTCGTCCCTCCGTGAGAAGGACGAGGCCGGGGCGTCGCTGTGGGAACGGACGTCCTCAGCCGACTTTCTCGTAGCGCGTCGGAATTGCTGCCTCGCCTTCGGATAGGCGCCAGGCCTGGTAAGGCAGCTCATTACGTGCGCGCAGGTGACGCTCCTGGGCGGCCACAAGCGCACCCTCGCCCCATGCCTGCGCATCGATGACGCCACCGCGTACGAGCGGGACCTGCAAGGGGCGGGCGCCGCGCTCAGCCAGGAGGGCCTGTCCCTCCTCGAAGGTGGTACCCACGAGGAGAAGCTCCTCGGTGGCGTAGCCGTCCTCGCCCAGAACGCGACCGGCGACCTTGCGTCCACCGACCGTGGACTTCGACTCGGCCTTCTTAGCGACCAGCACGGTCTTGCCGTCTTCGTCCTCGCGCTGAACGATCTTGTAGACCAAGGCAGCCGTGGGCACGCCCGATCCCGTCACCAGCTTCGTGCCAACGCCGTAGGAATCCACGGGCGCCGCGCCCAGGGCAGCGATCGCGTACTCATCCAGGTCCGAGGTCACGGTAATCTTCGTCGAGGTCGCGCCCATCGCGTCGAGCTGGCCACGCACCTTGAACGCCTCGGCGACCAGGTCGCCCGAGTCCAGGCGTACCGCACCCAATTCGCCGCCAGCCGCGCGTGCGGCCTCAACAGCGTTGACGACACCCCGCGTGATGTCGTAGGTGTCCACCAGCAGGGTCGTGCCCGCGCCCAGCAGAGCCACCTGCGAATCAAAGGCGTCACGTTCCGTGTCATGCAGAAGCGTGAACGCGTGTGCTGCCGTGCCGATACAACGAATGCCATAGCGCTTGGCGGCTTCCAGGTCGGAAGTGCCCTGGAACCCGCCGATGACCGCCGCCCGGGCAGCCGATACCGCGGCGCGCTCATGGGCGCGCCGCGCGCCCATATCCATGCAGGGGCGACCATGCGCGGCGATCGTCATACGCGAGGCCGCTGACGCCACCGCGCAGTCGTGGTTGAGGATCGACAGGAGCAGCGTTTCCAGGAGCGTGCAATCCGCGAAGGAACCCTCAACGGTGAGCAGGGGAGAACCCGAGAAGTAGCATTCGCCTTCCGCATAGCCCCAGATGTCGCCAGTGAAACGCCACGACGACAGGAAATCAGCGGCCTGTTGGGAAATGACACCCCCCTCGCGGAGCCAATCGATTTGGTCGGCGTCGAACGCGAAACGCTCCAGGGCCTCGAGGATTCGACCAGTACCGGCCACAACTCCGAAGCGGCGCGTGGCGGGGAGACGACGCCCGAACAGCTCGAACGTGCAACGGCGATGCGCGGTCCCGTCCTTTAGGGCAGCGTCGAGCATCGTGAGTTCGTACATATCAGTTAGCAATGAAGTGAATGTCGATGCAGGCATACTGTGAGCCTACCCTGAGAAGCGTGTCACCGGTGTGCGAAAACGCTTCCGTGGACGCACAAATCGACTTAGGGTTGACACATGACCACCATCGTCCAACCGGTACCGCGCACGCACGAGGCCCCCACCGCCGTGCCACGCTGGCGTACCGTCGTGTGGGACGACCCCGTCAACCTCATGAGCTACGTGAGCGCTGTCTTCCGCGAGTACTTCGGATACTCCGCTGCGCGCGCCGAAGAACTCATGATGACCGTCCACACGCGCGGACGCGCGACCGTGTCCACGGGCGTGCGCGAACGCGTCGAGGCCGACGTCATGGCCATGCACTCCTACGGCCTGCGCGCCACCATCGAAGCAGACAGGGACTAGCTCCATGGAAGCCTTCGCTTACCGTGACGGGGGCTTCGCAGCGTCGATGAGCACCGGCGAAGCCCTCCTCCTACGCCAGCTTGCCAGCGAGGTCCTGGTGGTCCTCGACGACCCCGGGGACTTCGCTACGACCTCGTCCATGATTAGAGCAGTCACCGAAACTGAGCAGCGCAGGGAAGCGCCCCGCGAGCGCTCCCTGACGATGCTGCTGCCCTCCATGAGCGATGACGAGGAGGACGCGGGGCGGATGCGTGCCCTCACGGAAGACCTGCTGCGTACCGAAAAGTCGGTTCGGCTGCGCGCCATGGTCAGCGATCTTGAACACATTACTCATGGGGAGGGGGATACCCTCGTCATTCCTCGGGAGTCCGTGTGGTCGTGGTTGGGAGCTCTCAACGACATTCGCCTCGGCTTAGCCGGTGAGCTGGACCTTTCCGATCAGGGGGACGCTCAGCGAATCGAACGACTGGCGATGAGCGAGCCGACGGGGGAGCGCACACAGGCGGTTGCTGCGATCTACGTCCTCGTGACATGGTGGCAGGACTCACTGCTGGACGCCGTGAATAATTCTCAGTAAGGAATAAGGTCGAAGCATGAATAATGCCCCGATCGGAATCTTCGACTCGGGCCTGGGTGGGCTGACGGTAGCCCGTGCGGTCATCGATAAGCTGCCCGACGAAGAGATCATCTACCTGGGCGACACCGAGCACACTCCCTACGGTCCGCGCGCGATCGCGCAGGTGCGCTCACTGACGCTGTCTGCCCTCGACGAATTGGCTTCGCGCGGAGTCAAAGCCCTGGTGATCGCGTGCAATACGGCGACGGCTGCCGCGCTCGCGGACGCACGCGAACGCTACTGGATCGATGCTGGCATTCCTGTCGTTGAGGTCATCACGCCCGCCGCACGCCAGAGCGTCATCGCGACGCGTAACCATCATGTCGGCGTCATCGGGACGAAGGCGACGATTCAGTCCGAGGCCTACCTGCGTGCGCTCGCGGCTGTGCCCGGGCTGACGGTCAGCCAGCAGGCCTGTCCCGCTTTCGTTGATTTTGTTGAGGCTGGGGTGACCACGGGTGAGGAGATCGAGGCTGTGGCGCGTGAATACCTCACGCCGCTGAAGGAGGCGGGTGTCGATACTCTGATCCTGGGGTGTACGCACTACCCGCTGCTCACCGGCGTCATTGGGCGCGTCATGGGTGAGGGTGTCGCCTTGGTGACTTCCTCGGAGGCCACCGCGAACGTGACGTACAACGAGTTGGTGGATCGTGGTCTCCTGCACGATCCGTGGCCCGAAGGGACGGGGCCGCAGCATCAGTTCTTGGCTACTGGTGCGTCAGAGAATTTCCCGCGCTTGGCGCGCCGCTTTCTGGGGCCCGAGGTCGGTTCGGTTGTCCGCGTGAACACCCGTGGGGGTCTCGCGTGAAGCTCACTGTCATCGGCGCGACAGGTTCCATGTCGGGACCGGAGTCTCCCGCCTCTTCCTATCTGGTTCAGGCGCGCGGCGTTGACGGTGCGTCCGGTCAGGAGCGGATCTTCTCTCTGGTGTGTGACATAGGGCCTGGCTCTTTCGGCGCGCTATGGGAGCGCATGTGCCCGTGCGAGCTGGATGCTCTGGCGCTGTCGCACTGTCACGCGGACCATATGGGCGACATCATTTCGTTGCAGGTGTATCGCAGGTGGGGGCCCGGTGCGGGCGCTGTTTCGCCCGTTGCTCTTTTCGGTCCTGCTGACACGTTGCATCGGGTGCGTCAGATTGAGGGTGCATCGCACGAGGAGTCCTACGAGGGTGAGTTTGCGTTTTCCCCCTTGGTGCTTGGCCGTTCCTACGAGGTGGGGCCGATGACGATGTGGCCTGTCCGTGCGCTGCACCCAGTGGAGGCTTTTGGCCTGCGCATCGAGGGGCCTTCGGAGGAGGATCCTTCCCGTCGCGTGACCCTGTTTTACACGGGCGACACGGATTTGTGCGACTCGATCGTCGAGGGAGCGCGCGGCGTTGACGTTCTCCTGAGTGAGGTTGGCTTTACCTCCGATGAGACAGCGCCCGATATGCATATGGATGGTCGGCGCGCGGGTGAGTTGGCCTCGCGCGCGGGCGTTGGGCGTATGATCGCCACCCACATTCAGCCGTGGGTTTCCCGCGATCGTGTGGCGTCCGAGGTTCGCCAGACTTGGTCTGGGTCCCTTGACTTCGCGACCCGGTCGATGGTCGTTTCCCTCTAGAGGCAACCACGGTCTCGTTCGCGCGAGGCCGTGGTTGCGTGGCGCTCTTTAGTCCGCCGGGGCGGAGTAGGAGTTGTGTCGCTGCCATTCGGCCAGGAATGTAGCGACGCGCGCGGGGCCGCCGCCTTCGCTCCACCCATGGTTTTTATGTCGTAGCAGGATTTTTCGTGTGCCCAGCGACGGCAGGGGAGTGATTCGCATTCCTTCGGTGTGCGCGCCGGCGAGCGCCATTGCGGGCAGGATCGTTGATCCTGCGCGTGCTCGCACGAGGGAGCGGGCGGCCTCGTAAGTCGTGTACAGGTGAGGTGCCCAGCGTCTGTCGGGGAATGCCTTCGTGATGCGGCGCATGACGTGGTCGCCGCTTGAACCGGGGCTGACGCGCAGCCAGGTCAGGTCTGCGAGGTCCTCGATGGAGCCGATGGGGGGAGCGGAGTCAGGAGTGACGAGTACCCACGGTTCGTCGATGAATGGTATATCCGTGTAGCCGCGTGGCGGCATGCCGGGGTCCTCGTCTCGTTCGATGACGAGAATGTCGAAGTGACCCGTGCGCAGTGCTGCCATCCCGGGTGTTTCCTCTGTTTCCTCAATGTGTAGGTCAATGCCGGGTAGTGCCTGGGAGAGGTCGGGGAGCGCGGGGATGAGGGTTGAGCGGCAAATGGTGAGGAACGCACCGAGCGTGACTGTGCCCGTGACTTGGCCTGTCAGGGGCCGCAGTGCTTTGAGGGCTTCGGCGATGTCTGCGTTGATGCGTTCCCCGGCTTCGGCGACGATTGTGCCGGCGGGGGTCAGGATTGCCCCAGAGGTTGTACGCTCGACCAGTTTGAGGCCGACTTCTTCCTCGAGTTTTTGGATCTGCTGGGAGACCGCAGAGGGGGAGACCATGAGGATGTCTGCGGCGGCTACGATGCCGCCTTCGCGTGCCACCGAGAGCAGAAACGGTAGGCGACGGGGGTCGATGTCCATGAACACTCCATAATTAAGTGAAACTGCAAGATAACTATAGAACCATTCAATTGTGCTTGACTAGTGGAGGGTGCACAATTTTTGTCATGACCTTCTCGCACCTGGCAATTGTGATCCTCGGATGGGTTGGCGCCGCAGCCTCCATCACCGCTTATTACCTCGTGTCCACCAAGCGCGTAGCGCCCGACTCTCTGCGTTATCACACGTTGAACGCGTCTAGCTGCATTCTCCTGGCTCTTGCCTGTGCGTCCACGGGCGCCTGGCCTTCTTTCCTGACTAATGCGATCTTCATCGGTGTTGGTCTCACCATGATCTGGCGTGTGCGCGACCGCCTGGTGCGTCGCCTTATGCAGGTGGTGCGCTTCCTTGACGTGCGCCGCTTCTTGTCCGGGTGTCGCGTGGCACGCGCTCGCTGACTCTTGTTGACTCGGGATAGTGAGGGGGCGGGTCGCGGGCCTGCCTCCTCACTGTATTCACCACCCCATAAATTAAGGATAGAAGCTTCGAAGAGTCAACGATTTATCAAGGCATATCAAGGAAAAGTCTGTAAGAAATACTTCAGTGAAAAATTAGAAAGAATCGATGGAAAGAAGTCCTCGCGCGCGTCATCATAGAGTCACAGTGCGATGACAGATCCATCGCACGTACTCAAAGAGGAGCCCACCATGTCTCGTTTCATCGCATCAGTCCTTCAGCGACTCGCCTATTACGGGCGCGGACGCCAACAGCGCAACCCGCTGCAATTCTCGATGGACCGGCCCTTCTTCGGTAACCTCGTGGCCCGCTGATGGAGCGCCCGCCGGGCGCAGCCACGTGCCGGACACCCTTAGGGTGCCCGGCACACCCGTGTTGACGAGCAACGATGTCCCATGGGCTGGCGGTTGGCGCGCGCGGGAATCTTAACCGCGCAGGTAGTCCACGATGTGGGGCATGAGCGCGCGGAATGCGATGCCGCGGTGGCTGATCGCATTCTTCTGCTCGGCGCTCATCTGCGCGGTCGTGACCTCGAAGCCATCGGGTACGAAGATTGGGTCGTAGCCGAAACCACCCTCGCCTCGCGGGGAACGTGTCAAGGTGCCACGCACCTCGCCGCGCCGGGTGAACTCGCGACCGTCTGGGGTCACCAGGACGGCTGCCGACACGAAGGCGGCGCCGCGGTGGCGGTCGGGCACATCGGAGAGCTGATCGAGGAGCAGGCGCAGGTTTGCCTCATCGTCCCCGTGCGAGCCGGACCAACGCGCGGAGAAGATGCCGGGCGCCCCGCCCAGCACGTCAACGGTGATGCCGGAGTCGTCGGCGATCGCCGCCAGGCCTGTGGCGTCGGCTAAGGCGCGGGCCTTGATGAGCGAATTTTCCTCAAAAGTCACCCCGTCCTCGACAGGGGAAGGTACGTCGAAGTCGCTCATGCGCGCGATGCACCCCGCCTCGAAGCCCTCCCAGGCGGGGGCGAGGATAGCTTCGAGTTCGCTGACCTTGTGGGCGTTGGAAGTGGCAAAAACCAAGCGCGCTCTCACGGGCGCACCTCGATACGCTCCATGAGAGGAGCCTCGAGCGCAAGCTTCTGCGCGCGGGCGAGCTGAGCGTTTCCCAGGGTCGCCAGATCCAGCAGCTCGTTCAATTCGTCGCGGTCGAAGGGCGCGTGCTCGGCGGTCCCCTGCACCTCGATGAAGCGACCGTCGCCTGTCTGGACGACGTTCATGTCGGTCTGCGCGCGCACGTCCTCGACGTAGGGCAGATCCAGCATGGGAGTGCCGTCGATGACTCCCACGGAGATCGCGGAGATCGAGTCGGTCAGGACCGTGGCGGAAGGCTTGAGGATGCCGCGCTCCTTGGCCCAGGCGACAGCGTCCGCCAGGGCCACGTAGGCGCCCGTGATGGCCGCCGTGCGGGTACCGCCGTCGGCACGCAGGACGTCGCAGTCCAGGACGATGGTGTTCTCGCCGAGGGCACTAACATCGACGATGCCGCGCAGGGAACGACCGATGAGGCGCGAGATCTCCTGGGTGCGCCCGCCCACCTTGCCTTTAACGGACTCGCGGGAAGAACGCTGTTCGGTGGCGCGCGGGAGCATCGAGTACTCGCCGGTCACCCAGCCTTCGCCCGAGTCTCGCTTCCAGCGCGGCACGCCCTCGGTGAAGGATGCCACGCACAGGACGCGGGTGTTGCCGAACTCGATGAGGACGGAGCCCTCGCCGGTGCCCGCCCACCCGCGGGTGATGGAGACAGGACGAAGCTGGGACGGGGTGCGCCCATCGGCGCGCAGGGAGTTAGTAGTCATAGTGCCTAGCGTAGTCCACCGCGATACCGTGGAGATATGAGCATTGACCTTCCTCTCGTTCGCGGTGACGTCGATCCGGCGGTGGCGCTGCGTGAATCCGCGTCGCCGCGTGACCTGATCTCCTCGGGTGAGGCGGATGTTATCGTCGTTGATTCCTCCGGATTCGTCCTCCTCGACGAGGCTGGGGTGCGGCCCTCGGATACGCCGACTCTGCGACGCCTGGCCGGGGAAGAGGCCGCGCGCGATCTCGAGGGAACCACGGCCTCGTTCATTGGGGTGGCGGGTGGACGCAGCGTCGTCGCGATCGAGACCAGCCGGGACGAGGCCCGGGGCCGCTGGGAGCATCTGCGCGCGGTTGGTTGGCAGCTCGGGGGCGACGACTCGGCCCTGGCGCTGACCGCCGTGGCGTTGGCGGGCTGGCACGCGAACTATCGTTACTGCGGACGTTGCGGCTCTCCTGTTTCCCTGGAGGACGGCGGATGGACGGCGCGCTGCCAGGGGTGCGATCGGCTCGAATACCCACGCCAGGACCCCGCGATCATCGTTCTCGTTCAGGACCACGACGGGCGCGTGCTGCTCGCCCATAACGCCCTGTGGAAGCCCGGCTTCGTATCTCTCGTCGCAGGATACGTCGAGGCTGGTGAATCCCCGGATAACACGGTCGCGCGCGAGGTTGCTGAAGAGACGGATATTGCCATCGAACCCCCGACCTATGTGGCGTCCCAGCCCTGGCCGTTCGGGCGCTCCCAGATGATGGGGTACCGTGCGTTGACGGTTAAGCCGTGCCCGGCCCCCAAGGCGGATGGCGTGGAGATAGAGTGGGCGCGCTTCTTCAGCCGCGAGGAACTCACGCGCGCGCTTGAGAGCGGTGAGATTAGCGCACCCGGGCGCGCTTCCATCGCCTACGCTTTGCTGGCCTCTTGGTATGGCTCCGATTTGCCAAGCGGGCCGCAGCACGCGGGACGCAACTGAAGGCGGGCGATGGGACAATGAGTTCATGACCCCCGAGGAGTTGCTTGACGCCCTAGATCCCGACCAACGAGCCGTCGCTACCCAGGTCGCTGGGCCTCTCGCTGTCCTCGCCGGCGCGGGAACGGGCAAGACACGCGCGATCACTTACCGTATCGCCTACGGCGCGACCGTCGGCGCCGTCGACCCTTCCAACGTGTTGGCGGTGACTTTCACCCAGCGTGCCGCCTTTGAGATGCGCCACCGTCTGGCCCAATTGGGTGTCCCGAAGGCGCAGGCGCGTACATTCCACTCCGCGGCGCTGCGCCAGCTGCGCCATTTTTGGCCCTCTGTGGTCGGCGGACCGCTGCCCGACGTCATCGCGCATAAGGCGTCCCTGGTTGCCGCCTCCGCCGCCCGTCTCGGGATCGCCATCGACCGCACCAACGTGCGCGACATTGCCGCCGAAGTCGAGTGGGCGAAGGTATCCATGATCGACTCCGCACACTACGCCTCGCGCGTGGCCCGCATGAGGCGCGACGTGCCCGCAGGACTCGATGCCGACGACATGGCCCGCTTCCTCGACGTGTATGAGGACGCGAAAAATGAGCGTGGCGTCATCGACTTCGAGGACATCCTTATCTATCTGTGCGGCATGCTTCAGGAACGCGCCGACGTCGCCTCCATCGTGCGTCAGCAGTATCGCTCATTCGTGGTCGACGAATTCCAGGACGTCAACCTGCTCCAGGCTCGCCTCCTTGACCTGTGGCTTGGTGGGCGCCACGATGTGTGCGTCGTCGGCGATGTCGCGCAGACCATCTACTCTTTCACGGGAGCTTCCCCCGACTATCTGACGGGTTTTGGGCGCAAGCATCCCGGCGCGCGCATCGTCGAGTTGACTCGCGACTACCGTTCCACCCCGCAGATCGTCACCCTGGCAAACGATGTCTTGGCCCGCGCCACTGAGCGTGAGGGGACCGTGCGCCTGTCCAGTCAGCGGGGCGACGGCGCGCACGTTGGCTACTGCACCTACGAGGATGACCATGCGGAGGCGGTGGGCGTTGCCGCGCAGATCGGTGACCTCATCGCTGGTGGCGTCGCTCCTCACAACATCGCCGTCCTCATGCGCACGAACGGCCAGTCTCAGGCTTTCGAGGAGGCCCTGGGAGCACGCGGTATTCCCGTCGCCGTCGCTGGAGGCAAACCCTTCTTCGCCCGCGACGACGTGCGCACTGCGATCTCTCGCCTGCGTGCAGCCGCCGCAGTATCGGAAGAGGGAACCGTGGGTGAGGTCGTGCGCGACGTCCTGACCAGCGTCGGCTGGGCACCCGAGGCCCCTTCCGGTCAAGCGGGTTCCGAGCGGTGGTCGAACATGAACGCCATCGTCGGATGGGCTGACGACTCCCAGGCTCTCACGCTGGCCGCCTTCGTCGCCGAACTCGACGAGCGGATCGCCTACCAGGTCGAGCCTGATAAGGAAGGCGTCGAACTGGCCACGATCCACGCCGCCAAGGGTCTCGAGTGGGATGCCGTCTTTCTGGTCGGTGTCGCCGAGGGGCTCCTGCCTATTTCCTATGCGAAGACCCCCGAAGCTCGCGAGGAAGAGCGTCGTCTCCTCTACGTGGCCGTGACCCGAGCCCGTGACCTGCTGACGTTGTCGTGGGCGCGCTCGCGGGGCGCGGATGGACGTGGCACACGTAAGCGCAGTCGCTTGCTTGATGGGATCTGGCCTGAGCATCGTGGTGTGGGCGCGCCCAAGAAGAAGAAGCGGGCCTCCGCGCGCGCTCGTCACCAGGCCTTTGAGGAGCATGCCTCCCCGCAGGCCGTTGAATTGTTCTCCCGCCTCAAAGCCTGGCGTCTGGAGGTGGCCCGCCAGGCGGGCGTGCCTCCCTTCGCGATCTTTACTGATCAGACGTTGCGCGACATTGCTTCTGCGATGCCGAGGAACACGACGCAGCTGCGTGTGATACGCGGAATCGGCGACGTCAAAGTGCAGCGTTTCGCAGCCCCGGTCCTGGCGCTCGTGCGTGGCGATGACGTCATCGTCGATGAGGGCGCCTGAGTCAGGAGGCAATCCCGCAGATTCCGCACACGCATTCATGGGCGGGTGATACTCGTTCGACGCTGATGGTTCCATCCTCGTCGACCGTGGCGACCTCGGCGCATAGCTGCGTGGTCAGTGTGCCCGAGGCAAAGTCGCGCAGCAGGCGTGCGACGCGCAGCGCCGCCGCCATGTGGGTGAGCATTGCGAGGCGTCCCAGTGGCCATCGGGTGAGTTCACGCAGGTGCGTGAGACGAAACGGGTCCTCTTGTGTTTCTGCGTGTTCGAAGCACTGGTAGCAGGGGGTGATGCCTGGGATGACGAAGGGGCCGATCTCGTAGGAGTGTTCACCGCGCGTGATGATCAGGTGTGGCGTGTCGTTCACAGTCAGGTCGAAGGGGATACCGGGGTCGATGACTCGGTCGGCGCTGATGAGGGCGACATCGACATCGCCTTGATGATGGAGGTTGGGTAGGGGCACGAGGTCCGCTAGCATGCGTCGGATTGCTCTGGAACGAGCAGTTCCGGTGAATGTGCCTCCGAACACGCGGTCCCAGTCCTGGTCTACGAGCTGTTCGGCTTCGATGCGCATCGTCAGGGCGAGCGTGTCAACCAGGGCGTGCAGTGCCAGGACGGTGGCGGGAACCGCGCCAATGACTGCGACGCGCAGTGACGCTCTCCGGTCGCCTTCGTCGAGTAGGTGGGCGCGCTCAAGCGCTGCCATCAACTCGGGCGAGGCTTGGAGCGGGCAAGGAGATCGCGCTGAGCGAACCTGGCTGCTGAGCCAGAGCTGATCGTTCGCGTGGAGGTCCTCGAGTAGGACGTGTCGGCTGCGGTCCCCACCGACTTGGACGGTTCCGGGTCCATGCCACAGGATCGCTGTATTGTGTGCCAGGTTCATGATGGTCTCCTTTACTTCATGTCTGTTAAGACCATCATGAACCCGGATGGGGGCAACGCACAGGGTTTTGATAAATCTGTGGATAACTTGTCGGATTACTTTTTTTCGTGTGGGTTCGAGTCCTCGCCACCCGTGTCGGGAGAGCGCCCGTCCGCCCCAGCCCCATCCTCGTCACCAGGCTCGAGTCCTTCCGCCCACCCGAGCGTCCCATCCAGAAGGGAAGTGAGAGCGGCATCAATGTCCGCGTCTTCCTCTGCGGCCGCACGCCTCAGCGTCAGGAAGGTATCAGGCGTGGCCAGCTCCGTCTCGGAGGGCACCATATCCGGGTGAGCCCAGAGGGCCTCGCGAGCATCGCGCCCACCGTCAGCCTCCACCAGCGCAACAATCGAGGCGGCTCCGCGCGCCTGGCGCGGCCGCATCTTCAGGCCCATGAGAGTCCCCAAAACCTCCTCGGCTGGACCCCCCGAGGCGCGGCGACGTCGCATCATCTCCCGCAGCGCATCCGCGTGAGGCAGGTAGGGTTGTGTCGCGCGAGCCGTCACCACCTCAACCCAGCCCTCGATGAGGGCGAGCATCGTCTCCAGGCGCGTTAGAGCGCGGCGCTGATCGGGCGTCGTTGATAGCGCAAACACGCCGCCGTTCAGTGCGTTCTCCACCGAAGCCGGATCCGAGGGATCCACCGAACGCGCCGCCTCTGAAATAGCGTCCGTGTCGATCGCGATCTGCGAAGCGTAGCGCTCAACCGCGCGCACCAGGTCGCCTTCAAGCCACGGGACCGAGGCAAAGAGACGGCGGTGAGCGGCCTCACGTACGGCCAGGAACTGTCGAACCTCGTCAAAAGGCACATCCAGGCCGTCAGCGAACTCGGCAATGTTGTGCGGCACAAGCGCTGCGTGTGACGTCTCCGACAGGGGAATACCCGTGTCGTAGGTTCCGAAGGACTCACCGGCCAGCGCTGCCAAGGCGCGGGCAATCTGCGCCGAGAACATCATCGCCGACAGGCGCGGCATCATCTCCTGCGTCTTTCCTAACATCGCCGCCATGCCGTCGGGCAACGACGCGCCCTCGTCCAAGCCGTCAGGGCCAAATTGCTCCGACAACGCTGCCGACAGGGCACGCGACACGTTGAGCGCGACCGGCTCACAGATGCGCCTCCACCTCGGGATCGTGTGCTCCACCCACGCGACTTTGCTCCACACGTCGCGAGTCACCGGACCGGAAGCAAAGTCGGTGACGGCATCGAGCCAGAGGTCCGCGACGGTCATCGCCTGGCGAGCCGCTTCAGCCTCCGTCGCCGTGGGAGCGGGATCGCCGCTCGCGTAGGCCGCCTGTTTGGCGCTGTCCTCCACGATGCGCCAATTGACCGGCCCCGCCGTCGTGTTCATCAGGAACTGGAACTGCCCCATCGCCGCCCGCATGCGCGCGGGATCGGAGAACTCAGGAGGCAGGTTCGCAGGGTCGAAGCCCTGAGCCTCAAGGGCGCGCGCGGCCTCGGCGGCCGCTTCGTCCCCCAGGATGGAGCGCAGGAAATCCTCAAATGGGGTGCCGGACTCGTTCTCATTCATGGAAACAGACTAGCGTCCCCTCGTGCGCCTGGGCTGACAAAAACCTCCAAAAATGCTGAGAGCATAAGGAACGCTGGTCCCCATGCGTGCGTCCAGCGCCCAGGTGAGACACAATTGCACGGTGAGCGAAACGGATATGACCTCGACAATCGACGGCTTGGCGTCCCCCGCGGACAGTGAAAAACAGCGTATCCCCCTCATCAGCTGGCGGCTGGTGACGGCCCTCCTGGCCCTCCTGGCGATGGTTGCTATCCTCTTCTGGGTCCCCGTGCCGTTCGTGGTGTCCAGCCCCGGACCAACATTCAACGTGCTGGGCTCATCGGAAGGTGAACCCATGATTGCGATTGAGGGAACCGATCCGACGACGGGTGATGCACTCCAGCTCGACGAGCCGCAATCCGCGTCCGTGACCGACAAGGCCAAACCAGGGCAGGGACAGTTACGCATGGTGACCGTCTCTGAATCCGGCGGACCCGGCAACCGCCTGAACTTCGCGCAGCTCTTGGTCGCCTACGCGGATCCGCACAGCAAAATCGTCGACTATGACTCCGTGTACCCGCAGGGACAAACTGAAACCGACGTCAGTGACGCGCAGGTCGCGATGATGCGCAACTCGCAGATGACCTCGCAGGTCGCCGCGCTGGAATACCTCGGCTGGGACGTGCCTGCGACCGTGACGATTGAAGGAGCCGTGGAAGGGTCCAACGCGGAAGGCATCGTCCAACAGGGTGATACTCTGCGCGCAATCACGACCCCCGACGGCACGCGTCACGAGGTGGAAGACGGGTCGATTCCCTTCGCGCTCATGCGCACCGTTCCGCCAGGGAGTCCCATGACAATCACGGTTGAGCGTGACGGAAGCCTCCAGGACCTCTCGTTCGATTCGGTCGCACCCTCCGCGACAGAATCCGGCTCAAAGCTCGGCATCTACTTGACGGTGAATCCATCCCTCCCAGTCAACATCTCCTTCAACCTCGAGGGAGTGGGTGGCCCGAGCGCAGGCATGATGTTCTCCCTGGGTATCATTGATCGCCTGACCCCGGGTGACATGACGGGCGGAGCCACGATCGCTGGAACCGGCACGATGTCCTTCGATGGACAGGTTGGCGCGATCGGTGGCATCCAGCAGAAGATGTGGGGCGCCCACGACGATGGTGCCCAGTGGTTCCTCGCCCCCTCCGAGAATTGCTCCGAGGTCGTTGGGCACGTCCCCGGTGGTCTGAACGTCGTGTCAGTGTCCACCCTCGACGAGGCGGTCGCTGCCGTCGAGACCATCGCGCAGGGGGAAGGACAGACGCTTCCCACCTGCCACTAATCCTCATAGACTCGCCCACTGCCAGCTGCAGATGGGGCGCAAGGACCCCGACCTCGTTCATTCTGGTCCGGACGAGGCCGGGGCCTCTTATCACGTCAGGCGTCCTCGTCCGTCACCGGCTCGAGGGATGCGCGCAGGGCGTCCACCAGTGCGGGGACCAGCGCCGAGCCTTGCCCGACCTTGTCGTCGGAATCGAAGGCGCGGGTACGCAATGCGCACCAAGATTCTCCCGTGCGCATGACGCCCACAGCCAGACGAACATCCGTTCGTAGCGGATGGTTCGCGACGAAAGCGAGGGCTTCCTCCGGATCCTCGGGGGCCTCGTCCTCAACCTCGGGCGGAACCACGATGCGCTCAACAGTGAGTGCGGCGCCCGGGACCGTCTCTGGCCACGCCAGGTGAGCCAGGACCTGCTCAATGTCGTCATCAGCGAAGTCCTCCTGGATAACCGCGCTCAGGTGCTCCTCGCTTCCATCCCAACCGGCGCGCAGCTGAGCCGCGATGTCGGCGGGCAAGTTCGGATCCGCCAACAGTAACGCCGTCGGAACCAGCGCGTAGATGGAAGGAGCATGATCCCAACCCACACGAGCCGCACCCTTCTCAATGTCAACAACAACGTTGGCCAGTGCAATCTCACGTGCACTCGGCATCATTTCAACAGTCATAACCCCATAATCTCACGGAGAGCGGACAAAACAGCGACGAAGAAAAACGTGCGCGCCGGTAGACTGGGATCTAGCTTTCGGTTGAACAGAGAGGATTGCTGTGAGCTTCCCATTTTCGGTCTTCGGATCCCGTGACCCGCGCCAGCCGCGAAAGCCACGAGCACCACGGGCGGAGATAACACTACGTAAGCCGGGCCCCGGTACCATTACGGCTATCGCGCTGGTTGCCGTTGCAGCGATTATCTACCTGGCATCCATCGTGTGGACAGAGATTCTCTGGTTCCGTCAGATGCACGCCACGCGCGTCATCCTCACCCAGTGGGGAGCCCACGTCGGCCTCTTTGCCGTTGGTCTGCTGGTTGCCACGGGTCTGCTTTATTTTTCCATGGCCTACGCGTACCGGCATCGCGCTTCCTCCGCGCGCGGTGAGGCCTCCGCTGCTCTGCGCAACTACCAGGAGGCGCTCGCGCCTGTACGCCGCCTCGCGTTCTGGGGAGTCGCACTTTTCTTCGGTGTCACGACCGGCGCCCGCCTGGGAGCACAGTGGCGCACTCTCTTGCAATTCTTGAACGCATCTTCCTTCGGTCAAACTGACCCGCAGTTCGGCCTGGACATCTCCTTCTTCGTGTTCATCCTGCCCGCGCTGAAGGTCCTCGTCTCCTTCCTCATGACCGTTACTGGCATCGGGCTGGCAGCCGCCCTCGTCGTGTCCTACCTCTATGGCACCATTCGGCTGGCGCCCCGCCCCCACGCCTCCAAGCACGCGCGCCTGCAGACCGGCCTCATGGCCGCCACCCTGTCGCTCCTCATCGGTATCAACTACTGGCTGGAGCGCTACGAGCTGCTCACTTCGGACTCCGGTTCAATCCACGGCGCCATGTACTCCGACATTAACGCGACACTGCCAGCACACTCTATCCTCGCGGTCATTTCCTTCCTCGTTGCAGCGCTGTTCGTGATTGCCGCCTTCCGCGGCACGTGGCGTCTGCCTGTCACGGGCGTGGCCGTCACCGTCATCGCCGCTCTGGTCCTGGCCGGCGCATACCCCGCGCTCATCGAACAGTTCCGCGTGCGCCCCAACCAGCGCACCCTCGAGTCGCCCTACATTCAGCGCAACATCGATGCCACTTTGGCGGCCTACGGCCTGGACGACGTCGACTATCAGACGAATTACGACGCGGCCACCACGGCCTCGGCGGGCCAGTTCGACAATGAGGCGCTCACTTCTCAGGTGCGCCTGCTCGACCCTAAAGTCATCACGAAGACCGTCCAACAACTCCAGCAGTCCCGCCTGTACTACGGCTTCAATTCCGGCATGAAAGTAGACCGATACAATGTCGGCGGCGAGCGGCGTGACACCGTCATCTCCGTGCGCGAGCTCAACCTCTCGGGCCTGTCCGCCGAGCAGCAGACCTGGGTCAACCAGCACACTGTCTACACGCACGGCTACGGTATGGTCGCCGCCTACGGCAACCAGCTGACCAGCGACGGCCTGCCCTCCTATTGGGAGCAGTCTGTGCCCTCGGTCGGCGAAATGGGGGAGTACGAGGAGCGCGTCTACTTCAGCCCCGGCTCGCCCGACTACTCCATCGTCGGCGCCCCTGAAGGCGCCGAGCCCCAGGAACTCGACTACCCGGACGACACGGCGGTTGGCGGCCAGGTCTCGACGACCTTCACGGGCAACGGCGGCCCCTCCGTGGGCAACACGTGGAACAAGCTTCTGTACGCCATCAAGTTCGCCTCCACCGACCTGTTCTTCTCCTCCCAAACCAACGAGGCCTCGCAGATCCTCTACGACCGCGATCCACTCCAGCGTGTCTCCAAGGTTGCTCCCTACCTGACTCTCGAACAATCCGCTTACCCCGCGGTCGTCGACATGGACGGGGACCCCTCGACCCCCAAGCGCCTCGTGTGGGTCGTCGACGCCTACACGACGACGAACAACTACCCCTACGCCCAGCACGAGACACTTTCCGATGCCACCGTAGACTCTCAGTCCACGCAGATGGGCCAGTACGTGCAGGACAACAAGATCAACTACATGCGTAACTCCGTCAAGGCCGTCGTCGACGCGTACGACGGGTCCGTACGCCTGTTCCGTTGGGACGATCAGGACCCCATCTTGCGTACCTGGGAGAAGATTTACCCCGGCAGTGTCGAACCCATGTCGGCTATCTCCGGCGACCTCATGAGCCACCTTCGTTACCCGGAGGACATGTTCAAGGTTCAGCGCAACCTGTTGGCCACCTATCACGTGACTGATGCAGCCGGCTTCTACTCGGGCGGCGACCGGTGGCGTCTGGCCGAGGAGACCTCGACCTACGGGGATAACGCCGCGTCGTCTGAAACGTCCCCGCGCGTGGACGCTAACGGCAACCCCGTAGCTGCTCCAACCACGCTTCAGCCCCCGTACTACCTGACCATGCAGATGCCCGGCCAGGAGAGCGCCGAGTTCTCGCTGACCTCCGTGTTTGTGCCCGGTGGCGGCGGCGAGGGGCGGCGCGAGGCCATGGCGGGATTCCTCGCCGTGGATTCCGAAACCGGTAACAGCCCCGGCCAGGTGCGCGAGGGGTACGGCAAGCTTCGGCTGCTCGCTCTACCCTCGTCGACGACCGTGCCCGGCCCCGGCCAAGTGCAGAACAAGTACGATTCCGACGAGAAGATTGCCACCCAGCTGAATCTGCTCAACCAGGCCGACTCGACCGTCATCCGAGGCAATCTCCTGACCCTGCCGGTGGGCGGCGGACTGCTCTACGTCCAGCCCGTCTACGTCCAGGGAACCGGATCGGCGTCCTACCCGGTGCTTCGTTCCGTGCTGACGGCATTCGGTGACAAGGTTGGCTTCGCGCCGACATTGGAGGAATCTCTGCGTCAACTGGTTTCGGATGACGGGTCAACGGCAACGACCACTCACAGCACTGACACGCAAACCAGTCAGACCGCCGTTCCCGGTGACGCTGGCGCCCAGCTCAACCAGGCAGTGACCGATGCGGCCCAAGCCATGCGTGACGCGGATAGCGCGATGACTAACTCCGACTGGACGGCCTATGGCGAGGCTCAGAACCGTCTGCACGACGCACTGAAGCGCGCCGAGGAAGCCCAGCGCGCGCTGGGTGGGGGAACGGGTGCGACTCCGGCCCCCNAATTCCCCACCTCATGAGCGATAAAGGTCCTCCTCCCGCTCATCCCCTGAGAAGGTCGCAAAGCGACCCCGAGCCACTCGTTGGAGGTGAGGTCGCCTGTGTGCGTCCTTACCCGAGCTGGACTGCCCGGCCTCACCTCCACCTACTCGGGAGGTTGGAATGATTACTCAAACTACTGTTCGTCCGTCGGTCTGGATCGGCTGTCTAGCCTGCTATAACGAAGGCATACTCAACGGGAGATGGTTCCCGGCAGAAGAAGCCGGTGAGGTAACACCTGAAGACCTACACCTTGGCCCCACATATCACGACGAGCTATGGATCTTTGATCACGAGGGGTTCCCCACAGGAACCAGCGAAATGTCACCCGATACAGCACAGCTTTGGGGTGAAGTCTTCGATGAGATCGGAGAAGAACAGTGGCCTGCACTGCTCGCATGGATTGAAACAGGCTGTTACGTAGCGTGTGGGGATACACTACCGAGCGTCTCCGACTTTAAGGAGCGCTACTGTGGTTGCTGGGACTCGTTCGAGGACTACGCGACACAGCTCGCTGAGGACATCTGTCTGATGGACGGATGGCCTGAGGAGGCGAAGCGTTTCTTCGACTGGGACGCGTGGATTCACGACCTCGAATTCGACTACACCGTTGCGGATGCCGTTGATAGCGGTGTATTCGTCTTTCGCACTCTCTGACTGCTCTCCCTGGAAGCCTCAGTGGCTTCCAGGGAGAGCTTTCTTTCTGGGTTATAGGACACTACGTGTTGCTGGTAGGGGGTGGTGCTACACCCACTCTGCCCCCCCAGCCAGCAGCGACAATCCTGGCCACCATGCCCACCGACGCAGCCCTCGAAAACGCCTGGTACCAAGCCTGTCAAACCCGCCAAGCCGCCGGCACCATCCCCGGCTGGGGCGACGCAATTTGCTGGAACGAACTCCACCACACCACCCCCTACCACAACACCTGGGACTAACCCCAGTAACACGAAATGTCCCATAACCCGACATTGTCGAGGTCCTTTGAAGATCGCGGTGGTAGAAGTCCGCTCATCATCAAGGACCTCGACCTCTACCCACAACCCCCGACCAATACCCGGTCACCCACACTCAACTCGGAAGAGCCGGAAATAGCCTTCGTGATAGCGGAATAAAACGAAGGGGCCTGGCGCGCGGCCCAACGGTGGCAGACCGGAAGATGCGCGAGGCCGGGGCCGACCGCGCGAACGAGCAACCGCCCGGCACATCACTGAATGTGCGAGGCCGGGGCGGGCTTGCGGGGCGCCCCGGGAAGGATGCACCTGGCTGGGCTGGTGTTCGCGTGCTGGATGTGTGAACACGACACACGAGCTCGACGTCCGAAGATGCGCACTGTGGGCCCCGGCCTCGCGGCGTGATAGCCGTCAGACGAGCTTCCACCCCGATGCCCGCGAGCGCGCGTCCCAGAAGGCCCGGTACTGGCCGTCCGCCTGCGAGTAGAGTTCTGCGTGCGTGCCGATCTGGGCGACGCGGCCGCCCTCGTCGAGGACGACGATCTGGTCGGCTGCCGTGATCGTGTCGAGCTTGTGGGCGATGACGATGAGTGTTGCGTCGCGTCGCAGGGCGGCCATGGCGTCGGTGATGCGTGATTCGTTCTCGGGGTCGAGGGCGCTCGTGGCCTCGTCGAAGAGGACGATGGGCGCGGCCTTCAGGAGCGCGCGGGCGATGGAGACGCGCTGGCGTTCCCCTCCGGACAATGCGCGGCCTCCTTCCCCGACGGGGGTGTCCCAGCGAAGCGGCAGGCGCTCGACGATTTCGCTCACTCCGCTCAGGCGTGCCGCTTCTTCGATGTCCGCTCGGGTCGCGTCGGGGTTGCCGACGCGCACGTTGGCTTCGAGGGTGTCGTCGAAGAGGTAGACGTCCTGGAAGACGAGGGAGAGCTGCGCCATGAGGTCGGCGGTGTCCCAGTCGCGCACATCTTCGTCGCAGACGCGCACGCTTCCCGCGTCCACGTCGTAGAAGCGCGCGATGAGGCGCGCGATTGTGGTTTTGCCGCAGCCGGATGGGCCGACGATCGCCGTCATCGTCTCCGGTTCGACGCGGAAGGACACGCCTTGCAGGACGGGGTGGTCGGCCTCGTAGGAGAAGGACACGTCCTCGAGGGAAACCGACGAGCCCGACGAGGCCGGGGCCTCGTCCGCGCGTCGCACGCCCTTGGGGGCGGGCAGTTCGGGTGCGGAGAGGATCTCGTGGCTGAGGTCGAGGACCGGACGCCGGGTTTCGAACGCGGAGGTGAGCGTCCCGATGTCGACAAGGATCTGCGTGAAGCGCAGGAGCAGGCCGATGGAGACGACGGCCTCCACGGGGCTGACGCTACCGGCGACCGCGAGCCACCCCATCGCGCAGATGAGCGTCACGACGACGANTGGGGGCGGGCAGTTCGGGTGCGGAGAGGATCTCGTGGCTGAGGTCGAGGACCGGACGCCGGGTTTCGAACGCGGAGGTGAGCGTCCCGATGTCGACAAGGATCTGCGTGAAGCGCAGGAGCAGGCCGATGGAGACGACGGCCTCCACGGGGCTGACGCTACCGGCGACCGCGAGCCACCCCATCGCGCAGATGAGCGTCACGACGACGAGCTGAGCGGCCATGCCGTTGACGATCTGGCCAACCGTCTCCCTCATGAGTGAGCGACGCGCGGCCACCCCGTAGGCGTCTTCGGCACGCTGGAGGGGCTCGTAGGAGGCGGAGCGCCCGCACGCGCGCAGCGCCCCCTGCTTCGTCGCGTATTCGACGATGCGGTGCGACAGCTCGCGGGCGGGAGGCTCCTTCAGGGCGGCCCCCGACTGCAGGCATCGGCGCGCCACCCACACTCCCCCTGCGACGATCGGAATCGCGACCAGGCACACCAGCCCGAGGACCGGCGAAAAGGCGGCGATACCAACGAGCATCGTCGCCGAGGTGACAATCGCGGCGATGAGGGGCGAATACATGTGCGCGAAGATCTCGCCCAGAACCATGAGCTCGCGCGAGACGAGGCGCGACGTCTTTCCAGCCGTGTCCGCGCGGAACGACCCGAGCGGCAGGGACGCCACCTTGTCGCCGATCGCACGGTGCATGTTCGACAGGAAGTCGAAGGCCACCGAATAGGAGCGCATGGCGAGCAGGTACTCGACGACAAAGGAGGTAAGGGCGCACAGAGCGAGCACAACGAGCCACGATCCCAGGCTCATACCCCACGCGGGCGCGCCCGAGGTCAGGGCAATCGCAGCCGGGATGAAGGCGACCAAGGAGACGCCGCGTACCGCTCCGACGACACAGGACAGCACGGTTGCTTGAAGGAAGTCGGCTCGTCCCTGCTCGGAGAGGGGTTCGCGCAGCCGGGGAATGAGGTCGAGCATGTCAGTGTCCTTTCACTGCGCTCATGCGACGCATGTAGGGATGATCGGCGAGCTGGTCGGGCGTGCCCAGCGCGATGAGACGACCAGCGTCGAGGATGGCGATCTGGTCGACGCCGACGATGGATGCTGTGCGGTGCGCGATGACCAGAACCGTCTTTCCCTGGACGAGGCGGGTGAGCGCCGCCTGAATATCGGCTTCGGCTTCCGGGTCGGTGAAGGCGGTGGCCTCGTCGAGGACGAGGATGGGCGCATCGACGAGGAGGGCTCGAGCGATTGCGATGCGTTGCGCCTGACCACCCGAGGGGTGGGCGTCCTCCCCGATGACGGCGTCGAGGCCTCGGGGCAGGGAACGCAGGTAATCGTCGATGCGAGCGGCCCCAGCGGCAGCCCACACCGCTTCGTCGCTGGCGTCCGGGACTCCGAGCACGATGTTGTCACGCACGGAGATGTCGAGGAGCTGCGGGTCCTGGAGGACGAAGGAGACGTGCCGGTAGAGGACGTCCGCAGCGATCTCACGCGCATCGACCCCACCGATGCGGACAGCCCCCCGGTCCGGGTCGGCGAAGCGCGCGACCAGCGTCGCAAGCGTCGATTTTCCCGAGCCGGAGGAACCCACGAGGGCGGTCACCGATCCCTCGGGGATCGTCAGGCTCACGTCGTCCAGCGCGAGAGTTGACCCGTAGGAGAAGGAAACACCATCAATCTCGATGTCAGCACCCTTTGGCACTGACCTTCCCTCGGCGGGCAACGGGGCGACCGAGAGTAGGTCCACGATGCGCAGCGCGGCGGCCCCGGCGATCTGGTAGGCCCATGTCGTTGTCCCCAGAACCTCGATGGCCGCCGGGATGACGAGGGCAATGAGAGCGCAGGTGATGACCTGGACCGGACTGACGATCCCCGCCGCCGCGAGCGCGGAACCCCCCGCCGTCGAGACGAGCAGGATCAGGGAGGGAGACACGCTGGCCTGCCCGAGCGCGGAGCCTTTCAGCAGCGGGCCGCACCAGTCGACGTAGAAGCGCGAGAAGTCCTCGGCAGCCCGGGTGAATCGCTCGTGTGAGCGCCCGACGGTTCCGAACGCCTTGACGACGCTGATGCCGGACACGAATTCGACCATCGTCGACGAGACGCGCGAGAGGTGTCGGTCCATCTGCGCGGTTTTCTCCCCCATGCCTCGCATCATCCACGCATTGAGGAGTCCATAGAGGGGCAGCGTCGCGATCGAGAGGAGCCCGAGCCGCCAGTCGACGACGAAGGCGTAGATGAGCAGGGAGACTGGCGCGCTGATTGCGGCCGCGGATTCGACGGGCGCGTGTGCGATGACCGTGTGTACGTCGTGTGTGTCGTCCTGGATGGCCTTGCGCACGGCCCCCGAGTTCGTGGAGGTAAACCAAGCGAGGGGCGCGGCGGCGAGGACACTGACCATGCGGGAGCGCACGATGTGTCCAAAGCGCACGTCCGCGAAGTGGGTGACGGCCAGCGCGACGAAGTAGATACCGTATCGAAGGCCAAAGGCACCGGTCAGCCACATGAGCAGTGTCATCACCTCGGCGCGATCAGGCGAGGCACCCGAGCGGGCCGCCTCCAGCAGCACCTGCCCGAGCTGGACGAGGACGACGTAGGGGGCGACCGCGAGCGCANGGGGCGTCGGCGGCCGGGGCGGCAACGGCGACGGCTGCGGGGGCAGCGGCCTCAACGTCGAAGGTCTCCTCGAAGAGCTTCACGAAGTCGGAGAGCTCGATGAGGGTCATTTCCTTGAAAGCTGCGATGAGCTCGTCATTGGAGAGCTTAGCCATGAGTGGCATCCTTCCTAATTGGCCTGCACGAGTGCAGATTGTTGGTTTGTTTCACGCAGCCGGTGGCGGCGTGGAACATGGCCTGTCTCGTCAGGCCGCCTCGCTCTGCTTTTCGCGCAGAGCATCGATGGTGCGCACTGCCTTGACGGGCAGAGCGTTGAATGCGAACGCCGCCTGACCAATCTTGGCCTTGAGGACGCCTGCGGCCTTGGCCAACAGGACCTCGCGGGACTCGAGATCGGCAAGCTTCTTGACACCCTCGGCGCTCAGGGGAGCGCCGTCCATCGCGCCGGACTTCAGCACGAGGGCGGGGTTGTCCTTAGCAAAATCACGCAGGGTCTTGGCGGCCTCAACGGGCTCGCCGGAGACGAAAGCGATGGCCGTGGGACCCTTGAGGTCCTCAGCCAGGAAGTCGAGACCGACCTCCTTGGCCGCCAGGCGCGCCAGCGTGTTCTT
The DNA here is from genome assembly GCF_900128465.1 of Actinomyces bouchesdurhonensis. Classification (GTDB taxonomy): domain Bacteria; phylum Actinomycetota; class Actinomycetes; order Actinomycetales; family Actinomycetaceae; genus Pauljensenia; species Pauljensenia bouchesdurhonensis. The sequence goes on along the minus strand of NZ_LT635866.1, from coordinate 46,185 downwards.
TGCCACGGCGTAGGTCGCGTTCTCGCCCAGGCCGCGACGCAGCTGCTTGAGCTGGCCGACGGTCAGGCCGCGGTACTCGGTCAGCAGAACAGCGTCGGCTGCGCGGAAACGCTCCACGAGCTCGGCAACTGCTGCCACCTTGTCGGACTTCGCCATGGTCCTCCTTCCAGATACGTGACCGCAGGTAAGAAAAAACCCGACACGCAGGTTCGTGTCGGGCGCATGCTCGAATGCCGCGCGGGGCGGCTCACTCACCTGCGTTGNTCGCCGTCGTGGGTGACGACGATGACGGCCGCTCCTTCGTCCGCGATGCGGCGCAGGGTGGACGTGATGGAGGTGAGGTGTCGGGCGTCGACCCCCGACGTTGGTTCGTCGAGGATCACAACGGGACGCCCGGTGGCTCGCGCGGCCGCGATGACGAGGCGTTGTTTCTGCCCGCCCGACAGGCTGAGGGGGTGGCGCTCTCCCAGGTGAGCGAGGTCGAAGTCGGCCAGGAGCTTCTCCCCGGCCTCGCCGCTGGCATCCGACGCGCCGACCGTCAGCTCGCCCTCGAGCGTGTCGGAGAATAGCTGACGTCCGGTGTCCTGCATGACGAGCGCACACGCGGAGCGCCGCTGCCGTCGACTCGTCGTCCGTCCGTCCAGGGTGATCGTCCCGGAACCGGGAGCGGCCAGCCCGCACAGCACGCGCACGAGGGTCGTTTTCCCGGCGCCGTTCTCTCCCGCGATGCAGGTGATCTGCCCGGCCGGAAAATCCGCGTCAAACCCCTCAAACACGGGCGTGTTTCCGTAGGAGAAGCTCAGGTCCCGGCAGGACAGGCGCCCATCCGCGGTAGGCGCGGCGTGCGCATCGCTCTCCCGTGAGGCCACCCAGGCCTCGGGCGGACCGGGATCCACGAGGGTCCGCAAGCCGAGCGACCTGCGTTCCTCCTCGCCCATCGAGTAGAACTCCTCGCCGCTCCACGCGCGCGTGACCGATCCGTCTTCCATGAGGAGAACCTGGTCGGCGAGCCCTCGCAGGAAGTGGNGGGGCGCGTGGGGCCACCCAGGCCTCGGACGACGCTCGAGGCAGCCAGGTCGTCGGCCACGCGCGCGATGGAGGACAGCAGCGGGACCAGGAAGCGCTCGGCGATCACGAGGGGGTGGCGGACAACTCCGCGTACCCCGAGGTCGACCCCGCGCATCTCCATGGCCTCACGGATGGCGACCGCCTCGGCTGCCACGGTCGGGAGGACACGGAACGCGACAACGAGGGCGTCGACGAACACCCGCGGCAGGTGAACGGCACGCAGGGCTGCCTTCATCTGGCCAACTCTCGTCGTGCGGTACACGTAAAGCGCGATGCCGAATCCCGCGAAGAACCGCGCAAACCAGTACAGGATCGCACTGCACGTGCCGATCACGAGCACCGCGCCACGCGGCGCCCCCATGCCCCCGAGCCACGCGACGAGGAGGGGCGAGCCGAGGCTAAACGCGTCGCAGACGAGGCACCCAAGCCCGGTGCGCGCCGCGGTGGCGCCACCCACCTCCCACAGGAGGGCAAGCACCGCGAGCAGCTGCACCGCCAGCAGCGTGGACGTGGGGCTCGCGCGCATGACAAACGCGTTGAGGACGAGGAGGGCAAGAAGCTTGGTGCGCGGATCCAGCCTGCTCACTAACTGGCCTGGGGCGTCCTCGGCGAGCGAGATCTCAGGCAACGCCAGCCTTCGCGAAGTGCTTGCGCAGCAAGAAACGACCAATAAGCCCGCCGAGGCACGCGACGATCATCGTAACAACCACCCACACGCTGATGACCGCGGGGCTAAAGAGGGCACGCATACCATCCGCGTAGTCCTGGCCCATCTGGGACGCGACATCCGCGTAGTAGGAGTCGGGAGCAAAGAAAATCGGAGCAAGCGGGCCAATCCCCCACAGGGAAAACAGCATGTATGCTGCAATGTTTCGAGGGGCACTAAGATAGCCGCCACTGTGGGCGATAAGGTCAGCCAGGAAACCGAGAACGAGGGCGACCGGTACGGTCACCCACGCATGCCCTGTCACGACCATGAAGAAGGCGACGATGCCCGCCATGATCGTCATCGTCCCAAACATGCGCGAACGCACCAGCATGAGCATGATGACCGGCCCGTTCAGGAGGAGGCCAACAATCCCGCCGACGAACATGAACGCCGGCCCGAAGAAGCCGAGCATCGCCGAGCACCACATGAGGACAAAGTAGACGGCGGTGAAAGCACCGATCGTGACGGCCGAGCGCGCCTTTGTGACGCCCGAACCCGTAACCTGAGACATGTTGCGACCCTTGTCGAATATAGGTTGATACAAGCGAATTAAGGCTACACTATCCTCACCTTATATGTTGTGACCTACGTCCCTAATTGATCGCGCGCCCCACACACCCCCGCGCCGCGACAACAAGCGGGTCCCCGCGCAGCTTGGCTGCGCGGGGACCCGGATCGCTTCGTCAGCGAGCGAGGCTCACTTCTCGAGCAGGTCCTTAACCTTGGTGACATCCAGCGGGATGCCGGGACCCATCGTCGTAGCAACGGTTCCCTTGATCAGGTAACGGCCCTTCGACGAGGTCGGCTTCAGACGCAGAACCTCGTCCAGAACGGCGGCGTAGTTCTCGGTGAGCTGCTCGGCGGTGAAGGAAGCCTTGCCGACGATGAACGCCAGGTTGGCGTGCTTGTCAACGCGGAACTCGATACGACCACCCTTGATCTCCTTGACGGCCTTCGCGACGTCCATGGTCACGGTGCCCGTCTTGGGGTTCGGCATGAGGCCACGGGGGCCGAGGACGCGACCGAGGCGGCCAACCTTGCCCATCAGGTCGGGGGTAGCAACGGCGACATCGAAGTCGGTGTAGCCCTTGGCGACCTTCTCAATGAGCTCGTCGCCGCCGACCTCGTCGGCGCCTGCGTCGATCGCTTCCTGAGCGCGCGGACCAACGGCGAAGACCAAGACCCGGGCGGTCTTGCCGGTGCCGTGCGGCAGGGAAACGGTACCACGGACCATCTGGTCCGCCTGGCGGGGATCGACACCGAGTCGGAAGACAACCTCAACGGTCGAATCGAACTTGGTGACGGTGGTCTCCTTGGCCAGCTTCATGGCCTCGAAGGGGGTGTACAGCACGTCCGCGTGGACCTTCTCGGCCGCTGCGCGGTAGCTCTTGGAGCGCTTAGTCATTCTGCTTCTTCTCCTTGCAGTCGTGGGTGTCGGGCAGCGCCTGCCCTACCACGGGGGGTGGTTGGTGTCAGGCCTCGACCGTGATGCCCATAGAGCGGGCAGTACCGGCGATGATCTTGGCAGCGGCCTCGACGTCGTTGGCGTTGAGGTCAGCCATCTTAGACTCGCCGATTTCGCGAGCCTGAGCCATCGTGATCGAACCAACCTTAACGGTGTTCGGGGTGCCGGAACCCTTCTGGACGCCAGCAGCCTTCTTGATGAGTTCAGCGGCAGGCGGGGTCTTGAGGACGAACGTGAAAGAACGATCCTCGTAGACAGTGATCTCGACGGGAACAATGTTGCCGCGCTGCGATTCGGTAGCCGCGTTATACGCCTTGGTGAACTCAACGATGTTCACGCCGTGCTGGCCCAGTGCGGGGCCAACGGGGGGTGCGGGGGTAGCGGCACCGGCTGCGATCTGAAGCTTGATCAGGCCGGTGACCTTCTTCTTCTTTGCCATGAATGCGGGTCTTTCTACTGAAGTTCTGGCCGACGGATGTCGACCAGGATGGAGCGCCGGGGCCGACCCCACTGAGAGTCAGCGGACACAATGCACCCAACGCACACAAATATGCATGATAACTCCAACCTAGGCCTGTCCCCAAGCCCGGGTGGGTGACATCACTGCTCGAGCTTCTCCACCTGGTCAAAGCCGAGCTCCAACGGCGTTTCACGCTCGAAGATGGTGACAAGCACCTTGAGCTTCTGCGTTTCGGGCATGATCTCAGAAATCGTGGCTGACATCGTCTCAAAGGGACCGTCAGTGACGGTGACAATCTCGCCGACCTCGAACTGGGTCTGAACGGCCTGAACCGGAGCAGGCTGATCCTTGGCAGCCTCGGCGGCCTCCTCGAGGACGTTGGGCGTCAGGAGCATAACGACCTCGTCGATGGACAGCGGAACCGGGTTGTGCTGATCACCCACGAAGCCGGTGACAGCCGGGGTTTCCTTGACGACACGGTACGAGGCCTCATTAAAGTCCATGCACACGATCGCGTAGCCGGGAATACGCACGTGGCGCACGCGCTTCTTCGTGGTGCCGCGATACTCCATGACATACTCGTCCGGCACCTCGACACCGAAGATGTAGTCTTCCATGTTCTGCGTGGCAATGCGCTGCTCGAGGTTCGCCTTCACCTTGCGCTCGTGGCCGGAGTACGTGTGGATGACATACCAGTCGCCGGGGGACATGTAAAGCTTACGGCGCAGCTTCGCAATCGCCTCCTCTTCCGCCGAGGTCGGGGCGGCCTCTTCGGCAGCATCCTCGTCCTGGACGCCATCCTCGCCCTGCGCAGGCTCATCGGCGGTCACTTCCCGCGCAGCGGTCTCCTCAATCGCTTCTTCAACGACCTCCAGGGCCTGGCCGTCGGCCAGCGCCTCGGCGGTCTCCTGCTCGACGGCCTCGTGGGAAGCCTCGAAGGACTGGGCCTCGGTGTAGTTTTCGTCGCTCACGACTATTCCTCCTGAGAAAGGGCCGGACCGTGAAAGAAACCCGCCTGCAGGTTCCTGCGGGCGGGTTCGTCGGTCTCAGCCGAAGATCAATGCACTTAGCTTACCGAATCCGAAGTCGAGTAGGCCAGCGAAAAGCATGATTGCGGCGACAAACACAACGACGACAACGAAGTAGGTCCAGGTCTCAGAACCGGACGGATAGGTCACCTTCTTCATCTCATCGATGACCTGCTTGAAGAAAAGGAAAATGCCCGCGAAGAAGCCCGGCTTCTTCGCCTTCTGACTGGCGACAGCTCCACGCTTGCGGGTAGCGCCGCTCTTCGTACGATCTCGGCGCGAGGATTCGACGTCCGAGGCTTTATCTTTGGCCATGGGAACCCTCCTGCGACAATGATCAGCCTTATCCGCAGGGCAGGCGGGACTCGAACCCACAACCGCCGGTTTTGGAGACCGGTGCGCTACCAATTGCGCCACTGCCCTACGCAGGAAAACCTGCCTGACGTACATTAGTGGATACGCATCCGGTTTGTCCAACGCTAAGGCACACCCAGGCCCACCAATCCCCGAGAAACCAGCCACGACCTCGTAAATGAGAGGTAGCCCACGCGCGCATTACGGGGGCGAAAACCCACGCGGGCGCACGACGTGGGACCATGGAGGGGTGACCAATACTCCTCGCACCCGTGTCTCTGATCGTTTCAACGCCATCACGCCGTCCGCGACCCTGGCCGTCGACGCGAAGGCTAAGGCCCTCAAGGCCGCCGGTCGCCCCGTCATCGGCTTCGGCGCCGGCGAACCCGACTTCGCCACGCCCGATTACATTGTCGAGGCCGCCGTCAAGGCTGCCCGCAACCCCGCGATGCACCGCTACACGCCCGCCGCCGGCCTGCCCGCGCTGCGCGAGGCCATCGCAGAAAAGACCCTGCGCGACTCCGGCTACGAGGTCTCCCCCGCCGACATCGTCGTCACCAACGGCGGCAAGCAGGCCGTGTTCCAGGCCTTCGCCGCGCTGCTGGGCCCCGGCGACGAAGCAATCCTGCCGACCCCCTACTGGACCACCTACCCCGAGGTCGTCAAGCTCGCCGGCGCCACCCCCGTCGAGGTGTTCGCGGGCGCCGACCAGGACTACAAGGTGACCGTCGAACAGCTCGAGGCCGCGCGCACGCCGCGCACGAAAGTCCTCCTCATGTGCTCGCCGTCCAACCCGACGGGCAGCGTCTACACGCCCGAAGAGCTCACCGCAATCGGCCAGTGGGCCCTCGATCACGGCATCTGGGTCATCTCCGACGAAATCTACGAGCACCTGCTGTACGAAGACGCGCAGAGCGCACACATCGTCAAGCTCGTGCCCGAACTCGCAAACCAGGCCGTCATCCTCAACGGCGTAGCCAAGACCTACGCGATGACCGGCTGGCGAGTGGGCTGGATGATCGGCCCCTCCGACGTCATCAAGGCCGCCCTGTCCTTCCAGTCGCACCTGACCTCCAACGTCAACAACATCGCCCAGGAGGCCGCGCGCGCCGCCGTGTCCGGCTCCCTGGACGCCGTAAACGAGATGCGCGTCGCCTTCGACCGTCGCCGCCGCACAATCGTCGACATGCTGCGCCAGATCGACGGCTTCGACGTCCCCACGCCCAAGGGCGCGTTCTACGTCTACCCCTCCGTCGAACGCCTGCTGGGACGCGACATCCGCGGCCGCGTCGCCAACACGTCGGGCGAACTCGCCGACCTGATCCTCGACCAGGTCGAGGTCGCAGCGGTTCCCGGCGAAGCCTTCGGACGCTCCGGCTTCCTGCGCTTCTCCTACGCCCTGTCCGACGACGACCTCGTCGAGGGCATCACCCGCATCCAGGAGCTCTTCGCCTGATGCACGTCTCGTTCGAACAGACAGACGAGGAGCACCCCCTCGGGACGGTCCTCCTCGCCCACGGGTACGCGGAACACTGCGGGCGCTACACCCACCTGCGCTCCGCCCTCACCCGCGCCGGCTACGACGTCGCCTACTACGACCACGCGGGCCACGGGACCTCCGAGGGCCCCCGCGCCCGCGTGGACGTGGGCGCACTGATCCGCGACTTCGGTGACGCGCGCCGGGCGACCCTCGCCCACGCGCGCACGCCCGAGCTATTCCTGTTCGGACACTCGATGGGCGGCATCATCGCGGCCGCCTCCACAATCCTCGACCCGACGCGGCTGCGCGGCACCGTCCTGTCCGCGCCCGCGCTGCGCCCCCTCCCCCACATCTCCCCCTCCCGCGCCCGCAAACTGGCGCCGCTCGCGCGAATCAGCCCCGGCCTCGTCGTAGCAAAGGGAGCTTCCGACATGGAGGTCTCCCCCCTCTCACGCGACCCGCACGTCCAACGCGACTTCGACGCGGACCCGCTCACCTACAAGGGCGGCGTACCCATCCTCACGGGAGTGACCATGGTCATCCAAGGCGACGAAGTCATCGCGCACGCCAACCGCCTGGCCACCCCGACGCTCGTCATGCACGGGTCGCACGACCTGATGGCAGACCTGCGCGGGTCACGCGAACTCGTGCGCTCCGCCTGCGCAGCCCACCCCGACGCCGACATCCACCTGCGCATCATCGACGGCGCCTACCACGAACTCCTCAACGAACCCGAAGGCCCCGGCCTGATCAGAGACATCATCATCTGGCTCAAGGAGCACTAGGTCGTGGACGCGCCCTCCGTCCCCAACCTGACGGCACCACGCCCCACCCCGGCGGGCAGGCGCGACCTCGTGACCCTCCCCAAAGCCCACCTGCACCTACATTTCACGGGAGCCATGCGCCCCACCACGATGGTGGACATGGCGCGCGTGCAGGGCGTGCGCCTGCCCCCGAACCTGCTGCACATCGACGCCGCCTCCATGCCCGCCGACGGGCGCGGCTGGTTCCGCTTCCAGCGCGCCTACGACTCCGCGCGACACCTCGTGCGCTCCGAGGCCGCGATGCGCCGCCTCATCCGTGAGGCCGCCGAAGACGACGCCGCGGAGGGCTCGGTGCGGATGGAGATCCAGGCCGACCCCACGANGTCGAACGTGCACCTGGGCGTGTACACGGATTTCTCGCAGGTGCCGCTGCCGACGCTGTTGTCTGCTGGGGCTACCGTTGCGCTGGCTGCCGACGACCCGCTACTGTTCCGTTCGCGCCTGGTCGCCCAGTACGAGGTCGCGCGCGACGTGTTCGGCCTGTCCGACCAGGCCCTGGCATCGTTGGCGCGCTCCTCGATCGACGCGTCACTGGCCTCGCCCTCGCGCAAGGCGGCCTGGAAGGCCGACATCGACGCGTGGCTGGCGCCTGCGGCGTAGTACTGCGGCACCCGCAGCGTAGTGCCTGTGTGGGGTGCGCACCTGATCTGTGAGGTGCTGCCCGCGCGCGAGCAACAACGGTTGTCACGCGAGGCAGCGCGCAGCAGCTGTTTCTCACCGCCCTCACGATTCTCACAATTCGGCACGTTTACCCATAAATGTCGCACGTAATTTCCATGTCAACTTTTTAAACTTTGAAATCGGATCGTTGATATTCCGCGGTATTCAAGGCGTGATCCAGAACACACTCCGGGGAATTACGTGCGAAATTTTGGGAGGTCTCAGCGGAACATGCGGTATCGACGGTATTTACGGGAGGATGTAAACGCAGTCGTTGCCCGGTCACCCGTGGCCCACAGCCACAGCGGTGCCCAAAACGCAGACCACCTCTGCTCAAACCACTAAAATACAGCCATTATGGCCGAGGTGGTCTGCACTTTGGGCAGATTGCCGGTGAGGGCCATCCTCACCAGCATGCATCGACTGCCGACACCACCGCGGCGGCCGACGGCTCGCACGCGGATAGGTTGTGAACACGCGGATAGGTTGTGAACACGCGGATAGGTTATGAAGATATGGATAGGTTATTAACCTATCCGGATGCGAATAACCTATCCGGATCGTGACAACCTATCCGCGTCACGCATCCGCGAGCACAGGCACCCACTTCATTGACGACAACACCTCCCCGCCCATCCTCGAACTATCCGCGAGCGCAGGATCAGCACAGTTCTCCCACAATCTCGCACGTAATTCCCCCACACCTCTTTCAAACTTTGAAACCAGAACGTTGATATTCCGCGGTTTTCAGGACGTGATCCAAAACATCCTCCGGGGAATTACGTGCGAAATGTGGGGAACCCTCTCTCAGTCCGGTTGTTTCTTTCCCGTCTGATCACCCGAGTCGGCCACCTCGGGACGATCACAGGCCCCGGCCTCGTACCTACCGACCGCTTCACCAATAGTGCACGCGTGCACTATCATGGAGATATGAGCCGGTTTCGTCGTGACGATGCGCCGTCCCTCGTGCGCGCTGCACGTCAGGACGCGTCCCTCACGCAGGCCGAGCTGGCGGGGATGACCGGAATGAGCCAGTCAACCCTCGCGCAGATAGAGTCCGGCAAACGCGTAGTCTCAGCCGAACTGCTCGAACGCATCCTCCGCGCCGCTGACTACCGCCCCTCCGTGCCGCTCGCCCGCTACGCGTCCTCGATCAGCGGCTACGCCCAGGAACGAGGCCTCGGTTTCCTCCGCGTCTTCGGCTCGGTCGCCCGGGGCACGGACGGATTCGATTCAGACATTGACCTGATCGGCACGCCTACCCGAGACCTGTCGCTGTTCGAGTTGGCGGACATCGCCTCGTTCGCGAGCGAGCTCACCGGCTTCCCGACAGAGGTTCACGTGGACACACATGTGCCCGAAGCACTGCGAGCTGCCGTTGACGAGGCGGTCGCGCTATGAACGAATCGGCTCCCTTCGTTCCTCGACCCCGAGCAGCGCGGAGGCACGCGCCCAGCTTCGACGCTGAGAACTTCCTGCGCGAACTCGACGTCATCGCCCATCGCATCGAACGGGTTGCCGCTGTCCCCGCAGAGGCTTTCAGTGCCGATTGCCCGGAGTACGACTCGGCTTGCATGGTGATCATTCGGCTGGCCGCGTTCCTGGAACGCGAAGAGTACGCACCCTACATGGATGCCCTGACTTCCTCTGAGAAGCGTGCCCTGCGCACGACCCGCAACATCGCGGCGCACTCGGGGTACCAGAGCATGGACGACCAGCTCCTGTGGGCGGCCATCACCCGCAAGGTGCCCGACATGATCGAGCGCCTGCGCGCCGCAGCCTCACGTGGATAGGTTATAAAGATATGGATAGTTAACCTATCCGGATGCGCATACCCTATCCGCGAGCGACGGAGCCCCGGATCCCACCGTCACCTCAGGCCCACAGGGCAAGCACCGAAGGGCAGCCAGCACACCGATGTGCTCAAACCGTAGACCACCTCGACCAAAAACAGCCAAAAACACCCATTTCAAGCGAAGTGGACTGCACTTTGGGACAAGGACACAACACCACCAATAACAACCAACGACCCTCAAAACACCCGGTCCACAAAACCAGACCAGGCCACGAGGGTTCGCACGCGGATAGGTTACGAAGATATGGATAGGTTATTAACCTATCCGGATGCGCATAACCTATCCGGATCATGACAACCTGTTCGCGTAACGGATCCGCGAGCGCAGGCCAGATCGGCCTCAACACTCGCACGATTCCACACAGTTCACCGACAATCTCGCACGTAATTCCCATGTCAACTTTTTCAACTTTGAAATCGGATCGTTGATATTCCGCGGTTTTCAAGGGGTGTCCCAGAACACGCTCCGGGGAATTACGTGCGAAATTTGGGGAGGTTGCTCAGCGGAACCTGCGGAATCGACGGTATCGACGGTATCGACGGGATTTACGGGAGGATGCAAAGACAGTCGTTGCCCGGTCACCCGTGGCCCGCAGCCACAGCGGTGCCCAAAACGCAGACCACCTCTGCTCAAACCACCAAAATACAGCCATTGTGGCCGAGATGGTCTGCACTTTGGGCAAATTGCCGACGAGGACCATCCTCACCAGCACACAGCGACTGCCGACACCACCTCGACGACAGCCTGCTCGCATGCGGATAGGTTATGAACACGCGGATAGGTTATGAAGATATGGATAGGTTACTAACCTATCCGGATGCGCATAACCTATCCGGATCGTGACAACCTATCCGCGTAACGGATCCGCGAGCGCAGGCCAGTTTGGCCTCAACCGACATCTCCCTCGCACTCTCCAACGCGTCTATCAGCCAGTACCGTCATGCCCCTGTGTAGTGAGCTGCTATCGCCGATCAGCCACGCGCTCGATGAGTTTGGAAGCCAGGCGGTACACTTGCGAGACTTCCTTAGTCTCCAGACTCCAGGTTTCCAGTTCGGCTGCAACCAGGTCCGGATGTTTCTTGCTGATGTCCCGCAACGCATTTCCCACGGATTTGCGGACGTACTCGCTTGAATCACCGCGCAACCTCGACAACCTTGAGACAGCATCGCCGGGATGGTCCCGAAAGTAGGGGCGGCTCGTCCAGATCCTCAAGCCTTCCGTAACGGCCCTGCGCACGTTGGGGTGCGGGTCGCTCAGCCACTCGTCGATGACGGGAAGAGCCTCCTCGTACCCCTTGACAGCGCAGAATTCGTCGAATGCCTTCGCCAGGACCTCTTGGACCCTCCAATTGGAGTCTGCGGAAACCTCGTTCCGAAGGAAAGACAGAATATCCGGGTCTTGCGACAGGTGTCCCAGCAGAAAAACTGCGTACATGCGTACCTGATAGACCTCGGAGCGATACGCCAGGTACGCCGCGCGCAGCGCCTGTTCACGGTCGAAGGAAGCGTAGTCGGAGCGGGCGCGCCGCTGCTCGTGCAGGAATCCCCTTTCATGAGCAGAAAACTCTCGCCCCAGACCCTCCACGTACTCCTTCAAGGCTGCCCCTCCGCGCGCTTACACCGTCCCACTACCAGGCGATGCCGACCGTGACCGGCTCGGGCACCAGGGTGACGCCGAAGGCCTCAAAAACNACTCCCGGACCCACGGCGGCCACGACTCCCGCGAAATCCTGCCCGACGCCGCGCAGCGACCGGTCCGCCCCGCGAGCGAACCACCGGCTCGGGTGAACGATCGTGCGGAGGACCTCGAGGGGCCTCGTCAATCCACCGAAGAGCTTGTAGTCGACGGGGTTGATGCCGGCGGCCCGCACACTCACGAGCACCTGTCCTTCACCGGGCGCGGGGAGTGGCACCGAGCCTTCCTCAAGAACTTCGACGCCTCCGAAACGGCGGTACCCGATGATTCGCGCCACGATTCCCCTTCTTCCCTCAGAATGACACTGAGCGCCACGTCACAGGCGTTCTCGTACACCAGGATACGCCCGCGCAGTCGCCGGCGGAAGGCTCAAGAACAGGCCGGGAACGCCGATTACCTAGTCGCCGAAGGCGAGGTCCGCGCCCCGTCACGACCCCAACAAGTCAGCCCTCCACGGCCGCCTTAAACCACGTCGTGATCGACGTGGGGTGCGTGATGGCAGTGCCGACGATGACGGCGAAGGCGCCGGCCTCGATGGCCGCGGCGGCCTGCTCGGGCGTGTGGACGCGGCCCTCGCAGATCACGGGGACGTCCGGGAACGCGGCGACGACCTCGGCGAGCAGCTCCAGGTCGGGGCCGTCGGTCTTGACGCGGTCGCCCGTGTAGCCAGCCAGGGTCGTGGACACGATGTCCANCGACAGCTGGCCCGGCAGCGCGTCCAGGGCGCTGGAGGGCAGGCCGACGAGCGAGATCAACTCTTGCACGCGCTTGGCCCGCGAGGCCTCGTCCCCGATACCGTGCACGCGCAGCGGGTCAGCGAGCTGGTCCGCGACGTGCATGCGGGGGTTCAGGGCGGTAGCGGGGTCCTGGAAGACCACGGAGACGACGCGACCGATCTCGCGGCGGGCTGCCGCGCTGCGCTTCGTGACTTCCTTGCCGCCAAAGAACACCTTGCCCTTCGTCGGCATCTGGAGGCCGCACATGACGTTCGCAGTCGTGGACTTACCGCAGCCGGACTCGCCGACGATGCCAAGCGTTAGCCCTCGCTCAATGCGCATGCTGACGCCGCGCACCGCGTGTACCTTATGAGGCTTGAACAGAGAGCCGGTACGCGATGTGAAGGTGACCTCAACGTCCTTCAGCTCAATGATCGCAGGTTCGGGCGTGGCAATCATCGTCTCGGTTTCGACAATCAGAGTGTCGGTGCTCATCGCTGCTCCTCCTGACCTTCTTCGATGATGATGGTCTCGCTCGCCACGAGAACCTCGTCGCGCGGCGGCAGCGCCGCATACACGTGCTCAGTACCTACCTCGGTGAGGACCGGGCGAATGTCCAGTCCGTAATCTGGGTGCGAAGACCTGGGGGCGAAACGATCGCCCTCGGGGAAATCACGAGGCGAGGGCACCGTTCCGGGGACCTGGTGCAGGCGTCCGGACCCCGACTCGATCGAGAGGACTGCGCCCAGCAGGCCACGCGTGTACTCGTGGGTGGGGTGCGTGAGCAGTTCCCTCGTAGGTGCCTGCTCGATGACCTGACCGGCGTACATGACGGTGATGTGGTGGGCCACCTCGGCGACGAGTGCCAGGTCGTGGGACACGAAGATCATGGCGAAGCCGAGCTTCTCACGCAGCTCGTTGAGCAGGGCGATGACCTGCTTCTGGACTGTGACGTCCAGGGCGGTCGTCGGCTCGTCCGCGATGATGAGCTTCGGGTCGCGGGTCAGGGCCATGGCGATGAGGACGCGCTGACGCTGACCACCCGAGAGTTCGTGCGGGTATGACTCGAGGGTGCGCTTGGGATCCAGGCCCACCAGCTCGAGGAGCTCTTCAGCACTGCGAGTGCCTCCGCGGCTGGTCAGCTGCTTCATCTGCGCCTTGATCAGCATGGCGGGGTTCAGCGAGGAGAGCGCGTCCTGGTAGATCATGGCCATTTCGTGGCCGAGGAGCGCGCGACGTTCTTCAGTCGACTTGGTCAGCAGGTTCTCGCCCTCGTAGAGGATCTCACCGGTGATCGTGGCCTTAGGGTCGATGAGACCCATGATGGTCAGCGCCGTGATCGATTTGCCACAGCCCGACTCGCCGACGAGGCCCATGGTCTCGCCGGGGCGAACCTTGAAAGACACGTGATCGACGACATTGACGTCCCCGTGACGCTCGAACTTAATACACAGGTCCCTGACTTCGAGCAGCGGCGTCTTCTCGAAGGAGGCCTCAAAGCGGTCAGTGCGCCTTTCTTCGACGGACTTCAGGTCATCCAGGCGAGCTTGAAGGGAAGCGGCCTGCTCGGCGTACGCCAGGCGCGGGTCCAGCAGGAGGCGGTCGGCCTCGCGGTCAGCGTCCTTGTCGACCTGGGCGACGACCGCCGACGAGGGAGCCGCAACCATCGCGTCAGTGATGCCCTCAGACAGGAGGTTTAAGCACAGGACCGTGATCATAATGAAGAGGCCGGGGAAGAAGGCCGTCCACCACATGCCTCGCAGGACCGACAAGTTCGAGGAAGCCTCGGACAGGACGTTACCCCACGTGGCCACGGTGGTGGCCTGGAGCCCAGAACCAATAAAGGTCAGCGAAGCCTCGAGAATGATCGCGTCGGCGACGAGAACGGTCGCAAAGACCAGGACCGGCGCGGCCGTATTACGCATGACGTGCTTGACGAGGATCCAAGGGGCACGCGCACCGGAAACGATGACCGCTCGCACATAGTCCTCTCCGTAGGCGGCCATCACGTTCGCGCGAACGATACGTGCCAGCTGCGGGATGTAAACGAAAGCGATCGAACAAATGATGATGAAGACCAGGCCGGACGTGTTACCCGACTTTGTGAGGGTACGACCGAAGACCAAGACCGTCACCGCAGCCATGGCGATACCAGGAACCGCCATGATGATGTCAAGGATACGCATGATCGTCTCGGAGATACTCCGACGCACAACAGCGGCAACAGAACCGATGATCGCGCCAAAAAAGAGAGCGACCAGCGTCGAGCACAAGCCGATCAGCAGCGAAAAACGACCACCGTAGAGTACGCGGGCGAACACATCTCGACCCACGTGGTCAGTGCCGAAAAAGTGCTCGCTGGAGGGAGGCAACCACTTGCTGGTGATGTCATCGGGTCCGTAGGGGGCGATGAGGGGCGACAGGATCGATACGAGGACGACGAGCGCCAGGACGCCCATCGCGATCTTGGATCCCATGGACATGGCGCCAATGCGAGAGAAACGCACGCCCTTCTTCGTGACCTTTGCGAGTCTTTCTTTCTGGGTCATGCCTCACACCGACCTAATACGTGGATTGATGAGCAGGTAGAGCATGTCGACGATGATGTTGACGACGATGAAGGCGATCGCAACAACGAGAGCGCCTCCCTGCACCAGAGTGACCCAGTTTTCCTGGATGCCCTTCAGCAGGACGACCGTGCCCATGCCGTTGATAGAGAAGATAATTTCGATGACGACCGCACCGCCCATCAGGTACCCGACGCGCAGACCAAGAACAGTGACCGGGGTGATGAGCGCATTGCGCAGGACATTGCGCGCCACAACGATGCGCTTGGGGATGCCCGCGCCAACGGCGGTGCGAACGTAGTCGCGGTCGAGTTCCTCAACCATCGAGGTACGCACGACGCGCGTCATCTGGCCGACGACAGGAACGGCCAGTGCGATCGCAGGCAGGAGCATACGCAGGAACCGGCTTATAGGCCAAAACGTGTTGGTTTCGGTTTAGTAGGTTTCGTGCCAGGTTCCGCTGTGGTGGAAGTCGGTCCAGTTAACTGCGGTTCCCCACCTGTCGATCTCGGCTTGCGCTTGGGCGCGGTGGCTGGCCTTGTCGAATTGGTCAATGATCTGTTGGTCGGTGAGCGTGGTTTTAAGGATGTGTGCTGGGGTGGCAGGGAACTCGGTGTGCAGGTAGCACCACCACAACACGGTCTTGACCTGGTGATTAAGACTCATGCCACGGTGGGCTCGTAGCACGCAGCGTAGTTGGGTATTAATCCCGCCCTCGATCAGGTTCGACGTCCTGGCAATGGGGTCACCTTCAAGGTCAAGGGCGGGATCGAGGTAGGTAAACAGCGTGCCTTGTTTGACCAGCGTGTTGAGGGAGTTCTTGGCCTGGATCAGCCGGGCATGGGTGGCAACCCAACGTCCGTCTGGTAGCCGGGTGCGCTGGGCTAGGAATTCCTTGTAGGTGGTGTTCCAGGTGGCGAGTTTGCTCATCCATGCCACTGCCTGGTCAAAGGTAGTGACCTCGAGCAAGGCCTGAGCAAGACTGTAGAGATCAACACCTGCCTGAGTGCGTGGCCGGGTGGTGGTCTTACGCTTGACCGCGCTATAGGCGTGAAAGACACAGCGTTGGATCCGGGTGGTAGGCCAGGTGGTCTTCACCGCGCTGGCGATGCCTTGCCCACCATCGCACACGACAACATCTGGGGGCGCGATCCTAGACATCAGTGCTTGCCAGGCGCGGGTGGTCTCACCCTTGGCCACGTACCAGCCAAGCACATGGGTCTTGGTGCAGGCAATAAGAACCACCAGCTTGTGGGACAGGTAGATTCCGTCAACAAAGACCACATGGTGAACCTCGTCAACCAATGGAGAAACTGGCCATAGATGCCAAAATGGTTCGTTACGCCGTCGTATGGTGCGTCCCTTGGGCCCGTAATCGGCCAGGGTGTATTTGCCGGTGACGAAGTCTAAAAACGCACTGAAATGCCGGGCACGGGTATCGTTACGCCGAGACTGGCTTGCCCTACACGCAAGACAGCGGAACCTTGGCCTACCTGCTCGAGTTGAGCCCCATTTTTGCGTCGTGCCACCACAGATTTTGCATCGAGGATTTCCCATCCCCCAATCCAAGCCGATTCAAACCCCGACCTTACCGCGGAATATCAATCAAAAACCGGGATAAAACCAACACGACCTGGCCAACCAAGAACTCAAGTCACAACGAGTCCAACCCCCACCTTTCGGCTTTGTAGCAACGAAAGACAGCCCAAAAACCAACACAACCTGACCTATAAGCCCAGGAACCAACCGCTCGGGTTCACCGTGACATCAGGCAGGGGACCAGAGACCGGGAGCTTCCCGACGAAAGCCATGACCAGCAGCGTTGCCAGCCAGAACGAGGGGGTGCCGATGCCGACCACGGAGAAGACGCGGATGACCTGATCGGGCCAGCGATCACGGTACAGGGCGGCAAGGACCCCGAGGGGGAATGAGATCAGAACGGCGAAAAAGAGACCAAGGAATGTCAACTGTAGGGTGATGGGCAGGGCCTTAGCCACCAGATCCGTCACGCTGGAGGAACCGGCACCGTAGGTACCGAGGTCGCCGTGGAGCATGTTCCACAGGTACGTGCCGTACTGGACTAAAAACGGTTCGTTGAGACCGTGCTGTTCTCGGTAGGCTTCGAGAGCTTCGGGCGTCGCTGACTCACCCAGGGCCGAGTATGCGGGGTCCACGGGAGACAGCGACATGATGAAGAAGACGAGGAAGGACACGCCGACCACCATGATCGGCAAGGCCACCAGTCGTCGTCCGATGAGACGCAGAAGGTTATTCACTGCTAGACCTCCATTTCAACGGATTTTGGTTACGAAAAAGGAGGGGTGGCGCCCGGCTGCGGCGTCTGCCTCAGGGCGGGCGCCACCCCTCCTTTCGATGTGCCCCCGAGGGGGCCTACTGAACGTTCACGCCGACCAACTGCAGGCCGGTCGTGGGAATCGCGTGGAAGCCCTGAACCTTGGCTGGGTTGGATCCGGTGAGCACGTTGCGGAACACGAGCGGGTACAGGACGGTCTTTTCGGCGAGAAGATCCTGCGCTTCGCCCCACTTCGCGTTGGCTGCATCGCCCTCGAGCTGGCCGGCCTCCTCGATGATGGTCTGAAGCTGGTTGAAGGACTCAGGATCCGAGACCTGCCAGCCGTCACGCTGTTTGGTCCAGTTATTGTTGCCGTTCCACCAGGAGATGATGATGCCGGGATCGTTGCCGAAGACCGAAGGGTCTCCGGGGGCGATAATGACGTCGTAGCTGGGCACAGCATCCTTGACGTCAGTCACGTTGCTGTACAGGTCGCCGGTCGCCTGGCTGGTGTGGTTAACGGTCAGGCCAAGGGCCTCGAGGTCAGCCGTGATCTGGGGGACCATGGCCACGATCCACGGGTGATCCGTGGTGAGCAGGTTGACTTTCATACCGGAGACGCCCGCATCGTTCAGGAGCTGCGCGGCGGCATCCTTGTCATAGGACAGGTCGGTCGTCGGCTTCTTGTAAGCGGAACTGACCTCGGGCAGGAAGGAGGTGGCCTCAACGGCCTCGCCGTCCAACGCGGTCTCGATAATGGCCTTCTTGTTGATGGCCTTCAGGAACGCGCGACGAACCTCGGGCTGGTCGAAGGGCGCCTTCTGCGTGTTGAACATCATGAAGGCGTTACCGTAGCCGGGTTTGGATTCGACGGTCCAACCGGCGTCCGTCAGGTCCTTCTGCGAAGACGCCGGGACGGACTCAACGACGTCGATCGTGCCATCGAGGGCGGCGGTCAGACGCGCAGCGTCATCCTTCAGGGGGTTCCAGTTGATCGTGTCAACGGTCGCGGGGGTGTTGCCGTTGTAGTGTTCGTTGGGAACCGCGACGATCTTCTGCTCGCCGACCTCGGTGTACTTGTAGGGACCCGAGCCGATAGGCTTGGCCTTCATAGCGTCCGCGTCAGCCGAGGCGGGGGTCACCATGAGGATCGCGAAGCGCTCCTTCAGGGCAGCGAAGGGGTACTTCAGGTGGATGGTG
The DNA here is from genome assembly GCF_900128465.1 of Actinomyces bouchesdurhonensis. Taxonomy (GTDB): domain Bacteria; phylum Actinomycetota; class Actinomycetes; order Actinomycetales; family Actinomycetaceae; genus Pauljensenia; species Pauljensenia bouchesdurhonensis. Next base: position 27,809 of record NZ_LT635866.1, on the reverse strand, counting down.
ACGGTCTTGTCATCCTTGGCTTCGACTGAGTCGACGAAGGTGTAGAACTGCGCGAAGAGCGAGCCTTCCGCAGTGGCCTTTCCATAGGCTGCAACGACGTCGGCGGCGCTCACATCGGTACCGTCGGAGAACTTGGCGCCTTCACGCAGCGTGACCTCATATTCGGTGTCGGACACCTTCACGGGATCGCCGGAGGCCAGGGCGGGGGTGACGCTGTAGTCAGTCCGGTCCAGGCGGTATAGGCCCTCCAGGACCTGCCAGTTGCTGCCCATGGCCAGCGCTGAGCTGGTCAGAGGGCCGTAGTCGGTCGTGGTGTAGGCCGGGCCAACGTTGAGTTGAGTACCGGTGTCGACCGTTCCGGTGCCGCCGCAAGCGGTCAGGGCCATCGCGGCTGCTGCTGCCAGCGCAGCGCCGGTTGCGAAGTGTTTGCGCATTCGCATGCTCTCGCTCCTCATCTTTGAGAAATGGAACGTGCGGATCTTTTGTTCCGCTCGCTATACTAATCCTATGTTGTCAGACAAATCCGTGCAAGAGATTACAGCACAAGTACCCGACACCACCAACACACAGCGCCCAGCAGCAGCGCAGACTGATATGCGCTCCACGGTCACAATGGACGCAATCAAGTCCTACATCCTGCGCCACGGGCTGCGACCCGGCGACCGCCTACCCACCGAGTCAGCACTGTGCGCCGACCTCGGAGTCTCCCGCTCCTCCGTACGCGAAGCACTACGTAAGCTCCAAGCCCTCGACATCGTCACCGTACGACAAGGATCAGGCTCCTACGTCGGCAACATGTCCATGCAACCCCTCGTCGAAACACTCGTGCTGCGCGCAGCCCTCGACGACATCAACGGCATTCAATCCCTGCACTCGATCATCGAAACACGCCGAGCCCTCGACCTCGGAATCGCCCTACCCCTCACGCGCGCCATGACAGGCACCTCCAACCCACAGCTGTGGAAACTCGTGCACACGATGACAAAACACGCACACGCCGGCATCTCCTACCTCGACGAGGACATCGCATTCCACTCCCGCCTGCTCGCCTACCTCAACAACCCACTCATGCACCAACTCGTCGCAGCCATGTGGCTGGTCCACCAAAGCGTCACCCCACAACTGGCCACGGCCTCGCGCCAAGAAATGGTCGACACCGCCGCCGCACACGCCGCCATCCTGCGAGCATGCGAAGCCGGAGATACAGACGCCTACACTGCAGCAGTCGACGCTCACTACGCGCCTCTCATCGCCATCATCGAAGGCCGCTGACAAGAAGTCACGGCGCACAGTTCAAGTTCAGCCCGGCGCCGGGACCGCCATTTCCCATTGCTCCGGGAAACACGAAACCTCCCACAGACCGCGCCCACGCTCGAAGACCACCACGGCCTCGCCCCCACCAATGAGAGCATCCGAANCACCGGCCCCCGTCACGGCGGACTCACTCGCACGATCTGGCCCAACGCCCGGGCGCCTCGCCCACCGGGATGCACAAAGACATCACCGATCTGACACGCATTACACCCCGGGTCGTCCAACTCCCACAAGCACCCACCCTCCCAGCACTGACCATCACCCCACGCCAGATAGCGCGCACCCGAACCACGCCCCTCGAAGCCCTGCAGACGACAGTTCGCGACGACGCGGCCACCCCACACCGTCACCGACGTCTCATCCAGGAGGATACCCTCCGGCCCCACAAGGCAGTCAGCAAGGCGCACAATACACCCACCCCGCGCATAGACGACCCGCACGCAGGTTCGCTCCCCCACACGCACCACGTAGGGCATGGCGACGTCGCCGTCGACGCTCGCGGCGCCGCCAGAAGTCGCAAACAAGGCGTCCGCACCCGTGCACTCATACAGCGCATCGGTCACGTCAGCGTAGGTCAGGTCCTCAGGCCCACTCCCCCACGCCCACCAAGCCCGCAGCCGCTCACCGTGCGCACGCGAATCCATGTAGCCGACTGCACCCTCGCTCGACGCAAACGCCAGGTGCATGACACCGTCGGCATCAACGCCGACGCACGCGTCCGAAGACACGGGAGGCGCACCCTCCGGCAAAGAACGCGGGTCCGACCACTCACCGCGCGCGTCGCACTCCATCCAGCGGATCCGGTTCGGGTTCGGCAGGTCCGAGGCCATGGTCAGCCCGTTGAAGTCAGATCCCGTGCCCGAGGCCGGGGCGGGGCGCTCATCATAGAAGAGCAGGATGCTCGCATCGGGTAGCCTCACCAGGGCTGGGATGCGCGCCTCGCCCGCGCCGATCGGTGCGACGATCTGGCGAACACCCACCCGAACAGGTGTGTCATACCTCTCACTCATTTGTCCAGCATACACGAGCACCCACACCACGCGTGAAGGCCTCAACAGACAGACAGAAAACCCCGAGGAAACACATTCCTCGGGGTTCTCGCTTAGAAACCGTCAGCGGGTCTCGCGATGCGCCGTCGACTTATGGCAGCGCGGGCAATACTTCGCCAGCTCGAGACGATCCGGCGTGTTACGACGGTTCTTCTTGGTGATGTAGTTGCGCTCCTTGCACTCCGAGCAGGCCAGAGTGATCTTGGGGCGAACGTCCTGAGACTTGCTTGCCACGGTTGTTTCCCTCGCTTAGTTTCGTCGCTCATGCGACCTGTCGGATCAAAGAATTGGTAGCGGGGGCGGGGCTCGAACCCGCGACCTCACGATTATGAGTCGTGCGCTCTGACCAGCTGAGCTACCCCGCCGCCGGAAGCGGATACATCCGCAACCGGAGCCCCGAAAGGGAATCGAACCCTTGACCTTCTCCTTACCATGGAGACGCTCTGCCTACTGAGCTATCGGGGCAACGCCGCAAAGCGTATCTCATGCCCGGGTGCCGAAGCAATCCCAGAACCTGAGAATGACCTCACAGGCGTTTCTCACTGGAACCAGTGAGTGGTGGCAGGTGAGGGATTCGAACCCCCGAAGCACGAAGCATCTGATTTACAGTCAGGTCCATTTGGCCGCTTTGGTAACCTGCCATGCGCCGCTCTCGCGGTGCCGTGAAAGAATAGCATTAAAATAGACTCGAACGCCAATCGAAACACAGATCGGCGGAATACCAACGAAAGGTGCCCCTCATGGCAGACTCCTCCTTCGACGTCGTCTCCAAACTCGACCGCCAAGAAGTCGATAACGCCGTCAACCAGACCGCCAAGGAGATCGCCAACCGCTACGACTTCCGCGGCGTCGACGCCGCCATCACCCTCAGCGGCGACACGATCGCGATGGAAGCAAACTCAGCTTCCCGCGTCATGGCAATCCTCGACGTCCTGCAGTCCAAGCTCATCCGCCGCGGCCTATCACTGAAAGTCCTCGACTACAAGGACCGCGAACCCAAGGCCTCCGGCAAGCTCTTCAAGCTGGTCTGCCCACTGAAGGAAGGCATCCCCCAGGACACCGCAAAGAAAATTTCCAAGCTGATCCGTGAGGAGGGACCCAAGGGAGTCAAAGCCCAGATTCAGGGTGACGAACTTCGCGTTTCTTCCAAGTCTCGCGACGACCTGCAGGCCGTCATTGCCCTTCTGAAAGGACCCAAGGGCGAGGAACTAGATGTCGCACTCCAGTTTGTGAACTACCGCTAATCGCCTCCCGCACGTGTCAGACAGGCCGCCTTTGAGCCACATTACGGTAAGCGGACGCGGGGCGACGGGACAAGCGTCACAGGGGAAGGCACGGGGCGGACGCGTTAAGCAGACGCGGGGCGGGGCGATGAGATGATCCTGCCCCTAGTCACCCCCCTACCGTTTTGTTACCAACTCCACTGGATCACCAAGCCGATCTCACAGAGGTCCCGGCAGGTGGCAGTCGAAGAGCGCCCTCATAGCCCCCTACGACGCGACGCGTTGATGACGCTAGGACTTTTGGCTCGCAGGCGCGGAAACACTGCCGGAAACGATCGTTGCAAACGCTTCGCCGGCTCAAAGAAACCATTGTAGGCGCGCGTCATCGCTTAATAACTCCTTACGGTACATGGCTCAACACGTGAGCACATAACACCAACGGACGGCCAGACAGACAGGTCGACGCGCGACCAGTGGCCTCAGTACCCCGCGATCTCCTCCAGGCGAGCGATGCGCTGCTCCATCGGCGGGTGGGTGGAAAACAAGCGAGCAAAAGAACGCCCTCTGAAAGGATTCGCGATCATCATCGCGGCGACCGTGCGAGTGCGAGGAGTGTCGGCCATCGGACGCCGATCCGTCATCATCTCCAATTTGCGCAACGCCGAAGCGAGCGCCAACGGATCCTGTGTGAGCATCGCCCCGTCCTCATCAGCGTCAAACTCGCGGGTGCGCGAGAGCGACAACTGAATAAGCATCGACGCGATCGGCGCGAGGATACTCATCGCGAGCAGGCCAAGGACGCCCACTCCCCCGTCCTCATCATCGCGGCGACCGCCCCCAAAAAACATCAGGAACTGCGCGACCGACGTCACGACCCCGCCCATCGCCGCTGCCACGGAAGAGGTGAGAATGTCACGGTTATACACGTGCATGAGTTCGTGCCCGAGGACCCCACGCAGCTCACGCTCGTTCAAGATTTCGAGGATACCCTCCGTACAGCACACGGCCGCATTGCCCGGATTGCGGCCGGTCGCGAACGCGTTCGGCGTCATCGTAGGTGCAACCCAAATGAGGGGCATAGGCTGTCCCGCGCGCTGCGACAGTTCGCGCACAATGGCGTAGAGTTCAGGGCGCTCAAACTCGCTGACCGGGTAGGCGTTCATGGAACGCAGCGCAATGGAAGCGGAATTCCAGTAGGAGAACGCGGTCTGTGCCAGGCCGATACCGGCGAACACCAGGATCCATATTGCATGCCCAGTGCCCTGCGCGACGAGTGCCCCAATGCACACGAGCAACGCCCACATGCCGCCCAGCAGGAGCGTCGTCTTCAGTCCATTGTGATAGTTGCGATGCACCATGATCGAGAGCCTAAAGGGGTTACCTGGGAAGGCCCTGAAAGCCAGCCGCAACACGAGTGGGAATCTTTCAGACAAACACAAGGACGCGGACGAAACCTGGGCACACTACCAGCAGTACCGTTCCCCCTCGGACACCGGCAACTCCACCGCGCGGACGAAGCCACATTAACAGCCGCCGCCTTCACCTCCCCCACACAAACGAGGCCGCAACCGGAGTAACCGGCCACGGCCTCGTCAGGAAACGAAACGACCTCAGTTGCGTCGTCCCGGACCCGTGTAGTCGTCGAAACGTTCGGGGGCGGTGGGCACGCCCATCTCGCCCATCTCGCCGATCAGGTCGGCGGAGGCGGCGTCCACCTGCGCGCCACGCGAAATGTCGGTCATCGCGCGACGGGACACGACCTTGATGCGCTCGCGCTTGCCGCGACCACCGGGCAGCTCACCGTAACCCTCACCCAAGGCCTGCTCGTAGGCGTCGAGGAGCTCCCAGCCCTCCCAGGTGGTGAACTCGACGCCGCGGGACTCCAAGAGCGCCACCATCGCATCGTGCCCCACCTCGGCAGTCTTCGCATGCAGGCGCCCCTCAGACGCATCCTCGACGAGGTGCGTGATCGTCTGCTGCGCGTCGGACTTCGTCGAGCCAATGAGGCCAACAGGGCCACGCTTGATCCAGCCGGTCGCATACACGCCAGGAATAACAGGGGCAGACTCATCCTTCGTGGTGTCACCCTCAATGACGCGCCCCTCAACGTTAGGGACTACGCCGGCGCGAGTGTCGAAGGGCAGGCCCGGGATCGGCGACGAATAGTAGCCCACCGCGCGGTACACGGCCTGCACGGGCCACGTCGTGATCACGCCCGTGCCCGACACCGTGCCGTCGCCGTTCAGAGCCGTGCGCTCGGTACGTAGCGCCTTCACGTGACCGCGCTCGTCGGCGACGATCTCCACGGGCGCCTGGAACAAGTGAATATGGATGCGACGCGACGCCGTGTGCTCCTCAGGATCGGCCATCGCGTAGTTCGTCAGCGTCTTAACCACCTGGCGCTGCTGGTTCGACGCGCGCAGCGCCTCCTCAGAGCCCTCGTCGAAGTCGAAATCCTCCTCCGAGACGATGACGTCCACGTCCGGCACCTTGCCCAGCTCGCGCAGCTCCAGCGGCGTGAACTTCACCTGCGCCGGACCGCGGCGGCCGAACACGTGCACGTCCGTGATCGGATTGTCGGCCAGGGCCTCGGCGACATTAGCCGGCACCTCGGTCTTGAGCATGTCCTCAGCGTGCTTGGCGAGGACGCGCGAGACGTCCAAAGCCACGTTACCAACACCCAAGACCGCGACCTCGCGAGCCTTCAACGGCCACGTGCGCGGGTAATCCGGGTTGCCGTCATACCAGGACACAAAGTCCGCGGCACCGTACGACTCGGGCAGGTCCACGCCAGGAATGTCAAGCGGGTGATCACGGTCCGCGCCGGTCGCAATAATGATCGCGTCGTAGTGGTCGCGCAGGTCATCGATCGTCACATCACGGCCCACCTCAACATTACCGAGCAGGCGGATGTCACCGCGCTGAAGAATCTTGTACAGGGCCACAATGATCTGCTTGATGCGCGGATGGTCGGGGGCCACTCCGTAGCGCACCAGTCCGTACGGGGCGGGAAGCCGCTCAAACAGGTCGATGTTCACCTCGAGCCCAGACTTCGAGAGGATGTCCGACGCGTAGATGCCAGCGGGACCGGCGCCGATGACGGCAACGTTGAGCGGTGCCAAGCGAGTTCTCCTTCTTCGTGACCGCGCGCGAATGCGCGCACCTGGGCACCAAGTTTAGCGCCCCAAGGCCAAGGGCATCCTAAGCTGAGACACCAAACACAGCCTCGGCCGTCGCGCGGGACGAGGCCTGGGCGGCTCCCCCACGGACGAGGCCGGGGCGCGGCGGATCCCCCACGGACGAGGCCGGGGCGCGGCGGATCCCCCACGGACGAGGCCGGGGCGCGGCGGATCCCCCACGGACGAGGCCTTGGCATGTTCGGTTCAGAGGCAACCTCTGCGCCGCCCTCCCAAAAGTCGCATGCAATTCGGTTGACCGAACTCTTCTCATCACCCAGAAACGTTGGAATTGCAACGACACTATTTCAATACATAAAAGGTTAACAGGGAAATTGCATGCAACATTGTTGGGGAACCACGACGATGCCCCATACATGATCCGGCCACGACCGGGACAGGTCGAGAGACATGCGAACGCGAAACCGCCGCCTGGGTCCACTGGTACAACACCCGCCGCCCCCTCTCCCTGGGCGGCATCACACCACAACAAGCAGAAAATCAACACACAACAACACGAAAGGAAGCGGCCTCAACAAGCCTCCACAAAACCCGGGATTTGACACACCCGCTAAGGGGCATTGCACCCGTTACGTGGCGCTGCACCCTTTACGTGGCGCTGCACCCGTTACGTCGCGCTGCACCCGTTACGTCGCGCTGCACCCGAACAGAANTCGCGGCGCTGCGCGGCATCAAGCCCGGGCGCAGGGCACACATACAACGAGCCCGGACGCGGGGCACACATACAACGAGCCCGGACGCGGGGCACACATACGACGAGGCCGGGGCCAGCCGCGCGCAACAGCACGACCGATCCCCGGCCTCGTGAAAAAATCAAGCCAAGCGATCCACCATGAGATGCGCGAAGGCCTCCAGCGCCTTCTTCGGCTCGCCCTTCGGCAGCGGCGCGAGCGTTGCAACCGCGTCATCCGCCCACGTGCGCGCAAGCTCGCGCGTCTCTCCAAGCACGTCATGGCAGCGCAACTGCTCCACGACGGACGCGAGAGCCTCATCGGACGACAGATCTCCGCTCAGATCCCGCAGAATGCGCTCCCCCGCCTGGTCGATCGTGCCGGCGGCTTCCCGGCGACGCAGCAGCAAAACCGGCAGCGTATCCACGCCTTCACGCAAGTCAGTGCCGGGCGTCTTACCGGACTGCTCACCCGACGAAGCAAGATCCAGCACGTCGTCAGCGATCTGAAAGGCGACCCCCACCTTTTCCCCGAACTCGGCCAAGACATCACTAACGAGCGACCCAGCGCCCGCCAGCAGCGCGCCGAAAGACGCGGCGGCTGACACAAGCGAACCCGTTTTGTCGGCCAAAACCTGCAGGTAGAAGTCCACACGATCCACCCCGTCGGTCGGCCCGAACGTCTCATTGAGCTGCCCCTCGCACAGCCGTTCAAAGGTACGCGCATGGCTAGCGACCATGTCAGGACCCAGGGAGGCGATAAGCAGCGACGCACGAGCGAACAGAATGTCGCCCGCCAGGATCGCGCGATTATTACCCCAAAGGTGCTGGGCGGAGGGCACCCCTCGACGCGTCGGAGCAGAATCCATGACATCGTCGTGATACAGCGACGCCAGGTGCGTCAGCTCGACAGCCGTCGCGGCCGCGATGACCTTATCGCCGAGTGCGCGCTCGGGATCACCCAACTGCGCACACACGAGGGTCAGCAGCGGACGCATCCGCTTGCCGCCCGCCACCGCCAGATGACGCGTCATCTCGTCAATGAGGTCACGAGACGAGGACACCGCCTCGAGCAAACGACGCTCGACGACCTCGAGCCCCGGCGTGATACGGGCCTCGAGGTCGGGAACATGAAGATCGGGTGTTTGAGCACTCACGGGATCAGTATGACGATCTTTTCAAGCAGGCTCAACACGGGGCCAGGGAACACGCCAAGCGCAACGGTTCCGACGGCACACACCACGATCGCCAAAGCGGACAGACCTTCAGAGCGAACCACGACAGAATCCTCACCAGGCTCGGTGAAGAACATGACGCGCACCAGGCGGAAATAGTAGAACGCGGTAATCGCCGAAGCAACGAGGCCAACGACCGCGAGCCAGCCGATGCCACCCTTGATCGCATCGGAGAAAATCACGAACTTCCCGATGAATCCACCGGTCAGCGGGATACCCGCGAAGGAAAGGAGGAAGACCAGCATCGAACCCGCGATCCACGGGTTCGTGCGGCCAATACCCGCCCACTTACGCATGCTCGTCGCCTCACCCAGGACGTTGCCCTCGGAATCGCGACCGCGCACGAGCGCAACCACACCGAATGCTCCGACCGTGGCCAGGCCGTAACCCAACGTGTAGAACAACACATGGCCCGTGCCGCCCTTCTGGATCGCGAGGATACCCATCAGGATGAAGCCCGCATGAGCGATGGACGAGAAGGCCAGCATCCGCTTGACGTCGTCTTGCACAAGGCCCGCGAAGGTACCGACAATGATCGTCAGCACGGCGACCGCCGCGAAGACGTACAGGAAGTCCCACTGCAGGTAGGCGGCAACGGCCTGATAGAAGCGCGCCATCGCGGCGAAGGCAGCGATCTTCACGGCTGCGGCCATGAAACCCGTCACCGGGGTCGGGGCGCCCGTGTAGACGTCCGGAGTCCACGCATGGAAGGGCGCGGCACCCACCTTAAACAGCAAGCCCACCATCACGCAGAACACGCCAACCAGGACCATCCAGTCCATGTTCGTGTGAGCGGAGATAGCCGCGCCCAGCGCGGACATCTGCAACGTGTTGCCGAACCCGAAAAGGAACGCGATACCCATGAGCATGAAAGCGGAGGAGAATGCGCCGAGCACGAAGTATTTGAGCGCAGACTCGTACGACAACTGTCGACGGTAGCGTGCCGTCGCGGCCATGGTGTACAGAGGCAGCGACATAACTTCGAGCGCCACGAACAGGGTCACGAAGTTATCGGCTGCTGGGAAGATCATCATGCCGCCCAGCGAGAAGAGGGTGAGCGGGAACATTTCAGAACGCTGGTAGTTTGCGCGTTCCGTGAGTTCCTCAGCCGCCGATTCAGGGCGGTCGGAGGGCTGGCCCGCAAACGCGCCGTCGCCGACGCTGGTACGGTCCGCCATGACCAGGACGGCCAGGAACCCGATGATCACGAGGATGGACTGAGCGCCAACCGAAAGCGGGTCCTCGATGTACTCCCCCAGCGAGGCCGGGGAAGCGAGGACAGGTGCCCAACGCAAAGCAAGTATGACGGCGGCGCCAGCGGTCGCTAGGACCGACAGAGCGATGACGATGGGGCGGCGCGCCTTGGCTGGGGCGAAGGCCTCAACGAGAATGCCGAAGACGGCACCACCCAGCACGAGGAGGATAGGCGCGAGGCTCAACCAGTGAACCTCGGGGGCCTGGAAGTTAGCCATGGGTAGGACGTTCACTGTGCGCTCCCTTCAGAGGTGGCGCCGACCTGCGAAGTGGCCAGGTCGAGGTCTGAAGCAACCGGGGTCAGGGCGCTCACGAGGGGCGCCGACCAGATACCAAGGATGAGCATCGCGGCCACGAGCGGTGCCATGACGCCGCGTTCGCGCGCCCCAAGGTCCGCCAGGTCCTCCTTGCCTTTGCCGGGCGCGCCCGTGAAGACACGCTGGTAGGGCATGAGGATGTAGAGGGCGGCGATGACGACGCCGAGGACCGCGAAGAGCGCCAGCGGGCCGTTGACCGTCCATGTGCCCATGAGCACGAGGTACTCGGGGACGAAGCCGGACAGGCCTGGCAGCGCGATGGAAGCAAGCCCAGAGATGAGCCACAGGCCGGCGAGGACCGGCGTAACTTTCTGCATGCCGACGTACTCGCGCATATCCTGTGTGCCGCCGCGACGCGAGAGCCAGCCGGACAGGAGGAACATCGCGGCGATGGAGACGCCGTGAGCGACCATGTAGAACATGGCGCCAACCAGGGCGATCTGCGAGCCGATGAAGATGCCCAGCACCATGAACCCGAAGTGCGACACGGAGGTGTAGGACACGAGGCGCATGATGTCGTTTTGTCCGTTGGCTGACAGGCCGCCCCACAGGATCGAGATGACGGCGAGGACGCACATGACCCACTTGGCGGACGCGGAGGCGCCGGGGGTGAGCTGCAAGCACATCGTGATCATGCCGAAGGTGCCGATCTTGTCCAGGACGCCGACCAACAGCACGGACGTGCCGGGGCGAGCAACGGCGGCCGCATCAGGCAGCCACGTGTGAACGGGAACCATCGGGGCCTTGATCGCGAAGGCGACCATGAAGGTCACGAAGATGACCATCTGCGCGGGCATGGACTGGGTCGGCAGGATACCTGCGAGGGTGTCCATGCGGAAGAAGGCCGTCGTGTCCGCCTGGGTGGCGGCCAGGCGCGCCCAAATGTAGATGATGCCACCAAGCATGACGAGGCCGCCGAAGAGCGAGTAAAGCAGGAACTTCATCGCGGCCTTGTGGCGCGCTGACGCCTCGCCGAGGCCGTAGCGTCCGATCATCAGGTAGAGCGGGACCAGCATCGCTTCGAACGCGATGTAGAAGACCGCCAGGTCGAAGGCCGCGAAGATGAGGACCATGAAGGCCTGGAGTGACAGGACCAGGGCGGGCTGTGCTCCTCGGTCCTCGTTCTCGTTCCAGCCTGCGACCAGAACGATCGGGACGAGGACGAGAGCCAGGAGAATCATGACGAGGCCGAGAGACGTAACGGCCACGGACCAGGTCACGCCGATCTGCGGGATCCACGTGCGGGACTCGTAGAGCTGGTACGAGGCCGGGGCCGACCAGTTGAACGCGGTGGCGGNGCGGGACGAAGCCGAGGAGGGCCGCGCCCGCGGCCGGGATGGCCACGAGGACGGTCAGCCACGGGAAGTTAGCAGCAACCATTGCACTTTCCATTGTCGTAAACCCCTTAGAGCCTGAATCCGAGGACGATGGCCAGGGCGAGGATGACGCCTCCCAGGATGTAGGCGGCGTACGTGCGTACGAGGCCGTTCTGGGTGACACCGACGAGGCGTCCGAGCAGTTGCGAGCCGCCTCCGAGGCCGTTCAGTGCTCCATCGATGGCACTCGCATCGCCGACGGTTGCGACGGTGACGAGGCCTTTGGCGGGCATCATGAACAGGGTTTCGTTGACGGTGTCCTGGTAGAGGTCGCGGCGAGCGGCCTCGGTCAGGGCGTTACCTGCGGGGACGGAGGTGGGGACTTCGTCGCGCCCGTACTTCATCCACGCGATGAGCGCGCCGACGATGACGAGGGCGAGCGTGGCTCCCTGGATAACGTACTCGTTCATGACGGGGTGTCCGTGTTCGAGCTGGCCGATAGAGGGGGCCAGCCAGGTGACGAACGCGTCGCCCACGGACAGGGCACCGCCCAGGACAACCGCGCCGATCGCGAGGATGATCATGGGGATCGTCATGAGGGGACCGGACTCGTGCGGGTGCACGGGCGCGCCCTCAGCTTCGGTGGTCCAGCGGGCCTTGCCGTGGAACGTCATGAAGAAGAGGCGGGACATGTAGAACGCTGTCACGCCGGCGCCAACCAGCGCGACGGTTCCGTAGACCCAACCGATCCAGGTGGCTTCTGTGGTGGCGAAGGTGTGGGCGCTGAACGCGGCCTCGATGATCTTGTCCTTCGACCAGTAACCGGCGAAGGGCGGGACGCCGAGGATCGCGAGCCAGCCCATCATGAAGGTCAGCCACGTGACTTTCATGGCACCGCGCAGGGCCCCAAAGCGGCGCATGTTGACCTGGTCGCCCATGCCGTGCATGACGGAACCAGCACCGAGGAACATGAGGGCCTTGAAGAAGCCGTGCGTGAAGAGGTGGAAGATCGCGAAGGCCCAGCCGATGGGACCCAGGCCCGCGCCGAGCATCATGTAGCCGATCTGGCTCATGGTTGAGGCTGCGAGGACCTTCTTCATGTCGTCCTTCGCACAGCCGACGATCGCTCCGAAGAGGAGGGTGATCGCACCGACAATGGCGACAGCGGTGGAGGCCACGGGCGCGGCGACGAAGATGGCGCCTGAGCGGACGATCAGGTAGACGCCTGCGGTGACCATCGTGGCCGCGTGAATGAGGGCGGACACGGGGGTGGGACCCGCCATGGCGTCGCCCAACCATGCTTGCAGTGGGAACTGAGCGGACTTACCGCAGGCAGCCACGAGCAGGAAGAAGCCGATGAACGTGGCGGAGGCGACGGGAATCGTCGAGGCCTGGGCTGAAACGTCCGCGAAGGACACGGAATGGAAGGAGGCGACCATGGCCATCATGGCGATGAGCATGCCCATATCGCCGACGCGGTTCATGACGAACGCCTTCTTGGCGGCCACCGCGTTGGCGGGCACGTGGTTCCAGAAGCCGATGAGCAGGTACGAGGCCAGGCCTACGCCTTCCCACCCGGCGAAGAGGCCGACGTAAGAGTCGGCCAGCACCAGCGTGAGCATCGCAGCGATGAAGAAGTTCAGGTAGGCGAAGAAACGTCGGCGGGCCTCGTCGTGCTCCATGTAGGCGATCGCGTACACGTGGATGAGCGAGCCGACGAAGGTGACGAGGAGGACGAAGGTGATGGACAGCGGATCGACGAGCAGGCCGAAGTTCACAGTGAAATCACCGGCGGGGATCCACGTGAAGAGGGTTTGCGCGTAGCGACGCGCGTCTTCGGGGGAACCCAACATTTGGGCGGCGATGGTCGCACCGATGACGAAGGTCGACCAGGATGCGAGGGTCGCCAGCAGGTGGCCCCACTTGTCGGCTGAGCGTCCCGCCAGCAGAAGCAGTCCTGCGCTGACGAGTGGGATGAGGATGAGGAGCCACGCGTAGGAGGCGGCTCCGGTGACGTCGACCGTCTGGGCGGCGCTGGGAGCCTGCGCGGACATGAAGGTGGTCATGAGTTACGTCCTCCTTCAGTTCTTCAGCAGGTTCATGTCGTCCACGCTCGTGGTCGAGCGGGAACGGTAGATGGACACGATGATCGACAGGCCGACGACAACTTCAGCGGCCGCCACGACCATGACGAAGAACGCCATGATCTCTCCGTCGACGTTCGAGTTGATGCGCGAGAACGTCACGAGGACGAGGTTCGCGGCGTTGAGCATCATTTCGACACCCATGAGCGCGATAACCGCGCTGCGGCGCACGAGGACCGTGGTCGCTCCGATGGCGAACAGCACACCCGCGAGGATGAGGTACCAGGCGAGACTCATTTGCTCTCCTCCTTCTTCTCAGTGGGGGTGGTGGTGCGCGCTTTTCGGGCCCGCGGCTGGGCTAGTCCGGTGGGCGCGGCGGCGCCGGGCATCCCGAAGGAGCCGGAGCGGGGGACGTCGGGCGTGCGCCCGATGGTGTAGGGCGATTCCTCGAATGCTTCGGCGGCGTCAGCCTCGCTGCGCGCGATGGCGAGCTGTTCGGACACCTCGGGGGTGACTTCACCGATCGTACGGACGAGGCCGCGCACGCGCAGCACGCGGGGCACGGATTCTTCGAGGGCGCTGAGGGTCTCACCCGAGATGGCGGGCACGTCGGCCGCGTTCGACTGGGCGTAGACGCCGGGGGCGGGCAGCTGACCGATGCGCGAACCCTTGTCGGCGAAGGCACGCATCTTGGAGCGCGCCGTCTCAGCTTGGTCGGCTTTGGGGCGCAGGCGGTCAGAGTGGGTGAGCAGCATCGCGCCGACGGCAGCCACGATCAGCAGGCCACCGGCGAGTTCCATGCTCAGCCAGTGCTCCTGGAACAGGGTGATCGCCAGGTCGGTGATCGGCTGGTTGGAGTAGGGGTCGGCCTCTCTGGGCGCGTAGGCGGCGGGCATGGACTTCAGGATCGCGGTCGTCATGATCACGATTATGCCGAGGCCGCCGAGCACCGACGCGACGATCGCGCCGCGGCTCTGGCGGGCGTAGTCGTCGGAGGTGCCGATGCCGATCAGCATGATGACAAAGAGGAAGAGCATCAGGATCGCGCCGGTGTACACGACGATCTGCGCGACACCCAGGAAGGGGGCGCTATTGGCGATGTACAGGACGGCCAGGCCGAGCATGACGCCGACCATGCAGATGACCGAGTGTGCGGCCTTCTTACAGAAGAGGACACCCAGAGCGCAGGCAACCATGACGATGGCCGTGCATGCGAAGAGGATGATCTCCCCCGTTGACCCCATCATGGGCCAACCGTTGGACAGGTTCATCAGTGTGTCTCCTTCACGACTCTTACCGTCTCGAGGGACGGGTCGTCGGGCCGACGGCTCGCGACCCAGTCGACCTGGGCGGCGGTGGGGCCGGTGACCTCCCCACGGTAGTAGTCGATGTCATTCTTACCCTCGACCATCGGGTGGGGTGCTGCAAGCATGCCGTCTGCGAGCGGGACCAGCAGGTCTTCCTTCTGGTAGATGTCGTCCGCGCGCGTGTACTTGGCGAGTTCGAAGTCGTTCGTCATCGTCAGAGCGCGCGTTGGGCACGCCTCGATGCACATGCCGCAGAAGATGCATCGCAGGTAGTTGATCTGGTAGACGCGACCGTAACGCTCACCCGCGGAGTACTGCTCGTCGGGCGTGTTGGATGCGGCCTCCACGAAGATCGCGTCGGCGGGGCAGGCCCAAGCGCACAGTTCACAGCCGACGCACTTTTCGAGGCCGTCGTCGTAGCGGTTGAGCTGGTGCCGTCCGTGGAAGCGGGGCATGACGCGCGCGGGTTCGCGCGGGTACTGCTCGGTGACGGTGGGCCGGAAGAAGGAAGACAGGGTGACTCCGTAGCCGGCCATGGGCGCGACGAACTGGGCGAAAGCGCCCTTGGGGTCGTGCTCGAAGAGCATCTCCTCGTCGGTGGTCTTCTCACTCATCGGTGGCCTCCTTCGGGTTCTTAATTGCCGAGGCCGTGGCCAGTTCGCCGTCAATGGTGACGGTGGCGCGCGGGCTGGGGATGGGGGTTTGTCCTGGCAGCGGTGGGACGGGGAAGCCGTCTTCGAAGCCGGTGTATTCGCGTTCGGACGCTGGGATCGGCTCTGGTTCGGGTTTGTCGGTGAGCCAGATGATCGCCAGGGCAATCAGGAAGAGTCCGCCGACGCTGCCGAAGAGGACCGGCGTGGAGAGCTGGACGAACTGGGTGATGCCGCGCACGAGGGCGACGAGCACGAGCCAGCCCAGTGCGATGGGCATGAGGCGCTTCCACCCCAGGTTCATGAACTGGTCGTAGCGGAAGCGCAGCAGCGTGGCGCGCGTCCAGATGAGCAGGAACATGAAGAACCAGATCTTCAGGAAGAACCACAGCATCCCCCACCAGCCGGAGTTGAGGAATTCGACGTGGGAGAACGGCCAGGGGGCGTGCCAGCCGCCGAGGAACATCGTGGTGGCCACGGCCGAGACATTGAGCATGTTGACGTATTCGGACAGGTAGTACCAGCCGAACTTCATCGACGAGTACTCGGTCATGTGGCCGGCGACGAGTTCGCCTTCGGCTTCGGGCAGGTCGAAGGGCAGGCGGTTAACTTCGCCGGTGGCGCTGATGCAGTAGATGACGAACGCGGGGAACAGGGTGAACGCCCACCAGAACTGTCCCTGAGCAGCCACAATCTGCGAGGTGGACATGGAACCCGACATGAGGAACACGCTCACGAGGGACAGTCCCATGGCCAGTTCATAGGAGATGACCTGCGCGGAGGAACGCACGGCGCCGTACAGGGGCAGGGTCGAGCGGGTCGACCAGCCACCCAGAACAATGCCGTACAGGCCCAGCGAGGCGATCGCCAGAATGTACAGGGAGGCGACGGGCATGTCGGTCAGCTGCAGCGGCGTCGAGATGTTTCCGATCGTCACGTTCGGACCCATCGGGATGACCGCGTAGACGCTGAACGCCGCGAAAGCCGCGATCGCGGGAGCCAGGAAGTACAGGAACCTCTCGGCTCGGCGGGTCCACATGTCCTCCTTGAAGAGGAGCTTACCGGCGTCGGCGAACGCCTGGAACAGGCCGAGGGGACCAGCCACGTTCGGGCCGGGACGCGTCTGCATGCGGCCCAGGCCTCTGCGCTCGACCCACAGGGCCAGCAGCACGTTGGCGATCAGGAAGACGATGATGAACACGGCCTTGATGAGGCTGAGCCACCATGTTTCGTCGCTGAAGTCCGCGGCGGTGTATTCCGGAACTGCAAAGGGTGTCAGTGTCATCGTGCCACCTCCTGCGAAGGACGCAGGGTTACGACGGTGCCGACACCGCCNGCGATACCCGCGGCGGCCAGCGTCGCGGCCGAGGCCAGGAGGATCGGGCAGCGGGCCGAACCGGCCAGCCACGGGGCACCATCCTGGAGGCGACCGGCGTCGATCATCGGCTTATGGGAAGCGAGAACGACCTCGCCTTTCCCGGCGGTGACGGGGACCTGCGCCGGAACCGGGGTAAAGCCCTGCGGTGCTGCGTCCCACTCCATGAGGGGGTTGACTTCCTCGTACAGGTCGGCCAGGGTGGTGATCCCCAGGTCAGTATCGAACTCCTCGGTGAGGCGCACGAGCACGTCGCGGTCCGTCAGGGACGTCGCGGAGCGGGCCTGGCCGAAGGGACGCAGACGTCCCTCCCAGTTGATGAACGTACCGTTCTTCTCGACCGCGGGGGCCACGGGAAGGACAACGTCGGCGCGCTCAGTGACCTCAGAGGCACGAACCTCGAGGGAGACCAGGAAGGGGACCTCGTCGAGCGCGGCGCGCACGCGGGCCGGATCACTAAAGTCGCGCACGTCGACGCCGCCGACGACGAGAGCCGCAAGCTCACCGGAGGCAGCCGCCTCAATCATGGCCGCGGCATCCAAGCCGCGCTCAGGCAGCTCACCCCACCCCAGGGAGGCGGCCCCGGCCTCGTCGATCGTACGGCCGAAGGGAAGCAAACCCGGGAGGAGACCGGCCTCGACGGCGGCACGATCACCGGCGCGGCGAGGAACCCACGCGAGGCGGGCGCCCGTACGCTCCGCGAGAGCAACGACGGCTGAAAGCAAGCCGGGGGTCTGCGCAGCGCGCTCGCCCACGAGGACGACGCCGCCAGACAGGGCCTGCGCCAGGTCAGCGCAGGCGCCACCCGCCTTAATGGAGTCCACGACGCCCGGCTCAGCGCCGGGGGCGGCGTGCAGAACCCGCGCGCTCATCTTACGCGAACCGTTGGAGGTGAAGGGCGCGACAGTCGCGACCTTGACGCCCGACTTGCGCGCCGCCTTGCGCAGGCGCAGGAACACGGCACCGCACTCGTCCTCAGGTTCGAGAGCGACCAACAAAACCTGACCCGCGCTCTCCAGGTCCGCGTACGTGACCTCGAGGCCGGACCCCGCCACGAACGAGGCCAGGAACGAGCGCTCCTCCTCGGAAGACGGGCGCGAACGAAAGTCAATCGAATCGGAACCCACGACCATGCGCGCAAACTTCGACCACGCCCACGCGTCCTCGAAGGTGAGGCGGCCGCCGGGCAGGAAACCCACGGACGAACCGGCCTGCTCCAGGCCCTCACGGACGCGGTCAAGCGCGTCAGACCAGGAGGTGGGCACCAACTCGCCATCCACGCGCACGAGCGGGTACGTCAAACGATCAACCTTGTCCCACTCGAAGGCGAAGCGGTCCTTGTCGGTGATCCACTCTTCGTTCACTTCCGGGTCGTTGCCACTCATCCGACGCACCACCTCACCGCGACGCATATCCTGACGGATCGCGGAGCCGGACGCATCGTGTTCCGTGACCGAGGCCGTGGAAACCAAGTCGAAGGGGCGCGCGCGGAAGCGGTACGACGCGGCAGTCAGAGCACCGACCGGGCAAATCTGGATAATGTTGCCCGAAAAATAGGACGCGAAAGCGCGGCCCGACACGTCACGCTCGGCGACGGAAAGCTCGCCCTCGTTGAGCGAACCGACGATCGCGTCCGTGCCGAACGGGGACGACAATGACGAGGTCGACGCCTCCTTGGCAGCAGGGTCGAAGAAGCCGAGGGTGGTCGTGTCGAATCCGCCGACCTGCTCGCCCATGAAGTAATGGTCGTCCGTGGGGGCAGTGCCACCGCCACGACCCTGCAGGTCCATGAACACGTCGCCCGAAATTTCCTTGCCGAAACGCACGCAGCGCTGGCACAGGATGCAGCGCTCGCGATCCAGCAGAATCTGGGAGGTCAGACGCAGCGGCTTCTTGAAAGTGCGCTTAGCGTCCGTGAAGCGGGACTTGCCGCGTCCCTCCTTCATCGCCTGGTTCTGCAAGGGACACTCGCCGCCCTTGTCGCAAACCGGGCAGTCTAGCGGGTGGTTGATCAGCAGGAACTCCATGACGCCACGCTGAGCGCGATCCGCCACCTTGGAGGTGTGCTGGGTCTTGACGACCATGCCCGGGGTAACCGTCTGCGCACACGAGGGCTGAGGCTTGGGCATGAAACGCAGCTGACCCGTGTTGCGGTCGGGCATGCCGACCTCGACCAGGCACTGGCGACACGCGGCCACCGGAGCCAGGAGCGGGTGATCACAAAAACGCGGGATCCTGATGCCGGCCTGCTCGGCCGCGCGGATCACGAGCGTACCCTGGGGGACAGAAACCTGAACGTCGTCGATGGTGACGTCGATCATCTTGGGCGCGTCGCTCATCGGCCACCTCCTCGCGCGTAGTTAGCGGACGCCTCGTAGGGGAAAAGCTCGCGTGCGGGCGTGGCCAGCCCGGCCTCGAACTCGTCGCGGAAGCACTTGATGCCCGACATAATCGGAGTTGCTGCAGCATCACCCAGCGGGCAGAAGCTACGGCCCGCAATGTTATGCGCGATCTCGTCAAGCAGATCCACGTCGCCGGGGCGACCCTCACCCCGCTCGAGACGCAGCATAATCTGCTTCATCCAATAGGTGCCTTCACGGCAGGGCGTGCACTTACCGCAGGACTCATGCTGATAAAACTCCGACCAGCGGGCGATGACGCGCACAACCGAGACCGTCTCATCGAACACCTGCAGCGCACGCGTACCCAACATCGACCCGGCTGCGCCCACGGACTCATAATCCAGGGGAGTATCCAGCTCATCCTCGGTGAAAATCGGGGTAGAAGAACCGCCGGGGGTCCAGAACTTCAGCTGGTGGCCCGAACGGATACCGCCCGCCATCTCAATGAGCTCACGCATCGTGATACCGAAGGGAGCCTCGAACTGGCCTGGGTTTTCCACGTGACCCGACACAGAGAAAATGCCGTGACCCTTAGACTTCTCAGTGCCCATCGACGCATACCACTCAGGCGAGTTACGGAAGATACCCGCCACCTGGGAGATAGTCTCCACGTTGTTAACCACCGTGGGACGGGCATACAGGCCGGCAACCGCGGGGAACGGGGGCTTCAGACGCGGGTGGCCTCGACGCCCCTCAAGGGAATCCAACAGGGCCGTCTCTTCACCGCAGATGTAGGCGCCGGCGCCCGCGTGAGCGGTGATACGCAGGTCGCCGAGCACGCCAGCCTCACTGGCCTCACGCACAGCCTGAAGCAAACGGCGATACACGTGCGTAACCTCGCCGCGCAAGTAGACGAACGCGTGGTCGCAGCCAATCGCACGCGACGTGATCGCGATACCTTCAATGAGAACATGCGGGTTGCCCATGATGAGCGGGATGTCCTTGCAGGTGCCCGGCTCGGACTCGTCAGCGTTCACCACGAGATAACGGGGACCACCATCAGCGGGGGGCAGGAAGGACCACTTGAGGCCGGAGGGGAAACCGGCGCCGCCACGGCCTCGTAGACCCGAATCCTTCACGGCCGCGATAATGTCGGCGGGCTCCATCGTACGGGCCTTCTCGAGGCCCCGGTAGCCTCCTCGCGCCCGGTAGGAGTCCAGCGTCCAGGAACGTTCCTCTCCCCACCCATTCGTGAGGATCGGGGTCAGCGGCCCAGGCGCAACATATGTGGTGCTCACTTCGCCTTCACTCCCTTCTTATTCGAGGCCTTCGCGGATGCCTTCGTGGCCTTCGTGGGGGCCTTCGTGGCCTTCGTGGATGCCTTCGAGGCCTTCGTGGGGGCCTGGTCGGCGGCCTTGTCAGCCACCGGCTCGGTCCAGCCCTTCGCCGCGGCGATCTTTCGGCCCAGCAGGGTCGAGGGGCCAGCGGAGGGACCCTCGTCCTCGTGGCCGTCCAGGAAGCCAGCGAGGACTCGCTCGTTCTCCTTGAACGTGGGGGCCACGATCGGTCCGCGCGTCGGGTGAATATCGCGACCAGCCTGGATGTCATCAATCATGGCCAGCGCCGAGGACGGGGTCTGGTTGTCGAAGAATTCCCAGTTGACCATGACGACGGGCGCGTAGTCGCACGCCGCGTTGCACTCGATGCGCTCGAGCGTGATCCTGCCGTCTTCGCTGGTCTCGTCGCTGCCGACACCGACCTTCTCGGAGACCTTTTCCCAGATCTCATCCCCGCCCATGACGGCGCACAGCGCGTTCGTGCACACGCCCACCAGGTAGTCGCCGGTGGGGTGGCGCTTGTACTGCGTGTAGAAGGTCGCGACCGCGCTGATCTCTGCGCGGGGCAGGTCCAGCGTGGCGGCGATGAAGTCGATGCCGTCCGGGCTGACGTAGCCGTCGACGGACTGGACCAGGTGCAACATGGGCAGCAGTGCCGAGCGCGCGTGACCGTCCGGGTAGCGGGCGATAATCTGGGCGGCATCCGCCTCCAGGCGTGCCAGTGTGTCGGGTGTATAGCTCATCGATCAACGCCTCCGAGAACGGGGTCGATAGCGGCCAGGGAAACAACCACGTCGGCCAGTTGGCCGCCCTCAGTCATCATGGCCAGTGATTGCAGGTTAGCGAAGGAGGGGTCGCGGAAGTGTGCGCGGAACGGGCGGGTGCCACCGTCGGAGACGAGGTGAACGCCCAGGATGCCCTTCGCGTGCTCGACGGTCTGATAGACCTGGCCGGCGGGCACGTGGAAGCCCTCCGTGACGAGCTTGAAGTGGTGAATGAGGGATTCCATGGACTCCCCCATGATTTCACGCACGTGCTCGGCGCAGTTGCCCTGGCCGTCGGTGGCGACCGCCAGACGCGCCGGCCATGCGATCTCCGGGTCCGCAACCATGGTGGGCGCGCCCTCGCATTCGTCGAGCTTGGCCAGGGCCTGCCACACGATGCGCATCGACTGGTAGCACTCGTCGAATCGAACCATCGTGCGGTTGTAGACGTCGGAGTGGTCGCGTGTGGGAACGTCGAACTCGAAGTTCTCGTAGCCGCAGTACGGCTGGCTCTTGCGCAGGTCCAGGGGCAGGCCGGCGGCGCGCACGCCGGGGCCGGTGTGGCCCAGAGCCATGAGGGCGCTCAGCGGCATGACGGCCACGTCACACAGGCGCTTCTTAAAGATCGGGTTCTCGACCAGGATGTCCTGCAGCTCGCCGATGTCCTTGCGGGCCCGGCGCAGGCGATCACGGATGTAGTCTGTCGTCCCTTCGCCGATGTCCTGTACGACGCCGCCGGGGCGAATGTACTCGTGGTTCATGCGCAGGCCGGTGATGCGTTCGAAGACGCGCAGGATTTCCTCACGGGCGCGGAAGCCGATCGTCATGATCGTCGTGGCGCCCATTTCGTTGCCGGTGGAGCCGATGGCGACCAGGTGTGAGGCGATACGACACAGCTCCATCATGACGACACGAATGAGGGTCGCGCGCTCGGGTACGTCCTCTTCGATGCCGAGGAGCTTTTCGACGCCGAGGCAGTAGGCGGTCTCCTGGAAGAAGGGGGCGACGTAGTCCATGCGCGTGCAGTAGGCGACGCCCTGGGTCCACGTGCGGTATTCCATGTTCTTCTCGATGCCGGTGTGCAGGTATCCGGTGTCGACGCGGGTCTCGCGGACCTTTTCTCCGTCGAGCTCGAGGATGAGACGCAGGACGCCGTGGGTCGAGGGGTGGACGGGACCCAGGTTGACGACGATACGTTCGGATGTGATGGCCTCGATCTCGTGCAGGACGTCGTCCCAGTCGCCGCCCTGGGTGAGGACTTCGGGGATGTCTTCGATGGGCAGGTCGGCCTGGCCAGCAGGCGCGTGGAAGGCGGTGGTCATCAGTTCACACTCCTACGGACGTCAGCGGAAGCGTTGACGGCGCCCTTGAATTCGACGGGGATGCCGCCCAGCGGGTAGTCCTTGCGCTGGGGGTGCCCAACCCAGTCGTCGGGCAGCGCGGTGCGCGTCAGCGAGGGGTGCCCGGTGAAGACGATGCCGATGAGGTCCCAGGTTTCGCGTTCTTGCCAGTCGTTTCCGGGGTAGACGGAAACGATGGAGGGGATGCGGGGGTCTTCGTCGGGGCACGTGACTTCGAGGCGGATCATGCGGTTGTGCGTGATCGAGTACAGGGGGTAGATGGCGTGCAGCTCGCGGCCCTTGTCGAGGGGGTAGTGGGCGCCGTTGGTGCCCAGGCACATTTCGAAGCGCAGGTCCGCGTCGTCGCGCAGGTAGGTGGCGACGCGTTTGATGTGCTCACGCGCGATGAAGATGGCGAGCTGTCCGCGGTCGATCGTGACCTTTTCGATGACGTCGGCGACGTTGAGGCCATCGGCGGCGATGAGCTCTTCGAGGACGTCGACGACCTGGTCGAACCAGCCGCCGTAGGGGCGGGAGGCCTCGCCGGGCAGGAAGGAGTCGGTCACGAGGCCGCCAAAACCGGAGGTTGAGGAGTCGGTGCCCGCGCCGAAGAGGCCCTCGCGGTGGGCGATGGGTTCGGGCAGGGCGAAGCCGCGCTGGGACGAGGCCCGGGTGGCTTCGGCGGGCGCGTCACCTTCGGGGATGGACACGTCACTCATGCGAGGAGTCCCTTCATCTGGTGGGTGGGGGTCGCTTCGAGGGCGGCTTTCTCGGCTGCTCGGGCGATCTCGCGGCGGTGGACGCCGAGGGGTTCCTTGCCGATTTGCTCACGCAGGACGAGGACAGCGTGGATGAGGGCCTCGGGGCGGGGCGGGCAGCCGGGCAGGTAAACGTCGACGGGGACGATGTGGTCGCAGCCCTGGACGACGGCGTAGTTGTTGAAGACGCCGCCGGAGGACGCGCACGCGCCCATGGAGATGACCCACTTGGGTTCGGGCATTGAGTCGTAGACGCGTCGGATGATGGGAGCCATCTTGTGCGAGACACGACCGGACACGATCATCATGTCGGAGTGACGCGGCGAAGCGCGGAAGACTTCGAGGCCGAAGCGCGCCATGTCGAAACGGGGGGTACCGGCGGCCATCATTTCGATGGCGCAGCACGCCAGACCCATGGTGACGGGCCACTGGCTGTACTTGCGTGCGAGCCCGAGGACCTTTTCGACGCTGGTGAGCGCGATGCCCGCAGGCAGGGATTCTTCAAGTCCCACTTGTCTGTTCCTTACTTATATCTCAGTAATCCAGGCCGCCGCGTCGCCATTCGTAGGCGTAGGGGACGCAGAGCGTGACCAGGAAGCTCATCATGACGACCAGTCCGAATAGGCCCAGGTGGTTAAAACTGACGGCCCACGGGTACATGAACACAACTTCGATGTCGAAGAGGAGAAATGTTATGGCGACCAGGTAGTAGCGCACCGGGAAGCGGCCCTCGGTGAGGTGAGCGCTGGTCGGCTGGATGCCGCACTCGTAGTTGTCGGCCTTGGTTGTGGACTTCTTGGTGGGGCCAAGGATCGCGGAGGCGACCAGGCCTCCGAAGGCTAGGACGAGGGCGGCTGCCGACATGATGAGCAGCGGCACGTAGGGATTCGTCATCGTTCCTCCCGGTTATGGGTGGTGGTGGTCATGCGGGTCGCACCACCTTGGTCAGCATGGTGATGAGTTGGTCGTCGAAGTCGCCTCCGCTCCTCTCGTACCCGTCCGATAGGAGCTTGTGGACGAGTGTCATGAGGCGCGGGATGGGCAGCCCGACGTTCGTGCAGGCGCGCATGATCGTCGGGTTTTCGATGAGCGCGACGAAGATGCGGCCCAGCTGGTAGTAGCCGCCGTATTCGTCGCGGAGCATGTGGGGGTATTCGCTCATGGCGCGGTCGATGCCGGCGCGGTGGGAGCGGGAGCGGGCCTGGGCGATGCAGGATGCGGCGTAGCGTCCGGCTTTCATGGCGGGGGCGATGCCTTCGCCGTTGTAGGGGGAGACC
Source organism: Actinomyces bouchesdurhonensis (assembly GCF_900128465.1). GTDB lineage: Bacteria > Actinomycetota > Actinomycetes > Actinomycetales > Actinomycetaceae > Pauljensenia > Pauljensenia bouchesdurhonensis. The sequence goes on along the minus strand of NZ_LT635866.1, from coordinate 3,000 downwards.
ATGCCACCGGCGTCGCCGACGAGGACGAGGCCCTGGGTGTAGTGGGGCTTGCGGTTGAAGCTCATGGGCAGGGCCGCGGAGCGAAGCTGGCCGATCTGGTTGTCGGGGGTCAAGCCCCATTCCTTGGGGAGGTTCGCGGTCCAGGTCTTGAAGACCTCGCGGTAGGGCAGGTCGGTGGCGCCGGCGCGCGAGGCGACGGAGCCGAGGCCGACGTTGACGACGCCGTTACCCATGGGGAAGATCCAGCCGTAGCCGGGAAGCAGGTCGGAGGCGCCCGGGGTGCCGCTCCACAGTTCGAGGTGGGATTCCATCCATTCTTCGTCGCCGCGGGGGCTCGCNGGTGGGCGCGGCGGCGCCGGGCATCCCGAAGGAGCCGGAGCGGGGGACGTCGGGCGTGCGCCCGATGGTGTAGGGCGATTCCTCGAATGCTTCGGCGGCGTCAGCCTCGCTGCGCGCGATGGCGAGCTGTTCGGACACCTCGGGGGTGACTTCACCGATCGTACGGACGAGGCCGCGCACGCGCAGCACGCGGGGCACGGATTCTTCGAGGGCGCTGAGGGTCTCACCCGAGATGGCGGGCACGTCGGCCGCGTTCGACTGGGCGTAGACGCCGGGGGCGGGCAGCTGACCGATGCGCGAACCCTTGTCGGCGAAGGCACGCATCTTGGAGCGCGCCGTCTCAGCTTGGTCGGCTTTGGGGCGCAGGCGGTCAGAGTGGGTGAGCAGCATCGCGCCGACGGCAGCCACGATCAGCAGGCCACCGGCGAGTTCCATGCTCAGCCAGTGCTCCTGGAACAGGGTGATCGCCAGGTCGGTGATCGGCTGGTTGGAGTAGGGGNGGCCGGAGCCGTCCTGGATTGCTCCGGTGACGGTGACGCCCTCGTAGAGGCGTGCTCCGGCTTCGACGGCGCGGCGCGCGAGCGCGTGGTCGAGGTCCACGCGGGCTCGTGTCATGCCGTAGCCGGGCAGGGATTTTTGGTCGGGCCAGTCCATGTGGACGGTGTGGCCGCCGCCGATGACGGTGAGGCCACGGTTGCGCATCCATCCGGTGGTGTCCACGCCCATCGCGATGAGTTCGTGCACGGCTGCGGGGGTGAGTCCGTCGCCGCAGACTTTTTCGCGCGGGAAGGGGCTTTTCTCCAGGAGGATGACGTCGAGGCCGGCTGCGGCCAGGTGATAGGCGGTGGAGGACCCGCCCGGGCCTGCGCCGACGACGACGACGTCAGCGCTCATGTCGCTGGGCATGGTGGATGCCACGGCATTCCTCCGTTGTGTGGGCGCGCGGGTGCATCCGCGCAAGTGTGCAAGGCGGATGAGGTGTGCACGTCACCCCGATCCGCTCGTCAGCCTAGCTAGGTCACCCTCACCTCGCCGGGTAGGGGCATTTTTCGGCGCATTGTCGGGCGAGGAGGCCGTCGCGATCCTCACGCGCACACATCATTTGCGCAACGTTTCTCTGTCGTAAATGTCCGCCGGGGCTCGTTCTCGCGAGCGCACTCGCAGAACCCGCCTTACCTGCACACGACAAAGGCCGGGGCACCACGCAGGGGGTCCCGGCCTCGTCGTCGCGATCGTTACGGGAGCGGCTTGACGGCGCGGTGCATGCAGGCGATGCCGCCGGTCAGGTTGCGGTATTCGACCTCACTCCAGCCGTTGGCGGCCACCATGCGCGCGATTACCTCCTGCGCGGGCCACTGGCGGATCGACTCGACGAGGTAGTCGTAGGCCCCGTCGTTCGTGGAGGCCAGGCGCGCAATCGTCGGCATGACCGTCTTCTGGTAGACGTTGTACAGGCTGCGGAACGCGCGCGAGGGCGGCGTCGAGAACTCTAGGATGACGAGGCGCCCGCGGGGGCGCACGACGCGAGCCATTTCACGCAGCGCGAGCGCGGGATCGGGGATGTTGCGCAGGCCCCAGGAGATGGTGACCGCGTCGAAGGAGCCGTCTTCGAAGTCGAGGTCCATGGCGTTACCGTGGACGAATTCGAGTTCGGGGTGGNGCGGCGGTTGATGCTGCCCTGGCCGAGGCGAGGCCCGCTCCCCGTGTGCCGGAGTCCTTGACGTTTGGGCAGGGGTCGATGTCGCGGACCCAGTGGCGTGATTCGGTGCGCTCGATGGCGGCTCGCCTGCGCGAGGGCGCCGCCGACAAGGCCGTGATGGCGCGCGACATGACGATTCGGTGCTCGTGGGGCTTTGATGAGCGTTTCCTGTTGGAGCGCCTGACCGAGCTGTATCCGTCGACGTGGCGTTTTAGCGTGGATTCGCTGGTGGGGGCGTCCCCGGAGATGCTGATTGCTGCTTCGCACGGGACCGTGTCGTCGCGCGTCCTGGCTGGCACCTGCAAGCCGGGCGAGGGGCAGGCCTTGGCGTCGAGTGCGAAGGACCTGCGCGAACACGCGCTGGCGTCGGAATCCGTGTCGTCGATTCTGACGTCTCTGTGTTCCGATGTGCGCTCGCAGGGCCCGTTCCTGCTGTCTCTCCCCAACGTCGTGCACTTGGCGACGGATGTGCGTGCGCGTTTGGGGGCAGCTCACCTGCTGGACCTGGTGGCCGCGCNTTCGGCGCCCCCTTTGGCTAGCGCAGCCGCGGACGCCCCCGTGCCGGCTGCCAGGTCGAGGATGCGTTCGCCGGGGTGGGGGGCGACTGCCTTGCGCAGCGCGGTCATCCAGACATGGTTCAAACCGCCCGTCATCAGCGTGTCCATCATGTCGTAACGCGTGGCGACGGAGTCGAACATCGTTGCAATCTCTTCGGGGACCTTTGTGAGGTCGGCGCGTGGGGCTTGTGTCATGCGTTAATCCTCCCACGTCTTTTAGCGCGCCGCCGCCCCTGCTCCTACCATTGGACCCATGCATGAAGACTTTGGTTGCTCGCGCCTTGTTTTTCGGGCGTTGGGCCTGCCCGCCGAGCACCCGGGGTCTACTTGCTCACTGACGTCCCTGCTGCCTGCGTCGGGTGGCGCGGCGTGGCTGGGCGAGCGCCGCCAGATGGTGGGCCTCGG
>NZ_LT635865.1 GCF_900128465.1 Actinomyces bouchesdurhonensis | reverse complement strand
CACCCTGTGATCGCATCGGACTTTGATGCGGATCGCATCCAGGTAGATCACCGGATAGAACGCTTCTAAGGGGCGGTGCTGCCACTCCAAGACGGCCTCGCACACCGCGTCAGTGATCGTGGAAATCGTCCCAGCGCTGACCTCCACGCCCAAGGTGGAGGCCAGGTGATGACGAATATCGCGCACCGTCATCCCCCCGGCATACAAGCTGATAATCATCGAATCCAAACCATCGAGGCGCCGCTGTCCTTTACGCACCAGGCGCGGGGTGAACGAGCCCGCCCGGTCCCGGGGAACCTCAATCTCGAAGGCACCCACCTCCGATATCACGGTCTTCTTCGTCGTGCCGTTCCTCGTGTTCGAGCGCGCCTGCGCGCTGGTCTGGCCCTTCTCATACCCCAAATGCTCGGAAAGCTCCGCAGCCAGGCCGCGCTCCAAGGCCTCCTTGAGCAACGCCGGCAACAAGCCCTGGCTGCCCGTCATCTCGACCTCGCCAGCATCAAGACGCTCAAACAACGCATCCAACGCCCCCGAGCGACGCAGCTCCTCCACCGTCTCACGCCCACTAGCGCCAGCCACAACAACATCATCATCATTCATCATGCATCAATCCTTTCAAACAAGAAGACGGATACACAGACAATTGAACACGCCTCCGTGAGCTCACCGGCATCGTGGACCTGACACGAGGGGAGGATCACCCCACGGCCCGCTTGAGTGGACCTGGTCCCAGGCAGGTCTGGCACCGCGCATGAGAACTGGCTAGAAGAGCGCGGCGAAGACTTTCGCTCCGGTATCCAGATCGCGACGCTGGATCCCTTCCAGGGACAGCAAGAACGCCATCGACGATCAACTCCAAGACACCACCAGCGTCCTCGACGCCTTCCATATCGTCAAACTCTCTGGCGACGCTCCAGGTGAGGTACGCCGCCGCGTCCAGCAAGACACGACCGGTCACCGCGCACGCACAAGCGACTCCCTCTCCCCAGGTCCGCAATCTTTTGCGCGCCTCACGCCGCAGGCTCACCCCACGCCAAAAGGAACGCCTCCGTGAGGCCTTCACGGCAGATGAGGCACACATCAGTGTCGAAGTCGCCTACCTTCACCGAGCAAGTCCGAGACGTCTTCCACCAAGCCACACCCACCCAAGGCCAACGCCTGGCCGCACACCTCATCCAGCGCCTACCAGCCTGCCCCATCCCCGAAATCGCTGGGTTATAGGACAAAACGTGTTGGTTGGGGGGTTAGTCCCAGGTGTTGTGGTAGGGGGTGGTGTGGTGGAGTTCGTTGAAGCAGATTGCGTCGCCCCAGCCGGGGATGGTGGCGGTGGCTTGGTGGGTTTGGCTGGCTTGGTACCAGGCATTTTCGAGGGCTGGGCGATCCGACAGTTGCGTTTCGAGGGAGCCACCATCGCTGGCCTGGCTCGACAACTGGCAACCACATGGAACACCGTGTGGTCCCACATCAAGCCGTGCCTGCAAGCCGCATCTGATGACCCCGCCCGTTTTGCGGGGGTGCGGGTGCTGGGGGTTGATGAGCATGTGTGGCATCACCAGGACCGACGCCGACGAGGGCCCCGTGAGCTCACCGTCATCGTAGACCTGACGCGAGGGGAGGATCACCCCACGGCCCGCTTGTTAGACCTGGTCCCAGGAAGGTCTGGCACCGCGCATGAGAACTGGCTAGAAGAGCGCGGAGAAGACTTCCGTGCGGGGGTGCGAATCGCGCGCTGGATCCCTACCAGGGACAGCAAGAACGCCATCGATGATCAACTCCAAGACGCCACCAGCGCCTGAAGTGCCTTCCATATCGTCAAGCTCGCTGGCAACGCTCTCGATCAAGACACCCTGGGTCACCGCGGACGCAAAGGCGATCCCCTCTATCAGATCCGGCTTCTTTTGCGCGCCTCGCGCCGCAGGCTCACCCCACGTCAAAAGGAACGCCTCCGTGAGGCCTTCACGGCAGATGAGGCGCATATCAGTGTCGAAGTCGCCTACCTTCACCGGGCAAGTGCGCGAGGTCTTCCCCCAAGACACACCCGCCCAAGGCCGATGCCTGGCCGCTCGTCTCATCCAGCGCCTACCAGCCTGCCCCATCCCCGAGATCGCTCGCCTGGGCCGGACCCTACGCAAGTGGAAGGACGCACTCGACGCCTACTTCGGACTATAGGTCACGAACGTGGTGCTTAAGTTCCGTGTTTAGGTTGGGATTGCGGGCGAAAGTCGCTGTTATTTAGGTTCGGGCGGTTAATCGCGCAGCTTCCTTGACTTTCTGGGGTGATCGTGTAGTGG
>NZ_LT635864.1:137797-140256 GCF_900128465.1 Actinomyces bouchesdurhonensis | reverse complement strand
ACCGCTGATCAGGCCGCGTGGACGCACACGCAGATCCGCGCCATCGAGCTGGATCCCGCGTGGCGCGGCGGAGACTACTACGCGGGTCCCGGCCCGACCTCCGGCCTGGCGCTGGCCCGCCAGATCGCGCACACCACCTACCGCTCCCCCTCCGAGCTCGACGAACGCTTCGGTCGTATCCCCCAGAACGACGAGGACCCCCTGCACGGGGGTCGCCTCGCGGTGGAGTCCTACCTGGATTACCACGGCGAGAAGATCCTGCGCCGCTTCGATGCCGGCTCCTACGTGACGCTGTGCCGCACGATGCTCTCCCACGACGTGGGTCGCGACCGCGGCGGCGTCGCTCAGGCCCTCAAGGCCGTCACCGCCCGTACCCTCGTCGTCGCCGTCGACTCCGACCGGCTTTTCTTCCCCGAACAGGTCTGGCAGATGGCGTCGGGTATTCCCGGCGCGTTCTACCGTGAAATCCACTCCGACCACGGGCACGACGGCTTCCTCATCGAACACGACCAACTCACCGCACTGCTCAACGAGTTCCTCAACGAGCGCATCCCCTCGCGCGCATCCTCCTTCGCCTGATCAGCGCCGCTTTCTCCGCGAGGCCGCCCCGGTTTCTCCTCCTCATCGACGAGGCGCCGGCGGCCTCGCGCGTTATGCTGACCCAATGAGCGTTACCAGCAATCCCACGCACGGCGGCGAGCTCACCCCCGACACGAGCGGCCTGCCCGACTTTTCCGGGGTAGATCCCCAGGCCTCGTCGGACGATTCGATCCCCGAGCGCGACGTCATGGCCCCCTGGGGCCAGGCCGGCCCTCCCGGGCCCCAGTGGCGCGCCGANACCCCGGCCTCGTCAATGAAAGCGCGCATCGCGGCGCGCACCGCGAGAGAACAGGACCGCACTGCCCCGCGCGGATTGGCCCCCACCAGGCGGGATGCTTCAGCTAACACGCGCCAGCCATGTCCCCGGCTCGGCGTACTCACTCGCAGTTGGCAGCGCCTCAATGCCGGACAGCAGCGTTCCAATCGCGCCCGCGCGCACGACCGTGCGGGCAAAACCCTCCGTCTGGGCTTGAAGCAGCTCCACACCCGCCAACGGCATCCCCGCAGCCGCACACGCCCGCACCAGCGCGACCCCACCCGCGTGCGCACGGTGAGTGCGCAGCCAATGAATCGACGGCAGGTCCCGGGGGGTGAGGACCTCCATCTCCGCGGTCGGCAGCGCATCCAGCAGGAGAACGATACGCACCAGCTCGTCGCTGCGCTCCGGCAGCGAACGCACCAGATCCGCGACATAGGGGACGAGGTGGGGAGCGTGGGTCAGGTGGACGCCGCGCAATCCGGTACACAGGGACACCCAGCGGCACCAATCCGTCTGATCCAGAGCATAGCGCTGAGCGTCCGCCAGCACGTTGGGGGCCACCAGGACACGCCGCCCGGCCGCCACGTCCCAAATGCCCGTCGCGTCTTTTGCGAGCGCACGCAGCACGATGGCTTCGGCTGCCAGAACCATGGGGGTGCGAGTGTCCTCGAAGCGATCCATGATTGCCCCGACCCGGCGAATCAAACCCCTGCGATCAACGACGAGTGAGCTTGATTCGGCAACGGTCGCTGCGGCCTCGGGCAGGGTCGACAGCTCCGCGAGCAAGCGATTCGACCAGGCCACCGACCTGCGCAGGCGCGCCACGACAGCCGAGGCCCCCACCCGCGAGGCCGACGGACCCGCGTAGGACATCGAAGCGAGAACTCCCGCGACGTCGCGCGGGCCAAACGGCATATCCATGGGCCTAGTTTAGCCCGGCGAGACCCTCCTCGAAGGCGTCCAAGTAGCCGCGCGTGGCGTAGGCGCCACTCGTCACTTGATCGTGGCCGATCGACACAAGGAGGAGACGACCTCCCTGAGTGATCACGGAGCCCGACAGGGAGGTCACCTCGTGAAGCGAGCCGGTTTTAGCTTGGACGTTACCGCCGGTGGGGGCCTCGGCCATCCGGTTGGAGAGCGTACCCACCAGACCCGCCCAGGGCAAAAGACGCATCGTGTCCGCGCTGGTTCCCCGCCCCGCATACGAAGCCTTCAGGACGCCAACGAGCGTGTTGGCGGTGATCTTGTCGTTGCTGGACAATCCCGAGCAGTCCTCCAAGTAGAGGTCGTCCGTGGGGATACCCGCGGACGTCAAAGCATCCTTGACCGTCGAGGTCGCACCCTCGTAAGTGGAGGGACTCCCGGCTGCTCGCGCAGCGAGGCGGCAATACTGGTCGGCGAGCGTGTTATCGGAATGGGCTAGCATCCAGCGCAACTGTTCACCTATCGTCGCGGAGGAAACCGACGCGAGGGAGGACGCTCCCGCGGGGGCTTCCCCGGCCTCGCCCATGCTCACCGTGATTCCCGCAGACGTGAGAGCCTGCGCAAAAACCTCGGCGACATGGCCGGGGGCATCGGCGTAGAACTCGATCGCGCCCTC
>NZ_LT635864.1:134808-137755 GCF_900128465.1 Actinomyces bouchesdurhonensis | reverse complement strand
CATGGATGTCCCTTCGTGGTTACCTCTGTAGCTACACTACCCGTCTATGTACTCACTCAACCAACTGGACCCCCGAGTTTCGGGGCTGATGCGGAAGGCATGGTCATGGAATTCGACGTGACTATCGAGATCCCGAAGGGAAATCGAAACAAGTACGAGATCGATCACGAGACGGGACGTATCCGCCTGGATCGCATGCTGTTCACCTCGACCCGGTACCCGGACGACTACGGGTTCATTGACGACACCCTGGGCGAAGACGGGGATCCGTTGGACGCACTGGTGCTCCTCGAGGAACCCACCTTCCCCGGCTGCGTGATTCGCTGCCGGGCGCTCGGCATGTTCCGTATGCGCGATGAGAAGGGCGGCGACGATAAGGTTCTGTGCGTGCCGGCGTCGGATCAGCGCGCGTCGTGGCGCACCGAGATCGAGGACGTGTCAGAGTTTCACCGCTTGGAGATTCAGCATTTCTTTGAGGTGTACAAGGATCTCGAGCCCGGCAAGAGCGTCGAGGGCGCTCACTGGGTTGGCCGCGAAGAGGCGGAAGCCGAGATTCGTCGCTCCTACGAGCGCTTGAAGGAGCACGAGGACAAGCACTGAGCTTGCGGAGCTGTCGCGGTGGGGCCGCGCGAACAAACGTTCGCGCGGCCCCACTTCACGCTCACAGTGTTGCTGCGTTGCTGCGCGCTCGGGACGCTTTCGGGGACCCGGCCGCGCCGACGCTAGTTACTCTTGGGTCCTCCAATGGCTTCGTGGAGGTCCTTCAGTTTGTCCCAGTAATCCTTGTAGTCCTTCGCGTTACCCAGCAGTTCACGTGATCGTTTAAATCCGGCTTGCCACAGGTCTTTACGATCAGCCAGCTGATTAATCCGCTTCAGTTTGTCCGGATCTTTGAAGAGCGCTCGGGCAAGGCCAAAACCGCCCGCCTTACCGATGTCCGATGGTTTGTTGAGGACATCAACCGGACCCTTGATGACGTACTCATATGCGCCCTTGACAATGGGCTTCGCCTTATCGGTGACCTTCTTAATTCCTGCACGTCCAGCGTCGACCATGTCATCAATTTTGCCAAGCGTGTCCGCGTGCTTGCCGGCCACGTGGTGCAAGGCGTCTCCGACCTTGTCCATGGTTTTGCCTGCAAGATTAGAGACGCTCGCGAAAAGATTGTTGAGCGTCGTTCCGAGACTCTTCAAGATGGACTCGAGTCGCGAAAAGATGCCATTGGCCGACCGGAAGCCCTCAAGAACCTGACTTCCCTTCTTCTTAATCTTCGTAACCCAGCTGGCGACCGTTGTCGAAATGTTGTAGGCGATCTTGGGCAGCAGGGTCCCCACCGACAGCAAGGCCTCCGCGACGGCCTCGGCGAAGGTACCGATGAGATCAGCGATCGCATCGCGCGTGAGCTCGTAGACGATCTTGACGACTGCGGACAAGATGCACAGGCCCGTGGCGACAAGGTCACACACCTCAGCCATCTTGCGGAACAACAGGACGAGTCCTGTCACCTCGACCTTGTAGGCAGACAGTGTTCGACATACCTGCGGGGACAGCTGCGAGTGGAAGTCTGCGTCAAGTTCGTCGCCTGCCTGTTTCCACTGGGCGCCGATCCGCTGCCACGTAATCGCAGCCGCCTCGACCTGTTCCGGGTCGCCCGTGAATTTCTGCAGCATGTCGGGCAGGGGAGCAATATGATCCATGATCCAGCTGACGACATGAGACACCACGGTTTTGACGGGGTTCATGACGAATCCGACGACGTCGGCACCCAATGAAACAGTGTTGAGAGTGGCGTCGAAAACACTCTTAGACTCGCACAGATCCGAAATATCCGTAATGATGCCGGCAGTCTTGTACCACTTGGTCTCATGGGTGGACGCTGGCTGCGCAACCTGCACACTCGACACCATCAGACGTAGCCCCCATCGAGCAATCCGGCGACCGCTATATTCTTCGCCGATTCAGCGTCTGTCAGCTCAAAGTCGGTTGCCGCCATATCCACAAGCTCGGCTCCTCTTTGCAGGGTAGTTCCCGCCTCACGATGCGCTTGGGCAAAGACCGCCGCAACAAGCGCATAGGGAGGAAGAATAAGCGAACTGAAGACCCCGAAAGCATGGTCACTCAGCGCGGAAGTGTACGCGGTAGCGCCCTGCGTGACGGTTAGCCCATCGCGGTAAACTTTTGTGGAGTGCTTGCGCCACGAGTCTGTTCTTACGTCGATGTCGGCCATCGAGTATTCCTTTCATGCGAATGAGCAGATGCTACCAAAAGTTCAGAACACAACCATAAAACTATGGCGGCGCACACAGTTAGGTGCGTGTCGTTTATCCCTGGCACTACCATTTCATTCAACCGAGTCGAGGTTTTACGACGAGATCACGCTCGCGCCCATCACCCAGCCCGGTCAGAATACCCATTTTCGAATACGGATTGACGCTCGTGAATGCGCCGGACGCTCAACACGGGGTCGCCGAGCGAGACTAAGAACCCATCATCTGCCCGCGGCTTCCCATCCAGCTCCACCGCCTCGTACTGGCGAGAGAGGCACCCAGTTAGCGATCCTTGCGAGCTTCAGCGAGGATGCCGGTGCGCTCATAGACTGCAACGGTCAGCGTTGCGTCCGAAGACTGGCAGGCAGCCATCAGGGTGACGTCGGGCTGGCGTGACTTGTCAACTCCGCGCTCAAAGCGCACCTGATTGATGGTGAACTGGCGCGCGTATCCGTCGGGACTCACCAGGTCGAACGTGACGTCAGTGGACGCGGGGCTTGAACCCGTGCGCGCAACCTCCACCTCACGCATATTCTGACAGGTGACGTTCTCGTGTGTTGTTACCCCGTCGCGCCAATCGGCGACAGCCGGGCCAAAAATCGACGTGGATACGCAGATGACGGCCCCCAGCACGGCTGCGGACGCGACAAACCCGGCGAGCGCCGCGAGGGGGGCCGGCG
>NZ_LT635864.1:125008-132918 GCF_900128465.1 Actinomyces bouchesdurhonensis | reverse complement strand
GCTCGACCCCGAGGCCTGGCGCGCGCTCGCCGACGACAAGACGGTCGCCTTCTTCGGCGAGACGATCCCCAACCCGCAGGGCGACATCCTCGACATCGAGCCCATCGCGAAGGTCGCCCACGAGGTCGGCGTGCCCCTCATCGTCGACAACACGGTTGCCACCCCCTACCTGGTGCGCCCGATCGAGTGGGGCGCCGACATCGTCGTCCACTCGGCCACCAAGTACCTGGGCGGGCACGGCACCTCGATCGCGGGCGCAATCGTCGACTCGGGCAACTTCGACTTCGCCTCCCAGCCCGAGCGTTTCCCCCTCTACAACACGCCGGACGAGTCCTACCACGGCCTCGTCTACGCCCGCGACCTGGGCGTGGGCGGCGCGCTGGGCGCGAACCTGGCGTTCCTGCTGCGCATCCAGACGCTCATCAACCGCGACCTGGGCGCCGTCACCTCCCCCTTCAACGCGTTCCTCATCTCGCAGGGCATCGAGACGCTGTCCCTGCGCGTCGAACGCCACGTCTCTAACGCGCTGGCGGTCGCCCGCTTCCTGGAGGATCACCCGGACGTCGAGTCCGTCAACTACGCGGGCCTGGAGTCCTCCCCCTACTACGAGCTGGGCAAGAAGTACGCGCCGCTGGGCACGGGCGGCCTGCTCTCCTTCGTCATCAAGGGCGGGTACGAGGCCGGCCGGGCCTTCGCGGACGGCGTACAGCTCTTGCCCGTGGTCGCCAACATCGGCGACGCCAAGTCCCTGGTCATCCACCCGGCCTCGACCACGCACTCGCAGCTCACCGAGGAGGAGCTGGCCAAGGCCGGCGTGGCCCCCGGCACCGTGCGCCTGTCGATCGGCCTGGAAAACATCAAGGACATCCTCGCCGACCTGCAGCTCGGCTTCGACGCGGCCCGCGCGGCCACGGTCTGACCCACGCCGTCGGNGCGCGCTCACCCCAGTAATCGTAGAAGAAGAAATACCACAGGCCCGCATACGCCACGGTCGCCATGAGTCCGACGAGCACCCACGCTGCGCGCTTCTGAGCGCCGGTAAGCGTCAGCTGCGACGCGTCCTCATTGAGGCCCTGGGAAACCTGTTCGCCACCTTCATTGACCGACGTGTCCATGCACCCATGCTAGCCATGTGAGCGCAACTATGCGGTTCGGATCGGCGCAGGTTCTACTGTGCCTTCCAGGCCTCGGCGATGGTGCCCGTGCGCTCGTAGACGGAGACGCCGAAGCTGGGGGCCTGCGCCTCGCACAGGGTCATGATGGTGGTGTAGGGGCTGTCCTCGCGTTCCATCTCCTTTTCGAGGTCGGAGAGCTTCAGCTCGAAGTGGCGCGAGTAGCCGTCGGCGCCCACCAGGTCGAAAATGACGAAGGTCTTGTTTGTTCGCTTCAGGAAGGTCTCGTCCCCCTCTTCGCGAATGTTCTGGCAGCTCACGTTCTCGTGCCGGGTCGGCCCGTCCCACCAGTCCTGGACGGCGAGGCCGTAGCCTCCCCATGCACGGGTGGCGACGAACGCGAGAATGCCGGCAGTGAGGAGGAAGGAGAAGGCGGCAGAGAAGGGCTGCGGCTTTTTGGCGTGTTTCGCTGCCTGGGGGGCTTTCTGTGCTCTGATGAAGTCACGGAGCATCCACCGAAGCGAGGCCCAGACCACGGGGACCCACAGGAGGGTGAAGAAGGCAGGGATGACGGCGGCCGCCATCTGGGCGCGCATCGACCACTGACCCCATGAGCCGCGCAGGCCAAATCGCCAGAACAGCCCGTAGATGACGATCACGACGAGTCCGAGGAACACGCGGAAGGCGCGCTTGGTGGAGGTGTCGAGCGGGACGGACACCTCCTCGACTGCTGGCGCGGCTGCGGAGTTGTGAGGGTCACTCTCGTGGGCTGATTTGTCCATGCCTTCATGCTATCCGAGGCTGGGGCGGTGACGCGTCGAGGAAGTTCCAAGCGGGAGAGACATGGATGAGAGGTAGACGTGAGGGGGCCGCGTACGCGGCCCCCTCACGCCTGAGGAACGTCAGAGCCTGACGGCGTAGGGCATGATGGATCCCCAGCTGTACACGCCGGTGATGCGCACGGGCACGCCGAAGGTGGGGGCTTCGATCATCTGGCCGCCGCCCAGGTAGATGGCGACGTGGTAGATGCCGGACTGGGCGCCGTTGGAGGACCAGAAGATCAGGTCGCCGACGTCCATGGAGCCGATCGGCACGTGCGTTCCGTAGCCGTATTGGGCGCGCGAGAGGTGTGGCAGGTACACGCCTGCGCTTTCCCAGGCGAGCATTGTCAGGCCGGAGCAGTCAACGCCGCCGTAGGATTCGCCACCCCACACGTAGGGCACGCCCAGGTAGCTCTGCGCGGTTGCGATGGCGGTGGATGCTCCGCCGTAGGAGTAGGAAGGCTCCTCGTCGGAGTAGCTGGGTTCCTCGTAGGAGGGTTCATCGTAGGAGTACGAGGGTGTATCGTCGTCGTCTTCATCGTCTGAGGAGGACGAGGCCTGGGTCGCGGCAGCTGCATCGGCTTGGCGTTGGGCGGCGGCTGCGGCATCGGCCTGGCGTTGGGCTTCCGCTGCTGCGGCTGCCTGTTCGGCTGCGACGCGCGCGGCTTCTTGGCGCTCGGCTTCGAGGGCGGCTTCGCGTTCGTTAATGAGTTCGACGGTGGTGTTTTGTTTGTTGGCTAGTTCTTGGATGTAGGAGGTGCGCTGGGCTGCGACGATGGCGGCTTGGTTCTGCGCGGCCGTGGCTGCCTGGTTGGCCGCGTCGGTGCGCGCTTGGACCTCGTTGGTCGCGGCCTGCTGGTTGGCGAGCGCTGTTGTGGCGGCCTGGCGGGTGACCTGGGCGACCTGTTCGAGAGCTGAGACGGTCTGCATCTTCGTTTCAGCCGAGGAGGAGAAGGAGTTAATGCTGGCTTTCTTGCTTTCGACGCTACGTAGACCGTCGGAGTTGAGGTAGGGGGCGATCGCGTCGAGCGATCCGCCGCCGCTTCGGTAGGCGGCCTGGGCGACCGAGGCGATCTGTTGTTTTCCTTCGGCGAATGCGCTCTCGGCGGCGGTGGCGTCGGCTTCGGCTTGGTTGGCGGTCGCGGTCGCTTCAGCAAGCGCGATCTGCGCTTCATTGAGGTTTTCACCGGCGATCTGCGCGTTCTGTGTCGCGGTGGCGGCTGTGGCGTTGACTTCTGCCAGTTTGACTTCGATTTCGGCCACGCTCATCTGCGCTGCTTCTTCGGCTGCCTGCGCGGCCGCGATTTCTTCCTCGGAGGGAACAGCTTGCGCCATGTTGGGCAGGACCAGCAGGGCGCTGGCGGCAAAGACCGTCAGGGCCATGCGAATGGTTCCGCGTCGTCTCATCATCGTCTCATCTCGTCTGCGTGTGCGGGTGCCAGTGGGGGCGTTCTGAACAAGAGACTATCCACTTTCGCCACACTTGGCAACAAACACACCACATCCCTCATCTTGCACACATGCATCAATCGCAACATATGCATCATTGGCAACATTAAAATTAGCTAATTACCGAAAAACCTAAGCTCAGATTGCCTATATATGTATTTCCTCTCACACTTTTCATCGTTGCTCCCAGAAAGACCCCCAACCCGTTACACACGTCCGCCATCCGGGACCACTTCGCCACGACCCGGCCCATGACGAACAATGGACACCATGAACCGTCGAATGTGCCGCTGACTGCGCGTCAGCACAAGCGACTGCCGCGCAGTCCCCCGTGAGCGGGACGCGCCTCGACGCATTCTCATATCAACCAATGAGCGGCCCGCCCGGGGATCCAAGGACGACACCCCCACCCCAACTTTTAGGAGCCGCCACATGAGTGCCAACGACTGGTCCTTCGAAACCAAGCAGATTCACGCCGGATACGACGTCGACCCCGCCACCGGCGCGACCGCCCTGCCCATCTACCAAACCTCCTCCTACGCCTTCGAGGACACCACCCAGGCAGCGAGCCGCTTCGCCCTGCAAGAACTAGGCCCCATCTACACGCGCCTGACCAACCCCACGACTGACGCTGTCGCCTCGCGCATCGCCGCCCTCGAAGGCGGCGTCGGTGGCCTCCTCGTCTCCTCCGGCCAGTCAGCCACCGCCCTGTCGATCCTCGCGCTGGCCGTCGCCGGCAACAACGTGGTCGCCTCCCCCTCCCTGTACGGCGGCAGCGTCACCCTGCTGAAGAACACGCTGGGACGCCTGGGCATCGAGGCGCGCTTCGNGCCTCACCATCCTGTACCTGCACGGACGCAACGACTACTTCTTCCAGACCGAGATGGCGGATCGACTGCGCCAGGCGGGGGCCGCGTTCTACGCGCTCGACATGCGCAAGTACGGGCGATCCCTGCGCCCCCACCAGACGATCGGCTACACGGACGACCTGTCCGTGTACGACGAGGAGATCGGCGAGGCCATCGAGATCATCCGTGAAGAGCGCGACGACGAGCCCCTAATTCTCATGGGGCACTCAACGGGAGGACTCATCGCGACCCTGTGGGCACACCGCCACCCAGGCGTCCTGGCCGGCCTGATCCTGAACTCAGCGTGGCTGGAAATGCAGTCGATGGCCGCCTGGCGCGGAGCAATGGCCCCCGTCATCGGGCGCATCGCGTCGCGCAACCCCATGTGGGAGGTGCCCTCCGGCGGGGCAGGCCACTACGGGCGTTCGCTCACTGGGCGCGCCACCTCGAAGCTTCCAATTCCCGAGGGCTTATCCCCCGACGACCCGTCCGTCGCGGGCTGGCCCATCGCACGCGAGTGGAAGCGCCCCGAATCCTACCCGGTGCCCGCCTCCTGGCTCGAAGCCATCATGGCGGGACACGAAACGGTCGAGAAGGACGTACACCTGGAGTGCCCAGTCCTGTCCATGGTGTCCACGTCGGCCTATTTCGGCGACGAATGGAACGAGCGGGTCTTCACCTCCGACACGGTCCTGAACCCGGTCGTTATCGCCCAACGCAGCCTCGACCTGTCCGACCTGGTCACGATCGCCCGATTCCCCGGCAAGCACGACCTGCTTCTCTCCGACGCACCCGTGCGCGAACGAGTGTACGCGACGATTGCCGGCTGGCTCGAGGCCTTCGTCGGCTAGGATTCGCGAAACGTCAGTGGCGCGCGGCGCGGCGCTCGCGGGGCGCGTGCGCATACTCGCGCACGATCTCGCGGTTGACCTCGTCGAGGGCTTCAGCGAGGGTCGGACCCAGGCGGTCGCCAATACGCACGAGAGTCCACGCGTCGATGTGGCCCAGGCCGCGGGCGGTCAGCAACGTGTCCAGGGACGGGTAGGTCAGGCCGGCACCGGAGATGGTTCCGCCCGCCGCCAACACCAAGTCATCCGGTAGCCCCAGCTCGCCGCGCGCCACGAGGGGCGTGTCCTCGCCAAGGATCTGCGCCAGGGTGCGAAGCCCGGCCTCGTCGCGCCCGAGGACGGGCACACCCTCGCCACGGGCAGCGACGACCTCAGGCGATTCTTCCGCGTGATCCACGAACGAGGCCGTGGCAGCGTCGGTCGCTCCGGCGTCGTTGAGTTCGGCTGTCCCGGCCTGGGCGCGGCGCGATGCGCGGCTGCCAAGGTGGGCGGGGCGCTCCCATCGGGGCGTCTCTTCCTGGGTCACGTCCTGGAACTCCTCGTTGTTGTCTGTCTGCTCGGGGGCGAACACGGCGTCTTCCTGCGGGTGGTCGTGTTCGTCCCACTGGTCACGGTCATCCAGACTACCGTCTCCGCGGTCGTCATGGTCATCCACGCCGTCCGCTTCGTGGACGCAAGCATCATCCTGATCGGCTTCGGGGTGATCCTGGCCCAGGTCGACCGCGTCACCAACCTCGCCCTCGTCGGCGTGACCTGCCTCTGCCTGATCGACCTGGTCGGGTGCGTCATCGCCCTGGTCGACTTGCGCGGGTGCGCCGAGTTCCGCCTCAACGTCGTCATTACCTTCGTCGCCCTCGTGATCACCTAGGCCAGGTACCTCAGCGTTAGCTTCGTCGCGCAGGTCACCCTCGTTCGTATCACCCTCCGGTGCGAAACGATCGTCAGCCTCGTCGGTGTGCTGATCTGCGTCGCGCTCGTCCGCGACGCCGTCGTCGTTGCCGTCAGCCACGTCCGCGGCCTTGTCGCTGGCATCCTCCAGAGCGCCTTCCTGTTCAGCAGGTTTCCACGGCGGTGGCGGTTCTTCATCCACCGAATAGCTGAATACATCGCGCAAGTGAGGGGCGACCTTCGGGGTCGGACGCGTCGTCGGGGTGTCCGCACCTTCCGCGTCTCCCTCGGGATTCGCGAATGCCTGGTCGGTGTCCTCCGTCTCGGTGACGGTATCAGCATCGATGGATGCACCGATCTCGGGGGCTGGTGCCGCGGACCCTAGGAGCTGCGGTGCGTGACCATACAGGCGCGGGCCGACGGCGTTCACATCGAGGAACAGGCGACCGTTGGACATCTGACGCAGGTTCATGAGATGAACCTCAACACCAGAGGTAGCCAAGATCGACAGGGCGGGGCGCACCGAGGGGTCGATCTCGCCCGCGACCATAATAAGGCGCGGGCCGGGGCCGACGGCAGGGGGCATTGAGTCCCGGAACTGCGCCCAGCCCGCACGGAAGCCTTCGGGACCCGACGGGTACTCAGCAGCCAGGTCAGACCACGAGAGTGAAGCGACTACGGCGAGGCGCGACAGCGACGTGATAAGAGTCTCGGAGTCAAGGAGTTTCAGGATTTCGACGGAGACAATCTGCCCTGTCACATCAAGGGCCGTCAGGCGCGGGGTCTCCTCGTCAACCTGACCTGTCATGTCACGCCAAGTCACCGGAAACAGGGGTCGCGAGACAATTTGGAGGACCTGCTGGCAGATAGCGTCAACCAGCTCAGGACCCAGATCATGCGCAACCGGGTATCCGAATTGAGCGGGAACGAGGTGTCCATCCTCGAACTCAAACAGGGCCATCGCACTTTCCTTCACATGTATGGGACGCTCGTGGCCATTGTTTCATACGTTCCAAAAGAAACGCAGAAGACACAGGGAGTTTGCGATAGATACCACGTAAGCATCAGGAAGAGAGAGGCTCGTCGCCGACCACCCACACCCCACACCATTGCCTACCGAACGGACAGGATTGGCAAGTACATCGCTTCCACTGACCATCCAACCCCCGCCCCAACACCAGGAGCGCCAATCTTTCCACCCCACTATCCCCACCCTCCTGACACATGCTCGCTAACCATGCGCAAACCCCTCCGACGCAGGAAAGCAATCATGTACGATAGAATATGGCGCGCACAAACCAGGTACACCATCACCTTCCACCTGGTTAAACGGCTGCACGCCAGGCATCATCCCACGAGCGAGGCGAGGATCAATGGGCAGAAAGTTCCTGCACGTCGTTGAATATTCGACGCCCGAACCACGAGTTCCGGCGTCCGATGAGACGCGCCTTGAACTCTCACCCTACTGCCTGAGCGCCCAGACTCCCCCGCGCACATACCCCAACACTTCTCAATCGGTCAGTCCGCATTTGCCACCCATTGAGCGCATGCCGGTCCCCGTGACACCCTTCCCAAAGATGTTCCACGACGATCCCGAACCCGCCTGACACCCCACCACCCCGGCGCCCGCGCGCCCAAGCCTAACCCCCTCCACCTCTACGCCACCTCACGCGACCATCCGCACAGCGGGAAGTCCCACCCCACGCGCCGAAGCCATGACACACTGAGCGTATGACCGACAGCTTCCTGTCTGACCTGCGCGCACTCATCGACGTCGACGCCTCCGTCGGCACGCGAGCGCGCTACTCCTCCGACGCCGGCCTCACGCGCATCCCGCCACTGGCCGTCGCCTTCCCCCGCACGCCCGAACAGGCGATCGCAGCATTCGAACTCGCCCGAGCCCACGGCGTCCCCCTCACCGCCCGAGGTGGCGGCACCTCCTGC
>NZ_LT635864.1:66887-124292 GCF_900128465.1 Actinomyces bouchesdurhonensis | reverse complement strand
AGCCGTCCGCGCCGCGAGCTTCGCTCGGCGCGTCGCCTCGAAGCCCGGCCAGGCCCTGCCACCGCCCACCTGCACCGCAACCTGGCCCCACCGGCACCCTCCACATCTGTGGGGCCTGATGCACTGGCGCATGTTTCGGTGCTTCGCCCCGCAGTGGCATCCGTTCGTGATTACGTCCACGCATTCGCTTGTTACCGATGAGGTGTTACACCCGATCGGTAAGGTTCAACCTCTTCTGATCGGGTTGAATGTTCCCGATCAGGTTGAATCTTCCCTAACGGGTGTAATCCTCTCGCGCGGTTCCCCAACGATTGGCAGCCATATGGAACCGACGCTCCGGTCCATCACATGCCGGCGTGGGTTTCGCCCACAGGCCCTGAGCCGAGGATGGAATCACGGATTGGAAAGGCCCCAACAGCTCACTTACCAAGGACCTCAGTTGCGTCAGATCCTCATAGTCTGGCCACGAGAATCGATAGATTGTCCAGCCAGCGCCACGTAAATCATTTTCACGTTGGATCCAGTCACGCTTCGCCCGAGCAAAGTCGGCTTCGTTCTTTCCGAGCTTTCCAATCCCATCGAACTCGAAGATGATCATGAGTCCCGGAATAGCGATGTCCGCAAAATAACGCCTCCCGTTGACGACGATCTCGAACTGGGTCACGACCTCGAAGGCACTCACCGACTTCACCACCCACAGAAGAGCGGCCTCAGCAGGGTTCTCGCAGCCCGGGTCAGCGGCAACAATCAGGCGTTTAGCTCTCCGGAAGGGGATAGTTTCTTTGCCTGTCGCGCGTTCTTCGAGCCTTGCCAGCATATTGGCCCGCAGACCATCCGAACGTTGCCGGTCCACGTCCTGCGTAAACACCGAAAATTGCGACTGTCGATTGAGTAGCATACACAGTGCCACGAAGGCACTTAAGTGTTCAGAGAAGAGAGCCATGCGCACTCCAGCATCAACGATTCCTTCGACGGTGATGCCCTCTACTTGCTCAAGCTCCGGCGCATTGGGTGGCACGACGCTCCACCGGACCGAGACAGCAGGCACCCGAACAGCCTCCGCTTGGACTGCGCGCAGCAATTTGTGCCCACGCCGCGAAGGAGTCCACACGCAAACATCGGGGTTCGCTTCCCACAACGGAATACCTCGAGCAACGAGCGCACTGGCTCCGATGAAGACACGATCTTCACTCCCCGCATGCTGCACAGCCAACAATCGTGCTCGTGACACGGCTTCCCAGACAGCCCATCGCGAACTCAGGAATTGAGCATCGTCGACGCGTACGTAGCACCCCTTCATGATGTGTAGATACACGCATGTATCTTGCATATCGCGAGGAATTCGACAGCCCGACGATGAACGAATTACGGTCAGCTGATTGTCACTCATATGTGGATGATTGCAGCACGGCGAAAGCACCTCACCTAGAACGGCTGCCCCTGTGGAAAACACACGACACGAACAAAGGACTGTGGATAAATGCCCCCCAGCTCCTGACAATGGTGGCCGACAACAGCACCTGCCCAGGTATTCACTTGTTACCGATGAGGTGTTACACCCAATTGGTAAGGTTCAACCTCTTCTGATCGGGTTGAATGTTCCCGATCAGGTTGACCCTTGCACCAAGCATTTCCCATCCCAGGCCCATCCACGCATCAGCTGCTCGTTCATCGCGCCGCACGCACCAGGCCCACAACCTTCGCCGAGGCCGGGGCACCCGTCACGCGGGCCCAGCGAGCCACGACATCAGGAACATCGATGGATGGATCAACGAGCAGAGCCGTTGACAGGGCCTCAGCCAACACACCCGACGAGGCCACGACACTGACTTGTCGCACACCTGCATGAGCGGGATACCCCGTGCGCGGGTCGATGATGTGGTGGTCCAGCAGGCGCGAGGAGGGTGCCGCCCCATCGGCGTGAGAGGACACGGTAGCATCGGCCGCGCACGCGGGTGTTTCACGGGTTGTTTCACGCAGGGACGAGGTCTGCCCTCCCCCGGTGGGCGCGCCGGGCTCGCTAGCAATAACAGTGGGGTGAGTACGGGCAGCAGTGCGAGCCTGCGCGATCACACCATCAGAGCCAGTGCCACCCGCGACGGAACCCTCGCCTGACACGCCACCGCTGGCATCACGACCGGCACAGTCCCCACCGTCCTGCGCACCGCCATGCACACAGCCAGCCGCGCCTGTTTCACGCGATGTTTCACGCGCGTGAGGAGCCGACACAGGATCGGGCGCAGCCCACGCGCGCACCCTACCCATCGGCCCGAGGTTGTCCCCGGACGTCGACAGTGACGCCATGTCACCCACGGGAAGTTCCACGACGCCAGAGACGGCCGTGGGCGCGCCGTTCGGGTCGCGCACGCCTGCGCGCCACGGGGAACCGTCGGCGCGGGTCCCGAACACCGACACCGACGACGTCCCCACCGACACAAGAACTCCGCGCGCCCCCATGGAGACCGCCAGGTCGCGGCACGCGTCAGCGGTGTACCCCTTCGCGACGCCCCCCAGGTCGAGGCGGGGGCACGGCACTCCGTCANCCCGCCCCACCCGATGACGTCCACGCGGGTGCCCATCGCGGGAAACGAGGAACGCCAGGTGGGTGCGGTCCCCGCAGCCTGTGTATGCGTCGCGTCTTGGGGGGCGGCCCGCGTGTTTGTATCCGCCCGATTGGCGCCAACTGGGGCGTCCTCGTCGCCTGTAACGGCGGCGGTCTGGCGGGACCTGGCCACGGCCTCGTTCCCCGAGGGGGCGCTAACAGGCGTCCCCGCGCCGCTCGGATCAGTCGTCGGAGTTCCCGAGGTCGGCGTCCTTCGTGGAGTCGTTGAGGCCGGGGATGTCGATGTCGTCGGCGCCGTCGGGGGATACGCCCTGTGCGGCGGCGATGGCGCGGATGGCTGCCTGAACGAACTGTTGGTGGGCGACAGTCGCGCCGGTGATGACGTCAACCTTGGCGGGGTCGCCGACCTGGGTCAGGTTGTCGGAGTACTCCTGGTAGGAGGCGACGGCGGCCTGCGCTTTCTTGTAGTAATCCTGGTTGAAGACCTCGCCCGAGGAGCTCTTGCCGTAGTCGGCACCCTTGTCAGTGCCGTCGGCAAGCGTGGTCTGGTAGGTGGTCGCAGTGATGTGACCACCCTCTACGGTGATCGTGATCGTACCGATGGAGCCTTGGTCGTCGGGGTTGGACTGCGCACTCCAGGTGCCGTCGCTCATGGGCTTACTCATGTCGAGGCCGGTGGAGGGCGTGCACGCGGCCAAGATGGTTGCGCCGAGCGCGCCGAGGACCGCGAACGAGGCCGGGGCGATCCATCGCGAACGGGTGGTGTCGGCGGGTCGAGCGGTCATCGTACTTTGTCCTTTCCGCTGCGCGCGTCGCCGTCACGGCCGGGCAGGACGGGCCCGGAGGCGTGCGCCGCGAAGTCGTGGTCGTGCCAGGTTTCTTTCACGACCTTACCGTGATCGAGCCGAATCTCGCGCTGGCCCTGTTCGGCGACGAGCGCGTCGTGTGTGACGACCATGAGGGTCGTGCCGTCGCGGTGGAGCTGGTTGAACAGGTCGAGGACGATTTCCTCGTTGGTTTCGTCCAGGTTTCCGGTGGGTTCGTCGGCGAGGACCAGCTTGGGGTAGTTGATGAGGGCGCGGGCCACGCACACGCGCTGTTGTTCGCCGCCTGAGAGTTGGCGGGGCAGGTGGGTGGCACGATCTGCGAGGCCAACACGGTCGAGGGCTTCGAGGGCTTCTTTTTCGTCGGGCATCGAGTGGTAGTACTGGGCGACCATGATGTTTTCGAGGGCCGTGAGGTGGCCGATGAGGTGGAACTGTTGGAAGACCAGGCCGATGGTGCGGCAGCGGACTTCGGTGAGTTCGTCGGCGGTCAGGTCGGAGATGTCGTGTCCATCCAGCATGACGGTGCCCTTGGTGGCGGTGTCCATGGCGCCGACGATGTTCATGAGGGTGGTCTTGCCGGAGCCGGATGGGCCGACGATGGAGACCCATTGGCCGCGCGGGATTTCGAGCGAGACGTTGTCGAGTGCGTGCAGGTCGCCGTAGATTTTGGAGACGCCCTCCAGGGTGAGCAGGGAGTCCGTGGTGGCAGGCGAGGCCTGGGTTGGCTCGTGTTCGTTGAGCGCCGAATCGGGGGTGGTGTCGGGGGTTGTCATGGTGGTTCTCATTCTCCGCGCAGGACGAGCGCGGGGTCGACGGCCAGTGCGCGGCGCACGGGCGGGAGGCAGGCGAGGACGGCGATGAGGATCGAGCAGGCGATCGTGCCGATGAGGATGAGCGGGTGCAGCGAGATGGACCGGTGGAACACGGAGGTGGAGATGAGGACAGCGAGGCCGTAGCCGGCTCCCGCACCGAGGATGCCTCCGATGAGGCCGAGCATGATTCCTTCGCCCATGAATTCCGTGGTGATGGAGCGTGCAGTGGCGCCCAGTGCTTTGCGCAGGCCGATTTCGTTGCGTCGCTCGGTGACGACGGCGATCATCGTGGTGGACACGCCGATCATGGTGAGGGCCAGGACGATGACGGTGATGACGACGAGCAGGGACCGCAGCATGGTGAGGACGCCCGTGTCGGATTGGGCGAGGCGTCGCACGGTCTGGGCGTGAATGTCTGGGTTCGCAGCGTTCATGCCGTCGGCGACGGCGCTCAGCGCATTGCCTTCGAGGGCGATGGAGTATTCGGCGAGCGACACGGTGCCGCTGGTCCCGGTCAGCGCGTCCATGTCTTGGGTGGACATGTAGACGTAGCCGTCTTCGTTGCCGCCTGTCTTCAGGATGCCGGAGACGGTCAGGGTGACGCTACGCGGGTCGGGTTCTAGGGCCGAGGCCTGGGCTGATCCTTGGGTTCCGGCGCCGGACTGTGGGCCTTGGGTGGCCGGGGAGGTGGATGCGCCCGACTGGGTAGCAGCGTCGTGGCTCGTCGATGCCTGTGGCGTGGCACCGACTTGGGCCTGCGCTTGGGCGGCCTTCGCGGAGGCTGATCCGTCGAGTTGGCTGATCGTGATCGTAGAGCCTGTCTTGACGTCGATGGTGGAGGCGATCTGTTCTCCTACGAGAACCTGCCCGGACTCACCTGGCCACTGCCCATCCACGTACCAGTAGGGGTTCATGGAACGCACGGCCGCCAGGTCTGTTCCACCGGCCACATACGGCTGGTCATTGATGGTGACGGTCTCGTAGTCGAAGGCCGCGGAACCGACCAGCGCGCCCGAGGGAACCAAACTGGTTGCGGTCGCCACGGCCTCGTCCGTGAGGACCCCATCCCCGGCAGGCGAAACGACGAGGTTCGCGCCATAGGAGCGGATCTCGCGGGCCATCTGCGCGGGCACGTCCACCGCGATCGTCACGAGACCGGAAAGGGTCGTCGCGCCGATTGCGACGGCGAGGACCGCGATGAGGACGCGGGAGCGGCGGCGCAGGATGGAGGAGATAACCATCCGCCAGAACATTGCTCGTCTGGACATGGGAATCACCTTCCGTGGAGGACTTCAGCCGCGTTGAGGCGCAGCAGGTAACGGATCGCTGGGATGGAGGCCCCCAGGACGACGAGGATGACGAGGACCGCGACGAGGCCCACGACGACGGGCGCGAAAGCGATCGAGGAGTGGAACACCATGTATCCGATTGCCTGGGCCAGCGCGAGGCCGCCGCCGTAACCGACGACGCCGCCGACCAGTCCGATGATGATCGTCTCCGTCAGGAACAGCGCGATGATCTGTTTATCTTTGGCACCCACGGCCTTCATGAGTCCGATTTCGCTGGAGCGTTCCATGACGCCAGCAGTCACGAGGTTCGCGATGGCCAGAGCGGAGGCGATGAGCGCCAGGACGGTGACGAGGACCATGAGGAGCTGAGTCTTTTCGAGGATCGTACCTTCGGACTGGGCGACCTGGCGGACAGGGCTAGCGACAGAGTCCGTCATGACTTCCTCGATCTGGTAGGCGATCGACGAGACGTAGGCCGTGCAGTACCAGGTTTCTTTTTCTTTCACCGTCAGCGAGTTCGGGTTCTTCGCAGCCTTGCGCGCCAAGTCGTTGTCCGGCGTGGTCAGGGCTGAGACCTCGACGCTGCCGACTGCCCCCTCACGCCCGATGAGTGCCTGTGCCTGCGCCAGCTGAATAAACACGCCGCGGTCAGCGTCGTCGCCGCTGGTGATGATGCCACGCACCGTGAAGTCGCGCGTGATCCCCTCGCGGGTGAGCGTGAAGGAGTCGCCGACGGCCAGCCCGTGCGCGCTAGCGTAGGTCGACCCGACGACCGCTCCATCCGCGTCGTCGTCCGCAGGCCACGCGCCCTCCAGCCCCCACCATCCGCGGAGCCTGTCCAGGCCTGTTTCGACGCTCTCGCCTGTGGCCAGTTCGAGGTGGTGACTAAACCAGGTGCCCGTGGTGGGCACGTGCTCGCCGCTGGCGTTCGTGGCGGACACGTTCAGCAGGGGCGCGAAGTCCAAGATGTTGTAGGTCCAAAAGATCGTCTTAATGTTGCCCAGCTCGTCTTCGCGCAGGTACGAGTGGGCCTCGGCGGCCTCGCCCGTGTTGTAGAGGTCATCGAGGACGGCTGCGCCCTGAGGACGCACGACGATGTTGGCACCGTACGATTTCAGTTCCTGGTTGACCTTGTCGCCCACGTTAAACATGACGGAGAGCATGGACGTGGCCACGCACGCTCCCAGCGCGACCGTCAGCGCGATCATCAGGTGGCGGTTCCCTCGCCGGGTGAGGGCGCCGCGAATCATTCGAAGAAACACTGTCAGCCCCCTACTTCACGAAGACAGAGGCCGAGGCCTCGAGCACCGAGATCGGAACGGTCAGCGTGCCGTTGGAGACCTTGTATTCAATGGGGATCGGGTTGCAGCCACCCTTAAATCCGATGGTCGCGATGTTCATCGCCACTTCACACAGCTTGCAGATGACCTTGCCGTCCTTCTCGTAGTATCCGGTTGGCCCGCAGATTTCGCATGCGTCCAAACCGACCCCGAAAGCGGACCCCGCCTTCTGGATGACAATGAAACGCACCTTGACACCACTGGAGGTCGTGTACTCGTAGCGGTGCAGGTGTCCGTCGGAAATGTCGGCCAGGTTGACGCTGACCTGGTCGTCGACGACGCTGTACGACTCGGGAGCTGAGAGTTCGACCTCCTGGCTGCCGTATGCGACACCAACGGTGATGAGCAGCGCGCCGCACAGGTAGCCGATCGCAGCGGTGCCAGCCATGGACTTATATAGGCGTGAGCGGGCTCGTCCCAGGCGGCCCTCCGCCGGGTTCGATCCCACGGTCGGGATCGAGCGGGACGCGCGCCAGGTCAGCACTGCGACGACGCCCAGGGACAACGCAGCCACGATCGTAAAAACAGCCTCGTTGTTGATGAACCAGACGATGACATCCCACGATGACTTGGGAATCTTGATCCAGTGCTTAGCCTTCATGATACGCACGAACAGCAGGGCGTAGTTAACCAGCAACGACAACACGATGACGACGGCGGGCCACAGTCGGTTATTCCACAAACATATCCGGTAGCACAGCCACGCCAAGAAACACACGAGGACCCACGCCAGCGCGTAGCCGAGGATCGCGAGCACCATCGGTGTCGAATAGATTTCAACGCCGCCCGACGTCATCATGACCGCCTGGCTCATGGCCACAGGTACGCAACGGAACAGCGTCAACGCGATGACGAGCGCACCCACGACGCGCACGATGAAATCACCGAACAGGGGGGTTTCCATCGACGAGGCCGCCTGAGCCTCGTCATCTGCGTCCCCTGGCAGGTGGACCCGCATGCGACGCGACCGCAGCGCGACCAGCGCCAGGAAGACGATGCCGAGAACAACAGCAAGCGGCAAGGTGATGAGGGCGACGACCTGACGGTCCACGGCCTTGGGGGCCTCGACGTTAATAATCGTCAGCACCAGGGAGGAGACCATGCCCAGTCCGACGCCTAACCAGACTGCCCACGAGCGCGACTGACGTCCGCGCCTGCCATGGCCCGCGGCCGGCATGAAGCGGATGACGGCACCGACGACAAGCATCGATAGCAGCAGCGTCAACGTCGCTTCACTCATCTGTTGAAGCATTGGCTTTCCTCTCGCAATTAAGGTTCACCGAAGCCATTGGGCCCCGATGACGAGTCTAGTCCCCTCACGGGGCGAGGGCCGAGGCGAGCGGTCCCATACACGAACCACCGCCTCGGCCCCGACAAACGCGCGCGTCGATCACCAGGAAACGGCGGCGGGGTCCCACTGCCAGTCCGGGAACTCCGCGACGAGCGGCTCAGTCCAGAAGCGGCCCTCGACGCCCGTGGCCTTATCGGTGTGCAGCAGCCAGCCGCTGGGGGGCTTGATCGTGAAGGTCACGTCGTAGGTGCCGGCATCCAGCTTCGGCAGGTTCAGGCCGTAGTGCGGGCCGTCGGAGGCGTTCATCGGCATGAGCGTGCCCTGCTGAACGACGTTACCGGACTTGTCCGCGATCGTGTAATCCACGGTCAGACCGGGCACGAAGTCGCCCGCACCAAAGCCGAGATTATTATCCTGTGCCGCGTGAATATCCGCCTCAACGTGCATCGACGACTCCGCAGCCGGGGTGCCGACCTCGGGCTCCATGTCAACGGGCTGGAAGTAGACGCCACCCACGACGAGGGGGCCGACGTGCACATCGTCGCCCAGGGGCTGCTCCTCGAAGCCAGCATCCTCACCGGGGGCGGCCGCGCCGGTGTCGGCGCCGGTGTCGGAACTGGCCGTGGATGTGGCGCCCGTCTTGGTCGTTTGAGAGGGGGCAGAGTTGTTCGAGCAGGCAGCCAGGGTGCCTGCGAGAGCCAGCGTGGCCAGGGCCGCGCCGACACGGAAGAGGGAGCGCTTCATGCGTTGATCTCCTTAGCGTGTTGAATGGGTGAAAGGTCGGTGTCGCTCAATGAGCGTCATTCCTCGGCCCGCGTTTGGGCGGCAGCCTCGCGGGCGAGGCGAGCTTTTCCGAAGAAGTAGAGACCGACGATCAGGATGAGAACGACGGCCTGCGCGGCCACGTTCTCCACTCGGGGATAGATCCCCAAGAGGTCAATGGTCGGGAACCCAGAAATCGGTGTCAGGGACACAACATCAGCTTCCTGGAGTTCCCCGATGCCCGAGCCTGTGAAGGTGACGGCCATGAAGGCCATCAGGATCGAGGTCACCGTGAAGAAGGGGCGCAGCGGGATACGCACCGCCGCGAATTGTATGAGCAAGTAAATGACGACCAGTGCGGCCAGGCCGACGGCCAGGCCAATCCACACATAGTGGACCTTGTCGCCAGCAGCAGCGACGATCGGCACGTAGAACAGGATCGTCTCGGCGCCCTCGCGCAGGACAGCGAGGAACGAAATGAAGGCCAAGCCAACGAGGGATCCGCTGGTCAAAGAGGCATCCGTCTGATCTTTAATGTACTTGTCCCACGCTTTGTTGGAGGACTTATTGATCATCCAGTTCGAGACCCAGATCAGCATAACGACCGCGAAGAGAGCGGCGAAGCCTTCCAACAGTTCCTGGTTCGCTCCAGCCAGGGAGGTCACGTAGCTGAAGAGGAACGCCAGGCCAACCGATATGGCGAGCGCCAGGGCCACGCCGCCCCACACGATGGGGGCCTTCTTTTTGTGACCTGCTTTGGACAGGTAGGCCAGGACGGCGGCAACGACCAGGATCGCTTCCATGCCCTCACGCAGGATCACGAGGAGAGAGGGCAGGAACTGTGCGATCCACGGGGACGAACCGCTGGCCGCTGACTTACCGGTGTAGCCGTCGAGGGTGTTGGCGTCCTCACGGATGTAGTTCGTGAGTGTCGCGTAATGCGCATCGACAGCCGCCGAGTCGTTGTCTGTCATGGCCTTTTTCAGGAGGGAGAACTCCATTTCGACCTGCGAGACACGCGAGCCGGAAATGCGGCTCATGACCTGCTTCTCCATGCCGGTGATCTCGTAGTGCTTGTAGTAGGCGTCGTTGATCTTGTCCTTGCCGGCCTTTGCGTCACCCCCCTTGTAGGAGTTGACGCCGTCCGCGATGATCCCGTTAATCGTTCGAGCGACCTCACCCCACGCTCCGGGACTGTAGTCGTCAGACGAGGCCTGGGCGGCATCGGACGGCGACACGCCGTCGAGGGTAGCGGCGTCTTCCACGATGTACTGCTTCAAGGTTGTGGCATGACTGGTGACGCCCGCGCTGTCCCCGTCCGCCATCGCTTTCTTCAGGAGCGAGAACTCCATTTCCACCGTCGATACACGCGATCCGGAGATGCGGGCCATGACCTGCTTCTCCATGCCGGTGATCTCGTAGTGCTTGTAGTAGGCGTCGTTGATCTTGTCCTTGCCGGTCTTCGCGTCGCCGCCGTTGTACGCATTCACCCCCTCGTCGATGATTCCGTTGATCGTCGTCGCCACGTCACCCCACGTTTGTTCGGCTGCCCGCGAGGGTGTGGCGACAACCGCCACGACAATAGTTGCCATGAGCAGGGCGATGATAAGACGAATAGACCGCTGGACGACATGTTCAGCGTGGGCGCGTAGCACTGCCACGGCTTGCCTCCTGACGAGTCGGCGCTCAGGCGCCGAGTTGATGAAATTCCCACCGAACAGCGTAGCCACATCTCGTACAGGTGGAAAGTAGTCTGCTTAGGTTGTCCTAAATTGTGATCATGCTGTGACAGTGTTTAGCGCGGAGACTTACCCCCATCGAGGGACTAAGGGCCCAGGATTGCCGCTTGCTGACACGATGCCATAAAAGGGTGACAGATCAGGCAAAATGCATCTTCCATCGAGCCACGACGAGGCGCACGCAGCGCCCGACGGTCCGGAGGGCCTGGCTGCGGCGCCGACACGCGTCATCAAGAAAGCCCCCAGCCAAATTTCGCACGTAATTTAACCCGGTCATTTTTCGAGATAGGCCACAAACGTTGCAATTCCAACAATGCAAATTCAATGTTTGAACAAGCCACAGGGGAATTACGTGCGACATTGTTGGGGAACCACTCCGGTATTTCAAACGAAAGAACCCACCGATTGGAGCGCGCCCGACGGTCCGGAGGGCCTGGCTGCGGCGCCGACACGCGTCATCAAGAAAGCCCCCAGCCAAATTTCGCACGTAATTTAACTCGGTCATTTTTCGAGATAGGCCACAAACGTTGCAATTCCAACGATACAAATTCAACATTTGAACAAGCCACAGGGAAATTACGTGCGACATTGTTGGGGAACCACTCCGATCAGCGGGGAGGTCGGACTCACCGCCAGGCTGCACCCGTTACGTCGCGCTGCACCCGTTACGTCGCGCTGCACCCGATCAGAACGGGTGCATTGCCTACGGATCGGGTGCATTGCCTACGGATCGGGTGCAATGCCTACGGATCGGGTGCACTGCCTACGGATCGGGTGCAGCACCCCCAGTCACAAGAACAAACGCGGAAGCTGCGAGACGCGGACCTGGGTGCGGTGCCGGTGGGTGGCGGCAGGGCCTGGCCGGGCTTCGAGGCGACGCGCCGNGCGGCGCCCGGGGAGGCGGCCATGCCGCGGGCGATGAGCTCCTTGTCGGCCTTGGCGTCGAACTGCGGGAACATCAGCTGGGTGAGCTGGTCGCCGGTGACGCGACCCAGGGCCTCGTCGCGGGTGATGAGTTTTTCGCCGAGGAGCTGGGTGGCAATGCGGAACGCGGCGGCGGCGGTGCGCTTGCCGACACGGGTCTGGAGCATCCACAGCTTGCCGCGCTCGATCGTGAATTCGATGTCGCACATGTCGCGGTAGTGGGTTTCGAGCTTGCGCATGATGGCGCGCAGTTCGTCATAGACGGGCTTGTTGATGCGCTCGAGGTCGGACAGGGCCAGCGTGTTGCGGATGCCGGCGACGACGTCCTCGCCCTGCGCGTTCTCCAGGTAGTCACCGTAGACGCCGGAGTGGCCGGAGGAGGGGTCACGGGTGAAGCAGACGCCGGTGCCGGAGTTTTCACCCATGTTGCCGAACACCATGGTGCAGATGTTGACGGCGGTGCCCAGGTTGTGGGGGATGCGTTCGCGGCGGCGGTAGATGCGGGCGCGCTCGGTGTTCCAGGAGCGGAAGACGGCTTCGATGCCCATGTCCATTTGGGTGCGGGGGTCCTGCGGGAAGTCCGCGCCGGTCTGTTCCTTGACGATGCCCTTGAAGGTGTCGACGAGGCCTTTCAGGTCTTCGGCGGTCAGCTCGGTGTCGCCCTTCACGCCGCGTTCGGCTTTGAGGTCGTCGAGGGCGTCGGAGAAGAGGTCGCCGTCGATGTCGAGGACGGTCTTGCCGAACATTTGGATGAGGCGTCGGTAGGAGTCCCACGCGAAGCGCTCGTTACCGCTAACGGCTGCGAGGCCGAGAACGGATTCGTCGTTGAGGCCGATGTTGAGGACGGTTTCCATCATGCCGGGCATGGAGAACTTTGCTCCGCTTCGCACGGAGACGAGGAGCGGGTTGGTGGGGTCGCCCAGGTGGCGGCCCATTTTGTCTTCGACGCCTCGCAGGGCTCGGGTGACCTCGGTGGCAAGCGTCTCGGGGACGGACGACTCCTTGAGGTATGCGCGGCACGCCTCGGTGGTGATCGTGAAGCCAGGGGGAACAGGCAGGCCGAGCTTCGTCATCTCGGCGAGGTTCGCTCCCTTGCCTCCGAGCAGGTCCTTCATAGACTTGTCACCCTCGGAGAAGTCGTACACATACTTGACCATCGTGGTCCTCAACTTCCTTGTTTGCGATGATTGGCCCGGCTGCGGGCCACTACCACAGGCAAGGATACACGCTTCAAGGGACTAAGGTCACTTCGAGACACACCCCGTAATGATTGTCCTGACATTGACGAGGCCGTGGTTGCTTGTCGGGTATTGTCTCCTCGCGTGGAAACGGGCTTCAA
Source organism: Actinomyces bouchesdurhonensis (assembly GCF_900128465.1). Classification (GTDB taxonomy): domain Bacteria; phylum Actinomycetota; class Actinomycetes; order Actinomycetales; family Actinomycetaceae; genus Pauljensenia; species Pauljensenia bouchesdurhonensis. The sequence continues at coordinate 111,406 of NZ_LT635864.1, read as the reverse complement.
GGAGGTTAGGCAGGCAATCGGCGTCGCTGTCACACCGGATGACGGGCGCCGCGTTTTCTCGACCGGGGGCGGGCAGACGGACGTGGGGCGGACCCGAAGGCCCGCCCCACGTCCGGCGTGAGAATCGTTCAGCGCACGCGGAACTCGATGGTGGTCCCCTCGCCGACGTCGATGAGGTCGCCGTCGTTCAGGGCGATCGTCACCATGGGGGTGACGTCCTGGAAGGAGCCGTCCGCGTGGCGCAGGACCGTGCCGTTGGCGCTACCCAGGTCCATGAGGGCCCACGAGCCAGGCGTCGTCATCATGACGGCGCAGTGGGAACGCGAGATTTCGGTGGCCGGGCTGGGGACGCGCAGCACGGTCGCCACGGGGCGACCGGTCAGGGCGCGCGCGTCGGGGTCGCGACCGATGACGACGTCACGCGAGACTTCGACGGGCACGGTGCCGCCGTGGATCAGGAAGGCGACGGGCGCAGCGGGGCCGGAGTTGACGGGGGCGAGACGCAGAATCGTGGCCTCGGTGTCCGTCTCGGCGCCCAGGCCGGCCAGGCCCTCGGCACTCATCGCCTCGGGAGNTAGCCTCCCGCACGCTCGGCGGACTCGGCAGTGTCGACCGGCGGTTCCTCGGAGTTAGAAACGACGTAAAGCTCACCTGAGGTCTGTTCGGCGTCCTTCTCGGGCGCCTCCTCCTGCTGCTCATCTGCGTTGTCAGCCGTGTCAATGGAGGAATCCGAGGCCTCGTGGGCGGGCTTAACGGCGGGCGCACAGGCGCGCGGAGAGGGAGGCAACGAGACGGGTCCATTGCTGGTGGCCGCAAGGAACTGGGCCTCAACGGCGGCGAGATCCACTGACGTGGAACGCGGAGCAGGCTCGGGCAGCTCCTCGCGGGCCTCGCGGCGGGCGCGGCGCTCGTGGTCGGGGATGTCAGGGTTGATGAGGAAGCCCATCGTGTCGACGGGCATGGAAGCCAGGGCTTCGACTTCGTCCAGGGCGCGACCGATACGGATTTCAGCGGCCTCGACGCGGTCGGCGGCGGGAACCATCCACGTGACCTCGTCGCCCTCGATGATGGTCGCCTCGAAGGTTTGCCACTCGCCGGGGTTAAAAGGCCACGCCCAAATGGGGTCGGTCCACACCTGCTCGGTGATCTGCCCTGCGGCGCGCATGCGCAGCTGAATATTGCCGAGCACCGTCAGGTAGGGCTGTTCGCCCGCGCAGTCGAGCAGCAGGACGTCGCCCCGCTCTGCCTGCACGTGAGAGAGCCAGGCCTGCGTGTCAGCGCGTCCCCACACGACATCGGCGGCGGAGTCCGCGAAATCCAGCGGAACCAACGCCGCACCGAGCGGACCAGTGACAAGCATCGCGCCTTGGCCGCGACACAGGAAGCGTCCAATCTGAAGCATCAGTTACTGCCTTCTCTCCGAGGAACCCGGCGCGCTGTCTTGATCGACGCCGGACGTACTGGTTGAATCATCCGATTCATGACATTCGATGTCAATGTTACTCGTGATTCGGTTCCTGCGTAAACTACAACAGCGGAGCTATTGTCACGAGTCCCCGCCTCGAGGGATGCACGCACGAGCGCATCGGCGCTTCCCTGCGGCCCATCCCCAGCGGCAACAATGGCGTGAATCTGGGAATCCTGCAGGACTCCATGCACGCCGTCTGTACAGATGACCGCCCGATCGCCTTCTTCGAGCGGCATGATGGTGTAGTCGGCCTTCACACTGCCGGGCTGTCCGGCACCCAGGGCCTTGGTCACAACGTTGGCCGGGGGGATGACGCGGGGCGCCCCGGACGTGGCCGCGAGATCACGAGCCTCCTGTATGGCAGAGTGGTCGTGAGTGAGTTGACGAATGCCACCGGCTCCCACGACGTATGCGCGCGAATCACCAACGTTGAAGGAGAGCCAGTAGGGTCCTTCCGTGGTACGCAGGACCATGACACCCGACAGGGTCGTGCCGGGGGCGCTCATCGGATTGTCGGCGGGCGCGAGAGAGGCTACCGAGGAGGCTGCCGCGTCAATGGCAACCGAGAGATCAACCAGATCCACGGGTCGATTCCCGAGGCGTTCGGGACTGAGGAACTGCTGCAGCGTGATGACGGCCCTTGACGAGGCCTGGGCCCCACCGAGGTGACCTCCCATCCCATCGGCGACCGCGAACACGGGCGGGACTGCCAGCCAGGAGTCCTCGTTTTCTGCGCGGACCGGACCGATGTCGGTCGACGCGCCCCACAAAAGCGCGGGGCGCACCGCATGTTCACCCAGAGCCATCTACCTTTTTCTTTCTCGCTGCGTTGAGCGCATGGGATAACGCCTCACTCGGTTATTCTACACGCGCACCGCGCATGGTTACGCGCTATCGGACAGGGTCTGAGTAGGCCAACTGGGCGCGGAAGACGCCCTCCTCGCGCGAGACGACAATCGCTCGACCCGGCACAGCTCGGACCGGCTTGATGCGTCCAATTACCTGACCTTCGTCAGGGTTACCAGACAACATAATGCCCGTTGTTCCCAGATCAATGAGCGTCTGGAGGACCCGCTCGTACAGGGCACGGGACACGCCGCCCATGCGCCTCGTGAGAACCAGATGGAGACCAACATCACCCGCCTGGGATAGCAGCGGCTGGAGCGGCATCAGCGGGTTGCCTTCAGAAGTCACCACCAGGTCGTAGTCGTCGACAAGGACCCACACCTCGGGACCAGACCACCACGACCGTGTTGCGAGCTGCTCCGCGGTCACGTCATCGCCTGGCAAACGCATCTTGAAGAAATCAGCGAGCTCGCGCATCGAAGCGGCGACATCTTCAACGCGCGTGAAGTAGTCGAGCGAATACTCGGGGGGCACGACGCCGAGGGAGGCCCTACGCAGGTCGATAGAGATGATCCGCGCCTGATTCGGGGTGTTGCGTGCCATGATTTCGCGCGCAAGGGAACGCAGGAACGTAGTCTTTCCAGACTTGGAGTCCCCGAAGAGATAAAGGTGTTGTTCAGAATTCGGGTCGAAGCGGTAGGGACCGAGACGCGACTCTTCGATACCGAGCATGAGCGCGGGAGCGGGACCCTGCACGGGCGCGTCCGCGCCAGGCAGCTGCGCGATCTGAGCCGCGGTGATCTTTGTGGGCAACAGGCGCAGCTTCGGGCCGGGACCCGCGGGCAACGCCGCCCGAATCATCTGAAGCGTAGCCGCCACGCCCTCGGTCACTGTCGTCGGATCCGGATCGCCGTCGGCGCGCGGCAGACCAACGAGCACGTGATGCTTCGACATGGAGACGCCGCGACCGGGACGAGCCCCGGGGATCTGCTTCTGGACGTTACGGTCAAGTGCCGAGTCACGGAAGTCACCGATCTTGAGCTCAAGCTTGGAGCCAAGCATGTCGGCCACCTGCATACGGAAGTCACTCCATCGCGAGGTGGCCACCACGAGGTGAACACCGAAGGTCAAGGCTCGGCTGAGCATCGTCCCGATCGTCATGTCGAGATCGTCGAAGTCGGCCTTCAACGACGCCCAGTTGTCGACCACGAGGAACACGTCGCCGTAGCCGTCGTCGTAGCGCCCTTCAGCGCGTCCGCGGCGATAGGTTTCGATGGAGTCGATCCTATGTTCGCGGAAGTAACGCTCGCGATCCTCGATGATGCCTCGAATCTCAGCGATCATTCGAGTCAGGATTTCGTCGGTGTCACGTGTGGCGACAGCGGCGACGTGTGGGGCATCCGTGAAGGATGCGAACGTGCCGCCGCCCAGATCAATGATGTAGAACTGGACTTCCTGCGGCGTGTAGATGAGCGACAAAGACATGACGAGGGAACGCAGCGTCATCGACTTACCGGTGAGCGGGCCGCCGACGACCGCGAAGTTACCGGCAGCGCCCGACAGGTCAAAGGTCAGCACATCGCGGCGCTGCTCGAGCGGGAGGTCGCGGGTACCCATCGGGAAGACGAGCGAGCCGCGCTCACGCCACTGCCTCGACACATAGCCGAGGCCCTCAACCGGCGCCAGATCAGGCATGAGCTGATCGAAGGTGTCGGGAACATCGAGCGGGGGCAGCCACACTTGGTGGGCGGGTATCCCCTTGCCAGCCATCTTGGCGACCGCGATGTCTAGCTCGCTCATCTCCGCCCACTGTGCGTCCTCGGGCAGGACCATAGCCTGGCCGGTCGATGCCTGGGGGGCGCCCGGCTCTTCGCGGGTCAGAACGGGGGCGAGGCTGAAGGGCAGGACTTTGATCTGGCGATCCGGCGTGCCCGCCGTGGACATCTGGGTGGAGGCAACGGTTCGCGGCGGCGGTGGAGCTGCGACGTACGAAGCTCGGAACCGGATGAGTTCGTCGGTTCCGGGCATGAGGTAGCCGGAGCCAGGCAAGGACGGAAGTTCGTAGGCGTCGGGCACGCCCAGAACTTCACGGGACTCGCTGGCCGAGAAAGTCTTCAGGCCCACGCGATACGACAGGTGCGACTCGAGACCTCTCATCCGCGAGGTTTCAAGCCGCTGAGAAGCGAGCAACAGGTGAATCGACAGCGAACGGCCCAGACGACCGATTGCGACAAAGAGGTCCGCGAACTCGGGCTTGGCGGTGAGAAGTTCCGAGAACTCGTCGAGGATGATGAAGAGGGCAGGCATTGGGGGGAAGCTGTGCTTGCCAGCGACACGGTCAGCCTCATAGTCCGTGACGTTCGCATAGTTGCCTGCGTCGCGTAGGACTTCCTGGCGGCGCACCATTTCACCCTTAAGGGCGTCCTGCATGCGGTCCACGAGGGACAGTTCGGACTCGAGGTTGGAGATCATGGCAGACACATGCGGCAGGTTCGACATGCCGGCGAAGGTCGCGCCGCCCTTGAAGTCGACGAGGACGAAGTTGAGCTGCTCGGGCGAGTGCGTGAGGGCGAGGGCGAGCACAAGGGTGCGCAACACCTCCGACTTACCGGAACCGGTCGCACCGATGAGCAGGCCGTGCGGACCCATACCCTGCTGCGCGGCTTCCTTAATGTCAAGGAGGACGGGGATGCCCTCGGGAGTAACACCGAAGGGGACGCGCAGGCGGTTCCTACCAACGCGTCGCACCCAGGACTGCTCGGGGTCAAAGTCTCGAATGTCACCCAGGTGCAACAGCTCCAGCAGATCAACGGTTCGCTTGACGTCGGAACGCCCAACCGGCGTTTCGCTCTCCTTGGCTCCCTCGTCGGATGCGAAGGGAGTCAGACGGCGCGCGATGGCCTCAGCTTGGGCTTGACCGACGCGTTCCCACTCGCCGACGATGGCCTGGTGACTGAAAAGGTTAACTTCGAGCACGCCCCGCGTCTCACCCTTAGCGGCAGGGTGCACGAGAAGTCGCACAGTGGAGGGACTGGTCAAGGGACCCCATTTTTCGTGGAGATTAATGGTCGTCACCCCAACGGCACCCTCTGGGGAACCCAACTGGGTCGAGGCCGGCAACTCGGCTCCGTCACACACGAGGAGGACATGCGGCCAGGGGGTAAGGTCGTCGCGCGGCGCAAAAGCTGGACGATCAACGACATCGGAACCGAGCAGATCCAGCAGATCAACAGCCTCGGTCACGACCATGCGGGCGGGTCCAACCGCATCTGATTCAACGGTCGAACCGGCGTGGGGGAGCCACTTCACCCATTCCCACTCGGGAAGGCGATCCGGCGAGCACAGCACGGCGATGCGCAGGTACGTGGGACTCACGAAGGTCGCCAGGTGCGTCATGATGAGCCGCGCGATACCAATCGTGTCGTCGTGGCGACCCGCCAGTTCGATATGCGAATAGTCCTCCAAGGGAACACCGAAGGCGACGCTGTCCAGGTTGCGGTGCGTCTCGATGAAGCGCGTCATCGCCGACAAACACACGATGTCAGGATTGGCCATTGGGGGCAAATCCGGGGGCAGCAGTTCCATCGCAAGGCCCTGTTCAGACACACCCACGCGCGCGTTAAGCATCTCGACACCCGGCTCACGCTCCCACACGCGTTCGCCCTGTTCCGCGACCGCCACCAAGGCCTCGGGCGCGGGAAGCGCCCAGTTCACGAATGCCCGCTGGCGATCCGCGACGTTACGCACCGTCTGCCTGGTCTCCGCCAGGTACGCCAAGTATTCACCGCGCAGCGTCTTGACTTTCTGGCGGTGCTGGGAGACCTGGCGGTACACGTTGAAACCGACCATGGCGACCATCGCGAAGACCATGCCGCCAGCCATCATTAGCATCATGGGGTTACGGCCCTGGCCGCCCCCTGCGGATGCCTGAGAGATCGCCATGAAGATCATGACACCCATGGAACCCATCATGGGGATAACCATGGCGAGTACGTTACCAATGCCTGCGGCCTCCGCCTGATTCGGCGGCGGCTGGATGGGGATTTTCCCCTCCGGCATCTCCGGTACGCCCTCTAAGACATCCTCAGAGTCAGCCATCGTTCCTCCCTCGTAGCTGCACGCGGCTCTCAGTCGTCCCCGCTATCCTAACGTGCGTCAGAGATGAACTTTTGCCAAGCACACGTCTGATGACACAATACTGTGTGTGGGTCAGGCCTAAGAGTCAACGAGAGGAGGGGCGCGTGGGAAACGCTCAGGCATCGATCACGATTGTGGGCGGCTCCCGGCGGGACGATTACGTCATCCCCGTCGGCATGACGATTGCGGGGCTGCTCGCTCTGATCGAGGTCGACCTGGCGAAGCTGTCTGCGCGACTCACGTTGGGCGGCGGACGCCCCGTCGAACTCGGCGCCGTCATCGGTCGCGACATTCCGTCCGGTTCCGTCGTGACCATCGTCGGCTCGCAGGAATCGGCTCAGGCCCTGGCGCACGACCGGCAGGCCACCAGCAACCGCCGTTTCCGCCCCGCCATGGCGACCCTCTCCTTTATATTCGTGTCCTCTCTTCTGACACTCCTCGGTGTCGTTGCCCCAACGCTCGCCCTGTACACGACGGGCAACGAACTGCTTCCCCCGTGGATCACGGGCACATGGATCCGTGTGGCGCTCGGCTCTGTCTGCGCGCTCATCTGGATGTTGCCTCTTGCTGATCGGGCTCATTGCACCCGCGGGTTCGCTCTTTTTGGATGCTGCGCGGCGTCCGGAATCAGCATCGGAGTGGCGATCTCGCCGCTGCCCGGATCCGCTTCGCTGCTGCCCGTCATCGTTTCCTGGTCGTGTCTGCTCCTCTCGGGACTCGTCCTGTTCGCTCGATCGACAGCGAGTGCCCGCGTCACCGTTCAGGGTTTCGCGATGATCGCCGCGGCCCTGACACTGGCCTCCCTGAGTATGTTGAACACGATCAGGGTTGCGCCCCTTATTTTTGCCGCGTCGATCATCTTCGTTTCGTTGTCGCCCCACCTGGCACTACAGATCCCGGATCATCAGATCCTTGACCTGCCGCTGGTGATGAAGCGCTTGCCGTCGATCCGCCTCACAGTTCTGCCCCCACCGTCGCGTATCACACCCTCACGCATCAATAAGACACTGGCGGAAGCTAACTTCCGGTCGCACTCGATCCTGTCGAGCGCCACCATCATCGCCTTCGTGTCGGGCGCGGCCACCGCCTATCAGCTTCCCGTCGGTGGCCCCGTTCCCTACGCCGGCTACACTACGCTCGCGCTGTGCCTCCTTGCGGTCCTCGCGTTGGTGACTAATTCGCGGGCTAAACGCGACCACTTCACCCATTACGGGCCTCGCGTCGTCGCGTTGGTCGTCTGGGTGGCGCTATTTTTTGCGCCGGAATGGAACCAGTTCGTCGTGCGCTCGACGGGAGAGTCGGCGGTCCAAACGCTGTCGCTCGCGCGGTATGTCGTGCTCCCCCTGTCTCTGTGCCTGCTGGCTTTGATTGTGCCACTGACCGCTCTCATCAGGTCCGGTCGTGAACCTTCGGCGTTGGTCGGCCGAATCATTGATATTGTCCAAGGCTTCTCGCTGACCTTGCTGTTGCCGGCCGCGACCTACGGGTCGGGTCTCTTCGATTTAGTTTGGCGGAAGGTATTATGACGCCCACTTCACCGGCCCTGGTTCCCGTTCCCGCGTCTGCGGGCAAGCGCGCCATGGCGCTCCTCGTTGACCTTCTTGGGGCCGCATTGGTCGCGTTCGTCGCTTCAACGCTGTCGCACGGCAGCGTTGCCGTCACCGTGACGACGGTGGTTGAGTTCGCGGCTGTCGAGGCCATAATGATCGCCATCACCGGGCGGTCGATCGGAGTGTCCGTCACGCGCTGCGCGTTGGTGCGCGCTGATTCCTCCCAACTCTGTCCTTCTCTGGGGCGTTCCTTCGGGTACGTGTCTCTGACGGCGCTGACCTCGATCATCGTGCCGGTTCCCTTCGTGTCCGTGCTGGTGGGCGGCTACCAGGGGTCCTGGATGGCGAAGCTCTGCTCGCTGCAGTGCGTGACCTTTGCGCCGGAGGACACCATGGCCGAGGCCGCAGCTCCCTCGAGTCCGTACGGGAACGCGCGTGCGCGCACCGTCGGCGGCTACACGAACTTCGGGTCCGTGACGGGAGCGCCGTCGACTCAGGCCGGCCTGACTCGCGAGCATACGTGGGCCGATCAGCCACGTGCCGCCGCACCCTTGGAGAGCGCAGCGCACGCGCCCGTGTCGCCGTTCTCCATGCCGGTGCCCGCGAACCCGCAGGCCCCGGGACGCCCGATCGCCATCTCCGCTCCCGCGCCCAATCGTTTCGCCGCACCCCAGGAGAGCGCACGCCGCGCCGAACCGGCTGCACCAACCTCGCCCACGCCTCGTACCCCGATGACACCTGGCGCACCGACGGCGCCCTCGACGCGTCCTGTCCCCTTGCCTGCCCCGGCCCAGTCCGCGCCGTACGACGCACGCGGGGCGGGAGACATGACTGCGCCCGCACCCTCCAAGGCCTCACTCACCCCGGCTGCGCCCACCGCGACAGCGCCGCTGGCCGCACTCCTGCTTGACACTGGCCAGTCGATCCCGATTAACAGGACCATTGTGCTTGGCCGCGCGCCCTCTCAACTGAGCGCAGCCGACACCCCCATCGCGATCGACGACCAGACGCGGTCTCTGTCGCGCACGCACGTGCGGATCATGCCGTCAGCGACCGGAATTACGATCGAGGACCTCAACTCGGCGAACGGCACGCGCGCACGCACCCCGGGCGGACGCACGCACACGCTTGTTCCCGGGCGGCCCATCGAGCTACCCATCAACAGCCAGCTGCTGCTGGGCGAGCGCCTCATCTCCGTTGTTGATCTGCGCCAGAGGCGTTAATCCGTCTCTGCCTGACGCTGGCTTTAGCAGCGCAGAGCGTGGCGATGGTGTCACTTCGGCGATCGACGTTCCGTGGTCTGCGGTGGCCCGCGGCGGTTGCCTTGCACGAGTTGGCGCGCGGAGCACTCACACGCCCCGGCCCGCCACTAAGCCTCCTGTTGTGCACTCCTTCCATCTGGTAGGCTAGATGCGTTCCAACGGCGCGTTTCGATCAGGGAGTTGTCATGGGTATTGAAAGTGTTCCTGCGGAAATGATGGCTGACTACCAGCGGTGGAATGGGTGGATCACCAAGCTGACCGTGGGCGAGGACAGCGTCGTGGCCAGGCTCAATACGGCCGCCAACAAACTAAAGACAAACAGGAGTGGGCAGACGGTTGGCAAGTGGGGCGTGGAGGAGGGGCCGCAGGCCTTCCAGGCCCGCTACTCCACTTACCTGGACCAGGAGATCACTGCGCTGACGCAAATGGCAAATAACGTCACTAAGTTTGTCGCCGAATTACGGGATGCTGTTGACCGACTCGAGAAAGGCGATACGTCATCGGCGTCGAACCTGAAAGAGAAGGGGTCGAGCGTCTCAGCGATCTACAGCTCCGAGAGGATGCAGCAGATCTGGGATCAGGACACGACCGGCATGCCCAACATTCCGAGCGACTTGGACTATTAGGTCCGATCTGGGCGTGGTTGGGTTCTCGGCGAAAGGAATGGTCATGGGTGCAAGCACTCGGTTGAGGGGCCGCATGGCCCGGTGGGTGGCGTGCGCGTCGGCTGCGCTGTGCGCCCTGGTGGGAGCGGGCGGCCCCGCGTGGGCCAATAATAGGCCGGTCCCCACTCCGACGGCGAGCGTGTCCCAAGCACCCGACACGCCGCTCCTGCCCGGACACGTCATCACGATCTGGGTGCTCATCGACATGACTATTTCGAACGTCCGCACTGACCCAGCGGAGGACGTCTTCAACATGGAACTCACCTTCAACGGCGGGTGGGGCGGCTCCCAGGTCATTACGGACGAGGAATGCCAGGGCCTGGTCAACACGTTCCTGTCGGGCGCCAGCCCGGATTTTTTCACCCACGCCCAGACAGTTGGAGACGCCTGCCAGCTTGATGCCTACTACACGGGCGACGCCGCTCACGCTTTCTACTCCGTGGACGAGGGCGGACACACCCAGGTACGCGCCCCCATGACCTACCTCAACCAGATCGCCTCCGCCTTCGAGGACGCCACCATCGAACAGCTTGACGTCCGCTTCCTCCAGATCAACAACGCCCACTGCAACGCCGACGCAACCATGGAAATCCTCGATGAGCCACTGTCCGTCGGCCACTCCAGCTGGTGTCAGTGGATGGTGCGTCAAGGGGCCACCATCCCCACCACAGATGACCCGCTCCTCGAAGGCGACATCGAACAAACATTCTTCGACTTCGGCTACGGCACCGTCGGCCCGTTCACCGACCTGACGCTCCCCGTCAACCCCTTCACCCTCACGCCCACGCCCACGCAGGCCGCGGACGATTCTTCTCCCGCCTCCGCCTCTTCTTCGCCGCGGGGCCTCATCATCGGCGTGGGCGCCACCATCACCGTCCTAGCCCTCGCAGGCCTCGCAGCCCTCATCTGGGCGCTACGCGCCAAGAAGTAACAGCGTCCACGCACACATTCAGAACGCGTCGTCCCGCGGCCCGTTGACACGACTGACTCCCGGCGCAGCCGGCGGGGCGTCGAACGCGAACCCGGCGTGTCAAGTCCCGGGTTTTGTGGAGGCTTGTTGAGGCCGCTTCCTTTCGTGTTGTTGTGTGTTGGTTTTCTGCTTGTTGTGGCGTGATGCCGCCCAGGGCGAGGTGGGGCGGCGGGTGTTGTACCAGTGGACCCAGGCGGCGGTTTCGCGCGTCGGCTTCCAATCGGGCTGGTTCCCCAGTAATGTCGCACGTAATTCCCGTGCACATATTTCAGACATTGAAATGTGGTCGTTGGAATTGCAACGTTTGTGGCCTATCTCGAAAAATGACCGCGTTAAATTACGTGCGACTTTTNAGAACCAGCACCATCACGACCACCCGTAGTCCCACGCGCAGAACCAGCAGCACCACGCCCGGCGACACCACCACGCGAACCCGCGCCACGAGCCTCAACAACCCCAGCAGCACCACGCGCAGAACCAGCACCACGCGCAGAACCCGCACCACCACGCCCAGCGACACCGCCACGCGAACCCGCACCGCCACCGCCAGAGCGAGCCTCACTTAGACCAGACGACCCCACAAGACCCCCACGGCCACCAGCGCCACCCGAACCAACCGGAGCAACACCAGAACGCATACCCGCCACGCCAGCGCCGCGACCCACCGCACCGCCACCTAACAGAGCAGAAGGACGCAACACACCACCAGCAGGAGCAACAGAACGCAAAGGAGAACCAGCCACACCCGTGGCAAGCCCACCAATACCCGAGAAACCACCACCATGCGACACAGCAACACCAGCCGCACCAACCCCAGAAGTAGCCATCAACACGCCACCAGCAATCCGAGCACCACCACCACTAGGAGGCACCGCACGCCACGCCGGATCATCCACATTGAGCACATCAGCAGGCATATGACCACCAACTGGCCCATTAGGCGTCATCCGCTGATTCACCGGCGTTGTCGTCAAGTCGATGTGAGACAGTTGTGCGGGATCGGTGATCGGATTCGACGGGCTGCCGGGTTCGCCGGCCGTTGGATAGGCCCATCCATTCGAACCTGAACCCGCGACCGTATGCGCGCCCACGGTGGGAACAAGGCCGCCGCCAGCGCCGCCGCCACCGCGGCGACCATTACCGCCACCGCCAGCGCCGCCCTGCTGACCATCATCACCGTGAGACTGCCACGCGTCAGGCACGTAGTCGTCCTTCTGCGACGCGAAACTCTGTGCCTCCTGCTTGCCCTTAGTGTTGACAGCGTTCAGGATTTCTTGCGCCCTGGCCTCGCGCACTTCGTTGCGCTGGGCTTCCAGCGCCGCCAGGTATGCGTCACCGCTGGCTTCGACAGCGCCACCCATTCGGGCGGAGACTGAGGCATCAGGGATCGTCACCTTCTCCTTGCCGCTGTACGTCTCAATTTCCCAGGCGGACAGCAACTCCGGGTTCAGCTGTTGAGTATTCGCAACCTGCGTGTGCATCTCCTCGCGAACGGCGAGGTGGTGGGCCTTCGACGACTCGATTCGCTGCAAGTGTCGGTTGACGTCACTGATAAAGTATGACATCCACCGGTCGGCGCCACTCTTGGTCTGCGACTGTCCCACGCTCTCATCAGCTGTGAAACACTCCGACGTGTCCTTTGCGGTGTCGACATCGGTGTGGGCGTTTCCGGCGCGATTATCTTCGGCCAGATCCTCGGACGCCAGGGGCATAGCGGACAAACTCAAGAACGCCTTCGCGCGTTCGTACAGGGGCGATTCAACAGCCATAGCGCAACCTCACTTGCACTCAACAAGACCCAGGTAAAAGCTTGGAACCACGCGCCACGCGCGCGGCTCCGAAGACAGTTGTTGCGGGGAGGAAAACTCCGGTCTCCTCCCCGCAGCGACTGTGGCGTGTCAGCTGAAGGACGCGGCGTTACGAGAGTCCGTCGCCTCTGCGGACTGGCGTGCCTCCATCACGGCATTGGACACGTTGGTAAGGATGTCCACGATGCCGTTCATGCCGTCGGTCCACTTGGCCTTGGACGTCTCGTAGGCCTCCTTCGCCCGTCCATCCCAGGAGGACTGCAGCTGGCGGAGCTGAGAATCCATGTCTTCAAGCCGGTTCTTCAGATTCGTGACGCCGCTGTCCATGTCGGCGACGGCCTGCTCGATATTTCCGTAGCTGTAAACAATATCGCTCATGATAAATGCCTTTCTCTGCTCTCAGAGCAGCTGCGCTCCGTACTTGTTCATCGTGGCGGCCTGCTCTGCTTCGTTCGCCTTCATCTTCGTGTCGGACGAACGCATCGCCGAGTGCAGCTCTGTCAGCGCATCGGTCACCTTACGGGCTTCAGTGTCCCACTTACTCATGACGCTCGTGAACGCGCTGGCTGCCTCGCCCTGCCACGACGAGCCGATGCCCGCCAGCTTGGACTGCAGGCCCGACAGTTCAGACTGGATTTGCTGTTGAGCTTCCTCGATGGTCTGCGCACCCTTGAGCAGCGCGCCATCGAGAGCCTTCTGATCGGTCATTTTTCCTCCCAGATCATCGGGAAACAAGCGCATCCACGGTGGGTGCGCCCTACTTGCGCAGCCAGTTTAACCACATAAACGAAACAAAGTCCAGCCTATCGACAGACAATTTCATTAAACTTCTACCGTTGTGCAGAGTCGTGACAGTTTGCCCCGCACCCCACAAACGGGCAGACTAGGACCATCCCAACCCGGAGGAGACGATGGCCCAGAGCACGCACACCGCCGCTGCACTCACTCCACTGACAGTCACCTTTGACGATCAAACGGTCGACCTGTCGGTCCCTCAGTTGTCTCCATTGGCGGAGTTGATTCCTACCATTTTGCGTAGCCTCGGTCGCATGGACGTGTATGGCGCGTCCGCCGGCTTCACTGTATCTACGTCTTTCGGGCAGCTCCTCGACCAGTCCCTGTGTCTGCGTGATCAGGGCGTGCGCGCGGGCGCATCCCTCACGCTTGAGCGCGCAGGGCAGGGACGCGACGACCAGCGTTTCGATGACCTTGTCGAGGCCGTGGGAAGCGCCGTGGAAAAGTCTGTCGATCCGTGGACACCCCTGGACTCCCTCCAGCTCTCCGTCTACGCTTCCGCGCTCTTCGTCGGGCTGGCCGCCGTCCTCCTGCTGTCGGCATCCTCCCACGAAAGCTCCGTCCTGGGTACCGCCTCTTCCTTTGACGGCATCCGCCTGATCGTCTACCCGATCGTTGGAATCGTCGGCGCGCTTCTCTTGACCGGCACCGCCGCGGTCGTCTCCCGTCGACTCGAGCACGCCTCGGTCGCTCTCTTGGCCGGATCGGCACCCGTCCTCCTCGCCTGCGCCTGCGCGGGTGCCTTACCCGCCGGCCCCTGGACCGCGACTGGGGCTCTTACAGCTGGCGGCGCCCTAACCGTCGCAGCCCTGTGTCATCTTGTCCTGCCCGGAAAACTCCGCGCGAGCGGCCTGTGCCCCGCGATCGTCGGCATGACCCTCGGGTTCCTCGGCTTCTTCTGTGGGCTGCTCGGCATGAACGCTGCTCGCATCGCGGCGCTCATCAGCGCTCTCCTCCTCCTCGTGTGCCTTGCCATCCCGTGGTTCGCCATGGCGTCGGTTCCCGTGCGCGTCACGGGTCCTTCAGCGGCCGCCCAGATCGACCCACGCCAGATCGATAAGTCCGTTTCCATGGGCGTGTCTCTGTCGGTCTCCATCCGTCTGGGTACCTGCCTCGGACTGATCGTCCTGACTCCCATCCTGGCCTCGTCAGCCGAGGGAATCATCCTCGCTTCTCTCATCGGTGCGGCCCTCATGCTCTCCACGCGCTCGATCCGTTCGCGTATCGAAGTCCTCATCGGTGTCGTCTCCGGGATGGCTATCCTCGCGTGGGCCTCCTACGCGGCCGCACTGCTCTCGCCGGCGACGCTCCTGCTCGTGCTCGTCACGTCCCTGGTCGGCAGCCTCCTCGTGCTCGCCACGAATGTCGTGACCCCGAAGGTTCGCCCTTGGCTATCGCGCACTGCTGACACGATCAGTACCGTCGTCATCATCGCCATCCCCCCGTTCGCCCTCTACATCTGGGGCATGTGATGGCATCCAACAAGGACATTCTCGAAGCGCAACGTTACAACCGACGCCGCCTCATCACCTCCTTCGTCGCGGGTTCACCCGACGGCAAAGAAGTTGAACCCCAAGCACCCACGCGTCCTTTCATCATCGGCGCGTTCCTCGCAGTGCTCATGCTCCTCGTCAGCGTCGGCTTGCGTTTCCTCTACCCCGGCGCCGACTCCTCGCAATCCTCCGGCCTGGCCGTCGTCTCAAGCTCCGGCGCCCGTTACTACCTACAGGACGGCCAGTGGCATCCGATCGCTAACCGTACATCCGCGCGGCTCCTGGGCGACTCTTCAACAGCCACGATGAAAATCTCGGACTCTGATCTCGCCAAATACAGCCAGGGGCAGGCCCTCGGGATCCCTGATGCCCCCGAGGACGTCCCCTCCACCGCCAGCCGGATGAGCGCCGACTGGACCAGCTGCGCAATCTCCGAACACACCTTTACGTGGATCGGTAACTCGTCCCTGCTGTCCAGCAATGGTCTGCACAGCGCCCGCAGCGCCTACGTGTCCCCCTCCGGTAGCAACGACTCCTTCGTCGTTGCAGGCTCCTCCAAGTTCCGGGTCCCCTCCAGCGCAGGAGACATCGTCGCACGGCTGCGTATCGGCTCCTCCCCCATCGCCGTCGACCCCAATTGGCTCTCGCTCTTCGACGACGGCCCCGACCTGACCACCTGGAGCGTCGACGAACCCGGCGGGGCCATGGCCTCGTACCCCCAAAATAACGGTTCCCTGCGTCAGGGAAGCATCGTCGCCGTCAAAGACACGGGAACCACGACCTACTACGTGCTGGTCTCCTCCGGACACGCCTACCCCCTGTCGCCGCTGGCCGCCGCACTTTACGAGGGCACGACCGCAGCACCCAACGGCACTATCGAGGGCGCGCTCGCCCTCCAGCCAGGGGCCTTCGCCCAGTCCTTCACAGTCGCTCAAACCGACATCGAACCCTCGCCTTTCCCCAGCGAATGGGCGCAGCTCGAAGGCCTCTACCCCTTCGATTCGGACTCCACCGGCGCAGGATCCGACGACGACAACCCGAAGGTAATCCGCGTCCGCGATCAGGTGCCCTGCGCGAGCCTGGACCGCGGCCAGTCGGCCGCAGGGACCCCTAACGCGAACAAGCAGGCTGCCAGTTCCGCCCACGCTACCCTGACCGTCATGTCCCAGGACGGCGCACGTCGCGCCTCCTGGAACCTGGACCCCACGGCCAATGTTCCTGCCTCGTATTCGCCCGGAGCTGCGCTGGTTAAATCCGGCTACGGTACCCTCGCCCAGGGCTCCAGCAACGGTCAGAGCGACCCGCCGCTCACGTTCGTCTCAGACCTGGGACTGCGTCACTCCCTCGGCGAGGACCAGAACGATACCCTCCAGCGCCTCGGATGGAACGCTCAGTTCATCCAGCCCGTCCCCGAGCAGTGGCTCGAACTCATCCCGACCGGCGTCGAACTATCGAACCGTGCCGCCCGCCGGGAGGTTGCCGGTGGGGGCAGGTCATGAGGTGCCAGGCGACGCGCACCACCGGCGCNGAACATCACGAAGGGCGGTAACGTCACCGTCGCCATCGTCGATTCGGGTATCAGCCCGTCCAGCAAACACTTCGTTCCCGTGGGTCCCTCCACGGACCGCGGCGAGGATTCCGCCCGCTTTCCATCCGGTTCCATCGTCCTGCCGGGCCTTGACCTGGTGTCTTCCGGCGGGGATGGGCGTACCGACACCTACGGGCACGGCACGCAGGTGGCGGGCATTATCGCCTCCCGGCTCCTGCCCGAGCAATCCGCCCTCGAGGGGGTTGCTCCGCGCGTCGCCCTGCTCCCCGTGCGCGTGTACGACACGTTCAACGAGGACCCTCAGAACGGTCAGACCGGGCTTGACGCTGGAAAAACCGCGCAGGGAATCGCGTGGGCCGCCAGCCAGGGGGCGCAGATCATCGTCGTCCCCCAATCACAAATTGAGCAGGATTCTCGACTCGACGAGGCCGTGGCATCGGCGACCGCTCAGGGATCCCTCGTGGTCGCGTCGGCGGGCAACGCGCAGACGCAAATCGTCCAACAGTATGGAACGGACACGGTGCCACGCTACCCTGCCGCCCACCCTGACGCGCTCGCTGTAACCAGCGCGACCGGTGGCGTGCCCGACGGTGGGCAAGTCTCGGGTGTGCACGTCGACGTCGCCGCGCCCTCCATTTCGTCGCTCACCACGGCGCTCGCCGGCGGCGACTGTCTGACCGGTGAAGCTAACAACGAGACCACCGGCAGTTCGTCTTTCGCGAGCGCCTACGCTGCGGGAGCCGCCGCCCTCGTCGCTTCTGCTCACCCCGATGAGGGTCCCGCCATGTGGAAGTGGCGTCTCGAGGCCACCGCGCGGCGCGTAAGTCCCGCCGCCAGATCCAACGGTGTGGGCTGGGGCATGGTTAACCCCTACGCAGCCATCACCGTGTCCGCGACCGCCCGCATTGACGGACCCGTCAACCCGATGACCGGCACCAGCGGCCAGGACACCCCTCCCACTCTGCCGGTCACGCAGCGCGCCTCAGGTGAAGCGGCTCGCACACGCACAAACCTCACTGTTGTCGCTATCGCGCTGGGATGCGCGACGTTCCTCGGTTGCCTGGTCGTCGTGTCGTGGCTGCGTCAGCCGGGCCGCACCAAACGCTAGCGGCGTCGTTAAAGGCACCGCCGGGCACGACGCAGCCGCTACTCGACCGCGACGCAGGCGCTAATTGACTGCGATTGAAGGCCCGAGGCCGACACAACCGTACGCACTGTCAGACAGTTGTCGCCGCCGGGTAGCGCCGGCGCCGTCACGGAAGCGACGGGAGTGGACGCGCCCATCGGTGATTCCCCCGGGCGTTCAAGCCGGTATTGGAACATCAGCTGGTCGCTCGCGTAGTTCGGATCGTCGGGCGCACTCCACGTCCACACGATTGACCCGCCCTCCAGGCGACCGCTCAGCCCGCTGGGAGCCGCCGGCGGAACCGTCAGCCCGTTCGGCTCTTCCCCTCGCGCGGTCGGCGATTCTGCGGGGTCGATGCGGATCGAATGCCCGCCACCGGTCAGCATTGCCACGACCAGGCCAGCTATCACGACAGCGGCGACAAGCACGAGCGCCACGACCGCCGGAAAAGACACGCGGCGCCCGACGCTCTCTTCCTCATCCTCAAACGAGGCCGCCTCAGCGCGTCCCGTCGACACGTTGCGCGGGTGGTGCCACGAGTCCGCCACCGGCACGACGCCCGACTCTGAAAAGTCAAATCCCGCGCCCGAACGGATCGTCGCATCCTGCGCCGCAGACGTCGCCCGAGGCCTCGTCCCCACATCCTGGGACGCAATCGGCACGGGGAACCCACCCGCGCTGGAGGCGCTCGGCTGGCCGGGTTCGCAACCGCGGGACGCATCGCGCACCTCGATCGGCGTTTCCGGCAGGCCGATAAGACGCTGGATCCCCTGCAACGACTGCGCAAAAGCCAAAGCGCTGCGCGTCCTGCGCGAAGGGTCGAGCGTCATCGCGGCGCGCAGCACCTCGTCCAACTCGACCGGCACGTCAGCGCGGGCCACCGATCGCGCACGCCCCGAACGCACGCGCATAGCGACCGCAACCGTCGAATTATCCCCGATCGGGTCCTCGAAAGGACTGCGCCCCACGAGCAGCGTCCACAGGCACGACGCCAACGCCCACACGTCCTGTGAGGGTTCCGCGGGCGCAGCGCCGTCGTGTTGTTCCGGCGGCGCCCACAGGACCGAGAACCCATCGGCGCTGCCGCCACCCTGACCGATGCGCGCACTCACACCGAAGTCGGCGAGCACCGGCGCCTTGTAGGCGTCCAGCATGATATTGCCGGATTTAATGTCGCGGTGCACGTATCCCGATCGGTGCAGCATTTCCACGCCCGCGGAAATGCGGATCATCATGTCCAGGGCTGAAGCCACATCCATGGGTCGGGCCCGCACCTGATCGGCGATGTCGGCGACCGGGCAGTACTCCATGATCAGGAACTGGCGGCCGTCTTGCAGCGACCCCACGCCGTAGAGGTCGACGATGGCGGGGTGGCTCGACACGCGAGCCATCGCGTCCGCCTCGCAGCGGACCGCATCGTTGCCACCCTCAACGTTCGACCGCGCGATCTTAATCGCAACGTCGCGCGAGGGAACCTGCTGATGATACAGGTGGACGTCCGCGAAGCCGCCCGAGCCGAGGGCGCGAATCCAGCGGAAACCCTCAATGTGAGGACCCTGGCCTACAATGCCTCCCGGTGTCATGACTTCCTCCTCACGCTTTGGGTGTGCTCCGAGGGACCATCCACGTCCTCGCCGTCATCGGTGGCCGGACCCAAGCCTCGTCCCTGTTTCTTCAGCGCGACCGGCGTGCGGCTCCACGCGCGCAGCAGCGAACGCAGGGAGAAACGGCGGCGCAGGCGCACCCACAGGCTCGCGGAGGACGCCAGGGAGCGTTTCAGCTGATCCACGTCCGACCATGCGGACTCGGCTTCCTTCGGGCCGCCCGTCGCCTCCGCGAAGTCAGCGATGTCGGCGCGACGAGCGATCGCCACGGTCATCGGGACTGTCTCGCGGAACAGTGTCCAGCCGGGAATGAGGGCAGATGTCGACGCCTGGGACGCGACGCGCTCACCCTCCGGCGCCTCGTCATCCTGGCCCTCACGTAGCTTCCAGAACGAGGCTAAAGCCCACGCCGTCTCCTGACGCGTCTGATCGGCGCACACGCGCACACCCGCGTCTATCGCCATGTCGACAACCTCGTCCCACGACCCCACGAGGGCCACGCCGGGTGAAGCCTTGCGCCGCACGCGGGTGCGCCTGGCTTTGAGGGCCATGATGAACACGAAGGGGAGGAGGAGCAGGAACAGTGACCCTGAAATACCGCCAATCATCAGCCACGGGATGCCCGCGCCCGGCGGCTCTTTCGCTGCCACGTCCTGGTCACGGTTGACCGGGGGCAGCTCGACGGGTTCCTCGGGAGGCTCCGGCGGCTGAAGGACCTGGGGACGCGGCGAGTTCTTCTTCGTGTGCGACTTCGACTCTGGCGTGCGGTCCTTGTCGGGGGTCGGGTCGAAAACGGCCCAGCCCGTGTCCGAAAACTCCATTTCCACCCACGCGTGCATGTCGGTACCCAGCAGGGTCGTCGTGTCTGTCGGCTCGCCCGACGGGTACGCGCCGATCACGACGCGCGCGTTCCACCCCAGCTGATGCAGCATGAGCGCCATGAGCGCCGCGTACTGCTCGTCGTCGCCGATCAGGTCGCCGCTATCTGAAATCATCGTCGACAGGCGATTGAGATTGTGTCCTGGGCGCGACTGGTCGGTGTTTTCCGTGAGGTAGAAGCCTTCGTTGTGCAGATACTGCTCGATCGCACGCGCCTTTTCAATCGGCGTTGACGTGCTGCCCACGATCGTCGCCATGAAAGCGTCGAGACCCGTGGGGTAGGGTTCATCCGTATCCGCGTGGAACTTAACAGGCGTGGCGCCAGCGAATTGGGAGTCCGTGGGGGTCACAACCGCATCCGATCGGACCGTCAGCGTTTGCGGCTGCGCGGGCACGCCGGTGGTCAACGCAGCGTTAGCCCACATGTCAAAACGCAGGCCTTCCTGCTGGCTGCTCGCGTTCTCCCCGCTAAACGTCAGCTCACGCACGTTGCCAGCCACGGGCACCCACGGACCCACGATCCCCGATGTCTCGATCGTCGTCGTGAAAGTGGAGTCGTCAGCCTGCGTGCCGACACGCGGGATCGAGGACCCCACCGACACGTAACCGTTGCGCACGTTCACCACCTGCGCGGTCCCATCAGGTTGCGCGATCGTCACTGACGAGGCCTGGGTCTTCGGGGCGCTCATCGTGAACGTCGTCCCGTCATAGACGTCGAGGGCCGCCAGGCGAATGCGAGTGTGTGCAGGCAGGCCCTGCACCGTCATGACGGGCTGCTCAGCCAGATCCTTCTTGTAGTGACGGAAAGCTGCCAGCGGAGACGGGTACTGTCGCACGTTGAACGGCGGTTCCACCAGCTCACGCGCCACGATGCGTCGGCCCACCGGCCCCCACGTCGCGGTCACCGGCAGGGCCACGCCGACCGCGAGCGCGATCATCAGGGACGAGGCCAGCAGACGACGCGAACGGAACACGGCCTGACGGGAGGGACCGCGCGTGGAAGCAGTCGCAGCGCTGGCACCGCCACGGCCTCGTCGATTAACGGACACGTCAAGCCCGAGGGACAGGCGCTGGTGGGAGGACGCCCACGCGAGCCACAGGAAAGCGCCGGCGACCCACACCATGAACGGCCACACGGGCGGCACCAGCCCGGACGGGCCGAACGCCAGGCCCACGACGCCCATGAGGGCGATGGGAAGGACGCCGAGGAGTGGGCGGCCCCATCGCACAGAGACGAGGCCGGCGGCGAGCGCGCAGACCAGGCCGGTTATCCACGGGACAAGAGCGGGACCCACGTAGGAGGCGGCCGGCGGCGTCAGGGTCAGTAGGTCCTTCCAGGAGTCCACAGCGCCGCGCACGAGCGTCAGCAGGGTGTCCGTCGTGGGGACAACGCCCCAGCGCACAGTCGACGGCAGCGCGATAGGGCCGCCCACCAGGAAGTAGACGACGAGGACGACCGCGAGCGTGGACAAAGTGTCCCACGACCAGCGGGTCGAAGCCGCAGCAATCCCCAGGCCGACGCCGACGCCAGCTCCGGCTGCTATCAGGCCCGCGTATGAGCCGAACACGGCCTCGTGCGTGAGGACCGGGCCCGTGAAGAGCACGGCGAGCGCAAAGAAAGACAGGAGGGGCAGGCGGGGCCTGGCCCGGCTCACAGCGTCGACGGTCATCGCAGACCACCCACCAAGTGCGCCAATTCTTGCAGCGACGGGCAGTCGAAGAGCACGCCGCCCTCGAGGCTGCGGCGCCTCGCCCGCTGCTTCGGGTTAATGCGCAGCACCTGGACGGTCACGTCCCTGGGGGTAACCTGCGCGAGGTGAGCGGCTTCCTCGTCGCTGACCGAGGAAGGCGCGATGACGCTCACATACGAGGCCGAGGGACACGAGGCGAAGGCGCGGCGCACGCGGGCCGTGATGTCGGAGCGTCCACTGAAAGACAGGGATGCGAGGGTGTCGAGCATCGAAACAGCTGTGGTCGTGGGCACCCACCGTTTACCCGCCGCGAACGACACCGTACGTGAGGCTGCGATACCTGACAGGGCGAGGGAGGCGGCCACCGAGATCCCGTCCTCAAAGGAGTCACGGTCCCATGAGGAGCGGGCCGTGTCGAGCACGATCAGGTGGTGGGAGCGGTGCGTCTCTTCGTACTGGCGCACGATGAGCTTGCCCAGGCGCGCCGTGGACTGCCAGTGCACGGCGCGCCGGTCGTCGCCCGGCTCATAGTCGCGCAGCGCGTGGAACGACACGTCGGAACTGGACAGCTTCGCGGTCACCACGCCCTCGACATCAACCTGGAAGCCGGTCGCGTCGAAAGGCACGCGGACCGTGCGCGGGTGAACGTACAGGGTCACCGGGTTGTCCCAGGAACGCACGCGGCGCAGCAAACCCAGGCCGTCCGAGCGCACGGTGCGCGCAGGCCCGATCTCGATGACGCCACGGCGGCGCGTGACAACGGAGAAGAACTCGTCCCACGTGCGATGGGAAGACACGCCGGGGACCACGAACTCCGCGACGCCCGCGCCGATGGGCAGCTCAATGACCTCGGTGCCGCCGCGGCGCGCCGTGTCGTTGACGACACGGATCTCTGCGAGCGCCGTCTGCCCCGCCGACACTCTCTCCTGCGGCAGGCGCAGCGACACGCGGTACGGGGAGGGCGCTGCGATCAGGACGATAGCGATGACCAGCAGAGTAACGCAGACGATAGCCAGGGCGAAGGACTCCGCCCAACCCGCCGCCATAGCACCCACACTGCCAGCGATCGCCGATGCGACCACCAGCCACCCGAAGGGAGTGACGACGGCGCAGGCCTCCAGCATGTGGCGCATGCCAGGGATTGCCCGAAGGCGGGTGCCTACTCTCTGGCGCGCCGAGGAGACGGCTCGCCAGGCGCGCGATCGGCCCGTCGAACCGAAGTCAGCGTTCACTGCCGCCATGGCACTCCTCTCATCGTTTGTTTCCTCCAAGGCTTCGTCGGCTCTCAGCGCGGTTCGCAACTGTGAATGACGACGTGACCGTTCATCTCGTCCTGGGAGCCTTTGAGCGTCGGGATCCCCGACGCAACCTCGGGTCCGGAGACGGTGACCTCGCGCAGGCGCCCCGGATCGACGTCGGAACTCACCTTGCATACGTGCGTCGCCGACATACCCGGCGTGAAGCCGGGAGCAACCAGGTTGAACGTGTGGCACGCCTGCCCGGGCACTTCCTTGGCGACATCCGAGTTGCAGGTGTCGACCCACTTCGCGGACACGTTAAGTCCGGTCGTCGTGGTGTTGGAGGTGACTGAAGCCTCGCCTTGAGGGTTCTTGACGACAACCGTTGCGCTGACCCAGATGCCCTCAGGCAGGCCGGTCACCGTCCTGGATGACATCCCCATCATGTCGTACTGCTGTCCGTTCACGATCGCCGTCACCGACGTGACGTTCGGGTAGGCCTCGATCGTGCCGAGGTTAATGGTTACCGCTCCGGCACCGGCGCTCGCGATCGTGACACCCGACAGCGTCGGAGGCGCGATCGGCTGCCCCACCGCGGGCACCGCNGTCCCGTAATGCAGGGTCAACTCATCGCTGGAGAAGCCGTTACCCGCGGCTTTGCGCAGGCCGCTCACGCTCAGCTCGCCAGCCCGGCCCGTCCCCGACAGAGTCGGTGCGCCAATCGCCATCGGCACAGTCGACAGCGAGAACACCTTAGAAACCGAAGAGTGGTCACCTTCCGCGTTCGTCAACTTGATGGTCACGCTCACGCGGTCACCCGGGGTAACGTCGTCGAATCGAGCGGACGTGACACCCCCATCGAGCGACTTTTCCTGCCCATCCACGGTGATCGTCGTCGTCCCCCACCCGGTGCCGCCGCTACTGTCCACCTTCCATGAAATATCGACGGTGCCCGACGAACCGTCGTGGGCCGACCCCACGTGCGTGAGGGTAATGTCCCTGGCGGGGTCAGGGTTACCGTGCGGGGTCACCGTCGCCAACTCGGACCACTCGGCCTGCTTGTCGGCGCTGTTTCGAGCCACGATCGACACCGAATAGTTCGTGCCGTTCGTCAGACCGGACACGGTTGTTGAGGTCGCGCCGCCGCCCGCCGACGCCTGATGGCTTGAGCCGTCGCCGCCATTGAGCGAAATCTCGTACTTAGTGATCGGGGACCCCTCATTGGAAGGAGCACTCCACGATACGGTGACCTGGCCGTCGCCGGCGGACAGGGTCGGGACGGCCATGCGCGCGGGAGCAGCGTCGACGAGCACCTCGCTGGAGGCAGCCGACGGATCCGAGTCCCCCACGGCGTTGCTCGCGACAACGGTGAAGGAATGCTTGATGCCGTTGGTCAGACCACTGACCTCGCACACCGTCTGTTCGCACACCGCGGACCCGCCATGAGAGCCGGTCACCGTGTACTTGGTGATGCGCGCGCCGTTATCAGCACCGGGCGTGAAGGACACGCTGGCACGCCCCGCACCGGTGGGCGTCACCTGAACGTTTTCTGGCGCGTCCGGACGGTCACGCACCGTCACCGACACGCGGCCCTCAACCGTCCGCGAGGAATCCAGCGTCTTATCAACGACGCGATACACGATCACCATATTGCCGTGGAATCCCGCCCGCGGACTCACGGCCAGGACCGTGCCCTGCGGATCCACGGTCCCCTCGCCAACCTCAACGGTTGCCCGCTGAATCGTGATCGGCGTATCCGGGAACGGGTTCGTCGTGTACTGCGTCAGATCCACGTTCACCGTCCGTCCGGCGTCCGCAATAATCTGCGCGAGCGAAGTCTGAATCAGTGCGCGCGTCGATGCCACGACCTCGATCGGCACCTTCGCACTAACCGGGCTTCCCGAGCCGTCGTCCACGCTAAGCGTCAACGACCCGACGGGCCCCGACCTCGTCCCTGGTTCCGCGCTGACGGACAGCTGCGTATCCGTCACGTTTCGAACCGTGATGCCCGAGGGGACGTCGGAGATACGGTAAGTGAACGAAGACGTGTCAGGGGTGTCAGGATCCTTGACCATGAGGGGCAGGTCCACGCTGGTGTCCTCGCCCGCTGCGACGCGAATGATCGTCGGCGTGATCGTCGGAGGATGGTTCTGTGTTGCCTCCACGGTAATCGGCAGCGTCAGCGACGCCGAGGTCGCCGAATCGTCGCCGTCACGCCCATCGAAAACCTCAACGTTAATGAAGGTCTTACCCACGTAGGTGGGGTCGACCGTAAAGGATATCGACGTCTCGTCCGCAGTCAGGTTCGTCAGTCCGGCGCCCCCGCGCACCGTTGACGTGTCGCGAATATAGGCGCGCGCGTCACGCTTAACCATCACGTAGTCGTCAAGGTTCAGGGTCTTCGATTCGCCCGCCTTCACGCGGATGGGGACGCGCGAAGGGTTGACGGCGGGCACTTTACGCTCCGCGCCGGGCACCGACACGACGGCCGAGGAGGACAGGCCGTCCTGGTCGGTGATCGTATAGACGACGAGGCGCCGATCCTTATCCGGGGTCACCGTCACCTTGTGGGTGGTGTTGTCCGCGCTCACACCTGTGCCGCTCGTTGAAATAGTGAGGTCAGCGAGCGCACCGTCGGGATCCTCATCGTTGGACAGCACACTGACCTCCACCGGCGCACCGTCACGCGGCACGTCCGACAGGGAAACCACGTCGTCGCGGGCGATCGGCGCCATGAGGGGCGCGTCCGCTTCGACGTTGATCGTCAGCTGGCCCGTCGCACTGCCGCCGCGCCCATCCTCAACCACATAGGTGACGACGAAGGGGTTGGTTTCCGCGGGCGTCGTCACCGACACGGAGGTCGCAGACACGACCGAGGCGCTCACCTGCGAGTTCGAGGACTCAAGGGAGCCCTCACGCAGCTTGAGGGTGTCGCCGTCAGGGTCAACGTCGTTGGACAGCACATTGACCTCGATGGTGCGTCCGGGCCGCGCCTTAACCACGTCGGGGATGGCGACGGGGTCGTGGTTGAGATCCGAGGGCGGTGCGACCCCCACGCGCACGCGAGCCTTCGCTTGGCGGCCCAGTCGGTCCTCGACCGTGTAGGTGAACACGTCTGTTCCCGACGCATCTTCGCCCGGCGTGTATTCAATCCACTCGGTGCCCAACGTCGCTGTACCCATCGTCGGGGGTTGGTCGATGCCGACCAAAGTCACCGAGTCTCCGTCGGGGTCGATGCCATTGAGGGGGACGGGGATGCGGATTGTTTGACCGGCGGCCGCCCAGGCCGTCAGGGCCTTGGGCTGGGGCGCGGAGTTCGCCTGTTCGGCTCCGATCACGTTGAAAGTCGCGGTCGCGCTCGCCGTGTTGCCCGCCGTGTCGCAAACCGTGTAGGTCACGTCGACGCGGCCCGTCGTCTGGCCCGCCTCGAAACGCACGAGGTTACCGGTGACGAACGCGTGCCCGTACTCGGAGTCAACCGTGCCCGCCAGGGAGGACGAGACGCTCATCTGTAGGCCCGACGGGGAGCGGTCGTTGGCCAGGACCTGGATGGACGCGATGTCCCCGACACGCACTTTCGCCGAATCGTTTTGCAGTTCGAGCGGGGCGCGGTCGTCCTTCGCTCGCGTCGGAATGACGGCAACCGAGGCCGTGGCCGACCCGGAACCGTTAGACACCGTATAGGTGAAACGCACGACGTCGTCGATGCCCGCGGGGGCGGTCACGCGCAGGAGGTGACGGTCGATGAGCGCGACGTCAATTCCCGAGCCCGCGTTCACGTCAATGGATTGGACGACGAGGACACCGCCCGACGGGTCCGTGTCGTTGGCCAGCGGGGCTACCAGGGCGGAACCGCCCGACGGCAGGATCGCAATGTCGTCTTCGGCTACGGGTGCCGCATGCTCATCGCCCGAGACGACGTCGATGCGGACGACACCGACGACGGCCTGCGGCCCATCGCTAACGGTGTACGTGAACTCGTAGGAACCCACCTGCGAGCCGGTGAATGTCACGGTTCCCAGTTCCAGGTCGGGAACCAGGGTCGTTGAGGCCGGCGCAGTTGAGACCTTCGTAAGCGTTAGGACATCGCCGTTAGGGTCCGTGTCGTTCGCCAGAGGCGCTACGATGAGGGGTTCGCCGACGCGTGCAACGTAGAAGTCGGCGTTGGCGATAGGCGCGATGTTTCCGGGTTCTTGGACGAGGACGGTCAGTTCGCCTTCGGTCGTGATCCACCCGTCAGAGACGTACACGCTCACTTGACGAGGCCCGGCGCCCGCTCCGAGGTCACGGATCGAGAGCGTTCCGTCCTCGGAGAACTGGACCGACAGGCCCTCCGAACCTTCGGCTCGCTCGAGGAAGATTTGGTCCCCGTCCGGGTCGATCCAGTCGGCCAGCACGTTGTATTCGATCTGCGCGCCCGACCCCAGTTTCACGTTGGCGTCGTGGACGCGCTTGGGGCCCGCGTTTTCGCTCCACGGGTGCACGCGCAGAGAAACATTCGCGGTAGCCGAGGCCAAGCCGTCGGATGCGGAATACGTGAAGGAACCCGATCCCTGCGCGTCGTCGGCGACGCCGGTGATCTGGAGGGCACGTCCGCCGCGCGTGACGACGACGTTGCCGAACGACGGCTGCGAGGTCGCCTCTGCAGTGAGCACGTCACCGTCGGGGTCGGAGTCGTTTTGGAGGACCGGCAGGAGCGTGGATTTGCCGGGGCGCACGCCAAACTCGTCGTCAACGGCGGTGGGCGGCGTGTTCTTTTCGTTGCGCTGTGGGTCGCTGATCTGCTCCAGTAGGTCAGGGTTAGGGTCCTCGGAGTCGACTTGGGTGTCGTCCGGGTTGTCCTGATCCCAGTTGTCGATCATGACCATGTCCCGCTCCGGC
The DNA here is from genome assembly GCF_900128465.1 of Actinomyces bouchesdurhonensis. GTDB lineage: Bacteria > Actinomycetota > Actinomycetes > Actinomycetales > Actinomycetaceae > Pauljensenia > Pauljensenia bouchesdurhonensis. The sequence continues at coordinate 83,444 of NZ_LT635864.1, read as the reverse complement.
AGCCACACGGTGCCGGTTTCGACGTCGTTGAGGACAATGCGGGTGCGGTTGACTCGAAAGACCGGGTGCTGGGCGGCGGCGAGGTTTTCCACGTCCGCGTAACGTTGAGTACCGCTCTGGCACATGCGGATTGCAGCGCCCGAACCGCCCCACGCGCCGAACGCGCAGCCCTGATGGAAGGCCGGTGGGGCGGCCACTCCCGCGATACTTGCACCCTCTTGCGCGGGGGTCACCGTGGGGGCAGAGCCGTTCAGGGGCACGCTCACGAGGGAGTCGGGGGTCGCCAGGAGAACGGAGGATGCTGTGGGTCCGGGTATCTGCAGGACCGCGCCGGGTGCAACCCCGTCGCCGCTCAAAGCGCGCGAACGACCTGCGGGCATAACGACGCTGTTCGTCGTCGCATCGTAGATGACGGGCTTGTCGCCCACGGCCGTGATCGTCAGGTCATCCCCGGCGGAGATTCCGTCGATCGTCTTCTTCGAGGCGGTCCATGTGGCCCCGGCGCGGCTGACTGTCGTCAGGGTCGCGTACTGCGGAGCGTAGGCGAACACCGTTCCCGTCGTGGATACGGTCACGACTCCGCTGGCAAGTCCGTCGGCGATCGCCTCCGTGTCTTCGTACTTGAGGGAGTCAGGGTGGTTGGCGTCGCCCACCCACAGATACCCGGCTGAGGCGTCGAGGACGGCGATCGTCGTTGCGCCTTGAACCACCTGGGAACCCTCGGGCAGGGTGGTCGCGCCGCCGAGTTTCATGGCCGCGACGTCAACGGATGCCACGGAGTGCGTCGTGTCGTCACCGATGGTGACCGTGCGACCGTCCTGGCCCAGGGAGACCTGCGCGCTCGGGGTCGATACGAAACCGTCAAAGGTGAGGGCGTCGTAGTTCAAGTGTCCCAGGGACAGGTCTGACCCCTTCGTGACCCAGATGCCACCATCGTCCACGTCCAGTTCTGTCACCTCGATGCCGCGGTGCACAATCGCAATGACAACGAGCGCCGTTGTGACGATCAGGACGCCGATCGCGGGGAGCCGACGAAACGCCCGACGAAGCAGCTTCGATACACGGTCACTTTTCGCCACGGCGCTCACCACTCTCCCAACAACCTCACCCGCGGACAACGGGCCGTTATCAGACTATCTCAAAACACACGGGGGCACGAACCTCGGCGGCGCGCGACACACAGATGGTCAGGGAACGTCCAGGCACTGACGCACAGGGTCCGACATGCGCCCCGAGGAACGCGACACTGTCGTCACCTCCACGCAGTTCTCGCCGGTCGTTCCTTCGACACTCACCGTGGTCACATCGACGCTGCCGCGCGACTCACCGACCGCGCCAACAACCTCGTAGGAGTATGAGATGTCAGACTTCGCCGGCCCATCAGGGGCACTCCACGTCCACGTCACCTCACCCCCGGAATACTCACCCGTCAGGTTCGTCACCGGCGGGGGGGCGGCTCCGAGCGCATCTTCCGGGTTGTTCGCCGCAGCTGTCGTTTCCTCGTCGGGGGCGATGCGCGTGAAAGACCCCTCACCGCGCAGCATCCCCACGACCAGGCCCGCGGCGATCACGGCAGCCAGTAGCGCCAGCCCCACGGCGACCACAGGGTTAACACTGCGCTTGGACGCCGCCGATTCCTCGGCGACGCGCCCACCCGAAGCCTCATCCACGTCCGAGGCCCGCTCGATTTTCCACGAATCAGCCACGGCCTCGACCCCACCCGAGCCCGCCCCTCCCTCAAAGGAATAGGACTGTGGCCGCAGGCGCGTCTTGTCCGGATCAATGACAGGAGCGCCGCGCAGCCGGGTCTTCTGATCGGCGCCGACGGGCGCCGCGGTGGCCTTGGGGCGCCTCTCCTTGATCTCCATGTCCGTGCGAGGAAGTCCCATCTCCTTTTGCACGCGCTGCAGGCCCTGCCCGAACTCCATTGCCGAGGGCGTGCGCTCGCTCGGATCAACCGCCATCGCGGCACGCAGCACGCGCTCCAGCTCAGCGGGAGCATCCGCGCGCCCCAGGCCGCGCATACGCCCACGTTGGACTCGATTCGCGATCGACGCCGCTGAATTATCGCCAATCGGATCCTCAAACGGGCTGCGACCCGTGATAAACGTCCACGTCGTTGAGGCCAGCGCCCACACGTCCTGCAACGGGGACGCAGGCGAATTGACATCCTGCTGTTCGGGGGGCGCCCACAGGACCGAAAACCCATCGAAGGCACCAACCTCGAGCTTGCCCACTTTCGAAGCGACACCGAAGTCCGCGAGAACCGGCTTGCCGTAGGCATCCAGCATGATGTTCGACGGCTTAATGTCGCGGTGAACGTAGCCCAGGCGGTGGAACATCTCCACGCCGCCGCTGATCTTAATCATCGTCTCAAGCGCCCTGTCCAGCGCCATCGGGCGGGCCCGCACCTGAGTGAGAAGGTCAGCGACCGGGCAGTACTCCATGACCAGATAGGCGCGACCGTCAGACGTCGTGCCGACGCCGTGAAGCTCCACCACCGACGGGTGCCCCGCGAGCAGCGTCATCGCGTCAGCTTCGCGATGCAACTCACGCGTGCCCCGCTCGTCGCCCTGCGCGCGCACCACCTTGATGGCCACGTCGCGGCTGGGCAGCTCCTGGTGGTACAGGAACACGTCCGCGAAGCCACCCTGGCCGAGCGGGCGAACCCAGCGGAACCCCGGAATCTCAGGGCCTCGCATACCCGCGACAGCTGGGCTCACTGCTGACTCTCCTCCTTCATCGTGCGCGCGACTGACGCGCTCAGGCGAAGCTTACGACGCATCCGCACGCTGCGCAGGGACAGTGCGCGGCGCGTGCGCACCAAGAAGCCGACGCGACTGGCAACCAGGGAACGCAATTGCCCCACCTGCACCCAGGCCGCGCGCGCACGGTCACGGGAAGCGCCATGGGACGCGAAGTCCGCGACGTCCGCAAAGCGGGCGATCACCACCGGAGCCGGCACGTCGTCGCCGAAGCGGCTCCACCCGTCGATCACGTAGTGGCCGCGCGCCGCCGAGGCCTCGTCCACCTCGACAGAGTCTATCGAACCGTCCTCGCCGTGGCGTACCTCGCCCGTCACCAGGGCGAACGGGTCCCCCGGATGCTCGCCGAGGCCCCACTGGGACGCCAGCGACCAGGCTGTCTCCTGGCGCGTACGCCCCACCTCGATGGCCAGGCCGGAATCAGCGGCCAAGTCCACGACCTCGTCCCACGAGCCGATGAGAGCACCGGAGGCAGCCGATCGGCGACGACGGCGCCGACGCGCGGCCTTATAGGCCAGGATTGCCAACGGAGGCACCAGGATCAGGAGGATACCGCCCGCAATGCCTGCGACGACACCCCAGGGGAAAGCTCCGTCGGGGTGCTTGACCGGATCAGCGTTCTGATCGCGCGTCGTCGGCGGCAGCTCAGCGGGAGCCTCGGGGGGATCCGGCGGCTGAAGGACCTGCGGACGCGGGACGGACCGAGGCTTGGGGACCTGCGTCTGCGGCGTATGGTCACGCGGTGGCGTCGGGTCGAAGACGGCCCAAATGCCGCCCGCGAACTCGACCTCCACCCAGGCACGAATGTCGGAGCCTCGCAGGGACGCGGCACCCCCCTGGGAGCCGCCCTCCGGGTAGGCGCCCATGACGACGCGCGCGTTAATGCCCAGCTCGTGGAGCATGAGGGCCATGAGGGCCGTGTACTGTTGGTCGTCACCGATCAGGTTCTCATCCCCGGAGAGCATGCGCTGGAGTCGGTCGGTGCGAACGCCCGGACGCGAGTACTGGGTGTTCTCGTTGAGGTAGAAGCCGTTGGTTGACAGGTAGTGTTCGATTGCGCGGGCGGCCGCAAGCGACGTCGACGCGTTCTGCGTCAGGTCGGTGGCCTTCGCGGCAATGCCTTCGGGCACGTTCGTGTCCTTGGACGTGTTGGGCATGACCGCCAGGGAGGCGAGGTCCTCGTCGCGCACCGGATCCGTGAAGCTGGTGCGCACGTCGTAGGTCATCGTTCCCGCGCGCCCAGTGGTCAGCGCCGCGTTGCCCCACGTGTCAACGAAGAGGCCGTCCTGCTGCCCAGCACTGTCCGCCCCGACGAACGTAATCTGCGAGGGCGTTCCCAGGACGGGCACCCACGGGCCCGACATGCCGATGGCCGACACGGTGACGGTCGAATCCCCTTCAGCGCGTCCAGGGATGGTCGTCTCGACGGGGATATAACCGGAGTGCCCGTCGCCACGGTTCTCGGACATACCGAAGGTCGTGCCGTCGTAAACGTCCATCGCAGCGATGCGCACCCGCTGGTTTTCAGGCAGGTTAGAGACGGTCAGAAGCGTCTCGTCCTTCAGGTCGGTCGTGTAGTGACGGAACGAGGCCATGGGTGAGGGGTAGGCCTGGATGTCCAGGGGCGGCTCGACGAGGTCACGACCGACGATGCGGGTACCCGAGGAACCCAGGTAAGAGGCGCCGGGCAGGGCCACCCCTATCGAGATCGCCAGCATGAGGGTCGCGCCGAGGACGCGGGTCCCCACGTAGACGGTGGAGCGGGAGCTGCGCCCGAGAGTGTTTTCCGCGCCGGTCGCACCGGAGCGGCCCACCAGCACGTCCTGTCCCAGCGTGATGCGCTGGTATTGGGCGGCGACGGCCCACCAGGCAGCAAGGAGACCCCACCAGATCAGGACAGCCCACACGGGCAGCGGCTTTGCGGACAGGCCGAAGAACACCGAGATGCCGCCCATCGCGACCAGTGGAATGGAACCCGCCATAGCACGTCCGGCGCGCGCGGTGATCAGACCGGACAGGACGGACAGGACGAGGCCGCTCATCCACGGGACCAGGCCGGGACCCGAGTACGCGGACACGGGTGCGGTCAACGTGAGCAGGTCCTTCCACGCGCGGAAGGACCCCAGGACCATGACCTGGAGGGTCTTGCCGGTGGGCAGGAACCCGAAGAGGGCCTCTGAGCGCAGTGCCGCTGCGCTGCCCAATAAAAAGTAGGTTGCCAGGACAACCAGGACAGTCGTGATGGAATCCCAGCGCCACTTGGTCGACGCGGCGGCAATCGTCAAGCCGCAGACCACGCCCGCGCCCGCGGCGATCGCGCCAACTCCCCCGCCGAAGACGGGTTCGAAAGCGGCGACGGGACCGACGAAAAGGAGCGCGAGGACCAGCAGCGACCACATCGGCATGCGCGTATGGAACGTCGCGAAGCGCTGCGTGATTGTCAGCAGGCGTGACCGCGTGGTGCGCGACTTGGGTGGGTGTTCCTCGGAACGTGGGCCGCCGCCGCTTGAAACGTGCGGCTGAGTGGGGTGGTTCGGCGAGCGGGGATCGGCCTTGACGGGCGGGGCCGCCACGGCCTCGTCCTGGGGGTCGATGCGCTGGGCGCGGGGTTTCGTGTTCGTGTTTTTGCTCATGCGAGTCCCCCGGCGACGATGATGCGCGGCAGGTCATCCAGGGTGGAACAGTCGAGGAGGATGCCTCGTCCGAGGTCTCGGCGGGCGCGCGCTTTATCCGCGCCGATACGGATGATGGACACGGGCACGTCGATGGGTGCCAGTCGGGCCAGGTGGGCGGCTTCCATGTCCGAGGTCTGGGGGCCGACAATGAGAGTGAGCGCGGAGACTCCGGGGCGCTGGGCCACGGCCTCGCGCACGCGCAGTGGAAGGTCACCGAAGGACTTAGACGAGACTTCGGATAGGGCGTCCAAGAGACGCATAGCGACCGTCGAAGGCAGCCACGTCTCCGTCGTCGTCACCGACACCGGGCGCGATTCGCGCAGGTTCGACAGACCCAACGAGCCTGTGACCGACACAGCGGTTTCGAACGAATCGTGGTCCCACGCGTCGCGGGAGGTGTCCAGCACGATGACGTGGTGGGAGCGGTGGGTCTCCTCGTACTGGCGCACGATGAGCTTGCCGAGGCGCGCCGTGGACTGCCAGTGCACGGCACGCCGGTCGTCGCCCGGCTCGTAGTCGCGCAGCGCGTGGAACGACACGTCGGAACTGGATAGTTTGCCGGTGGACACGCCCTCAACGTCCAGTTGGAAGCCCGTCGCATCGAAAGGCACGCGTATGGTGACTGGGTGGACGTGCAGGACGACGGGTTCGTCCCAGGAGCGCACGCGGCGCAGCAAACCAAGGGGGTCGGAGCGCACTGCGCGTGCGGGACCGACGTTGATGAGTCCCCTGTGACGAGAGGAGATCAGGAACATCTCATCCCACTTCTCGTGAGCGCCCAGCGGCGGCACGACGAACTCGCCCGTGCCTGAGCCGATCGGGAGCTCGATGATGCCAGCGCGCACGGTGCGACCTCGCTCGTTGCGCACTGAGATCTCGCCGACAGCTGTCTGACCGGCGACGATGCGCTCATTAGGCACGCGAATCGAGACGACGTGCGGCGGCTTCCAAGCGACGCGCGTGGCCGCCAGAACCAGGGCGACAACGCCCGCGAGAGCGCATGCCAGTGCCTCGACCCACTCCAGGGTCGCCGCGAGAATCAGGGCTACCACGATGAAGACGGTCAGCGCCCACCCGGTGGGTGTGACCGCACCCGCAAGCGCCTTCAGCGGGTGTACGCGTGAGGCCTGCGCCTTGCGAGGCGAGACCATCGTTGCGTGATCCGTGCGCGTGCCGTCCATTGCGGTGGTGACTCTAAGCGTTAGGCGCCCACCGCCGGCGCGGGCACCGACGTGAGCGCACGCTGGATGACGCCCTCGGAGGTGGCGCCGGAGAACGCTGCGTCGGGGTCGACGATAATTCGGTGGGACCACACGGGCACCGCGAGGGCCTTGATGTCGTCTGGCAGGACGAAGTTACGTCCCTGCGCGGCTGCCCACACGCGGGCGCAGCGCACCATGCCGATGGCGCCACGGGTGGACACGCCCAGCAGTGAAGACTCGTCGTCGCGGGTCGCTTCAGCGAGGGCGGCCACGTAGTCGAGGACCGCGCGGTCCGTGTGGTTCGCCGAGGCCAGGGCCGACCAGGCGACGATGTCCTGACCGCTGACGAGGGGACGCAGGTTCTTCGAACGGTCGGGGGCTGCCGAGCCGTCGAGGACGTCGATCATGGCGGCGCGCGAGGGGTAGCCGATCGAGGTCTTCATGAGGAAGCGGTCGAGTTGTGCCTCGGGCAGCGGGTAGGTGCCGGCCTGCTCGACGGGGTTCTGGGTCGCGATAACCATGAAGGGCTGGGGGGCGGGGCGGCGCACGCCGTCGACCGTCACCTGGGCTTCTTCCATGACTTCCAGGAGCGCGGATTGCGTCTTGGGCGAGGCGCGGTTGATTTCGTCGGCGAGGACGATTTCCGCGAAGACGGGGCCGGCGTGGAAGACCCACTCGCCTGTCTTCTGGTTGAACATGTTGACGCCGGTGATGTCGGAGGGCAGCAGGTCGGGGGTGAACTGGATACGCGAGTGCGTGCCGTCGATAACGGCGCTGATCGCGCGCGCCAGCGCCGTCTTTCCGGTACCGGGAGCGTCTTCGAGCAGGAGGTGGCCGCCGGCGAACATCGTGGTCAGGGCCAGGCGCACCGCCTGGCGCTTGTCGAGCACCGCCACGGACACGCCGTCGACGAGGCCCTTGAAGACCTGGGCGAACCGGGTCGCGTCTTCGATGGAGAGGGTCATGAGTTGTCCTATGTTCGTCTTGTTTCTCGTATCGTGGAAAGTGTATTTGTTCTATTCGACTCGGCAGCTCTTTACGACGTCCCGCGCATTGAGCTCTTTGGCGGTGATTGCCTCCGTCAGGATACCCGGTATGCTCGGCGTGTCCCGTGAGAAGCGGAATTCGGTGTTTTGGGCGGGGCGGCCGGTGCTGACCGTGCAGACGAGGGTGACCCCCGGTCCGAACTGGGAGGCTCGTTTGGCTGTCAGTGTCATCGAGCCGCATTCTTGTCCGTTCGAACACGTGGTTTTTCCGGTGAAGGTCGCGCCGACATTCTCCGCGGCTTCGGTGGTCTTGAAGGTTTTTTCGACCGTCCGGTGTGCCCCGCCTTTGCTGATCATTTCGACGACAGCCGTGTACTGGTTGACCGGCGCCAGGCCCGAGACCGCCCACGAGGTTATCGGGCCGCTGAGCTTCTGCTTGGTCGCCCCTTCCATTTCCTTAATCCACACGTTGGTTTGCTCGATGGTGACGCCGCTGGGGACGTCCCACGAGACAGTGGCGCTGTTGATGTAGGAGGTGACCGACACGTTGAACACGGGGATCGTGGTGTCTTCGTCATCATCGGGGCCCGAGCGCTGGCCGTTGCCGACCGTGCCGGAGGCCGAGACGACCGGACTCCAGACGTAGTCGTTCGGGCCACGTTTACCGCGCTGACAGAAGTAGTAAGTCATCGTGGAGCCGGGCGGAAAGTCACCGACGTCAAAGTCGCCGCGGTCACCGTTGTTGAGACGAAGGGGGTTGCCGGGGGCCGTGCACCCCGCCGCAGAGTCCGCGTAGAAGAGCTCCAGGTCGGCGGCCGTGTAGCCGTTTCCTTCCTTCAGGCGGGCATTCGAGACCCTGAGCTTACCCAGGGCGTTGTCCGAAGGCGGTCCGAGGTGCGGGGGGTCGGGAGCCAGCGGTGTTGTCTTGGCAGGAGTGGGGTCCTCGTGGACGACCGCCGGAATGACGTAGCCAGGAGAGGTCGCCGTGTCACCGTTCGCGTTACTGACGGTCACGTACACGGTGAGGGCCACGCCGTAGGGAACGGTCATCTGGGTGGTGGTGGTTCCGCCCGTGACGTTCTTTGTGACGCCATTAACGGAGACGATCGTCTCGCCCCATCGAGCGGTGCCAGAGCTACCCAGGGACCAGGTGATGGTCGCCAGAGCGGCGTTACCGTCGCGCTGCTGGGCCGCGCTGGCGCTCGTGATAACCGGCTGATCGGGTCCGCGGCGCGCGGCCTGAGGCGTCGCCGACGCACCGTCCGAGGGCGCGGATTCGCCCTTGGCGTTGCGTGCAACGACAGTCACCGTGTAGTTCTTCCCGTTCGTCAGGCCCGTGAGCGTACACGTGGTGTCACCATTCGTCGAACACGTCACATCCGATCCGCCGGCGACAGAAGCAGTCGCCGTGTAGCCGGTGACCGGGGAGCCGTTGTCCTTGGCCCGAGCCCACGTCGCCGTGATGGTTCCGTCGCCGGCCTTGAGGAGAGGCGCACCCGGGCGTCCCGGCGCGCCGGAGATCGTGATGGCGTTCGAGGCCGTCGAACGCTCGGACGTGCCCTCCTTGTTGACCGCCTCGACGGTGAAGGAGTAGGTCTGGCCGTCGCTCAGGCCCGCGACGCTACAGACGTTGGTGGAGCAGGTGGCGACCTGGCGTCCCGTCTGGTCGTAGACGCGGTACTCGGTGATCGGGGAGCCGTTGGACTCCGGCGCGTCGAAGGTCACGCGAGCGCCATTCGGTCCTTGGGCCTCGGCCCGAACGTTAGTCGGAGCGGCCGGCTTGTCCGTCACCGTGACGGTGATGGTTCCCTGCACGACGCGCGAGGGGTCGCCCAGCTTGTCGTTGACCTTGAAGCCGACGGTGATCGTGCCGGACGCGCTCGGAGTGACCGACACGGTCGTGCCCGACGTGGCGACAGTCGCGCTGCCCGCGGACAGCGCGGCGCTCTCCAGGGTGATCGGCGACTCCGGGTACGGGTTAGTCGCGGAGGACGCCACGTCGACGCTCACCGTATCGCCGACCTTGGCGGTCAGCGTGTAGGCGGGCACCTGGATGAGGGGCTTGTCGGAGACGACGACCTCGACGGGAATCTGCGCGTTGACCGTGTTGTTGTCCTCATCGGTGACGCTCACCGCGATCGACCCCGCCGAGCCTTTCGGGGTTCCCTCAGCAGCCGACACGGTCAGGGTGGTGCCCGACAGGGACGCCTGAATCGAGTTCGGAGCGGAATCCATGGTGTAGGTGAACGTGGAGCTATCCACGCCCTCGGGGTCACGCACCGCGAGCGCAAGGTTCTGCACCACGGCCTCGCCCCCGGCCTCGACGCGGATCGCGGTCGGCGTGAAGGTCGGCGGCTGGTTCTTGGTCGCCTTGATGCGCACGGGCAACGACAGGGAGGCGCTCAGCGCGCCGGCGTCACTGCTGTCGCCGTCCGCGACCTGAATGAGGAACGCGGAGTTGCCACCAAAGTCAGCGTTCGCGTTCAGGGTGAGCTGCGTGTCCGAGTCAGCCACGACGGAGTCGAGGCCATCCTGAGGCACCGGGGAGGACCCCTCGACGAGGCGCGGGGTGCGCCCCGCGCGGGTGGCGACGTAGTCCGACAGGCTGATCGTGCGCGACGTGCCCGCGTCCATCTCGATCGGCAAGTTCGCCGAACTCAGGAACGGCGCGGTCGAGTTGCGACCGGGGACCGTCACGACCGCCGAATTAGTCAGTCCATCGCGGTCGGTGATCGTGTAGACGACCAGTCGCGTCGAATCGGTTACGGGGATGAGCAGGTCAGAACCGGACACGCTCACACCCGACTCAGATGTGGTCAAGCTCACCTCATCGATGCTGCCGTCGGGGTCCTCATCGTTCTCCAGCACGTTCACGCGCACAGCTGAACCGTCGGTGGGCAACTCGTCGTAAGAGACAAAGTCGTCGCGAGCAATCGGCGCCTTCAGCGGCGCGTCATCCTGAACGAAGACCGTCAAAGTACCGCGGGCGGAACCGCCGCGCCCGTCACTGACCGTGTAGGACACGAGGTAGGTGCCGGCCTGGGAGGGCGTGTGCACCTGGATGGACGAAGAGGAACGGACCTGCGGGTCGAGTCCAGGCGTGGACGTCTGAAGGCCGCCATCATCCAGGCTCAGCGAGTCGCCGTCCGGATCGAGGTCATTCGCAAGGACATTGACGGTCACCATACGGTCGGGGCGAGTGAGAACCGTGTCGGGCACGGCCACCGGATTCTGATTCAGCGCAGGAATCGGCGTCACAGCGACGCGCACGCGAGCCGACGCGCGCGCCCCCTGACGATCCTCAACCGTGTACGTGAAGGTGTCAGTGCCCGACGCATTGTCATTAGGCGTGTACTCAATCCACGTTGCCTTCGCGGTGGCCGAACCCTTCTGCGGTGAAGAATCCACGCTGCGCAGGCTCACCGAATCGCCGTCCGGGTCAATACCGTCCAGGGTCACCGGAATACGCGTGGTCTGACCGGCACTCGCCCACGCCGTAATGTCGCGCGGGCGGGGCGCCTGGTTGGTATCCGAAGCGGCCAAAACCTCGAACGTCACTGTGCTGGACGCACGGTTACCCGCAGAGTCGATGACCGAATACGTCACATCCATCGTGCCGGGAGTATCCCCGGCCTCGAGGCGCACCTGGTTCCCCGTCACGAAAGGCGTGCCCACAGCGGAATCGCGATCGTATTCGAGGGTCGACTCGACCTGCAGATTCAGGCCAGCAGGCGAACGGTCATTCGACAGGACAGAGACCGTGCCCACGTCACCCACGCGCACCTTGCCCCTGTCAGGCTTCAGGACCGGCGGCAAGTCAGAGCGGTCGGTAGCGCCGGGGATAACGGTCACCGTGGCGCTCGCGCTGCCCTGACCGTTAGAGATCGTGTAGGAGAACGACGCTGTTGCATCCAGGCCGGAAGGCGCGGTCACGCGCAGCAGGTGGCGGTCGATGAGAGCCACCTCTAGGCCGGGGACGGCAGAAGAATCGACTGAGGTGATCGCCAGGACACCGCCGGAAGGGTCGTAGTCGTTAGAGAGAGGCGCGACCAGCACCGACCCTCCCTGCGGCAAGACAGCCGTGTCGTTCTCAGCGACGGGCGGCAGCGCGGCGGCCTCGGCGACCTCGACGCGCACGATACCCAGCGTCGTGGCGATGCCGTCGGACACTGTGTAGGCGAAAGAATAGGAACCCGGTGACGCCGCCATGAAGTCGATGGTGCCGCGGTCCAGGTCAGGCATGATGGATGCGCCCGAGGGGGCACCGGAGACGGCGGCCAAGCTCAACGGATCGCCGTTGGGGTCGGTATCGTTCCTGAGCGGATCGAGGGTAATGGTCTCGCCGGGGTGAGCCTGATAGAGGTCCCCGTTGGCGGTAGGGGGCAGGTTGCCCGCCTCCTGAACATCGACGATGAGTTCGCCGCGCGTCTCGCCGCCCTGGTCGTCGGCGACGGTCAGGACCACGGTCTTGGGGCCAGCCGAGCCGCCCTCCTCGGTGATCGTCAGGCTACCGTCCTCCGTGAAGGATGTGTTCAGTCCCTCTGGTGCCTGGGCGTCTTTCAGATAGATCGGGTCGCCGTCTGGGTCGCGCCAATCAGACAGTGCCTGATACTGGATCTGGGCGCCCGCGCCGATCTTGACGGAGGACGCGCGCAGCTGCACGGGTGCCTCGTTTTCACCGTATGGGTGGATCGTCACCTGTACATGCGCGGTGGCGGAGTCCTTGCCGTCGGAGGCCTCGTAGGAGAAAGACGTCGATCCCGTCTGCTGCGCACCCACGTCCGCGATTTGGAGGGCGCGGCCCGCGCGAGCAACGGTCACAGTTCCCCAGGCAGGCTGGGAGGTCGGGGATGCGGTCAGCACGTCCCCGTCAAGGTCGGAGTCGTTGTCGAGGACGGGTAGCACCGTGGAGCGGCCCGGGCGGATACCGAACTCGTCGTCCACGGCCTCGGGCGGAGTGTTCTGCTCGCGTTTTTCAGGGTCGGCAACCTCGTTGGTGAGTTCGGGGTTGTCTTTGTCTTCCTCCTCGTTTTCCTCTAGCTGCTTTTCGACCTCGTCCCAGTTGTCCATGAGGACCATGTTCGAGTCGGGCAGCCACACGCTGCCCTGTGCGACGTCGTTGAGGACGATGGCTTTGCGGTTGGTGCGGAAGACGATTTCTTTTGCACTCCTGAGAGTGTCGATGATCATCTGCTTATTCGAGCCGGGGTCGTCGCATGAGCGCACGTATGCTCCCGAGCCGGTCCATGCGCCGTAGGAGCATCCTTCGTGGCGTACGGGTGCGGCCGGTGTGCCGCTGGGGGCGCCCTCGGCGGCGGGAACGATCGTGGGGGCGGCGCCCTTCAGGGGAATGGTCACGAGGGACGAGGCCGTGGCGAGGAGCACAGAGTCGGCCTTCGGTCCCGCCTGCTGGAGGACTCCGCCGTCCTCGACGCCTGCTGCGCTCAGGTTAAGCTTCTTGCCGCCAGGCAGGAAAAGGGTGTTGGTGGTGGAGTCAAGCGCGACGACCTGGTCGCCGACGACCGTCATGGACAGCGTGGCGTCAGCGGGGATGCCCTCGATGATGGAGGTCTTCGCTTGATCCACGGCACCCTGACGCTTAACAGTTGTTAAGGTACCGGACGCAGACAGGGCGTACACCGTCCCATCCATGCCGGTGACAAACGCACCGTCTCCCATGTTCGAGGCGACTGCCGCACCTTCGGAGAGGCTGGTCGGATTCGGAGAGGTGGCCGAGGTCGTCCACAGTGTGCCATTTGTCGCATTAAAGACCCCGAGAACATCTCCGCCCTGCATGACGACTGATCCGGACGGCAGCGACGTAGGGGACTCAAGGGCCACCTGAGTAACATTGACCGGCGCAACAGTAAGTGAGGTCAAATCAGAGACGGTGACGGTTTCGGCTGCCTGACCGACGTCGAAGTTGGTGGCCTCGGTGCGCAGCGCACCATCGAGGATGCGGGCCTCATAGTCGAGGTGTCCGACCATCTGCTTGGACTTGTTTGTGACCCAAATTCCGCCATCATTGACGTTCACCTGAGTGATTTCAGCACCTTTGTAGATCACGCCTGCGATACACAGCGCGACAACAACCAGCATGAGGACGCCCGCCGGCAGGCGTCGTCTCACGCTGGTCAGGTTTCGCCGTGCTCGCGCCTTCATAGCCCCTCTCTCAATCGATGAATACAGCCTCGCGAATAGTGTTGCACGCTTTCGCACAATCCCCATAGTTAATGAGAATCTATCAGAGGTACGATTACTTGACAACTAGAGAGCGGCCCATCCTTGTGAGACGGGCCGCTCTCCGCTAAGCCAGGGTTTGTCATCCCTCGACAATTGGCGAGTAAATCACTCTCCGTTGAAGGTGAAGGTCCGCTCCTTCCCCTCGCCAGTGACCCCCACCGTGACAACCTGACCAGGTTGCAGCTCACCAAACAGAATACGCTCAGACAACGCATCCTCGATTTCACGCTGGATCGCGCGACGCAACGGACGAGCACCCAAAACCGGATCAAAGCCCACATCAGCCAGCAGCTCGCGAGCCTCATCCGTCAACTGCAAACGCATATCCTGCGCCTCCATACGCTTCGCCAGCTTCGCGATCATCAGATCAACAATCCGGGCAATCTCAGGTTTCGTCAGCGGCGGGAACACGATCGTGTCATCCACGCGGTTAAGGAACTCCGGACGGAAATGCTGCTTCAACTCCTCCGCAACCTTCGACTTCATACGACCGTAATCGTGCGTCGAGTTATCCGCCGTCTGGAAGCCAGTCAGGACACCCTTGTTGATGTCACGCGTACCCAAGTTCGTCGTCATGATGATGACGGTGTTCTTAAAGTCCACCTTGCGGCCCTGCGAATCCGTCAGGCGCCCCTCCTCCAGGATCTGGAGCAGGGAATTAAAGATGTCCGGGTGAGCCTTCTCGACCTCGTCGAAGAGGACGACCGAGAACGGCTTGCGGCGCACCTTCTCCGTGAGCTGGCCACCCTCGTCGTAACCAACGTAGCCGGGAGGCGCACCGAAGAGACGCGACGCCGTGTGCTTCTCCGAAAACTCAGACATGTCCAGCTGAATAAGCGCATCCTCGTCGCCGAACAGGAACTCAGCGAGGGCCTTCGCCAGCTCGGTCTTACCCACACCCGTCGGACCCGCGAAAATGAACGAACCGCCGGGACGGTTCGGATCCTTCAGACCCGAGCGCGTGCGACGAATCGACTGAGCGAGCGCCTTAACGGCCTCGTCCTGGCCAATGACACGCTTATGCAGCTCGTCTTCCATCTTCAGCAGCTTCGCGGTCTCCGTCTGGGTCAGGCGCACGACCGGAATCCCCGTCGACATGGCCAGAACCTCAGCGATCTCCTGATCCCCGACCTCAGCGATCTCGTCAGACTCGCCGCCCTTCCACGCCTCCTCCTTCGCCTTGCGCTCCTCGGACAGCCTCGACTCCTCGTCGCGCAGCGACGCGGCCTTCTCAAAGTCCTGATCGTCAATCGCCGCCTCCTTATTGCGACGCACCTCGGCGATCTTCTCATCCAGCTCACGCAGCTCCGGCGGCGCAGTCATACGACGGATACGCAGACGCGCCCCGGCCTCGTCAACCAGATCAATGGCCTTATCAGGGAGGAAACGATCCGAAATGTAGCGGTCCGCCAACTCGGCAGCCGCTTGAATCGCGGCGTCCGTGATGATGACGCGGTGGTGCGCCTCGTAACGGTCACGCAGGCCCTTAAGTATCTCCACCGTCTCCTCGACGCTGGGCTCCTCCACCTTCACCGGCTGGAAACGACGCTCAAGGGCCGCATCCTTCTCGATGTGCTTGCGATACTCATCATTCGTCGTCGCACCGATCGTCTGAAGCTCGCCGCGCGCCAGCATCGGCTTAAGCATCTGTGCCGCGTCGATCGAACCCTCAGCCGCGCCCGCACCCACGAGCGTGTGAATCTCATCGATGAACAGGATGATGTCGCCGCGCGTACGAATCTCCTTCAGGACCTTCTTCAAGCGCTCCTCGAAATCACCACGGTAGCGCGAACCCGCAACCAACGACCCCATGTCGAGGCTATAAATCTGCTTATCCTTAATAGTCTCAGGCACGTCGCCGTGCACGATCGCCTGCGCAAGGCCCTCAACGACCGCAGTCTTACCAACACCCGGCTCACCAATCAGAACCGGATTATTCTTCGTGCGGCGCGACAGGACCTGCATGACGCGCTCCATCTCGACGCGGCGACCGATGACAGGATCCAGCTTGTTCTCGCGCGCAGCCTGCGTCAGGTTGCGACCGAACTGCTCGAGGATCGCGGAGTTCGAGCGCTCAGGACCACCGCTGCCCCCCACGCCCGCGCCAACCGACTCGCGGCCCTCCTCGTCACCCCGCTGGTAGCCGCTGAGCATCTGGATGACCGTCTGACGCACCTGCGCCAGATCCGCGCCCTGCTTAGTCAGCACCTGGGCGGCCACACCCTCACCCTCCTTCAGGAGGCCGAGCAGCAGATGCTCCGTCCCAATGTAGTTGTGGCCCAACTGCAGGGCCTCACGCAGACTCAGCTCGAAAACGCGCTTCGCACGCGGCGTGAAGGGAATGTGGCCCTCGACCGGCTTCTCACCCTCACCGATGATCTCAATGACCGAGGCGCGCACAGCCTCGCCCTTGATGCCCATCGTCTCCAGAGCCTTCGCCGCAACGCCCTCGCCCTCAGAGATCAGGCCGAGCAACAGGTGCTCCGTGCCAATGTAATTGTGCTTAAGACCGCGGGCCTCATCCTGCGCGAGCACGACGACCCGGCGCGCGCGATCAGTAAAGCGTTCGAACATGTCTCTCCTTGCTTCGGGGCAAGCGCCGCAGCTCGGCGCACACCCGTCCCAGTTGACTGGTTACAGCCTACGGAAAGCTCCGGCGCCGTGCGCGCGCTTTCGCCCTCGGCGC
>NZ_LT635864.1:64194-66786 GCF_900128465.1 Actinomyces bouchesdurhonensis | reverse complement strand
GGCGCCCCTCAGATACCGCCGATGCGAATCATCGCGTAGACGGGCAGAGCGGCGACAAGGAATTTCGCGGCGCCTCGGCCCAGGACGGAGGCGAACTGGGCGGAGGAGGCGCGTTCGCCGAGGAGCGCGTCGACGACCGACACGGCGAAGCCGACGCCGAAGCCGGTGACGCCGCCCAGGGTCAAAAATGCGGCAAAGTCACCGAACCGTTTCGCGATGAAGGGGAAGACGACGGGCAGCAGGTCCGATGTCTGCCCGAGGAACCACGCGATTGACGCGGCGACAAGGCCTGCGATGAGGCCACAAATTGCGGCGTAGACGATGCCTGCTGTGGCGCTACGCCCACTGCGAGCCGATGCGGCTGCGACGATGGCCACCAGCGCGGCCATGGGCACGATGACTGACCAGCGCTCGTGGACGGTGAGTGAGACCCACATGGAGCCGGAGGTAATGATGAGCAGCGCGGTCACAGAGGAGGCGAGTGCGGCGCTGAGCGCGGTGGATCCCCAGTGTTCGCTTGTGCGACCCACCGAGTGGTCGCGCGGCGCGGGCGCGTCGAGGATGATGGCGGCGACCAGGGCGACCAGCGTGATGCCGGTCAGCGGGACCGCGATGTCAAGGTTCTTCCAATAGGCGACGGCAATCGGGGTGAGGGTCCCACCGAGGGCGAGAACCCCTTGCGCGAGCCACGGCATGTGCAAGCGCGCCAAGGTCGGCCACCCGATAGCCAAGAGGAAGGACGCGACCGCGACGACGGGGCCGACGCTCCAACGCGAGCCGGGCAGCCACCACACGGTGATTGTGAGCGCGGCCAGCAGGGTAACAGTGAGGGTGCCGAGGCTCGTCGGTACGTGCCGGGTAGCCAGGGTGTCGGGGCGGCGCCCGCGGTTGATGCGGGGGCGCGTGGGAGGGGTCGATGTCATCACGCTTCCATGGTCCCACATGTGGGCACTCGACGAGGCCGGGGCCGCCCAGGCGGGTCTCCTACGCGAGGTGGTGGGCTGGGATTTTGCCGGGTGGGGACGTTGTCGTTGTAGGAGCGAGCACCGTCGCATTCCGCCCGTTGCTCGGAGTTGCGGTGGTTGCGGCAACGGCTCTGGCTTGGCCGGTGAGGGCCCGGTAGCGACCGCTGGGCCCGGTAGCGACCGCTGGGCCCGGTAGCGACCGCTGAGGGCGGGCTGTGGCGCACGCCCCTGTGTGGGTTGATCCACGCCCCCACGGCGAGCGTGCGCGAGGGGCTTAGTCGTACAGTTGTGGGGCACGCCGGACNCGAGGGACACGTCGCACAGCATCGGCTTGACGCGGTCCGCGAAGGACAGGAGGTGGTCGGCCACCTCGGCGGGGTCGAGCACCTGGAGGTCCACGGCCTCGAAAATGGTGTTCTTTGGAGCCAGAGCAGCCTCGACTTTGGTGCGCAGCTCCTCGGGGTGGAAGAGGTCCTGGATGCGCAGACCGATGCGGTTCATCTTGTCGGCGTAGGTGGGGCCGATGCCTCGGCCCGTCGTACCGATCAGGTTGTTGCCGCGCGCACGCTCGTTCGCCTGGTCCATGAGGCGGTTGTACGGGGGGATGATGTGCGCGTTGGAGGAGATGCGCAGGCGCGAGCAGTCGACGCCGCGCGCCGTGATCGCCTCGAGTTCCTCGAAGAGCACGTCCAGGTCGACGACGACGCCGTTGCCGATGATGGGAGTGACGCCTTCGGAGAGGATTCCGGCGGGCAGGAGGTGCAGCGCGTACTTTTCGCCGTCGATCACGACGGTGTGTCCGGCGTTGTTGCCTCCGTTGAACTTGACGACGAAGTCGGTGTGCTGGCCGAGCTGGTCAGTGGCCTTGCCTTTGCCTTCGTCGCCCCACTGGGCGCCGAGCACGATGACGGCGGGCATGAGTATCTCCGTTAAGTTGGGTGAGTCGCGCGGGTGCGCGCAACGCATCCATCGTACCGGAGGAACGACGAGGCCGGGGCACCCTGGCAGGTCGCGTCAGTTTCCGGCGGCGGCCAGGGCGACGCCGATGCCCCACGCGGTGGCGCACGTGAGGGCGGCAATCAGCTCGATGGCGATCGTCCAGCCGAAGGCCTTCAGGGCCTGAACCGTTGCTTTCCAGGCCCTCGCGGTGTCGCTGCTGCGCAGGTATTCGACGAGGAAGATCGCGGCGATCATGCCCAGGACGAGGCCGAGGGGCAGGCCGATGAACCAGCCAACGACGCCGCCGACGCCTCCCCACACGAGCGTGGATTGGGGGATTCCCGGCTCTTCGCATTTTGGGGTGTGGGGGGTGGTGTTGGCATGGGGTCGGGGCCTGCCCGATGATTGAGGTTGCAACACTTCAAACGCTGGGAGGCCCCGACATGTCTAATGCTACCTTTTCTGCTCCGGATATGACGATTTATTGCGGGTTGGAGGAGCTGGGCTTGGTGGCTGTGGGGATGTGCTGCCAAGGGGGTGGGTTCGTCCTGAAGTGCCGTGTGGCTAATCCTGTTCGGCTGTGTCCAGGGTGTGGGCGCCCGGGGTATTCGCTGGGGTCGCGTACCCGGCGCTTAGCGCACGAACCGCGGGGGCATCAGCCCACGACGCTGGTGGTGTATGTGGGACG
>NZ_LT635864.1:62112-64020 GCF_900128465.1 Actinomyces bouchesdurhonensis | reverse complement strand
CAACCACCGAAACTACCGCCTACGCTGCCTCCTCCACTCCGGCGGATTCCAACACCTCCTACACCCTTAAATGCGAAGAGCCGGATTCCCGCCTTGTTCATGCCGCGCGCGGGGATCACGTACTTCAGGACCGTCCCGACGATGAGGACGAACGCCGCGATCGCGAAGATGATCCACGCGGAGCGCGTGCCCGTCATCCACGACCACACGAGGATCGCGCCGCCGACGACGGGCGCGGAGGGCCAAATCTGCACGACCGCGCCGATCACTCCGACGAGGATGACGACGCCGACGATGACGGTTCCGAGGATACTCATGGGGCAATCGTAGCGGCCCGGTGTTTGGGCGGAGCGCCCGCACTGCTAGCCTGAGACCACCACACGACGGAGGGACGAAGCCGTGGCCGGGTTCGCGCTCACTGCTGGGCGCGCGCTTGGGCACACTAGTTCCTCTACGACGCCGCGTTCTCAGGGAGGCTGATAAGTGCTCTGTTTGCTTTCCGCCCGATGACTGTGTTCGACATATCGTGCCCGCCGCGCGAGGCTTTCGAGCGGTGCATGAGCTTTTGGGCGACCGTCGGCATCCGTTCCGAGACCCCCGGGATGGGCGACCAGTTCGCGATGCGCGGCTGGACGGGCACCGAGGTCACGGTCATGCCCGGGCAGGCCACGGCCTCGCGCAGACGCTTCGACGACTCATTCCTGGAACTTGGCGAGATCGCCCCGGGCCTCGTGTTGGGAGGGATCGCCGTCTACCTGACGTCGAAGGCGGTGCGCGCACAGCTGCGCCACCTCAACAAGACGCGCATCGTCATAGCGGCGCACCCCTCGCCCGACGCCGCGCAGACATCCACTAAGCTGTGGTGTTTCCCCTGGGATACGGCGATTCAGCGCGCCCGCCCCGGCAAAGACCCCTTCGCCCGCGTCTTCGAGTACCTGCACACGTCCCTGCACCAGCAGGGCATCCTCCTGGCTCCCCCGCGCCTCGTCGATGGTGAGAAACTGCCCGAGGACCACCCCCTCTCCCCCGACAACCTCAACCGGATGCAGGGCAGCTTCCTCGATCCCGTCACCAAGTTCCTCCCGACGAAGGAGCGATCATGACCCCAGGTTTCTCACTGCGCCGGATGGTCTTCCGTCGCAGATACCTGCACGCTCTCATCGCAACCGATCCACATGAGGCGGCCGCTCGCTGCATCAACTACTGGGCATCGAAGTGGAGAAGCACCCCGGTGGAAACGCCGGGGATGCGCGAGCAGCTCGCCCTCAACGGGTGGGTTGGCACCGAGATCGCCGACGGCCTCGATACGATGCGCGGACTATTGTCCACCGTGGCTGACCCGATTGTGCGCAGCGACCTGTTCCCCCAGTCTGCCTCGCAGCCTGCCACGACCGCTCGCTATCAGACGTCGCGGATCCTCATCGCAGCGCGGCCCTGGTCAGCCGAAGGACGCGTCGCGAGCGAGGTGTGGTGCTTCGACACTCGAGTGAGCCAGCGCAACACTCCCACCACCAAGGAAGACGTCGGCCGCTACCTCCAGGACCTCGCCGTCACGTTGCAGCTCGACGAGCTACTGCTCGCGCAGCCCGAGCTCCTCTGTGAGGGCGATCTACCAACAGACCACCTCTTCGCGGGGCGGAACGTGATCGCCATGCGCCAGGCCGCCACAAAGGAATCGCGCCGCAGGCGCTAGGCGCACCCGCGGCGAGACAACAGACGGTTCGGGAGGCTCAGTCCTGCGCGCGCAGGGAGGCGACCTCGTACAGGGCGATGCCCGTGGCGACGGCCGCGTTGAGGGACTCGACGGTCGACGCGATCGGGATCGACACGATCTGATCGCAGGTCTCGCGCACGAGGCGGGAAAGGCCCGCGCCCTCGGCGCCGGTCACGACCACGAGGGGGCCGTCC
>NZ_LT635864.1:57365-61989 GCF_900128465.1 Actinomyces bouchesdurhonensis | reverse complement strand
CCGCCTCCTGGGCCTCGCGGGCCTCGCGCTTCACCTTGCGCTTGTAGGCCGGATGGTAGGTGCGGTCCTCGGCCTTGGGGGTCGGGCCCTTGCCTTCGAGGCGGCGGCGCGAGTGGCCGCCGGTGCCGACCTGCGCGCCCTTCTTGGTGCCCTTCTTGCGGATGGCGCCGGGGCGCCCGCTGTGTGAGGCCATGGTGTCTCCTCGTTTTCTCATGAACTGACACCAGCCTACGGGTTTTGGGCCGCATCGGGGCCGCAGGGGCTCGCGCGGGGGCCAAAATCACGATCAGACAGGTTCCACACTAACCCGGGTCCTCCTCGGCTCTCCTTGCCCCTCCTCGGCTCTCCTCGCCCCTCTCCCCCAAAAGTCGCACGTAATTTAACACGGTCATTTTTCGAGATAGGCAACAAACGTTGCAATTCCAACAACCATATTTCAATGTCTGAAATATATGCACGGGAATTACGTGCGACATTACTGGAAAATCATGCCCATCGGGCAACTGCCATCAAGACAACACCTCGCTGCGCCGGATCAGTCTCAGCCTTGCAGCATCCCAGCGCCGCACACACGCGCACCGCGCCCCACAGGCACAGTAGCCTCACGCACACCACACCCATCGCCCGCACTCGCGCCACATTCACACACACCACGCCCCCTCGCCCGCACTTGCTGCAGCCTCGCCGATGCCGCCGAGCACGGCGGGGTTAGCCTCAGTCCTGTGACGCCATGGCCGCGATCTTCTCGACCGTCGAGCCGGAGCGGATCGTCACCTGGCGGTAGAAGTCCTCGCGCAGGAGGCGCTTGTGATACGCGGTCTTCAAGAAGCTCTTCTCGTCGAACTTGCCCCAGAACACGGCGTGCTCACCGAAATAAACGGCCTCGTCGCCCAGTTCCATGGCCTCGATACGCTCGCGCACGTGGGCGCGATCCAGGCCTCGCGTGAAAAAGAGCGCGTCGCGGCGGGCGACCTCGCCGTGCCACCAGTCGGGCAGGCCTTCCAGCTCCTCGAGATAGTCCTGCGCTGTCAGGAGCGCCACTCGGATCGGGAAGTCGTAGCGGCTCACCAGGAGATCCTCGACCCTCTGGGCTACGTCCTCGCGCGGGGCCTCGGCCTCGAAGAGGAGGTTGCCGCTGTTGATGTAGGTGCGCACGTTCGTGTAGCCCACGCCGGCGACCTGCTCGCGCAGCTCGCTCATGACGACCTTGTTTGTGCCGCCGACGTTGATGCCGCGCAGCAGCGCCACGTACTCCATGCTGATCCTCCCCATCTGTGGCGACGCCTCGAGGCGTCGGATACCCCAGGCCGCCCATCGAGAACTGCGGAACCAGAATCCCCTCTCTAAAACGCAAGCAGATACGACGCAGCCCCGGGAGCATGCATCAAGCAGAGGCCACCCCGGGGCATCCACTGACAATGGTAGACTAGGACGATGAGCGATAGCAAGCGTAGCGACGAAGCTAACGAAGGCCTCCTCGCATTCATCACCGAACCCCGTCTCCGACCATATCTCCAAACCTGCGAAGGAGACCTCTCACTCGCTCTCGATCTCTACGCCTGGAACACACGCATGGCGGCTGCATGCCTGCCCATGCTGTCTCAGACAGAAATTCTCCTGAGAAATGCGCTTGACGAACAACTCAAAGAGTATTTTGACGAAGCTACGCGAGGCATCCCTTGGTTTTTACAGAAATCGTGCCAACTAAAACAACAGGAACAAGACGCGATTTCTTCAGCACGCGAGATCATGGTGCGGGAGAAGAAAACGGAATCACGCGATCAGATTATCGCAAACCTTACGTTTGGATTCTGGGTTCGAATCCTAGGAGTCAACTACGAAGACTTGTGGAGAAGAGCTCTGCACCGCGCTTTTACAGACCCAAGCACGGGCAGACCACCGAGCGCTAAACATATTCGGTCACTTGTGAATGACGTGCGGCAATTCCGCAATAGAATTGCGCACCACGATTACGCCCAAGACTACGATCTCCCGATGCTTATGTCACGCGTAAAGGAACTTACCAAGCTAATCTCGCCACAATTTAGCGCATGGATAACAGAGAACTACCAAGAAACCTGGGATTCGCAATGGCGCGAACGACCGATTACAAAGCAGGAGACCATAGTCGTCCCAAACCGTCGGGGCAACTGGGAGACCTACAAGAGGAAGTCTGCCTACATCTGCCCCGCAGGCACATACTTCAGGGAGGAGATTAGGCACCTCGCGTTTTACGCGTCACGATGTATCCAACGCCAAGTTCCTCACATAACACTAATTGTAGATTCAGTCACTTGGACACTTGAGCACGCAACTGAGCTAGAAGCATCAACTTCGCAAGACGATAAAAGAATAGCAGGTCTTATCAAATGGACCTTGGGCGAAGAAGGTGAGCGCATAGTCGACCCTAACTTCACAGGCAGCCGACAGAAGAAGGTGATCCTCCTAACTTCGTATCGGAATGAACAGAATCCACAGCAGAAGGATGGGCACATCGTTCTTCCACACGAAATTCCCCACAATGAGTCGGGCAGAGGGAGCGGTTTTGTACGCCAACACAGATACGTATCCCTCCACCGGCTCCAGTCAGCTGCGACAACAGCAGACCTCTAGATCCCCCACGACGGCTCCCACCTACAGACAATTCCTCACGTCATCAGTACGACCTCCGGAGTGCTCGCAAATAGCGCCAAAACCAGGCAAAAGTCGCACGTAATTTAACGCGGTCATTTTTCGAGATAGGCCACAAACGTTGCAATTTCAACGGCCACATTTCAATGTCTGAAATATGTGCATGGGAATTACGTGCGACGTTACTGGGGAACCAGTCCGATTGGAAGCCGACGCACGAAACCACCTATCAACACACCAGACGCCGGTGTGACGGGCGCCGGATGGTCCGGAGGGCACGGGCAGGCTTCGCGACGCGGCGCCGNGCGCGATTTCGGCGAGGCGGTCGGCGTGCGTGGAGGTGCCGGAGATGAAGCCGTAGGTCTCGCGCAGGGAGGCGAACTCGGGCGTGCCGGACAGGTCGAAGTAGCCGTCGCGGGCCAGGGCCGTCTCGAACAGGGCGCGGGTGGCGTCCCCGTCGCGGCCCAGCAGGTCGAAGATGAAGCGCTCGAAGTTCGAGGCCTTGGAGATGTCCATGGAGGGGCTGGAGGTGGCCAGCGTGTCCGCGGAGGAGCGGGGGCGGTAGACGCCGGTGCGGAAGAACTCGTCGAGGACGTCGTTTTCGTTGGTGGCGACGACGAGGGTGCCCAGCGGCAGGCCCATCTGGCGGGCGATGTGGGCGGCGCACACGTTGCCGAAGTTGCCCGAGGGCACGACGACGCTGATCGTGGACGAGGCGTCGGCCCCTTCCTCGGTGACGCGCAGCCAGGTGGCGACGTAGTAGCAGACCTGGGCGAGCAGGCGCGCCCAGTTGATGGAGTTGACGGCGCCCACGTGCCAGGTGGCTTTGAAGTCGGCGTCCATGTTGATGGCCTTGACCAGGTCCTGGCAGTCGTCGAAGACGCCGTCGACGGCGACGTTGACGATGTTGGAGTCGAGGAGGGAGAACATTTGGGCGCGCTGGAAGGGGGTCATGCGTCCGGCGGGGGTGAGCATGACGACGGAAAGGCCGCGTCGGCCGCGCAGCGCGTATTCGGCAGAGGAGCCGGTGTCGCCGGAGGTGGCGCCCACGATGGTGAGCCAGTCGCCGCGGCGGGTGAGCTCGTATTCGAAGAGTTCGCCGAGGAGCTGCATCGCCATGTCTTTGAAGGCGGCGGTGGGGCCGTTGGAGAGGTGGGCGATGTGCAGGTCGGTGCCTTCCAGGGCGGTGACGGGCACGATCTGCGGGTCGGAGAAGGCGGGTGTGGAGTAGGCGCGGGCCGTGATCGCGCACAGGTCGCTGGCGTCGATGTCGTCGACGAAGAGGGAGAGGATGCCGGCGGCCATGGCCGCGTAGCCTTCCTCGCGCAGGACGATGCGCAGCTCGTCCAGGTCGGAAACCGACAGGGTCGGGTATTCTTCGGGCAGGTACAGGCCGCCGTCGGGCGCCAGGCCTTCCAGCAGGATGTCGCTGAAGGAGCGGGTGGGGGTGTTGGGGCCTCGTCGGGTCGAAATGTAACGCACGGGCCGATCCTATCGGAGTGTGCGCGTGTGAAGCGAGGGGGTTCGTCGTTCGTCACGTTTTGACGAGGCCGGGGCGGGGAGGCGGTGTGGGCGCGGCCAGGTGGTGTGTGATAGTAACGACGGGTGAGTATCGAGGACGACAGGTGGGCGCCTCGGGCCGATGGGGGCGGGGAGGCGAGTCTGCCAAAGGCCAAGGCATTATCCCTGTCACGCACGGCTGCCTCGTGAGCTGACGGATCGGTCAGCGTTTTCCGGGGTCCGTATCCCCTGTACGGGCGCGCCTGGTCAGCTGCGCGCCGCCAGCGGCGAGGGGCCTCGTTCTCAGAGGAAGTTGCGGCACTCACGCCGCGCTCGTCGTGACGCTACCCTGGTTGCATGACTGATCTGCCTTTCCGCGTCGGCCAAGCGGTCGACGTCCACGCGTTCGCCGCCCCCGATTCGCAGCGCCCGCTGATGGTCGCGTGCCTGGAGTGGCCGGGCGAGCGCCCCCTCGAGGGCCATTCGGACGCCG
>NZ_LT635864.1:13273-57340 GCF_900128465.1 Actinomyces bouchesdurhonensis | reverse complement strand
GCGAGGGACCGTTGGCTCCTCGGCGCTGCCCTGTGATACAAACGACTCATGGGCAAAGACGATCATCCGGGCACGAACACTCCCGCGCGCGCTGAGGGGTGGGTGCCACCGAGCGGGGCGCCCCCAATCCCCCAACCCGCCAGCGTGCAGCCCCACGTGAAGAAACGCGGGAGGCCGGTCTTCCTCGCGGTTCTCTTGTGCGTCCTCGTCGTCATCGTCGTCATCGCCGTCGTCGGCATCCGTCTGCTGACGCAGACCCTGGGGGGTCAAGACGATCAGCATTCATTCACCTCCGCTCCTACCGTCGGCTACTCGGGGTCCGCGACGAGCACGGGAGCGATCTCCCCCGCCTGGGCCTCGGGCGTCGAGACGGCGTGGAGAATCTCCTTCCCCTCCACACAGTACGGCCCCCGCGCGATCACGACCGTTGAGGGCACCACCCTGTACGCCCTCTTCGAGGACCCCGACTATGCTACCCACCGGGCCACGGTCGCGGCCTTCGACATTTCGTCCGCGCAGCCGCGCGAGCTGTGGCGCACGACGGGCCCCACTCCCGAGTCATTCGGGCGTCCGGCTTTCGTCTCGCTGGCCGATCAGTTCATCGTCGGCTCCATCGTCATCGACAAGGCGACAGGCGCCCAGTCCCTGGCTCCGTGGGAGGGGTCGGAGGCGCTCGCGGCCGTTGACGGCGTCGTCGTGGCGTGCGATGGCAAACAGGCGTGCTCGGGCTGGGTGCTGGAATCCTCCTCGTGGGCGCGCCGGTGGGTGACGACCACGGCCAGCCAACGGGGTGGCCTGTCCACGTCGGCCACGCTCACGTACCCCGATACTCCCGTGATCGGTGCCGGAGAACACCAGTCGGTTGTCCTGCGGGTGGATTCGCCGACGCACCTGGCGCAGCTCCTCGATCCGCGAACGGGGCAGGCCACGGACGCTGCTTCTGTGAGTCCCTTCGAGGATAGAACAAACAACGTTGTCAGCATCATGCTCGCCAGCGATGGGCTCGTGGCTTTCAACGACGACGTGTTCGTCACCTACGACGCCGACGGCTTCATCACGGGCACTCATTCCTATGAGAAGTCGCTGAGAAGACCGACGCGCGATGGGCGCGTGCCCTCCACATCAGAACTCACCGATTTCCTGGTCGGAGGTCTGCCCGCGTGGTCGAATGCGGTGGTCACTGCCCAAGCGGGGGCCGTAGCCCTCACGGTGACGCCGAGCGACGGAAGCCCGGCATTCGTTCTTGATCCCGCCAACAACGACCAGCACCACTCCAGTAACTTTTGGCCCGAAGAGGTCCGCGCCAGCGCCGACATGTCGGTCGTGTACGTCGAGTCCGTCGAACCCAATACGACGGGCAACCGGTTCTTCTTCGACACGGCGAGCGGGGTGGGACATGGGTCGGCGGAGTTCCACGACGCGAAAGACTTATCGTGGGCCTTCGACGACCTGGCCATTGGCGTGACGATCGACGGCATCGTGGCTTTCACCCCGAAGGCCTCGTGATGTTCCAACCCCCGAGCACCTGCCCGCGAACGCCCGCCCGAGCGACGACAGAAATGACACGCCCATGAGTACCAACGCCCCCCTGTACGGGACCTCCACGAGGACCTCGCCCACGCGACCGACGCGCCTCTTCCTGGCGGGTGTCGCGCTTGTCGCGAGCCTCGGGGCCTTCCTCGCGCCCTCGCTNTCCTTGCGGGCCACGTCGAGGGGGTCTTCGGCGCGACGGATGGATTCGTCGGCGGCGATGGGAACGTCGACGCTGCGACGTACTTCGGCCAGTTCGTTCACCGTGAGGCATGGCTGTTCAACGTATTCGATGGGAACCACGCCCGCGGCCTCAGCCATCGTGGGAATCGCGGCGCGTGCCTCGTCCACTTCCCAGGCGCCGTTGGCGTCCAGGCGGATCATGGCTTGCCCTCCGACGGTGTCACGCAGGGCGTCGGCGACGGCGGCGATGCGCGCGCAGTCACGGCTCACGCTCACACCGGGTTCGGCGACCTTGATTTTCGCGGTGGCGCACCCGCCGGAGACCTTGACTCGTTCGTAGGCTTCTTCGGGGGACACCACGGGGACCGTCACGTTTACGGGCACGTACTTGCGGCGAGGAACCGGCGGGAAGCGGCGCGCCGATTCGAGGGCGGCGGCCAGCCAGCGCGAGGATTCGACGTCGTCGTAGTTCCAGAAGGGGGCGGCTTCGCCCCACCCTGCATGTCCATGGAGAAGGAGTCCTTCGCGGCGAGTCACGCCACGGAAGCGCGTGGTCATCGCTACCTTGTACACCAAGATGTCGTCGACGCCTTCGAGGACGTAACGCGCCTGGCGGCTCAGCGTGCGCATGGGGATGCGCATGAGCGTGGCCTGCTGCGATGCGTTCATCAGACTCTCCTTACATGTCGGTAATATTGTCGCGCAACATTCCTTCTTCCTCAACTCGTTTACACTGACACCTGCTGGTTCGTTTTGAACTAACCATTGAGAAATGACAGACTCGCACGGAATGCCAAACGCCTGGAAAATACGGTTATCTCACAGATCACAACGAATGTGACTAGTGAGCACTTGCCGCCTGTCTTTTCAGACAGCCCCCATGCCGTGCGGTTAGCTTGCCCGCACGTTGGGCACGCGCGGCCCCTGCACGCCGGGCGCGACGCAGCGCATCGACACACCCCACCCCCGATCTCCCAACCACCGGAGATGGTTGGGACAGGGACAGACCCGTCCCGGCCTCGTCTACTAGAATCCGACACATGAGTGCTCTGCCCTTCGTCTCCGACACCTTCGACCCGAACCGCTGGCGCGAGGTCGAGGGCTTCGATTTCGCCGACATCACCTACCACCGTGGGATTTCGCGCGGCCCCGAAGCGGACGGACGCCCCAAGGGCGCGGACATGCCGGTGGTGCGCATCGCCTTCGATCGCCCCGACATTCGCAACGCCTTCCGCCCGGGCACGGTCGACGAGCTGTTCCGCGCGCTCGACCACGCGCGCCAGACTTCCCAGGTCGCGGCCGTCATCCTGACGGGCAACGGGCCGTCGGCGCGCGACGGCGGATACTCGTTCTGCTCGGGGGGCGACCAGAGGGTCCGAGGCCGGGACGGCTACCGTTACGAGGTCGAGGGCGCGGACCCGGAGGCTGCCACCGCGAAGCGCCGCGAGCAGATCGACCCGGCGCGCGCCGGACGCCTGCATATCCTNCGTGGGTGACGCCCAGGGCGTCCAGGGTGGACAGGATCGCGCGTGCGGTATCGACGGAGGGCATGCGCCCAGCCTACCGGGCGCTTGCCTCCAGGTGCTCGGCCATACCTTCGAGGCGCATCCCCCACCGGGACGCGAGGTCGGAGTCGCCGGGGGTCCGGTCGATGAGTTCCTGGTCGGGTTCGAGGCGTCCCACGGGTAGTCGGCCGTGTTCGGGCACGAGGGGGGTGGTGACGTCGGCGACGAGCAACGAGGCCGTGGCTAGTCCGGCCGCACGAGGGATCCCCGGTACGGCGGCCGCCGCGGAGACGCCCACGGAGAGGCCCACGNCCTGGCCGAGCGCTACGACGCGCAGACTGCCGAGCGCTGGGGCGTCATCAACCGCGCTGTCCCGCATGCGCGGCTGGAGGAGACCGCGCTGGAGTGGGCGGCGACCATCGCGACGAAGTCCCCGCAGGCCATCCGTATGCTCAAGTTCGCCTTCAACCTGGCGGATGACGGGCTGGCTGGCCAGCAGGTCTTTGCGGGCGAGGCCACGCGCTTGGCCTACATGACGGCAGAGGCCCAGGAGGGGCGTGACGCCTTCCTCGAGCACCGCGCCCCCCGCTGGGAGGACTACCCCTACTACTACTGAGAGCCCGAGCGGTTGTCAGGTCTGGCTCGGGGCGAGGGTGATCCCGGTGATCGCTTCGTTACCGTTCTCGTCGTAGGACATGGTGCCACTACCCGTGTATGACTCGGCCATGCCGGGCGCCGGGTCCGGGAAACGCAGACTCTTAATCGTGAAGGTCGTCGGAGAGTCCATGGTCACACGAACGCCGTAGTAGTCGAGCTCGTGACGAAGGTCAGCCTGCTTGACTCTCGGTGGGGCGTTTGTGGTCGCGTCGGGGCACAGGTGCGATGAGCTTCCCTGCGTGTCGATACACTCCGTGATGAGCTCCACGAGCTCGTATTCTGTTTCCTTTTCCAAGACGGTAGCGTCGAAGGCGAAGGGGGTAACCGTCACGGCACCGGCACGCGAGGGCAGAGCAGTGAATTGGGACTGGACCGCGCCGTGTTTGTCGTCCCGATACAGGAACATACCCTTGCCGGGCAACGATCTCAGGCGCGCCTCGCTGCTGAATGAGCGCGCACCGATCTCATACTTCCCCGGGTAGAGGGTCAACGTGAGGGCCCGTCCTTTGACCGGCCACTCCGCCACGGGGTTAAAGGAAGCGATGGTAGCCCCGTTGAAGAGGACGTCGGTCGTGGCGCCGGGCAGCTCGACCGTCACCGTCTGCGCGAGGCTGGTGGCGATCGTCCAGGGAGCGTCCACGCTGTCTCGGCGCGCCACCATCTCAATACTCTCCTCACGCGCTGCCATCCCGACGCGAGGGGTGCTCGTGACAGCAAAGGTCGCAGTGAGCCTGTCCGCGGACATCTCCCCCTCGGACACAGACAAGGACACGAAGGTGCCGGCCGCAACCGCGAAGTCCTCCCCCGCATCGCTCAGCATCCAATTGGGGTCCGTAGAATCTGCGAGGCCATCCATCGCAGCCGCTTCGTCGATGCGTCCACCCAAGACGGCGTCACAGTAGGCGGACACGACGCTGGTGGCACCGGCGAGCGCCTCGTTATCCCTCTCCCGGTTGACGCGCTCCTCGTGGGAGCGCCACGCGAGCACAGACACCGCAGCACCGATGAGGACCACGACGGCCACCACGCTCGTCAACCAGTAGCGGCGGCGCGCGAAAAACACGGGAGGCTGGACAGACCATCGCAGCCGCGCGCGCACCACACGCGCGTACAGGCGGTGATAAAGCTTCTTCGCCGTCATGACGCCTCTCTCCCTAGGAGCGAAAAACCTGACCGTTCCACATATTATCGAACGTCAGCACCCTCAGTAACCCACCACATCGCCAAGACCCAGGAGGAGCACGACGCCTACCCCAACCAACGCACCGCGCTTGGAGGATTCTCCCGACAACTGACGCCCCGGAATGTTCCGGTGCTTGCATCACCGAGAGCACCCTTGCTATCTTTCACTGTTGCACGCCCTGTGAGGCTCCATGGCACACACTGAAACAGCAACGAATAACTCGTCGACGGAGCCGTCATCGCGCCCGTCGCGGCGCAAGCGCTGGGTTGCCGCCGCCTCGTGCGCGGGCCTCGTGGCCGTCATCGCAGGCGGCGGATACTGGTNTCGCAGGAGGCGGATACTGGTCGAACTACGTGTACCTGTCCGACCTGACCGCCTTGGATGCGTGGAACCGCTACATGGACCTCGTCAAAGACGGGAAATACGACGAGGCCCAGAGATACTTTCCAGAACAAGCGCCCCTCTTCGACGGCGAAGACTCGCGCGACTTCCTAACGGATGCCGCACACGCGCACGCCCCCTCGAAAGTCTCCTTCGAGGGGCGCGCAGCCCCCAACAACCCGTCGGAGATCGAGGGCACGGTTCGATTCAACGCCAGCAGAAGTGACGCCCACTACTTCAACATGCATTTCGATGAGACCAGGAGGAGGAACGGTCAGCTCGGCATGTGGAAGATCGACGACTCTTCGTATGGATCGATGACCACGTTGATCGACACGGATGGCCTACGCAGCATTCGCATCGGCGACGTGATGGTCAGTAACCCACAAGGCTGGTACTACCTTTTCCCCGGCAGCTACCGCATAGAAGCCACCCCTAAGAACCCCGCCTACTGGACGATCAACTACGAGCACCCCCGGTTTACGTGCACCATCGACTTCGCTTACGACGGTGCGACGCCGACGATGGAGTGCGCCCTGGATAAATGATTCATGATGCGTACACGAAAATACGCCAGCACCCAGGGGCCACGCGCCCCTCAGGCGAGGTAAACGCGCGCCTCCCACGGCTCCAGGACTGCCGGGACTCCCCGATCGGCCTCGGGCAGGTCGCGGTTGGAAAGAAGCAGCTCGCCGACCACCCCGCGCGCCGCCTCGCCGAGGGACGCAGACTGTGAAGACAGGTTAACGAAGACCGTTGCCACGGCCGCGCCGAGGGTGCGCCGGTAAGCGAAGACCGCAGGCGAAGGGGTCGCAATTCTCTCGAACATCCCGGAGGCGATCACCGGCAGGCAGTGGCGCACGTCCGCGAGCGCGCGATAGTAGGCGTACACGGAAGAGGGATCACCGACCTGGGAGGCGGCGTTGATCTCCCGATAGTTCGGGGTGACGCCAATCCACGGGTCCCCCTCCGTGAAACCGGCATGCTCGCTCGCGTCCCACTGGACGGGCGTGCGCGCGTTATCGCGGCCGGTCGCGCGCATACCCACCAGGACGGCCTCGGGACTCTCCCCCGTCGCCACGGCCTCGCGGTAGTAGCGCAGCGCCTCAACATCACGGAAATCGTCGAGGCCATGGAAAACCCCGTTGGTCATGCCGAGTTCCTCGCCCTGGTACACGTAGGGGGTGCCACGCAGCATGTGCAGGGCGGTGGCCAGGGCGGTCGCCGACTCGTAGCGGTGCGATTCGTCGCCGAAACGGCTGACGGCGCGCGGCTGGTCATGATTATCCAGGTAGAGGCTGTTCCAGCCGACCTCGCCTTGGGCCTCCTGCCAGGCGCTCAGGCAGTCGGCGAGCTCGCCGGGGCGCAGCGGGCGCGGGTGGAACTTCCCCGCTTCGAGGCCGAGGTCGACGTGGTCAAACTGGAACACCATGTCGAGCTCTGCGCGGGCCGGGTCCGTGAACAACAGGACGTTATCGCGGCGCACGCCCGGGCACTCCCCAACCGTCATAGTGCCGACGCGCCCATCGAACACCTCGCGTCGCATCTCGGCCAAGTATTCATGCAAGTGCGGGCCTTGCGAGAAATGCGGGAAACCCTCGCCCCACGCGCGCCCCGGGTAGACGACGCCGTCGGGCAGGCCCGGATCCTTCGAGATCAGGTTGATAACGTCCATACGGAATCCGTCAACGCCACGGTCGAGCCACCAGTTCATCATGCGATAGACGGCTGCGCGCACGTCGGGGTTGTCCCAGTTCAGGTCGGGCTGCTTCTTGTGGAACAGGTGCAGGTAGTACTGGCCCGTGGCCTCGTCCCACGCCCAGGCCGAGCCGGAGAAGAAGGACCCCCAGTTGTTAGGCTGCGCCCCGGCCTCTCCTCCCACGCATCCGGGGCGAGGGTCACGCCAGATGTACCAGTCGCGCTTCGGGTTCTCCCGCGAGGAGCGCGACTCCACGAACCACGGGTTCTCGTCGGAGGAGTGGTTGACGACCAGGTCCATGACGAGGCGCATGCCCCTCTCGTGGACGCCCTCCAGCAGGGCATCGAAGTCCGCGAGCGTCCCGAACATGGGATCGATGTCGTAGTAGTCGGCGATGTCGTAGCCGTTGTCTGCCTGCGGGGAGGTGTAGATCGGCGAGAGCCACAAGACGTCCACGCCCAGGGACTTCAGGTAGTCGAGCTTGGAGCGGATACCCTCGAGGTCCCCGAAGCCGTCCCCGTTGGAATCCTTGAAGGAGCGCGGGTAGATCTGGTAGACGACCGCGCCCTTCCACCACTCGTCGGGACCCAGGCCGTTGCCTGCGGGGTTCAGAGCATCGCGAGAGAAGAACATGGAGCACCTGCCAAGAGTCGGGGAACGCACGCAGCCGCTAGCCCCGTGTCACTAGCGGCTTACTGTCAGCCATCAGCCGCAGACTACCGCGTCTCAGGGTCCGCGCCAAGTTCGCAGGCCGAGCAGCCACCAGCCGGGCAATTGCAACGACACGCCGACACAAGCGCCCTATGGTGTCCCCATAAATCTCGCACGTAATTCCCTTCCTTGAATCTTCAAGATCCGCCACAAACGTTGCAATTCCAACGATACAATTTCAGGATTCAAAAGGTTTACATGGAAATTGCGTGCGACATTGCGGGGGAACCACTCCAGCAGGTCCAGCACGGTGCACAACGCGCCACCCACAACGACCTCACACCGCGACGAGCGTCGAAATACCTTGATACATGCACATCCGGACAGGTAACGAACATCCGGATAGGTAACGAACATCCGGATAGGTTATTAAGCTATCCGGATACGCACAACCTATCCGGATACGCACAACCTATCCGCGAAACCGCAACCCATCTGTCTACGCATCACCGATCCGAGAACCATCAGTACGCCCAGCACCGCGCCCGCAGCTCTCGCACCCCTCGCGCGGTGACAGAAAACGGGCCGGAACCTCTCGGTTCCGGCCCGCCCCCGATGCTCAGTGCCGACAATCAGTAGTGCACGACCACCGTGTCGCCCATATCGGTCCAGTCGTAGATGAACTTCGCGGCGTCCACGGGCATGTTCACGCAGCCGTGGGAGCCACCGTAGCCGTTCCAACCGAAGGAGGAACGCCAGGGCGCGCCGTGCATCGCGTAGGAACCCGTGAAGTAGGTGACCCACGGGACGCCTTCGGTTTCATACTTGCTACCGTCGGCGTTCTCGCCGCGCATGGTCTGCACGTCGTACTTGAGGTAGACGTGGAAGGTGCCGGTCACGGTGGGCGTGTCGGGGGCGCCTGGGACCATGTAGAAGGGGCCGCCCGCAACTGTACCGCCGACGTACGCGGTGACCGTGGCTTCGGAGAGGTTAATGTCAACCCACTTCTCGCCTTCGGCTGCCTGATACGCCAGGTTTTCGACGCCTTCGGCGACCTGCTTGGTTTCGGAGCCGGGCTCGACGTCGTCGTAGTGGAAGAGACCCTCGTAAGGGGTGCCAGCAGTCATAGCATCGACGACGCCCTTCGTGATCTCCTCAGCGTTGTTGGTTTTAAGACCCTTCTTGCCTTCACGGGCGGTGGTCAGAACATTGCCAGAGGAGTCGACGTTCTCGACGCGGTTTTCAGGCTCGACGTCGGTGGTGGCCGCCAGGGCGTTGACCCAGTCGGCGACCTTGACGGCATCGATGCTGGGTTCGTCGAGAGTACCGTCGTCCTTGGTGAGGAATTCGATCCAGTGGACTTTGTCGGAGCGCTCGGCGGTGAAGGTATCAATGCCGTCGGAGATGTCGATCTCTGTGTCGAGCATGTCGTTGGCTTTGTCCGCGGCGTCCTGGGCGTCTTCGGTGGTGATGGAGGGTTCCATCTGGGAGACGGAGAGGTCCTGGCTGACGGAGGTCAGGGTGGCGCCTGCCTGTTTGACGGCAGCGGCGATCTCGTCGGTGGAGACGCCGTTTCCGTTCTGCGAGGGCGTGACCGTGAATGATTCACCGTCTTGCGCGATGATGACCTGCGCGTCCTTCATTTCCGAGGTCAGGGTGGAGTTAACAGTTGCCGCGAGCTTCTTGATGGAGTCGTCGCTGACGGTCGTCACGGGTTCGACGGAGCGCGCTGAAAACATTGCGCGCACGAAGGCGGGAAGGGAGGTTGAGCCTTTCATAGCTTCGTCGGCGGTCGCGTCGGCATCAACCGTGATGCCCGCTTCGTTGAGCGAGGCCGTGGTGGCCATTCCATCAACGGTGAGGGTCACGTTCGTGGCGTCGGCTCGCGAGGTGACGGATGCGATGACCTGGTCACGGGTCATACCATCAACGGCGGTCCCTGCGACCGTGGTGCCGGGTAGGACGCGCCCGGAGTAGTTGGCCGCGTACACGATGATCGAACAGATGATGAGGAGGACGAGGGCGCATGCGGCGCCGATCGCCCATCTAGTTTTGGAGGATAGATTCTTGAGCATCGCCGTTCATCCTATCGCCTCGCGTATCCTTGTGAAAGTAGGAGGTTGAATTTTCAGCTGCGTCCTTGGCCACATAAAAATGACCGAAATATCAAGATTTCGTGCCTCAAACGTGATCAGTGCCGCCAGCAGGCTCGCCACCTGCGAGAAGACAAACACTTATCCTTATAGTATCCGCGTTCGACGTCGATCTAGGGAGGCTCATCATGGCTGCACCGCGAATTCTTGTCGTACCTGGCGGCACAGCGGTCAATGCCGTCGCGTTGGCTAACGCGTCCATCCACAAGCTGGTCGAGCTGCACGAAGAACGCACCGCCGACCCGACGCACCCGGCACCGCGCACCGTTGTCTTTCTGCGCGATCCTGCTTCGGTTCCGCCGAGCACACTACGCGGCTGCGCGGCGACGCCCGAGGAGGCGTTTGCACCCGAAGAGTACCCCGGTCTCGCCGATCAGATCACAAACGATCCGCATTTTCTCGACGGCGTGGATCTCATCATCGCAACGTCAGGGTCGAGCGCGGGCAAGCCACGCCTCGTTGGACTGTCGATCGACGCCCTGATCGCCTCCGCCAGGGCTACCGAGCTGACGCTGGATGGCCCGGGTCGGTGGATTCTCGCTCTGCCAACGCACCACATCGCAGGCGCAATGGTCCTGCTGCGCGCGGCTGTCGCGGGAACAAACCCGCAGGTCGTTGACACAACGGACGGCTTTGACCCCGACGCTCTGCTTCCCGCGATCGCGGGCGTGACGCAGGACGACATGCCGAGCTATCTCTCGCTCGTGCCCACACAGCTCGTCCAATGTTTGGAGGCCGGCGAGGAGATTATGAGCGCCCTTCGCTCCCTGTCAACAATCATTGTGGGCGGCGCGGCTATCAGCCAGAGCCTGCTGCAGCGGGCACTGGATGCCGGCTTGAAAGTACGCACGACGTACGGCATGACGGAAACGTCGGGCGGCTGCGTCTACGACGGCGAACCCATGCCCGGCGTGACCGTTCGCGCGGTCGATTGGGATGGGCGCACGCGCCTGGCGTTCAACGGGCCGATCCTGATGACGCGCTACCTGGACGCGGACAGCCCATTCTTCGAGGAGGGCGGTCACCGTTGGCTTATCTCGGGCGACATGGGTTCTATCCGCGCCTCCGGAAAGGTTGAGGTGCATGGGCGCGCGGACGATGTCATTGTCTCCGGGGGCTTATCGATCGCTCCGGGGCCTGTGCGCCGCGCCGTGCGCTCCTACGAAAACATTTCTGACGCGTGGATGCTGGGGACCCCCGATGAGAAGTGGGGTCACATCGTGACGGCCCTCGTTATCCCTCGCCACATGCCGTCGGATTCACTGGAAATGGCGAAGCTGGGCAACGCGGTGCGCGACCACGCTGCCGCCCGCATCGGGCGCGCTCAGGCGCCGCGCCGCGTCGTCGCGGTGGAGTCTCTCCCCTATCTGGGTTTCGACAAGATCGACCGATCTGCTGCCGCGAAGGCCGCGAACGCGGCCGTGGGTACTGAGAGGGAGTGGGTTCGCTAGCCTGCTGTCCGCTCCCGGCGCTCCGCCACTTACACTGGTAGCCATGGCTACCGTGACGGATTGGATTGAAGGCGCTCGTCTGCGCACCCTGCCTGCTGCCGCCGCACCCGTGATCGTCGGGTCGGCGGCAGCGCATTACCTGGGAGGGTTTGATGTGGGGCGTGCGTGCTTGGCGCTCGTGGTGGCATTGGCCCTGCAAGTGGGTGTCAACTATGCGAACGATTATTCGGACGGGATTCGCGGCACGGATGATAATCGCCAGGGGCCGGCGCGTCTGACGGGCGGTGGCCTCGCCAAGCCGAAGACGGTGCTGTCGGTCGCGTTGGGGTGTTTTGCGTTGGCGGGTGTCGCGGGACTCACTCTGGTTGCGGTGTCGGGTACGTGGTGGCTGATCGCGGCGGGCGGCGCGGCGGTGGGAGCCGCGNGCGCTGGCGCGGGCGGGGACGCGGCGCCCCATGATGGGCAGGAAGGCGAGGCCGCCGAGGGGGATGAGGAGCAGGAGCGCCCAGTTGACGTCGGCGAGGAGGCCCCCTGAAAGCATGCCGATGGCGGTTCCTCCTTGGAAGGCGGCGCACATGAGGCCGACGTAGAGGCTGCGGCGCTTGGGGTCAGCAATGCCGGTGGCGAGGATCATGTAGGCGGACGCGGCGGCTTGGTAGCCGAGGGTTTGGAGGGCGCGAGCAATGATGATGCCGGCCAGGGAGGAGGAGAAGAGGAAACCGAGGAGGGAACCGGCGACGATGAGGGCGACGCCTGCGTCGACGATGCGGCGCAGAGGGATGAAGTCGCCGAGGGTGCCGTACAGGAAGCATGCGACGCCGAGGACGATGCCGGGGATGGCAGTGATAAGGCCGGACGCGTCGCCTGCGCCGATGTCGGCGGCGACGCGCAGGTAGACGAGGTTGAAGCCTTGCAGGGAGACGGTTCCGAGTGCGTAGATGCCGAGGAGGGGCAACAGGACGCGCGCGGCGTGGCCTGTTGGGGCCTGCGTGGTGGCGGCCCCGCGNCCTGCTGTCCGCTCCCGGCGCTCCGCCACTTACACTGGTAGCCATGGCTACCGTGACGGATTGGATTGAAGGCGCTCGTCTGCGCACCCTGCCTGCTGCCGCCGCACCCGTGATCGTCGGGTCGGCGGCAGCGCATTACCTGGGAGGGTTTGATGTGGGGCGTGCGTGCTTGGCGCTCGTGGTGGCATTGGCCCTGCAAGTGGGTGTCAACTATGCGAACGATTATTCGGACGGGATTCGCGGCACGGATGATAATCGCCAGGGGCCGGCGCGTCTGACGGGCGGTGGCCTCGCCAAGCCGAAGACGGTGCTGTCGGTCGCGTTGGGGTGTTTTGCGTTGGCGGGTGTCGCGGGACTCACTCTGGTTGCGGTGTCGGGTACGTGGTGGCTGATCGCGGCGGGCGGCGCGGCGGTGGGAGCCGCGTGGTTCTATACGGGCGGCAGGCACCCCTACGCTTATATAGGGATCGGTCTGTCGGAGTTGATGGTGTTCGTTTTCTTTGGTTTGTTGGCGTGCGTGGGGACGACGTGGACGCAGGTGCAGGCGGCGCCGTGGTGGCTGTGGATGAGCGCGTCGGCGTTGGGTCTTCTGTCGGTGGCATTGCTGATGGCGAACAACATCCGTGATATTCCAACGGATCGGGTGTCGGGGAAGACGACGGCTGCCGTGCGTTTGGGCGAGCGCGCGTCGCGCTGGGTGTTTGCGGCCTGCGCGTGGGTGCCGGTAGGGATGATCGTGGCGCTCGGTGTTGCGATTGGCTTGCACCCGCTGGGAACGTGCGCATTGGGTGCGGGCGCGGCCAGTTGGGCGGTGGGGGTGAGTCTGCCTGTGTTGACTGGGGCGTCGGGTCGGGCGTTGATCGTGGTCCTGCGCAATACGGGGTTTTTTACGCTCGCGTGGGCGCTTCTTGCTGCCCTGGCGCTGGTTCTCTCTTAGGGACGAGGCCGGGTCGGGTGTAGCGCTGGGCACGGGGCGCTCGTCGCGCGCATTGACGAGGCCGGGGCGCGCTCCTCAGAAAGCGCTCCTCAGAAAGAGGGGGACGGGCGCTCGCTGAAAGGGGGTCAGCGGCCCTTGCGGTAGAGGTATTCGTGGGTCCAGTCGCCGAGGATGCCGGTGGTGGCGGCTCCGACGCAGACGAGGGCGATTGCGTGGAAGGAACCGGAAGCGAGCCAGGGAGTGAAGACGCCGATGCCGATGGCGGCGCTGCCTTGCATGGCCAGGTCGTTCATGGCGACGGCGCGACCGTTTTGGCCGGGGGCGACGGTGGCAAAAACGGTGTCGTAGATGGGGGTGAAGAGGGCACCGAAGCCGGCGTAGATGAGGCACATGGCGACGGTGATGATCCACGGGCCGGAACTCATGAAGAGGGCGAGCAGCGCGGTTCCAGCGAGGATGAGGCTGACGCATCCGCGCACGGTGGCTCCGCGTCCGATGCGGGCCATGACGGTCCCGGATGTCATCGCGGTGGTGAGGGCGACACAGTAGGCGGGCAGGAGCCGGATGGATACTTGCGCGGGATTCAGCCCATAGGTGAGGGCACCGATGCCGTTCATGAGGGGCGCGACCGTGAAGTTCATGCAGTAGATGATGACGATGAGGCTGACGGAGCGCGCCCAGGGGACGTTGGTGAAGAAGGAGCGGGTGATGAAGGGGGAGCGGGCGCGACCGATGTAGCGCCAGAAGATGACGCCGCCGAGGATGAGTCCGCCGATGAGCCACCAGCAGGGGTCGGAAGCGGCCAGGGTGAGCAGGAGAGCCAGGCCGGAAAAGATTGCGAGGCCGACGACGTCGACGCGACCGGCGCTGGCGCGGGCGGGGACGCGGCGCCCCATGATGGGCAGGAAGGCGAGGCCGCCGAGGGGGGTGAGGAGCAGGAGCGCCCAGTTGACGTCGGCGAGGAGGCCCCCTGAAAGCATGCCGATGGCGGTTCCTCCTTGGAAGGCGGCGCACATGAGGCCGACGTAGAGGCTGCGGCGCTTGGGGTCAGCAATGCCGGTGGCGAGGATCATGTAGGCGGACGCGGCGGCTTGGTAGCCGAGGGTTTGGAGGGCGCGAGCAATGATGATGCCGGCCAGGGAGGAGGAGAAGAGGAAACCGAGGAGGGAACCGGCGACGATGAGGGCGACGCCTGCGTCGACGATGCGGCGCAGAGGGATGAAGTCGCCGAGGGTGCCGTACAGGAAGCATGCGACGCCGAGGACGATGCCGGGGATGGCAGTGATAAGGCCGGACGCGTCGCCTGCGCCGATGTCGGCGGCGACGCGCAGGTAGACGAGGTTGAAGCCTTGCAGGGAGACGGTTCCGAGTGCGTAGATGCCGAGGAGGGGCAACAGGACGCGCGCGGCGTGGCCTGTTGGGGCCTGCGTGGTGGCGGCCCCGCGCGTGGGGGACGAGGCCGTGGCCCCCGTCCGGATTACCTGGGAGGGGATGGTGGTGACGCGGCAGGAAGGGGCTGTCGGTCGCGTTGAAACGAGGTATCGAAGGCTGCGCACGGCGAATAGTTCACCATAAAGCGTCGTTTTAGCAGTATTGCAGGAAACTGGTTTAACAATTAAGTCACACTTAACTGTTGGGAACTCGCCGAAACTCGCCACTCCAACGCTGTATGTTCGCTCTGTGACATGACACAATGAAGCATCCCTCACATAGGAGATCTCATGGCACGCGTCATCGTTGTCGGTTCCATCAATCATGATGTGACTGTCACCGTCAACCGTTTCCCCAAGCCCGGAGAAACACTCTCAGGATCCTCGCTGACCTACGGCCTCGGCGGAAAAGGAGCCAACCAGGCAGCAGCCGCCGCGCGCTCCGGCGTCCCCACAGTCTTCATCGGCGCCGTCGGGACCGACCTAGCGGGACACCGCCTGCGCACAGACCTCGCCGCCCACGGGGTGGACACCTCATACCTGCGCGAAGTGGATTCCCCCTCGGGAACCGCACTTATCACCGTGTCCGCCAACGGAGAAAACACGATCATCCTGGACGCAGGCGCAAACCGCGCGGCAACAATCGAACCAGCCAAAGCCTCGTTATTCCCCACCCCCTCGGACATCGTCGTCCTCCAAGCGGAGATTCCCGCCGAAGCGAACGCCGCCGCTCTCGCATGGGCACACTCCTTCGGCGCGCGCGTCCTCCTCAACCTAGCACCCGTGCGCGCAAGCGACCCGACGACGCTCTCACGGGTAGACATCCTGGTCGTCAACGAATCCGAAGCAGGACTGACACTCGGCTTACCCGCACCTGCAACCCCGCTCGAAGCGATCGGCGCGGCGCAAGCCCTGCGCGGCATGGGTCCGCGCCACGTGGTCGTGACGCTGGGCAGCAAAGGCACAGCATGGGCATCGGGCGCGCAGGCCCAACACTCCCCAGCGATCA
Organism: Actinomyces bouchesdurhonensis; assembly: GCF_900128465.1. Taxonomy (GTDB): domain Bacteria; phylum Actinomycetota; class Actinomycetes; order Actinomycetales; family Actinomycetaceae; genus Pauljensenia; species Pauljensenia bouchesdurhonensis. The sequence continues at coordinate 41,564 of NZ_LT635864.1, read as the reverse complement.
CCCTCGGACAAACCGTAGACACCACGGGTGCGGGCGACGCGTTCGTCGGCGCACTAGCGGCGGCACTGACGCTCGGCAAACCCTTCAGCGAAGCCATAACAGACGGCATGCGGGCAGGAGCTACAGCCATCCTCGCACCAGGCGCAGCCTCCTCCTACGCGGCACTACCGACGATCACGCGCAACTAAGAACAACGAATTGCCCGGGAAGCGAACGCGACCGCGTGAGACACCACACGCCCGTACACTAGGGACATGGCCAGGGTTTTCTTCTTCGTCGTCATGCTTGCGCTCACCATCTACGCGGCCGCAGACTGGCACCGCACGCCCGAAGACGAGATGCCCGGCAAGCTCCCCAAACCGATCTGGCTACTCATCATCCTCTTCACAGCGACGATCGCGGCCATCGGCCCGATCGTATGGCTAGTTCTGCGCTGGGTGTCGCGCGCCGAAAAAACGCAGCAAAGCCGCCCAACCAAGCCCTCTCGCCCCATCGCGCCCGACGACGACCCCGAGTTCCTCTTCCGCCTCGAACGCGACATCCAACGCAAGCGCCGCGAAGAAGAGCGCCGCAAGCGCGAGCAAGGCGAAGACAACGACGAACCCCCGGCCAGCTAAGCCAGACAGCCCGACGCGGCCCGCGCGAATCCAGGCTTATAGGCCAAAACGTGTTGGTTTCGGTTTAGTAGGTTTCGTGCCAGGTTCCGCTGTGGTGGAAGTCGGTCCAGTTAACTGCGGTTCCCCACCTGTCGATCTCGGCTTGCGCTTGGGCGCGGTGGCTGGCCTTGTCGAATTGGTCAATGATCTGTTGGTCGGTGAGCGTGGTTTTAAGGATGTGTGCTGGGGTGGCAGGGAACTCGGTGTGCAGGTAGCACCACCACAACACGGTCTTGACCTGGTGATTAAGACTCATGCCACGGTGGGCTCGTAGCACGCAGCGTAGTTGGGTATTAATCCCGCCCTCGATCAGGTTCGACGTCCTGGCAATGGGGTCACCTTCAAGGTCAAGGGCGGGATCGAGGTAGGTAAACAGCGTGCCTTGTTTGACCAGCGTGTTGAGGGAGTTCTTGGCCTGGATCAGCCGGGCATGGGTGGCAACCCAACGTCCGTCTGGTAGCCGGGTGCGCTGGGCTAGGAATTCCTTGTAGGTGGTGTTCCAGGTGGCGAGTTTGCTCATCCATGCCACTGCCTGGTCAAAGATAGTGACCTCGAGCAAGGCCTGAGCAAGACTGTAGAGATCAACACCTGCCTGAGTGCGTGGCCGGGTGGTGGTCTTACGCTTGACCGCGCTATAGGCGTGAAAGACACAGCGTTGGATCCGGGTGGTAGGCCAGGTGGTCTTCACCGCGCTGGCGATGCCTTGCCCACCATCGCACACGACAACATCTGGGGGCGCGATCCTAGACATCAGTGCTTGCCAGGCGCGGGTGGTCTCACCCTTGGCCACGTACCAGCCAAGCACATGGGTCTTGGTGCAGGCAATAAGAACCACCAGCTTGTGGGACAGGTAGATTCCGTCAACAAAGACCACATGGTGAACCTCGTCAACCAATGGAGAAACTGGCCATAGATGCCAAAATGGTTCGTTACGCCGTCGTATGGTGCGTCCCTTGGGCCCGTGGCGGTGTCAATGGGTGGTAGCAATGAGTTCGTTGAATGCTTCTGTTGGGGTGCGGTAGCCGAGGGTGGCTCTGGGGCAGTTGTTCAGTTCGTAGGCGATGGCGTCGAGGTAGGGTTGGTGGCTGGTGATGGGGGTTCCTNCCTCGGGCATCTCGACAGCGTGGGTCCTGCCCACCAGCGACACTCTCCTGCCCGCGCAGCTGATCACCGAGGGCCAGACCCTGTACGTGCTCACCTACGGCAGCGGGAGTCCGACAGCGGTCACGGTGGCCGCCTACGACGTGTCGGGCAGTGAGCCGGTCGCCCAGTGGAGTACGACCGGACCCCAGCTGTCCCGGATTCGCGCCGAGGCGTTCCCATCCTCCGTCTCGACTCCGAATGAGATTCTGCTCAGTGACATCATCGTTGATCGGTCGACCGGTGCCCAGACGCAGGCGCCCTGGGGTTCCGACCTGCCGATGGGGGTGGCAGGCGGCGTCCTCGTCACCTGCGACACTTTCAGCTCGTGCTCCGGGTGGTCCCGCGACTCTGGCGCGTGGACGAAGCTGTGGTCCACGACGACCTCGCCCCAGCGCCGCGCGGGCCTGGCCCACTCGGGGCTGACGGCTCCCGCGAGCNCCTGAAAGGTTGACAGGGAAATTACGTGCAAGATTTTTGGGAAACCACACCCGTTGCCACACAGCAGAGGGCAGTTCACCAGCACGCGAGACACCGGGACTCAACCCAATCGGCGGCGCTGCACCCGTTACGAAGCGCTGCACCCATTACGAAGCACTGCACCCGTTACGAAGCGCTGCACCCATTACGAAGCGCTGCACCCGTTAAGGAGCATTACACCCGATCAGAACGGGTGCAATGCCTACTGATGGGGTGCACAGCCCCTTCGACAACAAGCACAAACGCGGAGTCGCCCACGAAGGTTCAGCCTGATCGGGAACATTCACCACGATCAGAAAGGGTTAAACCTTACCGACCGCAACCCATCACAACAAGCTCGAGTGCGGATCGACGCGCATTCCTGGCATCCACTCCCAGGCCGTTCCGTGCGAGAGTTCCAGGCGAGAACACAGCGCCAGAACGCGCGAGGCCGGGGCGAGGCACGAACTACCGGCAGGTATCTCGGGAGCTTCACCCAAAAGTTGCACGTAATTTACCTTGGTCAGTTTTCGACTGGCACCACAAACGTTGCAATTGCAACGACCGTATTTCAAAACCTGAAAGGTTGATAGGGAAATTACGTGCGACATTGTGGGGGAACTACGCCTCGACGAGGACCGTGAACGGCCCGTCGTTGACCAGCGACACCTCCATCATCGCCCCGAACTGGCCGGTTTCGACATGCAGACCCCGGCCTCGCAGGTCGGCAACAACCGCGTCGACGAGGGGCTCGGCCTCCTCACCGGGCGCGGCGTGAACCCACGACGGGCGGCGCCCCTTGCGGGTGTCGCCGTACAGGGTGAACTGCGAGATCACGAGAATCGGGGCACCCACGTCGAGCGCGGAACGTTCGTCGTCGAGGATGCGCAGCTCGGCGATTTTGCGGGCGACCGTGGCAACCTGATCGGGACCGTCGCCACGCTGGACGCCCAGGAGAACAACGAGGCCTTGGCGCGGCCCACTGATCCGCTCTCCCAGGGTGGAAGGTTCGATCGTTTCACCGGCGCCTTGCGCATGCCCGTCGGTGGCATCTGGAGCGGGTGCGCGCGCCGGGCTGATCGCTGCGGGGTAACTGGCCCCTGCCTCGGACCCGGGCTCACAAGACGAACGAGTCCTGGAGGTGGCGTCGCNCCCCAACCCGCCAGCGTGCAGCCCCACGTGAAGAAACGCGGGAGGCCGGTCTTCCTCGCGGTTCTCTTGTGCGTCCTCGTCGTCATCGTCGTCATCGCCGTCGTCGGCATCCGTCTGCTGACGCAGACCCTGGGGGGTCAAGACGATCAGCATTCATTCACCTCCGCTCCTACCGTCGGCTACTCGGGGTCCGCGACGAGCACGGGAGCGATCTCCCCCGCCTGGGCCTCGGGCGTCGAGACGGCGTGGAGAATCTCCTTCCCCTCCACACAGTACGGCCCCCGCGCGATCACGACCGTTGAGGGCACCACCCTGTACGCCCTCTTCGAGGACCCCGACTATGCTACCCACCGGGCCACGGTCGCGGCCTTCGACATTTCGTCCGCGCAGCCGCGCGAGCTGTGGCGCACGACGGGCCCCACTCCCGAGTCATTCGGGCGTCCGGCTTTCGTCTCGCTGGCCGATCAGTTCATCGTCGGCTCCATCGTCATCGACAAGGCGACAGGCGCCCAGTCCCTGGCTCCGTGGGAGGGGTCGGAGGCGCTCGCGGCCGTTGACGGCGTCGTCGTGGCGTGCGATGGCAAACAGGCGTGCTCGGGCTGGGTGCTGGNGCTGGCCCCGTCTTGGCCGATGATCAGGTCGCCTTCCCAGTTACCCGGGATTTTCCGATCAGAAATGTCAGGGCGCTCGTCAATCAGCCGCATCCCAACGATAGGGGGTTTGCGCCCGCTTGCGGGGGGTTTCTTGCGCATCCACCGGCGCGAGGGCAAGCAAATGCCGTGCTCGATGAGCGTCTTCTTGGGGTGGGCGTCAATCCACGTGTCGATCGCCTCGTGGCTGATCGTGTGACCCTGAGCGTCGGGGGAAGTATCCATGGAGGGCAGTGTGCCACACGCCTCCATGCGCAGGCGCCCGCTGATCTGGCGGGGCGTGTGCCCCTGGGACAAATCAGCGATCACACGGCGGCGAAGGACCTCGTCACAATCCAACAGGCGCTTCTTCGGGCGACGCCTGGCCGCGCGGGCCGCCTTGTCGGCCTCCTCGGCCCGATACTGCCCATCAGGGCCCGTATGGCGGGCGATCTCACGGCACACCACCGAGGGGCTACGCCCAATCAAGTGAGCGATACGCGTCTTGGACAAGCCCACATCCACCCCCGCCATGATCGCCGCGCGATCCCAGGCACCAAGCATCCGACGACACCCCATGATCAGCCTCCAAACAGCATCACCACTACACGAAAATTGCTTACACCCTATGACACCGCCCGTAATCGGCCAGGGTGTATTTGCCGGTGACGAAGTCTAAAAACGCACTGAAATGCCGGGCACGGGTATCGTTACGCCGAGACTGGCTTGCCCTACACGCAAGACAGCGGAACCTTGGCCTACCTGCTCGAGTTGACCCNAGCGCCCGCCCGGACTCGAGGGCCCACTGTTCCCCCGACGGGTCCCCGAAGTGCGGGGTCGCGCCGAAGGAGGCCACGGCCTCGTCGACGAACTCGGAATCGAGCGCGGACTCAGACAAGGAAACCGTCCCGGGAGTCGTCGATGCCGTCGATGACCTCGCCGGAGGCGGTCGAGGCCTGCTCGGTGCGGTGCAGTCGGCCGGAGATTTCGACGTCGGCCTCGTCCTCGCCGTCGAGCGTGCGCTCCTGCGTCCACATGAGTTCGCCGGCGACCAGGCCGNCCCGTCTCCCGGGTCACTCTGGCGAGCGACGGCGTCCTCATCGCCAGCGAGAAGGAAAGCATCGCCTACAACACCGCGGGTGAGGTCGTGGGCACTGTCGGGGCCGGGTGGACGCTCGACCGTTTCCCTGCGTCGGACCGCGCTCTCCCGAGCGTGGCAGACGTCGAAGCATTCTTGACGCAGGGCGGCGCGCAGTGGACGACAGCCACCGTCGAGCGGCCCTATTCGAGCGACGTTAACGGTCATCTCCTGACGGTGAGTCCGACCAGCGGAAACTCTGCTCGCACGATCAACCCCGGTGAGTCATTCTCCGACCACGCCATGACGGACCCTTGGTCCGCCGCGCGGGTGCGCGCCAGCGCAGACGGTAATGCGCTGTTCGTCCAGTGCCTGCCGTCGTCCCCCACCGGTCCCTTCTTCTTCGGTATGGAACGCGAGATGACCTACGTGTCGCCGGAGCTGGACGAGGCCACGAACCTCACGTGGATCTTCGACGACTTGCTCGTCGGAGCACGCAGCGGCGAAGTCATCGCCGTGACGCCACGGACCCCGTAAGCGGATCGATACAGAACCGTCCCCGACGCCCGAGAGCATGCCCGGTCGCGTCGGGGACGAGTCGTCTGGGGCCGCGTAAGGCCGCGGCGAGGGCGCTCAGCCCTCCATGTGGTGGAGCGTAGCGCGGTCCGCCTTCACGGGGATGGTCAGGCCCAGGCCCACGAGGAGGATCAGCATGATGCCGAGGATACCCCAGTAGGTGTAGTCCTCGCCGGCGGGGGTCAGGCGCTTGCCGATCATGAGGAAGAGGCCGTACATGGCGGGGGCCATGAAGGACACGGCGCGCCCGGTCGTCGCGTAGAGGCCGAAGACCTCGCCCTCGCGCCCGGCGGGGATGATGCGCGACAGGAAGGAGCGCGACGCGGACTGAGTGGGGCCCACGAAGACGCACAGGGCCAGGCCCAGGGTCCAGAACACGATGGGGCCGCGGGCGTGGAGGAAGAAGACTCCGAAGCCGGCGACGACCATGGCGGACAGCGACAGGATGATGACTTTCTTCGGGCCGATCTTGTCGTCCACCCAGCCGAAGGCGACGGTCGCCAGGCCGGCGACGATGTTCGCGGCGATCGCGAAGATCATGACCTCGCCCGCGCTGAAACCGAAAGCGGTCTTGGCCAGGACGGCACCGAAGGTGAAGACGCCGGCCAGGCCGTCGCGGAAGACGGCGGAGGCGATGAGGAAGAAGAGGGTGTGCGGGGCCTCGGAGCTCAGGGTGCGAACGGTGCGCCACAGCAGGACGTAGGAGTCGAGGATGGACACGAGGGAGACCTCGGGCAGGTCCAGGCCCTCGCGCAGCAGGTTGATGCCCACGAGCACGTCGAAGGTACCCAGGCGCAGTTCGCGCAGCAGCTCGACGCGGCGCAGCGTGTCGACGTCGGAGTGCAGGTACTCGACTTTGACGCCGCGCTCGGCCAGGTAGGTCGTGAGCTCCTCGGCCATCTTCTTCGTGAGCGTGGTGACAAGGACGCGCTCGTCTCGTTCGACGCGCAGGCGCACCTGTTCGAGGAGATCGTCGATCTGCCCCTCGGTGGGCTTGACGACGACGAGCGGATCGACCAGGCCCGTCGGGCGNCGTGGTCGCCGCCGGTGTGCACCTTTTTGGGCAGCGGCGGGTGGAGGATGACGGGGATGGCGAAGCCGCCGAGCCACAGGGCGGCGATCACCATGGAGATGCGGATCGGCAGGTACTCGTCCGTGGGGACGCCGAGCAGGTTGGTGCCGATGAGGCCCACGTAGAGGATGAGCAGCAGGACGATGCCGCCGATGTAGCCGGACGCCCAGCCGAAGCCCGAAATCTTGCCGCGGTCTTCCTTCTCGCCCAGGTGGTTGAGCATCGCGTTGTAGTTCACGGATGCGAACTCGAAGAACACGTTGCCCAGGCCCAGCAGGGCGATGCCGAGCATGAGGGCGCCCTTGGGTCCGAGCACCGATTCGGGGTGTACGAAGTACATGGCGAGCATGCAGGCGACGACCAACCCGGTGAACCATCCGAGCCAGACTCCGCCCCGGCCTCGTCGATCGGCGCGCTGACCGGTGATGGGGGCGAGGAGCGCGATGAACAGGCCCGCGATCGTCATGCCGTTGCTGAGCCAGCTTGAGGCGGTGCCCGCGTCGGTGAAGACGCCGTCACTGGTCAGGTAGGTCGTGAACACGAAGGTGGTGGCGACCGCGTTGAAGGCGGCGCTCCCCCAGTCCCAGGCCGCCCATTCGACGACTTGGCGCGTGATCACGCGGCGGCGGGCGGCGGGCGTTGTGCTCATGGGATCGGGCTCCTTCGGTGGGGAGTACTCGGTGGCGCGTGTGCGTCCAGGGTGAAACTACCACGTTTCGCTTCCCCCGCTCGTCCGGGGGCGCAGTGGGGACGAGGCCGGGGAGCCACCAGCGCGACCTGACCGGATGCAATATACTGGCCTGTCACCCTGGAAGGAGACCAACGATGGCGGACGATTCATTGCGCAGCGTGTCCGATGCGGACGAACGGCTATCCAAGGCGCGCGCAAATTTTTTCATCGCCACCATTTGCGCTAGTTGTGCAATCTTCTTTTTCTGTATACGCAGCTTTTTCCCAATCGCCTACACATTCTTTTTCGTCGTAGTTCCGATTCTCCTCGCTCTCGCTTCCCTCACACTCGGCGTCGCCGAAATCGTTCAGCAGCGCCGGGGAGTTCTCATGCACGTCGAGTCGGAAGGAATCGCCCTCTATCCCCTTCTCTTCCCCTTCTACGTTTCGTCGATCTGCTCCGTGTTCTTGATGACCTGCGGCCCCATCGCACTCCTCTTGTTCCTTATTCAGCCTAATTCTGTCATGAGCCTAATCCTGGGGTTCTCGTATTCGTACTTCGGATACACAATGTTCAACGTGACAGACTATCGCCCCTCGCGCATCCACCGGTCACCGATGATCACGCTCGGTCCCGATCACCTGTCGATTCAGCCCCTCCTGCACGACAACCCGACGCGCATCCGTTGGGATCGCAACCCCCAGATTGAGGGTTTCGAGCTTTTCGTCGCTGCTAATGAACCCCACCAGTTGATGCATGTATCCACCCGGGACTCCGAGGAGGCATTCGTTTTCGAGATGAGGGGGACGCCCATCTGCTACTGGCAACTCGCGCGGCTCATGAACCACTTTGTCGCTCATCCAGAGGATCGAGCAACGCTCGGAACACCCCAGGGACCGCAGCTCGTCAGCGACATCCTGACGGCAGGCTAGGCTCATGCTTCCCCTGACACTCATCCGGCGGCCCCTCACCCCGAGCCAAGCGGACGCCATCGTGCGGCGAGCGTGGATCGTCCCCACGTGCTTGTATGCCTTCGGAGTCGCGGCAGCACTTGTTCTCGTCGCCCTCATCACACTCGGTTTCCCCGCCCTCGGCCTACGTTACGGACTCGCTATCGTCTGCCTTCTCCTCGTCGCCTTCATTCCAGCCGCCGTTGCCTACGCGCGCGCACCCTGCCGCCCGCCGAGTGTCACTGCCACCACGACGCGCGAGAAGGACCGCACGGTCACCGAGCTGATGATCACCGGGGACGCTACATTTGCCCGCAGTCGCAACGCTGGATTCACATGGGGACTAAGTAGCATTGCTCTTTGCCTCATCCCTCTCGCGTTCTCCTCGAGCACAAAAAATGGTGTCCTCATGTCGCTCGGCGCTGGTGTCTTCATCATCTGCCTTCTCGTGAAAGTGCCAGGTCTGTATTTCCCCCAACCGCGCGACGTCAAGGTACAGAAGTTCGTTCTCATCCCCGAGGGGTTTGCCTTCGCGGAGAGAGACCTCCTCCCTCGGATCAAGATGGCCGACTGGAGTGATGTGACCGGCGTGGGCGAGACCGTCAAGGGAATAACCGCCATTCACTGGACCGAAGACGGCGAGGAAGGCATCATGTGGCTACATTTGAAGGATCCTGGCCTCTCCTACGTCGCCTTCGAGCGCCTTATCGACTATTTCGTCTCCAACCCCGGGCGGCGACGCGTTCTCGGCACCAAGGACGGCGTCGATGTGGTTCGCGCGCTCCTGCGAGGGCAGGACCCAGACGCCTGAGGGGCGGCGACCCACGTGTGGGGACGTGCCGGGACCGCAGTGGGGACGAGGAGGGGGAACCACCAGCGCAACCTGACCGGATGCAATATGCTGGCATGTCAGGGACGAAGGAGACGCACGTGGAGGGTGACGGATGATCGATACGTCCCAGCCTCAGCCTTGTTCGCTGTCAACATGTCAGTGGCGGTGGCCACCCTGACTAATCCTGCGCCCTAGGAGTTCGGCTCCTGGTCGGCGAGCAGCCGCGCTATGGCAAGGTCGAGGGGACGCGTGACCTTCAGGGAGCGTTCGTCACCCGCGACCGTGTGCACGGCTCCGCCGATCGCCTCGACCAGGCCGGCGTCGTCCGTGGCGGCCACGGCCTCGTCCGCACCCAGAGAAGCGCCCGCCTCGTGCGCGCGCGTGAGCACATCCCAGCGGAAGCCCTGAGGGGTCTGCACGGCCGCCAAGTCGGCGCGCCGCGGCGTGCCCGTGACGAGGCCCGAGGCATCCACGGTCTTGAGCGTGTCGGTGACGGGCAGGACGGGGATGACCGCGCCCGCGCCAGCGCGCACCGCGTCGATGACGCGCGCGGTGACCTGCGGTGGGGTCAGGGGGCGAGCCGCGTCGTGCACGAGGACGACCGTATCCGTGCCTCTGTCCCCGAGGGCAGCCAAGCCCAGTGCGACGGAAGCCTGCCGCGAGCGGTCTGAACCAGCGACGACAAGCACGTCACCCAAGCCGTCGATCGCGGCGCGGAACTCACCGAGGCACGAGGCCGGGGCAGTGACGACGATCACGCCCACTCCCCCGGCGCGTAGGCCGCGGGCCGCCCACCACAGCAGGGGGCGACCCGATAATTCAACGAGAGCCTTGGGCAGCTCACAGCCGAGGCGAGAGCCGGACCCGGCGGCCGTCAGGACCGCGCAAACCTCACTCGGAGATTGCGTCATCATCGATCTCGATGCGGCCCTCAGCCAAGACAGAATCGAGGCGATCCGCGGCGGCCGACTTATCGATATTGCGGGCCAAAGCCAGTTCAGAGGTGAGGATGGAACGGGCCTTCGTCAGCATGCGCTTCTCGCCCGTGGACAGCTTCTTCAGGTCGTCGCGGCGCGTCAGGTCGCGCACGACCTCGGCGACCTTGACGATGTCGCCAGTCGCAATCTTCTCCTGGTTTGCTTTGAAGCGGCGCGACCAGTTGGTGGGTTCCTCCACGTAGGGGGCGCGTAGAACGGCGAGCACTTCCTCCAGGCCGTCCTCGTCAACAATGTCGCGCACGCCAACCAGGTCAACGTTTTCTGCTGGAACCTGGATCTCCAGGTCGCCCTGGTTCACGCGCAGCTTCAGATACGTACGTTCTTCACCGCGAATGGTGCGCGTCATGACCTCTTCGATCGTGGCTGCGCCGTGGTGCGGGTAGACGACCGTCTGACCGATTTCGAACGACATGGAAGGACTCCTGGGTGCTCGCGTGGATAGCACGTCCATTCTACCAGTTGCCTGACGAATATCTCCGAGACAGTGTGAAAGCTCAACGTTACACGCATTAGAGGAACGATACAAACCAACGTCAAGCACGACCACCATACGACCATCTCTGCGACCCCAGTCACGATCGGATGGTCAGTTTTAGGGAATGCGCCACACTCGTTCGTTCACCCGCGCACCCCTACTTCAACACACCCCTCGCACACGCCCACGGAGGCACAAGCATCATCCCAACCCCGCGATTGTCGCGCCCACAGGCACGACGAAGCCCCGGCCTCGTCCACGCAGACGAAACCGAGGCCCCCCGTCGCTTACTTGCCCTGGTTAGCGACCGCGGCGATCTTCGCCTCGGCCTCAGGATCCAGGTAGGTGCCGCCCTTCTTGATGGGCTTGAGGGTTTCCTCGTCGAGCTCGTACACCAGCGGAATACCGGTGGGGATGTTGACGCCGGCAATGTCCGCGTCGGAGATGTCATCCAGGTGCTTGACGATGGCGCGCAGCGAGTTGCCGTGCGCGGCAATCATGACAGTCTTGCCGGTCTTAATCGCAGGAACAATGGCCTCATCCCAGTAGGGGAGCAGACGCGCGATGACATCCTTCAGACACTCGCTCATGGGGACAGGCTCACCGGCATAGCGGGGATCCTGATCCTGCGAGAACTCCGAGCCAGCCTCGATGGCGGGCGGAGCCACGTCGAAGGAACGGCGCCACAGCATGAACTGCTCCTCGCCGAACTCGTCGCGAATTTCCTTCTTGTTCTTACCCTGGAGCGCACCATAGTGACGCTCGTTGAGGCGCCAGTTGCGCTCAACGGGGATCCAGTGGCGATCGGCGGCGTCGAGAGCCAGGTTCGCGGTCATGATCGCGCGACGCAGCATCGACGTGAACAGGAGATCCGGCAGAACGCCAGATTCCTTGAGGAGCTCACCACCGTGGGTAGCCTCCGCGCGGCCCTTGTCCGACAGCGGAACATCCACCCAACCGGTGAAGAGGTTCTTTGCATTCCATTCGCTCTCGCCGTGGCGGAGCAGCACCAGTTTGTAGCTCATGTCTCTATTGTCCCACAGTCGGAGCGTAGCTCCTACATTCCGTGTCGTTGATCACGCCACAGCTGCGGGGACGCGCCGAACCATCCCTCAGCGGCGAAAACCACTCCTCCCGCATCTTCTCCCCGACACTACCCCGGTCTCCCCCTGATTACCCCCTGAACGCCTCGCCGTTTCCCCCTGAACGCCCCAAAAATCAAGGTTCCACATGATTACCGGAACAGTATGCACTCTTCACTTCTTCCCGTACGGTTACACTATGACCATCACACGACGCACTCTGACAACGGCCGCCCTCATCACCGCGGCCTCCCTTGCCCTGGGCGCCTGCGGTTCATCCAAGCCGAAGGATGCGGCCCCCTCCCCCACACAGGAGGCAGCCACCACCTCGCCGACACCATCACCCACTGCCACGGCCTCGGCCACCCCCACGGTCCCCGGATACCGGGCCGGAGAAATCCCGCCGATCCCCCTCTTTTCTACTCCCCCGATCGACGTGTTCGCATCCAACGCCGACAAAGCCATCGTCGACTCCGCATCCTCAACCCTCTCCTCCGTTCCCGGCGTGAGCGTCGCACCCGCCAAATGTGACGGCACCTCCGTCGTCTCAGGCACCACAGTCTTCGGCGGCGACGGATCCGCCGTAACCACCTCCAACAACACGACCGTCATCAACGCAGGCGACGGCTCCGGCGTCATCACCGAGGGAACAACAACCATCACCTACGCAGGCGACGGCTCCGGCACCTACACGAACGGCGACACGAAGCTCACCATCACGGTTGACACCGACGGCTCCGGCACCTACACCAGCCCGACCACCACCTTCACCCTGAACGGACACGGCGGCGGCACCTACACAAACTCCGCAACAGGTGAAACGATCACCAACAACGGCGACGGCTCAGGCACACACACCACACGCACCGTAACAATCATCAACAACGGCGACGGCACCGGCAACTACACGGACCCGAACCTGACCATCATCAACAACGGCGACGGCACTGCGATGGTCAACGGCACAACGATCACCGGCGCACCCAAGGTTGAAAAAGCCTCCACACTCGGCACCTTCCCGCCGGTCGAGTCACTCAAGCCCGTCGAATCCTGCGGCACCCTCATCACCCTAGAGGACGGCGTCCTCTTCGACTTCGGTAAGTCCGACATCCGCCCCGACGCCGCCCAGACCCTGACAAAGCTCGCCGACATCCTCACCAACGCGAAGGTCCCCGCCGCCCACATTTACGGGCACACCGACTCCGTGTCCGATGAAGCTTTCAACCAGCAGCTCTCCGAAGCTCGCGCAAACGCCGTTAAGAACGACCTGAGCGCGAAAGGCGTAACCGCGACCATGGACGCGACCGGCTACGGCGAGTCGAAGCCCGTGGCCCCCAACGAGAACGCCGACGGATCAGATAACCCCGCCGGACGAGCGCTCAACCGCCGCGTCGAAATCTTCATCCCCGCTTTCTGACACACCAACATCGTTCATCTACCCACACGAAAAGGAAACCCCATGTCCATCAAGTCCCTCATCCCCGCCGCTGCCGTCATGGCCGTGGCCACCCTGGCCCTGACCGGCTGCACCCAGAACAACGCCGCACCGAGCGATACCTCATCAACATCCTCCCCCGCCACCTCGGCGCCCACAACCTCGGACGCATCCACCGCCCCCGCCACCTCGGCGCCCACAACCTCGGATGCATCCACCGCCCCCTCGCAGGACAACGCGACGCCGATCATCTTCAATGAATCAAACGAGCACCTCACCATTCCCGCGGGCACCACGACGGTCATCGTCAATGGTTCAAATAACGAGATTGACGGCGGAGAGGTTACCGCGATCACGGTGGCCGGTGGCGGTGTCAATGGGTGGTAGCAATGAGTTCGTTGAATGCTTCTGTTGGGGTGCGGTAGCCGAGGGTGGCTCTGGGGCAGTTGTTCAGTTCGTAGGCGATGGCGTCGAGGTAGGGTTGGTGGCTGGTGATGGGGGTTCCTTTGGGCAGGTAGCGGCGGATGAGCCGGTTGGTGTTTTCGTTGGTTCCTCTCTCCCAGGGGCTGTGGGGGTGAGCGAAGAACACCTCCACGCCGGTGTCGTGGGTGAGGCGCTGGTGGCGGGCCATTTCCCGGCCTTGGTCCCAGGTCAGTGTGCGCATCGCCCCGTCGGGAAGGCCCTGGATGCGGCGGGTGAGCGCGTCACAGACCTGGTCTGCTTTGCGCCCCAGGGGCAGGGCGACGATGATGAGGTAGCGGGTGGTGCGCTCGACCAGGGTCGCGCACGCACTGGCCCCGTCTTGGCCGATGATCAGGTCGCCTTCCCAGTTACCCGGGATTTTCCGATCAGAAATGTCAGGGCGCTCGTCAATCAGCCGCATCCCAACGATAGGGGGTTTGCGCCCGCTTGCTGGGGGTTTCTTGCGCATCCACCGGCGCGAGGGCAAGCAAATGCCGTGCTCGATGAGCGTCTTCTTGGGGTGGGCGTAGATCCACGTGTAGATCGCCTCATGGCTAATCGTGTGACCCTGAGCGTCGGGAGAAGTATCCATGGAGGGCAGTGTGCCACACGCCTCCTCACGCAAGCGCCCGCTGATCTGGCGGGGAGTGTGCCCCTGAGACAAATCAGCAATCACACGGCGGCGAAGGACCTCGTCACAATCCAACAGGCGCTTCTTCGGGCGACGCCTAGCCGCGCGGGCCGCCTTGCCAGCCTCCTCGGCCCAATACTGCCCATCAGGGCCCGTATGGCGGGCGATCTCACGGCACACCACCGAGGGGCTACGCCCAATCAAGTGAGCGATACGCGTCTGCGACAAGCCCACATCCACCCCCGCCATGATCGCCGCGCGATCCCAGGCACCAAGCATCCGACGACACCCCATGATCAGCCTCCAAACAGCATCACCACTACACGAAAATTGCTTACACCCTATGACACCGCCGGTTCCAACAACTCCATCGAGGTTGAATCGGTATCAACCGTATCCTTCACCGGGTCTAACAACGAAATCGAGTACGAGGAAGGAAACGCCCCTCAGGTGACCAGCGATTTGGGTGCCAGCAACGAAATCTTCATGAGCAAGTGACACTCCACCAACCAGTGTGGGGTGCGCAGATAATCTGCGCACCCCACACTGAAACATACCGATCAGGCGTGAGCCTGACGGTAAGCCTCAACGATCGGAGCGGGAATACGCCCGCGATCAGAAACCTCACGCCCGTTCTCCTGCGCCCACGCACGAATCTTCGCATTCTCCAGGCGTTGGTTCGGATTGCCAGCGTTGCCGCGACGACGAGTCGAACCAACCTTACGACCGGCCTTAATGTAGGGCTGAATAGCGCCGGCAAATTCTTCGAAATGCGCGCGGTTCAAATCGATTTCGTACGACGCCCCATTGAATGCGAAGCGCACGGTTTGCTCGGCGGGCGTCCCGTCAAAATCGTCGACAACTTCCACAATCTTTGTTGTCTTCTTCATGGATATTCCTCCTGAGGGATCAAGAATTCCACATTCCAACCATCAGTGGAATTCATTGCAATTAGGGTAACTCACAACGCATTTTCTTTCTCATCATTCATACGACGCCCTAAACGTGAGTTAGACATCACCGAACGAAAGAGCCGGTAATTGAAAGTTATACTCGTAGGCATGTACGAGGCTGGAGAGGCCTTGCAACCCCACAGGATGAGATGAGGAATCACAGTGAGCAGAGCACACCACCCCCGAGCGGCGGCATGGGAACTCTACTTCACCACAACGGCTCGCCTCACTGAACGCATCGAAGCCTCGCTCAAATGCAACGCCGGACTGTCAATGCCCGAATACTCCGTCCTCCTCATGACCGACCGCGCGGGCGAGATCGGCATCCGCCCCTCCCGCCTCGCCCACCAAGTCGTCTTTTCACGCTCGCGCCTCACCCACACAATGAAGCGCCTCGAATCGCGCGGCCTCATCGCACGTCGCCCCTGCCAGGGGGATGGGCGCGGAGGCCTCGTCTTCCTCACCGAGGCCGGAAAATGCCTCTTCGACGAAGCAGCCCTTGTCCAGCGCGACGTGATTCGCCAACTTTTCCTCAACGACATTTCGCCCGAAGAAATCGACACACTCACCACACTATTCAGTCGAGTGGCCGCGCGTCTCGACTCCGACACGCCATGTCCGTGAACGCGCGCCGCCTCGCGATCGCCACCGTCGCGACCGGAGTCATCGCCGGCCTCGTCGGCCTAACATGCATCCACCTGCTCCACTGGATCCAGGCCCTCGCCTGGGACATGCACTCCGAGACTCTCTTGGAAGCCGCGAGCGCACTCTCCCCCACCCGACGCATCCTCGTCCTCACCCTCGGCGGCATCATCGGAGCTCTGTCATGGTTCCTCCTCTTCCGCCGCAACAAGGCCATCACGTCTGTGTCAGCGGCCATCGCCGGCACCCCGATGCCTCCCCTGCGCGCCACCTGGCACGCCCTGACCCAGGTACTCGTCGTCGGCNCCCCCATTTTTGCGTCGTGCCACCACAGATTTTGCATCGAGGATTTCCCATCCCCCAATCCAAGCCGATTCAAACCCCGACCTTACCGCGGAATATCAATCAAAAACCGGGATAAAACCAACACGACCTGGCCAACCAAGAACTCAAGTCACAACGAGTCCAACCCCCACCTTTCGGCTTTGTAGCAACGAAAGACAGCCCAAAAACCAACACAACCTGACCTATAAGCCCGAATCCACGAAGCCTCAGCACCATCCAACCAGGCGCCGACGCGTCACCGACGAAGATCAGCCGCCGAATCTCCTGGCGTCATGTCCTGAGCCAGAGCGACGAGGTCCGCCGCCGGTTCCACGTAGGAAGTTCCCACGAGCGTGGCGCCGGAGAAAATAAACGACGTGATAGACGCGAGCGAACAGTGCCGCGACTGAGGCGAGTGCGCCAAAGGCTGACCATTAATGAAACGCGTCAGCGTCACGATCGGATTCTGATGGGAAACGAGCAAGGCCTCACGCCCCCTGGCCTCACGCAGCGCTGCAGACAGCGCGGCACTCATCCGAGACGCGACATCGCGATAAGGCTCCCCCCAGGACGGACGCAACGGATTGCAGTAATACTTGTAGTACTTCGGGTTGGCCAGCATCGCGCGATGGGAGTTGACCGGGAGCCCCTCGAACACGTTGTCGGATTCGATGAGGCGGGGATCCGAGGCGATGCTCAGCCCGTAGGCGGCCGCAGTCGGCGCCGCCGTCAACTGGGCACGCAGCAAGGGCGAAGAGATGACGCGGGCAATATCCGCCCCCGAATCCACCAGATAAGCAGCACCGCGAGCCGCCATCTGATACCCCAGCTCCGTCAGCCCAAAACCAGGCAGCCTGCCGTACAAAACGCCGGTGGGATTGTCCACTTCTCCGTGACGCATGACGTGAATGATGGTGCGGTCCATAACAGACAAGTATAGGGGTCTACAGACACGAGAGGCCCGGCCATCTGGCCGGGCCTCCACTCGCTCACTTCTTATTGCGACGCTGGTGACGCGTCTTACGCAGGAGCTTGCGGTGCTTCTTCTTCGCCATGCGCTTGCGGCGCTTCTTGATGACGGAGCCCATGGGGTTCCTCCCTCGTAGTGTGGGCGGCAGAGGTACTACCGCTAACTAATGATGGGTGCCCGGAGCGGGCACATCGTGCCTATACTACCCGCCAATGACGCGAGACTGGCCACCGGAGTGATCCGCCATACCTGCCTGAATCATCTGAGCGACCGCAGCCTCTGGGACCCGGAAGCTCTTCCCGACGCGAATCGCGGGCATTTCCCCACTGTGAATCAACCGGTACACAGTCATTTTAGAGACGCGCATGATGTCCGCCACTTCCGTGACGGTCATAAAGCGCGGCGCCGACTGCTGTTCCATCAATGACTCCCAGTATGCTCGCGAGGCGCGCTAAACCCGTTCGTTCACCGCTTACGTAGCCTCACGAAATATACTACTGCCCAACCACATGGAAACTGCAACTTTATCCACGTTTGTTGCAGAGTCGTTAAGGAGCAGTGATGGCACGGCCACGCAAACGACACACCAGGCGGCCCAAGCCCCCTCGCCTACGCACCGAACCCAGCGCCACACGCTCCCTCATACGGAAACGATCCACGGCCTCGTCCCCTACGATTTCAGCTGAAAGCCTGAGCCCGCAGCCTTCCCCCATCGTTCGCCAGGTCCCCGGCGGCCCCAGCGGCCCACACCCGCAAGTCCCCACATCACACATCCAACGAATCCGCGCATGGCTCTCGAAGCAGGCACGCTACTCACCCGCCCGACTCGCCCTGAGCACCTTCGCACTCATCATCGGGATCATTACCCTCCTGCTCATGCTGCCCATCGCGTCCGCGACCGACACGTCCGCGCCCTTCGTCGACGTTCTCTTCACCGCCGTCTCCGCCGTCTGCGTGACAGGTCTCACCACCGTCGATACTGCGACCTACTGGTCCCCCTTCGGGCAGGCCATCATCGCCGCCGGCATCGTCGTCGGCGGCCTCGGCGTCATGACACTCGCATCGATCCTCGGCTTCGCCGTCTCCCGACACCTCGGCCTCACCCAGCGCATGCTCGCCACGCAGGAAACCGGAACCGGGGCCATGGGCCAGATCTCCACGCTACTCAAAGCCGTCATCGCGACCTCACTGAGCATGCAAGCACTCCTAGCCATCATGTTCGCGCCACGCTTCCTCACGATGGGCATCAACCCCGCGCGCGCCATCTGGAACGCAGTCTTCATGGCGATCTCCGTATTCAACAACGCGGGCTTCGTGATCCTACCCGAAGGACTCTCCCCACACGTCACCGACTGGTGGATACTGATCCCCATCATCCTGGGAACGACCGTGGGCGCAATCGGCTTCCCCGTCATCATGGACGTCTCCAAGAACCTACGCAGCCCGCGCCGGTGGCGCTTGCACACGAAACTGACGCTGTCCACCTACCTGATCCTCGCCTTCATCGGCGCCCTCACCCTGGCACTGACCGAATGGCACAATCCTGCGACGTTGGGAGCCATCGACACCCCGTCAAAAATCCTCAACGCCATGCTCGCCGGCGTCAACTCGCGATCCTCTGGCCTGTCCGCCCTCGACGTGGGCGCGATGCACTCTCAGACCCACTTCATTCAGGACATACTCATGATGATCGGCGGAGGCTCCGCCTCCACCGCAGGCGGCGTGAAGGTAACGACCTTCGCTGTACTGGTCCTGGCCGTCATCGCCGAAGCCCGAGGCGACCGCGACATCGAGACGTTCGGGCGACGCATCCCCACCTCAACCGTGCGTCTGGCGGTCGCCGTCTCCCTGCTAGGCCTCGCGATGGTAGCCATGTCCGTCGTCCTCCTCATGTCAATGACAGACCATTCCCTCGACACCATCCTCTTCGAAACCGTCTCCGCATTCGCCACGGTCGGCCTGTCCACAGGCATCACACCCAACCTGCCGGTGGCCGCAAAGTACGTGCTCATCGCTCTCATGTTCGCGGGACGCACCGGGTCGATGACCGTCGCAGCCGCACTCGCACTACGCGAACGTTCCCGCGTCATCCGCATGCCTGAGGAACAACCGATCATCGGCTAAGGCACACCGCTCCCGGGCCGCTTCCAAAGAGCGAAACGACTTTTATCGCGCCTTCCCCTCTGCTAGTCTGTGCCTCACCTGGGCATGCCCGCGCAAAGGAGACACATCATGGAGGACAACCGCCTCGACATCACACGAGCACAATGGAAGGGATGGATTGATCTCATTACGCGCGACGGAGATGGGATCGTCGCGCAGCTCAACAGTGCCGCCGCGGAAATTAAGGCCGCGGCAGACGGCCAAACATCGGAAAAATGGAGCAGCCTGCAGGGTCCCGCGACCTTCGGTAGAACCTACAAGGAATACCTCAACGCCGAATACAAGGCCCTGACGCAAATGGCTCAGAACGCCTCCGATGTCGCCCAGCACCTGGACACCGCCCTCCAGCAGATCTCCAACACCGACTCCGTCTCGGAAACACAACTGAACACAACGATCGCCGGCCTCACGACGTCCCTTTCTGGAATCGACGCCGTCTACGAGTCAGAGGAGTCGAAAGCGTACTGGAAGCAATATCCAGGAGATGTTCTGTCCGCAAATAGAAGGCGGCCCCCACGCTACTAAGCGAACCCGCGAAGCCACTACAGCTACCGGCACACAGGAGGAGATTCATGACAAAGACAACGCTGCTGCGCACGCTGGCATGCGTGGTCGGGGTGCTCGCCTGCGTCACTGGTGTCGCCTCACCCAGTTACGCAGCACGTACGCCCGTTCCTGTTCCCTCGGCCCCCGTCAGCAACGCGCCTGACACGCCCCTCTTACCGGGTCGCGAGGTCAAGATCACTGCGTCCCTGACGTACGGCGCCAGCGATGACCTCGGAGATTTCGTCAGCGTTAGCAAACTGGGCATGACCCTGGTGAGTATCTATCCGAGTTCCGAGATCACCATGGACGAATGCAAAACGCTGACAGACACCTTCTGGTCGGGAAGCGCTCCCAACTACCACAGCACAGCCGAGTACCAGAGCGGCATTTGCACCCTCACTGCCGACTACGCCTACGATGCACGCCACGCCTTCTATTCTCTCGACGAGGACGGACGATTCCAGGCGCGCGCGCCCATGGAATACCTGAACCAGATCGCCTCCGCCTTCGAAACCGCACACTTCACGCGATTCGAATATCGGCTGACGGATATAAGGAACGCCCAGTGCAACGCCAGCCCGTCCTATTCGGAGCTCGACAAGCTTCTGATTGACAACGTCCACATGACAACCTGCGTGTGGAACACCGAAGAGGGGGCCACCATCCCCACCACGGATGACCCCCTCGTCGAGGCCGATGCCGAACAAGCCTTTTATGAGTCCGAAGACGGCACCGTCGGCCCGTTCACCGACCTGACGCTCCCCGTCAACCCCTTCACCCTCACGCCCACGCCCACGCAGGCCGCGGACGATTCTTCTCCCGCCTCCGCCTCTTCTTCGCCGCGGGGCCTCATCATCGGCGTGGGCGCCACCATCACCGTCCTAGCCCTCGCAGGCCTCGCAGCCCTCATCTGGGCGCTACGCGCCAAGAAGTAACACCGTCCACGCACACATTCAGAACGCGTCGTCCCGCGGCCCGTTGACACGACTGACTCCCGGCGCAGCCGGCGGGGCGTCGAATGCGAACCCGGCGTGTCAAGTCCCGGGGTTGATCCAGCCGAAAGCGGCGGACGCGGGGGCGTCGAACGCGAACCCGGCGTGTCAAGTCCCGGGTTTTGTGGAGGCTTGTTGAGGCCGCTTCCTTTCGTGTTGTTGCGTGTTGGTTTTCTGCTTGTTGTGGTGTGATGCCGCCCAGGGCGAGGTGGGGGCGGCGGGTGTTGTACCAGTGGACCCAGGCGGCGGTTTCGTGCGTCGGCTTCCAATCGGGCTGGTTCCCCAGTAACGTCGCACGTAATTCCCGTGCGCATATTTCAGACATTGAAATGTGGTCGCTGGAATTGCAACGTTTGTGGCCTATCTCGAAAAATGACCGCGTTAAATTGCGTGCGACTTTTGCTCGGGTGGTTACCGTCGTCACTTTCTGGTCTCTCTACAGCCCCGGCAACCGCGACCTGGCCCCAGTCCATGGTCCAAACCTGCGTGGTTCACTTAATCCGCGCCTCCATGCGTTTCGTGTCCTACAAGGACCGCAAGAGCGTCGCCGCGGCTTTGAAGCGGGTCTACAGCGCGCCCAACGAGGAAACCGCCCGAGGGGCGCTGGAGGACTTCGCGGCCAGCGACCTGGGAGCGCGCTACCCCCAAACCGTTGCCACCTGGCAGCGCGCCTGGCAGCGCTTCACGCCGTTCTTGGCGTTCCCGCCCATGGCGCGCCGCGTCATGTACACCACCAACGCTATCGAATCGTTGAACTACCAGCTACGCAAAATCACCAAGAACCGCGGGCATTTCCCCAGCGAAGAAGCCGCCGTCAAACTCTTATGGCTCGCCATCTGCAACATCGAAGACAAACGAGCCGCCCAGCGCCTCGCAGACGCCGGGAAACCCCCCAACAAACGAACAGGACACACACGCCTCATCCAAGGACACACCACCACCAACTGGAAACAAGCCCTCGCCCAACTCACCACCGCCTACCCCGACCGAATCACCCCCTACCTCTAACCCCCATACACAGAAAAATTGACAGGCTCGTGGGCGGCCCCTGGCGCGATCGGTGCGAGGTCGAACGTGAAACCGCCGCCTGGGTCCACTGGTACAACACCCGCCGCCCCCACCTGGCCCTGGGCGGCATCACGCCACAACAAGCAGAAAACCAACACGCAACAACACGAAAGGAAGCGGCCTCAACAAGCCTCCACAAAACCCGGGACTTGACAAACAACGCGAGGGCCGCTGCACCCGTTACGGGGCGCGACACCCGATCAGAAGGGGTGCACTGCCTACGGATCGGGTGCACTGCCCCCCACGACAAGCACAACTGCGGACAGTTCCTCCCGACATACCCAAGCGGCAGCATCAGACGCAGCCACACCACCTCGAAATACCTGCCCGGCTCCGAACAAGAGGCGCTACACCCGATCCGTCGCGCTACACCCGATCAGAAGGGGTGCACTGCCTACGGATCGGGTGCAGTGCTCCGAATCACAAGAACAAACGCGGAATCTGTGAGACGATCGCCGACACGCCGCCAACACGCCGGCGGCCAGCTCCTCATGCTGCAAACCCCCACTGCCCAAGTCAAGACCGTTGCACAGGGGGCGAATCTTGACGGTCCCAATGGAGAGCGCACCGGCAGGCCAGGTCGCGGTTGCCGGGGCTGTAGAGAGGCCAGAAAGTGACGACGGTAACCACCCCAGCAAAAGTCGCACGCAATTTAACGCGGTCATTTTTCGAGATAGGCTACAAACGTTGCAATTCCAGCGACCGCATTTCAATGTCTGAAATATGTGCACGGGAATTACGTGCGACATTACTGGGGAACCAGCCTGATTGGAAGCCGACGCACGAAACCGCCGCCTGGGTCCACTGGTACAACACCCGCCGCCCCCACCTCGCCCTGGGCGGCATCACACCACAACAAGCAGAATACCAACACACAACAACACGAAACACCGATCGCGCCAGGGGCCGCCCACACCCGGGCGACCCCCCCACGCGACCACACAAACGCCGCTACAAACTCACCAATCCTCACCCTCATCACGGCACACCGGCCTCAACTGATCAGCGCTACCAGCACCACCCATCACACCAACAGCGGACTCATCCAGGCCATCCACACGCACCACNGTCGCCCTTCGGGCTGTAGATAATTTTTTCCTCGGCCAACGCCTCCGTGTTGATCTGATCCAAGATCTCCTTGGCCCGTGCCTCACGTTGCGCGTTCTTCTGTTCTTCTAGAGCGCTAAGGTATGCGTCCGAAGTCGCGTACTTTTCAACTCTTCCATCAGCGAAACTGAGTTTGAGCGGAGGGTCTTGATGGCTCGCGGCAATATCCGAAGCACTGAGCAGGACGGGGCTTAGTTCCCTGCCCCGCGCAGCTTGAGTGTGCATGCTTTCGCGCACCGTCAGGTTGTGGGCCTTGGTCGATTCAATGTTTCCGAGGTGCGTATTGACGTCGGAGATGAAGGAGGACATCCAGGTGTTCGCACCCGTTTGGGTCTGCGATGTGCCCACGGTTTTATCGGAGACGAACGCTTGAGCGTTGCTGTGTGCCGAATCGACCTTGCTGTGGGCGTTGCCGACCTGCGCATTTTCGGTCCGGTCTTCGCCTCCCAGGGGCTGGCGAGGCATGTCAAGCAGTTCCTTGAGCTTGTTATAGTTCGGTGAATCAACCAAGGCACGACCTCGCATCTGTTCAACATCACTGATATATGACGGGTGAGAACGCTCCCGTGGTGGGGACGCTCTCGATGTAGCGTCAGTCTAACCGCACCGGGACACGAAAGTCTAACGCCTTGAAAATCTTGCCTTGACAGAGCTATGCTTCGTGTCACACCGATGCGCGTCGACGCGAAGGCGCAGGGGAGTGCTCGCCGCCCACACCTGATACGTCACAGCGACGTGGGGTGGAGTGCGGTCGCACCATTCGCGTCAAAGCACGTGGGAAGGAACAATGGAGCCATGGCAGATGAACGTGACTCCAAGGAACTCCAGTCGGGCACGCTGGTCATCGGGTTGGGCCGTTTCGGTTCGGCTGTTGCAGTGACGCAGGACCAGCTGGGATACGAGATCTTGGCGGTCGAAAAGAACCCTTCGCGCGTGCAGGCCTTCGCGGGACGTTTCCCACTGGTCGAGGCCGATGCCACCTCGAAGGATGCACTCGAGCAGCTCGGAGCGCGCGAGTTCCGAAGCGCGGTTGTCGGCGTGGGATCCTCGCTCGAAGCCGCCGTGCTCATCACCGCCAACCTTGTCGACATGGGTATTTCCTCTATCTGGGTCAAGGCGACATCCTCTCAGCACGGGCGCATCCTGCGCCGTGTGGGCGCCCACCACGTCGTCTACCCTGACCTGGATGCCGGCAAGCGTACGGCGCACCTGGTGGGTGGTCGCATGGTCGACTACATTGAAATGGAGAAGGATGGTTTCTCCATCATGAAGCTGCGCCCGCCCAAGGAGGTGCACGGCTTTTCGCTCGACGAGTTAGACCTGCGAGGCCGCTACGGCGTCAACGTGCTGGCGATTCGCCGCCCCAAGCAGCGTTTCGAGTATGCGGACTCTCAGACGCGCATCAACGCCGACGATGAGATCATCGTGTCGGGCGATTCGCACCTGTTGGAGTACTTCGCGAACAGGCCCTGAGGCATCCCGTGTCTTCCGCACCCAACCAGCCACGGCCTCGTGACCGGGACATGTCGCTCACGGGGATTCCGTACGCGCCCACTCGCTTCGTTCAGCTTCTGACGCCTCGCCGCGCGAGCGCATACCTGCGCAACGCGACGGAGGGCGGCTTTAGCCGGGCGTACGTCCAGGGGTTCTTCGTCCAGGAGGAGGCGCTTGCGCAGTGCCTCACCGCGTCCGCTGTCCTGGGGGTGATGGACGTCGGCTGGCTTAGCGAGCGCGGTCGCCTCGCATCCTTCCGGGGGCCGCTCCCCGATGCGTCGGACCAGCTCTCACCCGGTACGGTGGCGACGTGTTCGGGCAGCGGCGCCTCCTGCGTTTATGTTCTGTGCTTCGACGTTGCTTCGGACCTCGAGGCCACCCTCACCCACCAGGATCCGCCCGGCCACTCCCCCGCATCGGGCGCATGGTGGCATTCGGGCGAACCGATGGCGATCCTGCCCGGCGCCCGCATCGAAGCGATCGACGAGGACGGGCACCGGCGCGTGCTCGCACACTGGAACGCGGAGACGAACGGGCTGTGGCACTGGGGAGGGCTGGGCGAGCCTGGGAGTTTCTCCACGCTCGCGACTATCTTCGAACGTACCTTTTCACGAGGCCGTGGCTGGGTTCCGATTCGTCCACTCGACTCGCGCCGAGGCCTGGTCCACGCTGCCGACCGCAGGATCTTGCGCTTCCTGCTTGGCGATGCCCTGATCCAGTCGGGTGCGGGGGTCGCCGCGTGGGGTATCGTCGACCTCGCGGCCTCAGACACGCTGGTGTGCACGACCCACGTGTCGTACTGGGGTGTTGTGGGCGTTCTGACGGGGTTCCATCCTGACGGCGCTGGCAACACCCTGGCGTCACTGACTGCCCACGTGCCGTGGAGTCCTGCGGTGGAGCAGGCAGGCATGTGGGGCGATGAGATGGGTGGATTCCACGCTGACATTCCGTTGGAGGAGACGGGGCCCTTCGCTCACGAGTCCGTCGTGGCCCCTACGCGCTCGCCCTCCACCCCGCTGGAGGAGCTTCCTATCCCCTGGGGAGCCGCGCGCCAGGAACGCTGGCATGGGGATTTCATTGAGCTCCCCTCGGGAACGCGCGCTCCCGTCGTCGTTACGGAGGATGGGAGGGTCCACGCCGAGGCACCGGATCCTCGCTCGGTTGGGGTGCTCTTCCCGGGTCCATCCTCCTATGTCTGTGGTCCCGGATCGAACGTGTGGGTGGACATCACCGATCAGGGCGGTGTCCTCCTCGAAGCGACCACCACCGGACAGATCTTCGGCGTCAAGCGCCTCACCGCGACCATCATCGGAGAGTCGCGTGACGAATGGCATTACCACACGCCTTCGCTGGTGCGCAGCGTCGAGGCGACGTCGCGCCCGCCCCACTGGGCCGCGAAGACGCTCGTGACGCATGTTCGCGACAGGCTGACGCTACGCCCACCCGCCTGACCAGACAGACATCATGCTCCACCGGGGGGTGTTGCAGTGACCGTATCGTGAGAGCAGCCTCCCACCATCGCGTATGATGAAACGTTCCCGACACTGGAGATAACTCATGCGTTCCGCCGCTTCTCGTCGCGTCCTCGCGACGACCGCAACCCTGCTCGTCGCCACTACACTTGTCGCAGGCTGCAGGCCCTTTCGTATCCGCGGCCATCGTTCTTCGCGTCCGGGTCCCACGGCGACTACCCAGGCTGGCTCCGCCGCCCAGGCTGGCTCCGCCGCCGAGATTTCCAACCTGCCTAATATTCCCGTCGGACAGAAGAATCAGCTCGTCGACGAGTACAACAACGCTCAACGCCAGCAGAAGAGCAGCATCATCGACAAGGCGCGGGCGCTCAATAACATGGTGGGTGCGCAGCTGGTGGCTACCTCGCCCGTCACGATCAACCAGCAGCGCTTCTCTCTGAGCACCAACGGAACGATCTCCGTGAATAAGAATGACAAGGTCTACCAGATGATGTCCGCGACCGACTTCTGGCGCCTCGGATCGGACACGTACGACCTGTGCGTGGACCGAGACTGCGCATACTATTCGTCGTGGACCGTGCAGGTGGAGGGCAGCGGCAACACTCTGACCTACGTGTGGACGATGAAAATCGACGGGCCTGAACAGCCGACGGCCCCTATCGTCCGCCGTTTCCAGGTCTCCGCGTGATGGAACCAGCCAGATGAGAGCCTTCGGGCGCGACGAGGAGCGACGGACAGCCGGTAAGGCGCCCGGCCCTCAGCGAGTGTAGGAGGGCCAGGCGCCATTGTATCTGCTGCTATTTCCTGTGGTAGCGAGGACTCGTGCCAAGGTGGGTTGGATAGCTGTGGCGCCCACTGAAGGCTATTGATTCGTCGAAGCCTCGATACTCGTAGTCGCCGTCCGCGTAGATTTGACTAGGATCCGCCACGCCGTCCGCATAATCGAGCACATCTTGGCGGGTTGGGGTGGAATTGTAGCCCTTGTTCATGAAGGGGTTCTGGTCCGGGTAGCTCATCGGACTGGTCGTCATCAGCGCGTAGGTGTTGAGCGCACCGTAGCCCGTGAATGGGTTCCAGCTGTTGCCGTCACTGCCCACGCCCGTGTGTGTCAGCCCCTGCATGATCTGGTTGCCTGTCGCGTTCGGCCAGCGTTGTTTCGCCAGCGCTAAGGACCCCGCAACCGTCGGTGACGCGAACGATGTTCCCCACCAATTCCACAGTTCATCGGTAACGCCTCTGCGAGCGTACGGACGCCCCAGGGCAGCGGTGGACACGTAGTTGCCATAGTTCGAGTAGTCGGACATGGAACCGTTGGTCTCGATTGCACTCACGCCGATCACGCCGCTCATGCGCGCGAGCGTATCCGGATAATCGTAGGTCGCTTCGTTGCCCATTGAGACGACGACGGGGACTTGCCGCACAATCGCGCGGGCGAGGGCCCAGCGCATCACGTCATAGTCCCCTGGATACGAGGAGGAGATTGAGACGACATCCACGCCGTCATTCAAGGCGTACTCAATCAGGAGCGCCGCATCCGACTTGCCGCGTGTCCAGTCACCGATCGCGCAATCCGCCTCAGTGGACTCTCCTTTGAATGACAGCGTGTAACTGTAGAGCGCCGCGTCAGGAGCGACACCGAAGGCGGGGGAAACGAGAACTTGAGCGATGACCGACCCATGATCCCAATGGTTGTCCGTCGAGTTAACCGTGCAGCGGCTCATGTTGTGAATATTCGCGCCGTTGAGTTCGGGGATGTTCGTGTTGATGGGGCCGTCGATGAGGCCGATCGTGACCCCGGCACCCCGATAGCCCGCGTTGTGAATGGAGTCGAGGGAGTAGTACGAGTAGTACTCCTGTTCACCTGCGGTAATGCCTGCGGCCCGGGCAGCAGGCGCGGGGACTATCAGGGCAGTTACCGCGAGTGCACCGGTAACTCCGACGCCCAGGGTCCGTCGCATCAGGCGCGTCATGTCACGGGTCATGTCAGTATCCTTTCGCCGCACACCACACGGCGCGACCAGCCATTCTACCATTCGGTCACGTGTTGGTACAAGATTCCGCCCCCTTCCCTCCACGCGCACTGGAACCGCAGATGAGCCAGGGGCGCGTTACCGTGGGTGCATGGCGAAAGAGAAGATCACCTACCGCTGCTCCGAGTGTGGATGGTCCTCCCCCAAGTGGGTTGGGCAGTGCCGCGAGTGCGGGGCGTGGGGCACGGTCGACCAGACGGGCGAGGCCTCGGGCACCCCGCGCGCGTCAGCGA
>NZ_LT635864.1:4796-13172 GCF_900128465.1 Actinomyces bouchesdurhonensis | reverse complement strand
AGGAGTCAGCTGCGCAGGTGCGCGGGCGCGCTGAGAGGATTGGTGCCCTGGAGCCGAACCTGCTGATCGCCGATGAGACGGATCTCGGAGTCGTCCTTGGGCACGTCGAGGCCGTGGGTCCGTCCCTGCTCGTCGTGGACTCGGTGCAGACCATCTTCTCCACGCAGGTCGAGGGCGGGGCGGGCGGCGTCGCCCAGGTGCGGGCTGTCGCCGGTTCCCTTATCCGGGTCGCAAAGGAATCCGATTTGCCGACCCTGCTGGTCGGGCACGTCACGAAGGACGGCGGTATCGCGGGTCCGCGTATCCTCGAGCATCTCGTGGATGTTGTCTGTCAGTTCGAAGGCGACCGGCATTCGCGCCTGCGCCTGTTGCGCGCGGTGAAGAACCGCTACGGTCCCACGGACGAGGTCGGTTGTTTCGAGTTGACTGACTTCGGGATCGACGGCCTCGCTGATCCTTCTGGGCTCTTCCTGTCGCGCACGACGCGGGGTGTGCCCGGCACGTGCGCAGCCGTCTCTTTGGAGGGGCGTCGTCCCCTGCCCACCGAGATCCAGTCCCTGGTCGCCCCCTCCTCCGGTGGTTCCCCCCGGCGCACCACGTCGGGCGTGGACCATGCGCGCGTTGCCATGGTTCTGGCGGTCCTGCAGGCCCGCATCGGAGCTGACACCTCGGGAGCGGACGTGTATGTGTCCACGGTCGGTGGCGCGCG
Source organism: Actinomyces bouchesdurhonensis (assembly GCF_900128465.1). GTDB lineage: Bacteria > Actinomycetota > Actinomycetes > Actinomycetales > Actinomycetaceae > Pauljensenia > Pauljensenia bouchesdurhonensis. The sequence goes on along the minus strand of NZ_LT635864.1, from coordinate 12,463 downwards.
CACCGTCGAACCCGCAATCGACCTGGCGATGGCCATCTCCATCGTTTCTTCACTCAAGGGCGTTCCCCCGCGCCCCGACCTCGTCGCGGTCGGCGAAATTTCGCTGACGGGTGAGATTCGTGCCTGCACGGGCGCCCGGCGCAGGCTCGCGGAAGCCGCCCGCCTGGGCTTTTCCACCGCCATCGTCCCAGCCCAGGGCAGTGAGGACCTTGCCCGCGTGGACGGCATCACCGTGTTCACTGTCTCTGATTTAGCGACGGCAATTCGCGTCGCATTCCCCACGGACTCGCAATAATAGAGAGCGAAGCTACTCGATTGGGAGGGAAGCATATTGACGTCCGACGCAGCGATCCTACGAGAAGCACTGCGCGCAGTCGCGCCCGGTACGCCTCTCCGTGAAGGACTGGAACGCATCCAGCGCTCCCACACGGGTGCTCTCATCGTCCTGGGCTACACGCCCGACATTCAAGCAATGTGCTCAGGGGGCTTCGACCTCGACATCGCCTTCACGGCTGCGCGCCTGCGCGAACTGTGCAAAATGGACGGCGCCGTCATCATTGACCCCGACCTGTGGCGTATTCGCAAGGCGAACGTTCAGCTCTTCCCCGACCCCACGATTCCCACCGACGAATCCGGTATGCGTCACCGCACTGCCCAGCGCACCGCGCGCCAAACGCACTTGCCGGTCCTGTCCCTGTCGGCATCGATGCGTATGATTTCGATCTACGTGGGGACGGAGCACCGCCTGGTCGAAGAACCCGAGGCTCTCCTGTCGCGCGCCAACCTGGCCGTGGACACCCTGGACCGTTACAGCCAGCGCCTCGACGAGGTCCTCCAGACCCTCACCATCCTCGAAATGCGCGACAGCGCAACCGTGCGCGACGTCGCCACTGTCATGCAGCGCATGGAGATGATCCGGCGCATCACCTCCGAGATCACCGAATACCTGGAGGAGCTCGGCTCCGAGGGGCGCCTCCTCGCCCTTCAGGTCGAGGATCTCGTGCGCGGTTCCGCCTCCGAGCGTGCTCTCGTCATGCGCGACTACATCCGCGACCCCGAGGACGTCGCCCGCGTCGAAGCAGAACTCTCCTCCCTCGGCTCCGAACGTATCGTCGACCTGACCGCTATCGCGAACATCCTAGGCTTGGACGTGTACGAGGTCGCTGACCTGGACCGCGAAATCACGCCCCGGGGTGTGCGCGCCCTGTCCTTGGTGCCCCACCTGTCCTGGAACGCCATCAAGGCGGTTTCCGCGCACTTTGCCACGCTCACGCAGCTGCGCGCCGCGAGCGTCGCCGACATCGAAGTCATCGACGGGGTTGGCCACTATCGCGCCCAGCTGATCGCCGAAAGCCTCGCCCACCAGGCGCAGGCGGTCGGCACGGGCGTCGTCGGCTGGTAGCGGATGCGTCACCTGCTGAGCGCGCGTAGCTATCCGCTGTCCGCCGGGCGAGACACCGACCGGCGCACCCTCAATGGTCCCGTGCGACAGTGCGCTACNCGGGCACGGCATCAGGTGCGGGAATCGGTGCGACGACGCCCGCGGATCCCGTGTCGGCGTCCTTATCCAGCAGCGTGCCCTGTTCTTCGGCTTGGGCGATGCTGGCTGCGCGCTGCGCGGGGGTCGCGGGCTGCGCAACGGGCGGCGGACAATCCTCGGTGTCCTCACTGCTCTCGGTGTCCTCAGTGACGGGCGCGGCTTCGGGGCGTTCGATCCCCATGGAGCGGGACATGTCTTCGCCGACGTCGGTGAAGGCCCAGCGGTTCCACACACTGTTCCAAGTGGCCGAGTTACCAGCGTGCGCGCCGCTGGCGTTCGCCTGCTCACCTGCCGCACGCACCTGCTCGGCGGGGCCGTCAGGGGCGGGGGCATCTCCGAAGGGTTCACCGTCTCGGGTGACCAGGTCTGTCACCTGGCTGATTTCGCCGGTGAGAGTTTCGAGGAGCTCGCGCATGTCGGCGCTGGCCTTCTCGGCGCGCTGTGCCAGCAGCTGGTCAGAGTCAGCCATGACGGCTGAAGGATCTTCGAGCCAGTCGTCGACGGCGTCGATGATGCCCTCACGGTCGGGCGTTGTGGCGAGCAGGTCACACACGCGGCCGACACCTTCGAGGACGGCATTGGGGTCGCACAGGAGCCAGGGGGCCAGCACGAAGGCACGTTCTTTGGCGCGTGGGTGCGGCAGCGTGAGGAGAGGGTCGGAGGAAGCCAGGCCCTCGACCTGGATGATGTCAATGTCGACGCTGCGCGCCCCCCAGCGCTCGTGGCGTTCGCGGCCGAGCTCGCGTTCGATGCGGCTGGTCTGGGCGAAGAGCTCGTCGGGGGTCGCGATGGCGGAACCTACGACGACGGCGTTCCAGTAGTCGGGTTGGGGCGCCTGGCCGGGGGCGAGCACCGGCTTCGTGCGCATGATCGGCGAGACGTCCTCGATTTGGAAGCCTTCCATGTAGGACAGGGCTTCGACGGTGTGCATGAGTGTGACCGGGACGTCGCCGAGGTTACCGCCGATAGCCAGNAGTACAGGGTACCCGCAGGAGGTCAGTCGGGGTAGTTCCTCTAGAATCTGCCAGCACTGATCGTTCGTCAGCGAGAAGCCGAGGCCCGGGTCGACAACAATTTTATCAGGTGCCACACCCGCATCACGAGCGGCGTTCACCTGCGAACTGATTCGATCAATGATCGTCCCCACGAGGTCATCCCCATAGTCGAAGGACTCCCCTGGCATCCCCGGCAGCGCCCGGTAGTGCTGCACCACGTAGGCACACCCCGTGGCCGCAACCGTCTCATTCATCTGCGGATCCCAGCGACCGCCGCTCACATCGTTAACGATCGCCGCACCCGCCTCGGCGGCAGCTCGCGCCGTCGAGGCATGCAGCGTATCGACAGACACGATGATGCCCGCGCTCGCCAAAGCCGCAACGACGGCCCCGATGCGCTCCCACTCCTGCTGGGCACTAATGCGCGTCGAGTTCGGTCGCGNGCGGCAGGGCACCGGTTTCGCCGACGCGTATGGTGACGGACACATCTGAGAAGGGGTGTGCAATGGGCGCGTCAGGCTTGTGGACGGTGACCTCGGTTCCAACAACGCCCTCGTGGCTCATGACGCGCGATGCGATGGTTTCTGCGAGTGTTTCGATGAGGTCGACGGCGTTGCCGGTCAGGACCGCCATGGTCTCGTCGGCGATGTCGGCGTAGGAGACGGTGGCGGCGATGTCGTCGGTCGCGCCCGCGGTTTCGACCCACATGATGACGTCGGCGTAAAAGCGCTGCTCCTGGCTGCGCTCGAAGTCGTAGACGCCGTGGTTGGCCAGCGCCCCCAGTCCTTTGAGGGCGATCATGACGCGCCTGCTACTCACCGTCGTTCTCCTTTCGAGCGATGGCTGCCGCGGTGGCCGCCACGTCGTGGACCCGCACGGCCCACGCGCCTGCTCGGACGGCGTAGGCAGCGATGGCTGCGCTGTCGGTGTCGACGTCGCCTCCGAGGGCCTTGACGAAACGCTTACGCGACGCTCCGATGAGTACAGGGTACCCGCAGGAGGTCAGTCGGGGTAGTTCCTCTAGAATCTGCCAGCACTGATCGTTCGTCAGCGAGAAGCCGAGGCCCGGGTCGACAACAATTTTATCAGGTGCCACACCCGCATCACGAGCGGCGTTCACCTGCGAACTGATTCGATCAATGATCGTCCCCACGAGGTCATCCCCATAGTCGAAGGACTCCCCTGGCATCCCCGGCAGCGCCCGGTAGTGCTGCACCACGTAGGCACACCCCGTGGCCGCAACCGTCTCATTCATCTGCGGATCCCAGCGACCGCCGCTCACATCGTTAACGATCGCCGCACCCGCCTCGGCGGCAGCTCGCGCCGTCGAGGCATGCAGCGTATCGACAGACACGATGATGCCCGCGCTCGCCAAAGCCGCAACGACGGCCCCGATGCGCTCCCACTCCTGCTGGGCACTAATGCGCGTCGAGTTCGGTCGCGTCGATTCCCCGCCCACGTCAATCAGGTCGGCGCCGGCCCCCACCATGGCGCGCGCGTGCGCGAGCGCCGCGCCCGTATCCAGGTAACGGCCACCATCCGAAAAGGAATCGGGGGTGACGTTGAGGATACCCATGATCGCCGCCCGTCCGTTGGGAAGCGTCAGCGAACCCGGAAGGTTTAGAGAGGGCACAACAGGGGACGAGGCCGGGGCCGCGGGCAGGGGAAGCATCGTCATGTCATCGGCTCCCGGAGAGAACAAGTGCCATCATTTCAGCGCGCGTTGCACCGTCGCTCATGATGCCGCGCAGCGCACTGGTCACGGTCGACGAACCTGGCTTGGAGATGCCACGCATCGACATGCACAGGTGCTCCGCCTCGATGACGACGATGACTCCCTGAGGATTCAACACCTCGTCGATGGCGTCAGCGACCTGGGCGGTGAGCCGCTCCTGCACCTGAGGGCGACGGGCGTAGCCCTCTACGAGGCGAGCCAGCTTCGACAGGCCCGTCACGACACCGCCGCGCGGAATGTATCCCACATGCGCGCGCCCGTAGAAGGGCAGCAGGTGATGCTCGCACACCGAATGGAAGGTAATGTCGCGGACCAGGACCAGCTCGTCGGTGCCCGCATGGAACTGCGTACGCAGGTGCTCTCGCGGGTCCTCGGCCAGACCGGCGCACATTTCGCGCCACGCGCGAGCCATGCGATCGGGGGTGCCGATCAGGCCTTCGCGTTCGGGATCCTCGCCGATAGCGACCAGCAGGTCACGCGACGCCTTCTCCACGGCTGCAGCATCGTAGGTCACGCTTGCTCCTCGGAATTGCTCGCCGGCGCATCGAAGGCATCTGAGGTGGCTTCGGCTGAGTTCAGGCCGACCGGGTTGCCCAGGCGGGCGCCGGGCACGGCGGCGTCGGACTGATAGTTCCATACGGGGCGCTTAGGTGCCTTGACGACGTCCTTGAAGATCTCGGCGAGCTGGGCTTCGTCGAGGGTCTCCTCCTCGAGGAGGCGGGCAGCCAGCGTATCCAGGACGGCGCGGTTAGTCGTGAGAATCTCCCACGCCTCACGCATCGCATTATCCAGGAGGCGACGAACCTCCTCGTCGATGATCGCGGCGGTCTCGTCGGAGAACGAACGCGGCGCGTCGCCGCTGCCGTGACCAAAGGCCTCGGTGTCGGTGTCTCCCAGCTTAACCATGCCGATACGATCGCTCATACCGTAATCGGTAACCATCGCTCGGGCTGTCTTCGTAGCCTGCGAAATGTCGTTGGCGGGGCCTGTCGAAGGGTCGCGGAACACGATTTCTTCAGCGACGCGTCCTCCCATGCCGTACACCAAATCGTCGAGGAGCTGGTTGCGGGTCTTGTTGAAACGGTCCTCAGTGGGCATGACCATCGTGTACCCCAGCGCACGCCCGCGCGGCAGAATCGTCACCTTGGTGACCGGGTCAGTGTAGTTCAGGGCGGCGGCGGCCAGCGCGTGACCGCCCTCATGGTAGGCGGTGACGGCCTTGTCATGGTCATTCATGACGCGCGTGCGCTTCTGCGGGCCTGCAATGACGCGGTCAATAGCTTCGTCGATGGCTCGCTCGTCAATGAACTGCATGTTGGAACGAGCGGTCAGAAGCGCGGCTTCGTTAAGGACGTTCGCCAAGTCCGCGCCCGTGAAGCCGGGAGTACGCTTAGCGATCTGACGCAAATTCACCTGTTGGGTGAGCGGCTTGCCCTGCGCGTGCACCTTCAGGATCGCTTCGCGCCCCTTCAAGTCCGGGGCCTCAACCGCGATCTGGCGGTCAAAACGGCCCGGGCGCAGCAGCGCCGGGTCCAGAATGTCAGGGCGGTTAGTCGCGGCAATCAAGATAATGTTGGCGCGCTCGTCGAAGCCGTCCATCTCCACCAGGAGCTGGTTGAGGGTCTGTTCACGCTCGTCGTTGCCGCCGCCGATACCGCTGCCGCGGTGACGACCAACGGCGTCAATCTCGTCGACGAAAATGATGGCCGGCGCGTTCTTCTTCGCGCGTTCAAAAAGTTCGCGCACGCGCGAGGCACCTACACCCACGTACAGCTCCATGAACTCTGAACCCGAGATCGAGAAGAACGGGGCTTTCGCCTCGCCCGCAACAGCCTTGGCAAGCAGGGTCTTACCCGTTCCAGGAGGGCCGTACAGCAGGACGCCGCGCGGAATTCGCGCACCCACCTTGTGGAACTTATCGGGGGAAGCTAAGAATTCGCGGATCTCCTCAAGCTCCTCCACGGCCTCGTCTTCACCGGCGACATCCGCGAAAGTCACCTCTGGGCGCTCCTGGTTGAATTCCTTTGCGCGCGACGCCGTGAAGCCGCCCATCATCCGCGAACCCGACATGGAACGCATGATGAAGTAGAAGGCACCCATGAGGACCAGCAGCGGAACGAGGAGTTGAACCATTGCTCCCAAGGCGCTGGACTGGGGACGCACAGCGTTCCAACCCTTGGCGGGGGCCTGGGCTGCCACCGTGTCCAAGATGTCCTTCGTCTGAACGTAGGAGTACGTGAAGTAGACGTTTTTACCCAGGTTGGCCGCCGGATCATCCGCGCCGGTGCTGGCGTGTTGGTAGTCCTCGTTCAGCGTCAGATTCACCTGCTGAGTGCCCTCGTTCAGCACGACCTTCTCGACCGTGGTCCCAGCGATGAGCGCCATACCTTCGGACGTGGAGATCGAACGAGGCTGGAAGGCCTGCCAGAGGAACCACCCGCCCGCCAACAGGACAACGAGGGGGATCGCCACCCACGCCAAACTCGGGCGCTTATTCTTCGTCTTATCGTTCACGTATGTCCCTTATCAGGTTCCGTTGCGGTCAGTTGTTGTAGACGTGGGGCTGGAGCGTCCCAACGAAGGGCAAGTTGCGATATTTTTCCGCATAGTCCAAGCCGTAGCCGACGACGAACTCGTCGGGAATGTCAAAGCCCACGTAGGCCACGTCGATGTCTACCTTCGCGGCGGCAGGCTTGCGCATCGCGGTCGCGATCTTCACGGAGGCGGCGCCTCGTCCACTGAGGTTCGCCTGCAGCCAGGACAGTGTCAGGCCAGAATCGATGATGTCCTCGACGATCAGCACGTGACGCCCAGCCACATCCTGGTCGAGGTCCTTCAGGATACGCACGACGCCCGAACTTTTCGTCCCAGATCCGTAGGAAGAGACGGCCATCCAGTCCATTTCAAGGGGCGTGTGCAGCTTGCGCGACAGGTCTGCCATAACCATAACGGCGCCGCGCAGAACACCAACAATGAGTATTTCCTGACCGGCGTAGTCGCGGTCAATCTGCTCGGCCATCTCGCCGAGCCGACGGTCCATGTCCTCGGCGGTGACGAGGATTTCCTTCAGATCGTTTCCCATGTCGGTGGCATCCACCGTGTCCTCTTTTCGTATCGTTGCTCCGCGAGCGGTTGCACTATAAGCGTGCCATAAAAACGCGCGTGTGCGCAGGGAAGGCAGGCATTCTCACTGTGAGCGCAACGCGGCGGGCATGCCGCGGCTCGCTTCGATGAGAATCGTCGCCTCATTGCCGTCGCCCACACGCGTGGCCACTCCGCCGGGAAGAAGGATCGGCCCCTGGCCCCTCCAGGCGGTGACCAGGCGATCCAGTGCGTCAACGTGCACGCTGGCCAGGGTACGCACCCCGGCCTCGCGGGCCGCCCGACGCAGGGCGCG
>NZ_LT635864.1:0-4791 GCF_900128465.1 Actinomyces bouchesdurhonensis | reverse complement strand
CCCTCCGTCTGGGCTTGAAGCAGCTCCACACCCGCCAACGGCATCCCCGCAGCCGCACACGCCCGCACCAGCGCGACCCCACCCGCGTGCGCACGGTGAGTGCGCAGCCAATGAATCGACGGCAGGTCCCGGGGGGTGAGGACCTCCATCTCCGCGGTCGGCAGCGCATCCAGCAGGAGAACGATACGCACCAGCTCGTCGCTGCGCTCCGGCAGCGAACGCACCAGATCCGCGACATAGGGGACGAGGTGGGGAGCGTGGGTCAGGTGGACGCCGCGCAATCCGGTACACAGGGACACCCAGCGGCACCAATCCGTCTGATCCAGAGCATAGCGCTGAGCGTCCGCCAGCACGTTGGGGGCCACCAGGACACGCCGCCCGGCCGCCACGTCCCAAATGCCCGTCGCGTCTTTTGCGAGCGCACGCAGCACGATGGCTTCGGCTGCCAGAACCATGGGGGTGCGAGTGTCCTCGAAGCGATCCATGATTGCCCCGACCCGGCGAATCAAACCCCTGCGATCAACGACGAGTGAGCTTGATTCGGCAACGGTCGCTGCGGCCTCGGGCAGGGTCGACAGCTCCGCGAGCAAGCGATTCGACCAGGCCACCGACCTGCGCAGGCGCGCCACGACAGCCGAGGCCCCCACCCGCGAGGCCGACGGACCCGCGTAGGACATCGAAGCGAGAACTCCCGCGACGTCGCGCGGGCCAAACGGCATATCCATGGGCCTAGTTTAGCCCGGCGAGACCCTCCTCGAAGGCGTCCAAGTAGCCGCGCGTGGCGTAGGCGCCACTCGTCACTTGATCGTGGCCGATCGACACAAGGAGGAGACGACCTCCCTGAGTGATCACGGAGCCCGACAGGGAGGTCACCTCGTGAAGCGAGCCGGTTTTAGCTTGGACGTTACCGCCGGTGGGGGCCTCGGCCATCCGGTTGGAGAGCGTACCCACCAGACCCGCCCAGGGCAAAAGACGCATCGTGTCCGCGCTGGTTCCCCGCCCCGCATACGAAGCCTTCAGGACGCCAACGAGCGTGTTGGCGGTGATCTTGTCGTTGCTGGACAATCCCGAGCAGTCCTCCAAGTAGAGGTCGTCCGTGGGGATACCCGCGGACGTCAAAGCATCCTTGACCGTCGAGGTCGCACCCTCGTAAGTGGAGGGACTCCCGGCTGCTCGCGCAGCGAGGCGGCAATACTGGTCGGCGAGCGTGTTATCGGAATGGGCTAGCATCCAGCGCAACTGTTCACCTATCGTCGCGGAGGAAACCGACGCGAGGGAGGACGCTCCCGCGGGGGCTTCCCCGGCCTCGCCCATGCTCACCGTGATTCCCGCAGACGTGAGAGCCTGCGCAAAAACCTCGGCGACATGGCCGGGGGCATCGGCGTAGAACTCGATCGCGCCCTCGGCGGTGCGCCCGGCATCGATCGCCATCGGGCCGACGTGGCCCTCATAGCTTCCGACATCCTGAGCGTCCCAGGACGACAGGTGCGACGCGCCATCGAAGAGCGTTCCCCTCCAGTCGAGAGTGACCGAGGAGATGCCGCGCTCCGTCAGCGATGCGGCGGCATCTTGTGCCAGCGTCTGTAGGCCGGCGCGACCCGGAACCTCGTTGTCCAGGGAGGTTCCCGCACCGAGGAGGAGGTCTCCCTCCGAGTCGAGGTACAGGGTCCGCTCGTCGCCGCCCAGGAGTGCGCTGGTCGTCAGAGTCGCCGTGGGATCCAAATGAGTGAGGGCGGAGAAAGCAGCGAGCGTCTTCGTGGTGGAGGCGGTCGTGTGCGCGACGGACGCGTCCGCGTTGAGGAGAACCTCACCGGTTTGTGCATCCACGACGGTGCCCCACGCGACGTAGCCGCCTTCTGCTGCCGCGGCGGCAACGGGAGCCCACAGTGCCTGAACGTCTGTCGCGCTCACGGGCGTTCCCGAGGCCATGGCTGGCACTGACGCGGTGGCCGGCTCGAGCGTGGATGCNCCGAGCTAACCTCGCGCCCTGCCCTGGTCACGGTGACCTTGTAGGTACCCGTCGAAGCGACGCTGGCGCCGCCCGCAGGCTCCGTACAGCCATCCACATAGACGTGGCCGTCCCAGACCAGCGACCCGGTCCACGACCCGCCCGGACGCACGAGCAGCGTCATCGCCGAGCTTTCGTCCTGCGTGCAACGCGCTGAATCGTACACCTGATGGCCGCCGCTGCTCACGAGCAGGGCATAGTTCGACAGGGAGGTCGAGCAGGCGATGGATCCCTTGTTCTGAAGGGTCACGGACACGGGCATCGGTGAACCGGATGCGGCCTCGGAGGCGGCGACACTCACGGTGACGTCACGATCCAGGCAGGCGGGGATCTCAATCACCGTGCCGTCTGTCAGAAGGCCATCCGCGGTGGCTTGTTGACCGCGCGCAAGCGTGTAACCCGAAGAGTCGACCGTGTCGGATTGGGCGGACTGTGCGCTCGACTGCGAGGTTGGTTCAGGACTCACCGCTGCGATGACCGCTCCTGCGAGCGCAACGATGCCCCACACGAGGAGGGCAACGATGAGAAGGAGGCCCAGGCCCGTGATGATGCGGCGTGGCCACAGGTTCACCGGTGGGCGGGTACCTCCCCCCGACGAGGTTCCCTTCGAGCCTCGCTCGGCAGATGACGTGGAACGCCCACTCCTGCCAGACGAGGTGGATGAGCGCATCGATGTGGCCCTGCCAGCTGCACGAGAGGTGCGCTCAGTTGCACGCCCCGAAGTGCTTCCCGACGGGGTGCGCCGGGAGGAGGAACGCCTGGGGGAATTCTTACGCTGGTCAGCCACGCCTCCACGATACCGGGCCAACCATTGCCGACACGCCTAACGCTCGGGGTACGCGTCACTTTCGCGGGTACAAGCCGCCGCGCGCGAGAGCTGCCATCGTCATAACACCCGGTGGGCCGGCTCGTCGGCGACGCTCAGGCAGCCGCGTTGCGCTTATGGGAACTGGCACCGTCGTCGTCGGGAGTGATGACGCACCAGCGTTCGACGACGAGCGCGATGATCACCCACACGATACCCACCAGCGCGCTGACGCCGGAACCGATCGCATTGGACACCATCGCGGCGGCCTGCAACTGCATGAGGGACACGGCCATGACACCGATGAGGATGCCGGTCAGGCCAGCACCGACCAGGGCACAGGTCCGCGCGAACACGGCGACGCGCATGGCGCCGATCGCGTCGATCCACGTGTCTTTCCCCGCGCGTAGGCGACGCACGGCGATGCCGGACCAGACGAGTGCGGCCGTGGCGAGTGCGAACACGACGCCGGGACCTGGCGTGACGATCATGGGGGTGCCGCCCGCGCGCATGTGCGCGAAGAAACCGAGAAAGCTCAGGGCGGCACAGGCGGCGCCGACCAGGAGCACCCAGGTGATCGCCAACGGTTTCATTTAGTGCCTCTTGACGATAGGGATCGCACCCGTCATCGTGGGACGCACGACGACGCGGCGCAGGATTCCGGTCTTCGTGGCCTCATCTTCGGGGATCGGGCCGACCGGGGTGTTCTCGGGCAGGCCGGGCGCTAAGATCGTGCTCTTGCCGTCGGCGTGAACGGTCGGTGCGGGAGGCTCGTCTTCATGGCCGAGGCCGCTGCGGTCGTCGACGACGCGCACGTCGTGGGCGGCACCGACGGAGAAGTTCCAGTCGGGTAGCTTAATGTCGGCGCGCGCGACCGGGCGCTTATGCTGGAAAACGGGGGCCCACCTGGGCTTCTCTTCGCCGGTGGGCGTGTATGTGCCCGAACCAATTGTGCGTGTCATGCGCCCGGCCGGCGAGTCGGCGGGGACAGATGAGACGGGGTGCCACGCGGGTTTTGACGAGGCCTTGGCTGCCTGTTCGGTGTCGCGCGAGTCATCCGTGGGCTGGGCGTCGTCCGAGGGCTGGGCGGGCTGTTCCGGGGCGTTGTCCTCGTCGTGCGGGGCCGCGCCCCCAGGGGCTGTCCCACGAGGCCGTGGTCGGCTCGCCGGGCTTGGTGGCCTTCCAGAGGGCGAAGTCGCGGGGGTCGCGTTTGCCGGCTTCGATGGCCTCGTCGATTTGGGCGTCGTCCTCGGTGGTGCGCATGTCGGCCAGGCGCTGGCGGGTGAGCGAGCCGTAGTCGGGTTGGGAGTGGACGTCGAAGTAGACGTTGCCGCGCCCATCTGAATAGGCGTGGCCGGCGTCGATGAGGCGCTGGACGAGGTCGATTTGGTCGGGGATGTGGCCGGTGGCGCGCGGCTCGTACGTGGGGGCCTGCACGCCGAGGGTTTCGTACGCCTGCGTGAATTCACGCTCGAAGCGGTAGGCCCAGGCCCACCAGTCCCAGCCGGCCTCGGCCGACTTGGTGAGGATCTTGTCGTCGATGTCGGTGACGTTGCGGACGTAGGTGACCTGGTAGCCGCTGCGGCGCAGCCAGCGGATGAGGGTGTCGAAGGAGACGGCGGCGCGCAGGTGGCCGACGTGCGGGGAGCCCTGCACGGTGGCGCCACACAGGTAGATGCCGACCTTGCCGGGGGTGACCGGGTTCAGGGGCTGGATGCGGGCGCTCTTGGAGTCGTACAGGTGCAGCATGGCATCAATCCTACCTGGCAGGGAGGGGAGGCGAAGGAAACGGGCGAGGCCCGGGAACATGTAACGAGGCCCGGGCCCCACCCGGAGCGAAACGGTGCGGCTTCGCGGGTGTGGGCTCGGGCCTCGTCGAGTGAAAGAAGACTCAGGCGCCGGGGCGCACGCGCTCGCGGATGAGGGCCTTGAGGTCCTCGGCGGAGTTGGCGAGCGGCGTGACGCGCTCTTCGCGGCC
>NZ_LT635863.1:128248-134693 GCF_900128465.1 Actinomyces bouchesdurhonensis | reverse complement strand
CAGGTAGATCGTCGACGGACCCCCGCCGATGCTCGTCAGCGCGTCTGTCAACGGGACGTCGAAGTGGCGGTGCACCAGCCCGTCCTCCCAGCGTTCGGTCGGGTAGACCTCGGCGCCGCGTTCGACGATGGGACCGTCGGCGGTGGCCGAGAAGCCGACGGCCGATATGGGCGAGGAGTCGGCGACGTCGAAGGAGAGTGTGCGGTCGTTGCCGTCGCCGCTCACCGTCACGTTCGAGATGACGGGGGCCTTGGTGTCCAGCGTGAGGCCGTAGCTGATCTGCTGGGTTGAGGGCGAGGGCCCCTCGGTCGTGCCCTCGATCGTCAGCGTGTAGCGTCCGTCCGGCAGCTCGCTTCCATCGGGCGCGTAGCCGGAGAACCAGGGGTTGCAGCCGGGCACAGAGTCCTCGACGGTGCGCGGCGAGCGCGTCTGCACGTCGTAGATGGACCGATCCGCGCGCCCGCACGTGAAGGTGCGGATGGTTTGGCCTGCCTCGTTGGTGAAGGTGTAGGTCAGGGAGGCGACGTCGCGCAGCAGCACGGTACCCGGGTGCACGCCCCTGCGCGCGTTTTCGCCCGTCGAACGGGTGATGATGAAGAGGTCGGGATCGACCCCGTTGATCATCCGCTCGTCCTCGACGTCGAAGGGGCTCTGCTGTCCGAACGGGAGGTTTCCGTCCATGAAGGTCGACCCGTAGCCGCTGATGTGGTTGTTCGGGGTGACCTGGTCGAAGATGGCGGGCGCGCCCCAGGAGCCGTAGAAGCCCATGTAGGGGACGGTGAGGTTCGGAGTTCCGTCGGTGCTCGTGAAGGTGACGGCACCGTCGATGAACGTGCCCTTGGGGGTGTTCGCGGCCGCGTACGAGGCGAAGGCTTCGCGCGGGGTCACGGTGACGGTCACGGTGGCCTCCCCCTTGGCGGGCACGGTCACCGAGTCCGCGGAGAACGTCAGGTCGATGCCCTGCCCCGCCCAGTTGGTCGAGTGGTGCGTCAGCAGCGTGCTCTCGACCTTTTCGGACAGCGCCTGGCCTCCGAGGGTGAAAGTGCGCGCGGTGTCGGAGACGTTCGTCAGCGTCACTTGGAAGGTCCACCCGGAGGTGCCCTCACCCAGGTCGGCCTTGGGACGTGACGGGTTCGCCGCGCCGACGACGGTCGGGTACACGAACGAGGTCGTGGCCCCCGCAGCGTCGACCATGCCGGCACCCACTCGGCGGGGCGAGTAGAAGGTACCGTCATCCTGCTGCGGGTCCGTGATCGGGCGGGCGGTGCCCATCAGGAGCTTCGTGACCGCGGCGTTCTTCTCGGCGTCCGACAGACCCGCAAACGCCGGGTCGGATGCCACGCGCTGACGCACGAGGGTGGCGACAGCGGCGGCCTGACCCGAGGCCTCGGCCGTGCCGGACTCGTTGTCGTAGTCGTTTCCGGGCGTGGCGGACGCGACCCTGCCACCGGGTGCTGCGACCTCGGGCTTGAGCCGCAGGTCAGGGGTCGCGCCGGTCGAGGAGAAATCCGACGCGGATAGGCCCTCGGGCACGGTGAGTGTCGTCGAGGGAGAGACACTGACCTCGATCGATCCGGTGTCGGAGGCTTTGATCGCGTCGTAGAGGCGGTTGCGATCCGAGGTCGTGATGGTACCCATCGGGATGCTAAACCAGCGGTCGACCGACCACTTCACGGGGGTTTCGGTGTCGTACCAGTGGCCGAGCAGAACGCCGGCAGGCTTGCTCGTCAGGGACTTCAGGGCCTTGATCTTGTGCTTGACCTCCACCGAGTTGCCCCGCGAGTCGGTGCCTCCCAGCTCTTCGAGAAGGATCGTGTGGGACAGGTCCCCATAGTCCGCGCCCAGGTACTTCGTCAGGTCTTCGCTCGAGCCGTTTCCGGCGTAGACGACGCGGTAGGTTCCCTCGGCGAGAGAGTCAAAGCCCGGTCCGTCGCCCTTGCCCATGCGGGTGACGGGGCGGTATCCGATCAGGTGATCACCGTAGGCGATGGCTCCCATGATCTCCTGCTCGTCGACCGAGGCCACCGCGAGTGTCGAGGAGAAGGCGGCGGGGAAGCCAAGCGCACCGTTATCCGGGTCATCGGCGCGCCCGTAGCGCTCAACGTCCCCGGCGGGCGCGTAGACGGTCGTGCCCTGCGCACCGAGGGTCTCGTAGACCTGGGAATAGAGGGACGCGGCGGCGTCGCTCATTCCTTCGGTCTTGGAGAAAGACACGGAGACGACGTCGGGGCGCAGGACCATCGCGTCGTCAAGCGCCGCCAGCAGATCCACGTCGCTCGCATTGTTGCCCGGATCCTTCGTCACCTTGGCGACGATGAGCTGCGCCTCGGGTGCCGCCCCGGAGAACTGTCCCCCGTTGGCGGCCGCGAGGGCGGCGACGCGCGTGCCCTGGGTGTTCGCAGCGCGCGCATCATCGCCTCCTTCGTCCGTGGCGAGCACGTTCGTGTCCCCGTCACCGTAGTCGTAGGCGAAAGGAATCTTGGGGCTGACCCAGACTCCCGCCTGGCCCGCCCCGAGCTGGGAGATCAGGGAAGCCGCCCCATCCTGCGTGAGGCGCAGTGACGCGGCATCCAGGTCGCCGGCAAAGGCCTCGTGCGAAGTATCGATGCCGCTGTCGATGAGCTCGATGACCTGCCCCTGGCCCTTCTGCGTGGCCGCGTTGGCCCGCATCATCCTCGCCGCCGCTCCGGACGTGATGCCGGTGTCTCCACCGCCAGCGGCACGGTATTGTCCGTTGATCTCCTCGTCGGTGACGAACGTGTTGTTGCCGTCCAGGAACGCGCCCTTCACGCCGGCCGTCGCCCGGATCGCGCTGAGGGTCGAGGCGGGGGCCTGGATCGCGAATCCATCGAAGGCGTGGAGGTAGTCGCGCNGCTGTCGATGAGCTCGATGACCTGCCCCTGGCCCTTCTGCGTGGCCGCGTTGGCCCGCATCATCCTCGCCGCCGCTCCGGACGTGATGCCGGTGTCTCCACCGCCAGCGGCACGGTATTGTCCGTTGATCTCCTCGTCGGTGACGAACGTGTTGTTGCCGTCCAGGAACGCGCCCTTCACGCCGGCCGTCGCCCGGATCGCGCTGAGGGTCGAGGCGGGGGCCTGGATCGCGAATCCATCGAAGGCGTGGAGGTAGTCGCGCACATCGGAGATGGTGGCGCCCGGGCTGGCAGCCGCCACGGCCTCGCCGATGCGCGTCTTCATCTGCGCGTAGTACGAGGCGCGCTCGACTCCGTCATCACGCGCGTCGAGTTGGACGATGATCGTGCTGGGCGAGTCATCGCCGGCCTGCTGGGACGACGAGGCCTGGGTTGCGTCGGCGTCGTCCGCGAGAGCCGCGGGCACGCCGACCGTGGTCAGAGCGAGGGCGCCGACCGCTATGAGCGTCAACGCTACGCGTCGGTGATGGAACATTATCGGCTCGCTTTCTTCACATCTAAAGTGTTGAGCTGTATGAGGGTGAGTGATCGTGCGGCACGTCACAATGCGCGCGACGAGGCAAAACAGTGCATTGCCGCGCCTCGCGTCGCCATGCGGGCGCGCCCGCTCACCCGGCACAAGTCCGGGCGGGGCGGGCGCGACACATGAGTAGTCCTTCGGGTCGGTGAATCAGCGGATCAGCTGGCCGGTCTCGGAGAAGCTGTAGTACCGCCACCCGATCCAGACGCGACCGGTTGCCATCTGGCCGCTCCCGGGCTTCAGGTAGTACCAGGCGTCACCGTCCTTGAGCCAGCCGGTCTTCATCTTCCCGGTCTGCGGGTCCAGGTAGTACGAGTGGGAGCCATCCGTGATCCAACCCGTGGCCATGGCACCCGTACTCGGGTCCATGTAGTACCAGGAGACACCGTCGAGAACCCAACCGGTGACCTGAGCGCCCGAGACGGCGTGGTAGTACCACGAGCCCTGCTCGAAAACCCAGCCGGTGCGCATGTAGCCGTCGGCGTCGAAGCGATACACCTTGCCGCCGATGGTCTTACTCGTGTTGGTTGGATAGGTTCCATCCGCGTAGCGGTACCACCAGCCGCGAACGCCCCAAGCCCACTGGCCCTGCGCGGGCGTCGTATCAGACGAGGCCTTCACGGTCGTCGAAGTCACGGCGTGGGGATCCTGACGCACGTCGAAGCGCAGCGACGCATCAGCGCTGGTCGGAGTCCAGGTGTAGGAGGAGGTCGACGCGCTCTGGTCCGAGCTGCCCTGCATCGACGCCCAATCCTGAAGGACAGTCTCGGTGCCGTCAGCGCTGACCTGCACGACGCGCAGCTCGCGTCCACCCAGGGTGCCGCCCTGCGCGGAGACGTTGATGGTCGTCGGCGTGCCCACCGCGGTGGTGAGCGTGTACCCGGCCCCGGCCCGCCAGAGAACCCAGCAACGCGGCGGCGCGCCAGACCGCATACGCTGGCATCTCAGCGTTCGCGGCGCGCGCGGCGACCACGATGGTCGCGTCCGGATCCCCCGCCACATACAGGCGCGGATAAACGGGAATGCAATGCCCACCGACCGCGATCCCGGGCCGGTGAATGTGAGAATACGGCTGAGAGTTGCACGCCTCAATGACGCGAGCAACATCGACGCCGATCGTGTCCGCGTAGCGCGCGAACTGGTTAGCCAAACCAATATTGACATCCCTGTAGGTGGTTTCCGCGAGCTTGGCCATCTCCGCGGCCTCCGCCCCACCCATGGGCCACACTCCGTTGGGGCGCGGCAGATCGTCACGCTTCTCGAAAGAAAGGACCGCCTCGTAGAAGGAGACGCCGCGAGCCTCGCCGGATTCGCTCAGCCCCCCAACCAGCTTCGGATAGCGCGCCAGGTCCGCGAAGACGCGGCCTGTCAGGACGCGCTCAGGCGAGAAAACCACATCGAAATCGCGCCCCTCGACCAGGCCGGACACCTCTTCGATGAGGGGCTTGTAGCGTCCACGCGTCGCACCCACCGGCAGAGTCGTCTCGTAGGAGACGAGCGTGCCGGGACTCAGGTGAGCGGCCATGGAACGCGTCGCGGCGTCCATGATCGAAAAATCGGGGCGACTGCGCTCATCAACGACCAGAGGAACGACCATGATGACCGCGGCGGCGCCCGGGATTGCCTCACCGTACTCGGTCGTGGCGCGCAAGGCATCCGAAGCGACAAGCGGCGGCAGATACTGGGCCAGGTGCGCCTCGCCCGGAAAAGGCTCAGCACCCCCGTTGACCAGGTCGACCACCCGCGGATTCACGTCCACGCCGACAACGCCGTGACCGCTGCGCGCATAGTGCACCGCCAGCGGCAACCCAATCTTGCCCATCCCGACGACCGCGATCCGCATGCGGCTCCCCCTTTTCTGGCTCTGGCCTCGTCAAACACCCCCAGTGTAATGCCCCTCCACACCTACAATGGGGGCGTGGATCGCGCGCTCAATCTCCTCCTCTACCCCTCAAACCTGGCCTCACCGGGACGCCTGGTAAAAATCGCGCGCTCACTGTCCCCCCTGTTTTCGCAGACGCACATCGTCGGCATCGACCAGGGCAACCTACCCACAGACGAGGCCCTGTCCCCCACCGTGCACCTGACGCGGATTCGGGGCGCGTCGCTGGGCGCGCCCCTGGGCGGGCTGCGAGTCGAGGCGCTTCTCCCGTAGGCGACCATGTCTTCGGGCATGCGGTGGGCGGAGACGACGCCGACCTCGCAGGCGATGTCGAACTCGGCGAGGGCGGCGACGGCGGGTTCCATGGTGGGCCAGTCGGAGTCGGAACCCATGACGACGCCGACGAGGGGGTTGTCGCCGGTTGCGGTGAGCTGGATGTCGAGGTCGGTGGTCATGAGGGGCCTTTCGGGAGAGGACGAGGCCGGGGCGGGATTGTCGCTCGGCCGGGGTGGGTGGTGGGTTAGTCGCAGGTGCCTCGCAGTGCTTCGACTGCTGCGCGGGCGCGGGCGAGGGCCGCGCCCGGGTCTTCGTCGACGACGGTGACGTGGCCGAGTTTGCGACCTGGACGCACTTTCTTACCGTAGAGGTGAACTTTAGCTCTTCCTCCCCCGGCAGTGAAGGCGTCGGTGAGGGCGCGGGCGGGCTGGTCGTACGCGGAACCCAGCAGGTTGACCATGACTACGTGCGTCCCTGGGGCCTTGAGGTCCGTGGAGCCGAGCGGCAGGTCCAGGACGGCGCGCAAGTGCTGCTCGAATTGGCTGGTGACGGCCCCGTCGATGGTCCAGTGCCCGGTGTTGTGGGGACGCATAGCGAGCTCGTTGACGAGGACGTGTTCGTTCGCGCCCTCACCCACGACGAACATTTCAACGGCCAGGACGCCGGTGACACCCAGTTCGGCGGCGATACGTTCGCCGATGCGGCGGGCTTCGGTGGCTGTTTCGGGGCGGATGCCCACCGCTGGTGCGGTGACCTCGGCGCACACGCCGTCGTGCTGGACGGTGGAGGCCACGGGCCAGGAGGCGATCTGCCCGGAAGGCGTTCGGGCCAGGGG
>NZ_LT635863.1:126403-127532 GCF_900128465.1 Actinomyces bouchesdurhonensis | reverse complement strand
ACGGCGGTCAGGCCGGCGACGTCCATGTGCAGGTGGCTGATCGGCGAGGCCGCGGACGCGTAGAAGGTGACGGGGCCGGCGGGCAGGACGGCGCCGTCAAGGTTCTTCCACTCCCCCTTGCCGACGCGGTATTCGAGGGTCGTCACGGTCGGGCGCAGCTGGTCGCGGCGCATCGTGGTCAGCGCGTTGATGAAGCCGTGGCCGCGGTACTCCTTGCCGTCGGTGGGAGCATCCAGGCGCGTGTAGTCGATGGCAGCCTGCTTGCGCATGAGATCAACGATCTGGGCGCCCGTGAACGCCGGGTGCATGGCCTTGATGAGCGCGGCGATGCCCGTGATGTGGGGGGCGGCCATCGAGGTTCCGCTCGTCTTGGCGTAGCCGCTCGCGTACTGGCTGGTGGGCACTGTGGAGTAGATGCCGTCGCCGGGGGCCGCGAAGTCAATGGTCGTGCCGTAGTTGGAGAAGTCCGCGCGCGCGAGCGTCGTCCACTCGGGCTTCGTCTCCTCGTTGACGCGCTTGAGGGCGCTCACCTGGCTGACCCCCGCGACCTGTCCGGGGACGCGGATGGAGCCTGCGACGGGCCGGTCCTTGATGGGCGTGTCCACGTCCGTCGGGGAGGCCGAATCGGTCGTCGGGTTGTCGTTGTCGGCGCCCTCGTTACCGGCCGAGGCGATGACGGCCAGGCCGCTGCCCTGCGCGTAGGCGATGGAACGCGACGCCGCCTCCAGGCCCGCGGCCTGCTCCGGGTCGGTCGGGCTCCAGTACATCCACGGGTCCATCGAGTAGGAGTTGTTGACAATGTCGACCCCGTGGCTTGCTGCCCACATGAACCCACAGGTCACGTATTCCGGGTACATGAGTTGCTCGGAGTTGGCGGCCTTGATCGACACGAGGGTCGCGTCGGGCGCGATGCCGTCGATGCCAATGCTGTTGTGGTTGGCGGCGATGATGCCCGCGACGTGCGTGCCGTGGAAGTAGTCGTCGCGCCACGAACCGTAACCCTGGGAGGCGATGCCGTTAGCCGCGCAGGACACGGAGCGCGTCTGGTCGACGCGTCCGGCCAGGTCGGGGTGCATGTCGTCGATGCCCGTGTCGATGACGCCAACCGTGACGGGGGCGTGGGCGACGG
>NZ_LT635863.1:122125-126302 GCF_900128465.1 Actinomyces bouchesdurhonensis | reverse complement strand
CGGTCGCGGCCTCGTCGCCCACGAAGGCCAGGCCGCCGGGGGCAGCGTTGTCGCCCCCAGCGTTGTCGCCCCCAGCGTTGTCGCCCGCAGGAGTTTCCTCGCCGGTGGGAAGGGTGAGGCGCTCGTAATAGAGGACTTCCTGGGTGCGGGTCGGGCCGATCGAGTGGACGGGGATACCCGCGTCCCTCAGGGTGGCGGCCAGGTCGGGCGCAAATGAAGGCGTGGCGCTTTGCGCAAAGAAGGTTCCGATCTGCGGGTACGAGGCCAGGGCGGCGCCCTTGACCGACGGGACCAGAGCGATGGCGCGCTCCACGTCGGCTGAGCTGGTGCCCGGGGCCAGGTTGATCGCGTAGTTCATCTGATCATCGTTGGCGCGGGTGGACGAGATCAGGGGGCTGGTGTCGTCAGCGTGTGCGGGCGGAACCACCACCGTCGTAACACCCATCGACAGGGCGAGCGCGGCGACGACTCCAATGCGGGCAGCAGTGCGGCGCATTGTTCCTCGACTTTCGATTGTCATTGTCAGGATTTCGGCTGCATGTACAGCTGCGCCCATCATCCTAGAGTTTGTCAGTAACAACAAACTGTAGGCTTACCTTATTTGCTATTTGCGCAGCATTTCCGACAGGCCCCCACCGATTGCAAGTTCCCACCTCCAACACAAAGTCGCACGTAATTTAACTTGGTCAGCATTCGAGCGCCCCCACAAACGTTGCAATTTCAACGAGCCAATTTCAAACTCTGAAATAGTCGGGGAGGAATTACGTGCGACATTACTGGGGAAAGGTCGCGGCGATACCAGGACTGCTCCGAACGACCGTCTCACAACACAGGGTCCGACAGGCCCTCTCACAGCAAAGGGTCCGAACGGCCCTCCATTCCTCGGACTGTGATGTCGATGTCCAAGAAACGGGAGGCAGTTCACAATGCATGCGAGACGGGGAGCGCGCTCCCCGTCTCGCTGATCCGCTTACTCCAGGCCCGCGTCCAGGGCCAGCAGGTGATCGACCGTCTGCGGGCGAATAAACCAGCGGGCAGTGCCGTTCTCGACGGCGAGTACGCCAGGCTTCGTGACCATGTTGTAGTTCGACGCCATCGAATAGCCGTACGCACCGACGGCCGGCACAACCAGCAGGTCACCACCCGTAATGTCAGCGGGAAGGTCAATGTCACGGATGATGATGTCTCCGCTCTCACAGTGCTTACCGACAACGCGGCAACGCGCCAGGGACGAGGCCTGAGCCGGGTCGCGGTTCGCGAGCGTCGCCGTGTAGACCGCGTCGTAGAGAACGGGACGGATGTTATCCGACATACCCCCATCGATGGCCACGTAACGGCGCACTCCCCCGCTTTCCAGGGAGACGTCCTTGACGACGCCGACCCTGTAGAGCATGACCATCGACGGACCGGCGATCGAGCGACCGGGCTCGACAGACACGTGCGGGACCGGCAACCCGTGGTGGGCGCAGCGCTCACGCACGACCCCGGCCAGGGCGCGAGCCACCNGCCCATCGAGAGGGCGAGGACTCCGACGAGCCCGATGCGTGCAGCGTTGCGGCGCATGGTTCCTCATTTCAGTTGCTACAGTCACGCGCACGACACCGTGCGCGCATAAGAACCATCATCCTCGAGTTTGACATGTCCGACAATTCATAACGACTAACGTCGGGCAACACCCGGACAAATCAAGGCTTGACAGGGGGCCGCGCTCACGCGCAGCCCCCTGTCAGTATCGATGACGCCTCGGCGCGCCCCAACCCGGTACGCCGAGGCTGCGACTACGAGTGCAAACGACCGGACGGATCAAAGAAGTAGACAACGCCGTCGATCGTACGTTCGCCCGTCACCATGACGCCAGTCTCATCCAGGTAGTACCAGGACGAAGCATCCCTCACCCAGCCGGTAGCCATCGCGCCCGAGAGCTGCAGGTAGTACCAGGACGATCCTTCCTTCAGCCAGCCGCTCACCATCGCGCCCGAGCCGTCCAGGCGGAACCACACGCCGTCCAACTCCAGCCAGCCGGTCACCATCGCTCCGGTCGCGGGGTCCAGGTAATACCAGGTGCCGCCCACGCTCACCCAGCCCGATGCCTGGGCACCGGACACTCCGTAGTAGAACCAGTGACCATTCTCGCTGGCCCAGCCGGTCACCATGTAGCCGCGCGCGTCGAAACGGTAAACTTCGCCGTTGATACGCAGCGTTTCGGAGGCCGGGTAAGTGCCGTCGGTATTGCGCCACCACCAGCCCAGCGCATCCGAGATCCACTGACCGGCCACGGCCTCGTGCGTATCCTCGCTCGCCGGAGCAACCGTGAAAAGGGCCGACGTGGTCACGTCGTCGTCGGCGCGCGGATCCGGGTTGCGGCCCGAGGCCTCGACCCGAACAGCCTGCTGCCCCGACAGAGCCGAGNCCCGCGGAAATCCAAGTGCGGCGCGTCCCTGATGGCTGCCACGGCCTGGTACGCCTGGCCGGTGGCCAGGGACAGGCCGAACTTCTGGTCCTCGTGGGCGGTCGCGATGTATTCGTTGCCGCCCGCGTGGATGCCGGATTTCAGGCGCACCATGACGGGCGCGGTGACACCGAGCGAAGCGGCGATGCGCTCGACCTGGAGGACCTCGTCCATCGAGTCGATGAAAATGCGGTGGATGCCGACCTCGAGGGCCAGGCGGATTTCCGCGTCGGACTTGTTGTTACCGTGCAGGCCAATCCGCGAAGGATCCACCCCGGCGCGCAGGGCGAGGCTCAGTTCGCCGAGCGAGGCGGTGTCGATACCTAGGCCCTCGGCCGCGACCAGGCGTGCGACGTCGGCGCTCAGGAATGCCTTGCCAGCATAGAAGACGTCGCCGCCGCTCAATCCGTATCCGTCCCAGAACTCCTCGGCCATCGCCGATGCCCACACGCGGGCGCGACCGCGCATAGCCTCGACGTCAAGCACGAAGATGGGGGTGCCGAACTCGGCGGCGATATTCGTCAGGTCGACGCCACCCACGCGCAGCACGCCACCCTCCCGCGCCGCGCTCCACGGCCACAGGTCGGGGCGCTCATCGGGGGTCGGGCACGTCAGGGTAACCGCATCGCTCACCGGGTCACATCCNGGGCCTGGGCTGGTCTTTCAGGACAGCGTCGAGAGCATCCAGGAAGCCACTGCCGCGGTACTCCTTGCCATCCCAGGGCGCGTTCAGCTCCCCGTAGTTGCGCGCTGCCTGCTTCTTCATGAGGTCAATGACCTGCGCGCCCGTGTACTCGGGGTGCACCGACTTGATGAGCGCGGCGACACCCGACACGTGCGGGGTCGCCATGGACGTGCCGTCGGCGACCGCGTAGCCGCTCAGGTAGAACAGCAGCGGCGCGGTCGAGTAAATCTGGTCGCCGGGCGCCGCGAAGTCAATCGTCGTGCCGTAGTTAGAGAAGTCGGCGCGAGCCAGAGACAGGCCGGGGGCAACGTTGTAGGCCTGGGCGAGGGCGCTCACCTGCGCGACGCCGTCGATCATGGAGGGCACACGGATCCCGCCCTGAACATCACGGCCCTTCGTCGGAGCAGGCGCGTCGGTCGGCGAGCCGTCGTCGATCGTCGGGTTATCAATGTTGACGCCCTCGTTACCTGCGGCAGCGATGACGGCCAGACCCTTGCCCTGCGCGTACTTAATCGAGCGGGTCGCCGCCTCCAGGCCTGCAGCCTGCTCCGGGTCCGTCGGGCTCCAGTAGACCCACGGGTCCATTGAGTAGGAGTTGTTGACGATGTCCACCCCGTGATCGGCCGCCCACATGAACGCGCATGTCACGTACTCGGGATAGATGAGTCGATTGTCGTTCGTGGCCTGGATCGCCACGATGCTCGCCTGGGGTGCGATGCCGTCAATGCCGATGTCGTTGTGGTTGGCGGCGATGATGCCCGCGACGTGCGTTCCGTGGTAGAACTCGTCGCGCCAGCCGTACAAGTCCTGCGTGGCGACGCCGTTCACCGAGCACTTCACGGAACGCTGCGTGTCCACGCGGCCCTCCAGGTCGGGGTGCGTGTCCTCGACGCCCGAGTCCACGACGGCGACGGTCACGGGAGCGCGTTCCACGGCAACCGCCCCTGCCTCGCGGGCGTGCATAGCCTCGGCGCCCCAGTTGAAGATTCGCTCCTCGGCGCCGGCCTGGGCCTCGGTCGCGGCCTCGTCGCCCACGAAGGCCA
>NZ_LT635863.1:92105-121951 GCF_900128465.1 Actinomyces bouchesdurhonensis | reverse complement strand
CCGGCGCGCAGGGCGAGGCTCAGTTCGCCGAGCGAGGCGGTGTCGATACCTAGGCCCTCGGCCGCGACCAGGCGTGCGACGTCGGCGCTCAGGAATGCCTTGCCAGCATAGAAGACGTCGCCGCCGCTCAATCCGTATCCGTCCCAGAACTCCTCGGCCATCGCCGATGCCCACACGCGGGCGCGACCGCGCATAGCCTCGACGTCAAGCACGAAGATGGGGGTGCCGAACTCGGCGGCGATATTCGTCAGGTCGACGCCACCCACGCGCAGCACGCCACCCTCCCGCGCCGCGCTCCACGGCCACAGGTCGGGGCGCTCATCGGGGGTCGGGCACGTCAGGGTAACCGCATCGCTCACCGGGTCACATCCTCTCCGGCGCGCCCACACCGAGCAGGCCGAGGCCGGTGCGCAGCACCTGAGTGACCGCGTCATTGAGCCAGAGGCGCGCGACGTGACCGGACTCGACCGGATCGTCGCCGCGAGGCGTCACACGACACTGGCCGTACCAAGCATGATAGGTCGCGGCCAAGGACTCCAAGTAGCGGGCGATGCGGTGCGGCTCGCGCAGCTCTGTGGCCTGTGCGACCTGGGCGGGGAACTGGGCGAGGGCGGCCAGCAGGGCCTCGTCAGCCTCGGTGTCCAGGACAGCCGGGTCAAAGCCAGCATCGCGGGTAACGCCGTGCGCCGCCGCGTTGCGGGCAACGTTACAAGTGCGCACGTGAGCGTACTGCACGTAGTAGACCGGGTTGTCGTTGGAGTGGCTCGAAAGCAGGTCCAGATCGATGTCAACCTGCGTGTCCATGGAGACACGCACGAGGGCGTAGCGCGCGGCATCCACGCCCACGGCATCAACGAGGTCATCCAGAGTGACAATGGTTCCGGCGCGCTTCGACATACGCACAGGCTCGCCGTCCTTGACCAGGTTGACCAGCTGCCCAATCAGGATCTGCAGATTTTCGCCCGGCTTGTCGCCGAAGGCCGCGCACATGGCCATCATGCGACCAATGTAGCCATGGTGGTCGGCGCCAAGCAGGTAGATGGCCGCATCCGCGCCGCGCTCACGCTTGTTCAGGTAGTAGGCGACATCGCCCGCGAAGTAGGCCGCCTGGCCATCCGACTTGATGAGAACACGGTCTTTGTCGTCGCCGTAGGTCGTCGTGCGCAGCCACACCGCGCCGCCTCCAGGTGGAGTTCTCTCGTATCGTTCAGCGTCACACGGATACGTACGGTGGGGAGATCAATGCGCCCGCGCTGTGGCAGATTTTTGCGGACGAATATCTGCCGACGAATGCCGCGCCCGGCTTGGAGCCGTNAGTCCTCGTGGAAGAACACATCGAAGTCCGCGCGGAAGGAGTGCAGGCGCTCCTTAATCTCCGCGAACATGAGCTCGACACCACGGGAACGGAACACCTCGACGGCTTCGGCCTCAGGCAGCGTCACAGGGTCAGGTTCACCGGCGGCGTTCGCGTCGGCACGGACCTGCTCAGCAATGTCCGCGATGTACTGACCGCCGTAGCCGTCCTCAGGAACCTCACGTCCCGTCGCGCGAGCGTACAAGGATTGGGAGAAACGGTCGATCTGGGAACCATGATCGTTGAAATAGTACTCGCGGGTCACCGCGGCACCGCAGGCTGCCATGAGTCGCGAGAGCGAATCGCCGACAGCTGCCCAGCGGGCGCCACCCAGGTGCACGGGGCCAGTCGGGTTTGCCGACACGTACTCGAGATTGATAGAGCGACCCGCCAAAGTCGCGTTACGACCGTACTGCGCACCGGCCTCGACAATGGTACGAGCAAGCTCACCGGCGGCACCCGCACCCAGACGAATGTTGATGAAGCCAGGACCCGCGACCTCAACGGAATCGATGCCGGCGGCGGCGGCGAGATCGTCAGCGAGGATCTGTGCGAACTCGCGCGGCGCCATACCCGCCTTCTTGCCGAGCTGCATGGCAACATTCGTCGCCCAGTCGCCGTGCTCACGCACGCGCGGGCGCTCGACCGTCACAGGGTCAGGCACCAGAGCGGGGTCAATCGAGATGCGCCCGGCGGCCGCAGCGTCCAGCAGCGTCGAGCGGATAAGGGAGGCAAGTTCTTCAGGAGTCACCCCATTAGCCTACGGGGTTTTGGCTCGTCACCGCGAATGAATGCGCGGCGCGGGGATGAAAACCTGGCCACACGAGAGCCATCACGCGCGTCTTTCGTCCCGCGTCTACACGAAAGTCGAGGGTAAGATTTCGGGTAGCCGAATAATCCTGACTGCGCAGGGAGGAACACCGTGAGCACACCAGCCACCGAGCACCACCACAAGCTTATCCCTCTCCTCGGTCCTGCCTTCGTTGCTGCCGTCGCCTACGTTGATCCCGGCAACGTCGCCGCCAACATCACGGCGGGCGCACGCTACGGGTACCTCCTCGTGTGGGTCCTCCTCGCCTCGAATATCTTCGCGATGGTCGTCCAGTACCTCTCCGCGAAGCTCGGCCTCGTCACCGGCAAGTCCCTG
Source organism: Actinomyces bouchesdurhonensis (assembly GCF_900128465.1). Taxonomy (GTDB): domain Bacteria; phylum Actinomycetota; class Actinomycetes; order Actinomycetales; family Actinomycetaceae; genus Pauljensenia; species Pauljensenia bouchesdurhonensis. Next base: position 119,450 of record NZ_LT635863.1, on the reverse strand, counting down.
CCCACCCTGCTCGGCGACCGCATGTCCAAACCCGGTCGCATCGCCTTTTGGATCCAAGCAGAGATCGTCGCCGCGGCGACCGACCTGGCCGAGGTCATCGGCGGGGCCCTCGCACTCCACTTACTCTTCGGACTGCCACTCCTGTGGGGCGGCATCATCATCGGCGCCATCTCCATGGCTCTTCTCGTCGTCCAAGGCGAGGGTAAGCAGCGCCAGTTCGAAACAATCATCGTCGCCCTGCTGGTCGTCATCACGCTCGGTTTCCTCGCGGGCCTGTTTGTCGCCCCGCCCAGCGCGTCAGGAGTCCTCGGCGGCCTCCTCCCCCGCTTCCAGGGCACGGACTCGGTACTGGTCGCAGCCTCCATGCTGGGCGCAACCGTCATGCCACACGCCGTCTACCTGCATTCCTCACTGGTCAACGACCACGAAACAGACGACCTGGGACCCTCCACCGCCGACTCGCGTCACTCCTCAGGCCACCTGTCGCGCCTGCTGCGCGCAACCCGCATCGACATCTACTGGGCGCTCAGCATCGCGGGCCTGGTCAACATCGGCCTCCTTCTCCTGGCGGCAGCGGCCCTCGCAGGACAAAAAGGCACTGACACGATCGAGGGTGCGCACGCCGCGATCTCCTCCACTCTCGGCCCCGTCGTAGGCACTGTCTTCGCAGTAGGCCTGCTCGCGTCTGGCCTGGCCTCCACGTCAGTGGGAGCCTACGCAGGCTCCGAGATCATGAACGGCCTGCTCCACGTCCGCGTCCCGATCCTGGTGCGCCGCCTCGTGTCGCTGATTCCCGCTCTCATTATCCTTGGCGCAGGAGCGGAACCCACGTGGGCGCTCGTCGTCTCACAGGTCGCCCTGTCCTTCGGCATCCCCTTTGCGATCATCCCGCTCATACGACTCACAGCATCACGCGACGTCATGGGCGACTATGCAAACAACCGCGTCCTACGCGCGTCAGGCTTCCTGATCGCGGCTGTCATCGTCGCACTCAACCTGTTCCTGGTCTACCTGACGCTCACCGGTCAGGGCTAGGCGCCATGCTCACCCCGCAGTCGCACGTAATTTGGTTCACCTTAGTTATCATAGGCATCCAGAAAACCGTGAAATTCCGCCACTTAGATTTCAAAATCTGAAACACGCACTGGGGAATTACGTGCGAGATTGTGGAGGAACCACGAGGCCGAGGCCGATCGCAGCCAGAGAACGAGGCCGGGGCCGAGTTCGCGGGTCGGGCCGACGGACCACCGGCCCCGTCTCGCGAAAAGATCACTCAGGCGCGCACGGAACGCTCGTAAGCGGCCATCAGGTCGATGCGACGCTGGTGGCGCTCATCCCCGCTGAAGGGAGTCTCGAGGAAAGTAACGATGAGAGCCAAAACCTCTTCCTCGCTGTGCTGACGAGCACCGACCGCCATCATGTTTGCGTCGTTATGCTCACGAGCTAGACGAGCGGTAGCATCCGACCACACGAGGGCGGCACGCACACCTTCCACACAATTCGCAGCCATCTGTTCGCCGTTACCCGATCCGCCAATAACGACGCCGAGGCTACCGGGTTCATCCACAACGGCCTGCGCTGCCTCAATGCAGAACGGCGGGTAGTCGTCGAGGGCGTCGTACACGTGTGCGCCGTGGTCGACGACGTCATAGCCTTTCTCACGCAGATCAGCGACGATCTTTTCCTTGAGCTCAAAACCGGCGTGATCAGTGGCAATATGGACGCGCATGGAATCCTCCTGAGGGGTTCTCGAACAAGGAACGCCCACTAGTATGGCACACCTCACCGTCACGCGCGGGCGTTTGAAGCCTGCTAAACTGGCGGGGCTGCCCCGATAGCTCAGCGGATAGAGCGCTTGCCTCCGGTGCAAGAGGTCGCAGGTTCGAGTCCTGTTCGGGGCGCCACGCGTACCCAGGCCAGCACGCCACCGCCCGCTGACACCTCCCAGCGCCGCGCCCCGCCACNCCACCTAAAATAAAGAGCGTCTCTATTGTCTACCAAGGAATGGCCAATGACCTACCCGTGGTGGAGTCTGCTCCCCTTCGTTGCGATGCTTGCCTGCATCGCCCTGCTGCCCATCATCCCGAAGACCTCGCACTGGTGGGAAAAGGAAACCTCTCAGCTGTCCGTCGCGCTCGCTCTCGGCGTGCCGACGACAATCTGGCTGTTCATGAAGGCCGGCAACGGCCCCCTCATTTCCACGGGCGTGGAGTACGTCCAGTTCATTGCGCTGCTCTTCGCGCTGTTCGTGGTCTCCGGCGGCATTCACCTGGCCGGCGACATTCAGGCGACCCCGCGCAATAACACGATCTTCCTGGCGATCGGCGGCCTGCTGGCCTCGTTTATCGGGACGACCGGCGCGGCTATGCTGCTGATCCGCCCACTCCTGGAGACGAACAAGGAACGTCAGCACCGCGTGCACACGGTCCTGTTCACGATCTTCATCGTCGCGAACTGTGGCGGCATACTGACTCCGCTCGGCGACCCGCCGCTCTTCCTCGGCTACCTGCACGGTGTTCCTTTCACGTGGACGCTCACACTGTGGAAGGAGTGGCTGTTCACCCTGGGGCTGCTGCTCCTCACCTACTACTCGATCGACCGCGTACGTTACGCGTCCGAGGACACGGCCTCCATCGAGTCCGACGACCGTGACGTGCAGCCCCTGCGCCTGCACGGAAAGATCAACCTGTTGTTCTTCGCGATCATCATCCTCTCCGTCGCTTTCGCCCCTTCCTGGGATGGCGAGGCGCTGGCCGAGGGTCACTTCGACTCGTGGGTCGACCTGGTGCCCTGGCGCGAGGTCATCATGTTCACGGTCGCGGGCCTGTCCTACAAGCTCTCGGACAAGAAGGTGCGCTTCGAGGAGAACGCGTTCACGTGGGGCCCGATCATGGAGGTTGCGACCCTATTCATTGGCATCTTCTCGACGATGGCGCCGGCGCTGCGCTACTTGGAGCAGATTGCCTCGGATCTGCCGCTGACACGCATGACGTATTTCGTCTTCACGGGCGGCCTGTCGTCCGTCCTGGATAACGCTCCGACGTACATGACGTTCTTCGAGATGGCGAAGGCTTCCGGCGGCGAGGGCACTCTGATTGCTGGTGTGCCCGAGTACTACCTGATTCCAATTTCGCTGGGCGCCGTGTTCTGTGGCGCGATCACGTACATCGGCAACGGCCCGAACTTCATGGTCAAGTCGGTCGCCGAGTCCGACGGCGTGCCCATGCCGTCGTTTGGCCGGTACATCGGCTACGCGTTCACGCTGCTGGTGCCGGTCCTGGCCGCCATGGCGATGATCTTCGTGGACGAGTCCTGGCTCGTTCGGGGCTTGGGCATCGCCCTGGCAGCCGGCCTGGCGTTCCTCTCGCTGGTGCGTATCCGTCGCGCGGGCCTGGACGAGGCCGTGGCTGACTTCAGCGGCAGGGCGTAATCGAGCGGGCGGTCCTGACGGATGCGTCGAGGGGGCGGGGCCATGCGGCCCCGCCCCCTCAACGCATGTGCCGCTCGCCCCGCCGAGGTCCCTCGGCTGTCGTTGCTATCTGTTCGCATTGTCATCTGTTGTCGTCGCCGCTGGGGTCGTCCTCTGGTGGTCCGGGCGACGCATGACTGCCCTGTACAGCTCGTGTTGAAACCACAGGCACACGCAATCAGATCGGCGGCAGAACCATGCGACGAGGGGGTAGCGGGTGTTGCCGCCACCCCTAGAATCCGTTCTTGACAGGTTCTCGCGGGGGGCTAGCCTGACCACTACTGACCACAATGTAAGGGGAGATAGTTGTCAGGTGGAATCAAATGGAACGCGGACGATGTGTCGCGTGCCGTCAACATCTTGGAGTACTCATGCGAGGACGTCTGCTCCTATACTCTCGAGGCCCCGAGTGGCGCCGGGAGCAACGAAGCCGATCTTACGGCTCAGGTTGAGAGGATCAATAAGGTGATCTGGAAGGCAGCCTTTTGTTCGTCAGCTGTCGCTCACGGTCTGACGGCAGCCTCCGAGGCCTTTGCCAGCACCGACGATCAGGAAGCCATAAACTTTCAGGCAATGCAAGAATATCTGCGCAACAGGGGGGCACGATGAGCGCCAGCGACCCTGCAGAACAGCACGGCACCTCATTTTCCATGCCATTTCCCATCAACGTTGACGCTCTCTTCGCCTTCGAAGCACAGTGCGAGCAAAGCGCGGGAGCATTAAATCACGCAGACGGTGATGCGGCCCAGGCTTCATCCATCGTGGCTCAGCAGGAGGCACTTCTTGTCGAGGAATGCAGAAACGATCTGAGGATCACATCAGAAGTCTGTGAGGAGGTTTCTGATGATCTGTCCACGCTCAAGAACGCGGTGTCAGAGCTCGCTTGGTCGATGCAAACGGTGCGCGACAAGTACCAGGGAATCGCGCAGACAGCGCAAGCTTACGGCCTGCATGTCCACGGTGACGCTGTGACCCTATTCGAAGACGCAACCGAGGACCTTGTTAGGATTTTCAATGATCTGAAAGCACAAGCGCTGGTCCAGCGGCAAAACTATGAACGCGCGGAATACGTGTTCTCGCTCGCATTAGACGGCTTACAAGTGGATCTCTATGAGCGATGGATTGAACCCGTGTTCAACGCATTCAAAGAACAGTTTGTTCTGGATGAGAAACACCCGGTAGCGAAGGCACTCCCCTATGCTGTGGGGCTGTTGGACATGGGCGGGCATATGACCGTTGGGGGTTCGATGGTGAATTTCAATCGGCTGTATGAAGCTCCCGAGGGTTTCTTCGCCAAAGGGGACCTGTCGAAGTGGGCCTTCCGGCCGATCGGGAGACACGGGCTGGAACCAGTGGCAACACGAAAAGTATTGCCGGTCGCCACAAAAATTGGGAAGGTCGCCGGCGTAGTGGGGGCGGTCGTCGACGGTGGAATCACCGCCTACGACACGTACCAAACCGATACCGAGCAGCACCCCGAATGGAGCGAGGGCCACAAGGTCGCGCGAGCGGGCGTGAAGGGGACCTTCACAGGTCTTGGCACGTGGGGAGGAGCGGCACTAGGAGCCAAAGGCGGTGCCGCCATCGGTGCGGCAGTCTCGGGGCCTTTCGCACCCGTTGGTGCAGTCGTTGGCGGCATTGTCGGCGGGGTCGTCGGCGGCTTGATTGGGCACTACGCCGGAGAGAAGGTCGGAGATGGGGCCAACTCAGTCATCGATAGCCATATGGACAACGGATAAGGTTTCAGATTATGACACATGATCGCATAATGCCCGTAGCGACATTTCTATTTGGTATCTTCTGTATGACAATGTGGTACCTTGAAATGTTCTCGGACAGTCGCCTTGGCCACATATTGAGAACCATGACAAAATCCAGTCTCCACAGCAGAAACTGGTCGGCAATCTGCACCCCTGCGTTCTCTTTGATGTTCATTGATGTTGGAGTCATGAGCACCGCTGAGGTGAACATCATTCCACGCAGCCTTTATTTCCCTTGCGTTTATGTATCTTTATTCCTTGTCCTAGTGATTCTCATTGGGCTCCTACCTATCAGGTTTCCCCGGTGTGTCTACGCCGATTGGCAGTACGCCAAGCGGCACGGGCTCCTGGATGAGAACGGAAACATTGACCAGGAGGCATACGAGAAACACACAAAAGGCAAGGAATTCTGGTGAACGAACGCGGGGCTGTATCCGCTATCTCAGGGCCTTTCGCACCCATTGGTGCCGTCGTTGGTGGCCTGGTCGGCGGCGTCATCGGCGGAGCGATCGGGCACTATGCTGGTGAATCTGCTGGTGATTGGATCAATGATAAGGGTGTAGACCGTGTTGCAGCGTCGATGGAATGAGGGATGACTTATGAAGGATAATTTGCTTGGCTGTCTATGCGCTCTGATTCTTGGCGTTCTTGGCGTGGGCATATGGTACGCCGAAATGTTCACGGACTCCAAGGCCGCGAACCTATGGCGTCGTATGAACGGACAAGGTCGCATCAGCAAGAACTGGGCAGCTATCGGTTCTCCGGCTCTATCATCTATTTGTTTCATCTATCTATTTTCTGTTCTCATTGAGAAGCAAGCACCCGGCTGGCTAATATTTGGGCTTGCATGCCTCATGATGCTCCTCGGCCTCGTCATTCTCATCGGCCTTCTACCGATCAAATTTCCCCGGTGTGTCTACGCCGATTGGCAGTACGCCAAGCGGCACGGGCTCCTGGATGAGAACGGAAACATCGATCGGGAGGCTTACGAGAACCATGCGGGCAGGAAGGAATTCTGGTGAACGAACAGGTAACAATGACCCTTTCCTCGGGATGGAGATTCCTGACCCCGGAGGAATACTCACAGCTCGGCCCCCCTAGCAGATGATCCCAGCGTCCGCCTCGTCGCCGTCGCTTCGACAAAAGATGAGGGAAATGTTCCGACCTTCGTAGTCACCGGCGGAGCACTCAGCACCGACGCGAGCGACGACGACGTCTACGCGGACACCATCAGGCAGGTGAAGAATGCGCTGCCCGGATTCCACCTCATTGACGACTTCACCTGGCCGGTCACGCCTCAAGGCGCGCGCTGGCGCACTGGCGTCTACATTCTCGATAATGTGTCACTGACGCTCACTCAACTCACGTGGATGACACGCACAGCTCCGGTGGGGCACCCCTCGTCGCGGCGCTTCCTGTGGACCGCGACGTGTACGTGCCCCAGCATTCTCTTCCCGACGGTCATCGACGATTTCATCACGATGACTCAAACCCTGGAGGTAGCACCGTGAGCGACCATCCCGCTGAAGACCAGTCTGTTGATCAGCTCGTCGTGACCGTCGAGCAGGCAGACGCTCTGTTCGATATGATCGCCGGCGACGATAAGGTCGGCACCCTCTCAAGCGCTGCACTCTCCAGCGGACTGGTGTCGCTCGGACTAGTCGGCGCCAACGGCCTGGCCGGTGACGCGGCACGAATCCTAGAACCGGTGCGGGCAGCCCACTCCCGAATCATTATCCGCGTCCTGTCCCCTTCCATCTCGGGCATCGTGCGCGACTGGAGGATCTGGCCCACAGCACCTCGCTCCGTCGTTATGCGTTCCGACGTGGACGGCGTGCACTTCAGTCAGGTTGATGACTGCGAAGTCCCCCACATCGCAGCCCTCGCCTCCCTGCTGCACGCCGGACCTACCATCCACGACGGGCCTCCTTACATTCCCGCGGACTTCGTCGCTGCGATTCGTTCCCTGGATGCGCAAGGCGCTCAAGATGTGCTCAACGATCTCGTGACATATGGCCCCGCGGAGTCACACTTCGCCCAGGACTGCGTCTCGGGGCGCTGGAGCGTCGTGACCTGCGTGCGCGAAGAGATACGTCGTGGACGGTGGCGGACGGGGCCACACTACGAGTGTTTCGTGACCGACCACATGCACGCGCACATCCACGCGCCGCTTGAGGAGAAAGCCCTCGCCCGGCTGTCAGCCGATCCAACACTGGACGCGCCGCCTCGCGCTGCGATCTGGGCGATGATGATGGGGCTACTGGGCGGGTAGTTCACCTTCCCCAGGCAACGTACCCGCGTGACGAAGAGTCAACAGCACTAGCCTTACCCCGGTAGGCGGCGTGTGTTGGCGGGCGCACACCCGCAGGTGCGCGCCCGCCCATTCAAGCAATAGCCTCAGTCTCTGGGCCCCGAGACAGCGCCGGGCGCCGGAGGCGGGGTCCACAGGCCGCGCGCGTCCAGGAAGTCCCGCAGGAATGCGGGGCGATCGGTGACGATGCCGTCCACGCCGACCTCGAGGAGGCGCAGCACGTCGGCCACCGTGTTGATGGTCCACACGTGCACCGCCAAGCCGAGGGTGTGGGCGGTGGCCACAAAGCGTTCATCCACGACGCGGACGGGACCCTGACGCATCGGCACCTGCGCGGCAATGGCGCCCTGGCGTGGGCCGGGCACGTGNACAGCTCCCGCCACGTCATCTGCGCAATCACGCCGGTCCCGTCGTAGCAGCGGTCCACGGTCTCATCGTGGCAGATGACGACCCGCCCGTCAGCGGTCACGTGCGCGTCGGTTTCAATGTGACGCACCCCGGCCTCGTATGCGTGAGAAAACGCGGTCATCGTGTTCTCGGGAGCCTCCTGGCCGCCACCCCGATGGGCGAAAACGATGGGTCCCTGACGCATAGTCACGGGCATCATGAGCAAGACTCCTGTCCGAGATAGACGGCTTTGTGCGCCGTCATCCACGCCTCCGGGTCCACGGGAGTGTCAGAGGAATCATGGATTTCAAAGTGCAGGTGCGGGCCGGTGGACCAGCCATTGGAGCCGACCGCACCAATGACCTGCCCAGCTGTGACAGTGTCACCGACCTTCACCTTAATTTTGTTCATGTACTGGTGCAGGTAGGCCGAATGGAAAACCGTGCCGTCCGCCAGCGTGTGCTTGATCTGCACGTAGGCGCCCGAACGCGAATTCTCTGCGACCTCCTCGACGACCCCGCCGTACACGGACGTGATCGGCGTGTCCAGGGGGGCAGCCATGTCGATGCCCTCGTGCGCGAGCAGTTGCCCGGAGACAGGCGAAATACGCATCGTGAAAGGCGACGTGATCGTGTAGGTCCCCTCGGCCAGCGGCCAGTAGATCGTGTCGGCCACGACCCTCACACTACGGTTACCGTCCGCGCCGGTGCCGACCGCGCAACCGGTGATGGACACGGGCGCCTTAGTCTTGGCGCGCGAATTCGCGGTCAACGTACCGTCCAGCGCGGTGGCCTGAGGCAGAATCTGGGAGGAGGCCCAACTGCCGCCGCCCACGGACGCGCCGAAGGCGCGCGCGGGAACAGTCAGGGAGGAGTCCGATCCGACGCGACCAGTCATCGGCACGGCGATGGTCGAACCCGCCAGGCCGAGGACGAGGAGGGCACGCAGCACGTAGCCGACCGGGTGAACATACCGTCGTTGCGTCTCCTCCGACGAGGCCGACCCACCGTCAGCGTTAAGGGTGCCTTCCCTGGGAATTGATGTGTCGAGAGGCGGGGTACCGGTGACGGTTTGTGCGCCACCAAGCGGGACGAACGGCGTCCCTTGCACGGGGGTGGGCGCATCGGCCTCGGCAACAGGGCCGTTACGATCGGGTCCTACACTCAGCGAAACGGGTGCGGTGGGACGAACAGGCGGCGGCGGAGGGGGCTGCACACCGCGGGGCTTGTCCCCGGTAATAGGGGTTCCCTCGCCGCCCTGGGAGCGCGCGGCGCGCAGCTGCGACCGCTTGGGCAGCGGGCACTCGTTCTCGCTCACGCTTTCTCCCCTTTCGCTTTCTGATCGTCCCACTCTAGCAACGCCCTCGTAGGCTGTGCCAGCCGCTGCCTCGTCAGGGCCGCTGGAGGGCGTCGCGAACTTCGCCGACGAGCAGCTCGAGGATGTCCTCCAGGAAGAGGATACCGACGACTACCCCCTCGTCGCGCACGAGCGCGCAGTGAACACCCGTGCGCTGCATGTGACGCAGCGCATCCTCGACCTGGTCGGAGGAGGAAACAGCCTCGAGGCGGCGGATACGCCACGGGGTGATGGGCTGGTCGCGTTCGCCCCCGGTCGCGTACAGAACATCCTTTAAATGAACGTAGCCGACGATGGAACCGTCGTCGCCTGCAATGGGGAAACGCGAAAAACCGGTGTGAGCTACGTGTTCCTCCACGTCGGCGGGCGTGACGTCTTCTGGCAGGACGACGAGGTCGTCGAGGGGCACCATCGCCGATCCCGCGGTCTCCTCGGAGAACTCGAGGGTACCACTGAGCAGCCCGAGCTCGTCGGTCAGGACGCCCTCGGCTTGGGAAGCCACGACGATGGATGCCACTTCCTCAACCGTGTAGGTGGCGGAGATTTCCGAGCGCGGCTCGTAGCCGGCCCGGCGTACGAACCAGTTCGCGAAGTGGTCCATGGCCTCGATGATGGGGCGCAGGACATGGCCCAGGCGCACGAGGACGGGGGCCAAAATCAGCAGCATGCGCACGGGAGCGGCGATCGAGATGTTCTTGGGGACCATCTCGCCGAAGACGACGTGGCAGAAGAGAACGATGACGAGGGCCGCCGCGAATCCGACGACGTGGCTGGTCGCCTCGGGGGCACCCAGGCGCTCAAGCGGAGACTCGACCAGATGCGCGATCGCGGGCTCGGCGACGACGCCCAGCGTCGTGGACGCGACCGTCACGCCCAGCTGGCAGATCGCCAGCATGAGCGAGACGTGGCGCAGGGCGAAGAGGGCGGCGCTGGCTNCCGGACACGCCACCGTACTCGTCGACGACGACGGCCATCTGCAGGCCCTCGTCGCGCAGCTGGACCATGAGGGGGCCGATCGGCGCGGTCTCGGGAACCGAAGGCGCGTCGGTCATGAGCGACGAAGAGACGACGGGGACTTCGGCTCGACGATCGGCGGGAACACCGACAGCGCGCCGCAGCGAAACCAGGCCGAGGATGTCGTCAGAGTCGTCGCCGATCACCGGGAATCGGGAGTGCCCGGTTTCACGGGCCAGGTCGAGCACGTCCTGGGCGCTGTCGCCCTCGCTCAGGGTGTGCAGGCGGCCCCGGTCGGTCATGACGTCGGCGGCACTGAGCGTGTTCATACGGATCGTGTTCGTGAACAGGTCCGCCGTGGAGGTGTCGAATGTGCCTTCTTCGGCTGAGTGCTCCACGAGGGCGGCCAACTCGGAGGCGGAGCGCGCCGACGAAATCTCCTCCTGCGGCTCGATCCCCATGCGGGCGAGCACCCAGTTCGCGGTCCCGCCCAGCACCCAGATGATGGGTCGAGCGATGATGGTGAAGACCATCTGGAAAGGAACGACGCGCGCGGCCGTGGACATCGGGTGAGCAAGAGCGAGGTTCTTAGGGACAAGCTCACCGAAGAGCATCGAGAAGACGTTGATGAACACGGCGGCCACGAATGCCGCGATGCCGGTCGCCAAGCCCCACGCGAGCCCCGCCCACCCCAACAGGTCCTCCAGCAGCTGCGCGAGCGCGCTCTGCGTCGTGTAGCCGAGCAGGATGGTGGTCAGGGTGATGCCCACCTGGGCGCCCGACAGCTGGGTGGACAGGGTGCGGGTGGCGCGCAGGACCGAAGCGGCACTGCGGTCCCCCTCCTCCGCCTTCTTCTCGAGGACCGCCTGGTCGACCGCGACCAGCGAGAACTCGGCGGAGACGAAAACGAAGGTGCCGGCGGTGAGAACGATGCCGAGCAGGAGCATGAGCGCGGTCGTCATCGCGTGGCCCCCTCAACGAGGCAGGGGCAGACCCGGCGCACGCGCTGGGGCAACGGGAGAAAAAGAGCAGCAAAAGAGCCGACAGTGTCGCATTCCATGATGATTCCAGTCTAGCGGTCTGCGACCCGCATCCCCGTCTACGTGTCCACGCACACGCCGCGGTGTGCCAATACTCTCCCTATGACGGACCAAAGGCCCTTGAAGTACACGCCAAAGTTGTACCAGGTTTCGTGAAGACGGTCACGCGGCGGTAGAATCGCTCCGGTATGGTCGCCGCGACATAAGCCCATGCGTGCGGCGTGAGTCAAACGGAGGAAGACGTGCCCACCCACACAGTTTCCCAACCCGACCCGCAGTGGTACCTCGCAAAGATGCGGGATTTGTACAACCGCGATCCACAGCTGCTCGACCCCTCGTGGCGCGCCTACTTCGCGACAGAGTCCGCGCCCCCGCAGCTACGCGCCAAACGCCCCGCCATCCCCGAGAGTGAACCTGACACGCTCGCACACGCCACGACCTCGTCCCCACCGATTTCAACACCGGATACCACCCCCGAGGGACCAGACTCATCGAACCCAGCACCCCTGCGCGTCACTCCACCGGCGCTTGACCTTGACAGCGAAGAAGAGGACGCGCACGCCCCCCACGACGACGCGCCCGTCGTGTCCGTCACGCGTTCGGACCTGCCGCCNTCCCAACGGCCACCTCCCAGCGCCAGATTCCCGCCAAACTCCTCATCGAAAACCGGGCCCTCATCAACGCCCACCTGGCACGCACCGTCGGCGGCAAAATCTCTTTCACCCACCTCATCGGCTACGCGCTCGTCGAAGCCCTGTGCGAGATGCCCGACCTCAACGTGCGCTACACCCTCGAGGGCGGCAAGCCCGCCGTCGAACAGCTCGCGCACATCGGATTCGGTCTGGCCATCGACGTGGCCGACACGCAGGGCAACCACTCCCTGAAGGTCCCCGTCATCCACGACGCCGACACCCTCACATTCTCCGAGTTCGTCGCCGCCTACCAAGACCTGGTCTCCCGCGCACGCGCCGCAACCCTGACAACCACCGACTTCCAGGGCGCCTCCGTCACCCTCACCAACCCAGGGACACTGGGCACCACAACCTCCGTGCCGCGCCTCATGGTCGGACAAGGCATCATTATCGGCGTCGGCGCCACCGACTACCCGGCTGAATTCCGAGGCGTGTCCCCCAAGCGCCTGGCATCCCTCGGCATCGGCAAAACAACGTACTTCTCCTCCACCTACGACCACCGCATCATCCAAGGCGCGGCGTCGGGCCGCCTCCTGGGCCTAGTCGACGCGAAGCTGTCGGGCCGCGACGGCTTCTACGAACGCGTCTTCACGTCCCTGCACGTACCCACGCGCCCCTACTCATGGGAAGCGGACTACGAATACGACCCCGACCGCGAAAAGGGCAAGCCCGCGCGCATCGCGGAAATCATCCACGCCTACCGCTCGCGCGGCCACCTCGCCGCCGACACGGACCCCCTGGCCTACCGCGTACGACGCCACCCCGACCTCGACATCGCGTCCTACGGCCTGAGCGTGTGGGACCTGGATCGTCCCTTCCCCACCGGCGGCTTCGGCGGGGCCGCCCAGATGCTGCTGCGCGACATCCTCACCCGCCTGCACGACACCTACACGCGCACCGTCGGCATCGAATACATGCACATCCAGGATCCTGAACAGCGCGCCTGGGTCCAAAAACGCATCGAAGGTCCCTACGAGGCCCCCTCCCCCGAGGCTCAACGCCACATCCTGGGCACTCTTATCCGCGCCGAGGCGTTCGAGGAGTTCCTACAAACCAAGTTCATGGGCCAAAAGCGTTTCTCACTCGAGGGCGGCGAGTCCCTGATCCCCCTCCTTGACCATATCCTCGCCGACTCAGCGCGCGCCGGAATCCACGAGGTCGCCATCGGCATGGCTCACCGCGGCCGCCTCAACGTGCTCGCCAACATCGCCGGCAAGTCCTACGCCCAGATTTTTGACGAGTTCGAGGGCAACTACATGCCCAACTCCGTCCAGGGTTCCGGCGACGTCAAGTACCACCTGGGCACGTGGGGCGTGTACTCACTCGATGACGGCCTGGCCACAAAGGTCTACATGGGCGCTAACCCCTCGCACCTGGAAGCAGCCGACGGTGTCCTGGAAGGCATCGTGCGCGCCAAGCAGGAGGCCCTCGGTGACCCCGACCTGCCGATCATCCCGATCCTCGTCCACGGTGACGCAGCCTTCGTTGGCCAAGGCGTCGTCCAAGAGACCCTCAACCTCTCCCAACTGGAAGGATACAAGACCGGCGGAACGATTCACATCATCGTCAACAACCAGATCGGGTTCACGACCGGACCCACGCAGGGCCGCTCAACCGGGTACGCGACCGACCTGGCCAAGGGCCTGCAGATCCCGATCCTGCACGTGAACGCGGACGACCCCGAGGCCGTCATCCGCTGCGCACACCTGGCGTTCGAATACCGCAACACCTTCCACAAGGACGTCATCATCGACATGGTGTGCTACCGCAGGCGCGGACACAACGAAGGCGACGACCCGTCGATGACACAGCCCGTCATGTACTCACTCATCGACCGTATCCCCTCCACGCGAGCCGTGTACATCCGCGGCCTGGTCGGTCGCGGGCAGCTCACCGAAGACGAAGCCCGTCAGTCCATCACACAATACGAAGCAGAGCTGGGGCGGATCCTCGACGAGACGCGCGCAAGTGGAGCCTCCTCAGTGTCCGAGACCAATCCGGGTAGCCGCACGCGTGACCCCGCGCTGACCGCCGGCGTGGGCAACGCGGGTGAATCCCCCGACGAAGAATGGACCATGCCCGAGTCCCAACTGCCCGGTACCGGCATGATGATCGGCTGGACGTCCGCTGTGCCTGCCACGCAGTTGCGCCGCATCGGTCGGGCGCACACGCGTTTCCCCGACGACTTTAACCCACACCCGAAGCTGCGCCAGCTGTGCGAACGACGACTGCAGATGGCGCTGGGCAACAAGCCGATCGACTGGGGGTTCGCGGAACTCCTCGCCTTCGGGACGCTCCTCATGGAGGGAACCGGCGTGCGCCTGTCCGGCGAGGACGTGGCACGCGCGACTTTCGTCCAGCGTCACGCCGTCTTGCACGACGGCGACGACGGACGCGAGTTCACGCCGCTGCGTTTCCTCACCGAGGGCCAGGCACGCTTTGACGTATGGAACTCGCCGCTGAGCGAGTATGGTGTGCTGGCCTTCGACTACGGCTACTCGCTGGAGAGTCCCGAAACACTCACCATCTGGGAAGCACAGTTCGGCGACTTCGCGAACGGCGCGCAGACAGTCATCGACGAGTTCGTGTGCTCGGCCGAACAAAAGTGGGGCCAGCGCTCCTCGCTGGTCATGCTGCTCCCCCACGGCTACGAGGGGCAGGGTCCCGACCATTCGAGCGCGCGCATCGAACGCTACCTGCAGCTGGCAGCGCAGGACAACATGTGGATCGTCCAGCCCTCCACACCGGCGAACTACTTCCACATGCTGCGCACCCAAGCCTACAAGCGACCGCGCAAGCCGCTCATCGCCTTCACACCCAAGCAACTCCTGCGCCTGTCGGCGGCGGCCTCGTCGATCGACGAGTTTACCTCCGGCGTTTTCCAGCCCGTCATCGGCGATGCCGCACACCTCGATGCCGCGTCCGTGACGCGTGTCTTGCTGTGCTCGGGTCGCCTCTACTACGACCTGGCCAAGGAACGTGAGCACCGAGGCGACACGTCGACGGCGATCATCCGTGTGGAGCAGCTCTACCCGCTGCCCGAGGCCGAGGTGGCAGCCGCGCTCGCCCAGTACCCGAACGCGACCGTGACATGGGTGCAGGACGAGCCTCGCAACCAGGGCGCGTGGCCGCACCTCGCACTCAACCTGTTCCCGTCGCTCGCACGCCCCGTCCGACTCGTCTCGCGACCCGAGTCCGCAACGACGGCAGCTGGACGCGCATCGCTTCATAAGGAACAGGCGGCTACCCTTATTGCGCAGGCCTTCGAAGGCTAGCGAGCTTCCTGCGCGCGCCCCGATCCGGGCGCGCGCAGGCACACCTGGAAAGGACCACCATGCGCATCTGCTTTATCGGCGACGAACTGGTCGCCGGAGTCGGCGACCCTCGAGGCCTGGGCTGGGTGGGCCGCGTCAACGCCCACTCTACGTTCGACCTACCCGCCACGTTCCTCACCCTCGCCGTCCCCTCAGAAACCACCAAGCAGATGGCTGCCCGCTGGGAGGCAGAAGTCCTGCTACGCCTAGCCGACGGCGAACCCCACGGCCTCGTCATCGGGGTCGGTCCCGGCGACGTCGCCGCCGGTATCTCCACTGCCCGCTCACGCCTGAACCTCGCTAACATTACGGATCGCGCCACGTCGTTGGGGGTCCCCAGCTTCGTGGTGGGTCCCCCGCCCCTGGCCGGCGTCGACTCCGGCGCCCTGAAGTCTCTGGCGTCCTCCTGCTCCGAAGTGTGCGCGCGCCGCGGGATTCCCTTCGTTGACTGCTACACGCCCCTGGTCGCTCACGACCAATGGTTCGAGGACATGGCCGCCTCCATGGCACGAGGGATGGACGGCCAGACCCTGCCCGGGCAAGCCGGGTACGCGCTCATAGCGTGGATCGTGCAGCACCAGGGCTGGTACGAGTGGACGGGCGCGACCCCCACGGACGTGTGAGCACAGGAGGACAGCGTGTACCCGCGTCGTTCACGTTTCTCCCCCGAGAGACGTCCGAGACGTGCTCGGCAACAGCTCGGCGTGACCATATGCGCCTGCACGCTCGTCGGGTCCGCGGTCGTCATGCTCGGCGCGTTTTTGCTTGCCGGGAACTTCGGTGTCCGTCAGCTGGTCTGTTCACTCATCGGCTCTGGCGCGGTCGTTGTCTTCGGCATCTGCCTCTTGTCGCTCCTTCCGATGCTCGTGCGCACGATGCGCGCACAACTGGATCAACCTGGCGACGCTGGTCCCGCCATCAAGACACTTTTCTGCATTGCTGTGATCGCGTTGGTCGCGACCGCGTCTACCGTGATGGGCGGTGGAGCCTTCAGTGAGCTATCCAGTGACGCCCGCCAAGGCCCCCAGACGCGGGCCGTTACGAGCTGTGAGAACTTCCAGACGTTCACCGAGCACGGGCGTGGCGGCAGCATCTACTACCGCAACGTTTTTACCCTCCATTTTGACGACGGAAAGCCGCGTCGCTTCGACATCACGACGCACACGCAAGACGAGTTCACGAAACCAACAAGCCCCTACTACGCTGTCTATCAAGCATGTGTCGTCCGCCCTTTCACGACCTCTCTCGTCGTCGACTACTACCCACGCAGTGGGATCATGAAGGCTATCCGTGAGGCGTGACGCGAACGCGCCCCGGCCTCGCCCATCCCACACACGTCAGTGAGACCATGAGCAACCAGTACCCCACCTTTCCCCCCCGCCCGGTCCCGCCAACCGCCCCCCGGCCTCGTCGATTTTCGAGCGCCTGCCGCGGGGGTTCTCAACGCGCGCAAACCTGCTCGCATTCGTCGTCATCGGCTTCTTCGGCACCATTGCCTACGCCTTCGCGACGCTCGGCAGGTACGTGCACTTCGGGTTCTGGCGGCTCGTGTGGGTGGCCGCATGGTGCGCCATCGGTCTCGTCGCTGCGATCGTATGCACGGTCCTCTTTACCTATCTGCGCAGGCGTGGGCGCCGAGCGCAGGCCGAAGGGGATGCCTCCTCCGGTACGCTCTACACCGCCGTCTCAATCGCGGTGGGCATTGTTGGCATCGTGATCGCTGCCGTGTCAGGCGTCTACGGGATCGCCGTCGCCCGGGACTTCGCGGAAGGGCCCCCCACGATCAAAGTCACGTCGTGCCAACTCACCCAGAAGGAGCACTACAAGCCGTCGGACGATCACAGCAAGGTCATCGACTACTACGACAATCACTTCGCCATGACCCTGGAGGACGGGACAACGCGCACACTCACGCTCGAGACCGAGAGCTCCGACGACCTCGCCAAGGAGGGCGGCATCTCCGCGATCATCTACGAGACATGCAAGGCACGTTCCGGCGCGACGTCACTGACCGTCGATGTCTATCGCCACAGCTGGGTCCTCGTCGACGCACGAGCGGAATGAGCGGCACATGACCAAGCAGAAAGCCACCAGGCGCGAGCAGCTGCTCCTCTTTGCAATCATGACCGCTTTCTTGTCCCTCAACATCGTCTTAGGGTCTTTCTTCTCACCTGGCTCATGGTCGCCGGCCGTCGTCACCGCAGCGGCCTCCTATCTGATTGCTTTCATCGTCGTCGCAGCCGCTGCCGGCATCCGATTCCTGTACAGGGATTGGAAGACCCCGCCGCGGCACGCCGCCGGGCGCCCCTCCCCGGAGGTGCCCGCCCACCTCGCCACGCCACCCGCAACACCCGCACTCCCCCCAACCGCCACAGCCATGCCTCAAACCCACCCCCAGCCGCCCAGCGACTTCGCGAGCATCGACGGCGCCATCACCTACGCGCAGCAATCCGGTTTCACCATCATCAACCTCTTCAACGAATACGCTCCGTTAAGCAAATACGGGGACGCCGTCGGCGCGGAAATCCTCTACCTGGCCTTCTCCCACATCGCCGAAATCGACAAGAACGCGTCGCTCACCGTCACCGGCTCGGCGACGGAGGAAGCCCTCACCCTCACCATCAGCGCGCTCACAGATCGCGCCCCCGTCCTGGGTGCGCGACGCATGGGTGAGATCCGCGCCCTCGCGACGACCATGGGCGGTAGTGTGGACACCGACGCACAGGCCGCCAGCTGGACACTCACCGCGAGACTGCCCACCGCGGCGGGCGCACCCTCCTAGCCCAGGCCTCGCCCCACACCCCTCACAGCATAGATCCCCACATGAGCAACCCCAACCAGTTCAACTCCCCGCAGAACCCCTCCGACCCCGGACAGGTTCCCCCCGTCGGCCCCTCCCAGTACCAGTACCCCTCCTACCAGGGCGCCGACTCCCAGCAGGTCCCCGGATACCAGTACCCGCAGTACGGACAGCACTACCAGGCGCCCGGCGCCGCGTCGCCCGACGGCGCGTATCAGGGCCAGCACAACCCGCAGGTCGGCTACCAGTACCCGCCCAACCAGACGCCCGCGGGCGCCGCCTCCTACGGGTACGCCCAGCCCGACCCCTCGCACGAGGACGAGGCCGCTGCCCCCACCCAACAGAAGAAGCGTTCCCGCGCGACGAACATCCTCACGATCCTGGCCGTCCTCGCCGTCGTCATCTACGCCGTCGTGGGAGGCTCATACGACTTCGGCACGGAGAGACTCACCTGGACGGCCGCGGCAAGCGGGCTCGGGCTCATCGTCGCCATCGGATGCCTGGTCAGCATCCCCCGCTCCTACCGCGAATTGCGGCGAGCCAAGGCCGCCGGCGACATCGCAACCAGCCGCATGCGCGTTCGCGCCCTGTTCTTCGCCATCATCATCCTCCCCCTCAGCGGCTACTTCTCCGTCACCTACGGCGTCCCGGCCGCCCAAGACCTCGTCGAAGGCCACCACACCGTCACCGTCACCTCATGCACCTACGAGCAGGGCTCGCACCGAAAGTCGCGTCGACGCGGAGGCGGGCGCACCGTGTACGACAACTACTTCACGATGATCCTCGCCGACGGGACGCTGCATACGACAACCATCGAGACAAACCAGCCCACGAGCATCCAGACCATGGGCGGCACCTACGAGGTGCTCTACCAGGCCTGCAAGCTGCAATCGGGCAACGCGTCCATGACCCTGGACGTCTACGAGCACAGCTGGATCATCGTCGACGCCCGCCTGAACTGACGCGCACGGACGATCTCGCCCCGGCCTCGTTCCCACCCCTCCCCTCAGGTCCACCATGAGCAATCAATACCCTTATCTCTCCCCCTACGATCCGGACGCTTCCGGCAGTCAGCCCGCCAATCAGCCGCAGGTGCCACAGCCGCAAGCGGGCGACGCGCAGCCTTCCTTGCCGCCGCTGTCGTACCAGGGTTGGGCATATCAGGGGTCCCCATACGGGCAGGCGTATGCCGCGTCGTCCGACGCCGACGAGGCCTCTCAGAGTTTTCCTGCCCCCAACGATCCTTCCGGCGAGGGCAAGGTGCCGAAGAAGCACACGGGGTGGTGGATCCTGCTCACGCTCGTGGGCCTCCTCCTTGGCACAGTCCTCTATTTCTTCGGTGAGATGTTCGACTTCGGCACGGAACGGATCGTCTGGACCCTCATCAAGTGTGCCGTCGCACTCGTCTTCGCCCTTGCCATGATTCCCCTCTATGCTGTTACGCGGCGCAATTACCTCGTGGCGAGCGCGCGGGGCGATGAGAAAGTGGCACAACAACGCCAGCTCGGCCTGGGGATGGTCGGCGTCTTTGGCCTCGGGTTCGCCATTTATGCGCTGTCGAACGGCGTTCCCGCGGTGCTTGACGTCGCCGACGGCCCACACACTGTTACGGTCACGTCATGCAGCTTCGAGCAGTACAAGACGAGTCGGTCACGCTACCGCGGCGGCGTCTCGACCGTGTATAAGAACCAGTTCATCATGACGTTTGAGGATGGCTCGACCCACACGCAGACCGTCGAGACGGACAGCAAGGATGAGATTGCGAGGCAAGGGGACGTGACAGCCGTCCTCTACGAGGCCTGCGCTCTGCGCTCCGGCAACGCGACCATGACCATCGGTTACTACACGCATTCAAGGGTCGTCGCGAGCGCGAGGATCAACAACTGATCGGTCGGCCCGCCCACCCGGCAGGCCGGCGCACGCGCCCCGGCCTCGTCCCAACCTCTACGGCCTGAAAGGGAACCCATGTCACGCAACCCAGCTTCCTCTCCTCGTCGGGCTTCCTCGCCCGCGCAAGGCCCGACAGGCACAGGTGTCCTCAAGAAGATCGCCACCGCCATCGGGGCCGTCCTCGTGGCTCTGGTCATTGCTGCTATCGCCCTCTTCTGGTTCATCGGAGATCACACAGATTTCGGCCGCGATCGCGTCGTGTGGAAAGCGCAGGCCTGCGGCGTTGGGCTCGTCCTCGTCGCGGGGCTCCTCATCGCGTGCGCGTTCGCGTACCTCGGCGTGTGGCGGGCCAAGCGCGACGTCGATATTGAGAAGTACAACCAGCGTTCCTTCGGCATCGTCGTCCTGTGCGTCACCGCATTATTCGTGGGATTCCAGTCAATCAGCCGCGGCCTGCCCGCCTTCCGCGACCTGAAGGAGGGCACCACCACCGTCACCGTCACCTCGTGCAGCTTCGAGCAGACGCCCCGATCAAACCCGGGGACGCGCGGTGATCGCACACCCGACAACGGATGGGACAACACCTTCACGATGACGCTCGCTGACGGCACCAAGCGCGCCACGGTCATCGAAACAGCCACTGGTGAGGACATTGCCTCGCGCGGCGGTCTCACGGGCGTCCTCTACGAGGCCTGCGCTCGGCGCTCCGGATCCGCCTCCATGACCATGGAGGTCTACCCCCACACGTGGTCCATCGTCGAGGCGCGCATCGACTGACAAGACACAGGAGAGAGCCATGAGTATGCCCCCACGTGATCCTTCCTTTCCGCCGTCGCGGCAGGACTACAGGGACCTCATCGACCACCACTACGTCATCCGCGGCCTCACGTTCGCCCCGCTCATCCTCTTCCCGATCGCGCTGAAGACCGGCGCGCAATACGGGCCGCTCAGCTTGTGGACGGGCATCGGCATGAACCTCAGCATCCTCCTCACCTGCCTGACGATCCCGCTGGCGATTCCCGTGATGCTGCGTGACGCCCGCGAGGCGCAGACCCGCGGCGTCGACAAGGCGATCCCCCGCCGACGCCGCTGGAAAGCCGCCGGACGAGTCGCCATCGCCGTCTCTTTCGGGATACTGAGCACCGTGCACATCGTCCCCCTCGTCCAAGACCTGGCAAGCGGGCCCAAACCCGTGACCGTCACCAGCTGCACGAGTAGCGTCGCCGACCGTGAATGGCGCAGCGGCAGACGAGGATCGCGCACAACCACCATCTATCAGGTCTACGAGATCACCATGCAGCTCACAGACGGCTCCACCCGCGTCCAAGACATCAGCCTGCAACCGCAGGACTCCGAACCCGCCAACTCCCTCGCGATCTACGACACCCTCTACGACGCCTGTATCACCCATCCGGGCCAGACACCCATGACGCTACAGGTCATGCCCCGCAGCTGGCGGATCATCGAGGCCCACCTCGGCTAGCACCAGGCCCCACGGCCTCCACACACTGGACACGACCCCATGAGTTTTCCCAGCACCCCTCCCCTGCCTCCAGTTCCTGATACTCCGCCTACTCCTCCCCTGCCTCCGAGACCCGCACCCGCCGTCGCGAAGCCGGGCCGCGGCGCAGGACGCTCCCTGTTCCTGCTCCTCCTCGTCCCCCCGGCGTTGATCACCACGATCATCGTCGTCATGCACAACATGGGTTCGTATGGGAAGAGCAAACTCGTCGGCGTTATCATCCTGTGCTGTCTGGGGCTCCTCGTCGTCATCGGCGCCGTCGCCACCCTCCTCGCCTCCATACCAGACCTGCGCGCCGCGAAGCGCTCCGGGGACCGGCGGGCGGTACGCAAGCAGCTGGACAACCTCGCCTCGATGGCATTCGGCGTCCTCGTGATTGCCGCACCCGTCTTTTACTTCCTCACGCCCGCGGTGATCGACCTGGCGCAAGACCCCCAACCGCGCGCTGTCGCCTCCTGCAGCTACGCCCAAGACACCGTCACACGATCACAGTGGTTCACCGGAGGCACCAGCTACAACAACCACTTCGTCATGCGCTTTGACGATGGCACCCAGCACACCTTCACCATCGCCACCTCTGAGCAGGACATTTCCCAGCTGCCGGGCATCATTCATCCGCTCTACGAAGGCTGCGTCCTCCACCCCGACCAGACGCCGCTGACCATCGACATGTACGTGCACAGTAAAACCCTGGTCGACGCGCGGGTCGATTAGTTGCGGGGTGACGCCGGGCGGCCTGCGGCCCTGGCTTGCGACCGTGATCCTCGATCGACGAGGCCGTGAAACAGCGTGTGAAACGCCTCGGTTACGCCTGGGTGAGGATCCCCGAGATGAAGCGAGCGCTGCGGTCGAGGGCGGCCTCGGCCTCGGGAATGATGGGAACGCTCAGGACATACACGTGGAAACCGTCCGGCTCCACGCGCAGACGCACGTCCACTCCCGCACGAGCCGCCTTGCGAGCAAACTCGATCGTGTCGGGCCCCAGGATGTCAGCATCGCCCTGGAAAATACGCATCGGCGGCAGGCCCGCCGGGTCACCGTACAGGGGGCTGACGCGCGGATCAGTCGGATCCAGGTCTGCGGCCCACGCGCGACCGGCCCACACCAGCCCAGGCACGCGCAGGATCTTGTCGCGGCCCTGCACCTCCTCGATGCGCGGGTTCGTCATGGTGACGTCCACCCACGGTGCGTACAGGACGAGGCCGTCCACCTGACGCGCACCCGTGTCGCGTCGCTGCATGGCGAGGGAGAGCGCCAGCCCGCCACCCGCCGAGTCGCCGAAGAGGATGACGCGGCCGAACTCCGCCTGGGCCTCGTCGATGATGGGCTGGACGAAGTCGAACGCTTCCGCCGCAGTGTGGTTGGGGGCGAGCGGATAGTCGGGGATGATTACGGGCAGCCCGGTGCGGTCGATGAGGCCCTCGACAATCCCCCACTGGCCATCAACCAGGGGAAAGAGGTAGGAGCCACCGTGCAGGAAGATGAGGGCACCGCCCGAGCGCAGACCCTGCTTCGGGAACACGCGGGTTATGCCTTTGTCGCACGTCGCCGTGAAACGTCCTCGCATGCGTGCAGGCATCGGGGCGGGCTGTGGGGCGTGGAGCGCCATCTGCTCAGTTGCTGTCCCGCTCTGTAGCAACGGAGGCACAAGCCCCATACAGAAGTGAACAACGCGCATCTGGAGGGACATGACGGCCTCTTTCGTCTCGACGAATCAGTGTTGCGCGCGGGACGCACCGACGCGCCAGCACATACCAGGATACGACGCATTCACCTTTCCCACCGGCAGCCGCGTCGCCTCTCGAGTAGAGAATCCACTGGCGTCCATACTGTTCCCAGACCCAGCAGATTCGGCCATCACGCGGATAGGTAACCAGCATCCGGATAGCTTAATAACCTATCCGGATACGCGGTTCCTATCCGGATACGCGGTTCCTATCCGGATGCAACACCACGGGCCACACCCCGGCCCAACACGCGGATAGGTAACGAACATCCGGATAGGTTACGAACACGCGGATAGGTTAATAACCTATCCAGATGCGCCGATCCTATCCAGATACGCGGTTCCTATCCGGATACGACGCCACAAGTCCACCAACCGCCAGGCTCACGTCGTCTCGCAAGCAGACAATCAACCGGACGCACGTCTTTCCGCATAGATCCCACCCATCACACGCGATCACGCGGATAGGTTACGAACATCCGGATAGGTTACGAACATCCGGATAGCTTAATAAGCTATCCAGAAGCGTCGTTCCTATCCAGAAGCGCCGATCCTATCCAGAAGCGCCGATCCTATCCAGAAGCGCCGTTCCTATCCAGAAGCGCCGATCCTATCCAGATACTCGCATGCGCTTATCCACAGGGCAATATCCCGTGTCGGACGTGTCCACAGGACTTCGTCTAGCACTTTCCTAGCCGCTGATGATGGTACGAGACTTCGTCTATGACTCAGGCTTCCATCATCATCCCCCCTCCAGCAGACCTACCTCGCAATCAGTCGACATCAACAACGGTTCACATCATGCGTGGCGTCTGCGCAGTTTTACCCCTCGATTCGACGAATGCCGACCCCTGGGAGGTATGGGATGCCGTCACCCGCGCACGCATACATGCCGTCAACACTTCCCACGAGCACTCCCCGGTCTTTGTCGGGCAAAGCTGCTTGAGACTCCTGGGGATCCGCGGATGGTCCCAAAACCCTCCTGTCACCATCTACCGCGAACACCGAAGGTGTACCTCTTCTCTGCCGTCATGTAGCGTCGGCTCCACGACGGTTCCAGCGACATCGGTGTCATGCTCTGAGTTTCCACCTCTTTCGGAAGAACGTAACAGGATCGACGGCTTGGTCGTAGAACACCCCTACGATGCGCTCGTGAGAAGCGCGCTTCATGATGAGCCGTTAGAGTCCTTCGTCCTCGGATGTATGGCACTCAACATATGGAGCCAGTTCTCGATGTTTCATCAAGATGAGTGCCGCCAGCGAGCTGAGCAGATCCGCGCTGAGCTGCTTGCTCGCCTCTACCGAGCTGGCCACGTTCGCGGCTACCGACGTGCTCGCGCGATCCTCGAAGCCATCGATCCAGGCTGCGCCAACCCTGCTGAAGCTGCGCTTCTGTGGCTGGTGCGTTCCATCTGCCCCTTCGCAGCCAAAACGCAGGTGCATATCGGGGTACGCGGCCACCACTACTACATAGATATTCTCATTGAAGACCTGCACCTCATCATCGAATTCGACGGGGTTGCAAAGCTTGGGGAAACTCGAGTCGAGCTCGAACAAGCCAAACGCGAGTGGGTGTTGCGCGATCAGAACCTTCGAGATGCCGGGTGGCAGGTCATCCGAGTGAGTTGGCCAGACTACGACGACTGGGAACAGCTGCGGATCAGGTTGAGCCGAGTCCTAGGTCCGATCAATCCTGCTCCCGACTGCCGTTTCCTGTGGAAACTACCGACACAACGTTGCGATGGACCGTTGCGGCGCTTCTACTCACGAACCCCGCGCATGGGACGCAAACACGCGGATAGGTGACGAACATCCGGATAGGTGACGAACATCCGGATACCTTAATAACCTATCCGGATGCGTGGTTCCTATCCAGATGCGCCGTTCCTATCCAGATGCGAGGCCACGAGTCCACCAACCGCCACTGCTCACGTCGTCTCGCATGCGGACAATCAACTGGCCTCACGTCATCTCACGGCTCCCACCCATCGGACGCAACCACGCGGATAGGTAACCAACATCCGGATAGGTGACGAACACGCGGATAGGTTAATAACCTATCCGGATGCGCCGTTCCTATCCAGATGCTCCGTTCCTATCCGGATGCGCCGTTCCTATCCGGATGCAACGCCACGAAACCCCACCGCGGCCCGTCACGCGCTTCACGACTTGGGCCCGCGGGTGGGCACACACCAGGCGCGCACCCGGCGCAGCTGCGGCTGGTTGCTGCCACCGGCACATACAAAACGCGCCCGGACCATCCGGTCCGGGCGCGCAACGTATTCGGCTCAGGCGTTAGGACGCTTGCCGTGGTTCGCGCCGTGCTTACGACGATCGCGACGCTTACGACCCCGCTTCGACATGTCATTCTCCTTGAGTTTGTTGTCTAGACTGAAGCATTTTTGCACACATTGCCCAAAACCACCAAGGCACAGGTCGTTCGCGGCGACGAAGGTCACCGAAAAGCGGGTGGTTCACCGGGCCTCGTCGACGCGCGAGTCGACACACGTGCGGACGCCGACGACGCGACCAACTCGATGGGTGATACGCGGTGCCGGGCAACGGGCGCGCGAGCAACGAGCGCCTGCAAGAAGATCCGTTCCCAGCCGCACGCGCTAAACACCAAGAAACTGCAACGACGAATCGCAGACATAGGAGACCACGCGATGCAACGATTCCGCACGCATGAAGCGCCAGCGATCCACGATGACGAGCTGCACACAGGTGAGACAAGACGGCGCAATGCACCGCCAGAAACTCACCGCCAGGTGACGGACACGCTCGTGATGGAGGCGACGATGCGGGCGCGCAGCGCGGGTGAGGCCTGCTCGGCCTCGTAGCAGCCGCGCATGAGGGCGCGCACGTGGCGTTCAGCGTCCAGGGCGTCGGCGCAGTGCGGGCAGGTGGTCACGTGCTGGATCATGAGGGCGCGGTCGCGGGCGTTGGGTCCGGGCACGGACCCGGCGTCGATGAGGCCGCTGCGGCGGTCGCACTCCTCGCAGTCGATGAGCTCGTACAGGGCGTCGAGGACGTCCTGACAGGTGATGGTGGTGTTCATTTGTCCCCTCCGATCCCATATTCCGCGGCGACGTCGGCCAGCGTGGAGCGCAGCTTCTTGCGGGCGCGGTTCAGTCGGCTCATGACGGTCCCCATGGGAACTCCTAGTTCTTCGGCGATTTCCTTGTAGCTCATTCCCTCGACGTCAGCCATGAGGACAACCATCCGATGTTCCTCTGAAAGCGAATCGAGGGCCTCGCGCAGCTGCGTGGAGGGCAGTGCTTCGAGTGCTTCGACTTCGGCGGATTTCAGGCCCACCTCCGCGTGGGAGGCGGCGTCGGCCAGCTGCCAATCCTCGACGGTGTCGGTGGAGGCACGCTTGGGGGATCGCTGCGCCTTGCGGTAGCTGGTGATGTAGGTGTTGGTGAGGATCCGGTAGAGCCAGGCTTTGATGTTGGTGCCGGGCTTGTATTGGTGGAACTTCTGGTAGGCCTTGAGGTAGGTCTCTTGGACCAGGTCTTCCGCGTCGGTTCGGTTGCGGGTCATGCCCAGGGCTGCGCCGAAGAGTTGGTCCATGAGGGGCATCGCTTCGTCCATGAAGTGCGCCTGGAGCGCGGCGTCGTCCGGGGCGGGTGAGGCCGGGGCGGACGAGGCCGGGGCGGAGTCGGGTGCGTCGGGCATCGGTTGGGGGGTTGTCGTGTCCATCGCTTCCCAGGGTAGTCGCAGGTGTGCGCGACGGGCGTGGGCGGGGTTGATGGGCACTCATACTGAGGGCAACGCCTCACGCGCCGCTTTATTCCACAACCACAACAAGTGTGCGTTGCACCACTTTTTACCCGTTGTTTGGGAGGGACGGGGCCATTCGGCTTCCCCCGGGGGCAAAGGTATCGAACAATAGGGGTATGAATCTGCTGCGCGTTGTTGCCCGTCCCCTGCTCGCCGCCCCGTTCATCGCCGATGGGGTGGATGCCCTCACGCATCCGCGTGTCCACGTGGAGCGCGCTGCGGGCGTTCGTCCCCTCATCGACAAGGCGACCGACGCTGTTGGCCTGGAGCCGCTCACGGATGAGCAGCTGGCCCTGGCGACCCGCGTGACCGGCGCGGTGAGCGTCGTCGCGGGCCTGCGT
>NZ_LT635863.1:91071-91982 GCF_900128465.1 Actinomyces bouchesdurhonensis | reverse complement strand
CGGCGTGCGTTCCTTCGGCCTGGGGCACGTGAGCGTCGCCGACGTGCTGGGGGTCTTCCCAGACGTCGCGGAAGCGGCCGCCTGGTGCCTGCCGCTGTGCTCGCACGAGGCCTCCGAGCCTTCCTGTGCGCTTGACAGTTATGCGCGCACCAACGGCCCCTTCGCGATCGACGAGGCCGGGGCTGAGGATGTGGATCAACTGCGGCAGGGGCGCGCATCCCGCGTAACATCGGTGCGCAGGCTGCTGGAGGCCGTGGCGACGGCGGAGGCCGCCAGCAGGGCAGCTCGCTGACAATTGTCAAGCCCAAAGGCCTTGACAACACCACCACTGGGGGGATAATGAGGAAATAGCGATGGTCGCTATCTCTGAGTCACAAGGTCGTGATCGCTATGTCCACCATTGAGCCTCTCCTTATCGGCAACACTGCGGGGCTTTCGCGGGTCGACAAGGTCCTCCGCTACTTCTTCTTAGCACTGTTGATCGGCACGGTCATCTACTCAATCGGCGGAACCTTCTTCGGGAAGGACAACCGCCTAAACGACTACGGGCTCGCCGACGCTGCGTTGCTCCTCGCTGTCTACATCCCTGGCTATTCGCGTCACATTCCTGGCGCACACCGGGCGCTTCGGGCCTGCGAGTGGGTGGTGATGGGTTGTCCCCTCGTATGTACCGCCGCTGTCATCGTCGGTGACGTCACGGACCACGGGGTCCGCCCCGAGCCCAACAACACGCCATGGAACGTCGCCATGGGCGCGGGTCTTGTGGCCCTCTGTTTCTTCGTGGTGCTCCTCATCGCGAAGGACCGCGCCCGCAGGCGCGGGCTGGTTCCACCGGCCCGCTAGGCCTTCAATCGGGTTCCTGGATGCACTGTTCAGTGGGCGCGGGGCCCCGCGAGCGCGCGGCCCGCGGG
>NZ_LT635863.1:88686-91046 GCF_900128465.1 Actinomyces bouchesdurhonensis | reverse complement strand
GGCGGGGCTCGGGCGACGAGCGCCCGGCCATCGCGATGCCGCACGCCTTCATCACGGGCGCTCAGACCTCGGACTCCGAGCGCGACATCCAGGTCGGCGGCGTCCCCTCCGTGTCGGCGGACCTGTTCGACACGCTCGGGGGAGCCGACCCCCTGACCCACGGACTGGACTACGTGGCGGCCGGGCACCTGCACCGCCCGCAGGACATCTCGGGCGTATCCGTCCCGATCCGCTACGCGGGCTCGCCCATCGCGTATTCCTTCTCCGAGGCCGGGGCCACGAAGTCCGTCACCCTCGTGACCACGGACGCTGCCTCGGTGACCGGCATCGAGGTGGTGCCCATCCCGACGCTGCGGGGTATCGCGGTGCTCGAGGGGACCATGGATGAGCTGCTCACCGATCCCGACGAGGCCACCACGGCCTCGTACGTGTCGATCACGGTCACGAACGACGCGCGCCCCGAACGTATGGTGGCGCGCATCCGGGAGGTCTACCCGCACGCCCTGATCGTCGTGCACCGCCCCTGCCAGGCGCCCACGCTCGCGCCCGCGATGACCGNGGCCAGCGTGGAGCGCAGCTTCTTGCGGGCGCGGTTCAGTCGGCTCATGACGGTCCCCATGGGAACTCCTAGTTCTTCGGCGATTTCCTTGTAGCTCATTCCCTCGACGTCAGCCATGAGGACAACCATCCGATGTTCCTCTGAAAGCGAATCGAGGGCCTCGCGCAGCTGCGTGGAGGGCAGTGCTTCGAGTGCTTCGACTTCGGCGGATTTCAGGCCCACCTCCGCGTGGGAGGCGGCGTCGGCCAGCTGCCAATCCTCGACGGTGTCGGTGGAGGCACGCTTGGGGGATCGCTGCGCCTTGCGGTAGCTGGTGATGTAGGTGTTGGTGAGGATCCGGTAGAGCCAGGCTTTGATGTTGGTGCCGGGCTTGTATTGGTGGAACTTCTGGTAGGCCTTGAGGTAGGTCTCTTGGACCAGGTCTTCCGCGTCGGTTCGGTTGCGGGTCATGCCCAGGGCTGCGCCGAAGAGTTGGTCCATGAGGGGCATCGCTTCGTCCATGAAGTGCGCCTGGAGCGCGGCGTCGTCCGGGGCGGGTGAGGCCGGGGCGGACGAGGCCGGGGCGGAGTCGGGTGCGNTACTGGTCGATACGCACGTTAACGCCGCCCAGGTCCATCTCGGGGTGGAACTGAGTCGCCCACGCGGCCTCGCCCACGCGCACCATCTGAATCGGGGTGTCATCCCCAGCCATGAGGACATGCGTACCCGGGGCCAGCTCGCGCACCGCCTCGTGGTGGCCGACGTAGGAGTGGAAGCGGTCGGGAGTGCCCTCCAGGAGCGGGTCGTCGCGGCCCGCGTCGGTCTTCGTCAGCGCGATGCCGCTGATTTCCTCGCCGTGGTGGGTGTCGATGACGCCGCCCAGGTGCAGGGTGAGGGTGCCCAGCCCGTAGCACAGGCCCAGGAGCGGGAAGGATTCGCCCAGCGCCCGGTCGTAGAAGGAGCGCAGCCAGGCCTCGGCGCGCACTTGGCGCGCTTCCTTCAGGTGGTCGTCGGCGTTCGCGTCCCACGGGGATCCGCACACGAAGGCACCCGAGTATTCGGACAGGTCCAGGTCGGGCAGCTCCCTCTCCATGCGTACCTGTCGCACCTGGTCGGGGCTCAGTCCCGAGAAGCGAGGCAGGTCGGCGCTCTCCGCGGCCAGGACGGGGCCGTCGTCGCGGGAGGTCAGCATGAGGAAGGGCTTGGTCATGGCTCCATGCTATCGACTACCTGCGCGCATGCAGAAGGTGTCCGCCCTCCAAGCGTGTGTGACGGACGCAGATGTGGGCGCCCTCTGCCACACTGGGAGCATGTTGATTCTGCACACTTCCGACTGGCACCTGGGGCGCACGCTGCACGGCGCGTCTTTGGGCGACAGCGCGGACGCGTTCATCGAGTGGCTGGTCGCCCTGGTGCGTGAGCGGGGCGTGGATGCCGTGCTCATCTCGGGCGACGTGTTCGACCGCGCGGTTCCGCCCGTTGATGCACTCGCGCGGATGCGCCGTGCCCTGCGCGAGCTGACCGCGCTCACGACCGTCGTCCTGACGTCGGGGAACCACGACGGGGCGGCGCGCCTGGGGCTTTTCGCCGACATGCTGGCTCCTTCTCTGCACGTGGTGACGGATCCGGAGGCGATCGGCACGCCCGTCGAGGCCGGGGGCACCCTCGTCTATCCGATGCCCTACCTGGAGCCCGACCTCGTGCGCCAGGCGCTGTCGGACCTGCCTGCGCAGGGGGAATCCGGGCTGCCCGCTCCCCTGCCCCGCTCCCACCAGGCGGTCCTGGCGGCCGCCCTGCGCCGGGTGCGTCAGGACCTGTCGGC
>NZ_LT635863.1:0-88585 GCF_900128465.1 Actinomyces bouchesdurhonensis | reverse complement strand
CGAGCGGCTGACCCGCGCCGCATCGGCGCCCACTCCCCACGTCGAGGCCCTCACTGAGGCGTCGCGCAGGGCCGATGAGGACGCTGCTTCAGCCGCCCGGGCCTCAGGCAAGCTCGAGCAGCATTGCGCTCAGCTCGACGCTGCCCGTGCGTCCCTCGGGCAGGTGCTCGACGCCCTCGCCCAGGCCAGGGAGCAGACTGGTCCCATCCGGCGCCTAGCGGACATCGCGGTGGCCTCGGGTCCGGAAAACCTGGCGTCCACTCCCCTGTCGGCGTGGGTGCTCATCGCCCGCCTGGAGGATGTGCTCGCGGCCGCAAACCCGCGCCTGGAACGCATCTCGTCGGGGCGCTACCAACTCGTCGCCATCCCCGACGACGGCACCTCCTCGCGTAAGTCGGGCCTGGGCCTGGCGATCATCGACCACGACACGGAAGCAGTTCGCAGCCCACGCACGCTCTCGGGCGGTGAAACCTTCTACACGTCCCTGGCACTGGCTCTCGGGCTTGCTGACGTCGTGACGGCAGAGGCTGGTGGGGTCGAGCTGCGCACAATGTTCATCGACGAGGGATTCGGTTCTCTGGACTCGCACACCCTCGCCCTCGTCATGGAGCAGCTCCAGGCGCTGCGCTGCGCAGGCCGCACGGTGGGTGTCATCTCCCACGTCGAAGAAATGGCGACCCAGATCGCCGACCAGATCCAGGTGCGACCGCTGGCGCAGGGCGGATCGACTCTGAGCGTGCGCGCTTAGAAATCTGGAGTGGAGAGGGCATCGACGCGCGGTGGCACGAGCCGAGCCACTCGTCGCGCGGGTGCCGTACGTGTGCCGAACGAAGCATACGCAATGACCTGGGCCACGCGGCGCTACGTGTACACACGACTGCGCATACGCGACGGCTGCCGACGGCCTTACTCCTTGTGCAGCGCCAGCACAGTGGGACGCTCCGAACGGTCAAACCACGCCAAGGACGACTCCCACAGAGCGGCTACAGCATCGTCGGCTTCCTCCTGCGTTTCTGCCTCCAGGACAGCTATGACATCGGGGGTTGCGTCAGGCAGATCCGCGAGGATAGCGGCCACGTCCGACCACGTGTATTCGAAGGCCGGTGCCTCGAAAATGTGGGGTTCGAGTTGTTCCCCTGGGCGCAGGGTAGTTGAGGTGGGGGTATCGACTGCCAGGACGACGCGCGTGGGCAGTGCCCCGTCTGTCTCGCGGGCCAGCACCAAGGATGCCAGGGCGGCCTCCGTGATCGCGTCGTCCTCGAGGACCTCGACGTCCTCGCTGCTCATCGCAGCGTCGGGCACGGCGAGTACTCCTTCGTGCACGGGCGGCAGGGGGACGGACAGGTCAGACAGAAGGGCAGGAACGTAGACGCGCATGGTCACAGTGTAGGCACCCACTGGTCCACGATCGCCTCCAACGCGTCGGTCGCGGAGCATTGACTTCCTGTCTCTCCCAGTGCCGCCGCGCGCAGGCAGGCACGGGCGACGCCGACATCGTCGTTGATAGTGTGGAAGATGCGTCCGGGCATGAACGCTCCGATGGCGGCCTGCAGTGCGGCGACCGGGCGCGGACCGATCGCGTCCTTGCTCACGCGGTTGACGATGATGTCCACCGGAATGTCGCGCCCCTGTTCCTCCCACCAGCGGGCGAGGAAGGACAGACGATTCACACCGATGATGTCACCGCGCGCGACGACAACGAGGCGGTCGGCCCGTTCTAGGACACCGAGGGTGACGTCATCTCTGTTCACTCCGCGCGTGGGCTTTTCGAGGTAGGTCGCGGCCAGATCAACAATGCTGTAGCGCGCGTTCAGGCGTGCCGCGCCGATGATCGCTTCGATGTTGGTTCGGCTCACCTCACGCCAGCGGTGCGGGGTGACCAGCCCAGTGACGACGCCCAGGCGCTCGCTCCTTCTCACGCAGGCGCCTGCGATGTCTTCGGGCGACAGTGGGCCTCGCGATGCGGCGCGCGCGAGGATGGACAGGCCCGAGGTCTGTACGGGCAAGCCCAGGAGGTGGGCAATGCTCGGATTGGACGTGTCCGCGTCGATGAGGAGGGTCTCTCCCCGCGTCGCTAGCATCGTTGCGATGCCCGCAGCAAGGGTCGTGCGCCCGGGTGCCCCGGAGGTGCCCCACACCGCTAGAACGGTGCCCGCGCTGGTGGGCGGGGGCGGAGGTGGTGACGAGGCTTGGGCTTGGTGTGTGCGCCGCGCGCGGGTGGCGGCTATCAGCGAGTTGACGACCTGGTCGGGACTGCCAGGTGCCGCGACCGAGTCACAACCGAGAGCACTGAGTCGGTTGCGTTCCTCGTGGTGAGCCAGCGCGACGACCGCCATACCAGCCGTGTGGAGGCAGAGTAGGGCATCGGCGGTCAGGTCGGTGTCTGCTCCGTCGATGATGGCAAGGTCGGCGATGCCGGCGCGGGCGGCCGCGATGACCTCGGCGAGGTCGGCGCAGCGCCTGACGATGGACAGGCAGTCTGAGCGTGATTGGATCGCCTGGATGATCGGGGCTTCGTAGTGCTGATTAGCCAGGATGACGACGCCGTGGACACCGCTCACGATACCCCCACGGGAACGGCGGCGAGCTGTTCGGTCGATGTCTGAGCGGCGAGGAGGGTTGGTAGGGATGATGCGTTGGCCATGATTTCGATATGGGTTTCCCTGTGTATTTGGGAGGCGGATGCGTCTACGGATCGAACGAAGGTGAAAGTTCCATCGATTTCGCGGGCCTTCGTATCGGTGTCTGTGGCCGGGCGGGAGGGGATGGCCCATAGACGGATCGGTGTGCCGTCGGCGACGCCTTCGGGGAGGCCCGCGTTCACGGTGAGTGCGACACGAACCATCGCGTCGGGGTCCTGCCCACCGTTGTGGTCACTATCGGCCAGGTCGGCTCGCATGATGAGCTGCCCGGGGATAAGTGGTCGGGCGACGGGTGTCCCCAGTGGTGCTTGCGCAGTCGGAACATAGACGGAGGATTCCACGGCGAGAACGATTTCACGGACGTTATCTGCCGTGATGGCCTCCCCTGGTGCGATGCTGGTCGTCACCGAGTAGACGCGGGTTCCTCCCCGAAGGAACCCGCCCAGGACACTGAAGGCGAGCACGGACGCGATGATCAGGACGACGCCGATGATGAATCGACGGTCCATCTTGCCGGGGACGCGCGCCGGGATCGACACTGAAGCTGAGACGCGTTTCACCCTTCCATAATGCACGTTTCGAACGAAAAACGGTAGGTTGTCGAGCATCTATCGGAATCAACCGGGTCGATATGTCGATTCACATGCGAAAAATTGTCGACTCAAACCATACAAACGAAACGATCTCAACTGATACCATATTGTCATGGCAACACGATTCCTCACCCTCGCTGACGTCGCCGAAACCCTGAATCTAACGATGTCAGCCACCCGCGCCCTCGTATCCTCCGGCGAGCTCCCGGCCATCCAAGTTGGCGGTAAGCACGTCTGGCGAATCGAAGAGTCCGTTCTGGAGCAATTCATCCAGGACCAGTACGCCGCGACGCGCGAGCGCCAAAAGGCGGAGCACGCTCAGTAGTCCGGCGACCAGCGCTGGCCAAGCACGCGGAGTCGACGAAGCCCCGAGAGCGCCAGCGACATGATCTGCCCCTCTTGTTCATCACGACCGTCATATCCGAGGGCCGCCTCACTGAGGGCAACATCGATATGATCCCCGTAGACCGCGTCGATGACCCCACGATGGTCACCGCAGTCCGAATCGATAGCGACTTCGATTCCGCGAGCGCTCAGCTCCCGCAGGACGTGGCCAACACCGATGCCGCCACGGATCGACGACTCGCGCGCAACGCTGCGTCCGAGCGGCCAGGCGCCGACGACAGCCGAGATCATCACGAGACTGTCGCCGGTGCTGGCGCGCAGCAGCACCCACGTGCTCGTTGAGTCGAGCACCTCACCCACTATGACGCCGCCACCTCTCAGTGCTAGTGTGACAACGCCCTCGACTCCAGCCAGTCGCGCGGATAGGGTGACGGAGGCGCGCTCTGCGTCTGTCAGCTCATCGATGAGTTCTTGGAGGTCGCAGCTACGCGCCTCGTCGAATCGTGCTTCCAGTTCGTCAATGAACGCATACATATCCATGCATCTACTCTGCCACACGAGTCAAGCAGTGAGTTGCGCATCACACTTTTAAGGAATCGACCACTATCTATTGACATATACTATTATGAAGTAAATAGTTATAGTATCGAATTAGCCTCCTCAACGAAGAGCACCTCATGACATACGACTCACCCACCGGCACAGGTCAGGCGCACCTGACCGACGCATTCCTCTGGCTCGTGGGCGCACCCCTCACCGTCCTCGACATCCTCTACCTCAGCTGCGCAGCACCGCCCATCACGCCGAACGCTCCCGAGACACTCGCCGTCTGGACGCTCGCATGCCTCGCCTTGGCGCTCCTGGCATGGAATCTTCTCTGGTCAGCCGTCGCACACCTGGCCACGCTCACGCTCACCCCCGCCCCGCTTCGACGGGCATCACACGCTCTCGTATCACGTGTCGGCACGCGGCTATCAAAATCCCTTCTGGCAAAAGCCGGCGCCGGGGCACTCATCGGTTCAGCACTTCTCACCCCCATCCCTCACGGAGCGAGCATGGCCGCTCCCCCTGAGGCAGCTTCGCCCGGCATATCCCTCACCTGGGCAGACAGCCCCAACCCGTCACTCTCAACAAGCGACGCCACCTCGACTCACCCCGACGAAACACCATCCACGCAGGCCCAACGCGCATCACGCGAAGCGACCGCTGCACAGCAGACAGTAACGATCCGCCCCGGCGATACCCTCTGGTCGATCGCCCAAACCCTGCGTCCAGACTCCGACGACGCCCACATCACCCGCGTCTGGCAGGCGATCCACCGCGCCAACGCGGATGCTATCCCGAATCCCTCACTCATCTACCCAGGAGTACAACTCTCCATCCCCCAGGACCTTCCATGAGCACCCACCTCCACCCCCGGCCTCGTCCCCTCTGTCAATCAACACGCCGTACGCGCACCACACCAACACCCACCAGACCCGCCTCGCTCGCCCCGTTTCGCTGGTCCGCACCCGGCCCACACATTCAGTCACGTCGTCCACGAGCCGCGCTTGTGACCGATCCGAACCGCCCCGACCTGCCAGACCCAGGCCCCTGGGCAGCCACCCTCGCCAGAGCCATCGTCGAGGTCGTCACAGGAGTCCGAACCTCACACCAACTACGCCGCTGGCTCCTCCCCGACCTCTACGCAGCGCTTATCGAGGTCCACCTGACGCCATGCGCGCGAGGAACCACGCCGATCCACGTACGTGTGTGCACCATCGACGCACAACACACGGAAGCAGCAGTCATCGTCGCGACGGCCACACGCACGTACGCCCTGGCCCTGCGACTCGAGGAGTACCGGGGACGCTGGATGACCACAGCCCTCGAACTCGCCTGATCGCGCACTCCACCAACACACAACAAAGCGAGGGGACTCCCGCAGGAGCCCCCTCGCCCGATCGTTCAACGACGGCGACGCTTCTTAGCGGCCGCGCGACGCTCCGCGCGATTACCGCCCGCCGACGATGATGTGCCCTGCCCCTCCGCAGAGCTGTAGCTCACGCGACTGGGTGCATTCCGACGACCCACATTACCCATGACAGAACGGGCGCGAGCGACGGCCTCGCGCGCAGCCTCAGACGCCGCGGACT
Source organism: Actinomyces bouchesdurhonensis (assembly GCF_900128465.1). Classification (GTDB taxonomy): domain Bacteria; phylum Actinomycetota; class Actinomycetes; order Actinomycetales; family Actinomycetaceae; genus Pauljensenia; species Pauljensenia bouchesdurhonensis. The sequence goes on along the minus strand of NZ_LT635863.1, from coordinate 82,870 downwards.
CCGCGGCAGCCACCTGCTCGACGCTGGGACTACCCGCCGCCTCAGACTTCGAGGAGGCCGAGGCGGGCGCAGACGCCGAAGCCACGGACGCACTCGCGATAGAACCACCCGCCTGCTCCTCAGCCACAGCCAACGCACGCTCAAACTGCTTAGCGTAGCTGAACACCTGCTGAACAGACTCCTCGCGGATACGCTCAACCATCGCCTGGAACATTTGAGCGCCCTCGTCCTTATACTCGACGAGCGGATCACGCTGACCCATCGCGCGCAAGCCGATACCTTCCTTCAGGTAATCCATCTCGTAGAGGTGCTCACGCCACAAGCGATCAACCACGGAGATGACAACACGGCGCTCAAGCGTCCGCATAGGTTCCTCACCCAACTGCGCCTGTGCCAACGGGTTATCGTTCAAGCGATCCTCCGTGTCTGCGTACACCGCGTGAATATCGCCCACGAGCTCGGTCACGAGGTCATCGCGAACCAGGGAATTCCTGCCCCCGTGCTCCTCCTCGACCTCCTCGATCGAAACCGACGGAGGATAGTAGCCGCGCAGATTCTCCCACAGGGAGGGCAAATCCCACTCATCGACCGGCTTGTCGGCGACCGCCTCATCGACCAAGCCCGTCACGAGCGACTCCGCGAAGGAACGCAGCTGGGGCCCCATATCCTCACCCTCAAGCACCTTGCGACGCTCGCCGTAGATGGTCTCACGCTGCCCCGTCATCACGTCGTCGTACTTCAGGACGTTCTTGCGGATCTCAAAGTTACGGGCCTCCACCTGATGCTGAGCAGACGCAATCGAACGCGACACCACGCGATTCTCCAGCGGCATGTCCTCCGGATAGGCACCCGACGCCATAATACGCTGGGCCATACCCGAGTTAAACAGACGCATCAAGTCATCTTCCATCGACAGATAGAAACGAGACTCTCCAGGATCCCCCTGACGACCACTACGACCACGCAGCTGGTTATCAATACGACGCGACTCGTGGCGCTCCGAACCGAGCACGTACAGGCCGCCCAACTCACGCACCTCCTCACGCTCGGCCTCAACAGCCGCCTCCGCAGCCTCGAGAGCCTTGGGCCACGCCTCGCGGTACTCTTCCGGGTTCTTCTTCGGATCGAGGCCCTCATCAGCGAGGTTCGCCTGGGCGATGAACTCCGAGTTACCACCCAGCATGATGTCGGTACCACGACCAGCCATATTCGTGGCCACCGTCACCGCACCCTTACGACCCGCCATCGCAACGACAGCGGCCTCGCGGGCATGCTGCTTAGCGTTGAGCACCTGGTGCGCAATTCGTTTCTTCTTCAGCATCTGAGAAAGCAGCTCAGACTTTTCAACCGACGCAGTACCGATGAGGACAGGCTGACCAGCTTCGTGGCGCTTAGCCACATCCTCAATAATCGCGTTCAGTTTCCCCTTCTCCGTCGGGTAGACGAGGTCAGGCTGATCCTTACGGATCATCGGCTTGTTCGTCGGAATCGGGATAACGTCGATCTTGTAGGTCGAAGCGAACTCCGCGGCTTCCGTCTCAGCCGTACCCGTCATGCCCGCTCGCGACCCCTCCGGGTACAGGCGGAAGTAGTTCTGCAACGTGATCGTGGCCAGCGTCTGGTTCTCCGCTTTGATCTCCACGCCTTCCTTGGCTTCAATCGCCTGATGCATACCATCGTTGTAACGTCGGCCCGGCAAAACGCGGCCCGTGTGCTCATCAACAATGAGGACCTCGCCGCCATCCACGATGTAGTCGCGGTCCTTAAAGAACAGCTCCTTGGCGCGGATCGCATTATTCAGGAAACCGATCAACGGAGTGTTCGCGGCCTCGTACAGGTTTTCGACGCCCAGCTGATCCTCAACCTTGTCAATACCCGGCTCCAAGATGCCAACAGTTTTCTTCTTCTCATCGACCTCATAGTCCTCGTCGCGCGTCAAAATGCGCGCGATGCGCGCAAACTCGATGTACCAGCGATTCAGATCACCGTCGGCAGGACCTGAAATAATCAAAGGCGTACGAGCCTCATCAATAAGGATCGAATCAACCTCATCAACGATGACGAACTCGTGACCACGCTGGACCATGTCCTCCGGGACCTGCGCCATGTTGTCGCGCAGGTAGTCGAAGCCGAACTCGTTGTTCGTGCCGTAGGTGATGTCGCAGGCGTACATCTCGCGGCGCTCGGCAGGCGTCTGGCCCACGAGGACACAGCCGCACGTCATACCCAGGAAGTTATACACGCGGCTCATCAGATCCGACTGGTACTTCGCCAGGTAGTCGTTGACCGTCACGACATGCACGCCCTTACCGGTCAGCGCGCGCAAGTAAGAAGGCATCGTAGCGACCAAGGTCTTACCTTCACCGGTCTTCATTTCCGCGATCTTGCCCTGGTGTAGAGCGATACCACCCATCACCTGCACGTGGAAAGGACGCATACGCAGGATTCGCCACGAAGCCTCACGAACCGTCGCGAAAGCCTCCACCAGGATGTCATCCAGGGTCTCACCCTCCTCAAGGCGATCCTTAAACTCCTGGGTTTTTGCTTGCAGTTCTTCGTCGGTCAGAGCCTCAAAATCCTCCTGCAGGGCATCAACCTGCGACGCAAGCCGATCCAGCTTGCGCAGCATCCGACCTTCGCCCGCGCGAAGGATCTTGTCAATAATCGACACGACTAGCTCCTGACGTCTGTAGTCCGCCCCCCTGTAGGACGGACAGCCAAATCCACCCATTAGTTTACGAACTAACTGCCCAAAGTGGAAACGCCCGCGCGAACATGGACGCATTTAACGTCACAGGTAAACATGCGGGTGTGCCCCGGGCACTAGGCCCGGGGCACACCCGCATCAGTGAACCGTCAGATCGTCGTATTCAAACGAAGCACACCGTACGTCCACCCGTGACGGTGGTAGACGACGCACGGCTGGCTCGTCTCCTTATCAACGAAGAGGAAGAAGGGGTGGCCGACCATCATCATCTGGTCCAGGGCCTCATCCACGCTCATCGGCGGAGCCTCGTGCACCTTCTGGCGCACAATAATGGGCGTGTCACCCCACTGCTCCTCGCGAGCCTCTCCAACCTTGAGATCCTCGGCGCTACGCAGCGGCTTGGGAGCCTCCGGCTCGGGCGCCACCTGCTCCTCAACAACAGGTGCTACGTCAAGTACTTCGGCTTCGACCAGATTACGCGGGTACCTGCGGCGGTGGTCTTTCACGCGATCACGCAGGCGGCGCAAACGCTCGTAAAGCTTCCCGGCGGCAATGTCAACAGCCGCGTAGCGGTCGGCGGAGCGCGCCTCCGCGCGGATGATCGGCCCCTTGCCGTAGACGGTCAACTCAATGCGCTCGGCGGTATCTGCTTGGCGGGGGTTACGTTCGTGAGTCAGCTCCACATCCACGCGCTGCGCACGCGGATAGAACTGGGTAATCTTCGAAACCTTCTCCTCCACGTATGCCCGGAAATTCGGGTGAATCTCAGCATTACGTGCGACGACGGTGATGTCCATGTGTTTCCTCCATGGTGTGCGGCGGGCATCGTTGCCCGCGGATGGGGATTGTTCGGTGCTCACTGCCCGAACCGTGGCCTGAGCTATCACCTCCCGCACTGACGTGGAAGGCGTCCGCGCCTGCCACGCTATCGAAAGTTCGTAACCGCATTATAGCACGTCGGTGACCTACGTCATGCGATGAGGCCTGGACGGCACAACGCCGCCACCCCATCCACCCGCCCCAGCACTCGCTCCATTTCACGGATCGTCGCACCCGTCGTCACCACATCATCCACCGCAATCACGATCGCTCCTTCCGGAACCGACACACGAGCACGCATCGAACCCATGCGCCCCACCACACGAGCAGCACCCGTCTTACCCGACTGCGATCCCACCCCCACCCGCAACCGCAACACATCTACAACACGCACACGAATACGCTCGCGAACACGACGATCGTCGCGCGACAAACACCCGCGGGAGCTTCCCCCGCTCAATAGCCGGTCCGAACNGGCGGCACTGCTGGCACGTCAAGGGTGTCGCCCGAGAGGGTAATGCTCACCTGCGACACGTCAGGCGCCTGCGTGAGGGTGCGCGTCAGCTGCCATGAGAGACTCACCTGCGCGGCTTCGTCGGGGGGCATCGCGGCGTTGAGTTCGACGCGCGCGACCCCGTCGCTGACCTCTACCCCGTGCGAGGGCAGGGTGGCCCCCGCCGGGATCGCGTTGGCAACGACGGGATCGAGGGCTGGGCTGGGTCCCGCGACAAGGCCTGCGAGAAGGTGGGAGGCCAGGCGCCTGGAAGGGTACCAACGCGGATCAGACACCAGGTCCGACCCATCAACGGACGGGAAGTACAGGTTTGCCTGCGTGTACGAGGCCGTCAAGGCCGCCCGAGAGATGAGGATAATGTTGTCGGGCGCGTCGATACGCCACTGCCCGTCCTCGCGGACAAGGGTGAAAGTCCGCGACACGATGGAGCCATTCGAACGCGTGAGAACACCCAAGTCGTCGATGCTTGCCACCCCCAGAACGGACACGCTGACCTCCGCCTGCGCGGAGTTGTCAAGGCTCGTGCTCACCAATGGCGCCGTATCCGTGTCGTAGACGAGGATTTCGTTTTCAGGCTGCCACGAGCGTGCCGACGCGCTCGTGAGGAACAGGCGAGCGGTCGCGTAGTCATCCTGGGGTCCCGCTGCGCAGGCGAGCAGAAAATCCGAGACCAGGGTCGAGGCGTCAGAGCCGTCCGAGGGACCCTCTGCAGAAAATTGGATGCCGCTGCCATCGCGCGCGGACGCATCGAAAGGGGTTGGCGCCGAGGAGGTGGGCAGGGACGCACAGCCCGCGAGCGCCAGCGCGACGCAGGCTATCAGGGCGAAGCGTCGTCTCATTGGTCCTCCCACAGGGTGAGCGGCCAGCTGGCGATCTCATCGCCCGGGTGTTTGGGCAATGTCATGAGGAAGGACGCTCCCTTGCCGGGTTCACCGTACGCTTGGAGTCGCCCTCCGTGGATCGCCACATCCTCCGTCGCGATGGCGAGGCCTAGGCCTGTTCCTCCGGTCGTGCGTGCCCTGGCCGTGTCGGCCCGGTAGAAGCGGTCGAACACGTGATCGGTAACCTCCTTGGTCATTCCCACCCCACGGTCGCGCACGCGACACGCCACGTCGGTGGCGCTGGTCGCCACCGTGATCGTGACATCAGACCCGTCGGCGTGCTCGATCGCGTTGACGACGAGGTTGCGGATGACTCGCTCGATGCGGCGTTCGTCGATCTCGGCAGCAGCTGGACTGGGGGCGATGATGCGAACGGTAACACCCTGACGCTGGGCCAGCTCGCAGCATCCCTCCACGACGCGCGTCACGATGGGACGCAGATCGTGTTCTTCTGCGTCCAGGAGGGCGCTCGCTGCGTCGTAGCGCGAAATTTCGAGCAGGTCGGCGAGCATTTGCTCCATGCGTTCTGTCTGGTCGTGCAAGAGTTCGGCGGAACGGCGCGCGTGCGCTGGAAGATCCTCGCGGTTGTCCCACACGACTTCCTCGGCCATGCGGATCGTGGTCAGCGGCGTACGCAGCTCGTGTGAGACGTCGGAGACGAAACGCTGCTGGAGTTTGGCCAGTTCGTCGTAGCGTGAAATCGTGTCCTGCAGTGAAGAGGTCATCGCGTTGAAGGCTCGTCCGAGTGCCGCCATTTCGTCGGCACCATGCACCTCGACGCGCACATCCAGGTTTCCCTCCGCCGCCTTGGTGGCCGCATTGACGGTCAGGCGCACGGGTAACAGGAGACGGTGCAGGAGCGCATAGACGGCGATGGGCAAGGTCAGGATGATTGGCAGCGCGGACAGGGCAAGCACGCGCAATACGACGTCCACCTGGCTCTGATCGGCTGCCAGGGAGTAGAGGATGTAAAGCTCGTGCGTGCCTGCGCGGGGCAGCTGCACCTGCGTACCGACGAGGATCCCAGGTGACACCTTGTCAGAGTCGGATGCCGTGATGCCCACCGACTGCCATTGGGCGCCGCCCTGCGTCACGGCCTGACGCATCTCGGGGGTAACGAGGAGGCGCATCTGCTCGTCCTCAATCTGATTGATGCGCAGCGAGGCAGCGGAACCCTCGGAGCGCAACAACGCGACGTTGGTCGCTCCCGCGCCTGCCGCCGAGGCTTTGAGTGAGGTCAGGGCGCCGCGTGCGGATTCTTGGACTTGGTCGGGGGAGGTGGCCGTCGAGGAGGAAAACACGGACTGGGCTGCAGAAAAACGCAGCGACGCATCTGCCAGAATCGCGTCTTTACGCGTCTCAAACATCGACGAACGCAGCTGTGAGGCGACGATGATACCGAAGATAAGCAGGATAGCGAGCGCAGAGAGGGTGATCGCCACGGCAAGCTTCGCCGAGAGGGAATGCCGGATGCGGTGGACGATCTGTGAGGAGCGCAGGAATATCCACGGCCTCGACGCGGTGAGGACCCGGATCAGTCGCGAGAGCGCGAAATTATGCTCCCGCGCCGGCACGGTACCCAACCCCGCGGACAGTGACGACGAGCTCCGGTTTTTCCGGATCGCGTTCAATCTTGGAGCGTAGGCGCTGCACATGAACGTTCACGAGCCTCGTGTCGGCAGCGTGACGGTAGCCCCACACCTGCTCCAAAAGTTCCTCGCGGGAAAACACCTTCCACGGGGAGCGCGCCAACGTGGCCAGCAGGTCGAACTCGAGCGGAGTCAACGCGATCACACGTCCGTCACGCTTGACGACGTGTCCAGCCACGTCAATGGTCAGGTCCTGCAGGGTCAGCCCTTCGTCAGCCTGTGATTCCTCGCGACCACGCAGGCGGGCACGCACACGGGCAATCAGTTCCTTGGGTTTGAAGGGTTTGGGCACATAGTCGTCTGCTCCGGCCTCGAGACCCGTCACAACGTCGGACGTATCAGAACGGGCAGTCAGCATCACGATCGGGACATCGGAGACGCGTCGGATTGCCCTGCACACGTCAAAGCCATCCATGCCGGGCAGCATGACATCGAGGAGGACCAGGTCCGGGTTCGTTTCTTGGAAGTGAGTCAGCGCCTGGGATCCATCGGAACAAAAGACGACGCGAAAGCCCTCGTTCTCGAGGACGATGCCGATCATCTCGGCCAGGGCGACGTCGTCATCGACGACGAGGATGCGCGAACTCATATCACGATAGTGTCACGAAATCGTCACGGTTGCAGGAGATTCATTCGGAAACACCACGTTCTCGCCGCGATGACGGCACGCACATCCCCGTCCTGTGGCAGGATTGAGACCAGCACAACACCAGCGATCTGGAGGTCGTGATGAGTTCCCCATGGACACCGCCCGCCCCTGGCCAAGACGAGCCAACAGGAGTCCAAGAGGGCTACAGTGCACCCGCACCCGGGCCAGGCTACGGCGCACCCGCACCCGGGCCAGGCTACGGAACCCCCGCCCCCGGGCCAGGCTACAGCGCACCCGCACCCGGGNTGCGCATCGCATGCTTCGCGCCCAAGACAATCCTGCGCAGGGGACCGGAATAGTCCCCGAGGACCCAAAGAGGGATCGAACTTCGACGCCCCTCCAAGGAAGTCGACACCGGCTCAACGGTGGCCAGCGACGCACACGAACCACACATGACCACGTCCCACGCCAAACACCCCACGCACTGAACGGGCAGCACCGCGCCCAGGAAAGCATCAACGAAACCAGCCACCCGGTGCACTCCTGCCACCAGCCCTCACCCCGCGTAACGCGCCGATGTCACGTCAGCCGAGACATTTTGCCACAGCGCTCCCGATCGCACGAGAACCTGCGCCTTACCCGCCTCGTCCGTCCCAACGATGACAACCGAAGCAGAAGAAGCCCCGGCGCTCATCGACGACACGCGGATCGGCAACGCAACGCTCGAAGGCAAACCTCCCAACGCCATCGTCACAAGCTGGTCGTTGTCACCACCCTCACCGCGCACCGCAAGAACGAGTCCCGTCGACGTGGTCCACGACGCGTCGATGACAGCCCCGCCGTCGAGCGAAATCTGTTCGAGGGAACGCACCGCCTGCGGACGACCACCCGGCTCGCGTTCAACGACGCCCACCCACGCGCTCGGTGTGGAGCCACGGATAACGAGGGCACGCACACCGTCGGGGGAAATACGCACCGCGTGAACGTCACCCGCGCTTTCGGATTCGATGCGCACACTGAACGCCCCATCCGTGCCGCCACCGACACTGAGCCACGAAGCGGACGTGGGAGGTCCCCAAACCCATCCGTATCTGTCAATCGAGGGCCCGAGGGGGGCCTGACCTGGCAGGAAGGCAACCTGGCTACCTGCATGCTCCGCGTAGACTCCATCGGGGCCACTCCACGCCACGAGAGTGGAATCCATCGGCGAACAGGTCGGGTGCGCGGCGTCCCTCGCCGAAGCGCGAGGCGTAAAACCCGATGCTGACACGACCCCCACGCCTGATGGACCAGCCCCCACCATAGTGTCGAGGGAATACGACGGCGGTGGCGGCACTGCTGGCACGTCAAGGGTGTCGCCCGAGAGGGTAATGCTCACCTGCGACACGTCAGGCGCCTGCGTGAGGGTGCGCGTCAGCTGCCATGAGAGACTCACCTGCGCGGCTTCGTCGGGGGGCATCGCGGCGTTGAGTTCGACGCGCGCGACCCCGTCGCTGACCTCTACCCCGTGCGAGGGCAGGGTGGCCCCCGCCGGGATAGCGTTGGCAANTTACGATCTCTGACCTGTTGAGTGGCTCCTTCGCGGCCCTTCGTATGAACCCGAAAGTACTGTTCGGTTTCACGCTGATCGTGTTGACGATCGTGGGTGTCCTCGACTCGCTCGTCTCTATCTTTCCCATGTACTCGTTGATGTCGGCCTCGGAGTACGGCGAGGATCCTCAGGCTTCCCCCGATGACATCGCCAGTTCCGTGTCCATGGCCTTTGTGTCAACGTTCGTGGGCTACGCCATCTTGCTGATATGTTCTATTCTTGCGGTAGCACTGCTGAACGGAATCCTGTCCACCACGGTGGCGCAGATGGTCATCGGCAAGAAGATCACATTCCGCCAAGCATGGGCGTTAGCAAAGCCGCGCATGATGCCGGTGCTAGGTGTCGTCGTCCTCACATTTCTCGCGGTCGGTATCCCGGTCATCCTATGGATCGTCGGCATAGTCGTGCTTCTCTTGGCCTCGGGCAGTTCGAACGCGGCGTACAGTGCTGCCGGTTTGATGTTGATTGCGTTGTTTCCGATGGCGTTGGTCTCCTACGCGGTACAAGTTCGTCTCCTCTACGCGCCAATGTGTGCCGTCTTGGAGCACGCTGGTCCCGTCGAGTCGATCAAGCGCTCGTGGTCCTTGACATCAGGGGCGTTCTGGATGACCCTGGGTCGCCTGATGCTCATCAGTATTCTGGTTGGTTTCATCGCCGGCATGATCACGATGGTCATCAGCACTGTTGTCGTCGGTATTGTCTTCGCGGTCTTCAGCGCCGGTAGCCTTGATCCCACCAAGATGGTTGGGTTGCTCATGACTACTAGTGTGCTGACCAGCATTCTCCAGATGGCCTCCTACGCCCTCGTCTTCCCCATCATGTCAGCGTTCCAGACTCTTATGTTTGTGGATCAAAAGATTCGCACAGAGAACTTCGCCTTCGCGCTCGCCCAGGCCGCCAGGAGCTAGGCGGTGGACCCGGTGTTCGCGTGCGGCGTTCCCTTGGCGCCCGACGAGGGTGAGGCCCGGTCGTGGCTGGAAGAGGAACTTTCGCGCGGGATCTACAACACCGACGCCAGCGGCATTACCGATGTCATTAGGCGTTTCCTAACGAGGCTCTACGAGGCCATCGAATGGAAGGGAGAGGGGCCTTTCTCTTTCTCTGTGCTCGTGACGCTCCTGGCGATCATCGCGATTGCGCTCGTCATCATCGCGCTGATCCTCAACCCGATTCGTTCCTCCTGGCGTGCATCCCACTCAGTGTTCGAGGAGGAGGCGAGCCGCGAGGATGTACGCCGTCTCTTCAACGAGGCTGTGGAAGACGAGGACTGGAACCTGGCTTACGTGTGGGCCTACCGTCTCCTAGTGTTGGGGTTGGATGAATGCGAGGTCGTCACATCATCGCCAGGTCTGACGGCACGCGAAGCCGCGGTGGCGGCGACCCGGCTCGTGCCCGAACAGGGCCCGACGCTTGCTTTTCACGCACGGACTTTCGACCGCGTTCGTTACGGGAATGCATCGGTTAGTCGCCAGGACGTGGACGCATTAAGCAAACTCACGCCTGCCCTGTTGGATGCCTGCCGAAAGGCCCAGGACCACTGATGAAAGCCACGCAGGTTCGCATCATTACCCCCACGGCGCGTGAACGGGCGAGCGCCGCGCGTCCGGCGATCATGGTTCTCGCGTTCGTCATAGTGTCCTTTGTCGGCATCGCATTCTTGCCGCAGGCTGGTTTCAACAATGCCCCCGTGGGCATCCGCAACCCTGGAGGTGACGGCGCGCGGGCACTCGCGCAGGTGCTTGAACACCACGGCATCACGGTGAGCGAAGTGTCGGCCACTCAGGCGGCATCCGTAGATGAGAACACGACGCTCGTCGTCGTTTTTCCTTCCCGCATGTCGGCTCAGTTGGCGCAGGAGGTGGAGACGCGAGCGAGCGTTGTCTACGTGGGCTTGGAGGAGGAATACGGGGGTGAGCCACCCTACCTGGCGGGGTTGCACGCAACCCGATCCTGGGACACCGGGCAAAGAACACAGCCAGGATGTGCTTCCGACGCAGCCCAGCATGCGAGCGAGCTGTTTTCCTCCGCTTATTCGGTTTCCGCTTCTTCCTCCACCTGGCACCTGTGTTTCACCACAGACGGGCAAAATTACGCCTACGCTGAGCGCGTTGAAGACGGTCGCTTCCGCGCAGTCATCCCCGATTCGGTGCGGGTGCGCAACCGTGCGATCACGGAGGGAGGCAACGCCGCCTTGGCCATTAACGCGATCGGCAGGACCAACAAGGTCGCCTGGTTCGTTGCCTCCCATGGTGTTTCTGTTTCCTCCGAGCAGGTGACACCCACTGATTCTCCGTTCCTTGCTCCCGCCTTCCTCATGGTGCTCGGCTCAGCGCTGTTGGCGGCCGCGGCGCGCGGCACAAGACTCGGGCCACTCACCCCGGAGCAGCTGCCGATTGAGGTACCTGCCGCTGAAACCCTCATCGGGAAGGCACGACTCATGCGCGCCATGCGCTCCTACGGGCATGCCGCCAGAGCGCTGCGCAGCGCGTCTGCCTCGCGCATCGCGTCCTCGCTAGGTGTCACGTACACCGCTGATCGTGAGACGCTCGCACGCGAGATCGAGCAACAAGGCCTGCCTCCCTCCCGCTACAAACAACTTCTGTGGGGGCCACCACCGACAGACGAGGCGGCCCTCGTCCAACTCGCCAACGACCTCTACGCCCTCGAGAAGGAGATTCGCCATGACTAACCCCGTCCCCGGCCCCATGCCCTCCCCGCAGTATGGCACCGCTGGTGGCGTACACGATCAGGGCGGACCCGGATACTCCGGGCCGCAGGGGGGATACGCGCCCCGGGGAGGCACCCCCACCCAGGGGACCCCGGCCTCGTACTGCGCGCCAACGGGCCAGGGATGGTCGGGGCGTCGCCTCAACGAGGCAGAGCGAAGCACGCAGGAGGCCCTCCTGGCGCTCAAAGCTGAGATCGGTAAAGCCATCGTCGGCCAGGACGCGGCAATCACCGGACTGATTGTCGCCCTCGTTGCCGGCGGCCACGCCTTGCTCGAGGGGGTCCCCGGCGTCGCTAAAACGCTCCTCGTGCGCGCACTCGCCCACGCCCTCAACGTCGACATGGCGCGTATCCAGTTCACCCCCGACCTGATGCCCGCCGACATCACCGGCTCAATGATCTGGGACGCGGGACGATCCGAGTTCGTCTTCCGTGAAGGTCCCGTGTTCACGAATCTGCTCCTCGCCGACGAAATCAACCGGACGCCACCCAAGACCCAGTCGGCGCTCCTCGAATCCATGGAGGAACACACCGTCTCGGTCGACGGTACGACCCGCGCCCTACCCGCCCCCTTCATGGTCATTGCCACGCAAAACCCCATCGAATACGAGGGCACCTACCCGTTGCCGGAAGCACAGTTGGACCGTTTCCTCCTCAAACTCGAGCTGCCCCTGCCATCCCGCGACGCCGAAATCGACATCGTTGCCCGCCACCAGGGCGGCTTCAACCCAACGTCCCTCGCGAAAGCGGGCATTCACCCGGTCGCCGGCGCCGCTGACATCCTCGCGGCTCACGAAGCCGCCGCACGCGTTGAGGTCGCTCCCGCCGTCATCGCCTACCTGGTCGACGTGTGTCGTGCAACGCGCACCTCACCCGCCGTGCGCCTCGGCGTGTCCCCACGAGGCGCGACCGCCCTGCTGCGCACCTCTCGCGTGTGGGCCTTCCTACAGGGCCGAGGATTCGTGACCCCCGACGACATTAAGACGATGGCCCCCTCGACCCTCGCACACCGCCTCGGCCTGCGTGCCGAAGCCAACCTCGAGGGCATCACGGCCGCCAACGTCGTCTCAGGAGTCCTCGCAGCCACCCCCGTCCCCCGCTGAGGCTCCCGTGATCGTCTCTGCGCGCAGCGCGCTCGTCGTTCTCGTCGGCATCGTCCCCCTCGCCCTCTCGCCATCCCGCGCCTTCGCCTGGACGTGGTTCGGCCTCGTCATCGCGGCGTGCCTGATCGACACGGCCGGCGCTCCCTCCCCCCGCACCCTGCGCCTGCGACGCGACGTCACCGGCCCAATCCGCGCCGACCAGACAACCACGGCAACGCTGCGCCTGACCAACACGACGAAACGACACATGACCCTGGATGTACGCGACGCGTGGCCACCATCCCTCGCCCCCACCCCGTCGCGCCAACGCGTGCGCCTCACCGCCCGCAGCTCCACCACCGTCACAACGATGCTCTGCCCGTCGCGGCGGGGCACGCGCCACGCCGATGTAGTCACGATCCGCTCGTGGGGGCCGCTGCACTTGGGCGCGCGTCAGGTCAGTCTTGAAGCACCATTGACGCTGTCAGTCCTCCCCGAGTTTAAGGCGCGCGTACTACTACCCACGCGCCTGGCTCGGCTCCACGAATTGGAGGGCACGACGCCGACGACACTGCGCGGCGCGGGAACCGAGTTTGACTCCCTGCGCACCTACGTCGAAGGTGACGACCCGCGAGACATCGACTGGCGTGCATCCGCTCGCTCCGCCGAACTCATAGTGCGCCAGTGGCGCCCCGAACGAGACCGACACGTCCTCATCGTCGTGGATTGTGGACGCGCCTCCGCCGCTCTGCTCGGCGCACCCGAACACATGGACGTGGACTCGATCGCCCTGGGCTGTGCGCCCCGCTTGGATTCCTCCATCGAGACAGCCCTCCTCCTGGCAACCCTCGCCGATCGCGCGGGCGACAAGGTCCACGTGTTAGCCGTCGACTCTCGCGTGCGCGCACGCGTATCAGGGGTACGCGGACCCAAAATCATCGAGACCCTCGCCGCGACCTTCACGGATATTTCGCCGCGCCTAGACGTCACCGACTGGTCCGACGTGGCCACAGCCGTCGAACAGACCGTCCACCACCCGTCATTCGTTGTTGTAATCACGAAGATCCCCCCAGCCGGCATGGACACAGAGTTCACGGACACCCTGTCGCGCCTCGCCGATCGCCACACCGTGCTCGTCGCCTCCGCGACCGACCCCGACGAGATTCGCGCACGGCACGGACTCTCCAACGCGGAAGAAGTGTTCCTCGCCGCCTCCGCCGCACTCTCCCAGCGAGCCGACGACGCTGGTGCCGCCGACGCACGCCTTGCGGGTGCACTCACCCTTCAGGCATCCGCTGAACTGTTACCCGCACGCACAGCTGACCGTTACATCGAACTCAAGAAAGCTGGTCGCCTCTAGATCGAGAACGCCCTGGCCAGCGTATGCACCCGCAACACTTAAGCGGCTCTTCGCATTTTGGGGTGTAGGAGGTGTTGGAATCCGCCGGAGTGGAGGAGGCAGCGTAGGCGGTAGTTTCGGTGGTTGATGAATCCTTGGGCGATGCCGCGGAGGTGTTCGAGGGGTGCGTTGATGGCTTGGGTGGGGTCGCTTGTGGTGTGGGGGTGGTCGAAGTAGGCCAGGATGTCTGTGGCTCGGCGTTTGAGTGTCCTGCCCAGCGTGATGAGCTTGGTCAGGCGACTCGGTACGCGCGTGGAGGTCAGCGTGTTGATTTCGGCTTCCATGATGGCCTTACCCGCGCTCGTGTTGGGCGCGCGGTAGGCATCAATGATGTTCTGGTAGACGCTCCAGGTGACCTCGAGGGCGACGTGCTCGTCGCCGGAAAACAGGTCAAGTATCTGGTACTGCTGGCCAAGGGTGAGTAGGCAGGATCTGGTGTGCAGCACCCTGCGGGCCTTGTACAGGGGGTCCGTGGCACGCCCGCGCCGGTGGTGGAGTTCTTGCTGAATGCGCCTTCGGCACTCATCCAAGGCATTGCCGGCCAGGTGTACGACGTGGAAGGGGTCCATGACTGCCCTTGCGTCTGGGAGTTCTTCAGTGGCGGCGCTCTTGAACCCGGTGAATCCATCCATCGCGACGATCTCAATACGCTCGCGCCACGTATCGGGCTGGGAGGCCAGCCAGGTTTTGAAGACCTGCTTGGAGCGGCCCGGGACCATGTCCAAGAGCCGGGAGGGGCCACTGCGATCTCGGATGGGCGTCAAGTCCAAGATGACGGTGACGAATTTGTCGCCGTAGGGGGTGTGGCGCCACACGTGTTCATCCACGCCAATGACGCGCACGCCTTCAAACCGGGTCGGGTCGTTGATCAGTGAGCGCTCTCCTTCGGCCAGGACAGCAGTGTTAGCGGTATTCCAGGACACAGCCAGAGCCTGGGAGATGCGCGCCACCGTCAAATGGTGGACGACCAGCCCAGTGAGCGCCCAGCGCACCGCCGCCCGTGAGAGCTTGGCGCGCGGATCGGCCGCTTGGCTCATATCCTGACGCCACACGTGAGCACACTCTGGGCACCGGTAGCGGCGCACGCTCACATGCAAAATCGTGGGACGCCACCCGTAAGGCTCGTGCGCGGGGCGCCGGATCACCGTGTCACGAGCCGCGCCCTGGCACCCGCAGCGTCGACACCACCGATCCTCACCAACAATGCGGCACGCCAACACTGCATGGTCTGGCCAAATGCGCTGGCCCGTCACCTCCAACCCCAGGTCATCCAGGCGCGTGAACGCGCTCAGGTCGGGGCGATCAAAGGTAGTATTGGGCATGTCGAGGTCTTTCGGATGGACGGTGTAGGAATCTCCATCATCGAAAGACCTCGACCCCTACCCGGCCACGACACGCCGAACCCCACCCAACACCCCTACACCCTCAAATGCGAAGAACCCACAAACCGCGGAATATCAACGATCAGATTTCAACACACGAAATACAATCACGGGAATTACGCGCGACGTTACTGGGGAACCAGCCCGATTGGAAGCCGACGCACGAAACCACCTATCAGCACACCAGACGCCGGTGTGACGGGCGCCGGATGGACCGGAGGGAACGGGCGAGCTTCACGACGCGGCGCCGAGCGAAGCGAGATCGCCAAGTCTCGCGGGCGGACGGGCCTAGCGACGCCCNTGCCTGCGCGCCGGGCCTAGAAGTTTCCCTCCGCGAGCTCACGCAACGCTGCTTTCTCCAGCTCTGCTTGGCCCAACAACTGTTTGAGGCGCGCGTTTTGCTCGCGCAACTCACGCAGTTCCTTGGCCTCACTACGACTCATCGACCCATAACGCTGGCGCCACCGGCACAACGTCGCCTCGCTGATACCCAGCACGCGGCAGGCCTGGGCCGTACTCATGCCCTCACCTCGCAACGCCTCGGCCTTCTCCAGCTTCACAACAATCTGCTCAGGCGTGTGCTTCGAGAACTTCCTCATGGTCATCCATTCTGCCCGGCCACAAGCAGCCAGGACTACTCAGAACAACCCTCTCAAAACAAACGGTCCGAAAAACCCAGACCCCTCCTACACAACCACGACACGCCGAACCCCACCCAACACCCCTACACCCTCAAATGCGAAGAGCCACTTAAGCCTCACATCCCACTACGCGCAAGCTTGCGCACCCGCACTCAGCCTGCGACAGGCTGATAGTAGCCAGCGTCCGTGCCTACGTCATCGCTGCCGCCCGCGCGCTCCGCCATACGACCGAGGATGAGGATGTACGCCCACGCCGCCCCGGTCAAGAGAACGCCCAGCACGATCTTCACAGAATCAGGCAAGTCGGAGGGGGTGACGAAGCCTTCGAGGAAACCGGAACCCGCCAGGAGAATCGCAGCCCCAAACGCAACCGTCATCGCACCACGGGCGGCCCGCCCGACGGCCTGGAACCTCGTCGCGTCCCCCGGAACGAGAAACACCCAAAATACGCGCAGACCCGCCGCCATCGAGATGAACACTGCCGTCAGTTCAGGCACTCCGTGCGGCAAGATGAAACGGAAGAAATGCCACACGCCCCCGTACTGGATCACCACCGCGGCCGACGTACCCAGAGACACGGCGTTATTCCACAGGAGCACAAGCGGATAGAAGCCAGTGATGCCAGTTGCCACCGCCTGCAGACAAATCCAGGAATTGTTCGCCCACACGGACAGACCGAACTGCGCATGCGTGTCCTGATGGTAGTACTCGACGAACATGTCCTGCGCGTAGGCTCGCAGGGCCTCGGGACTGCCCAGCGCAGACATGGCGTCAGGGGTCGTCAGCAGGTAGTGGCCCTGGATAACGCACAGGGCCATGAACAGTGCCATCACGCCAACGATAACCCACCTGATCCGATACATAGCCAGCGGTAGGGCGACAACAAAGAAACGAGCGATGATTGCACCGGTCAGACCGCTGGTACCCGCCAGACGCCCGCGCGCCGCGGACAGCAGACGCGACAGATCGGCGATCAGATCCGGGTCAGGACTCTTTGTGCGCACGCGGGCCAGGTCGGTCGTCGCGTATCGGTAGAGCAGATCAAGCTCGTCAATCTCCTCGCCGGTCAGTGAACGAGCGCGGGTGAGCTGATCGAGACGTTTCCACTCGTTTTTTCCACTCACCCGCAGCACGTCGATGTCCATTGCACTAGCGTGTCACATATGAGCGCGCAACGCAGTGAGTACATGCAATTGCAGGACGATTACGTCCGCACGGGCGAGGCGGTGACCCTCGACGTTAAGCCCGCGTCCCCCATGGAGAGACTCACTGCCGCCTTCATGGATGCGACCTGTTACATCGGGCTGGTGGTTATCATGGTCGACGTCGCCACGCGTTCGTTGCGCGTCGCTTCTGATTCGCTCAGTCGTGTACTGCAGGTCCTGATTCTCGCGTCATTGATGTTTATTATCCCCCTCACGGTTGAGGTCGCTACTGGCGGGCGTTCCCTGGGCAAGTGGGCGATGAATCTGCGTGTCGTGCGTGACGACGGCGGTCCGGTGACGGCTCGTCACGCGGCGGTGCGCGTCGGTGTCGGTATCCTCGAGAATTGGCTCTTCCTCGGCGGACTCGCTTTCGCGTCAGAGCTGCTCAACGGAAAGGGCAAACGCCTGGGTGATCTGGCGGCAGGGACGATCGTGTGTTCACAGGGGTCATCGGTCTTCTATCCGCCTCTCGTCATGCCACCGGGCCTTCAGGGGTGGGCCGCGACCGCGACGATCCTTCCCCTGGACGATGCTCTCGCCGCTGAGGCACGTGCATTTTTGGGCACGAATCGTTCCCTCGACAGGCAGGTGCGCGCGCAGGTCGCTTTGTCGCTCGCGCAGCGCCTCTCCCGGCGTGTCCAGACTCCCCTGCCCGCAGGCCTGCACCCTGAGCTTGTGATTGCTGCCGTTTTGGTGGCGCGCAGGGATCGTGAGTGGATGCGCGAGGTTGAGCGACGAGCGCGGGGCACACAGCGCTTCCACGAGGCCACGAAGGCTCGCTTCGGCCTGTAGGCGCTTACTCGTCGAGTGTGTTCTCCTCGCCGTCGACGACGGTGAATTGGGCGCGTCTGCGCGCGTATGGGCTGGAAGGATCCAGGGGGCTGGAGGTGTCGGGACTCCCCACGGAGCGCGCGGGACCGAAGGGACCTGTGCGGGGCTGTCGGGTCTTCGGGGACGAGGCCTGCTGGGCTTCTTGGGCAACCCTGCGCACGGCATCGACGAGAGCCGCTAGGTCATCGCCGGAGGGCGGTGCCGGTTCGAAGGTTGTGGCTAGGCGCACGACCTGCCATCCGAGGGGGGCTTTCAGGTTCTGGGCGTGCTCATCGCACAGGTCGTAAGAGTTGGGGTCGACGACGGTGGCGAGGGGACCGACGACGACCGTGGAGTCATGGTAGTCGTAGGTGAGGGTGGCGACGGCGACGGAGGAGCAGCCTGGCTTGGAGCAGTGTCGTTGGGCAATCACGCACCTAAGGGTACGACACTCGGTGCCCGCATCGCGCGCTCCGGCGCGCCTTGGACCTACCCTGGTGGGGTGTTTGCGACCAGGCGTCATGTCTTGGGCCGCGACCGCCATGGTCGCGGCCCTCGTGGTCCTCTCTTTTTTCCGGGAACTCCGGCGTGGAGGACACGTCGGGAGAACTTCGATCTGCTGGTGAGTGAGCTGGTGTCTGAGTTGATTGGACGGTGGCCACAGGTGGCGACGATTGAGTTCGCGGTGGAGGATGTTCCTCCGTCGAATCCGGCGCCGTGGGAGTCACATAACGTCGTCGTGGCTCGTATCTTCCCTGCGGATCGGCGCAGGGGACTGCGCGATCGAATCGTCGTCTATCGCCTGCCGATCACGCTGCGATGCCCACCCGATGAGCTGGGCGCGATGACCCGCAGGGTGCTGGTGGAGAGGATTAGTCATATTCTGGCGCTGCCTCCGGACGAAGTCGACGACGCGCTTCGCTGACGTGTCCGTTGTTGTCACGGGTCGAGTAGGCACCCTGTGTACGCTGTGTGCGGGCCTGGGACGTGACCCTCAGTTGACAACTCGGATGGATCCGTTCGCGGCGCTGATGCCTTCCGTACCGACGTTCCACGTGGTCATCATGCGTCCCACTGCCGTGTCGGCGCTCATGACGACGGCGGCTTGAATCGGCGTGGGCGCGCTGATCTGCCCGCCGGTTTCGGGGAGGTCAACGAGGGTGGGTACACCGGGTGCGACGTAGATGGTGCGGCCAGCGACGGTGACCGCGACGGCCCCGGGAGTCGTGGGACTCGTGCCGCTCGACTGCGTGTCGCCTTCGTCACCTGATTGCGCTTGGGTGGCCGCGGGCGACGGGGACGCCCAGATGTTGGGGGTCTGTGATGGCGCAGGAGTGGATTCTTCGTCGGACCACTCGCCCTCCGATGTTGTTCGGGCGTCGGTGAGGGGGGCGTAGAGGAGCAGGCTGGCGCGTGTGGCACTCACCCCGGACTGTGTTGCCAGGGACGTGTCGCGGATCGGTTCCGAAGAGAGCACCTTGGTGACCATAGCCTCGAGGGCGCCCCGACCGGGCAGTGCTGCCTGCGTGAGTGGTATGGCGGGCGTGGCATTGGAGCGCAAGACCCACGCGTTGGTGCGTTGTGCCCACGGTGCCCCGAGCGTGATCGTAGTCGTCTGTGCGACGATCTCACGGTCGGAGGTAACGACGAGGGCAATCGGCGTCGAGTCCTGTGAGGCGCCGTCAAGGGGCATCTCGAGCGTGCTTCCTTCGGCGACGAGCGTCTGGCCTCCGCCGAGGGGATGCAGCCCCGAAGAGTCGGCGACGGAGACACTCACGTTGGCGTCGCCGGAGGGGGACATGAGGCGCAGGAGCGAGGTCCCCTTGGGGTCAACGCCCAGGATTGTTTGTGTGGTGGCGGGTACGACGCCGGAGGCGAGCGTGGTGCCCTGGGGGATCTCACCGTTCATGAGGGAGGCCTGAACCCACGCGGCGATGCCTCCGCCATCGGCTTGCACGTGCACGACCAGGGAATTTTCGTCGGGGAACCATCCGGCCAGGAGCACGGATACGCTGGTGCCCGCCGCGACCGTCACCTGGCGTGGTGCGGCGTTGAGTGGGCCAGCGCCACCAAAGCCGTCAACGCTAACGACCGAAGCTGTGGGTCCCGGGTTGGACAGGATGAGAACCATGTCAGCACCAGATGTTGTTGCTCCCGTCGCGAACCACTGGGAGGTACGCGGGGCGGCGCAGCCGACGGCGCTGAGACCGGCGAGTTCGCCGCCGCCCTGACCTGCGAGCGTCAGGGCGGTCGGGATGGTTCCGCCAGTGCCTGTCACGCTCGCAGGGGCTGGGTTAATCGGGGTGGTTGACAGCGAAGACCAGGTGGTCCCTGACGCCACGTTCGCCGTGTTGAAGGGGTCGACAAGGCCTGAGGGACACGCCAGCAGCACCTGTGAGGGTTGGGCACTGTGGGCGCTGCCCTCCACGGTTGTCGGCGCGGGGTCGATCAGTAGCGATCCCGAGGCCAGGGCCAGCGCAGCGACTCCGCCGAACCCGATGGTGACCGCGGACGCTATCCGGGTCGCTGTCATCTCTTCCTCCACACGGATAGGGCGCTGGCTGCCGCAATCACCAGGCAGATGCCCGAGCCAACGCGCCAGGGAACAATCCACCAGGCGGAGTATGTGACGCTCAAATGGCCCGCTTGGGGCATGTTGAACGTCTGGGCCCAACCGTCGGCGGCTTCGAGGGGAGCCAGCGCCACACCGTCAACGGAAGCGCGCCAGCCTGTGTCAGCACGCTCAGCCAAGATGAGGGTGCCGACTGCGTTGACGTCGCCGTCGACGCGCAGCTGGGAAGAGCCGACGGCGGTCGTGACGCCACCCGGTGATTCAACGCGCACGCGCGAGGGCTTAACAGAATCTGGACGGACGCGCCAGACGATGCCGGAGTTCGTGCTGCCAACTTTTTCGAGTCCACCTGCACGGTCGAGGCCCGCCGTCAGTGCCTGGGCGCCGCTCGCACCGTAGGGCACGAGGATCGTGTCAACGTCGTGTGCGGCGAGTGCGTCAACTGTCGCGTCGTCCGGGTACACCACGAGGGTGTAGGCGGCTTGGGCGAGCGAGGCCGTGGCGGGGTCTCGCAGAACGTTAGTTTCGGCTCCGGCTCGCGCATCGGCCAGTGCGAGCGCCCTGGAGGCAGGCGAGGAGTCCGTCAGAGAGGGTCCTGCTCCGCGCCACAGCGCGGCATCGACTGTGCCGTTCGTGGGGTCTCCGTCCAGAACAAGGACGCGTCCGGCGCGGGGAGAGCGTTGAGCCTGGGAGGCGACGGCCGAGACGATGGGGGTTGCCATGGGGGAAACGGTCTCCCGTTGAGCCAGGGCGAAGGTCGGCACCGAGGAGGCATCGCTGCGTGTCGCAAAAGCGGCAACGCTGTGGGCGCCTCCGAGAGCGACGAGGACCAGCGCAGCCAGGACTCCAACGGCGCGCGCCACCCGGGATCTGGGTGCATCCCACGCCGTGGACTGCTCGCAGGTCGACGATGGGGTGGCCACGCTGCCTGCCATCGAGGCGAGGAGGAGGGACCCGAAGGAAAGAGACAGTGCTGGCGAAACCCAGGCGGAGGCAACCTGTGCGCCGTCCAGGCCGACGCCGATGTGTGAGGCGGCCCAACCGGCAGCTGCGCTCACGAGGGCGCCGCTCACGAGGGCGGCTACGACGCGCGAGCGACTACGCACGAGCGCGAACCCAGCGAGGGCGGCCACGCTCGCGCCCACTGCGCCGCAGGCGACCATCTGAAGCGTCGATTGTGGCGCGGCGGGCATGCCCAGGAAGGCGAACCAGGAGGCTGCCCGCGTGTAGGCATGTGCAGTGCCGCTTGTGGATGCCAATGCCGCCCAAGCCGATGGGTGGGTCAGGATCGTCGCGTAGGTGGGCGCGAGCAGCAGGACCGCGGGTAGGGCTACGAGGCCGCGTTTGCGCGAGCGCCACATCAGCGCTGTGAGGCTCACGGGCAGGGTCCAGGGGGCGCAGCAGGAGAGGACCACGACGGCGAGTGCGGCCAGGCCCGCGTTGACTCCGCGGGGGCGCACCGGTGCGGCGGTGACGCCTGCTGCTCCCGCGACGAGCAGTGGGCTGGCGGCTGGAGCGCAGTACGCGGCGATGAGAGGAAGAACGGCGTGTGCGAGGGTGCCCGCAAGGACACCGTGGGTGGCGCTCATCGCAAGTGCGGGGGCCAGTGCCCACGCAAGAGCCACGAGGAATCGCACGCGCAGCGACGACGTCAGGGAGCGAGTGGGCACCCACGCGATCATTGCGGCGATGGGACACGAGGCGACGAGCAGGAAGGTTGCGACTGCCCCCGGTGTCACTCCCGTAGGCGCGGCAGGCGCGCTGAGTAGTGACATGAGGGTTGTGAGGGGGTCGGCTCCGCCGACGTGGCCGTCTCCGCCGGGGATCCACCCGGCCCATGCGGCGCTCCACAGCTCGGACCAATCGGCGGGGAGCGCTGCCCACGCGCCTCCGACGAGGCCTGCGGAGGCACCCCACCACTGGAAGGCGGCTATCAGCGAGGTGACGACGAGGAGGGCGAGGGCCGCGGAGGAGGAGCGGATGCGGTAGCGACGAATGGAGGCGAGGACGAGCGGGTCGATACGTTCGCCGTTGTCGTCCTCATCGTCTCTTGTGGGTTCTTTGCGCAGGGAGGCGGGTGTGATCTCCAGGTTGTGCAGGGCGGAGTGGGGCACGGTGCGTGAGCGAGCGGCCCTCGCACGACCGGCGAGCAGACGCGCGGTTGCCCCCACCAGCGAGGCGAATGCGGCGATTTCAGGCAGGGCGAGGGAGGCTCGCCCGGTCATCAAGCGACCGAGGGCGCGAGCTGGTGTCCACACCAGAAGCCATATGGCCAAGAACGGTAGGACGAGCGCCGGGGTGGCCTTGCACCAGTTGTACATCTGCGCGAACCTGCGTCGCCGGAATGACTTGGCTTGCGCGGCCTCCATCTGCGCTGTGGCCTCGGCGCGCTCATCGTCTTCGATACGGTCCGAGGCCTGGGTCGGGTCGAAGCCGGGGGTCAGGGAGGAGCGGGCGTGGCGTATACGGGCGCGGGGGGCTACGACGACGCGGTAGCCGGCTAGGTGGAGGCGGCGCCCCATGTCGAGGCCATCTCCGAAGGGACCCAGCGCGGGATCGAAGCCGCCGACGGTGTCGTAGGCCTCGGCGCGCAGGAGCATACCGGCTGTTCCGACACCCAGCACATCGGTTGTTCCGTCGTACTGTCCCTGATCGATCTCATCCTCGCTGATGCGTTCGAGTCGACGTCCGCTGGCAGTGGCAAAAATGCCGAGTTCGAGGAGCCGCGTGCCATCCCAGCTCACCTGTTTCGTGCCAACTGCTCCCACGGTTTTGCCGACGGCGCCCGCCTGAGCGAGTTCTCTGAGGCAGTCGGGTTCGGGGGCGGAGTCCTCGTGGAGGATCCACCACCACGGATAGGAGGCGAAGGGGGCGTCCTGCGCGTGCGCTCGTCGAATCGCGTCACCGAGGTTGCGGGCCCGACCCACGCGAATGAGCCGTGCACCATGCGGGACTCGGTCGGCGGGGAAGGGTGTGACATGACGTCCTGCAACGTCAACGATGGTAAGGGAATCCGGAGCCATCGTCTGATTTTCGATGGCCCGTAACACGGACTGTGTCAGCGGCGCGTCCCCTCGGGTGACAAGGATGGCGCCGATCGTTTGAGACGTGGGACTCAACCGGCCATTCGGCGCAGGCGCCGCCTCTCGCGCTCCGACATGCCGCCCCAGATGCCAAAGCGCTCATCGTTGGCGAGTGCATACTCGAGGCAGTCCTCGCGCACCTGACAAGCCTGACAAACGGCTTTGGCCTCGCGAGTGGAGCCACCTTTTTCCGGGAAGAACGCTTCGGGATCCGTCTGCGCACACAGCGCGTGCTGCTGCCACGCAAGGGGGCCGTCAATGCGGGCGTACAGCGCCGCATCGGCGTCCTCGGACCACTGGAGGGGTCCGTCACCGAAGATGTTCCACATGCGGAAGACTCCTT
Source organism: Actinomyces bouchesdurhonensis (assembly GCF_900128465.1). Taxonomy (GTDB): domain Bacteria; phylum Actinomycetota; class Actinomycetes; order Actinomycetales; family Actinomycetaceae; genus Pauljensenia; species Pauljensenia bouchesdurhonensis. The sequence goes on along the minus strand of NZ_LT635863.1, from coordinate 58,876 downwards.
ATAACGAATCGATCAATACGAGAATTACACGCGTGTCATTGCAGGAAGTCAAGCGGTTTCGCGTTATTGAGACCTCTAGAGTAGCACCTGACCCCCCGGTAGATCCTTACAGTTTTGTAATGACTTCACAGTTACCCGGTACTTGGAACGCCTAGGACCTTCGATATACTCTCAACTATGAGCAGCTATTCCTCCCAGAGTATGACGAGCCTCACACATCTTGTGAGCGCAGTTAACGCGTGGTCAGGACCCGCACTTACCCAGTATGGAGCAGAACGTGTCGAGCTGGGTGGACCCGTGGCCGGCAGGTGGCTGGCCAAGATCGCACATTACCTGACAAACGACCTGGCCGCGGACCTCTTCGGCACCGGCGAACCCACTCCCGCCCGCTTCTACACGTCCCTTCAGCCCTGGCAAGACGTACTCTGGCAGATCGCAGCTCGCGCGATGGGGTGGGAACACCTCCGCACGCGCAACCCCCTGCCCGGCGACCTCCTCATCACGAACACTCTGACCAACGAGTCCGACGACGCCCTCAACGCAGGAGCCCATGTTCTGGCCCAGACGCCCACGTATCTTTCCTTCGCATGGGAGGGCACTCTCGGAGGTGCACTCGACGCCCTCGCCCAGATCGCGGCGGCGCCCGACACCATCACCATCCCCACACCCCCAATCCTCCCTGCTGTGCGAGACGACGCCCTGGAAGGCACACGCGCCACACAGGACATCAACGGCAAACGCGTCGCCCTCCTGTGGGACACGCACACGGGTGCAGGCCAGGTGCTGGATCAGTGGATGGCCGGACGCTCAGTGGTCATCATCGACCCGCAGTCAATCTCACCCGACCAACTCCCCCGCATCGTGACATCCGAGGCCGTCGATGCCGGACTCGCCCTCTACACTCGCTAGCGCCTACCAGATACGCAGGAGACGCGCCGCAGCGAGTTTGAGTCCCTCGACATGATCGCGCCTAATCTGAGCCCACCGCAAGGCCAAACGAAGGCGCGCGCAGGCGCCATCCGCCTCCAGGTCACGCACGATCGACGCGAGCTCAATGCGGTGAGGAGCGTCGAACGTACCGACCTGCAGGGTTGCTCGACCAATCAGGATGAACTGGTTACGGTAAAAACCATTGCGCAGCTTCTCCATGCGCGCGTCGCGCGCACTCGCACCGGAGTTAGCCCCCTGAACGTTACCGCCGTGCTGGCGATATTCCAAAGTCGGCTCCTCGCCAATCACCCAGGTCAGGCCAATCGCACGAGCCAGGGCGTACACGTACCAGTCATGCACGCCAATGCGCGAATAGTCGAGGCGAGCGATCACCTCTACGAGGGCGCGATGAGCCTCGGGAGAAAACACGTACGTCGATCCGGGACCAGCAGCCTCAAAGAGAAAATCCCAGGCCCGCTGAGGCTGCGACTTACGAATAAGGCGGCGCTCACCCACCCCACCCCCCGGCAGCGATTCGAAGGAATTCACGTTGGAGGAAACAACATCGGCGCCCGTGGAGGCCATGAGCGCGAGCTGTGTCGAAAGCTTGTCCTCATGCCAGACATCGTCCTGATCCGTGAAAGCGACGTAGGAACCGTCTGGAATGTGAGTCGTGAACAGATGCAAGAAATTACCTGTCACACCGGGAACGCCCTCGCGCTGCGGAAGAACCGTGATACGAGGATCGGACGCTGCGCGACGCTCCAGATGGTCTCGCGTCGCGTCCGTCGACGCGTCGTCGGAGACGACGAGGGACACGTCCACGCCCACCTGGGCGAGCACGGAGTCCACCTGCTCATCCAGCCACGCCCCGCCCTCGGCCATCCCGTTGTAGGTGGCCATGAGGACGGTGACGCGGGGGCGAGGCCGACCGTCGTCTCGGGTCACGCTACCCAAGGACTCAGTGCCCTTCGGCGGCGTACTTCGCCTCGACGGCCTCCTTGAGGGGAGCCCACCAGGCCTCGTTCTCGGTGTACCAGGCGATCGTGTCCGCCAAACCGTCACGGAAGTTCGTAAACTTGGGCTCCCAGCCAAGCTCAGTGACCAGCTTCGAGTTATCGATCGCGTAACGCAGATCATGCCCCGGACGATCCTTGACATGATCGAAGTCGTCGGGAGCGTAGCCCATCAGCTCGTTAAGGATCGCAACCACGTCGCGGTTATTGGTCTCACCATTGGCGCCGATCAGGTAGGTCTCGCCAATGCGGCCCTTCATGAGGATGTCCCACACGGCCGTGTTGTGGTCGCGCACGTGGATCCAGTCGCGCACGTTCAGGCCGTCGCCGTACAGACGCGGACGCACGCCACGCAGACGATTGGTGATCATACGGGGAATGAACTTCTCGATGTGCTGGTAGGGACCATAGTTATTCGAACAGTTCGAAATCGTGGCCTCGACACCGAAAGAACGCACCCACGCGCGCACCAGCAGATCCGAACCCGCCTTGGACGAGGAGTAGGGCGAGGAAGGATTGTAGGGCGTGGTCGGCGTAAACTTCGAAGGATCGTCCAGCTCCAGGTCGCCGTACACCTCGTCCGTGGAGATGTGGTGGAAACGAACCTTGTGGCGACGCACGGCCTCCAGCAACGTGAACGTACCCACCAGGTTCGTCTGAATGAAGGGCGAAGGATCCAGCAGCGAATTGTCGTTGTGCGACTCTGCGGCAAAGTGGACGACCGCGTCCGCACCGGCGACGACGCCGTCGACCAGGTCAGCATCAGCAATATCGCCCTCAACGATGCTCAGGCGCGAAGCGAGTTCGGCCGGAAGATCGGTCAGAGAGGCGCGGTTGCCCGCGTATGTGAACTTGTCCAGGACGACGACATCGACATCCGGATGGTCCTCAAGGAGCGTATGAACGAAATTCGCTCCGATGAAGCCGGCACCGCCGGTCACAACAATCTTCATGAGTTTTCTCCTTTGCGCGCCCGGGGGCGTGTGGGGTTGTGGTGTCGAGTGCGATCGACTATGCCACCATTATGCCGTACGTCTGCACGGACTGAAGAGAGATCGCCGGATGGCGTGGCAGTCACGTCAGGACTCGACAACGATGGACGAATCCAGCGCCACCGGTCCCGAGCCGATTCCGTTTCCTTGAACGACCAGGTCCCAGGCCCCATCGCGCTGCGCGTAGGGCTGGCCGCCCGCGTCATCGATCGACACGTTCATCCGATACATGCCCTCACCTAGGGTGAGGGTGGGAATGGTGATGATAACCGTTGCGTCACCCTCAATGGCGGGGAGGGTCGCACCTGAGTTCCGGGAGTTGTAGTAGTGCAGCTTCTGCCCCAGGTTCGTATCAAGCGAGAAAGCGCTCACCCAGTTCTCAATGCGCTTCGACGCAGTCAAATCCATGCGGATGCAGATCGTATCACCGGTACGGGCAACACGAATAGGCTCGCCGCCCTGGTCCGTCATCGAAATATCGCGGATCGTAATGAGGCCAGTCTCTTCCGTGTGGATCGGAGCGGCCTGCGCGTCGCGTTGGAATCCCTGACGCAGGATGCGCACAGCATCAGATGTCGAGCCGTCAAAAACGAGCTTGCCGTGATCGAGCACAACTCCTCGCGTACACACGGACTCAACCTGCTCCGCTGAATGAGAGACGAGGACGATCGCGCGCCCCTCCGTTTGGAAGGAGTGAATCTTATCCATGCACTTGCGTTGGAAGGGCTCGTCACCGACAGCGAGCACCTCGTCCACGAGGAGAACGTCGGGGTTGGAGTGGACGGCGACCGCGAAAGCCAGTCGCACGTACATTCCCGAGGAGTAGAACTTCACCTGCGTATCGATGAACTGTTCAATGCCGGAAAAAGCGACGATCTCGTCGAAGCACTTCTCCGTTTCGGCGCGCGTCATCCCCAGAATTGACGCATTCAGGTACACGTTCTCGCGACCCGTCAGGTCCTGGTGGAAGCCGGCACCGAGTTCGAGCAGCGCAGCCATACGCCCCCGGGTGGTAACGCGACCCGTCGTCGGGCGAATGATCGACCCCATGATTTTTAGGAGAGTGGACTTTCCGGAACCATTGTGGCCCATAAGACCCACTGACTCGTTGAGGCGGACATCCACGCTCACATTATCGAGGGCGCGGAATTCTTTGACGCGCGCACGCGATGAATGCAGCACGCGGTCCTTGACGGAGGTGTCGCGGTGCAGCTTAAAGACCTTGGATACGTCCTGGACGCGGACGACTTCGGGCATTGACATTAGAGCTCCTGAGCGAAGTTACCCTCGAGGCGTGCAAAGATGCGGTGCGCTCCGAAGACGAGGACGATTCCGATCAGCGCCGCGCCGGCCAGGCGGATCATGAGGTGCGCGGGGTATGGCTGATCGACGCCAGCCGCCCACAGGGACCGCTGGAACCCGAGGATTGCCAGTGTTACGGGGTTGGACAGGTAGACCTCGTGAAGCACCGGGTAGTTCGTCGCGAGGGCACGCTGGACGTAGCTGTAGGAGTAGACGATCGGCGATGCCCAAAAAGCCAGGAAGGTGATGACCTCGATGAGGTGCTGGATGTCGCGCATGTAGACGTTCAACGCTGACAATAAAAGGCCGAACAGGGTTGCGTACACGACCAGGACGACGAGGGCGAGAGGCAGGTATGCCAGCGACGCGAGGGAGGGGATTTGCCCCGTAACAACGATGGCTGCCAGCAGGATCACCAGCTGGATGGCTGAGTTGACAGCCGAGGTGCCCAGCGTCGAGAGCGGGAAAATCTCGCGCGGCAGGTAGACCTTTTTGACCAAGCCCGAGTTCGCGACGATCGATCCGGTTCCCCCGGTCACCGCCTCCAGAAAGAAGCCCCATGCCGTCAGCCCGGTGAAGACGAAGATCGCGAAATAGGGGATTCCGCGAGAAGCGCCCAGGAACTGGCCGATGACGATGAAGTAAATCAACAGCTGCGACAGGGGCTTGAACAGCGACCAGATGAATCCGAGATTCGAATCCTTGTAGCGCGCCTTCAGCTCGCGGTTGATGAGGAGGCGGAGAAGCTCACGGCGACGCCAAATATCGTCGATTGCGCTTTTCGTGCCAGCCCACAGACCGCTCTTGTCACCCAGCTCTCGCAAGGGTTGGGCCTCGATGCGCGCCACTCGTTGCGCGAGGGAGGACCCGGGGGCGGAGGTCGTAGATTCAGTCATACCAACTCACTATATCTGACCGTTCGGTTCCTTACTGACCATAGCGCTTGAGCGGCGAGCGAACGCCCCTGCGCACGCCCCTCCACTTCTGCACGTGGTAGGCGGGATTGAGGAAGAAACCGCTGATCTTACGGCGCTTGCCGACCTCGCGGTCGCGAGCAAGACGCAGGGCGTCCTTGAGGATTCCGGTCGCCACCATGCGCACGACCGTGGGTATAGAGGGCAGGGCGACGTCGATGCCTACCTCACGCAGCCCCTGGGTCTCCTCAAACATGCGGTCGTCATATTCGGAGACGGTCATCTCGTTGGAGTGCATGACGGCGGCTCGCGGCGCGTAGGCCTTGATGTATCCGGCTGCGATCACGTCGCGTCCCAAGAGCTGGTCTTCGGCGTAGGAGACGTCACGGTAGGGTACCTCGCCCGTCAGAATGTCTTTGCGCGCGGCCGAGTTCACGTCGGAATAGAAAGTGACGGCGTTGCGCACACCCTCATCCTGGATGAAGTCGTCGTCGTAGAACAGGGTGGTTCCAAATCCCGGGCCGAAGCCATTGAAGACGCCCTTGATTTCGTAGCGCAGCAGTGGGAAGGCATCGGGCCGGGGAATCTGGGCGCCCATCACGGCGACGATGCGCTCAGAAATACCGAAGGGCGCGGTGATCTCGTGGAGCCACCGGTCCGAGGCCGGAGTGGCGTCATGCGTCAGGTAGGCGACGATACGGCCCTTGGCCAGGTGCGCGCCAAGATTGCGGGTCTTACCATGCCCGAACTCGCTATTGGGGATCTGGACCAGACGCACGGACGGGTACTTAGCGATGATGTCCAGGGTCGAGTCGGTCGACCCGGAGTCGATGACGAGGATCTCGTAAGTGCCGTCGAAACGCTGGGTGGTCAGCGATGCAAGGATTTCGTCGATGTGCTGCTCACCGTTGTAGGTCAGGATGACGACGCTCGCGTCGAGCGTGGCATCATTGGCCTCAACGTAGTCAGATTTAGTAACCATGCGTTTGGATCTCCTGCCATGTTTTCTCGATGCCCTCATCGAGCGGTGTCATCTCAAAGGGACCAAATTCCTTGTTCACGCGTTGCGTGTTGAGCACGGAGCCGAGGAGATAGGTCGAGGGCGTGGGAACGTGCTCAATCTCCGGTGTCGTCCCGGTGACGCGCTCGATAGAGGCGACGATCTCTGAGACGGTGGTCTTGCACCCCGATCCGATGTTGTAGACGGAACGGGTCGCCCCGCGGTGAATCATCGTGGAGACGATGGTGGCAAAGTCCTCCACGTAGATGTAGTCGCGGAACATGGAGCCGTCCCCCATGACCGTCAGCGCTTCTCCGTTGAGAACGTGGCGCAGGAAGATCGGGATGATGCCCTGGCGCTTGTGCGGGTTCTGCCTGGTCCCGTAGGGGTTGGAGATGCGCAGCGATGTCGAGTTGAGATCGTATTTGCGGGCGAAGAAACGCATGTAGTTCTCGATGGTGAGCTTGCCGATGCCGTAGGGCGATACCGGCAGCGTGCGGTCCTCCTCGCCGTAGCTCTCCTTGTTTTGGTCGCCGTAAATCGTGCCGCCGCTCGAGGCGTAGTACACGTGAGACACGCCGGCTTCGACGCACGCGCGGAACAGATCGATGCTGCCCTGAATGTTCGTGCGCACATCCAGCGTCGGGTCATTTTCAGCCGTGGCGGGGTCTGTGGTCGAGAGCATGTGTACGACCACGTCCATGCCTGTCACGGCGCGCGTTATGTCGTCGATGTTCAGGAAATTACCGTCGAATGCTTCGACTCCCGCGGCTGTCCAATGCTCTCCGTTGCCGAACATGTCGAACGCACGGATGAACGTTCCTTCCTGCGCGGCAAGGGCATCGACCAGGTGGGATCCGAGGAACCCGTTACCTCCGACTACCAGGATGTTAGGCATTCATAGCCTCCTCAAAATCAGCGACGAACGTGCGTCCCGAGTCTTCCCAGCTGAGCGACTTCACGGACTCCGCGGCGGCGCGCGAACGGGCCACCTGGTCCTGTGCATCCACGATGCGAATGATTTCCGTGGCCATGGCGCCGGGCGACAGCGGTACGTAGTCAATATGGGGGTTGTCAGAGACGAGCCGGTTGTTGGGGGCATCGTTGACGACGGGGATCGTCCCGCATGACGCCAACTCGAGCGGGAGCAGCGACAGGTTTGTCAGGCTCATGACGAGGGCCGCGGCGCACTGGTTGTACAGCGGGGAGAGTTCTTCGAGCGTGAGTGCGCCGTGGTTTTCGTACTCGAAGGGGACTTTCCACTCTGACACGTCCCAGCCCGCCATGTGAATGCGAATGTCGGGGCGGCGCTTCTTGACGTCGGCCAGCACCATGCATCCAAGTTCGAAACCTCGACGCATGGTCACGGGGCGAGCGTAGAAGAAGACGTCCGCGCGTCGTTTGTCGTTCGTGCGCTTGTAGAGTGAGAATTCGGCAGCGAAGTCGAAGGGGTGGGTCCTCATCCCGTATTCTTTGTGCAGTTTGCGGGCCAGCCACTTTCCGGCGGTGAAGGCCTCGAATCCGAAGCGGTAGGTGTTCTCCGCGAGCTGGTTTTCTGAGCCGACGGGATAGAACGAGGGTTCGAAGTCCTGGACGAAGTAGAATCGGCGCGCGTTCGAGCGGTCCAAGTATGCGGGGTATGCGGTCTCCCAGCCGGTCGCGAAGATTGCGTCCACGTCGTCTCCGACACCGACAGCTGGGTCATAGAGGGCGAAGGAGGCCTTTAAGGAGGGGTAGTTGTTCGAGCGCTCGACCATGTCGCGCACGCGCTCGGCGTCAACGGGGATCGACTGCGACCAGTAGAGGAAGATCTTCACCTGGTGACCGGCGGCCTCCAGGTAGGACAGGAAACGGAAGATGTTCTGGTGGCCTCCCGAGGATTCTCCGGGGGGAGACATGATCCACGCGGTGACGTAGGGGCCGGATCCGAGGGAGCGAGGGTTCTTCTTCCAGTGGGGTTCACTCACCCAGTCCACGGCGGCGGCATCCGAGAATTTGACGAGCATCCCGAGGGGGTACTGTCCCTTGCCTTTTCCCTTGGCGGAGTTGGCGATCTTATTCCCCATGCCCTGCAAGAGACGAGCGACCGTCATTCGGCCCCCGTATCGTTTGAAGTAGGAGGCACCCTTTGCGAACTTACGCACCAGCGGATTCGTCTGTGTCATGCTCGACAGTTTAGCGCCTGCATGGTGCGGACTCGGACGAGGAGTGACCCATCCCTACCCGCAACGCTGTATCATTACTCACTTTCCAGCGTTTTCTTTGTAGTGGCGCCTACGCGCCGGGGAGTCCCATCACGCCTCGCCTTCCGCGCGCGTCGAGCACGAAGCGCGGCGGGAAACGAGGCGAGTCCCTGTGCGACCCCGTGCGCGACCGGGCCTCGACATCCTGCCCGCACAGCCCGGGCCAGTGAGCGGACCAGGGCACGTGCGACCACTGGCCACGGCGCGTGTTCGACCGCCACGATGAGGCGATTACGCGCGTTGACGCGGGTGAACATGGGTGAGGTTGCGTCCGAGGAGGCGGCGTGCTCGTGGTCGACGACGGCCTCGCGCACGAAACGCACACGGTATCCGGCTTCGCGGAGCCGGTAGGACAGGTCTGTGTCCTCGTAGTACATGAACAGGTCGGTGCGGATGCCGCCGACTTTCTCCCAGGCGTCGCGCCGGATTGCGCACGCTCCCCCGCACAGGCCGAACACGTCGGGCGCGGCGTCGAGGTCTTTGGCCTCACACAGCCAGTCTCGGTCTTGGCCGTTGCCTGCGCGGTCGACGATGTTGCCGGTCGAGTTGACCAGGACGGTGCCCTCGCTCTGCATTGTTTCCTCGTCTGTCTGGCGCACCCAGCGCGTGGGACCGTTTCCGCTCAGTGCCTGGGCCTCGTCTTCACGTGCGTGACGGTAGCGCCCGGCGAGGAGAATGAGCGCGGTCGTGGCTCCCACGTCGGGGGTGCCCAGTGGGGCTAGAAGCGCGTCGAGGAAGCCCTCACGGACGGTGGCGTCGTTGTTGAGGAGCACGAGGGCGTCCTCGCTCAGACCCGCGGCACCCGCCGTGACGCCGGCACCGAATCCGCCGTTGACACCCGCGTTCACCAGCTCGATGGGGATGTCTGTCGCGGCTCCATCACCCGATTCGCTGCGTCGCAAGCCAGTGAGCAGCTCGGGTAGGTGGGCGTCGAGAACTGCGAGAGAGTCATCCTCGGAGCCGTTGTCAACGATGACGAGGCGGTCGCCGACGCGCAGCTGTGGAACGATCGAGCGGGCGGCGCGCAGGGTGAGGGGAGCGTTTTTCCAGTTGACCAGGACGACCCGGGCGCTTGGCCGCGCCTGCAGGTCGGTGTTCATCGGGCACCTGCCAAGGACTCGTAGAGGCGGGCGTGAGCGGCGGCGGAAGCCTCCCACGTGTAGTGGTTTGTTCGGGCGAGGCCGGCGCGAGCCAGGCGGTCGTGTTCACTTCCAGCGGCGGCCTCGAGGGCGTCTGCCAGAGCAGAGGCGTCGGTGGCTGGGACGAGGAGCCCAGCGTCGGTGCCGGTGATCTCCGCCATGCAGGTGTCGGCGCTGGTCACGACGGGCGTCCCGTGCGCCATGGCTTCCAGGACGGGCAGTCCGAATCCCTCCCAGATAGAGGGGAAGGTGAAGACTCGCGCGCCAGCGTAGGCGCAGGCCAGGTCGGCGTCGTCGAGGCGCCCGAGAATGTGGGTCCGGTCGGCGGGCAGGTCCCCCCATTCAGGATCCTGCCCCCATCCGGCGGGGCCGACGAGGACCAGGTCGATGTCCGAGGACGAGGCCATGGCACGGTAGGCGCGCAGCAGCGTCGGTAGGTTTTTGCGTGGCTCGCGCGTGCCGACCCACAGGATGTAGGGGCGCGTGAGAGCGTGGCGGGCGCGGAAATCCTCAATCTGCTGGGGCGTGACGGGAGTGTGGGTTAGACCGTGGGGGATGACGGTGATGATAGACTCGTCGATCCCTGCCTCCACGCAGTCCGCCGCCGTGGCCTCGGAGGGGACGATGACGGCGTCGGCACGGCGCTTCGTGATGTCAAGAGCGCGACCGAAATAGGCGGCACCGTGGGCGGTGAAATGGCTGGCGTCACGTAGGAAGGCAACGTCGTGGACGGTGACAGCCAGCGGGTGCCTCGTCGGGGGAATCGCCCAGGTGGTCGCGTGCACGACGTCAGGGGCGTGACCTGAGCGCGAACCAATCATACGGTCGAGGCTCGGCTTGCCCAGGCGGTCCCACGCGGCGTACAGGGCGCGCCGAGGCAACGCAGAGTTGAGAACTGGGATTGTCAGCCCGACGTCCTGCGGGGAAGGCTCACAAGCGCCGTGGCGGGCGGCGATACCAAGCGTGCGCACCCCCTGTGGGGCCAGGCGGGAGGCCACCTCCACGATGTATCGCCCCGACCCACCGGGGACGGGTTGCCACATCTGCTCGACTACCATTGCGACGCGCACACTCATGGCTACAGGATAGTTGAGATGCATGTCAGCGTCTGTCTATCCTCGTCGTGGCATACAATGGAAGTGTCAATCGCTAGAACCGGAGACCATTATGCCTTCCTCCCTCTCGTCCAAACCCGTTCGCGTCCTCATGGACGCCACCGCGATCCCGGCGAACCTGGGCGGAGTTGGCCGCTACGTGGACGATCTGGTTCCCGAATTGGAGGCCCAGGGCGTCGATCTCACCATGGCGGTGCAAGAGCGCGACGCGGAGCATTTCGCCACGAAACTCCCCCGCGCCCGTATCATCCCGATTTCTACACGCTTCGAGTCTCGTCCGTTGCGTTTCGCGTGGGAACAGACGGGGTTGCCTTCGCTCATCCGCAAGGTGCGTCCCGATGTCTTACATTCCCCCCACTACACCTGCCCGCAGTTCCCTGGCGTTCCTGTCGTCATCACGTTGCACGACGCGACGTTCTTTTCTCACCCCAAGGCGCATTCGCGCGTGAAGCAGAAGTTCTTCACTTTCGCGATTCGTCGTGCGATCCGGCGCGCCTCGGCGCTCGTCGTACCATCTGAGGCGACGCGCGATGAGACTATTAAGTACGCGGGCGGGGATGCGTCGCAGTTCTACGTCGCCTACCACGGTGTGGACCGCTCGATTTTTCACCCCGTCGACGACGCTGAGCGCCACCGTGTCAAGAAGGCTCTTGGGTTGGAAGGCCGGGAGTATATAGGGTTCCTCGGCACCCTCGAGCCGCGCAAGAACGTCCCGAATCTTGTTCGCGGTTGGGTTCAGGCCGTCTCGGGCCTGGCGGATCCTCCCGCGCTGGTCTTGGCCGGCGGAAAAGGCTGGGACGAGGACATCGATCCCGCGTTGGCTACCGTTCCCACCCATCTTACGGTCCTGCGTCCCGGCTACTTGCCCCTGGAGGATCTGCCCGGTTTCCTTTCCGGTTGCCTCGTCTTGGCGTACCCCTCTATCGCGGAGGGTTTCGGCCTGCCCGTCCTGGAGGCGATGAGCTGCGGGGCAGCGACGCTGACGACTCGCCTGACCTCCCTGCCCGAGGTCGGTGGAGACGCCGTCGCGTACTGCGACATCACACCCGAGTCGATTGCCCACGGCCTCACAGACTTGATGAATGATCCTGCGCGACGCGCGCGGCTGGGGCAGGCAGCTATCGAACGTTCCGAGGAGTTCACCTGGGAGCGAGCAGCACGTGTCCACGCACAGGCTTTCCGCGCAGCAGCAAGCCACTGATCCCCGACCGTATGCGTTCAACCCAAGGATTGTCTTCTATGACTACAACTGATCTCCCCCAGGATGGCGATTTTTCTCCCGCGTCCGATCGCGCTGAGAAGGCACCGGCGCAGCATTTGGCCAACACTCATCGCGTCGGGTTGCCACGAGGCACCTGGCGTGTCCTGGGAGTCATCGCTCTCGTCCTGTGCGTGTGTGGAGTTGGTGTCTCTTGGGCGCTCTCTTCTCCGCTCGGCGGCTCGCCGGATGACGACTACCACTTAGGTTCGATCTGGTGTCCTCCCCCGCTGTCCGCGTCCGGATGCTCGACGGGCTACACGGAGCGCGGAACCTACGGTCCCTACGTTCCCGAGACCGTGTCGTCGAGGCGCGTCGCCTGCTACGCGTTTCGCGGCGAAGATTCCGCTGCGTGTTCCCTGAATAACTCCGACGATGTCACGATGGTGACGGATCGTTGGGATGATGGCAACTACCCGTGGGGCTACTACCAGTTCCACCATCACTTCATCGGCCATAACGCTGCCCGCGCGGGCGTGACTATGCGCATCATTAACGTCATGATTGCCGTCGTTGTCCTCGGGGCGATCGGCGCGTTCATGCCGACCGTCTTGCGCCGCTCGTACGCTCTGTCGCTGCTGGCAGGGTGGACGCCGATGGGCATCTATTTCATTGCCTCTAACAACCCTTCCTCGTGGGCTTTCACCGGTGTTTTCGCATTCGCAGCCGGCCTATGGTGCGCCACTCATTCAAGCGGATGGCGACGTTGGGCGCTCATCGGCTTGGCAGGCCTCGGAGCCGTCCTGTCGTGCACGTCGCGCGGCGATTCAGCTTTCTTCCTGTTCGTTGTCTCCGTCGCCCTGGTTTTCGCAGTGCGGTGGAGCCGCACCCGGTGGCCGGAGGCCGCGCTCGCACTCGTGTCATCCGTCGTCGGGATCGTCATCATGCGCTCGACGAACGTCGCGACCTCCCAGCTGACGTCGATTGACGGTCCCCGCCCCTCTCTCACCCAGCTCATCGGTCTCAATGTGTCCTCCCTGCCACAGTACTTCGCGGGCTTCTACGGCTTCCGATGGGGACCCGGCTGGATGGACGTGAACTATGACGGCTCGGTGACGACGCTTGCTCTGTTCACAGCCGCTTTCGTGTTCATCATTGGTATGCGCGCCTGGTCGTGGCGTAAGGGAATGACCTTGCTCATGCTGGTGGGAGCGATGGCGGGGGTTCCGATCGTCATCGGTATTATCCAGGGTATCGACAACGTAGCCGCCTACCAGCCTCGATACATGATGCCTCTGTGGGTCGTGTTGATCTTCTTCATGCTGACGATGGAACGACGCGAGGACTCCGTGACGCGCTCACAGCTGGTGACGATCGGAATTTTTGCGTCCGTCGCGGCTTTCTGGGCCCACTTTCTGCTGCTGCTGCGTTACACGCACGGCTCGGCGAACATGGTGTTTAACCTCAGTGAGTCCGCGTCGTGGTGGTGGAAAGGTGCCCCCGTCGGGGCGAACATGGTGTGGTTTATCGGCACCGTCTGTTTCGTGTCTGCCACGGTTCTCGCGCTTGTCCTCACGCGTGACGGTGTCGGCAACAAGCTAGCGGTCGTGGAAGCCGACGACTGACTGATCACGCCTGGGGCACCAGCGTCGGCGGGCTGCAGATCGCGGGAGTCTCCTACAGGTTCACGCTGTGCCCCGAGGCAGCGGAAGCCAGGATGGCCTCGACGACGCGCAAGTTGTCCAGGGCGTCGTCCATGGTGACGTGCTCGGCTCCTATGCCGAGGATCGCGTCGCGGAAGCGCTCGTGCTCGACGGCGAGAGGTTCGCGTTTGGTGAGCGCGTAGCGCACGACCTGGCCTTCGCTGACCCCGCGAAACGCGGCGATGGCGTCCCATTGGAGAGGCGCGTGGCCGTTTTCGTAGAAGGTCAGGTCCCCCATCGCGGTGTCGGCGACGAGCGCGCCGCGCTCCCCCGTCACGATGGTCGTGCGGTCCTTGAAGGGGGTCAGCCAATTGACGAGGTGGTTGACGAGGATGCCGCCACGAAGAACGCCCGAGGCGACCATCATGTCCTCGTGGGGGCGCCCCGAACGGGTGGATGTTCGCGCGTAGATGGCCTCGTAGGGGGCGCCGGCCACCCACGCGGCCAGGTCCACGTCGTGCGTGGCCAGGTCCTTGACGACGCCGACGTCGCTGATGCNGATGGGCGTCAGGGAGGGGTAGACGGGCAGGGACAGCACTTGGTCGGCGGCTTCGCGTGTGGCGACCAGCTCCACCTCGGGGGCAAAGCGGGCGAGGGAGGGCAGTTCGTGGTTGGGGATCGGGTAGTAGACGCCCGAGCCGACGCCGTATTCCTGGCGCAGCGCGGCGGCGAATCCGTCGCGGTCTTCTCCCACGCGGATCGTGTACTGGTGGTAGACGTGGGTGGCGCCGGGGGCGACATGCGGGACGGTGACGCCGCGCAGGTGGGCGTCCAGGAATGCGGCGTTGCCTTGACGCGCGCGCGTCCACGCGCGGACCTTGGTGAGCTGCACGCGCCCGATGGCGGCGTGAATGTCGGTCATGCGGTTGTTGAGTCCGACGATTTCGTTGGCGTAGCGCGTCTCCATGCCCTGGTTGCGCGCGAGCCTCACGCCGCGGATGATACCGGGGTCGCGTGAGGTGACCATGCCGCCTTCGCCGCTGGTCATGTTTTTGGTCGGGTAGAAGGAGAAGGCCGCGAAGGTGCCGAAGGTGCCGACTGCGCGCCCGCGCAGGGTGGCGCCGTGGGCCTGGGCGGCGTCCTCGAAGAGCATGAGGCCGCGCTCGTCGGCGATCGCCTGGAGCGCGTCCATGGGCGCGGGGTGGCCGTAGAGGTGGACAGGCATGATGGCCCGTGTGCGCGGCGTGATCGCGGCTTCGACGGAGGTGGGTGAGAGAGTGAAGGTGAGCGGGTCGATGTCGGCGAACACCGGGGTGGCGCCTGTGATGGCCACGGAGTTGGCGGTGGCCGCGAAGGTGAAGGAGGGGACGATGACTTCGTCGCCCGGTCCGATTCCGCTGGCCAGAAGGCCCAGGTGTAGGGCGGAGGTTCCCGAGTTGACGGCGACGGCGCTGGTCCCGGGCACGAGGGCGGCGGCGAACTCTTCTTCGAAGGCGGCGACCTGGGGTCCCTGGGCGATCATGCCGGTGCGCATGACGGCGGCGACGGCCTCGATCTCTTCCTCGCCGATGAGCGGGCGTGCGGGCGGGATGAACGGATGGGTCACTGGTGTTCCTCACTGGTCTGGTCGGGCGCCTCAGCGGTATTCGGGGACGAGGCCTGGGCTTCCTCGGGTGAGAGGGTGCCGTCTCGCTCGACGTAGCGGCGCCCCGTTGCCGGGCACACCCACTGACGTTCCATGGCCTCGTTCGTGTTCTCGGTGGGTACGAGGGGGACACCGGCCTCACCGACCCACCCGACGCGTCGGGCTGGCACACCCACGACGAGGGCGTAGGGGGCGACGTCGCGCGTGACGACGGCACCCGCGNCGCAAACACGAACATGGGTCGCGTGACGGCCTTGTCCGGTGGCGCAGACACGCCGGGAACCACGTACCTGCTCGCGGGTTCCGACTCGCGTGCGGACGGCGCCGTGAAGGATGGTTTCAACGATTCCGAGCGTGCCGACTCGATTATGCTGGTCAACGTCGCACCGAACGGCCAGGCTGTCGCCTTGTCGATCCCGCGAGATACCTACGCGGAGATCCCCGGGGTCGGGTGGGATAAGATCAACGCGTCCTACGCCTACGGTGGTCCGCAGCTGCTCGTTGAAACAGTTGAGAAGCTCACGGGTCTCACTGTTGATCATTTCGTCCAGATCGGTATGGGTGCCGTGCCTGACATGGTGGATGCGGTCGGTGGCGTCGAGCTGTGCTACGACCACGATGCTAACGACGAGTACTCGGGCTTGAATTGGACCGCCGGGTGTCACACGGTCGACGGCACCACCGCGTTGCAATTTTCGCGTATGCGTTATCAGGACCCGGAGGGCGACATCGGTCGTACTAAACGCCAACGGCAGGTGATTTCGAAAGTCATTGCCTCCGCTGCATCGCCCTCAACGCTCATTAATCCGGCGAAGACGCTGCGCGTGGAGCGCGCTGGGTCGAAGTCTTTCACGGTTGACGAGGATTCTTCTGTTGCCACAGTCGCGTCCTTGGTACTGGCGCTGCGTAGTGCTTCTTCCTCGCAGATGATGGGTGTTCCGCCGATCGAATCGCTGAATTTTACGACGAACGCGGGAGCCTCAGCGGTCTTGCTGCGAGACACGACCGCGGACGATTTCTTCGCGAAGCTTCGCGCGGGTACGCTCGCTACCTCCGACCTTAACCAGGTCGACGGCTTCTGACGCGGGCGGCAGCGCACCGTGAGCGCTCAGGCGCTCTGCCCGGTGGGCGCCAGCCGGACCGCCGGACGCGACCGTGGGGTCATAGGACGAAGCNCGACGGTGACCCCCACGCGTGTCCAGTCCGTGGCTGCCTTCAGGGTTCCGTCCATGTTGATCGCGCGCGGGCAGTGGTCGTTCGTCAAGACGGCGGCAGGGCCGATGAACACGCCGTCGGCGAGCGAGGCGGGTTCGTAGACGAGGGCGTGGTTCTGGATCTTGCAGCGCGCCCCCACGCGCACTCCCTCACCGATGTAGGCGCCGCGTCCAATGATCGTTTCCTCGCCAATTGACGCACCTTCACGCACCTGTGCCAGGTGCCATACGCGCGCGCTGGGCGCGACCTGCGCGCTGGGTGCCACGTCGGCACTGGACTCGATCACGGTATCTCCCTCGCGTATTCCCACGAGCGCTGACACGCTCGCTGGGCGCTCAATCCCACCAGATAGCAACACTATAGGCGCGCTGACTTGCTGATGTGCGACACTGGAGCAATGCAGCAGCGTTCCGACGCGTGGGTTGTCATCCCCGCGTATAACGAGGCGCCCGTCATCGGGGGCGTCGTCGCTGGCGTTCGCGCTTTTTTCCCCCGCGTCCTCGTCATCGACGATGCTTCCAGCGACGACACTGCCGCGATCGCGCGCGCGGCGGGAGCCTACACAGCCACGCATCCGATTAATCTCGGCCAGGGCGCGGCTCTGCAAACCGGCTTTGAGGCAGCGTTGGCACGCGGGGCACGCTACGTTGTGACCTTTGATGCCGACGGCCAGCATGATCCAGCCGATGCTGCGGCGATGGTGGATCGGGCACGCGCGGAGGATTTGGCCTTCGTGCTCGGCTCGCGTTTTCTTCAGGGCGGCGGCGGTGCCATAGGGGTGTTCAAGCGCATCATGCTGCGACTCGGGGCGTTGGTGTCACGCGCCCGCACGGGCATGGGCCTGACAGACACGCACAATGGCCTGCGCGTGATACGGGCTGATGCCCTCACCCATGTCCACCTGACCCACGCGCGTATGGCTCATGCCTCGCAGATCGTCTCTCAGCTGGCCGCGTGCGGTCTTCCCGGCGCCGAACACCCCGTCACGATCTCTTACACCGACTATTCGCGCGCCAAGGGACAACCGCTGCTCAATTCCGTCAATATCGTCGTCGACCTGGCACTGGGGGATCGATGAGCACCTACCTACTCATCCGGGTTCTCCTGCTCCTCTCGCTGGCAGCCACCGTGTGGTGGCTTCTTCGTCCCGTGTCGTCTGCTTCCTCGCTTGCCCTGCGTCGTATCGGCATCGGTTTTCTCGTGGCCGGCGCCATCGTCGCTATCGCCTACCCTCCGCTGGCGAACACGCTGGCTCGCGCCATCGGCGTCGATCGTGGGGTGAATCTGATCGTCTACGGCCTGGTGGTCGCCTCGATCGCGCAAATGGTCACCGCCTACCGGCGCGAGGCGCGCATGGAGGCACGCATGGCGTCACTCGCCCGTTCGCTGGCGCTCTCACGTGTGTGTCCTCCTGATGGTCGATCGGAAGATGGCATTCCTTCGACTAATGGAATGAGACGTCGCGCGGAAGTGGAACACGCCGCTTCGGGGCCGCATTCTCCGACAAACAACCGGGATAACGATATGGTTACAACTGATGAGTAACGTGAATCTTCGACCGATCCAGCACTCGGCTGTCAACTTCGGGCGGTTTGGCCTCCTGCGCAGCGCACTCGCCGTCCTCATGGCGGGCGTGCTTTTTGTCGCCTCAACGGGGGGATTCCTCTACGCCAGGTTGACCGCTCAGTTCGCTGACCGAGTCGTCGACATCAACGCCTACGTGTCGGATGGCCAAAACAAGGCCACTCCCGATTCCTTCGAGGGACGTGCCATCAACATTCTTGTCGTCGGCACGGACTCCCGAAATGGCGCCAGCGGCAACATTGGGGCCGGCGATGAAGACGAGGTGCCGGGCCTGCGCAACGACTCGACGATGGTCATCCATGTCAGCGCCGATCGTTCACGCGTCCAAGTCGTCTCGATCCCCCGCGACACCCTTGTGGATATTCCCTCGTGTAAGCACCGAGACGGGTCGACCAGCGACCCGATGAGCAACGAGATGTTCAACAACGCCATGTTTTATGGCGCTGACGGCGGCAATACCGACGAAGACATTGCACCCGGCATCGCGTGCGTGAAGGCGACCGTGGAAAAAATGTCGGGGATGCCGATTGATGCCTTCATGGTCGTTAATTTCGCTGGTTTCATCAATATGATCGACGCGCTCGGTGGGATCTGGTTTAACATTCCCGAGCGCATCGAGGACGAGTCCGCCAGTCTCTTCATCGACGCGGGCTGCTGGAAGTTGGATGGCACCCAGTCGTTGGCGTACATGCGCTCGCGTAAGGGCCAGGGCGACGGCTCCGATATTTCACGTATCGGTCGCCAACAGCAGCTGATTTCCGCCATGCTACGCGAGATCCAGTCGAAAGACTATGTGACGGATTCCGGCGCTCTCTTGACGTTCCTGCAGGCTGCTATCGCCTCCGTTAATGTCTCGTCCAACCTGGGTGACGCGCGGGCGGACTTGACGCTGCTCCTGAACGTCCTATCTAAAACGGAGCGGGCGAATATTCAGTTTGTGACCATGCCCGTTGAGGAGCCCTCCTGGGATCCGAACCGCCGTATTGCTTCCGAGCCTATGGCCCGCAACGTGTGGAATGCCCTGAAGAACGACCAGGGGCTGCCCGTTGGCACGACGTACACGGACGGCAACGGGGCTCAGCTGGTGGTCCCGGATCCGACCGCAGCCACTGCGTCGCCTTCGCCGGCGCCCACGGACGACACGACGACCAGCCCGAGCGACGACTCGAATGGTGACTCGACCACGAATCCCGCCGATAACACTGAGCAGTCCGCGTCCGTCACTAACAATGCGGCGAACCAAGCCGCCGCCGAGAAGAACGCCGAAAGCTGCCCGCCGAAAGACAAATGAGCACTCCTCCCTCGTTCGCACCCGACCCGAAACGCCGCCGCCCCGGCTCCGATGATGCTCGCATGATCGGACAGGAGGCCCGTTCCGGCGCCCCTACTCCCCCGCCGGAGGCCATCGCACCGCAGATGTGGCGGATTTCCGAGGACGAGGCAGGTGCCTCGCGCCCGTTGATGCCCCCTACGCTGGACCAGCCTCAGCGCGATTCCGCGCCGATTTTCCCGAGGCGAGCGACCCACGAGCAGGCTCCGCCTTCCTATCAGCCAGCGACAGCAACGAATCCGCCGTCCTACGCTCCGACTTCGACCAACGCTGCCCGCGCACCGCGCCCCGGTGGGGCGAACGCCTATGCGCCGTCAGGCAACGGGCCTCGTCAGTTCACGGTGGGGCAACCCCAGCGCCCCACCCCTGCACCGCTCGGCGCCCCNTGTTGTAGTTGGTGGCAGCCAACTTGAAGGAGGTCCAAAGCCCGTTGGATTTGTAGCGACTTTTCAGCTTGTCCATGCGGGAAAGTCGGTCAAGTCCTGTGGAGTGGTGTCATCGTTGTGTCTTCTTCGGGGTTGGTTATGCGCTAGGTTGTCGTGGGGTGTCCTCCTGTTGGGCGAGTCGAGGTTTTCTGGTGTTCCGCTGCTCAACGAGGCCTATGTTCCCATCGTCGACGGCATCCAGTTGGCCGGGCCGCGACACGTCGGCGGTGCCGCTGGCGGTGCCGCGAGGCTCCCTGTCGGACAGGCTCTCTTGCTTGCGCACGCAATTGCCTCGGGGCTTGTGCGCACCGCGAATCCGTATCGTTGGTATTGCGACGTCTGTGAGCGTGGTTGAACGCTCACCCGATCGACGTGCATGCATACCTGCTCCGAGCGGGGGCCACCACCGCGAATGCGGGTCCGCTAACTCGCACGCGGACAGCCCCGGCCTCGTTCCCTCCTACGGGACATGAGGCCCGGGGTTCAACGCTGCGAAGGGGTACTCAGGCGCCCGGTACGGTAATCGGTCGCGGCCCTGCCTGCCAGCCTTCCCAGGCTGAGGTGAGGATCTCGTCGAGACCGTTGTTGGCCTTCCAGCCCAGGTCGACGCCGATGGACAGCGGGTCGCCGATGAGCTTGGGCGGATCACCCGCGCGGCGACCGAGAACCTCAACGGGGAAGTCCCAGCCGATGACGCGGCGCAGGCCGTCGATGATTTCTTGGACGGACGTGCCAAGGCCCGTGCCGACGTTGTAGGTGTGGTGGTCCGGCTGACGGCCTTCGGCGAGCACATCGAGGGCCGCGATGTGAGCCTCCGCCAGATCCAAGACGTGAATGTAGTCGCGCACGCACGTGCCGTCGGGAGTGTCGTAGTCCGCGCCAAAGATCTTTGCGCTTTCTCCGCGCTCGAGTCGGTCCAACACCATGGGGATGAGGTTCATGATGGCAGGGTCAGCCAGGTCGGGCCAGCCCGCGCCGGCGACGTTGAAGTAACGCAGGCCGATCCATTTGAGGTCCCAAGCGCGCTCGCAGTCGGCCATCATCCACTCGCCGATCAGCTTCGTCTCACCGTAGGGGTTGATGGGGTGGCCAGCCATGTCTTCGGTGACGACCTCAGCGTTGGGCATGCCGTAGACGGCAGCCGAGGAGGAGAAGATCATCTGGTCAACACCCGTGTCCTCCATTGCGGCGAGCACGTTCGCCATGCCACCGATGTTCTGCTGGTAGTACCAGGTGGGGCGCTTGACAGATTCGCCGACTTGCTTGCGTGCGGAGAAGTGAATGACCGCGGTGACGTCCTCGTCCACCATCAGGTTGGACAGGATCGAACGTGCGTCGTCCGTGGCGACGTCGAGACGAACCAGGGGTGTATCCCCAACCCGGGCGGCGTTCGAGGTGGACAGGTCGTCGACGACGACGACGCGATCACCGCGCTGGCGCAAGAGGCGGACGACATGGGCGCCAATGTAGCCGGCGCCACCACAAACGAGAATACTCATGGGCTTAGGATACGACGCGTCGGGTCCTCGCTGCTACCTGCGAGTGGCTTGTGGTATCGCTCAGAGCGGGCGTGAGACGCGCTGCGCAAGCGCGGCACCCTTGGCGGTGGCCACGTCGCGCAGGTCCTTCTGGAAGTCGCGCATGGCGNACGACGCGCGCCGCTTCCTCCATTGTCTGGGCGGGAATATGCTCATGTTCGAAAGTGAGGACATCCGCGCCGTCAATGAGCGCGCGGATGGCGTCAAGGTCTGAGGGACTCCCGGCGGCCTTGTCGACGGTCACCAGACCGGTCGAACCGTCGTCGGCCTCGACGAGGGCACGAAGATTAATGCCGAGCGCGATGGCGCTCTCCTGCATCATGCGTGCCAGCTGTCCGCCGCCGATAACGGCAACGGTGGGAGGAGTCAACATATCGCGTTCCACGCGTCCCAATCTACCGTGCTCCTAGAAGCGACGCGAGCGGCGTCCCATGGAAATGAGAGGGCCTTCGGGCATGACGCGGTCGGGGTCCAGGGAAGCTGGGATCGCCGCCACGGACACGGTAAAGACCGGTGGAATAGCGGATTTGAGTTCGAGGCGTCCGCCCATCGCCTGGGCTAGATCGTGGGCGAGAGCCAATCCGATACCCGTCGAGCCGTGACCGGATACCCCTTTTTCAAAAATGTCTGGGGCAAGCTCCTCGTCGATGCCTTCTCCCTCGTCGCTGACTTCAATGATGACACCGCGCTTGGAGGAGCCCGCGTGAGCCCACACGCGCGTGGTGCCGCCACCGTAGCGCAGCGAGTTTTCGATGAGGGTGGCCAGCACTTGGCCGAGTTTGCCGGCGTCGGCCAGGATGGGACGCTCGGCCTCGTCAAGGAAAACCAGCGTGCGACCGGCTGCCGCGAATTGGTCCTCCCACTCCTCGCGAGCGGTGTTGAAAACCTCGAGGATATGGATTGCCTCAGTTCCTCCCCCGCTTTCGCGCTTGGAGACGTCGAGAAGTTCTGAGACGACGTTGGTCATGCGTTCGACTTGTTCGAGGCAGGTGCGGGCCTCGGCGCGCACTTCCTCCTCCGTGGAGATGTACTCGATTTCTTCGAGGCGCATCGACAGCGCCGTGAGAGGGGTCCGCAGCTGGTGGGAGGCATCTGCAGCGGCCTGCCGCTCCGCGGCGAGACGTCCGGCCATGCGTTCCCCAGTGCGCGCGAGTTCTTCGGAGACCAGGTCGATCTCTTCGATACCAGACTTTTCAACGCGGGCGCGCACGCCCCCCGAACCGATCTGCTCGGCCTGCGCAGCCAAATAGATGAGGGGCGCTGACAGAGATCGGGACAGCGAGCGGGCCATGAGCAGGCCGATGAGCATGGAGGTGATCATTCCGATGCCGAACATGCCGCACGCCCACACGATGCGGGCGGTCGCACGCGACGCGGAGAAGGTCAGTTGGACGCTGACGCCGCTGGGTGACTCCGCAAAGGCTGAGAGCGTTCGTCCAGGAATCTCGGCCTCGTGGGTCACGAGGTTCTCGCCGGGAATCAAGATCCGGTAGTCTAGCTCGCCGCCGCGATCGTCGGCTTGATCCGAGACCAGCAAAGACAGCGCATCGGGGTCGGTGCTCTCCCCTGCCGCTCTGCGCCTGTCGATGCTCTGGACGATGCGCTGGGCAGTTACCTCCAGGTCACGCTGCTCAGAGGACCAGATGGACACTGAGGCGAAAAAGGCGCCGGGTAGGCCCATGAGGAGGCAGACGACGGCGACGACGGAGACGATCATCCTCACCGCGCGTTCGCGCATGGCGGCACCCCTTTAGCGCTGGTTCAGCGCGCGTTCTCGAAACGGAAGCCCATACCACGCACGGTTGTAATGTAGTGCGGATCGGTGGCGTCATCGCCGAGCTTGCGACGCAGCCAGGACACGTGCATGTCGAGGGTCTTGGTCGAACCGGTCGGATCGGATCCCCAAACCTCACGCATGAGCGTGTCTCGCGCAACGACGGAACCGGCCTCGCGCAGCAGGACGCGCAGCAGGTCAAATTCCTTGGCCGTCAGACTCAACTCCACGTCACCAACGAAGGCACGATGGGCGGCGACATCCATGCGGATGTCCTGGGCGCGTAGCTCGCCTTCGGAGGGTTCGGCGACCTGGCGGCGCAGGAGGGCCCGCACGCGGGCGAGCAACTCAGCAAGGCGGAAGGGCTTCGTCACGTAGTCGTCCGCGCCCGCGTCGAGGCCGACGACCATATCGACTTCGTCTGTGCGTGCGGTGAGGATCAGGATCGGGACGTGGTTTCCAGACGCGCGGATCTCGCGAGCAACATCCAGGCCATCCATGTCGGGCAGGCCGAGATCCAGAACGACCAGATCGACGCCGCGCATGTCAGCAAGGGCCTCGCCGCCCGTTCCGTGCGCACGCACGTCGTATCCTTCCCTGCCCAGGGCTCGAGCGAGGGGCTCAGAGATGGCAGGATCGTCTTCAACGAGGAGAACTGTAGTCACACGCTCATCTTAGCAATTCCGAACCAAAACTTTCACCTTTCTTGACCCATCGCGGCAGGCGGTCACAGGCCACCCGACGGGCATAAAAGCGGCCTCTTAGGCGACAGCGGTCGACAGCAAGTAGGGTGATACCGGACCAAAACCGCGCAAGTCCGCGGTGGGGAACTCTTCGAGTCCGTAGCCCTCGCCGCCCTTGCCCGCTGCAATTGCGGCGGCGGTAGAAGGGTCAGTGAGGATCTTCCCAACCGGAGCAATGTCCACGAGGCGAGACGCAAGATTGACGGTCGGCCCAAACACGTCACCGGAGCGAGAGAACACGTCTCCGCGCACGAAAGACGCACGCACCGGCAACATTTCATCGTCGGCGTTGAGTCGCTCAATGAGCGCGGTTGCCACCCGAAGGCCCGTGGGTAAATCATCCGCAATGTACAGGACGGCGTCGCCGATCATTTTGACGACGCGGCCACCCTCTTCGATGACGGCGGTACGACTCTGTTCCTCGAAGCGCTCAATGAGCCCGACGAGGGCGTCTCCAAGAATCGTGGAGGACGACGTGTAAGACACCATGTCCACGAAGCCGAGGCACCGGTTGAGTGGGAAACGGCTGTGGCGTTCCTCGTGTCCGCGCTGAGAGACCTCACGATCGAAGCGTGACAGCGTCGCCTCGAGCTGGCGACGCCAGGAGTAGACGAACATCTCCTGGAAGACATCAATGTACTCGCGCATATGATCGAGGACGTACATCCGAGCCGTCGTATCGTCCAGCATGAGGCGCCGCGAGGAATCCTCGACCAGGGCCTCGTACTGCCATAGCGCCAGCCGGTCAGCCAGGTGTGAGTTCGCGCGCAGGAGCGAGCGAGAGGTGTCCGTGTCGATGGCGCCGGATTCGACCAGGTCATGCCACTTGCCAAACACGTCAAGGTCACGCTGGGAGAATACCGGTTCATCAGGATCGGGCGCCTGGAAGCCCAGGGCGATCCAGAACTGCACGACACGGTCGATCGGAGTGCCCGTCGCCTCTGAGAGGTCACGGGCAGAGTATGTGAGATGACCACCGAGCAGCCGAGGAACGTAGCTGGTTGCAGTGAGGTCATCGGGAGCTGCATGGGACGATGCACCACGCTCATCCATCGCGTTTCCCTCCTCGTCAGGCTGACTCAACACCACATCAGCGAATAAACAGTACAGTAGATCACTTTCTAAGGTCACATCAAAATATGACCTCACACACTGGCAATTGTAGTAGGCTACTGTCTTTTGCACCAGCGATTTGCACGTTTACCTGCGACAATCCGATTTTTTGCACCAAATTTCAGCTTCGCTGCACCTAGGCGCGACCATGGTTCACAATGATCCCATGCGTCTCGTTCTCGCCTCCGCGTCACCAGCCCGCCGAGCCACCCTGATCGCGGCGGGCATCACGCCGATCGTCATCGTGTCCGCCGTCGACGAGGACGCCGTCCTCTCAGCGCTGCCCGGCGGACGCGCCTTTACAGGGGGGAGAACAACACCCGCAGACGAGGTCAGCGCACTCGCCGCCGCCAAGTGCACGAACGTCTGCGAGGCACTCATTCGCGGCGATACAGAACTCCCCACAGAAAATACCCTCCTCGTTGTTGGCGCCGACTCGATGCTCGAAATCAACGGCCACATGCTCGGCAAGCCCCACACGCCCGAGGTGGCCCGCGAGCGCATCAGGGCCATGCGCCGCACGACCGCCACCCTGTGGACGGGCCACTCGCTCGCCCTTCTGGCCCCGGCCTCGTCAACGCAGTGCCCGCAGCGAGAGGTCACCGCACAGATCACGCGCTCTGCCTCAACCCTGGTTCACTTCGGAGACATCTCAGATGATGAGATTGACGCTTACGTGGCGACGGGCGAACCGCTGCACGTGGCGGGTTCTTTTACAGTGGACGGCCTGGGCGGCCCATTCATTGACGGGGTGACGGGTGACTATCACTCGGTCGTCGGCATCTCTCTGCCTCTGCTGCGCTCGATGGCATGCGAACTCGGAGTGTTTTGGCCCAACCTGTGGGATACACCGCGCCGCTGAGTTTCACCCCGAAACGACGCGCGCACGCCCCGTACTGTAGGGGCATGGACAACAGCACTGCATGGGGCATCGGCCTCGCAACGATCACCCTGGACGGAACGACTCTCGACACGTGGTACCCTGCCCCGCATCTGGGCGATGCGGGAACTGACGACGAGCTCGTGACCTCGCTGGCGCTCCTGGAGCGCGTGGACGAAGCGCGCCGCGTGCGCACGGTCGTCGTAACCACGACGGTTGACCTGACGGAGGCCCCCGCCTCGACCGAAGACGCCTACCTGCGCCTGCACTTGCTTTCCCACCGCCTGGTGGTGCCCAACACGATCAACCTGGACGGCATTTTCGCGGTGCTGCCCAACGTCGTGTGGACGGACGCCGGACCGTGTGCCGTCGCCGATTTCGAGGCTACGCGCCTGCGCTTGCGCGCCCGCGACGGTCGCCCCGTGACCGTGCAAGGCGTCGACAAGTTCCCCCCGATGGTCAACTACGTGTTGCCACAGGGTGTACGCATTGCCGACGGCACGCGCGTGCGCCTGGGCGCCTACCTGTCCGAGGGAACGACCGTCATGCATGCGGGCTTCGTGAACTTCAACGCGGGCACGCTGGGCCGCTCGATGGTCGAGGGCCGCGTCTCGCAGGGCGTCGTCATCGGCGACGGCTCGGACGTGGGCGGCGGCGCTTCCACCATGGGCACCCTGTCGGGCGGCGGCAAGCAGCGCGTGCGCCTGGGCGAACGCTGCCTCCTGGGCGCGAACTCGGGCTTGGGCATCGCGCTGGGCGACGACTGTGTCGTCGAGGCGGGCCTGTACGTGACCGCCGGCGCGAAGGTGACGCTCATCGATTCTGCCGGCGAGGCCGAACCGCGTACGATCGCGGCGCGCGAGCTGTCGGGGGCGTCGAATATCCTCTTCCGCCGCAACTCCCAGACGGGCCGCATCGAGGCGATCGCCCGCGCGGGCGTGGTGGGCATCGAACTCAACGACGCTCTGCACGCGTCGAACTGACGTCCGCACAGGGAACGAGGCCGGGGCGCGCCATGTGGTCCCGGCCTCGTTGTGTCGGTGCGGGGTCAGTGCGCCCAGGCCTCGCGGATGCGCTCGGCTGCTGCTGCTATACGTTCGTCGGAGGCCGTCAGGGCCACGCGGACACGCCCACGGGCGGCTGTGCCGTAGAAGTCTCCGGGGGCGACGAGGATACCGAGCTGGGCCAGACGGTCCACGAGGGCCCAGGAGTCGGTGGGGTGAGCGGGGTCGGCGACCCACAGGTAGAGGCCGGCGGCGCTGTTGGGGTCGACGTTGAGGCCCGCGTCGGTCAGTGCGTCCAGGAGAAGTGCGCGACGCGCACCGTAGAGGGCGCGCTGGGTCTTCACATGCTCCGTGTCAGCCAGGGCGACGCTCATCGCGTGTTGGACGGGTGCGGGGACCATGAGGCCGGAGTGCTTGCGCACGGTCACGATGGGCGCGACCAGGGCGGGGTCTCCGTAGAGGAGGGCAGCGCGGTAGCCGGCGAGGTTGGACTGTTTGGACAGGGAGTACAAGACAATGAGACCGCTCGCGTCGCCGTCGCACACCTGCGCATCGAGCAGGGAGGGGACCCCCTCGCTCACGTATGGTTCGGCCCAGGGCAGGGCTGCGTAGCACTCGTCGGAGACGATGACGGCGCCGTGGGAGCGCGCCCACGCGACGGCAGCGCGCAGCTGGTCCTTGCTCATGACGTGGCCGTCAGGGTTGCCGGGCGAGTTCAAGTAGACCAGGGCGGCCTCGGGCCAGGAATCGGGGTTTGTCGGATCGACGGGGATGGGAGTGGCTCCGGCCAGGCGAGCGCCAATGTCGTAGGTCGGGTAGGCGACCTCGGGGACCAGGACCTTCTCGCCCGGTCGCACGCCGAGCAGGAAGGGGATCCACGCGACAGCTTCCTTGGAGCCGATCGTGGGGATCACGCCACCTGGGCCGACGTCCACCATGCCGCGGCGCGCGCCCCAGGCCAAGATTGCCTCACGCACCTCGGTTGTGCCGATAACCGTCGGGTAGCCGTGCGCGTTGGAGGCCTCGGAGAGGGCTTCACGGATGAAGTCGGGGGTGTCATCGACGGGGGTTCCGACGCTCAGATCACAGATTCCCCCGGGATGCGCTGCTGCACGCGCTTTGGCGGGCGCAAGCTGATCCCAGGGGAATTCTGGCAGGTCAAGAGGGCGGGGCAGGCTTTCAGTCATACCTCTACCCTATCGACTGTCACATGTTTTCGGCTTTCCATTCCTCATTCTGAGGCGGCAGCGCTGCGATCATCGAATCGTCGTAGTCCTGGACGCCCGTCTTCTGGGCGCCGCCGGGGCTGCCCAGTTCGTTGAAGAAATCGGCGTTGGCGCGCAGGTAGTCCGACCACTCATCGGGCAGGTCGTCTTCGTAAAAGATGGCCTCGGTGGGGCACACGGGTTCGCACGCGCCGCAGTCCACGCACTCCTCGGGGTGAATGTAGAGCGTGCGCTCCCCCTCGTAAATGCAATCGACGGGGCATTCGTCCACGCACGCGCGATCCTTGACGTCCACGCAGGGCTGCGCGATGACGTAGGTCATGAGGCGTTCCTCCTGGTCAGTTCTAAAGACTCGTTGATTCTATTATTCACGTATGAGTAGCCCCGAGTCACCCTCCGTTTTCAATTCCCCGGAAAATGGCGCTATGGCGCCAAACGATCAGAGCGCAGGTGGCGGCGCGCGAGAGCAAATTTCCGCACGCGCGCCTCGCACAATTCCAGATCTGCCATGGATGCGCTTCGAGGTCGGTCAGAGAATCGTCATCCGTTACCGCCTGTCAGACGGCCTGCACGACGCCCTGGGCGAGGCTCTGGAGGTGGCCCCCACGCACGTCACGGTTGCGACGAGGCGGGGGCCAGTTCGGGTGGATGCCGCCACGATGGTGACGGGTAAGCGTGTGCCTCCCCCGCCGGCCCTGTAGCGGGCGGCGGGGGTCGAGGGTCAGCGATTATTGGCGCGACGCTCGCGGGCGGCGATCTTGAAGCGCTCCTGGGCGTCCAGGACGACCTTGCGCACGCGCACGGCCTCGGGGGTGACCTCGACGCACTCGTCGTTGGCCGCGAACTCAAGGGATTCTTCGAGGGTGAGCTTGCGCGAGGGGGTCAAGGATTCGTACACGTCGGCGGTGGCGCTGCGCGTGTTCGTCTGCTTCTTCTCACGGCAGATGTTCACGTCCATGTCCTCGCCGCGCGGGTTTTCGCCCACGACCTGGCCTTCGTAGACCTCGGAGGAGGGTTCGACGATGAAGGAGCCTCGCTCCTGCAGATTCGTCATGGCGTAGGGCGTGGCCTGGCCGGCGCGGTCGGCGACCAGGGAGCCGGTGAGGCGCTGCTCGATGGTGCCCTGCCAGGGCGCGTAGCCGTCAGCGATGGACGAGGCGATACCGGTGCCGCGCGTTTCGGTCAGGAAGCGCGTGCGGAAGCCGATGAGGCCGCGGGCGGGGACGACGAACTCGAGGCGAATCCAACCGGAGCCGTGGTTTGCCATGGTCTCCATGCGGCCCTTGCGGGCAGCCATGAGCTGCGTGACGGCACCCAGGTATTCTTCGGGGATGTCGATCGTCATGCGTTCCATGGGTTCGCTGAGGACCCCGTCGATTTCCTTCGTGACGACCTGGGGCTTGCCGACGGTGAGTTCGAAGCCCTCGCGGCGCATCTGCTCTACCAGGATCGCCAGGGCGAGTTCGCCTCGACCCTGGACCTCCCAAGCGTCGGGGCGCTCGGTGGGCAGGACTTTCAGGGAAACGTTGCCGATGAGTTCGCGGTCGAGACGGTCCTTGACCTGGCGGGCCGTGACTTTGGCGCCCTTGACGCGACCGGCCATCGGCGAGGTGTTGATGCCAATCGTCATCGAGATGGCCGGGTCATCGACCGTGATAAGCGGGAGGGGGCGCGGATCCTCGAGATCGACGAGTGACTCTCCGATCATGATGTCCTCGATGCCGGCGACGGCGACGATGTCGCCGGGACCCGCAGAGTCGGTGGACACGCGCTCGAGGCCTTCGGTGGCCAGCAGCTCGGAGATGTGGACGCGCTGGATGGTTCCGTCGTGGCGGGCCAGGCCCACATCGGCGCCCTTCTTCAGGGTGCCGTTGTGGATGCGCAGCAGCGCGAGCCGCCCCAGGAAGGGCGAAGCATCCAGGTTGGTGACATGCGCTTGCAGCGGCATGTCCTCGTCGTAGCTGGGGCCGGGGATACGACTCAGGATCGTCTCAAAGAGCGGTTCGAGGTTCTCGGTGGGCAGCTGGCCGTCGCCCGGGTTTTCCAGGGAGCACTTGCCGGCCTTAGCGGAGGCGTAGATGACGGGGACGTCCATGAGGGAGTCCACATCAATGTCGACGCCTTCGTTCATGAGGTCCTCGCCGAGCGAGAGCAGCAGGTCGGTCGTCTCAGAGACAACCTCGTCGATACGAGAGTCGGGACGATCAACCTTGTTGACGACAACGATGACGGGCAGGTGTGCCTGGAGGGCCTTACGCAGCACGAAGCGGGTCTGCGGCAGCGGACCTTCGGAGGCGTCGACCATGAGGACCACGCCATCGACCATGGACAGGCCGCGCTCGACCTCCCCGCCAAAGTCAGCGTGTCCGGGGGTGTCGATCACGTTGATGGTGACGCCTCCAGCCAGGCCGAGGGCCTGCGCGGCGGGGCCGCGATAGTGGACGGCGGTGTTCTTAGCGAGAATCGTGATTCCCTTTTCTCGCTCGAGATCTCCGGAGTCCATGACACGTTCACCGGTCTTTTCAACCGTGTCGCGTTCAGAGAACGCTCCTGACTGCCAGAGCATTGCGTCAACCAGCGTGGTCTTCCCGTGATCGACGTGTGCGACGATCGCGACGTTTCGCAGGTCGGGACGCGTGGACATATCTGGACTCCTCAAATGTGGACACCTATTATTGCGTGTAATGGAGCACAGAAGCCCCATTCAAAATCGATCAACTGACCGATTCCACGCACATACCTCTCCAGAATATCGGCATACGGAGAGCCAACGCGCACGCCACCCTGCGACATCCACCACGTCATCTATCCACTCACACGAACCATTCGGTCTATTTGCCGAGAAACCACCCATACACTCAACTGATAACCATGACAGACATCGCCACACTCTCCGCATCCATCCCATCCTGTTCGACACGCATCTCACCCTTCGGCGCACACCTTCTGTCGTGGCGTCCCACCGGGGACACCGATGTCCTGTGGCTGTCCTCCCGCGCCGTCATGGACGGCACGCGGGCAATTCGTGGCGGAGTCCCACTGTGCCTACCCTGGTTTGGCGGACCAGAAGATTCTCCGGCGCGACCGGGAGCGGGGGCAGGCCCCCACGGCTTCGCCCGCACCTCGACGTGGACCCTCCTATCCGCCACCCATCCCGCAGACACTACCCCAGCCTCGTTCTCTTTTGAACTACACCACACGGGTGAAACGTCAGCGCTCTACCCCCACTCCTTGTGCGCACGCCTGGACGTGAGCGCCGGTTCCGAGCTGCACATGAGCCTGAGCCTGACGAACGACGATGATCACCCCTTCGCAATCGAGGCAGCGATGCACACCTACCTTCATGTCGGCGACATCAAGGACGTGACCATTGAGGGCCTAGATGGCGCCCGCTACTTCGACAAAGTCCGCGCTCGCTACGCCACCCAGCGCGGAGACTTAAACCTCGTGGGGCCAACGGACCGCGTCTATACGACAACACAGCAGGTCCGCGTCACCGACCCTAAGCTGGACCGACGCATCATCGTCGATAAGAACGGCTCCGGCTCCACGATCGTGTGGAACCCTTGGGCACAGGCAGCCGCCACCATGAGCGATGTCGGCACGGACGAGTGGCAGTATTTCGTGTGCGTCGAAACCGCCGCCGTGCGCGAACGGGCGCTCACACTGTGGCCAGGCCATCCTCACATCATGACACAGAGCCTTGCCGTGGAGGCGCTCGACTGAAGCAGCGCAGGTAGGATTGAGCGCAGCTACAACAGAAAGGCCACCATGGCTCTCACCCGCGTTCTCGCTTCCGCCTACTTGACAATGTCGCGCTGGAAGCTCACGACCGAGCCGTTGCCCGAGAAGGTCATCGTCATCGGCGCCCCGCACACGTCGAACTGGGACGGCGTATTCATGGCCGTATCCATGTGGAAGAGCGGTCGCAGCTTTTCGTTCCTGGTCAAGGACTCGGTCGTCAAAGCCCCGGTTCTCGGCTGGTTCGTAAAAAAGATCGGCGCGGTCCCCGTGGAGCGTAGCGCAGCTCACGGTCTGGTGGAGCAGGTGGCGACCCGCATTCGTGAAGCCGACACGTTCACATTGTGCATCACACCGAAGGGCACCCGTTCACCGCGCGAGTTCTGGAAATCGGGCTTCTACCGCATCGCCATGGAGGCGGACGTACCGATTCAGTTCGGTTTCATCGACCGCACCACACACACCTTCGGGTGGGGGCCGACGTATCGCCTGACGGGAGACGTGCGAGCCGACATGGACGTGATCCGCGCGTTTTACGCGGGCAAGGTAGGAGTCAAACCAGCGAATACGTCGGTTCCGCGCCTGCGAGCCGAGGACGAGAACCAGTGAGGTTCCGCGGATTGTTAAGTGCGGCTGGGGCACTGACACTGAGCTTTGGGGCTACGCCAGCTGTCGCAGACCAGCCGACGCCGATTCACCTGGTGGAGGTGTATGACATCACGCCCGGCGAGTTCGCGACCCACGAGGTAACACTATCGACCGCTGTGCCCCTCGTTGCGCAGCAGTGCCAGTCAATGGGAGCGGGCGCACAGGCCTCCTCCGCGACACTGACGGATGTGGACGGTGTCACGGGCTGTCATTTCACGTGGGAGCTGGAAGATGCCGGCGTCGAGGTCGTTACGATCGACGACGGCGGTGTCTTCCATTTCCATTCCGTGTCGGCGTCCCTGCTGGAGGGCTTTTCCACCCCTGAAGCTGTTGCCACCATCGACTCGGTGACTCTGGTCGCGCATGCCTCCACGATCGTCGAGGCCTCCGCCGGGGGGGCCATCACATCCGCGGGCGCATCCACGAAAACCGACGCAAGCACAGTGACGTGGCTCAATGTGAACGAGGACGTGAACGCTACAGGCACGGTCGATCCCAGCGCTGTGGATGTTGCCTCCTCGCCATCCCCGGCTGCGGCGCTCCCCTTCGCTCCCCAGAAACCACGCGGAGGTGGCTTACTCTCATCGTTGGCACTGATCGTGGCAATAACCGGTGGCGTCGTTGTCCTCGCTTTCATTGGCGCAATTGCGCGTCGGGTCGGTCGGTCGCGTCAAGCAAGCGCCGACGCGCAATTCGAGCGAGACGCGTTCCTGCGCGCCGCCCAGCGTGAGGCAGCACTGGATGCGCGGACGGCCTCCTCCCCCTATGCCTGCGCCCGGTCCGCACCTGAGGGTTCTGCGCTCGNAGTCGGCCAGGTCGTCGCGCAAGTGCACGTCACCCAGCTCGACCAGGCGCGATGCCCACGAGTCGATAAGGCCCGCGGGAAAGACGCCCAACGCCTCGTAGTCTTCGCGCTGGGCCAGGAGACGCCCGGCGGCTTCGAAGCAGGAGGAGGGGAGTCGGTCGAGGCCGGGGGTCTGCGAGGCATCACCGTCTACCTTGCGGCAACGCGCGTAGTCCGCCATGCCTGGCTGCGTGAGTCCGAGCCTTGCTGCAACGGTGACGCCCGCGAGCAGGAGATGAACGGCTGCCGATCCGTCTGGGCTGCGCAGCTCGATCGTCTGCGAGTTGTTGGGCAGGCCACGGATGGGTGGCTCGTTCGGGTTCGCGTCGCGAAACATCGAGTCATCGACGTTTTGCCACCCGAGTGGTACGCGTACCAGGACTGAGCGGTTGCGGTCACCCCAGCAGATTGACGTCGGCGCCTCCTGGTGGGGCACGAGTCGCAGGAACGAGGTGGGAACGGTGTTACCGAAGGCGGTCAGCGATGCGGCGTGCGTGAGATACCCGCCGATAACCTTCAGCGCGTCCTCAGTGAGCCCTGCGCCGGTGGAGAACTGGTTGACGCCGTCTTTGACGAGTCGCGTGTGGAAGTGCATGCCGGAGCCGGCCTGTCCGACGGCGATCTTGGGGGAGAATGACACTTCGATGCCATAGGAGTGCGCGACCTCGCGCAGGACCCACTTGGCCAGAACCATTTGATCGGCTGCCTCGCACACATCAACGGGCAGGAATTCGATCTCCTGCTGAATCATCTGGCGTCCATCTGACACGAAGTTGCCGACCTCGGAGTGCGCGTATTTGACGGCGCAACCCATGCTCACCAGGTGTGAAAGGGCCTGTGTACGCACGTTCTCCCACTTCGAGAATGGCCCGGATTCGTGGTAGCCGCGCTGGGGTTCGACACGGAAGAGGGGGTCCTGCGGGGAGAAGAGGTAGTATTCCAGTTCACCGAGTGCCTCGAGTGTGCAGCCTGTTTCCGCCTGGAGGGAACGTTGGGCTTTGCGGAGGATTTCCTGTGGCGCCGAGGCCAGGGGGGCGCCGCTCACATCGTAGAAATTGCAGAGGAACTCCAGGGTCGGGATTGATGAGAAGGGATTGAGGAAGGCGGTCGATAGACGAGGGACGACGTAGAGGTCGGAGGAGGTGGCTTCAACGAAGGTGAAGAGAGACGACCCGTCGACGCGCTCGCCGAGCGTGAGGACCCGATCGAGGTGTGCTTTGGATTGGATCGCGAAGTTCAGGGTTTTGAGCCGACCGTCTCCCCCGACGTAGCGAAGGTTCAGCATCGGGATGTGGTTGTCTTCGATGTATCCGATGATGTCGGCCTTCGTCAGCTCCTTCGCTGGCTTTCTGAGGGCCTGCACAAGCGGGTTTGGGCTGAGGGAAACGGTGTCGGTTGAGAGCATCTCAAACTCCTCGTTGAGCATGACTGGTATCCGTCATTGTGACTCACACTACCACTTTCCAGGACCCTCATCCGACGGCACAGCAAGACATGACGCGAGCAGGCGAGCGAATGTTTGAGTCAAAGGATAAAACGTGTTGGTCGCGGCTCGGCCCCCGGCGTCGGCGGCGAGGTGTCGGGCTGGCACACTCGCGTCGCAGCGCCTCAGACGGGATGCGCCCCATCGGGAGGATTGCACCCGTTAGGGAGGATTGCATCTGATTGGGAGGATTGCACGTGATCAGTTGGGGTTGAATCTTCCCGATCGGGTGTAACGCCCCATCGGCAACAAGCGTCGCCTGGGAGCTGGCCGCCTGTCGTCCCCTTGTCATTGCCGGCGACTTCCCACAGGCGTTTATCGGCGCCCGCCGGGCAGTCCTGCACCGGTGAGGGAGCATGACACCAGGGGTAATGGTGGGGGTTTTGCAGCATTAGAAGCCTCCCTTCGGCGTGTCGCCGGCGTGTCGCGCCCCTAATGGTGCAATTCCCCCCATTTGGTGGCGCAGTCATCGGCAGGCAAGTCACGCACGGGTCCACGCGCGCGGCGAGGAACGCAGGCAGCTAGCGCGCTCACAGCAGTTTCGCATGCAATTCGATTGGGTGAACTTTCAACAGTATCTACAAACGTTGCAATTCCAACGATATGGACGCGCGGCGCGACACAGTGTCGGGGGAATTGCATGCGACATTCATGGAAAACTCACCGGGCGGGAGTCATGCGCTACCACTCGTAGCACCGCCGGTAGCGCAGCCACTGGCGCAGCCGGTGGCGCGCCGGTGGCCTGGCACGGTGGATACCGTCGCCGCAAACGACCTGCCCACGCCCCACCGTGACAGATCAAGGGACCACGCACAGACTCACAATTTAACAACCACCTCCAACACCAACTTTCCTGCACCAACAAGCCGAAAAGTCACCACACAACCAACACGCTTTGTCCCTTAACCCAATTGTTTCGAAAGGCCACAGGCCTTGAACGATGCTAGTGAGACACACTCTCAGGATCCCGCCGCAGTCACCGTGACAAACACAGCACCACCATCCCGTGATCCTGCACCAGCCCCTGGGCCTGTGCACACTAGCGGGCTCGCCCACGCGCACGTCATCTGGCAGGCCCCTACCCCATGCCAGCACCACTGTGCACCCCAACTGTGAAGCGCTCATAATGCTGCAACGCTCACTCCTCGGATTCCTAATCCCATGCTTAAGAAATGGGGGCAAATCAGAGTCTATAGGTCAATGGATGCTCGACACGCATCTCAGGTATTGGCACCTACGCGTCGCACGCTTGGCAGGCTTACACATGACTCTATCAATCGCTCAGCTTCTAACTACGAGGATCGCGCCTTCGACCCCACCACTCGCACATTATGTGCACGATGTCACACCATAATTCGACCGTCGACGCGAGTTCTGACAACCGTCAGCTAGCGAGCACTGGGGGCGAAATCCCCTCAGGTGTCGAGCAGTTCGGCTCGGCGCTGGAAAGCCCAGATCGGACAGGTTTGTTCCCTCATTCGAACCTCAACAAGATCGAGCATTTCGCAACCGCCGTTCGCATAGAAACGCGCGTTAGCTTCCGTCGATGTCACGAACCCATAGGCTCGGCCCCCACGCTTTGCCACAAAGTCCGGCAGGACTTTGGCGACAAGCCACCTCCCCACGCCTCGACCATGCATACGTCGATCGACTGACAGGATCTCGAGGTACCAGTCAAAGTCTCCGTTATCGATGGCAACCTGGTCACCTTGATCCGCAACCTGAGTGAGGTCCGCGATGAGTCGAGGACTTGCATAGCGGAAGAGACACAGACCACCGCTGAAGAAATTACGCCAGAAACCGACCTTTCGATCATGCATGAGTGCTACCGCGATGACGTGCCCATTCTCCTCGACAACAAGGGCATTTCTGCTCGCTATATAGGCTTTGACAAACATCTGATTGAGCACTGAGAGGCATTGAGGGTAACGCTCCGACCGGTAGAGATAGGGTTTGAGCATGACATGGAACGGATAATCGAGAAACCCCTCGGTGATAATCCGCGTCATTTCAGCAACATCTGCGCTGGTTGCAGGGCGGCACTTCACGGTAATCCTCCACTGTTATATCAGAGTACACCTCCCAACAAGGTCGAAAACTTGACCACAGGTAGGCAGTTGTCATACTACGCGATACACCTGCATCTCACCTTGTCAGTGAAGGGGATTTTTCTTTGACATATTCACGCGTTTTGTTTGACGAACGGTCAGGCAAATCCAGACTTGGGACCCCTCTTTGCTTTGCATGTGCGAACGGACGATAATCGAGTGACTCATATCAGGAGGATGGATGCGTCTCTTTCGCGCCTTGTGCGTCGTGCTCGGGGCACTGCTCAGCGTGGCGACCCTGCCGTTAGGGTCCTACGCCGCTGACGCATTGACGCTGTCGGAGGCTTTCGTCCTCACTAAGGATGGTCAGCTCGTCGATACGCTGACCATCACTGATACCTCGGGGGTCATGACTGACTCAGTATGCACCCCCTATGAGGGCAACTCCACCGACCACCGCGTCGAGTTTGTCGTGCGCAACGGCGTCAGTATCTGCCACATGCAGCTCATGTACACGCGAGCGGAGGATGAATCCGAGTTCACTATCAACGACACTGGCGAGTATGTTCTGACAGCACGCACAGATCACACCCTGACTGAGTACCGCAAGACGTTCGGGGATTCCCTCACGACGACATCTGTATCGCTCAGCGTCGAGGGGGACGTGTTGTCTTCGACTGCTGGTGCTGCCAGTTCTGCGATGGCTTACGAAAACAGGTCGTTCACCGTTGTCACGTGGGATCGTTCCGTACCTGACGTCATCACAGTCCGAGGGACGTTGGCCGCCGGCGGTGACCGCTCCAGTGCAGGCTCGTCCCACGCATTGAAGAATCCGTGGGGCGCCACCCCCCTGCCGGGTACCAACGGTGATACTTCGACACAGAACCCCGACACGGCTGCCTCGGCTGGTCCGTCGCTCGGACTTTTGATCGGACTCATCGTCAGTTTGATTGTCGTCGTGTTGGTCGCTGTTTTCGCTGTCTACGCCGTGCGGGCGAAGAAGTCTGAGGAGAAGGCTAAGCCGAAGGACGAGGCGCAGGCCGAGCTGAGCGCCGAGCCGCGAGCAGAGCCTTCGGTTGAGCCAGGGGGCGGACCTAACGCCAAGGCGACATCAAAAGATGCCGAGCATCCTTCGTCTTCCCCCAGTATGGAAGGAGCTGCGTCACTCGTTCATGCACGGCCCTCTCCTCTACTGTGGCGTACCGACTATGAGCCTTACTGCACACCTCCTTCACTTTCTGAAGACCCCATGAGTAACGAGAGTGGATGTCACTCACGGCCTCACGTCCCCACCGAAGATTCCCGACGTATCGAAATCGAGGACCCCTTGCAGCCCAATACCCCTTCCCCAGAATCCCGGCGCAACGGAATCGAACCCCCCTCATTTCCCACGCCTCCTGCTTCCACGAATCAAGGAGGTTCGTCTGCTGACGGATCACGTTTTTCTGCTCCCGGCACGGACGCTCCCACCGCTCATCTAACTCCTCGCGAAACCGGCTTCGTATGGGTACCGCGATCGCGCCCCGCGTCTTCTCAACCGACACCCGATGCTGTGCTTCAGCCGATGAAGCAGCCCCGGCGGAAGCGTTCTCGTGGCGGTCACCGCCCGGCGGTATTCCCTGAACGCCCTGTCCAGGGGACCACGCAAGCGCCGAATGCGGTCGCACCGGGGCAGATGCGCCCGCCGGAGGGGATGCCCTTGCGTCCTCCGCAGGGTATGCCGATGCAGCCCCCGCAGGGAATGCAGGTGCGTCCATTGGGTGCGCCAGCTGGGTCTACTCGTCGCTCGGGTTCTGTGACACCACCTCAGCCCAATGCACCGTGGGGTCCTCCCTCTGCGAACCAAATCCGGGCTGCCTTCCCGCCCCCAGGGGGTACCCACGCATCCTCGCGTCCTTTCGATGTCCTCCCTCACGCGTCCAGCGAGAACAGCTTCGATAGTCCTCAGGCGACCTTCTCGGCACCCAGGCAGGAACAGATTGTCGTTTCCAGGACCGAGATTGTGTCGGCTTCCGAGCCTGCAGCCCATGGGTTCCCTGACAGCGAAACCATTCCCTTCCCCGGGTCCGAAGCTCTCAATGTTCCTGGGCCTGAGCCGGTTGTTGTGTCCGATGCTATTCCGCTCCCTCCGCACGAACCGACCGTCGCGCCCGAGCCCGAACCGGAGCCGACCGTCACGCCCGAACCCGAGCCGTACGCTGCTCCGCAACCCGCACCCGAGCCGTACGCTGCTCCGCAACCCGCACCCGAGCCGATCGTCACGCCCGAGCCCGAGCCGTACGCTGCTCCGCAANAGTCCTGCACCGGTGAGGGAGCATGACACCAGGGGTAATGGTGGGGGTTTTGCAGCATTAGAAGCCTCCCTTCGGCGTGTCGCCGGCGTGTCGCGCCCCTAATGGTGCAATTCCCCCCATTTGGTGGCGCAGTCATCGGCAGGCAAGTCACGCACGGGTCCACGCGCGCGGCGAGGAACGCAGGCAGCTAGCGCGCTCACAGCAGTTTCGCATGCAATTCGATTGGGTGAACTTTCAACAGTATCTACAAACGTTGCAATTCCAACGATATGGACGCGCGGCGCGACACAGTGTCGGGGGAATTGCATGCGACATTCATGGAAAACTCACCGGGCGGGAGTCATGCGCTACCACTCGTAGCACCGCCGGTAGCGCAGCCACTGGCGCAGCCGGTGGCGCGCCGGTGGCCTGGCACGGTGGATACCGTCGCCGCAAACGACCTGCCCACGCCCCACCGTGACAGATCAAGGGACCACGCACAGACTCACAANTTCATCGCGCCAGAACCCGAACCCGAGCCGTATGTCGCTCCGCAGCCCGAACCGGAGCCGTACGCTGCTCCGCAGCCCGCACCCGAGGCGACTGAAGCCCCCGTGTCAATCCCCGTCCCGACACTTAAACCGGTCACCATCCCGAAGACCGAGCCAGTCATAGCGCCCGAACCGGAGCCGACCGTCACGCCCGAACCCGAGCCGTACGCTGCTCCGCAACCCGCACCCGAGCCGTATGTCGCTCCGCAGCCCGAGCCGGAGCCGTACGCTGCTCCGCAACCCGCACCAGAGCCGGAACCAGAGCCATTCATCGCGCCAGAACCCGAACCGGAGCCGTACGCTGCTCCGCAACCCGCACCAGAGCCGGAACCAGAGCCATTCATCGCGCCAGAACCCGAACCGGAGCCGTACGCTGCTCCACAGCCCGAGCCGGAGCGGATCGTCACGCCCGAGCCCGAGCCGACCGTCACGCACGAGCCGGAGCCGTACACTGCTCCGCAGCCCGCACCCGAGGCGACTGAAGCCCCCGTGTCAATCCCCGTCCCGACACTTAAACCGGTCACCATCCCGAAGACCGAGCCAGTCATAGCGCCCGAACCGGAGCCGTACGTTGCTCCGCAACCCGAGCCGGAGCCGTATGTCGCTCCGCAACCCGCACCCGAGCCGACCGTCACGCCAGAACCCGAGCCGGAGCCGTACGCTGCTCCGCAACCCGAGCCGGAGCCGTATGTCGTTCCGCAGCCCGCACCCGAGCCGACCGTCACGCCAGAACCCGAGCCGGAGCCGTATGTCGCTCCGCAACCCGCACCCGAGGCGACTGAAGCCCCCGTGTCAATCCCCGTCCCGACACTTAAACCGGTCACCATCCCGAAGACCGAGCCAGTCATAGCGCCCGAACCGGAGCCGTACGCTGCTCCGCAACCCGCACCCGAGCCGACCGTCACGCCAGAACCCGAGCCGGAACCGTACGCTGCTCCGCAACCCGAGCCGGAGCCGTACGCTGCTCCGCAACCCGCACCCGAGCCGTACGCTGCTCCGCAACCCGAGCCGGAGCCGTATGTCGTTCCGCAGCCCGCACCCGAGCCGTACGTTGCTCCGCAACCCGCACCCGAGCCGTATGTCGCTCCGCAACCCGCACCCGAGCCGTATGTCGCTCCGCAACCCGAACCGGAGCCGTACGCTGCTCCGCACCCCGCGCCCGAGCCGACCGTCACGCCCGCACCGGAGCCGACCATCGCGCCCGAGCCCGAGCCGGAACCAGAGCCATTCATCGTGCCAGAACCCGAACCCGAGCCGGAACCGTACGCTGCTCCGCAGCCCGAGCCGGAGCCGTATGTCGCTCCGCAGCCCGCACCCGAGCCGATCGTCACGCCCGAGCCCGAGCCGCATGTCGCTCCGCAGCCCGAGCCGGAGCCGTACGCTGCTCCGCAACCCGAGCCGGAGCCGTACGCTGCTCCGCAACCCGCACCCGAGCCGACCGTCGCAAGCCAGCCAGAACCGGCCCAGGCCTCGTACTCGATGCCGGTCGAAGACCCGGAACCGACGACCGCGCAGATGCCGCAGATCCCCACGTTCTCAGCTTTCAACTGGGATGCGCCCCAGGCCAGCGATCGGGTTCCCGAGCAGCAGATGGATAGTGACACGATCGCACCCGTGGAAGCCCCGGCGACCGAGACGGAACCCGCTGGTCATTACGCTGTATCCCAGCTGCAGGACTTCGATTCCGTGATCGCACCCCCACAGGAAGCGCAGCAGGTCGCTTCCCCCGCAGCGATGCCGCCGCAGGCCCCGCCCATGCCCGCCGCGTTCCAGGAAAACTGGAATACGGAGTTCTCATGGAACGATGAAGCGCGCCGCGAGCAGGGACACGAAACGAAGCGCCGCCGCCGCTGGCCCTGGTCCAGGCACTCCAAGAAGGAACGCGACGAGGAAACTAAGCCGACCCTTCCGGAGGTGGACGAACGCGACGCAGCCACACGCGTGCCAATCATCGCTGTCGACGCTCAAGACGACGACTGGAACGGCTGGCAAAACTGGAATTCGCGCGGCTAACTCAACCGGCCACCTCAACAAAGCCGAGGGGCAGTCGCTAACGCGACCGCCCCTCGGCCTGCGCGAGTTCCACGTAGCGGGCAATGTCGGCTCTGATGTCGTCGGCCAGCGTGACGCTCACGGTGCCCGAGGGAGTATCCCCGGCCTCGTCAATGTGCCCGTAGCGTTCGACGAGGAAACGCTCGCGATACAGGTGGTCGGCTGTGTCGCCGATGGTGCGCATGAGGGAAGCGTTCAGACCAGCGCCCACGATGATGCCTGCAACCGGGACGATCTGCGCGAGCTTCCTGCCGACCAGACGAGCACCCAACGCCGAGAACAAAGAGTTCAACGCGGCGGCAATCGCGCTGTTTCCCACGGAATCCATGGGTCCGCGCTTAGCGAGGTCACGCATCACCTTATTGAACGCAAGCATCGTCGCTTGCTTCTCCAGGACAAATTCACGTCCCGCCCCCTCCGGGTCGATCGCTTGGGAGAGAACCATCGTCGAAAAGAGGTTTTCTGCTGGGTCAACGGTGTCGTAGCCGTAATAGGCGGCCGTGTGAGACACGAGACGCGTTGCCGCAGCTAAAAACGTGACGATGTCGAGAGCAATCGCGGAGGTCGTGACGCCAACTCCGGGAGCTGAAGCCACGCCCATGCCGAGGAGAGCAGCAGCTGAACCGCCCGACGCGAACACGCCACTAACCGCGCCCTCAGCGGCTGCGCTACCCGAGTAGGCGAGGTTCAGACGAGGCTTGATGGCACGAATCTGCGCGAGGCTCAGGCTGCGAATGTCCGTCACACGCTCAACGCGATAACCGGCCGAACGGTACGCCTTCAGGATGCGCCTGCGACGCACCGACGCCTCGGACGCAGATGCTGCCAGGTCCACCAGGCCCAACGCGGCAGACGAAACCGCCCGAGTGATCGCATCCCCACCGGGAACCTTACGTGCGACAGCCGCCACCTTCCCCAGGGGCGCCAGCGCTGTTGAACGGATCCGCTGGGAAATGACGCGCGGGCGCGTCGGGCGGACCTGCGCAGCTTTCCACTGTTGAATTTCCTCCCACTGGGCTGCGTCGTCGGCGCTCATGCGCGCACGCGACTCGTTGCTCATCGGGCTGTCATTCATGCCGGTTTCGTTCACGATGTAACCCTACACAGCGACGAGCATTGACGCGGCTCGTGTCTGCGTTCACCCCTGTTATGCTTAGGTTCGCGTCAATATTTGTGGCCTCACGATGGAGGAACATCCGTGGAATCGCGCTCAGAACTCATCGCGCAAATTAATGATTTGCACGAAGAGAACGAACATCAGAAGATCATTGCGCTCATTGAACGCCAACCGCCGGAGTCGATTGACTACGAGCTGACAGGCCTTCTCGCGCGCGCTTACATTAACTATGCGCAGCCTTACATGGATTCTTTTCGCGAGCACATCTCGCACGCTGTTGATCTGTTGCGAGGCATTGAAGCGGAGGGGATGGCCGACCCGGTCTGGTACTACCGCATCGGCTGCGCACTGTACTGGCTGGATGAGGAAGAGAGCGCGCTCACTTACCTCGAGCAGTGCATCGCGATGGACCCCGGTAATGAGCACGCGCCGGAACTCATTGACCAGTGCAAGCGGGCACTTGATCGCCGCAGGATCGTCCGACCGGTGACGATTGAGAGGATCACAGACTTTTTCAAGCGCAACGACTATGCCTACGAGATCAACGGCAGCCGTCTGCACACCGGTTTTCGCAACGGGTTCTACATATTCTCGGTTGTTAACGAGGGCACGGACGTGAGTATGTGGGGTGCTGTACGTGAGGAAGTGTCGATGGACCTTCGCCCGCGTTTGCTTCAGGCGTGTAACGACTGGAACAGTGTTACCACCTGGCCTAAGGCCTACGTGTCATCGCTTGATGACGGTACCCAGCGCCTGTGCGCGGAGCAGTTTGTGACCGCGCGCATGGGCTTGACCGACGCGCAGCTCGACATTAGTCTTGAGCGTTTCATTTCTGCTGCGGAGACCTTCTTCAAAGAGGAGATTGAGCGTATCCCCGCTCTCGGCGGCACGAGCGAGTAGAGCGCGTGCCGCGTCGGCTCGCACTGTCACGAACCCTTGGCCCGGTCACATCGACGAGGCCGGGGTTCCCTAACGCTGGGATGCGCGGCACGTAGACGTTCAGATTCGCGGGACGTAGACGCTCAGGCCTCCGTCGCTGACGGCCCCCGTGAGTGTCCCATCGTCGGCGACGAGCACGGGCGGGTGGCCGCCGATGAGGCATTCCCATTCTTCGCCCGCGTGGTGGGCGCCCACGTACAGGGTTTTCTCGGCGGCGCGGCGGTCGGAGAGGATGACGGCGCAGCCGGTGCCGGGCACGTCCGCCCTGCCTTCGCGGGCAAAACCGACGACGTCCGGGTCGTCAAAGGCGCTGTGC
This sequence comes from Actinomyces bouchesdurhonensis, assembly GCF_900128465.1. Classification (GTDB taxonomy): domain Bacteria; phylum Actinomycetota; class Actinomycetes; order Actinomycetales; family Actinomycetaceae; genus Pauljensenia; species Pauljensenia bouchesdurhonensis. The sequence goes on along the minus strand of NZ_LT635863.1, from coordinate 14,895 downwards.
TGGGGGCCGATCGCGGCGCGGAAGCGCACGCCCATGAGGATCGGGAGCTCACGCACGGCGGGCAGGTCGCCGGTCTCGGGGGTGCCCAGGAGGTCGCCCCAGAAGACGCAGGGCACCCCGGCCTCGTTGAGGAGGATGAGCGCGTAGGCGGCGGCTTTGAACCAGGAGGCGACCGTTGAGGCCAGGGATTGTCCGGGCTGCGTGTCGTGGTTTTCGACGAAGGTGACGGACAGTTCGGGGATCGACGCCGTGAGCGTGCCCTCCCACAGGCGCGACAGGTCGACGTTTCCGTCCGAGACCGAGGCCTGGTGCAGGTGGTAGTGCAGGGGCACGTCGAAGAGCATGGCGTTGGGGACTTCGTGCAGGTAGGCTTCGAGTTCGCGCACGTCGCCGCTCCAGTATTCGCCGACGGCGGGCAGCAGGCGGCCCGTGGAGGTACGCAGGTCTTCGAGCCAGCGCGCGTAGAAGTCAGAGCCGACGTGTTTGACGGCGTCCAAGCGTAGCGCGTCGACGCCGGTTGTTTCAACGTACCAGCGGCCCCAGCGGTCCAGCTCGTCGCTGACGCGCGGATCGGTGACGTGCACGTCGCAGCCCATGAGGTAGTCGAAGTTGCCGAACTCGGTGTTGACGGACTCGTTCCAGTGCTTGCCTTCGAAGAGCCACAGGCCCTTGCGTTGCGTGGCTTCATCCCAGTCGATGCCGTGGAAGCACGTCCAGTCCCACGTGAAGTCCGAGTAGGCGCCGCCGCGCCCCGGGAACGTGAAGCGGGTCCACGCTTGGATCGTTTCGGGGTCGCCGAGGGCCTGGTGGCGGTCCTGCGGGTTGATCGGGGTGGCGCGCACGGTTTGGGTCGCGTCCGCGCCCATGCGGTGGTTGAGGACGATGTCGGCACACACGGCGATGCCCGCCTCGTGCAGGGCGTCGATGGCGGCCAGGTATTCGTCCCTCGTGCCGTACTTCGTGGGGATCGTGCCCTTCTGGTCGAACTCGCCCAGGTCGTACAGGTCGTAGACGCCGTAGCCGACGTCGTCGAGGCCGAAGTCTCCTTTGTAGGCGGGCGGTAGCCAGATGATGGTGACGCCCAGGTCCGCGATCGCTTGCGCGTGCTGGGCGAGGTAGCGCCAGTGGCTCGCGTCGGGGGTCATGTCCCACGCGAAGGCCTGCAGCATCAGGGGCCCTGCCTCTTGCGTCGAGGAGTGCAGGGGCATCTGTTTCGTGTCGCTCACCCGCATATGGTGGCAGGTTTGCCCTCCTCGGGGCGGGCGAGTCGTGTAAACAGTGGTGCGTTAAACACGTCCGGGACGAGGCCGTGGCTAAGCGTCACGCTGAGCGCGGTCCCGGCCTCGTTGGTGATGTCGTTACTTGCGGCGCCCGAAGAGGCCCTTGACACCGCTGGTGACACCCGATGCTGCGCTCACCACACCAACCGCAGCAATCCCAACTCTCCCTTGGAAAGCCGCATCAGTAGCGCCCACGATGCTCTGTTCTTGTTCAACAGAGTTCGCTGTCGTGATGGCCCGCTTCCACATCTCGACCTCAATTGCGGGAGGAGGTAGCTCGCGCAGATGCTTCTTCAGTCGAGATGACTGCGACTGAAGCGACATATAAGTCAAGCCGCTCGACACAACGCCGCCAATGACGGGGAGCACCTTCGAGAATCCCTGAGTGAAGGCCTTCTTGGTCAGATTGACGCCGATCATTTGCAGGGTCTTTTTGACAGCCCGATACCACGAGGTCTTCATCAGGAACTGCTTGGTCACTTGCTTTTTGACTGTGTCCATCACAGTCGAACTGGCGAAAGAGGAAAGAGACATAGCTGCCTCTTCAACGTCGAGCATCACGCCAAAGAAAATGGCGATGATACCAATCGTCTCCTCGTCCACCTCTTCCTTCGCTCCGAGTAATTCACGCCATCCGTAGAGGTATGCAAGCTTCTGCACGATCCTGAAAGCATGCACGTAGTACTGCGTAACATCAGCAGGGATCGTCCCGAGCATCGCAAATCCACCGGGAATTCCCGCAGCAAAGGATATTGCTGCGGACTTGTTTGTCTCGTAGGAGATAACTTGCTCAGCCAGCCTATCGAGTTCAGCTAGCGGGATGCCAGCAAAGGCAGGGTTGGTATCGATCGCCCTCCGAATCACTTCTTCGGGCACGCCACGCTCACGCAGTTCCTGGCGCAGGAAGTCGTCGCGATTGATGCGCACGCCGGGCACGCGCACGACCTTCTTCAGGAATTCGACCGCATGCTGTTCAGCCTCGCTCCGTTGAGCTGCCGTCAACTCCCCACCACTTGTTTCACGCTGCAGCTCTCCCCCATTTCCAACGTTTTCACCATGAGAGCCCGGTTTGTTGGGACTGCCCCACATGTCGTTCCTTTACACTCCGTTGTCACCTCACCACGAGGCCCGGATACGCGACAACTATAACCTACTTTTTCTTCGATTTTGCACGCATGACACACCGTCATTTTGCTCGGGTGCGAGGACGTCGGGAACGGACATACTCTGGTCGTATGTGGATTCTCGCTGCCTCCCTGTCAGCCCTGTTCGCAGGGCTGACTGCCGTCCTGGCAAAGGCCGGGGTCGCGACGACGAACTCGACGGTCGCGACGGCGCTGCGCACGGTTGTGGTGGTCGCGGGGGCGTGGGGCATGGCGGCGCTGACCGGCACAGCCTCCGGTGTCGCTTTCATTGATGGGCGCTCGCTGGTTTTCTTGGTGTTGTCCGGGTTGGCGACCGGCGCCTCGTGGCTGTGCTACTTCGCGGCGCTGGCGCGGGGGAACGTGTCTCGGGTGGCTCCCATCGACAAGCTGTCGACGGTGCTTGCGATCGTCCTGGCGCTGGTCCTGCTGGGCGAGCCGGTGAGCGCGTGGGGGGCGGCCGGGATCATGGCGATCACGGTGGGAACGCTCCTCATGGTCGAGCCTTCCGACCTGTCGGGCCTGCCTCGTGCGCTGCGCGGGGGTGGCAGCTGGCTGGTGTACGCGCTCGCGTCCGCTCTGTTCGCGGCGCTCACGTCGATTCTCGGAAAGGTCGGGATTTCGGGGGTTGATCCGACGCTGGGGACGGCGGTGCGCACGCTCGTTGTTCTGGCGATGGCGTGGGTGATAGTGGTTGGGCAGGGGCGCATTCGTGAAGTTGGGGTGATCCCCGTGCGCGAGCTGGCCTTCATTGTGGCTTCGGGTGCTGCTACGTGTGCGTCGTGGCTTGCCTATTACCATGCGTTGAAAGAGGGGCCAGCCTCCGTGGTGGTGCCCATCGACAAGCTGTCGATCCTGGTGACTGTTGTCTTCTCCGCCATGATGTTTCACGAGCGTTTCACGCGCCGTTACTTGGGTGGTCTCGTGCTGATGTGTGCGGGTACGGCAGCCATGGTGATCGCATAGGCGCGCCTGGCACTTTCAGCTGCCGTCGCCTGGCCACGCGGTTTCGTTCTCGCCCTCCTTCGTCTGTTTCACGCGTGTTTCACGCATTCGAGGCGGCAGATTGTAGCGCGGTTCACCGTCAAGCTTCCGTTAGTGTCCTTGTTTTTCTTCCCAGGTGTCGGTGTTGTTGATGACGAGGTGGGATAGGGGGAAGGGGCCTGTTGTTTCGGTGGTGGTGACCAGGCCGTTGATCGTCTGGGTCTCCCCCGTGAAAGGATTCGTGGCCGTGCCGCTCCAGGTGGTGGTGAGGGTGATTTCTCGGTTTTCGTGGGGGTAGGGGCCATCGAGCATGGAGCGCCAGCCTTGGGGCGGTGTGTAGTAGTGGCGGATAAGACGCGGGTCATTGTTCGGGTCAATGCCCTGCTCCCACGCCAGGCCCGGGGAGGTGGTCACCGTGTTGGGGGTCCCATCGCCCCAGGAATACTCATAGTTCGTGGCGGTCAACGTGATCGTAATATCGCGGCCCAGCAGATTAATGACGTGGGTCTGAGCAGGGGAGGTGACCGAGACGATCGTGGGGACGAACCGGTTCGTGTACGACACACCGTCGGGCCGCTTACGCAAACCCGCACCATCAGCTCGCACAACGGTCGCAGCGTGGTACAAAAGCTCCCTAGTCGTCGGCACCTGTTGAGGAGCTGCGGGCGCACTATCCCCCTGGAACATGGGAGTGCACGCGTACGGAACGCTCCTCCCATCCGGCATCTCCATCATATGCGCCTGCCCGTCGCAGATACGCCCGGACATAAACGTCTGCGCATCAGAGCTCGGCTCTGTTTCGTTTGAGTAATGCGCTACATCGTCTCTGAGTGTCGTTTGCTGGGCGTTAGTTGAAGGATTCGCAGACGATACTCCACCCCACCTTTCGTCATTAGTTACCTTCACTCCGTCAGCTCCGTCTGTTTCTGCGAGATGATCCCATTCATGGTTCGAATAGCCAGAATCATTACCTATTCCATCCCACTCATGAGCAATAGCTGCCGGGACGATACCACCACAACACATGAATGAGACCATCACAACAGCCAACATGTTGCGACATTTTTGCTCAGTTTTCACGACTTTCAGCCCTTCCCTGCGTCTGAATCCAATGACCGTCTCTCCACGTCATCAAAATAGATATAGTTGTTTGATACTCATCATTCCTAGTCACGATCTTCTGACCAATACACTTAGTACCATCCACGGCTCGCGCACTGAATTTCATCCCAATAGTATGCTCAGTCACATCAGCGCCATTGGTGGGAACTGACTCAAGAATGTAGACATGCTCAATTGTGAGCGTATGCCCGAATGTCCACCCGTTGACATAGTCATTATTAATCTTCTGAATGAGAGAGCGCGCAAAACCGCTCTCAGGATCTGAAAGCTCGGTAAGGTAGGCAGTATCACCCGTGTTCCAGGCATAGGTAGCCACGGCAAGATAGTATTCGGCAGCTGCTTCTGCTCCTCTTTCTGTGTTCTCTTTGGCCTCCTCGGGTAGTTCGGGTTTGGTGTAGGTGGATGCTGCGTGTTCGGCGGGGCGTACGAGGATGCCGTCTGGGCCGATTTGGTAGCCGCCGGACATCGCCGCCTCGGTGGGGGCTGTGGCCGAGGCAGTGGGTGCGGGGTTGATGGGCGGGGTGGTGGTGGCTGCGACGGTTGGCCTTTCGCCCCAGGCCGGCCACCAGCCCTCGGCGACCCCGTTGATGTACACGGCGAAAACCGCGCCCGCGAAGAGGGCCACGTAGACCACGCGCATCCCCCAATAGAACGGCTCAACGTGCAGCCACGCACGTGCGCGGGCCCGCGCGCCCTTGGGGCGTCGCGCTTTGACCTCGGCGCGGTAGTCAGCCCACCGCCGACGCAGCGTGTACTTACGCGGCGCCGACTCGCGGCGGAATTGTTCCTCGTCTTCGTCGGTGACGGGACGCTCCGAGAGGGGTGGGACCATCATGGCGTGTGCTCCTTTGCTGTGCCTGCGTCGCGTGTTGTTTCTCGTGTTGGCGGTGAGCCGGTGTTTCATGGGGCGCGCCTCGTGAAACACTGGTGTTGGTTAGTGGCCTTGTTTTTCTTCCCAGGTGTCGGTGTTGTTGATGACGAGGTGGGATAGGGGGAAGAGTCCTGTTGTTTCGGTGGTGGTGACCAGGCCGTTAATCGTCTGGGTCTCCCCCGTGAAAGGATTGGTGGCCGTGCCGCTCCAGGTGGTGGTGAGGGTGATTTCTCGGTTTTCGTGGGGGTAGGGGCCATCGAGCATGGAGCGCCAGCCTTGGGGCGGGGTGTAGTAGTGGCGGATGAGACGCGGGTCATTGTTCGGGTCAATGCCCTTCTCCCACGCCANGGATGCCCCAGTCCACGATGTCGGCGTCCATCCACGCTCGCACCCGAGCCTTCACTCCCGCAGGCCGATTGCGTCGTGCCTGCGCCCGGTGGTTGGCCCACCTTTGGCGCAGCGTGTACTTGCGGGGGGCGGATTCGGCTCGGAACTGTTCCTCGTCTTCGTCGGTGACGGGACGCTGTGAGAGGGGTGGAACCATCATGGCGTGTGCTCCTTTGCTGTGCCTGCGTCGCGTGTTGTTTCTCGTGTTGTTTCTGAGCTGGTGTTTCACGGGGCGCACCTCGTGAAACACTGGTGTTGGTTAGTGTCCTTGTTTTTCTTCCCAGGTGTCGGTGTTGTTGATGACGAGGTGGGATAGGGGGAAGGGGCCTGTTGTTTCGGTGGTGGTGACCAGGCCGTTGATCGTCTGGGTCTCCCCCGTGAAAGGGTTCGTAGCTGTGCCGCTCCAGGTGGTGGTGAGGGTGATTTCTCGGTTTTCGTGGGGGTAGGGGCCATCGAGCATGGAGCGCCAGCCTTGGGGTGGGGTGTAGTAGTGGCGGATGAGACGCGGGTCATTGTTCGGGTCAATGCCCTTCTCCCACGCCAGGCCCGGGGAGGTGGTCACCGTGTTGGGGGTCCCATCGCCCCAGGAATACTCATAGTTCGTCGCCGTCAACGTGATCGGAATATCGCGTTCCAACAGATTAATCACGTGGGTCTGGGTAGGGTTCGTGACCGAGACGATCGTGGGGATGAATCTGTTCGTATATGACACGTCGGGGGGAAGTTTATGGATTCCGGCCCCGTCAGCGTGGATGATGGCCGCCGCCGCGTAAAGAATCTCTTCCGTCGTGGGCTGCCGACCGGGATCTTGGTCGTGGTCGTTGCCGTGCTGTGCTGCTGGAGGGAGAGGACACGCGTCGTCGTAGTTCGTACTGGAGGCAGCGTTGCCCTTAGGTCCCGTTCCTGGAGCTGACGCCTTGCATCGCGCCCACTCCTCATACGCCAATGCACGAGGATCAGGCACAGAATCAGCCGTCTTTTGACTACGCTGAGCATCCACAGACGACGAACCAACACTCGACGATTGCCCAGACGAGTGAGCATCGACCGCTTCTTGCAAATAAACGCCAAGAGTGTCTCGATTCCCCTGAACGCAAAGATTCGTACTTTGTCCCATGAGATTGTCACAGCCCGCACTTGGCGGCGCAAAAATGTCTGCTGCCATAGCAGAGTTTGCATTTGCGCAAAGAGTAAGAAATCCTGCCAGAAATGAACACGTCAACCGCGTCCTACTGCTAGTCTTCACGAGCCATACTCCCGCCAGTAATGACCCATTGCTCATTCTTCCAGGTTACATAGTATGCGAAGGTCGAATTGTACTCATTGCTCTCGACGCTAGTTTTCTGTCCAACGCATCTGACCCCATTGCTTGAAGTCACGCCGAATACCACTGCGACGGTGTTCGCCTGAGCTCCAAGTTTCCCTTCCGTAATAGGCTCAACGGAAACGATACTTGTCACCTTTGATGTCACGTCGTACGCCCAACCATGATCGTATAGTTCGTGAATTGCACTGATATAGAAGTCCCTCAGATCATCTCCATCTTCGGACATGTCTTCGAGGGGATACGTATCACCTGTATTCCAGGCATAGGTGAGGAGCGCGTGGTAGTGCTCGGCTGCGAGTTCTGCTCCTCTTTCGGTGTTCTCTTTGGCCTCCTCGGGTAGTTCTGGTTTGGTGTAGGTGGATGCTGCGTGTTCGGCGGGGCGTACGAGGACGCCGTCGGGGCCGATTTGGTAGCCGCCGGACATCGCCGCCTCGGTGGAGGCCGTGGCCGAGGCAGTGGGTGCGGGGTTGATGGGCGGGGTGGTGGTGGCTGCGACGGTTGGCCTTTCGCCCCATGCTGGCCACCAGCCCTCGGCGACCCCGTTGATGTACACGGCGAAGACCGCGCCCGCGGCGAGGGCCACGTAGACCACGCGCATCCCCCAATAGAACGGCTCGACATGCAGCCACGCCCGTGCGCGGGCCCGCGCGCCCTTGGGGCGCCGCGCTTTGACCTCGGCGCGGTAGTCAGCCCACCGCCGACGCAGCGTGTACTTGCGGGGGGCGGATTCGGCTCGGAACTGTTCCTCGTCTTCGTCGGTGACGGGACGCTCCGAGAGGGGTGGAACCATCATGGCCTCTCAACCTCCACAACGAGGTGTCCTCTGGCACACCACCATCGTCGACAGTGTGCCCTGTTATCACGCAAGACTACGTGCGGAGACAACACATAACAATAAGAATACGTTGTAACTACAGTCGGACATTCTCCCACCTCACCCGCACGAACGTGCACCCACCCCCACAACCGAACCCCGACCTCGTCAAACGCGGATGCAGGAGAACCACAGGGCAGCAAACGCAGCTGTCACACATCCCACCAATCGGACACCGACCACCGATCACCGGGTGCCGACCACCGATCAGAGCAGCTTGTCGAGTGCCTCGCGGATGAGGCGCTCCTCCCCCGAGCCATTCGTCGGCAAACGCAGGACGGGCACACCGTACGCGCCCATGATCGAATCTTTGAGAGCGTCGCGCTTGCGCTGGGCCTCATCGTTGCCGTGATACGCCCAGCCATCAACTTCGATCGCGAGGACCAGCTTGTGCGTCACCCGCGAGTACACGCTGAAATCGAGCGCACTATCGGTGAACACGAAGGCGCGCTGTTCCTCATTCAGGCGGCGCGTATTGGGCAGAATGTCTTTGAGGAACTCCTCGATATGAAAGTAGAAACGAGCGTACTGAGGTTGCGCGAGCACCTCGCGCAGGCATTGGTCGGCAATGTTCTCGGCGGGCGAGCGCCGACGGTCGGCCCACTTGGCGCGCGAGTAACGTTCGAGCGACGCGCTGTAGGCGTTATAGAGGACATCGAAAATGGAGACGATGTCGGACTGGACGACGGCGCTTGGGTCGTACATTTCGATGTAATCGAGCAGTGTCCTGATGTTTCGGCTCAGGCGGACGCCGCCGTGCGCGGTCACGACGATGAGGCGGTCTTTCGCACGCGAAACGATCACGTTCGTCATGGAGTCCGCATCATAAAACCCGCTCGCTCCCGCCCGGTCATCAGAGTTGAGGACAGTGGACAGGACCACCGTGCCCGCGCCGCGCCCCTGGAACTTATGCGCGGTTTCGGCCAGCCACCGAGCATGGCCTCCGCCCCCAGCATCCGCCAGGATGCGGTTGTTCAAGTTCGTCGCCTGAGCCCGGAACGGGGTCACGATCCCCAGCACGAAGTCGCCGGACGTGTCTTTGTCGTCTGCGCCGATCCCCTCGCGTATGAGGTGCATCTCCTCCAGCTGGGCGATGATTTCGATTTCCCGCTGCGAGAAGAAGCCGCTGCCGCGCGGGGCGCGCCGCGCGTGATTCCCGGGTGCCGCGTACACGATGGCGAGCGGATCAGGTGCGTGTGCGCTGGGCACGCGCATTGGGATGAGCTGACCGCCGTAGTACATGCGGTTGCAGAATTCGATGATCGCCGGGTGACAGCGGTAGTGTTCCTTGAGCAGGGTGCTGGGTGCCTGCGCGGACTGTGCCATCATTGTGACGGAATCAAGCAGCGACACTGATCGCACGTCGAATCGCTTGTCGGGAGGCGTGCGCGTGCTCTCGTCCCACCCCCGAAAGATCGGGCCGATCTGTTTGGCGTCACCGACGACGACGGCGTTGCGTGCTTTGCTGAGCGCGGCCATGCCCTCGGGGAGCAGGACCTGGGAGGATTCGTCGATGATGATCCAGTCGAGCAGCGTTTCTTCGGCCAGGTTGTTGCGGATCGAGAAGCAGGTGGATGCGATGACCGGGTAGGTGCGCACGAGGATGTCTGTTTGCTCGTTCAGTCGCGCGGTTGGACTCAGGCGGGTCGGGCGCTGGCGTTCGAAACGTTCCTGGAGTGCGGCGTCCAGGGTCTCGCGGGAGCGGCGACGGTAGCGTGCACTCACCTCGTCGAGGCCGTGGCGGGCAACTCTGTCCTCCGCTTCCTCGATACGGTGGGTCAGTTCGCTTTCGCGTGCGTGATAGAAGGCTGCTTGGAGCGCTGACTGCACATCCGTGTCTGCCAGGTCAACGCCTTTGAAGGATCCGTATGTGAAGTAGCGGCGGACCCGTTCAACGATTCCTCGGGGGCTGTGCTTGGGCTTCGGTGCGCACCGGGCGAGGGCGAGTAGGTCGGCAATCGTGTCGGAGCCACGCCGCAGGACAGGCAGTCGGGAAATATCGGGGAGCGGGTGGCGGCTCTCGCGTACTTTTTCGTCGAAGAGACGGTGCTCGCGTTGGGTCGCGGACAGGTCTGCTCGCAGCTGGGGGATGTTGCGCGCGTCCTGCCATAGGGCGAGAAGCTGTTGTTCGTCGGCGTGCAGCCCAGCCTCGTCGACGCGGGCGGGTGCTCTCGCCGTCGCGTGTGTCGCCGTCTGCATCCAGGCCTCGCGCTTCTGCTCGAGGATACCCTCGCGCCGGTGGAAGTCATCGATGCGTTCCTTGGAGCCGAGGCTGGCTACCAGGAATCCGTAGCCTTCTTCCGTCAGTTTGTCCACGACGTTATCCACCGCGGAGTTGGCGCCCGCGACGACGCCGACCGTTTTGCCTTGCGCGATGAGCGATGCAATCAGGTTGAGGATCGTCTGTGTTTTCCCCGTGCCGGGTGGGCCTTCAATGATCGAGATCTGCCGGGTGAGGGCGGCTCGGATAGCGTTGCGTTGGTCGATGTTGGAGTGGAAGGGCATGATGAGGCGGTCGCTCGCGCCCGTTTTCGTGGAGCAGGTGCCTGCGAGGAACGCTTCGAGCGCGGACCCTCGCGGCGCCTGCCTGAGCCATTCCCATACGTTGGCGAGGATCGCTTCGGGTAGTATGCCTGTGGCGCACACCCATTTGGGGTACCGGGCGTTCGGGTCGAGTGCCGCCCCGGCGCGTCGAGCCTGCGCGCGCACTTCGTCGCGGACGTAGTTGAGGGTGGCGGCGAGCTGCCGCTCCTGTGGGGTCGCGTACGTGACACGCACTTCGGGGGTGCTGTAGCGTCGAAAGGTGAGTTCCCCGTTGGCTGTGCGGTACGCCAGCGTGTAGCGCGGATCGTCCGGGTTTCCTGGGTGGCGGAGTGTCCAGAGGGACTCGACGTTGTTCCAGCGCTTGCCGCGCACGCGGACCTCGTCGAGGGCGTCAATGTCGTGACGTTCGACTTGGTCGTAGAGGCGTGCCCGGTCTTCGCCGTAGTGGTATTCGCGCGTGCTGGTTGTGTACGTGATGACGATTCGGTCTCGCTCGCGTCTGGCTGTCGCGATTTTCCACGTACGGTCCTCCCATTGGTGCGTGTTTTCGTCGTGAATCAGCACGTGCATTGTGCGCGGATCGACGGACTTCATGCCCCTCCCCCAGTGAGTTTTACGTCCAGGATAGGTGACTTATCACTCGGGCGGTAGGTTGTTGGACACCCACCCGGCACGCGTGCTGGACGCAGATGTGCATGGCGCTCCGTATCGTGGCGCTATGGGTATGTCACTTGTTTTTCTCCTGGTTGGACTGGTCGTGGGCGCTGCGCTCGGGTACGTGGGGGCGGTGGCCTACGCGCCGCGGTGCGCGAGTGGGTGCGCGACGTCGAGCGCCAGCCCGAGGCGCACGAGGATTGACGAGGTCGTGGCTGGTCCCCGGGTCGTGGACGACGAGTGGGGTGCTGGGTGTGTCGTGAGACGGATGCTCGACCCTCGTGTACACATATGACTATGACGAAGCGTGACGATACAAGCATGGCGGAACAGAACGCCGAAATCCGGCGGTGGGCGGAGGAAAACGGCCTGACGGTCGGGGCGAGGCTGGGGCAGCAGCCGGACGCGGTGGAGCGAGTCGCTCCTCGAGTGCCGATCGTCGAGGTCACGGTGCGCATCGACGAGGACGTGTACGAGGCGGCGATGCTACGTGCGACCTACGACGGATACGACAATGCGTCCGAGGTTGTCGAAGCGGCGCTGCGAGAGTGGGCGCGGGGCTACTAGGCTGCCACAATTACTTGATGGCGGAATCCGCGAACGGCTGTGAATGCGAATCCGTATCGATGCCTGGTGCCTGCTCTTGTGGGGATCTGCTCGCGTTCTGTGATGACGGCATGGGTGGAAGTCCGCTCAGCAGCAAGGACCTCGACCTCTACCCGCAACCCCCGACGAACACCCGGTCACTCACACTCAACTCGGAAGAGCCTGTTTTCTTTGGCTTCTTCAGGTAGCTCCGACTTTGTGTACGTTTCTGCACCGAACTCGGTGGGGCGCCCGAGGACTCCGTCGGGGCCGATCTCGTAGCCGCCCGACATGGCGGGTTCGCTCGATGCTGACGGCATGGGCGCGGGGCGCACGGTGGGTGTTGCCACGGTGCTGGGATGATCGTTCCACGAGGCGATGCTCGCAGCCAGCGTGTAGGCACCAACAGCTGCCACAGCCACCAGTACGGTGAGTCCGATACTCATTACCCACGGGCGTAGTGCTGCTCTCCTGGCTGCTAGGGAGCGCTTCTTGCGGCGTGATGATGGGGTGAGGAAGGCCTGATCTTCTTCCTCGGTGACGGGTTGCTCGGATGGGGGTGGGACCTTCATGGTGTGTGTGCCCGCCACGGTGAGGTGTCCTCCGACGCGACCCCACCCTTGGGAGCGCGCCTCTTCTAATAAGGGTACGCGTAGAACCGACACGAAATACTAAGAATGCTGCGTAACGATCACGCAAATCCTCCCACCCGCATTCCCAGAACCGCACGGATGTGCGGAGGGAAGTGAAATTCCTGGTTTTGGACGTGGGTATCTCCTCGCTGAGCAGCGAGTACAAGCCTGGTGTTTGACGCGTGTACGCAGATGTGCATGGCTACCCATACTCTCTGCTTGACAGTCAGATGCTGTCGATGAAGAACGTGATCGATAAGAAAGGAAAGATCGTGTCTTGGATTGTTGAACTTGTGATCGGTGTTGTGTCCGGTGTTGTCTCCGGGATCATTCTGGCGAGATTGGTACCGGATGTCTCTGTGGCCCCGGAACCTACAGCATCAGGAGGAGGCACCGTAACCCAACAGGTGATGGCTGCAAATGGTGATGTCATCACGGTTGCTGGAGATGGGAACTATGCCCATATTGGCGACGACAACTCTGTGTACGTGAATGTCGCCGGCGATAGTCAGCGGGGGAGAGAGACTAGCGATGGGGACATGTGGCTGATGATTGGGCTTGGCTTTGCTGCCTTCGTCGTCATTGCTATCTTCCTCATGAGGTACTACGAGATTCTGGTGGGTCTCCTCGTGATCACTTCCGTGTTCTTGATGACGATGTCGTTGCTGACTGCAGGCCTATCCTTGCGGAGTAGGCGCGTGTCGAAGCCTCTTCGCTCCTCCATCGTCGCGAGCTTTCTGGCGGTTACGTCCACCTACGCGACCTACTGGTCGTGTTTCATCCTGTCTACAGGAAAGTCCAGCCTGTCGATCCCGGATCTCAGTCGAATGCTGTCTGAAGCAACCGGCGACGACAAGCTGGTACCGTTCGCTGAGGCTTTCGATCTACTCAGTGCTGAGCGTGCCTTCCCCTATGTCTCAGTGGTCTTCATGGCGATGCTCGTGACGGCTGTGCTCTGCTTCTTTGCTCTTGGCATGATGATTCGAGAGTTCTGTGAGCGCCGACTTGCAACGAGTCGCGCGGGTAGCGTCAGCGCCTGGCTTATCGATCATCTTCCCGTTCCTGGCTGGCACTACATTCTGGGTGCCCTGCTGCTTGCCTGCGTGCCAGCCGTGACTGTCGTTCTCTTCCGCTACGTTCAGCCGACCTGGCTTAGCTAGCGTTAGCAACGATCATGGTGCTGTCCCCGCGCGGCTGTCCGCGCGGGGACAACCGTGTGCGATGATAGTGGGGCAAGACTTCAGCCGTTTAAACAACGGAGCAATTCATGTCAGATACGATCAGTCAAGTTCCGGGCACAACACCCGATTTCACGACAGAGGCGGCGAACAAACTCGCTCGACTGTTCCCGGAAGTCGTGGCGGACGGAAAAGTTGACATCGAGAAGCTTAAAACCATCCTCGGAGTCGATGTTGATGACGCCCGTGAGAGATTCGGTCTAACTTGGCCGGGCAAGGCACAAGCCATCCGTGCAGCGCAAACACCGACGACGGCAACCCTGAAGCCCGACAAAGAGAACTCTGTAGATTGGGACGCCACCCAAAACGTGTTCATCGAGGGTGACAACCTCGAAGTCCTCAAGGTCTTGCAGAAGCACTACTACGGGCAGATCAAAATGATCTACATCGACCCGCCCTACAACACGGGTAATGATTTCGTGTACAGCGATGATTACTCTGACTCAATTGGCTCATACTTGGAGCTTGCGGGTCAAGCCGACGAACACGGCAAACTTTCTACGAACTCCGAATCAGCTGGCCGTTTTCACTCGAACTGGCTCAACATGATGTATCCGCGTTTGAAACTAGCTCGCGATCTTCTTGCGCAGGATGGGGCAATTTTCATCTCTATTGACGATCATGAGCTTGAGAACTTGGTTTCACTGTGCAACCAAGTATTTGGAGAGGCAAATCGTCTCAATACGTTTACTTGGGTGTCGAATCTCAAGGGTCGACAAATCTCCAAGTCTGGAGCGGCTATAACCAAGGAGTATATCCTGTGTTATGCGCGGTCTGCCTCGTTCGTACCTGAATTTAAGGCGTCGGGCCAGGAGCTCAAACGACTTATGCCAGATACTTACAAGGGATTCAACTACGAGGTGCTAACTGATGAAAAGGGTGCCTTTGTTGTCAAGAATGAGCTTTACAACACTAATTCTGCTTTTAACGAAGAGACTCGCCCGAATCTCGTTTTTGACATCTATTTCAACCCTGAAACTGGTGAAGTAAGAACCGAAGATGTATCCAACAGTCATCTTCACTCCGGTTTCGCAAAGATCCCTCCGCATGCAAATAGCAATGGAAAGCATAAATATCATGCTTATAGATGGAGTAGAGAGAAGATTGCGCGCGAAACCGATGACTTGGCGGTGTCAATGGGTGGTAGCAATGAGTTCGTTGAATGCTTCTGTTGGGGTGCGGTAGCCGAGGGTGGCTCTGGGGCAGTTGTTCAGTTCGTAGGCGATGGCGTCGAGGTAGGGTTGGTGGCTGGTGA
>NZ_LT635862.1:220375-230293 GCF_900128465.1 Actinomyces bouchesdurhonensis | reverse complement strand
CGGCTCTTCAGAGTTGAGTGTGGGTGGAGGCGTCTAGGCCTCCTGCGATGAGGAGCATTCGGAGTCTGTAGTTGGTGGGGTTGCGGTAGCCTCTGGCGGCGCGTCTGCCCAGCTCGATGATTCCGTTGATGGCTTCTGTTGGGCCGTTGCTTGCTCCGCCGGTATCGAAGTAGGCCAAGAAGGCGTCCTTCCACTTGCGTAGGGTCCGGCCCAGGCGAGCGATCTCGGGGATGGAACAGGCTGGTAGGCTCTCGATGAGACGAGCGGCCAGGCGTTGGCCTTGGGCGGGTGTGTCTTGATGGAAGACGTCTCGGACTTGCCCGGTGAAGGTAGGCGACTTCGACACTGATATGCGCCTCATCTGCCGTGAAGGCCTCACGGAGGCGTTCCTTTTGACGCTTCGTGAGCCGATCACGCGAGGCGCGCAAAAGATTGCGGATCTGATAGAGGGGGTCACCTTTGCGCCCGCGGTGACCGGTCGTGTCTTGCTGGACGCGGCGACGCACCTCGTCAAGGGCGTCGCCAGCGAGCTTGACGATATGGAAGGCGTCGAGGACGCTGGTGGCGTCTTGGAGTTGATCGTCGATGGCGTTCTTGCTGTCCCTGGAAGGGATCCAGCGTCGCGATCTGGATACCGGAGCGAAACTCTTCGCCGCGCTCTTCGAGCCAGTTCTCATGCGCGGTGCCAGACCTGCCTGGGACCAGGTCTAACAAGCGGGCCGTGGGGTGATCCTCCCCGCGTGTCAGGTCTACGATGCCGGTGAGCTCACGGGGCCCTCGTCGGCGTCGGTCCTGGTGATGCCATACGTGCTCATCAACCCCCAATACCTGCACGCCTGCGAACCGGGCGGGGTCATCAGATGCGGCTTGCAGGCACGGCTTGATGTGGGACCACACGGTGTTCCATGTGGTTGCCAGTTGTCGAGCCAGGCCAGCGATGGTGGCTCCCTCGAAACGCAACTGTCGGATCGCCCAGCGGATCGCCCGGGCGCCCAGACGCGCCCGGGGTGCGCACACCCGCTCGTCGTGTTCCAGGAATGTCACCGTCTGGCAGGCGTGTTCGCGGCATATCCAGCGTCGTTTATGCCACCGGATACGCGCCGGGACCCCGGCCCAGGGCGCGTCGATGACCTCCATGACCATGCGCCCGTGGCCTTGAGCAATCACCCCACAACCCGGGCAGCCCGCCAGCTGGTTGCACGACTCAACATCGAGCACCAGGGCCCCTGGGGTGCGAGTCACGCTCATCAGATGGAAGCCCTCCAAACCGACGAGCAGATCACACCGATCACAACGATCAAGCGACACGGAGCAGCAGCAGGTAGGGTGAGACATTGTCGAGGTCCTTTGAAGATCGCGGGGGTTGAAGTCCGCTCATCATCAAGGACCTCGACCTCTACCCGCAACCCCCGACCAACACCCGGTCACCCACACTCAACTCGGAAGAGCCTGCAAAGCCGAGTTTTTCTGAGACCCTTCGCGAGGCGTCATTTCCGTCGAAGTATTTCAAGATGATCGTCTCGACGCCCAGCTCACGCGCGCGCTCAATGATGGCGTGTCCCGCCTCCGTCGCGTATCCGTTGCCCCAGTAGGGTGCGCCGATCCAGTATCCGATGTCGGCGACGGTTGCCTCGGGGGAGTCTGTGTCAATGCGCAGCGCGATCGAGCCCACGATTTCACCGGTCGATCCGAGCGTCACCGCGTAGCTGTCGGGTGCCGCCAGGACGGTCGACAACGCCTCGTGTGCATCGTCGATGCGCTCGAAGGGTTTCCATCCGCACAGCATCCCGATGCGGGGATCGCGGGCCAGCTCGTAGAGCCCCGGTGCGTCCATATCGTTCCAGGGCCGTAAGCGCAGGCGGGGGGTGTCTATGATCGTCATTCGTCCTCCTGGGCATTTGTGGACGGGAGAAGCACCGTCAGCGTGAACCAGTGGTCTGCTACGTCCGTGACGGCCTGGCCGCCGTACTTGCGGGCCGTCCACTGGATGGATTTAACCCCCCAGCCGTGTCGGACGGCGTCGGGCTTGATCGTTGTCAGGCGCCCGCCGGCGTCCGTGTTGAGGTGGCCGTCGAACCAGTTCTCGACCCGGATGACCACCATCTGCCCCTGACGGAACAGTGCGAGTTTGATCAGACGCTTGGCCGGGTCCTCGACGCGGCGCGAGGCTTCGATCGCGTTATCGAGGGCGTTGCCGAAGAGCGTGGCGATGTCCATCGATGACATGGCGCCCAGGAGCGCGCCGTTGGCGACCGCCGTGAAGTTGATGCCCGCCGCAGCGCACGCGCGGCCCTTCGTCGTGAGGATGACGTCGAGGACCGCATTGCCACTGTGGTACTGCTGCCCGATCTGCTCGATCGAGGACTCGAGCTCCGCGAAGGAGGCCGCAGCGCGGCCGGGATCCAGCTCCGCGCGGATCGCCTCGACCTGGTGCTTGAGGTCGTGGTGGGCGCGCGCCACCTGTTCCATGTCTTCCTTAGCGGCCAGGTACTGGTGGTGCTGGGCATCCAGCGAGGCCTGGATGGATGCCAGTTCGCGCTCGGTCGCGCTTTGCTGGATGCGCTCAAACTGGGCGAAGAGGATCGCATAGCCCGCCAGGTCAACAAGCGTGCGGATGTAGAAGACCTCGAGTCCAGCACGACCGGAGAACGGGGTCGCCGTCGAGATAAAACTCAGGTTGGACAGGGCAAAAATGGCGATGCCGATAAACACGCAGGAAGCGAGGTCCGCGAAACGGAGAACGGGCAGCGCCCCCTGGCGGCAGACACGTCGTTCACAGTAGTAGACGACGGCCAGGCATGTCGCTGAGATCGCCGCGTATCCGAAGAGGGATGCGGGGTGCCAGAAGGGCTTGTCGGCGTGGGAGTAGACGACGACCTGCCAGGCCAGGGAGGCGGCGAGCTCTGCGACGATGAAGGCGCGTGCGCTCATGTGCGTCACCCAGCGCCAGTCCAGGGCGGTGCCCACGCGGATGACGCACCACATGAGCGCGTACGCGCTCATCATGCCCGGGACCCACAGGGGCAGGGGAGCGCGACCGAGTAGCTCCTGTGCCCCGATGAGCACCACGAGGCCACCAATCGCGGCGGTAGCAAGACGCCAGCGGGGGACGGCAGCGTGTGGATTCAGCGCGTTGGAGGATGCTGAGCGTGCAACGACGAAAACGTACACGAGGGCGGCGCCCCACTCGGCGAGCGCAGTGAACAGACGCGGGATGTCGGGCAGGGACTCGAACACGTCAGTGGATCCCGCCCGCATAGGAGGCCAGCGCGCTGATGAACGCCTTCTTACGAGGCCGGGAGATACGCAGGCGCTCCCCGCCGGTCATCAGGCACTCCTGGTCGGCGACGCCGTGCACGTGGGCGAGGTTCACGAGGTAGCAGGAGTTTGATCGGAAGAAATCGTGTCCGTCTAGCTGAGCCTCCATCGCCTTGAGCGACGAGGTGATGGAGTAGGTACCCGAGGTCGTGTGGACGTCCAGGCGGTGCTTGATCGACTCGACGTAGACGATGTCGGCGACGTCGATGCGGTGTGTCGACGTGCCCGACTGCAGGAGGACGGAGGCTCCGCGCCGCTTGGCCACGGCCTGAAGGCACCGGGAGAGCTCTTGCGAGAACGCGAACCAGGGCAGCGGCTTCATGAGGTAGGAGAGTGCCCCCACCTGGTAGCCGTGGATCGCGAACTGCGCGGCGGACGTGATGAACACGAGGACGACCTCTTGGTCGACCTCGCGGATCGCGCGCGCTGCGGCCATGCCGTCCACGTGCGTCATCTGGATGTCCATGAGGATGATGTCGTTCACCGGCTTGTAGTCACCGATGATCGCTCCGCCGTCCTCGAAGTAGGTGACGTCGAAGGACACGCCGTTCTCCTCGCTGTAGCGGGCAAGGTAGCCGGCCAGGAGCTGACGTGAGGTTGCCTCGTCCTCGACGACGGCGATGCGCACCATGGTCCGAGCCTCCCTCGCGTATCAGCTGATAGAAACAAGGATATGCGAGCGCAGTCGCGCCGCCCGCGCGAGTCCACGCCCCGGCCTCGTCGGTCACATGACGGCGCACCTGGCAGTGGCGACCGCTACCATTGACCTGACTACCGTGAAAGGGGAGTGGAGTGGATCTGCTCGTTGTTGGTTCGGGCTTCTTTGGCCTGACGTTCGCCCGCGAGGCTGCGGAGCGATTCGGCATGAACGTGAGCGTCATTGAGCGTCGCGACCACATTGGAGGCAACGCCTACTCGTCGATCGACGAGGCCACCGGCGTCGAGGTGCACCGCTACGGCACCCACCTCTTCCACACCTCGAATGAGCGGGTCTGGTCCTACGTCAACCGTTTTACCGCCTTCAACGACTACCGTCACCGCGTCTACGCCAACTACCGAGGCGTCGTCTACCCGCTGCCCATCAACCTGGGCACGATTAACCAGTTCTTCGGAGCCGCCTATTCGCCGANGCTTCTTTGGCCTGACGTTCGCCCGCGAGGCTGCGGAGCGATTCGGCATGAACGTGAGCGTCATTGAGCGTCGCGACCACATTGGAGGCAACGCCTACTCGTCGATCGACGAGGCCACCGGCGTCGAGGTGCACCGCTACGGCACCCACCTCTTCCACACCTCGAATGAGCGGGTCTGGTCCTACGTCAACCGTTTTACCGCCTTCAACGACTACCGTCACCGCGTCTACGCCAACTACCGAGGCGTCGTCTACCCGCTGCCCATCAACCTGGGCACGATTAACCAGTTCTTCGGAGCCGCCTATTCGCCGACCGAGGCCCGCGCGCTCATCGAGCAGCAGGCCACCGAGATCACGGGAGAACCCGGCAACCTCGAGGAGAAGGCCATCAGTCTGATTGGCCGCCCCCTCTACGACGCCTTCATCGCGGGATACACGGCCAAGCAGTGGCAGACCAACCCGCGTGAGCTGGCCGCCTCCATCATCACGCGCCTGCCCGTGCGATTCACCTACGAAAACCGCTACTTCCAGGATCGCTACGAGGGCCTGCCCCTAAACGGCTATGGCGCGTGGATCGCGAACATGGTCGACCATCCGCGCATTACCGTGCACACGGGCGTCGACTTTTTCGATGAGTCTTCGCCGTTCTCGAAGGCAGCGACAGTCGGCCAGGTGCCGGTCGTTTACACGGGCGCCATCGACCGCTACTTCGACTACGAGGCCGGCCAGCTCGGCTGGCGCACCCTCGATTTCGAGACCGAGGTCGTGGACGTGCCCGACTATCAGGGCTGCTCGGTCATGAACTACTCGGATCGCGACGTGCCCTTTACGCGCATTCACGAGTTCGCCCACCTGCACCCCGAGCGTGACCGAAGCGGGGCGACGAACACGATCATCCAGCGCGAGTACTCGCGCTTCGCGCGTCCCGGCGACGAGCCCTACTATCCGATCGCCTCGCCGGCGGACCGCTCGACGCTCGCGGCGTATCGCGAGATGGCAGCGGGGGAGCGGGACGTCCTCTTCGGCGGGCGCCTGGGCTCCTACCAGTACCTGGACATGCACAGCAGGCTTCCCGCTTAGATGCTTTCAGCGGTTATCCCTTCCGAACGTAGCTAACCAGCCATGCACCTGGCGGTACAACTGGCACACCAGAGGTTCGTCCATCCCGGTCCTCTCGTACTAGGGACGGCCCTCCTCAAATTTCCTGCGCGCACAGAGGATAGGGACCGAACTGTCTCACGACGTTCTGAACCCAGCTCGCGTACCGCTTTAATGGGCGAACAGCCCAACCCTTGGGACCAACTCCAGCCCCAGGATGCGACGAGCCGACATCGAGGTGCCAAACCATGCCGTCGATATGGACTCTTGGGCAAGATCAGCCTGTTATCCCCGGGGTACCTTTTATCCGTTGAGCGACCACGCACCCACGTGCCATGGCCGGATCACTAGTTCCTGCTTTCGCACCTGCTCGACCCGTCGGTCTCACAGTCAAGCTCCCTTGTACACTTGCACTCGCCACCTGATTACCAACCAGGCTGAGGGAACCTTTGAGCGCCTCCGTTACATTTTAGGAGGCAACCGCCCCAGTTAAACTACCCACCAGGCACTGTCCCCAACCCGGATCACGGGCCAAGGTTAAGGTGACCGCTTAAACCAGAATGGTATTTCAACGACGACTCCACCACCGCTAGCGCGGCAGCCTCACAGTCTCCCACCTATCCTACACAAGTCCAAGCGAACACCAATACCAAGCTATAGTAAAGGTCCCGGGGTCTTTCCGTCCTTCTGCGCGAAACGAGCATCTTTACTCGTACTGCAATTTCACCGAGTTCACGGTCGAGACAGCGGAGAAGTCGTTACGCCATTCGTGCAGGTCGGAACTTACCCGACAAGGAATTTCGCTACCTTAGGATGGTTATAGTTACCACCGCCGTTTACTGGGGCTTAAATTCACCGCTTCACACCCCAAGGGGGGGTGTTAACAGTTCCTCTTAACCTTCCAGCACCGGGCAGGCGTCAGTGCGTATACATCGCCTTACGGCTTCGCACGCACCTGTGTTTTTGATAAACAGTCGCTTCTCCCTATTCTCTGCGACCCCCCAACCCCACCAGCACGCTAGGCGCCAGGAAGTCATGGGGTCCTCCTTATCCCGAAGTTACGGAGGAATTTTGCCGAGTTCCTTAACCATGATTCACTCGAACGCCTCGGTATACTCTACCTGACCACCTGAGTCGGTTTAGGGTACGGGCGCGTCATGCCCTCACGTCGAGGCTTTTCTTGACAGCATAGGATCACCACAAGTCCACGCACACACGTGTCCCTCATCAGTCCTCACCCTGGGTGCCCCCCGGATTTACCTGAGGGGCGGGCCACAACCTTAAATACGCACAACCATCGGCGCACTGCAGCTACCTGTCTGCGTCACCCCTGTTAACACGCTTGCCTACTATCACCAGGACCCCAAGACCCACACACACACTCACAACCCGAAGGTCATGAGGGGGTGCAGGCGAATTGGTTAGCACAGTGACATCAGCACGGGCGGTCACAACGCGGTACCAGAATATCAACTGGTTGTCCATCGACTACGCCTGTCGGCCTCGCCTTAGGACCCGACTAACCCAGGGCGGATAAACCTAGCCCTGGAACCCTTAGTCAATCGGCGCTGCGGATTCCCACCGCAGAATCGTTACTCATGCCTGCATTCTCACTCCCACACAATCCACCAGAAGTCACCTCCAGGCTTCACCTCATGCAGGACGCTCCCCTACCCAACAACACACCAGCACTCCAGTTCCTGGCGCCAGAATCGCGTGTTGCTGCCACAGCTTCGGCGGTACGCTTGAGCCCCGCTACATTGTCGGCGCAGAACCACTTGACCAGTGAGCTATTACGCACTCTTTCAAGGATGGCTGCTTCTAAGCCAACCTCCTGGTTGTCACCGCGACTCCACATCCTTTCCCACTTAGCGCACGCTTAGGGGCCTTAGCTGATGATCTGGGCTGTTTCCCTCTCGACTACGAAGCTTATCCCCCGCAGTCTCACTGCCACGCTACACCTAATGGCATTCGGAGTTTGGCTGACGTCAGTAACCCACAGGGCCCATCAGCCATCCAGTAGCTCTACCTCCACCAGGGACCACGCAACGCTGCACCTAAATGCATTTCGGGGAGAACCAGCTATCACGGAGTTTGATTGGCCTTTCACCCCTACCCACAGTTCATCCCCCAGGTTTTCAACCCTGGTGGGTTCGGTCCTCCACACAGTCTTACCTCTGCTTCAACCTGACCATGGGTAGATCACCCCGCTTCGGGTCTAGAACACGCGACAAACGCCTTCTTTCAGACTCGCTTTCGCTACGCATACCCCACACGGGTTAAGCACGCCACGTATCACTAACTCGCAGGCTCATTCTTCAAAAGGCACGCCATCACCCCACAAGGCTCTGACGGCTTACAGGCACACGGTTTCAGGTACTATTTCACTCCCCTCCCGGGGTACTTTTCACCATTCCCTCACGGTACTATGCACTATCGGTCATCAAGTAGTATTTAGGCTTACCAAGTGGTCTTGGCAGATTCACACGAGATTCCACGAGTCCCGCACTACTCGGGCACCACATCCACACCACACGCCACCGGTCCGCTTACACGACTCTCACGCTCTACGGTCAGCCATCCCAAACTGTTCAACTCCCAGCAACACACGACGCGACCCCCCGGCAGAAAGATCCAACATGGCCCCACAACACCAAACACGCAACAGCTGCCGCCTCACACACGCATCTGGTTTAGCCTCCTCCGCTTTCGCTCGCCACTACTCACGGAATATCTTCTCCTACGGGTACTAAGATGTTTCACTTCCCCGCGTTCCCCCCACCACCCTATACACGTTCAGATGATGGTAACCCAGCACAACCCAGGTTAGGTTCCCCCATTCGGACACCCTCGGATAATAACGCTCGCTCGCCAACTCCCCGAGGCATATCGCAGGCCGCAACGTCCTTCATCAGCTCTTGATGCCAAGGCATCCACCGAATGCCCAACAAAACTAAACAAAACACAAAAAACAGTACAAAACAAAAACGCTCGCAACCACTATACACAACACAAACAACCCACCACACACACCCACACCAACAACACAAAGCCGCTGGCTGGCTGCGCAGGCAACCACCACCCAACAACAGGGCAGCAGACGCTCACACGGTGTTGAACGTGAACCCGACAGCGTGCTCATCCGTCACAACGCTTATGCCCAACCCCACAACGCACCCACACCCACCACCCCACAACAGGGCAGCAAACACATGCAGGCACAAGAAAACAACCACAAGCCCCCACCCAAAAGACGGAAACCATGACTGTCCCCCACAAAAACAGGGCTCCCTAGAAAGGAGGTGATCCAGCCGCACCTTCCGGTACGGCTACCTTGTTACGACTTCGTCCCAATCGCCAATCCCACCTTCGACCACTCCCCCCGCAAAAACGGTTAGGCCATGGGCTTCGGGTGTTACCAACTTTCGTGACGTGACGGGCGGTGTGTACAAGGCCCGAGAACGTATTCACCGCAGCGTTGCTGATCTGCGATTACTAGCGACTCCACCTTCATGGGGTCGAGTTGCAGACCCCAATCCGAACTGAGACTGGCTTTAAGGGATTCGCTCCACCTCACAGTATCGCAACCCTCTGTACCAACCATTGTAGCATGCGTGAAGCCCAAGACATAAGGGGCATGATGATTTGACGTCATCCCCACCTTCCTCCGAGTTAACCCCGGCAGTCCCCCACGAGTCCCCACCATCACGTGCTGGCAACATAGGGCAAGGGTTGCGCTCGTTGCGGGACTTAACCCAACATCTCACGACACGAGCTGACGACAACCATGCACCACCTGCACACGACCAACCAAATGCCACCACATCTCTGCAGCGCCGCCGTGCATGTCAAGCCTTGGTAAGGTTCTTCGCGTTGCATCGAATTAATCCGCATGCTCCGCCGCTTGTGCGGGCCCCCGTCAATTCCTTTGAGTTTTAGCCTTGCGGCCGTACTCCCCAGGCGGGGCACTTAAAGCGTTAGCTACGGCGCAGAAACCACGGGTGGCCCCCACACCTAGTGCCCAACGTTTACAGCGTGGACTACCAGGGTATCTAATCCTGTTCGCTCCCCACGCTTTCGCTCCTCAGCGTCAGTAACGGCCCAGAGACCCGCCTTCGCCACCGGTGTTCTTCCTGATATCTGCGCATTCCACCGCTACACCAGGAGTTCCAGTCTCCCCTACCGCACTCAAGCCAGCCCGTACCCACCGCACGCCCCCAGTTAAGCCAGAGGATTTCACGGCAGACGCGACCAACCGCCTACAAGCCCTTTACGCCCAATAATTCCGGACAACGCTCGCGCCCTACGTATTACCGCGGCTGCTGGCACGTAGTTAGCCGGCGCTTCTTTACCCACTACCCTCACCACAACCA
>NZ_LT635862.1:170328-220274 GCF_900128465.1 Actinomyces bouchesdurhonensis | reverse complement strand
ATCAACGAGCAGGCTGACCAGGTCATCGCCCTGGGCCGCGACCTGTATGAGCGGCTCGGCGTCGTGGCGGGTCACTTGGATAGCCTGGGCAAGAGCTTGGTCAGGAGCGTGGACTTCTATAACAAGGCTGTTGCCTCGATGGAGAGCCGTCTCTTGTCCAGGGCGCGCTCCGTTAGTGCTCTCGCGCAGGCATCGAAGAAACCTATGACGGCCACCGAGATAGACCCGGACGCCGCCCAGGTCCGCGCCTTCACCAGGCCGGAGTTAACTGGAGGCGACCAGCGCAGGTGACCCGCGTATCGATTCGACGGGTCACACGGGCCAGTCCACGGGGAATGCACCAGTCACGCATCGCAGACTCGCCACGAACCGTCTGTCCAATAGCGCAAATGAACCGTCGTTATGCCGGGGCATAACTCGACAGCTGGAGTACGATGGTCCCGTAATGGTCTATCTCCTGAAAGAAGGTCATCCCGATGCCGTGGACCAACAACGAGCGTCGCGAACGTTTCAACATGACACTCTTGAAGATGAAGGCCCTGTTTGAAGCAGATCCGGCAGCGGCGGTTCGCAGCCAGAACTTCATTCAAACATTTCATCGGTTTATTGCTTCAGACCTCGAAAGCCACCTAACCTCTCAGGCAAAGAATGCAGGCATCCAGGTCATTCAAGAGGCAAAAATCTTTGGCTCATTCAAATCCAAAGACGTAGATGTTGCCGTCATTCATCCAATTAACGGACCTCTTCTTTTGATTGGTGTTCGCAGCCAAATGAGTTCCGTTGGAAAGAATGTTCTCACGTACTATCAAGACATCATCGGCGAAGCTATTTCTTTACAGGAACGTTTTCCTATGTGTGTCACCGGTTATGCCTATCTTCACCCTCTCGCAGTCGTGCCGTGGGAGAGAAAGGACGGGACATGGACGAATGCGGAAAACCCAGATCATTCACGTTTTGCGCGAATGTACGCAGGAATCGGAAGTCGGGACGATCGCCTCTACAAGCATCAGCTCGGTTCGTACGATCACTTCGCATACTCCGTCGTTGACTTTCAGAGGGACGAACCTCATTTGTTCGATGAACTCGTCCGTCAGGCTGTTCCTGACCTTGACATGTCTATTCTCAGCTTTGTCCCGCGTCTGGTCAATACATTCAATAACCGTAATCTGTGGGTTCAAGGCATCTTCGAAGAGCCAGTTTTAGGCTAGGCAATGAGCTGGGGTGTGCGGCCAGCCTGACATTCATGCACCGGGCAAACACACGCCGCACTCATAGCTGGGATTTACGCCACGTTTCAAGCTCATTGACTCCGGCGTACACTAACTCCAATCCTTCTGCGCCCACCAGATTGACGATGGACGATTCTCCGGTCCTATAAGCTGCCCATACGTCGTTTGAACGTAGGGCTTCGTCCAGATCAGAGTATTTCAATTCTCCACTAGATTCTTCGTTAAGGATCAGTACAGAGTCAGCCTCGCGAGGTACAGCAATCATCACACCGCCGCCGAGGGAATGAATCTGGAGTTCACTGGTGAGTAGGGTGAGCGGCGTGTACCACGATGCCAACAGACGCAATGCTGATACTCCTGGGCGCAAATTGCCGCACAGAACACTATTTGACGCTACCCAGCCCGCATCGTTTAGGTACAGGCGAGGCCGATCACTAAACGCAGTCAACAGCACGTCTGGACGCCGCACGCCTGGGACACGATACCACGGAGTCCGAATACGACACTTGTATGCCATATCGACCCCCTGCCGCTCACCGTATGCAACGTACCGTTTCTCTGACCCCGTCAGCTCCGCCTCTGGCGTCCAGAGCTTAGCAGTCACGGGAATGGAGCTTGTGCCCACGCCTGCACCGAGGAGCTGGCGAGAAGATGCAACGGTGGGGATCAAGGACGTATCGGGAAGTCCGTAGGACTCCTGTTGTTGCGCACCTGGATGAAAGAATTTCTTGTTCCCCGACACGTAACCTATGCTGAACTTGACTCGATGATGCGCGGCTCCTGAATGCGACATCAATTCGCGCATGACATCGAGAGTGTCGCGCGAGAGAAGCGCGCGCTGAAATACGCGTTCTCCTGCGATCACGTCGGCGATCGGAATCTTGACGTTCGAAGCATGGTCAACATCGCAGTCACAATTGAGAGTGTCCCGGACAATGAACCTAACGGTATCAGTGGATTCGCCTTTACGATCCGCGAAGAGGATGAGAACGTTCTGAAGAATGTCGGTGAACACTCGTTGTCTCACGCGCAGGACGCTCAAGGTGCCGAACATTTTTGATAGGTATTCCCACAGCGGTCGCGCATAGCGTACATATGTGAAGTCTAGAGGCAATACGAACGCAAGCCTTCCCCCGTCTTTCAATAGCGCAGTTGCTTTCGCAACGAAAGGCATCCATACGCTGCCTGACTTATCCATCTGTGCGCCCATCGCACGCTGCGATGCGGCGAGAGCGTTTGCTTTGAGGGTCGCGTCCAGCTCTCGGATGCGCACGAATGGCGGGTTACCGATCACGACGTCTACGTTCGGCAACGCCGCATCTCCTAAAAAGTCGCCAACATGCAAGTTGATAGGTTCAACGGCGCCAGCAGCAACTGCCTTCGCGGCGACATCGGGGTCCAATTCACACGCATGCACAACGAGTTTTCGCCACCCGCGGCACTGTCCGTAACGTTGTGCAGCTAAGGCGAATTGCCCGTCACCCACGCTCGGCTCGAGGATAACGTCGTCTTCTGAGCGTATTGCCCAGCGCGTCATATAGTCGGCGGCTGCATCAGGCGTGAAGTAACGCCCCGCTTCTCGCTCAGCTGTGCGCGGCGCGCGTGCACTCATTGCGAGTTTGCGTCCGAATTCTACGATGTCCTCGAGCAAATACACGCGGCCGTGCATCGTTGCGACAGATTTTGGCATGTCCGCCGCAATGCCTGTCTTAGCCGAGCGTGATCGACTGGCCCACACTTTGAACGTATTAACAGATATACCCAGCAGTTCAGCAGCTCGTTGACTATCAACCAGCCCATTGACCGCCACTTCACTCCCAATACGCTCACTCATGTTTATGATTGTACACGATTCGTTTCACTTCAGCTCGAGTCAGGATAGAATGATCTACCGCCGTCTCGATTCATGGTTGTTCGGTTCTTCCGAGGCGGGTGTGGGTGAGCGCGCCGCAATTGGGGATTGCGGGCAGGTGACACTGGAGGCAATCAACGCGTCCTGGCCCGGGGGCCCGACGCGCTAGCGTCGGGCCCCCGCAGTCAGATCAGGACATGTTGCGTCGCGCGCGCGTCAGCGCCATGATTCCCGCAACAATGAGCACCCCCGCAACACCCATGAGCGACGTAGTATCCGCGCCTGTGTGCGCCAGATCCCTATTGAGCTGCGCAGGTGGTGGTACCTCACCAGAATCGGAGGTGGGCACCGTTACCGACGGCGTGGGTGCAGGTGTCGTGGGATCAGGAGCAGGCGTCGTCGGTACCGGACCCGGAGCGGACGGGTCAGGGGCGGGCACTGTTACCGACGGCGTGGGCGCGGGTGTCATGGGATCAGGAACAGGCGTCGTCGGCACCGGACCCGGACTAGACGGGTCAGGGGTGGGTACTGTTGCCGACGGCGTGGGCGCAGGCGTCGTGGGATCAGGAACAGGCGTCGTCGGCACCGGACCCGGACTAGACGGGTCAGGAGTCGGGGTCGGACTCGGGCTGGGGCACGGCTCCACGTTGGTTTCTACGACTGTGCCGTAGTCGTGACTGTTCGTCCCGTCCTCGAAGTTTGTGCCTGCAGCGGTTGTGGCGATGAGATGGCCGTTGCCCTCCACCCGCCAGGTTATGGCTGCCGAATCGCCAGGCTGATTCCACGAGGCGTTACCTGCGCCGCATGGGTCAGTGACTGTGGGCGTGGCGGGCAGCGGCACGCAGTTAATGACACCCGCTTCTTCGGGTGTCCCGTAATCGTGGGTGCGTGAGCGTGTCCCGTCCCCGTTGTCGAGGATGAAGGCGGGTCGCGTGGTGACAACCAGGTGGCGATCAGCGGTGAGAGTCCACGTGAAGCGTTCGTCGTCTGTCGGCTTATTCCACTGTGCACCGCCACCGGGCGCGCAAACTGCCGATGGGTTGGTGGGGACGACGGGAACGGCGATCGGTTCGGGGATAAACCCGAAGGTGACGGATGAGGGGTTAAGAGTTCCGGGTTCGGGCTTAATATCATGCTCGGTGGGAGCGGTGGCAGAAGCAATGAATGAGAGGACGTCTCGCCCAACCGCGTTAGCCGTTGCCGCGACTGAGATGGTCAGTTGCCCCGTCCCCCGAATCTCTGGGATCGTGCCGCTGATCGTGCGCGTTGACGGATCATATGCTAGGTCGCTGGGACACGTTGATTTCATGTCCGCGTCACATCGGACTGCATCGATGGAGGGAATGTCGATCATGTTCGGCAACGTGATCGACACCGGGACGTTCGCGGCTACGGACGCTGAATTCGTGACCTTCACTGTCAGGTCAACGGCGTCGCCCTGTTTCACGTCAACTTTGCCCGAGGCGTCAGGAGCCTGCGCCACACCGTTAACAGCCACATTCGTAGAAGTGGACACATCAACGCACGTGACATACCCCCGCACCGACGCGTCTGCACCAAGGGTATATGCCGACTGACTCATTCTGGACTCATAGTAGACTTTAAGAACATTATCGATCATACAGGAAGGGAGAGTTTCCTTGACGGGAACGATTAGTTCGAGCACAGAATGTGCCGGTAACGTGACTCTACCGACAGACAGAGCAGGCGTTGAACCTGGACTCTGACCTGTCATCTTCGTTGTCGTTTTATTAGCCCACGCGGGGCACTCAATATTTGTCGTCCCGGCTCCGCACGACATCGAATACTCTACTTCTGAGAAACCATTACTCAACCCGTAAACGTCCGTCAACTCCACATCTGGAATCGGCATGCCACCCTGATTCTCGTAACGCACCGTATACGTGCGTACCTCTCCAGATGCCACTGTCTCTTTATCTTCTGTCACTGATACCACAGGTGTCATATCACAGGCCGGAGCAGTGATGGTTCCGGCCACGTATGCCCGTCCTGTGACGCGATACGCTCGCTGACTCATGTATGTTACGTTATACATTTCGCGTTTTCCGCCAATTACACAGCCAGGTACTGTCTCGGTCACAGGAACGACCAATTCGAGCGCGGAATGCCCCGGCAATGTCACCGTACGTTCAAATAGAGTGAACGATGGATAATTAGGTGTTCCCTCTTTCGTTATTGTTGTTCCATCAGCCCACGTGGGGCAATCAATGTTGGTTGTCCCCGGACCACACGATAGCGAATACTCCACCGTTGAGTAACTGCTTCCTCTCTTGAAGGAATCCGACAAGTGCACATCCGGAATGGGATCGACACCTCGATTTTCATAACGCACGGTGTACGTGCGCTCCTCACCGGAGGCAACCGTCTCCTTGTCCTGCACCTTTGACACCACTGGTACCATGTCACACGTTGGAACGGTAATTGTCCCCTTCACAATCTCTTCTCCGTTAAGTAGATTGGGAAACTGAACCATTTGGGCGCCGTTGTACACCTCATATGCGCCGCCGATCGCGCATCCCGGTACTGTCTCTGTCACGGGAATGATCAATTCGAGTGCGGAATGCGCCGGCAAGGTCAACGGTTCACTTTCATCTGTCTTGAACAGATACAGTTGTGAATGCTCATTCACAGCCATTGTCGTTTTTGTGACTCCATCGGCCCATGAGGGGCAGGCAATATTGATTGTACCCGCACCGCACGACACCGAGTAGATAAGGGTAGAGGATTCCTTACTGCCCGTGTATTCATCACTCAGTCTCACATTCGGTATTGGTGTAGAACCCCGATTCTCGTAACGCACCGTATACGTGCGTACCTCACCCGAAGCGACCCTCTCCTTGTCCTGCACCTTCGATACGACGGGCACCATGTCGAGGGGCGTGGCGGTCTGCTGGGTGACAGTGTTCGTGGACATATCCGTATCAGTGTCACCTGCGGCGGGTGTCACCGTCGCCGTGGTGGTGAGGGATGAATAGTAGGGGTAGGTGCCGCCCACTCGAATCTCCACCGCGCCACCTGCGGGCAAGACCGGGATTGTGGCAGTAAGTTTGCCTCCACCTGAAGTGGCTGCTCCGTCTGTCACGCTCAGATCCGCCGGGCATTGGGCGCCGCCAGCACTCGAGGCGCACGTCGCGCTCGCTCCGCTAACGCCCGTTCCCAGATCGACGTCAAGAGTTGCCCCATCGCCAGAGTCGGGACCCAGATTGCTCACCTTCACGGTGTAGGTAAAAGGTTCGGATGCGACACCTGTCGCCGCGTATCCGATGATCTGGACGATTAAGTCCATTGAATGGCCCGCGCCAAGCAGGCCAGAGGATGCACCGCCGCCCGTCTCCTCAGTATCAGCGACGGCGATAGGCCC
Organism: Actinomyces bouchesdurhonensis; assembly: GCF_900128465.1. Lineage (GTDB taxonomy): Bacteria > Actinomycetota > Actinomycetes > Actinomycetales > Actinomycetaceae > Pauljensenia > Pauljensenia bouchesdurhonensis. The sequence continues at coordinate 213,811 of NZ_LT635862.1, read as the reverse complement.
CTGTACAACAATGCCAACAACGGCCAGCACTCCAACTATCGCAACAGTACATGCGCGCACGACAGCCGACGCCAGCGCGCGCCTTGGGCGAATAAAACGACTCACAACATTTCCTCCAACGGGGTAAGCACTGTCAACATTGAGACAGGAGACTAAATTTTGTCCGACAACACTAACCCAGACACCAAACAGTTTCTCGACAACCTATGACGCTTAGGCTTGCCTTAAATTACTTTCAAACGGTTACCAGAAGTTGGCACGCCCACTTTCGCGCATTCCGATAACCGTCCTCACACACTCCCCCCTTCACCACTCCACACTTTCTGACCAACCATGACCAGAAGGAGGTAATCACCACTCCCACACCCACGAACAAGCCAAAACGACGACATGGCACCGTTTCCACCGTGAAAATTTCCAGCCCATCCCGCCAGCATCAATCAATTGTGCTCAAACTCACAGCAGTACGATTCGCAAACCCCACCAGCACACATTCGCTCAACAAGCGCAGGCCAGCAGCATCAATCAAGGAAGAGCAAAGAAACCCGCGATGCGCGTAACTCCGATCGACGCCAGCGGGTACTTACACTCTCATTCTGAGGTCCCTGCTACGCCTCGGCGCTCTCGCCGCCGCGACTGTAGTGGGCCTGGAGCGCATCCGCCGTGATCTCGACGATGCTGTCCAGGAAGGACTGATCCGTCATGTACGACTGAATCTCCTGGTTTTCCTGGCAGGTGCGAACCATGGCGACGCCGACGGCGTTCTTGAAGTCAGCCGACGCTTTGAGCTGGCTCAGACTGTTCTTCTTCGCCATCGCCTCCGCGGCATCGTTCTCACCCAGGAAACCCCAGAAGGTCGTGATGAACCCGGCGACGCTGCCCTCGGTCACGTCGACGTTCCGGGCCCGGAACATGTCGTTGACGCGGTCGATGACCTCCGCGAGGGGGCCCTTCGTCGGAGTCTGCCCGCCGCGGAACTCGCCGTCGAAGCCGGGAAGCACCATCGGCTCGACGCTGCCCTCGCTCAGGGAGTGGTCCTCGTTGATGGCGGAGGGGACGAGCTGCACGCCGGAGAGCTGCACGCCCTCGAGGTAGGAGTCGTCGTACTGGTTGCCGTCCATGTGCAGGTTGCGCGACAGGAGGGTGGCCACGATGGCGCGCTTGTGCAGGTCCGGGTCCTGGTAGTCGACGATTTGGCTGAGGAACTGCCAGGCGTTGCGGTAGCTGATCGTGTCCGCGCGGAAGCTGCGCAGGGAATCCTTGAGTTCGTTGTCCTTGCTCAAACGCGCGCGCTTCCACGCGGCCTGCCACCGCTCCTTGATGGGCCCCAGGGCCCGCGCGATGGCTTCGCCGCCGGCATCGCTCAGGTACGCGTCGGCGACTGCTTCCATCTCCACCATCGTGTAGATGCCGGCCGTGTCCAGGCGTTCGGCGATCGTGATGAGCGAGTTCGGGTCGACTTCCCCGGCCACGTGCGCGTCCGAGTAGTACATCTTGAAGTCGTCCTCGATGCTGGCCGGCGTGTTCTGGAAGTCCACGACCATGGGCGCGGTCTTGCCGGGGTAGGTGCGGTTGAGGCGCGAGAGGGTCTGGACGGCGGCGATGCCGGATAGTTTCTTGTCCACGTACATGGCGACGAGGCGCGGCTCGTCGAAGCCGGTCTGGAACTTGTTGGCGACGATGAGGACCTTGTAGTCCTCCTCACGGAACGCTCGGGCCGTGTCGCCGCGCCCGTTGAGCGAGGCCTCGGTGACGGTTTCGCCGTCGTCGGATTCCAGGGATCCGGAGAAGGCGACGAGGGGACGAATGTCTGTGTAGCCCTGCGTGTCGATGTAAGAGTTCATTGCCTCGAACCAGCGGTAGGCCTCGCGGCGTGAGCTGGTGACGACCATCGCGCGGGCATTGCCGGCGAGCAGGGGTTTGACGTTACGCTGGAAGTGTTCGACGACGACCCGCACTTTCTGCGCGATGGCGGTGGGGTGCAGGCGGGCGAACTGCACAATCGCGGTGACGGCGTGGCCCGTGTCGACCAGGGGTTCTTCCTCGGAGTTGTCGAGCTCGTTCTTGACGCGCAGGAACATGTCGTACGTCGAGTAGTTGGTGAGCACGTCCAGGATGAAGCCTTCTTCGATGGCTTGGGCCATCGTGTAGGTGTCGAAGGCTCGCCAGTTGCCGTCCTCGTCCTGGGTGCCGAACAGGCGCAGCGTCTTGGCTTTGGGCGTGGCGGTGAGCGCGATAAAGGTGATGTTGCTGGAGGCGGCGATGGCCGAGTCCTTGGCGGCGAGCAGTTCGTCGGCGCTCACGTTCTCGGGGTCTTCCACGTCGATGTCGGCGAGGAGGGCTTTGAGGCCCCTCGCGCTGGACCCGGACTGGGAGGAGTGGGCTTCGTCGGCGACGACCGCCCAGTTGCGTCCGCGCAGTTCGGAGGTGTCTTCGATGAGCTTCATGACCTCGGGGAAGGTCTGAAGCGTGCAGGTGATGATGTGGTCGCCTTCGATGAGGGCTTTCTTCAGCTGAGGGGATTTCGCGCCCGATTTTGCGCCGACGGAGACGACCAGTCCGTTGGAGGAGTGGACGAGGCCCATGTCGCCTCGGATGTTTTCGTCGAGGACGGTGCGGTCGGTGACGACGATGACGGAGTCGAAGGTGGAGTTCGCCTGGGAGTCGACGTGGCGGATGAGGCGGTGGCTGAGCCAGGCGATGGTTTTGGTTTTGCCGGAGCCCGCAGAGTGCCAGATCAGGTAGCGCCCGCCGGGCCCCGTCGCTTCAATGTCGCCGATGATGCGTTCGACGGCGCGCAGCTGGTGGAAGCGCGGGAAGACCAGGCGCCCGTCGTCTTTCTTGCCGCGTCGGCCGGGCTCGTAGAGCGCGTAGTCCTTGAGGATGCGCATGAAGGTGGGGCGGGCGAGGATGTCGCGCCACAGGTAGTTGGTGGCTGATCCGCTCGCCGAGGGCGGGTTGCCTTCGTGCCCGTTGTTTCCCTGGTTGAAGGGCAGGAAGACGGTGTTTTCGCCGGCGAGTTTGGTGGTCATGAAGACGTGGTCGTTCGAGACGGCGAAGTGGACGAGGGCGCGCCCGGGGGCCAGGAGGGGACGCTTTGGGCCGGGCTTGCGGTCGTCCTTGTATTGGCGGATCGCGTGGTGGACGGACTGGGTGTTGTCGGTCTTGAGTTCCATCGTGACGACGGGGATGCCGTTGGCGCACAGGACGACGTCGATGGTTTCCTTGGTGGTGGCGTCGAAGCGGACTTGACGCATGACGCGCAGGCGCACGGCGTCCGAGGCTTCGGCGACCTCGACCAGCTCGGGGTTCGCGGGAGGGAATTCCATCATGGGGCCGAACTTGGCGGAGGGGCGGCCGACTTGGGCGTAGGTGAAGCCGGTGCGCAGGACGCCGAGGAGGCCGCCCACGGGTTTCCCGGTTGCGTCGACGCGGGTCGCCTTGCTCAGTTCCTTGGTCAGGTGGGTGAGGAGGCCGCGCTCGGCTTTGTCTCGCTGCCCGTCCGTGAGGTCCGCGGGGATCGCCTTCTCGTATTCGTGCGGGTACTGGGTGGACAGCCAGTGGAGGACGTCGCCGGGGACGAGGGCCAGGCGCAGGTCCCAGCCCGCGGCGCGGCTGTCGCCTTCGTCCTGGTAGAGCCAGCCGCGCTCGCCCAGTTCGGAGCAGATGGTGGATTCGAATTCGTATTCGAGGATTTGCGCGTGGCTCATGCGGGGACCTTCTTTCGTCCGGTGACGACGTCGGTGATGAGGGCGGCCCGGCGCTCGACGAGGAGGGCCTTGAGTTCGTCGATCGTGGCGAGCATGGCGTCGATCCGGCCGGTCACCTCGTCCAGGTGGTCGGCGATGCGCTGTTGTTCCTCCAACGACATATCAGGAATAGGAAGATTCTTAGCTTTATCGGATGATAGACCCGGAATCGTGGCGCCGTCTGCGAGAAGACCAATTAATCCACTGGAGTAGTGTCCCTTCACGCAGTAATTTAGAAATCGTCCATCATGGTGCTGATCTGGTCTCGCGCGGATCACATGATTCTGGAAGCCCCAGCCGGGCATATCCTGCGCAAGATAAACACTCCGCCCAAATCCAGCTCCACCCTCTACTACGAGGACATCACCTTTTTTGAGATCATACTTTCGCTGCTCCTCGCGGGTCATCCACATCCGTTGATCGTCAAGCTCCAAACCGTGGGACTGAATGGATGCGGCACGTACGTAGTTAACTAATGTTTCGTGATCGCTCTTTCGCACTCCTTGGAATGTCTTTCCCAGAGAAATGTCCGCGCAGAACTTTAATCTCGTCACCCCTCTTGATCGCGCAATAGTTTCCCACTCAACCACGGAAGCTCTGCGCAAATTGAGCGATTCATCCAAGGCTTCGAGTTTGGCGAGCATCGCGTCAATCTCGCCGATTTCACAATCAAGATAATCAGCAATCTCATGCTGCGTTCTCTCGTCATACCTGTTGACACCATACTGACGAAGACTCATCCATTCGATGCGCGGCATCTTAACCCCCTTGGAAGCAGCAACTGCATATCGGATAAAATTACGGCTTCCAACAATGTAGGCAAGGTAGCGCGAATCAACCCCTTTTCGAGGACGATAAACATGTATGTCTCCCCCAGCAACACCTTCTCGATCGGCAAGCCAGTACTTAGCCAAGTAGGGGCGCAACTTGCCAAATAAGACATCACCCTTTTCAAATGTCGTCCCTTCAGCGGAGTATTGGGAAAGAGAACCCGAGACTAAAGTTCCAGTACCGGGAACAATATCCTCTAGCGAAACTTGGAAGTCATTCGTCACAGCTGTTTGAGTGACGAGATCAGCAACCGCCCAAAATGGAATTTTCATCAATCCTTCACCTCCTGGAACATCTGCGCTAGCTCGCCCATGATTCGCTGCACGTCCGCGTCGATCTCGGCCAGCGGGCGCGGCTCCTCGGGCACGTAGAAGATGCGGGTGAAGGGGATCTCGTTGCCGTCCTTCGCCTTGGACTCGTCCCACGTGGCGCCGGGAGCGAAGGGCAGAACCTCGGCGGCCATGTGCTCGTCCAGGTCCTGGCTCGCCGGCACGCGCTCCACAATCCGCCACCCGTCCGCCAGGACCCGAGCCCCCTTGCGGTCCACCGCCAGGGGCGCGTTCTCGTCCGGGACGGCCATCGCCTTCATGACGGCGTCGATGAGCCCCACCGGCGCCTTGATCCCCTCAGCCTTCGCGCCGGCCCGTATCCGCTCGGGCAGCTCGTTCCACACGGCCCCATCCAGGCCTCGTAGCACGCGAACCAGCGCCTCGCTGAAGTCGCGGCGAGAGCGCAACGCGTCCACGGCCTCGTCCGAAAAACGCGCAGCCAACCGCGCCTGCTTGAACACGGGCACGTCCCGGAACATGAAATCCTGCGGCGTCAGGATCCGCGAAATCTCCGAATCCTCGAAACGCTGGTAGGCGTGGACCACGGCCTCGCGGTTCGCCTCGCTCATCTCGCGCCGCTTATCGCCCATGCCCTTGCGCATCGGCTCCCACAGGGACGACGCGTCGAGCAGCTGAATTTTGCCGCGACGCTTCAGCGGCTTGTCGTTATCCAGGATCCACACGTACGTCGCGATACCCGTGCCATAGAACATCTGCGTCGGCAGCGCAATAATCGCGTCGATCAGATCCTCGTCGAATAGCCACTGGCGGATCGAATTCGGACCCGTATCCGAGTTAAACAGCGGCGACGCGTTCGACACCACGGCCGCGCGACCACCCGACGGGCTCAACTTCGACGCGCAATGGCACAGGAACAGCATCTGCCCGTCCGACTTGCTCGGCAGCCCGTGACTGAAACGAGACCCCGGCACCTGCGCCTGCTCCCTCACCGACGCCTGCTCCACCTCCCAGTCCCCGCCAAACGGCGGATTAGACAGGACGTAGTCGAAGGTCTTATCCGCATGCAGGTCCTCCAGGAGCGTATCCCCCTTCAGGATCGCATCCGGGCGCCCGCCCTGAATGAGCAGGTCAGCCTTACCCAGCGCGTAGGCGGAATCCATCATCTCCTGGCCATAAACCGTGACCTTCACGCCCGGGTTCAGCTCCCGCAGCGCCTCCTGGGCGACCAGCAGCATGCCGCCCGAACCCGCCGTCGGATCATAAATCGAACGCAGCACGTCCTGTCCCGCCAGCGACTCGGCGTCCGCCGCGAAGAGCACGTCAACCATCAGCTTAATCGCGTCACGCGGCGTGTAGAACGCGCCCGCGGCCTTCCCCTTCTTGTCGAAGGCCCGGTACATGACGTCCTCGAAAATGTCGCCCATCGTCGAATCCTCAACGCTCGTCGACCCCAGCGACAGCGTCGAAAAGTGCTTGACCACCTCCAGCAGGCGATTCGCCGCGCTGAGCTTAGCGACCAGCTTCGGGAACTCGAACGCTGTCCAAATGTCCGCGATGTTGTGCGAGAAACCGTTGACGTAGCTGAGCAGCGCCCTATCCACGTTGTCATCCACCGACGCGATACGCGCCAGGTTGAACGGCGAGGTGTTGAAGAAGCTCAAGCCGAAACGATTGCTCACGGCGATATCGATCAGGTACGACGGCATGTCGCCCTGCGCCTTGACGAACTCGATGACGTCGTCCTTCGTGTCCTCCAACAGGCACTCGAGGCGGCGCAGGACCGTGAACGGCAGGATGTAGTCGCCGTACTCCTGAGGTTCGACGACGTTACGCAGGAACTTGTCAGCCGTGTCCCACACGATCCGAGCGGTGGTGGATGCCGCCGCGCGCGATGCCTCGTTTACCATGACCGTCTTGCTCCCCCGCGCCTGCGCCTACTGCGATCCATAAGAAAAATGAGGACGTCCCGCCCGCTGGCATTCCAGCAAGAGAGCGCCCACCGAAGTCTACCTCACGACGCCGAAGCTGACGGGGACGTGAGCATGTCAGCGATGCCGTCCAACTGCGCGCGGATCTCCTCAAAAGGCCGGTCCAGGTCGAGCGTCCTCACGCCGATCTGGTTGCCGCTCATGCGATACGTGACGTCGGGCTGCACCTCCTCGTCGGTCGCGGCGTACAGGAGCATGCCCGAGACCTCAGTGCTCTCCCCCGCGTGCTCCAGCACCGCCTGCTTGTTCTTCACGTACGCGAAAATCTGGTAGAGATTCCCCGAATGCACGGTTCTCTTGTCAAAGTTGCGCTGCATCGTGGCCGCATAGTACTTCGCGTCGATGATGAGCACGCGGCCACCAGCACTCAACGTAATGTCGCTTCGCATGGCGGGCAGGCCGTCCATCATGCCATCGTCGAGCGCCCACTCGACGAACGAGGCACTGGCACGCAGCCGCAGGTGTTCCCTACGGTAATACTCGAGGATAAACTTCTCATACAGGCGGCTCATGCGCTGCTCGTCGAAGAAATCCATCATTCGAGTGGCGCCGTCGCTCTGGGTTTGGAGGAGGCCCTTGACGACGAGCCAGCACACCGCCATCAGCATCCGGTACGTGCGATTGTTGCGGTCAAAGCGCATGTTCCAGTCAACCCGGTGCAGGTCGATGTCGCGCACGTCCGCGAAGAACACCATGAGCTTCTTCAGGCTCTTCTTGCGCGCCCGTGAGATGTCCGAGCGCACGAGCAGCGCGACCGTCGCCTTGATGACTCGGTTCATTGTCGTGTCGACGCTGAACTCGTCGTAGGAGCACACCAGCTGACGGCGCCAAATCGCCTGCGATTTCACGGACTCGGTGACCTTGATTGTGCCGCGCAGGGAAGAGCGCGCCTCGGTCCGGTTCACGTACTCCTGCCCGAGGCCTCGTTTGAGTTGGAGGGACACGCCTCGCTCGAGGATGGCGGCGCACAGCTCGGCCGCGTTGTCGAAGTCCTCCGTGGCCACGGCCCGGTAGCCCTGCTCGGTGAGCGCCGAGAAGGCGTAGGCCAGCATGTGGAAGAGGTTGCGGACGCGGATCACCGCAGCGACCTACGCAGCCTGTCGGTCCATTCGAGGACCTTGCCGGGTTCGTCGAACCAGTACTCCTTGAGCATCGGGATGAGCTCGTACTCCACGATCGAGGCCAAGGCCGCGTCCGTGTACTCCTTGGGATCTATGCAGAAATAGCTGTGTCCGATGCAGAAGCCATCACCGAGCGACTCGTCCTCAGCAATCTCCTTGTTCAGCGACACCACCTCGCGCACCACGGCCTCGAACTGTGCGCTATCAAGCGCGGCAGCATGCCGGCGGAAGCCCTCAGAGTCGAAGGCTGGACGCAGCTCCACGAAGGCAAAACGCCGGCGCAGCGCGTAGTCGAGCATCGCGAGGCTGCGGTCCGCCGTGTTCATCATGCCGATGATGTGGACGTTTGCCGGCACGCTGAACAGCTCGTGGGAGTAAAGCAGCTGAAGCTTATCCCCGCGCTTATTGTTTTCGATGAGCATGAACAGCTCGCCGAAAATCTTGGAAAGATTGCCGCGGTTGATCTCGTCAATGATGAAGAAGTAGTCGTTCTCCTGATCGTCGGCGGCCTTTTTACAGAACGAGTAGAAGGCGCCCTTGACCAGCTCGAATCCCACGCCGGAGGGGCGGTACCCTTCGATGAAGTCTTCGTAGGAGTAGCTCTGGTGAAACTGGACCAGCTTGACGCGCGAGGTGTCCTTCACACCCATCATCGAGTAGGCCAGGCGCTTGGCGACGAAAGTCTTGCCGACGCCAGGCGCGCCCTGCAGGATGATGTTCTTCTTGGCGCGCAGTAAGCCCACGATCGCGTCGTATCGCTCGCGGCCCATGTAGACGTCGCCGAGAAACTTCTCGACGGAATACTCAGTCAAGGGCACCGCCATCTCCTCGCCGTCGAACGCGTCCTCCTCGTCCTCGAAAAAAGCATTAATTTGAGCCAGTCGGTCGGTGTCGTCGGTGATCTCAGTGAGGGTCTTCCTCACTGACCATGGCCTGTCGAGGCCCCAGTTTCCCTTGTGAGTCCAGCGAACCTCGCGGATGTTCGGATAGTGGTCTGCGTCCGCATCGTAGACATAGTCGCCCGTGACGACACCTCGCCCGACGATCTCCGTGATGCCGCGTTTAGCAAAGACGACGTCACCCGGCTTCATCTCATTCGCGAACTGCCACAGGGCAAGACGATCATTCGTCTGCTCGCGCTTCTCAGGGGCGATCTGGACCATCCGCTCCCCGAGTTCCTTTCTGCTAGCGTACGCCCTCAGGTCACCGACCTCTCCCCACGCGAGCCCCATGATGCCGCGCTCGTAAAAGTACTCCCACTTACGCGCTTTCTTGCCCGGCGCGTACAGCCAGTAGCGCACGGTCTGCACGCCGTCATCCCCGAGGGCAACACCCTGCATTGAGCCTCCTTTAGAAGCGCGGCCATAGGCACTGGCCATCCGTCGTCACGGTGACACACTATCATCGAGTGATGGGCGGCACGCCCCTGCGAGACCGCTCCAAACAGCAACGCAGAACCACGCCCGCGCGCGACCCGGCCACGGCCTCGTCAGAGGCCCCCTCCCTCACTCAATGTCGGCCAACACACCCACGTCACGCGCGGCCTGACGCAGGCGCTTATCGCGCGTCCACAGCGACACGCCGGGACTCACGACGACGCTCGCCAGGAGCCCCGCGTCGACAGCACTGAGCCCCCTGCCCCACAGCCGCCGCTCCTCGACGAGATGCCGCACGCCCTGATCATCAACGTTGCGCACGATCATCAAGCGCTCAAGCGCCTTCAGGAAGATCGATCGATTCTTGAGGTTCCCCAACGCGAGTTCAGTGATGACGCTCTGGTGCACGCACACCTGGTCGCGCTCGAGCAGGTCGACCAGAACCGGCTCAGTTTTCCGCAGGTGATCGATCCAGATGTTCGTGTCGACGAGGACTCTCATGCGCGCTGCCGACTCCGAGGCACGGACTCGGCCGCCGGATCGCTGCCGCCGAGCGCAGCGAGCTGCCGCCCGGTCTCAATGCGAACCAGGAGCTCTACCGCATCCCTGATCAACGCGGATCGTTCCCTGATCCCGGTGAGTTCCTCGGCGCGCGCAAGCAGCTCATCATCGAGTGTCACAGTGGTTCTCATGGCTACCTCCACAACAATGCTAGCATCATATAAGTCACCATTTGATGCATACATTGGTTCACCCGGCAACACCATCAACCACCTCTCGCATGGAAACTCACCCCGATACACAAAGCCAACCGGCCCAGGAAGGACGAATCACCACCCGGCAGAGCGGGATAAAGCTCGGTGGCCCATATTGTCGAAGGCCGTCGATGTCCATTCGACCCAACGGCCCCACACAGGCACGAAAGAGGGCCGCCCGAGAACACGTGCAACCGACCTTGCTCAAACTGCAGTCCACTTCGCCCAAATCAGGCCATTTTCGGTGATTTTCAGCGAAGTGGACTGCGGTTTGGGACAGAAGACCGGCGACAACACCGCACCAACAACAAAGCCGGGCCACGCTCCCGCGCGACCCGGCCACTGCCTCGTAAGGTCGAGGAAATCTAGGCGACTTCCACCGTCACAAGGGGAACGATTCCGCTCAGCACATCCCCCAGCGCATCTTCGGCACGGTCGAGCTCATAGCGCATCTGCAGGTTCATCCAGAACCCCGGGGTCGTACCAAAGTAGCGGGAGAGACGCATTGCGGAGTCCGCCGTGATTCCCCGCTTCCCGTGGACGATTTCATTGATACGACGGGGCGGAACACCGATAGCAACGGCAAGCTTGTGCTGCGTAATTCCGAAGCACTCAATGAAGTCCTCCATGAGAACCTCGCCCGGGTGAATCGGAGCAATTTTAGTGGTAGTCAACGATCTCAACCCCTTCTGGACCAGCATCATTCAGGCCGCCACGCATCAGGACTGCGTTCAGAGAGATAACGCCGCTGAACGGCACCCCCTGTGGTTCTCTACGACCCAGTGCTACTATCCTACTAACCGCGTCGGGCTTGGACCGGCGCACTCTACTACGGGGATCCTCGCCATCACGGCGAGGATCCCTTGGTATTCCACGCTTCGACACACAGCGAGGCCTACTGCTCTCGCCATAGGCAAGCGACGGGCCACGCTCGCGCGACCCGGCCACGGCCTCGTCGGAGGCCCCCTCCCTCACTCAATGTGGCTCTTCAGAGTTGAGTGTGGGTGGAGGCATCTAGGCCTCCTGCGATGAGGAGCATTCGGAGTTGGTCGTTGGTGGGGTTGCGGTAGCCTCTGGCGGTGCGTCTGCCCAGCTCGATAATGTCCGTTGATGGCTTCTGTGGGGCTGTTGATGGCTCCGCCGGTATCGAAGTAGGCGTCGAGTGCGTCCTTCCACTTGCGTTGGGTCCGGCCCAGGCGAGCGATTTGGGTTAAAGGACAAAACGTGTTGGTTTTATGGCGACTTTTCGGCTTGTTAGTGCGGAAAAATCGGTATTGAAGTTGGTGGCAGCCAACTTGGAGGATGGACAAAACGTGTTGGTTTTGTAGCGACTTTTCGGCTTGCTGGTGCGGGAAAAGCCACATTGAAGTTGGTTGTTTCATCGTGGGGGTATGAATACCCCCAAATGCCCGGCGTGCGGGCGAACGATGACCAGGTATGGGCACTCAGCTTCAGGGGCGCAGCGATGGCGCTGCACCCCGTGCAATATCAGCCAGGTCAGCCGCATTAATTCCACGGCCAAGCATCTTGATGAGTTCTTGGCCTGGCTCCTTGGCCGTCGCCGTCAGGTGGATTTGCCTGGTGGGGGCCGCTCGTTTCGTAGGCGTTGTGAGCCGTTGTGGCAGCTATGGCCTTTCAGCCCGATCATCGATGAGGTTCATGAGGTCATCTTCGTTGACGGCATCCACCTGGGCCGAGGCGCCGTGGTCCTCATCGCCCAAACACCCGATTGCGTGCTGGGCTGGTACGCGGCCAGGAGTGAGAATTCCCGGGCCTGGAGCGCGCTTATGAGCCGGATCGCGCCCCCAGCCCTGGTCGTCACCGACGGGGGCAGCGGCTTTGCGAGGGCGTGCAAGAACATCTGGCCTACCACGCGCGTTCAACGCTGTACCTTCCACGCGTATTGCCGTATCCGCCAAGCCACCACAACGCGCCCCAAACTGGAAGCCTCACAACACTTATATGCTTTGGGGCGCCAGCTCACCCACGTCAGAGACATTGATGGCGCCCAGGAATGGATAGACGCCTACCAGGGGTGGTGCACGCGCTGGAAAGGCTTCCCGGAGGAGACAACACGCAGACCTGACGGAGGGTGGGAATACACCCACGAACGTCTCGTTCGGGCTCGTAACAGCCTCAACAAGCTCATCTCCCAGGGGCTCCTGTTCACCTACCTGGACCCCACCTGGACCCACCCGATGCCCGCGATGACCAACCAGATCGAAAGCACGAACGCCCAATTACGCCAGATGCTGCGCGACCACCGCGGCATGCGCCTGACCCGACGCATGAAAGCCGTGTTTTGGTGGTGCTACACCCACTCTCCCCACCCGCAACCAGCAGCGAGGATCCTGGCGACCATGCCNTCACGGGGGCCCCGGCGGCGTCGGTCCTGGTGGTGCCACACATGCTCATCGACCCCCAGCACCCGCACCCCCGCGAAACGGGCAGGGTCATCAGATGCGGCTTGCAGACACGGCTTGATATGGGACCACACGGTGTTCCACGTGGTTGCCAGTTGTCGGGCCAGGCCACAGGTGGTCCTCGAAGCGCAACTGTCGGATCGCCCAGCGGATCGCCCGCACACCCAAACGCGCCCTGGGTGCGCACATCCGCTCGTCATGTTCCAGGAATGTCACCGTCTCGCAGGTGCGTTCTCGGCATATCCAGCGCCGCTTAAACCACCGGATCCTTGTCGGGACCCCGGCCCAGGGCGCGTCAATCACCTCCACGACCATGCGCCCGTGGCCTTGTGCGATTCAGCCCACAACCCGGGCACCCCGCCAGCTGGTTGCACGACTCAACACCGAGCACCAGAGCCCCTGGGGTGCGAGCCACGCTCATCAGATGGAAGCCCTCCAAACCGACGAGCAGATCACACCGATCACAACGATAAAGCGACACACAGCAGCAGGTAGGGTGAGACACCGCCCGACGTCCTTTGAAGAACGCGGGGGTAGAAGTCCGCTCATCACCTGGGACCTCGACCTCTACCCGCAACCCCCGCTCAACACCCACTCACCCACACTCAACTCTGAAGAGCCGCTACTCGAGCGTTGAGCCTAGCGAAGAAACCAAGAGGGCAGCATGTCAAGCCCTAGCTGAATTCATCTACTGAGTTTGTCATCCGCTTCGTGACTGGGGCCAGGCGTAAGATACCTGGCCCCAGCCACTGCGGAATAAAGTGCCCAAGCACCCACGAAGAAGACCAGGTTTTCCTGCGGGTCCACGACGAAAATCTCGTGTGTGCGAGTACTGTAATAGAACGAGTTCGTGACAACAAGTAGTAATGCTGCTGCCCCGCTTGACAAGAGTCGTATCCACAGTGCCTTCACTCGCGGTTGCGGCCATCGTCGTGGCGGGTCAACTATCAAAAGAACCAGGCCGGTGAGGAAGGTTCCATAAAGCGGAAAAACCATCAAAAGAGTGCCAGCTGCGGAGAGTCCCGCGGCGGGGATATAGAAAATCCCGAAGCAGATTCCTATCCATGTCGTGTAGGTACGGATCGCGTCCCTGATCGTGTGAGCAGGTGTGCCAAATCGGGCGGATCTGCTCATGAGCATGTGTCCTGCTACTACCGTGAAGACAATCCAACCGAGACCGAAAGATAGGAGCGTCTCACTCCAGTGTTGAGATCCATAGTGGGTGGAAGCAACTGCATCAAACGCGATGAGCATGGTGGCTGCAAATCCTGCACCCAATACTCGGATCAGTAATGCTCGCCAGAGCGGTGGCCCCCATGTTGATGGCCGATCAATGACAAAAAGCAGCAGCCCGGCGAAAGGTGCAAGCCACAAAGGAGTGTTCACCGGGGCGACTTCAGCAGTGAAGAGCAGAGAACCGGGCACTACCGCGAAGCCGAGGATGAGCCCTACCCAATACACGTAGGTCCGAACGAATAGTTTTAAAGACTCAACCACTCACACCTCCCATGGACTTCAGTACCGATATCATGACGATTTTACGGCGGGGAGGCGCCCCATGGTCAAAGATGGCACCAACAGGGGCGGACGCCGCGTGCGTGCAGGCGCGAAGCCCGGCCCGCTGGGCGAGAAACTCGCCGCCGGACGCCCCGNACACCGAGGCCACAGACGCGCAGATCCCACTGGTAGCGGATCTGCGGGCGCCACTGCGGCGGCATCATGCCCAGCCCATCGACCAGGTCGGACATGGAACGGTCGAACTCCGCGTCGAACTGGTCCCAGCACGAGCACATGGTGCACGGCTTCGACCTGATGTCGATTTCCTGAATCTCGGGTCCGAGCGCAATCATCCACCGGTAGGGCTTGTACTCGGGTTCCTCCGACTCCAGGTTGTAGTATTCATCGTTTTCGATGAGCCTGGTGTCGCCAAAGGACGAGTGGAGGGTCGTCCCTCGGACCGATAGACGCAGGGAACGATCAGGGGTGCGCCACCGAATGTGGGTCTCCTCCTGCTCAGACCCGCCAATGATGATCGGTTTGACCGGCTCCATCATCTGCGCGGCCTCCAAGATGAACTGGTGGCAATCCTCGCGCGTCATGTCGCGCCCCGCCAGGGCGGCAACGGCGTCGCTCACTCGTTCGATGGGATCCATACAACAACCTCCGCGTTGGCTCGACAATCGACGAATACTCGCCCGTGCGGGTCAGCTTATCGCACTGTCAGGCGCGCGGAGGCCGCGGTCTCAGCTGGTGTGGTTTGGCCCGGCGACGCGGGGGGCGTGGGGGCGCGCGGGNCACCAAGGAGACGTCGCGGCCGTCGAACTGCCCCGCAACGCCCCCATTGGCAACAAGGACATCACGCACGGGCACGCCCCTCGCCCACTGGTCCACGATGCCGCACACCTGGCCGAAAGCCAGGCCGATGCGCATAGGAACGGTCTCCACCTCGTCTCGGGAACCCGCGGACGGCTCCGGGGACGCGACCTGGGCGGCGAGGTCCCGCAGCTGCGCGAACGAGAGGGCGGGCCGACGATTCTCCTGAGAATCGGGCGCGTACCCCTGCTCGTTCTCCTCCTCGAACCAGTCGAATTCCTCGATCTCCTCGGGGCTCTCCGAACCGTTCGGGCTCAGGGGCGTGACCGCAAGACCGCCGGAGGCCAGCATGGGCACGTCGCGCAGGCGCGCGCCGCCNTAGGAGTGGACATGGAGGGCGTCAAGCATGTGCTGGGCATCTGGGTCCAAGCCGATGAAGGNGCCCCTGGGGTGCGAGCCACGCTCATCAGATGGAAGCCCTCCAAACCGACGAGCAGATCACACCGATCACAACGATAAAGCGACACACAGCAGCAGGTAGGGTGAGACACCGCCCGACGTCCTTTGAAGAACGCGGGGGTAGAAGTCCGCTCATCACCTGGGACCTCGACCTCTACCCGCAACCCCCGCTCAACACCCACTCACCCACACTCAACTCTGAAGAGCCGCTACTCGAGCGTTGAGCCTAGCGAAGAAACCAAGAGGGCAGCATGTCAAGCCCTAGCTGAATTCATCTACTGAGTTTGTCATCCGCTTCGTGACTGGGGCCAGGCGTAAGATACCTGGCCCCAGCCACTGCGGAATAAAGTGCCCAAGCACCCACGAAGAAGACCAGGTTTTCCTGCGGGTCCACGACGAAAATCTCGTGTGTGCGAGTACTGTAATAGAACGAGTTCGTGACAACAAGTAGTAATGCTGCTGCCCCGCTTGACAAGAGTCGTATCCACAGTGCCTTCACTCGCGGTTGCGGCCATCGTCGTGGCGGGTCAACTATCAAAAGAACCAGGCCGGTGAGGAAGGTTCCATAAAGCGGAAAAACCATCAAAAGAGTGCCAGCTGCGGAGAGTCCCGCGGCGGGGATATAGAAAATCCCGAAGCAGATTCCTATCCATGTCGTGTAGGTACGGATCGCGTCCCTGATCGTGTGAGCAGGTGTGCCAAATCGGGCGGATCTGCTCATGAGCATGTGTCCTGCTACTACCGTGAAGACAATCCAACCGAGACCGAAAGATAGGAGCGTCTCACTCCAGTGTTGAGATCCATAGTGGGTGGAAGCAACTGCATCAAACGCGATGAGCATGGTGGCTGCAAATCCTGCACCCAATACTCGGATCAGTAATGCTCGCCAGAGCGGTGGCCCCCATGTTGATGGCCGATCAATGACAAAAAGCAGCAGCCCGGCGAAAGGTGCAAGCCACAAAGGAGTGTTCACCGGGGCGACTTCAGCAGTGAAGAGCAGAGAACCGGGCACTACCGCGAAGCCGAGGATGAGCCCTACCCAATACACGTAGGTCCGAACGAATAGTTTTAAAGACTCAACCACTCACACCTCCCATGGACTTCAGTACCGATATCATGACGATTTTACGGCGGGGAGGCGCCCCATGGTCAAAGATGGCACCAACAGGGGCGGACGCCGCGTGCGTGCAGGCGCGAAGCCCGGCCCGCTGGGCGAGAAACTCGCCGCCGGACGCCCCGCCACACCCCTGGAAGACCCGCTCAACGAACCCTTTGACTTCGCAGGTAATGACATTGGCGACGGTGCGGTGCGTGCCGGGGAGACGATGCCCAAACCATCGGACTATCTGTCGGAGATTCAGCGTGACGGCAAACCGCTTGGCACTGACCTCGTCTATCGGGAAACGTGGCAGTGGCTCGATCAACGTGGCTGTTCCCACATTTCGTGGCGCCTCGCCTGATTGAGGCGTATGCGCAGGCGTTTGCCCGGTATGTGCAGTGCGAGCAGGCGATCTCCAAGTTCGGCCTGCTCGGCAAACACCCCACCACCGGTGCTGCCATCGCCAGCCCGTTCGTCGCCATGTCCCAGAGTTTCGGAAAGCAGGCGAATGTGTATTGGTACGAGATTTACGAGATCGTGCGCGCCACCTGCACCACCGACGACGCGGGCACCACGCCCGGCGAAGAGGTGATGGAGCAGCTGCTCAACGCCCACTACTAACCGCCCCTCATGATCTTCGCGTCCACCCTCTAGTGGGGTGGACGCTTTCTTGTTCCCCTCCGATTCGTGGAAGCGAGTGTGCTTATGTGTTCGATTTGTACTGTCGAGTCTGTGTGTGCTCGTCATCCGGACAAGTTGGCCGATCAGATCGCCGACCAGTTCCTCGACGACATCCTCTACGACGACAAGGCCGCACGGGTGGCGGTGGAGGTGATGGCAGCCGGTCGGCGGATCATCGTCACCTGCGAAATCACCACCAACCACCGCCCGCGTATCCGGGAGTCTGTGCGCCCCGCCCTCGCGCGTGCCGGATACAGTCCGCTCGGGATCCTGATCTACGTGTGGACGCGCCGCCAATCGAGCGACATCAACGCCGGGGTCACCACCTCGCTGGAGGCACGCGGTGGTGATAGTTCGGCGTTCGCGTTGCAGGGGGCTGGCGATCAGGGCACGGTCTACGGTTACGCCACCGCCGAGACCCCTGAACGCCTCCCGCTCCCGCTCGTCCTGGCACATCGCACCTGCGAGCGTCTCGATACTGCCCAGGTCGAGGGGACGATCTGCGGGATCAACCCGGACGGCAAGGCCCAGGTGAGTGTGCGTTATGACGACACCGGTACCCCCGCCGCCGTCGAGACCGTCGGGTCTCGGTGCAGCATGAGGCGGGCAAGGATCTGGCCGTGTTGGAGCGTGAGGTGCGCTCGCTGATTGTGGCCCCGGCCTGCCAGGACCTACCTACCCATAGACGAGCACACCGAAATTCTTGTGAATCCGTCGGGTCAGTTCGTTGAGGGCGGGCCGCGAGCCGATACCGGGCTGACGGGCCGGAAGCTCATGGTCGACACCTACGGCGGGCTCGGGTCTCATGGTGGGGGGCACGTTCTCCGGCAAGGACCCATCCAAGGTCGACCGGTCAGCGGCCTACATGGCTCGCCTGACCGCTCGTACGATCGTTGACGCCGGGCTGGCCGCTGAGTGCGAGGTGGGCATCTCGTATGCGATTGGGAAGGCTGATCCGGTCGCGTTCGAGGTGGACACGCTCGGCACCGGCGAGTACGCCGACCACATCTTGACCGCCGCCGCACGTGACGTGTTCGTGCTGCGGCCGGCGAGGATCATCGACGTCCTCAACCTGCGACACCCCGTTACCGGGATCTCGCGGTCTACGGGCACGCGAACCCGATAGGTGGCGGCCTAGACCCTTTGATGCGCACGCGAACCCGATAGGTGGTGGTCTAGGCGGGCTGCCCACCACGCCACCAATAGGGTTTTGCTGCGTATTGAAGGGTTAACACTGCCAAGTCCTGGGTTTTGTGGAGGCTTGTTGAGGCCGCTTCCTTTCGTGTCGTTGTGTGTTGGTTTTCTTCTTGTTGTGGTGTGATGCCGCCCAGGGCGAGGTGGGGCGGCGGGTGTTGTACCAGTGGACCCAGGCGGCGGTTTCGCGTTCGACCTCTCCGATCGCGCCAGGGGCCGGTGAACTGCGCCCCGAAACTTGGACGCATTTAATAGTAGCCGTTATGCGGCTTGTTGGAGGGCCTGATCTCGGTATTCTGCCGGGGTCAGGCCCTTGAGCTTTACTTGGCGTCTTGTTGTGTTCCAGTAGGTGATGTAGGCGTTGAGGTCGGCTTTGAAGCTCTCGAAGGTTTGCCAGTCCTGGCCGCGGAAGAAATTCGTCCTTGAGGTGCCCGAAGACCTGCTCGGTGGCGGCCATGTCGAGCGCGGTGATGACCAGGTCGGTGCTTTGCTGCTCGCCCATGGCGTATCCCAGGACTCGGCGCGAGTGCGCATCACGCACGGCACACAGGTAGACCCAGCCTTGGGCGCACCACAGGTAGGTCAAATCCGTGATCCACACCCGATCCAGGGCACCTTGATCCCACTGGCGCACGCAGTGATCCTCATGGGCCACAGGACCCCGCCCGCCGCGCCTGGACGGGCGCGGGTGCGTGTTCAGGCCTAACAGGCCCTGGCGGCGCATCGATGCGGCGAACCCGCACACCCACATCCACGCCCGAGCGCGCCAGAGCATGGCGGATGCGAGGAACCCCATACGTGCCGCCCGAGACCTCGTGCTCCCAGGCCACCGCCTCATCCAAACGCCGACGCGCCGATGCACGCCGACCCCGCTGGGCGGCTCAGCTCTTCCACGCGTCATAGCCCGCGCGCACCCCCTAGAACGTTGGCCATCAAGGTGATCGAGTAGGAAGCCTTGGGCGCATCCATCAGCTCAAAGCGCTGGTGTTGTGGTGCCCAGACGCGAAGAAGGCGCTGGCTTTTCCCAAGAACTCCCTCTCCTTCTCCAGCTCGCGCACCCGCCGGCTGGGTGCCGTGTTCTCGGCTTCCAGCTCGCGTGGATCAGGACGACCCTCACGCACGGCTTGACGCCGCTCGCGTAAAAGTCGTCCCACTCGGATGCGCCGTGGCCCGGCGCGTACAGCCAATAGCGCACGGTCTGCACGCCGTCATCCCCGAGAGCAGATGCCTGCATTGTTGCCTCCTTGCCAAGCGCGGCCATAAGTACCGGCTATCCGCCGTCACGGTGACACACTATCATCGAGTGATGGGCGGCACGCCCTTCCGTGACCTCGCCGAACAAAGAGCCGGGCCGCGCCCCCGCGCGACCCGGTCACGGCCTCGTCAGTGCGCACTCCTCAGTCAAGCTCCGCCAACACACCCACGTCACGTGCGGCCTGACGTAGGCGCTTATCGCGCGTCCACAGCGACACGCCGGGGCTCACGACGACGCTCGCCAGGAGCGCCGCGTCGACAGCACTGAGTCCCCTGCCCCATAGGTGCCGCTCCTCGACGAAGTGCCGCACGCCGTGGTCGTCGACGTTGCGAACGATCATGAGGCGCTCGAGCGCTTTCAGGAAGACCGGCCGGTCCTTAAGATTCCCCAACGCGAGCTCGGTGATGACGCTCTGGTGCACGCACACCAGGTCGCGCTCGAGCAGATCGACCAGCACCGGCTCAGTTTTCCGCAGGTGATCGATCCAGATGTTCGTGTCAACGAGGACTCTCATGCGCGCTGCCGACTCCGAGGCGCAGCTTCCGCCGCCTGATCGCTGCCGCCGAGCGCAGCGAGCTGCCGCCCGGTCTCAATACGAACGAGAAGTTCGACCGCGTCCCTGATCAACGCGGATCGTTCCCTGATCCCGGTGAGTTCCTCGGCGCGCGCAAGCAGCTCATCATCGAGTGTCACAGTGGTTCTCATGGCTACCTCCACATTCAGAATAGCACCGCAAGCAGCATCATTTGATTCAACTAATGATGCACCCCTCTACTCGAGCACCGGCCACAGCTAAGCCGGGCCACGCCCTCGCGCGACCCGGCCACGGCCTCGGACACGAACGGGGGTGGGAACCCTCTCAGATTCCCGCCCCCGGTACGTCGGCGTGCGCGGCGCATCAGTCGGCGTTCTTCATGAAGTTCCAGACGATAACGACGATGACTTCTTCCCCTCTTAGAGAGATGATGTCACGTATCTCATCTCGAGACATGTCGCTATCGTAGTAGCCTAGGAACTCACCGGCCCCATCGATGGCCTGATCGAGCGCGCCATCCGCTACCTTCAGCATTGATAGGTTGCCGGAGGTGCGGGCAGCGGACACATGCCACCCAGTGGAGTCCCTCACCGTGAAAATTCCCAGGCGCTCCGGATTAACCAAGCCTTCAGTAAAGCGCACGGTCTGGCTCTTCCTGCTCGAGCTTCGCGACCCACGGTCGGACTTTGGAACCGTGTACGTCACCGTGTCACCATTGAACGAGACCGAGAAGTCGCCCGCCGTGATCGACGTCGTCCCAACGCTGACAATAGCGCCGCCACTGACCTTCGTGGAACTCAGACCCCAGTCAATCTGAACATTATTCATGAACTCGTTCATACCCACACCCCGTACCGCGAACAGCGGGGATGAATCGGCATCTGCGTATACCGCGGCGATGCGACGCTCGGGCAGATCCAGGAAACGGTAGAAGTCCTTGTCGGACATGCTGGCCCCGTTACACAGCGCATCCACCATGCCAGAGACAGCCTCCTCCGGAGAGGACGCCCCCTCAACGTCGGTGAAGTCGGCATCATAGCGAGGCGCGGCCCTACGATCACTACCCAACGTCTGCTCAACCATCGTCATCGACGGAGACACATACCACCGGCCCCCCTCGTTGACAGCCACGAGGCGCAACCCACGATCTCTGAAATCGGCGAGCATATCGGCATAAAAGTCGTCATGCATGAATGTTTCCCTCATGCTCTCGAAGAGCTCCTGCTCAGACGCGCTCAGGTTCGTCCCCTTCGCTTCCACGAAGTGCTCACGAACCACATCCACTATCCCCGGCCTGACAGACATCGTACCCCGCCAGTTTCTCAGCGTGATGATAGCCACCGAGTCGGACTTCTGATCGACCACAGAATCGATAGAGGTAATACCGTCATCGATCTCGTTAATATAGTCCTCGAGCGCCTCCGGACTCGTCATCTTCAACCTGTTAAACTGGCCGTCACCCTCGTCAACCTGCTGCGCGGCCGTCAAAATCGAGACTTCTGAGGGAGGCAGGGCGTTCGCCAGTGACATCAGCGAGTTCGTTTCAACAGCGGTCTCAATACTCGCAGCCAAGTCATCGGGGTTCGCGTAGCCGCCCGACGGAAAGAGGACGCGAGTAATTGCATACGCTCCACCGCCAACGACGACCAGTGCCGCGACAACAATCATTGCTAGCACGCCGATCGGTCTGCGGCCCTTCCTGACAGGCGCAACAGGCTGGACGAGCAGCGGAGGCATACCTCCCTGACATTGATTCACAGGCGGAGGCGGGGGCATCTGAAGGGGGAACTGGCCATGCCCACCCGGCTGGCCACCCTGCCAATAAGACTGATCAGCCATGATGAGTCCTTTCACAAATGTTAAGTAGTTGCCGACTATACAACACATTGTTCGTCGGCACCGGTGAATGGCAGGATGATTGAATTGCGTGCGAAATTACTCCGAGGACACCCCGCACCGCGCTGACAGAACCATTGATACGCACGCGGGTCCGATAACTGGCACGCGGATCCGATTATCTGCGCGTGAGCAGCGCTGCACAGGCGCATGTCTAGGGATGGCGGTGTCAATGGGTGGTAGCAATGAGTTCGTTGAATGCTTCTGTTGGGGTGCGGTAGCCGAGGGTGGCTCTGGGGCAGTTGTTCAGTTCGTAGGCGATGGCGTCGAGGTAGGGTTGGTGGCTGGTGATGGGGGTTCCTTTGGGCAGGTAGCGGCGGATGAGTCGGTTGGTGTTTTCGTTGGTTCCTCTCTCCCAGGGGCTGTGGGGGTGAGCGAAGAACACGTCCACGCCGGTGTCGTGGGTGAGGCGCTGGTGGCGGGCCATTTCCCGGCCTTGGTCCCAGGTCAGTGTGCGCATCGCCCCTTCGGGCAGGCCCTGGATGCGGCGGGTGAGCGCGTCACAGACCTGGTCGGCTTTCCGACCCAGGGGCAGGGCGACGATGATCAGGTAGCGGGTCGTGCGCTCAACCAGGGTCGCGCACGCGCTGGCCCCGTCTTGGCCGATAATCAGGTCACCTTCCCAGTTACCCGGGATTTTCCGATCAGAAATGTCAGGGCGCTCGTCAATCAGCCGCATCCCAACGATGGGGGGTTTGCGCCCGCTTGCTGGGGGTTTCTTGCGCATCCACCGGCGCGAGGGCAAGCAAATGCCGTGCTCGATGAGCGTCTTCTTGGGGTGGGCGTAGATCCACGTGTAGATCGCCTCGTGGCTGATCGTGTGACCCTGGGCGTCGGGAGAAGTATCCATGGAGGGCAGTGTGCCACACGCCTCCTCACGCAAGCGCCCGCTGATCTGGCGGGGAGTGTGCCCCTGGGACAAATCAGCAATCACACGGCGGCGAAGGACCTCGTCACAATCCAACAGGCGCTTCTTCGGGCGACGCCTGGCCGCGCGGGCCGCCTTGTCGGCCTCCTCGGCCCGATACTGCCCGTCAGGGCCCGTATGGCGGGCGATCTCACGGCACACCACCGAGGGGCTACGCCCAATCAAGTGAGCGATACGCGTCTGGGACAAGCCCACATTCACCCCCGCCATGATCGCCGCGCGATCCCAGGCACCAAGCATCCGACGACACCCCATGATCAGCCTCCAAACAGCATCACCACTACAGGAAATTGCTTACACCCTATGACACCGCCGATTGACGCGCGTATCAAGGAGTTGACGCGCACGTTCAAGGGTTCACGTGCGGGCGCGCCGAAGCGGATGAGGGACACCAGCTCCGCGATATTACTTGTTTACGATGGGGTTGAGTCCTTCGGTGACGTGAGCACGCTAGCGTCACCGACACCATCGCCCCCCGCACACTATCAGCCAGGTCATCCCGCTGACGACGGAACGAATTCCCGCGGATCCAAATCAGAACTAAACACGAGCGCCTCGGTGATTCCGCGACGGTTGCTCTCGCGAGCCCCCACGTGATAGAAGTGCTCGCGGGTGATCCTAGGGAAATCGCCCCAGAAACTATCGATATAGTCGTTCATGCGATAGTCATTGTGCGACCACGTACTGAGAATAAAGGAAGCCGACGTCATACGGAGCCCATCTGCCAAGGCGCGCTCATCGTCTTCGCTCCACGAGTTAAAATAATCCGCATGCCGGGCGATATAGGGCGGGTCACAGTAAATAAGATCGCCGCTGCGGGCCTCATCAAGAATCCGACGAAAGTTCGACACACGAAAATCGAAATGCCCGGACCGAACCACCTGCGAAACAGCGTCGACTTGATTCACGATTTTCGTAACGTACGCCTGTGAAAACCTGGCTGGCTTCTTACAGAAAGGAACATTGAAATGGCCGGATCGATTAAAACGCATCACACCATTGAAACAAGCTCGCGTTAGAAACAGGAAGTCAAGCGGATTAGCATCGGCATTAAACCGAGCACGCACCTCGTAGTAGTAGGCTCCATCACTACGCTGAAGCCTATCACCCTCGACCGACAAGAATTCGCGGACTATCCCTCCGGTGATGTCGCCAGACTTGATCGCGTCATAAAAGCGAACGAGATGAGGATTAGTATCGCTCATCAGGGCCGGCCCGTCTGCAAGATTGAAACCAACGACACCGGTCCCCATAAACGGCTCGATCCAACGCCCCGACTGAGAGGAAGGAACGAGTGTCGAGATGAAAGGAATGAGTTTCGTCTTAATACCCTGCGACTTGATGGGAGGAACCACTATCCTCTGTGACACGAATCCTCTTCCCTCCCTGACGCTTGACAATCTTACTCACGTCTCCGCCACGATAGTTGACGAAAGCCTCGATTCCGGTGATCTTCCTGGTGCCGCCGTCCGCGGTCGGGACAGTGATCTTGCCGTAGTTCATCCAGTAGTCATCGAACCACTGTTCCCCTAGCTCACTAAAGACGCCACGTCCAGCGAGGAGGTCTTCAATATGACGGATGCTACCAATATTGGCAGTGTTACCGGAACCTGATCGGTCGCTCGCAATCTTCCATTTTTCGGCGACAAAGAACTGCATGTTGGAAATGACGGATGTAATGGATTCCAGGTCTTCAATCGCATATTGTCGAGTCTCATCGAGATCACCTTTAGCTGCCCGATCATACACAATGCCCAGACAGAAGTGACCGTCATACTCACTGTACGGAAACTGGATGTTCTTTCGGGAAGTCCGGTCAATGAAGTACTGACCGTGAGACCCCAGTGTGAAACCGTTGCAGTTCTCCGGATTGTTGGGCAGTCTGTACGTTGTTTTGAGGTCAACCGCGAACTTCCTTGACTCATCATCACGCGCGATGAACGTCATGTCTGGATAGTAGTTCTGGTGATCAGCAAGAACTAACGAATAGCCCTTATCATCCGCGAACTTTAGCAGCAGCGGAAACAGGTGTATCTCCAGAATCTTGGACACGATCTTCGTATCACCGGAGATCGTGTAGACATTCTTGAAGACATCAATGAACCCCTTAATGGTCCATTCCCCGTCGGACGTACTCACGCCTTCTCGGAAGGTGGATACAAAGTCCTTCAAATCCCTCTCGAAATCCGCTCGTCGCGTACCCACTGGCACCCCTCACACGTATTGAGCCGATGGACAATTTGACGGTCCCGGCCCCTGCCTCGTTCAGAAATGATTAAACATTAAACCTGAACTCCACGACGTCACCGTCGTGCATCACGTAATCCTTGCCTTCCATGCGGACCTTGCCGGCGGCCTTCGCGGCGGCCATGGAGCCGGCCTCGACCAGGTCGTCGTAAGAGACGACCTCGGCCTTAATGAAGCCCTTCTCGAAGTCCGTGTGGATGACCCCGGCGGCCTTGGGGGCGGTGTCGCCCTTGTGGATCGTCCATGCGCGCGCCTCCTTCTCACCGGCGGTCAGGTAGGTCTGCAGGCCCAGGGTGTCGAAGCCGACGCGGGCCAGCTTGTCCAGGCCGGACTCATCCTGGCCCGACTCGGCGAGCATCTCGCGGGCGTCCTCGTCGTCCAGTTCGACCAGCTCGGCCTCGAACTGGGCGTCCAGGAAGATGGCCTCAGCAGGCGCGACGAGGGAGCGCAGTTCGTCCTTCATCTCCTCGTTGTCCATCTCCGCGGCGTCCATGTTGAACACGAAAATGAAGGGCTTCGACGTCATGAGCTGGAAGGAACGCAGCGCATCCTGATCCAGCTTCGCGCCCTCGGGGCCGGACAGCAGCTCGCCGCGTTCCAGCAGCTCCAACGCCGCTCGCGCGGTCTCGAGGACGATCGGCTCGGTCTTCTTGCCGCGCACCTCCTTCTCGAGGCGCGGAATCTGCTTCTCGATCGTCTGCATGTCGGCGAGGATCAGCTCGGTTTTAATGGTCTCGATGTCGGAGGCCGGGTCCACCTTGCCGTCGACGTGCACGACGTCGGGGTCCGAGAAGGCGCGCGTGACCTGGCAGATCGCATCGGCCTCGCGAATGTTGGCGAGGAACTGATTGCCCAGGCCCTCGCCCTCGGACGCGCCGCGCACGATGCCGGCGATGTCCACGAAGGACACGGTGGCGGGAATGATGCGCTGGGAGCCGAAGATTTCCGCGAGCTTGTTCAGGCGCGGGTCGGGCAGGGGCACGACGCCGACGTTGGGTTCGATTGTCGCGAAGGGATAGTTCGCGGCGAGCACGGTCGCGCGGGTCAGGGCGTTGAACAGGGTGGACTTGCCGACGTTGGGCAGTCCAGCGATACCGATAGTAAGAGACACGCCCCCATCCTATCCGAGCAGACCCGGCGACGCGGACCCCACGCGCCACGTCACGCCGACGCGCGGGGCGCNATTCGATGACGTCACGCACGAGGATCTCGGGCACGGACGCCCCCGAAGTGAGTCCGACGGTGCGGGCGCCCTCGAACCAGGACTCGTCGAGTTCTGCGGCCTTGTCCACGCGGTGCGCGCTGCCCGCCCCGGCCTCGAGCGCCACCTCAACGAGGCGCACCGAATTGGAAGAGTTCGCGGAACCGACAACGATCATGACGTCCACCTGTCCGGCGATGCTTTTCACGGCGCCCTGACGGTTCTGGGTGGCGTAGCAGATGTCATCCGAGGGCGGGTCAATGAGCTGCGGGAAGCGCTGACGCAGACGGTCCACGGTCTCACGAGTCTCATCGACGGACAGGGTGGTCTGGGAGATCCACACGACACGCGAGGGGTCGCGCACGACGACTCCCTCGACCTCGTCGGGGCTGCCCACGACCTGGATGTGGTCGGGAGCCTCACCGAAGGTTCCCTCGACCTCCTCGTGGCCCTGATGCCCCACGAGAATAATGTCGTAGTCCTCCTTCGCGAATCGCACGGCCTCGCGGTGCACCTTGGTCACGAGCGGGCACGTCGCGTCGATCGTGGCGAGCTGGCGGGTTGCTGCGGCCTCATGAACCGCAGGTGAGACGCCGTGCGCGGAAAAGACGACGCGAGCCCCTTCGGGGACCTCGTCGGTGTCCTGCACGAAGATTGCGCCGCGTTTGGTCAGCGATTCGACGACGAACTTGTTATGGACGATTTCCTTGCGCACGTAGACGGGCGCGCCGTAGAGATCCAGGGCTTTTTCGACGACGTCGACGGCGCGGTCCACACCGGCGCAGTATCCGCGGGGGGCTGCCAGGAGGATGCGCCCACTGCCGCCACTGTGTGCTTCGGGCAGGGGAGATTCGGCGCTGGCTCGCAGGTCGACGTTTTCGTTCATGCATCAACCCTATCGTCCGGGACGCTCGGGCGTGCGCGGGGGCGTGGGAATCACACGGGACGCATTTCATGGACGAGGCCTGCGCGTGGCCTCGCTGCCAGCTCCCCACGCGCTCGGAGACGAGACCACACATGCGGGCGGCCTGTGGCATCCTGTGTGGGTGACCTCGCCCTCTGCTTTCTCTTCTTCCACCGATGCCCCCTCCGGGGGCACACCAGCGCGCCCGCAGGCCGCGAAGGCCGCCGACACGACGCGTGACAACCCCTGGCCGCTGCGCAGGCTGACGGAGAACATCAAGCGCTACGTGGACAAAATGAGTCCCCTGTGGGTGGAAGGTCAGGTCGTCGAATACAAGGTGCGTCCCGGCGCGACAATGCACTTTTTGACGCTACGTGACCTTCAGACGGACACGTCGATGACGGTGACGGCGTGGGCTTCCGTCATGGACGGTTCCGCCCTCAGCGAGAGCGCGCACGTCGTCACACGCGTCAAGCCGGTGTTCTGGGAGCGATCGGGCCGCCTGAACCTACAGGCCGCGGAGATTCACCTGCAGGGCGTGGGCGACCTGCTGGCCCAGATCGAAGCGCTACGCGCCCGCCTGGCAGCCGAAGGCCTGTTTGCAGATTCCCGAAAGAAGCCCCTGCCGTTCCTGCCGCGCACGATCGGCCTGATCTGCGGTCGGGGCGCGAAAGCGAAAGACGACGTGGTTGTCAATGCCTCAGAGCGCTGGCCGACCGCCCGCTTTGAGATCCGTGAGGTCGCGGTCCAAGGAGACCACTGCGTGCCCGAGGTGGGCCGCGCACTCCTCGAACTCGACGCGTTGCGGGGCGTGGACGTTATCGTCATCGCGCGCGGCGGCGGCGCTGTCGAAGACCTCCTGCCTTTCTCGGATGAGCGCCTCGTGCGCGCCGTCGCAGCTGCACGCACGCCCGTTGTCTCCGCGATCGGCCACGAAGGGGATTCTCCGCTGTTGGACCTCGTCGCGGACTACCGGGCATCGACCCCCACGGACGCGGCGCGACGCATCGTCCCTGATCGCGCCCGCGAGCGCGAAGGACTCACCCAGGCCCGTACCCGCATGCACGGGGCTGTGGCCGGGCGCCTCATGGCGGAACGTTCACACCTGACTCTCATCACGTCGCGCCCGGTACTGCAGGACCCTGGTGCCATTGTTGACGGGCATCGCGCCGCCCTCGAACGGCATGTCACTGGGTTGCGTGCGGCGGTTGAGCGGCGCCTGTCCTCCGAACGCCAGATCCTGACCCGTGCGCGTGCGACGCTCACGGCCCTGTCGCCGCAGGCAACACTGGACCGCGGCTACGCCTTGCTGAAGACTCCCTCGGGGACGCTCATCACCTCTTCGACGCAGATCAAGAAGGGTGACCTGATCGAGGGCGTCCTTGCCTCGGGACGTATGGTTGCCCAGGTCGTGGGCGCTACCAGCCCCGCCCCGCCGACCGACTCGTGACCCGGGACCTCTGCCCCACTATCGCCCCATTCGAGAACCAACGTAAGGAAGTACACAATGACTGTGAATGATCAGCTGCCCGACCCTCAGTCCCTGGGATACGAGGAAGCGCGCGACGAACTCGTGCGCATCGTCCAGTCCCTTGAGGGAGGTCAGGCCCCATTGGAGGCCACTCTGACACTCTGGGAACGCGGGGAGGCACTGGCGGAGCGCTGCTCACAGATCCTCGATGGAGCACAGTCTCGTCTCACAGGGCGTACCCAGACGCAGTCACCGGACGAGCGCTAGGGTGATGTCAGTCCCACTGGCTTGGATCGGCAAGGAGTAATCATGACGCAGATGTCCCACCCCCACGTGCTTGCTATTGGCGAGGCACTCATCGACGTTGTGATCACACACGACCAGCCGGACTCCCCCATTGAAATCCCCGGTGGTTCTCCCGCGAACGTCGCACTGACGCTCGGGCGCCTGGGTCGCCCGGTCGAACTGGCGACGTGGATCGGTCGGGACGAACGTGGTCGCCTTATTGATTTTCATCTCTCGGACTCAGGCGTGCACATCACGGATGCATCACGCGGCGCTACGCACACGTCGACCGCGTTGGCTCGCCTGGACGAGCACGGTGCTGCCTCCTACATCTTCGACTTGGAGTGGGCGCCCACCGGCCCCATCGATGTCCCTGACACCGCGCAGATCATCGAGGCGGGTTCCATCTCGGCGATCATCGAACCGGGCGCGTCGGCGGTGCTTGACGCGCTGACTCGCGGGCGTGAACACGCGCTCGTGTGCTTCGACCCTAACGCCCGTCCCTCGATCATGGGCGATCCTGAGGCGACTCTGGTCTCAATCGAACGCTTCATCGCTTTGTCCGACGTCGTCAAAGTTTCGGACGAGGACATCGAGTGGCTGACGGGCGGCGCCCCCGTCGACGATGTCGTGGAGCGTTGGCTGCGCCTGGGGCCCTCGCTCATTGTGGTTACCTGCGGCAAGCACGGTTCCCTCGTCGCCACTTCATCGGGCGTGCGCTTCACGAAGACGCCCGGCGATGTTGCCGTCGTCGACACGGTCGGCGCGGGTGACTCCTTCATGGGTGGCATGATCGACGCCTTGTGGGGCATGGGACTGCGGGGCGCTGGCGCTCGCGAAGCGCTGCGTGCCCTGCCGGAGGAGCAGGTCCGCGCCGTCATCGATCGTGCGAGCGCCGTGTCCGATGTGACTGTCTCACGCAAGGGCGCGAACCCGCCCTGGGCGCATGAGCTCGCCTGAGCTGGCTTAGTCAGATGCGCGAACGAGGCCGGGTCCAGCGAAGGGGCGACGGCTTCGTTCAGTGTTGGATACCGGGGGTGACTACTTGCCCATGCGGCGCTCGCGCTGGGCGTAGGAGCGTAGGGCACGCAGGAAGTCCACGCGACGGAAGTCGGGCCAGTAGACCTCGCAGAAATAGTACTCGGAGTGCACGGACTGCCACAGCATGAACCCGGAGAGGCGCTGCTCCCCCGAGGTGCGGATGACGAGGTCGGGGTCGGGTTGGTCCTTCGTGTACACGTGGGCGGTAATATCCGCGTCGGTAAAGGAGTCAGCCAGCTCGTCGAGGGTCTTTCCCTGGGCTGACGCTTCGCGCATCATGGCGCGGACGGCCTCGGTGATCTCGTGCCGTCCGCCGTAGCCGACCGCGATATTCACGGTCATGCCCTCCACGCCCGCCGTGCGCGCGACAGAGGAACGCAGGTCATCGGCTACCTTCTCGGGTAGCAGCGACAGGTCGCCGACGATCGCCAGTTTCCAGCGCCTCTGGTCGGCCAGGAGCGACACGGCCTCGCAGATGATACGCAGGAGTTCACCCAGTTCGTCTGCGTCTCGCGAGAGATTGTCGGTTGACAACAACCACAGGGTGACGATTGAAACACCCGCGTCATCTGACCACTGGAGGAATTCTGAAATCTTGCCTGCGCCCGCCCGATGCCCCTGTGAGGCGGTAGCCCCCAGCGACTTCGCCCAACGACGGTTCCCGTCCAAGATGACGCCGATGTGCTTGGGCACTGCCGCGTTGGACAGTTCAGCTTTGAGGCGACGCTCATACATGTCGTAAAGCATGTTCCACTGGCCCATGTCGTCCCTCCTCGGTGCTCGGCCCGATAACGCAGCGTACTCTTATGAGGTTAAGAGTATCGCGCTGTTGGTCACAGGGAAACAGAAATGCTCTCGCAGTACGAGAACATGCCGCTCCAATAAACCTACGGCGTAGTAACCTACGGTGGCGTAAGAAGAATGGAGGGGAACACATGCCGATTGCATCGCTTAAACCCCGGGAATGGGTCTCGGGGCAACTCGTCAGCATCAAGCCCAAACTACGAGGGTGGCTGCACCTAGCAGCGACCCCCCTCTCCCTGGCCGCATCCATCGTCCTCGTATGCCTGGCCCCAACAACCGCAACCAAACTCGGCTCAGCCGTCTACCTGGCCTGCTCACTCATCCTCTTCGGCGTCTCCGCCACATACCATCGTTTCTACTGGGCCCCCCGCTGGGAGACCATGTGGAAACGCCTGGATCACTCCAACATCTTCCTCCTCATTGCCGGCACCTACACGCCTCTGACCATCGCACTCCTGAGCCGCACCGACGCCACAATCCTCCTGTCCGTCGTCTGGGGAGGCGCCCTCGTCGGCATCCTCCTCAACCTCTTCTGGCCCACCGCGCCACGCTGGCTCACCACCCTCGTCTACGTCGCCCTGGGCTGGGTCGCCGTCTGGTACCTACCCCAACTGTGGGTCGGAGGAGGACCCGCCATCGTCTGGCTCATCGTCGCCGGCGGTATCCTCTACACACTCGGAGCCGTCGTCTACGGCATGAAGAAACCGGACCCCTCCCCCACTTGGTTCGGCTTCCACGAAATCTTCCACGCCTTCACCGTCGCCGCATGGGCCTGCCACTGCGTCGCCGTCTACCTGGCGGTCCTGGGAGGCTGACGCGCCACCGGCGCGATCACAGCGCCCCCAATCTTGCTACACTCGACACCATGCGCGCCGACACCACAGTGTCGGCGCTCAATGTACTGACACACGTCAACGGAGGAACCATGGCCGACACTCAGTGGCTCACGCAGGCCCAGTACGACCTGCTCGCAAACGAACTGAAGGAACGCGTCGAGGTCAAGCGCGTAGAAATCGCCCGACTCATCGACGCCGCCCGCCAGGAAGGCGACCTGCGCGAGAACGGCGGCTACCACGCCGCACGCAACGAACAGTCCATGAACGAGACCCGCATCCAAGCCCTCCAGGAGATGCTCGAACACGCCGAGGTCGGTGAGACACCCGCCGACGACGGCATCGTCGAACCCGGCATGGTCGTCACCGCCCGCGTCGCCGGACGCGAACAAACCTTCCTACTCGGCTCGCGCGACGCAGGCGGCGACCTGGGTATCCAAGTGTTCTCCGCACAGGCACCCCTCGGTGCCGCCGTCATCGGTCACAAAGCCGGCGACACCCTCTCCTTCGAGGCACCCACCGGCCGCATGATCGACGTCGAAATCATCGACGCCAAGCCCTTCAAAGGCTGAGCGACACACACGCGGGCGGGTCCCACCACAACAGGTGGGACCCGCCCGCACTTCGTCGACAGCGCCCGCTCACACCTCCTCCGCGTGAGTAGTCGCACCCTCCTTCATCTGCTTCCCCTCACCCGGGACACCCACTCCCGAGGGGGCAACCGCCTCAGCCACGGTAAGACCCTCGCCCGTCGCCTCAGAGGAAGCCTCGGCCTCGTCCCCCATCGTGGCCGCGCGCACCGAAGACGTGCGAGTATCCGGCTTACCCACGTAGGTCGCGGCGATCTGCTCCTCCAACACTCCCGGAGGGCCACCCGGACGATCCTGATCAGTGGCCAGCTCCGGCATCGGATCGTAACCGTGCAGATACATGACTGTGGCGTTAATGAACGCCGCGATCGGCACAGAGAAAACAGCGCCGGCGATACCCGCAATCGCGGATCCGGCAGTGATTACCAGCATGACAGCCACCGGGTGCAACGACACCGCATTGGACATCATGAAAGGCTGCAA
Organism: Actinomyces bouchesdurhonensis; assembly: GCF_900128465.1. Taxonomy (GTDB): domain Bacteria; phylum Actinomycetota; class Actinomycetes; order Actinomycetales; family Actinomycetaceae; genus Pauljensenia; species Pauljensenia bouchesdurhonensis. The sequence goes on along the minus strand of NZ_LT635862.1, from coordinate 181,059 downwards.
AATGTTGGACTCGACCTGCTGAACCACCAAAATGATGAGCAACATGATGAGCGCCTTCGTCAGGCCACCGTTGACCGCCGCAACCAAAACGGCGATGACACCCGACGTCATAGCGCCCAGAATCGGCACAAACGCCGCGAAGAACGTAATGACGCCAATCGGGATAGCCAAAGGCACTCCGAGGAAGAACGCGCCCAACGCGATACCCACAGCGTCGATTGCTGCGACCTGGATCTGCGTGCGCACGTAAGACCCGAAGGTTGACCACCCGCGAATCGCGCTCTCGTGGACGGGAACGCGAGCGGGGGCCGGAAGCAGGCGCACACACCACAGCCAGATAGATCGGCCCTCCTTCAAGAAGAAGAAAAGACAGAACAGCATCGTCAAGCCGGAGGTCGCCAGCGTCCCCACCGAGGAGGTGATGTTCAGGGCACCGGTCGCCAGCGTTTCCTTGTTCGTGTTCAGCCACGTCACCAGCTCGCTGCGCAGCTGCTCGGCGGCCTGACTCAGGACGGTCGTGTCAAGCTTGAGGGGACCGTTCTTCAGGTACTCGTTGTGCGTGATCGCATCGAGCAGGGCGCGGAAACCGTCGGCAGCCTGAGTGGCCAGCTGCGGGACTTGCTGAATGAGCTCGGCGGCCGCCTGGCTGAGCGCACCAGCGACGACAGCGAAGAAGACGAGCAGGCCGACGGTGGCCGCCAGGGAGGAGGGGAAGCGCAGTGTGCGGCGCATCCACGACACGAGGGGTTCAAGGAGCACCGTGATCGTAAGCGCGATCGCAACAGGCATGATGACGATGGTGAGCTTGGAAGCCCCCCAGAGGAGGACCGCAACCAGCCCGACAACGACCAGCGTACGCCACGAGAAGGCGGCGGCGACGCGCAAGGTGCGCGGCACCATCGCGGCGGCGTCGCTCTCATCCGTGTTATCTTCTCGCACCGACAAAAGAACGGGCGCGGGGGCGGGTCCCCCCTCACCCGGGTTAGTATCCCTTACGGGCAGAACGGCGCTGAGTCGTCCCATCAGGTCGGATAGCTTCCAGCGGGTTTTTTGGGATGCGTCGGCCACGGGTCCTCCTTTTCTCACGCCATAAGAGTACCCGTGAACGCGGTGTTTTCCGTCCTTCACGCGCTTAGCGCGCGCAGGTGGAGCGGCAGTGATGAAATGAGGTTCATGACATCATTGTTTTCGGTTGCGCCATCGGACGTTCGTTCCTCGATGCGCGCGTCGGAAGGGTCTTCACGCATGGACGAGGCCGGGGTCGGCCAGGAGGTTATCTTCCTGGCGGGTGGATGCTTCTGGGGCGTCGAAAAAGCCATGTGGAACGCTCCCGGCGTCGTCTCGACGACCGTTGGGTACATGGGTGGACACACCCCCGATCCGACGTATGAGCAGGTCTGCGCGCACGCGAGCGGCCACGCCGAAACCGTGCGGGTCCTCTTCGACACCGCACGGACGAATGCGGTCGACCTGATTCGCTTATTTTTTGAAGTCCATGACCCCACTCAGGTAGGCGGCCAAGGCAACGACATCGGCGACCAGTACCGCTCCGTCATCTGGACGACGACGCCTGCCCAGTTCGAGGACGCGCTTGCGCTGCGAGACGCTTACCAGAAGGTGCTGACCGACCGCGGTTTCGGGCCTATCCAGACGCGGATAGCGCCCGCTCCCGCCCCCAACTCTGACGCCCGTTTCTGGTTAGCAGAGGAGTACCACCAGCGGTACCTGTTCAAGAATCCGGGCGGCTACGAGTGTCACGCGCGCACGGGCATTGCTTGCCCTACGCTGCGCGATAAGTAGACGACCAAGACGCGCGGGGCGGGCCAACACACACGTGCTGGCCCGCCCCGTTTGTCAACTGCGATCAGTTCACGCCCAGGATGTCCGTGACGAACACGAGGGTTGCGCCGCCTGGGATACCGGCCTGGGGGACGCCACGCGCGCCGTAGCCCAGCTCGGGTGGGATGGACAGGAGCACGCGGTCGCCCACGCGCTTACCCACGAGGCCCTCATCCCAACCGGGGATGACCATGCCGACGCCAATCTGGAAGGACAGGGCGCCGCCACGGTCGAAGGAGTTATCGAAGTCGGTCGCCGAGCCGAAGACCGCGCCGTAGTAGTGGCAGGTGATCGTGTCGCCGGCCTCGACCTCCTGGCCGTCGCCAGCGCGCAGGACCTCGACGACGAGCTCGTCAGAGGGGGTGCCGTCGAAGGAGAGGGCGGGTTTGCGGCCAAAGTCGCCGACAACAGAAATGTTTTCCACGGTGTCTTTCCTTAGGGTCGGTGGAGCGGCACGTCAGTCGCGGCGCATGAAGTACGACAGGATCTTGAGGATCTCGAGGTAGATCCAGATGACGTCGGTCATGATCGCGAAAGTGCACAGCCACGCGTACTTCACAGGAACGTTGCTCGCGACACCCACCTTGACCGCATCGAAGTCGCGCACGAGGCACAGGACGCCGATGAAGACGGCGAGCAGGCCAATGATGACGCCCAGCGGGATACCGAAGACAGGGGTGTCGTTCACGGCCCGCATGTCAACCATGCCGGTGACTGACAGCACAAAGGTGACGAGGTAGTAGAAGAAGAAGGCAACGGAACCGATCCCCGCGACGCGGGTCAGCGTCGACGAGTTACGCACGAAACCTATCTTGAAGGCAGCCAAGGTCGTGCCGATGACGACGAGCGTCGCGACAACCGCGCTGATCACGATACCCGGGAAGAAGGACTCAAAGGTACAGGAGATCACGCCGAGGCTGAAGCCTTCAATAAGGGAGTAGGTGACGATTGCTCCCGGGCGAATCTTCTTTGAGAACTGGATGAAGAGCGCCAGGCCCAGCGTCACGGCGCACGAGGCGAAGAACAGCACCAACGCGACACCCATCGCAACGATGCCCGTCATCCACCCGACCGTCGCACCCACAAGAAGCAGGCCGAAGCACATGATGGACTTGACCACGACATCATCGAAGGTCATTGTGCCACGGTCCACCGCGTCGGCGGCCGGGGCGTTCATCATCGCCTCATAGGAGGCCATCTGATCCCCGTAGGCGCCCTGCTGGCCATACGCCTGGCCCTGCTGGGGCATACCGTAGGCGCCCTGCTCGCCATACGCCTGGCCCTGCTGGGTCGCGTAGGGATTCGACTGACCCCCGTAGGGGTTGGGTGCCTGCTGAGACGCAGGCTGATAGCCGGGCATCGCGGGGTATCCGGCGGGTGTCGTCTGCTGGGTCGACCAGTCTTTAACGATCGAATTCATCACCGGGTTGGCCATAATTCCTCCTTGGTCAGTGATGCGTTGCCTCTAGTGTCGCACGAGGTACCCCTTCAAGGGAAACGTACCGTTATGCGCGCAACGAAATTAAGGATCCACCCGGGAAACACTCGGGCGATCCCGGCCACGGCCTCGAACGCGCCGCGCGGACAGTACCCCCGGTGGGACTCGAACCCACAACACACCGATTTTAAGTCGGTTGCCTCTGCCAATTGGGCCACGGGGGCGAGGCGCAAGTCCAGCCTACGGGAGGCCGGCGCCCGCTTCAAGCCCGGTCGACCATCGCCATCGCGATGCCGTCGAGGATGTCATGCTCGGACGTGAGGACCTCCTCGATGGGGTGCCCGGCGCGCCGCGCACGATCGAGGACGCGCGTCACGATGCGGCTCCAGATGAGCGCCCCGGCGGCGATGACGTCCTCGCGCCCCTCGGGCATGAACCCCAGGGAAGCCTTGACGGGGATCGGCTGGTCAACCATGAAGCGCACGGCCTCCTCGATCTGAGCGGCGCTCAGGCGCGCCCCGTGGATGCGTTCAGGCTGATAGGAACTGAGGCCCAGGGCCTTGGCGGTCAGCGTCGTCACCGTGCCGGCGACGCCCACGAGGGAGCGCACCCGCGCCAGATCCACCGCCTTCTCCGCGCCGTCCAACTGCTCGTCAATCCACGCGATCGCTCGCCCCTGCTCCGCCTGCGGAACGCCCTGCGCGGGGTCCAGGTGTGAGAAAAACTTCTCCGTCACGCGCACCGCACCCATGTCAATCGAGATCGCCTGCTTGACGACCGTCGAACCCAGCACCAGCTCGGTCGAACCGCCGCCGATGTCCACGACCAGCAGTGGGGAGCGCACGGACTCTCCCAGGCCACCGACCGCTCCAGTAAAGGACAGGGACGCCTCCTGCGTGCCGACGACGACCTCGGGTTCGACGCCGATCACGGCCTTAATCTGACGAATAAACTCCGCACTGTTAGACGCATCGCGCGTCGCCGAAGTTGCGACAAAGCGCGTGCGCGTCGCGCCGAGCTTGTCGATCATCCGCTGATATTCAACGGTGGCTTCCACGGTCCGCGCGATCGCGCCCCGGTCCAGGTAGCCGCGTGCATCCACGCCCTGGCCCAGGCGCACGATGCGCATCTGGCGCGTCAGATCGGCGAGGCGGGGCCTGCCGTCCTCGCCGACACTTACGTCGGCGACAAGCAGTCGGATCGAATTGGTTCCACAGTCAATAGCAGCTACGCGGGTCATCGCTTCGTTTCTGGTGAGTAAAATCCCGGACGAGGTCGGGGCGGGCACGGGCGGGAGAGGCTCAGCACGAGCAGCGGGCGGTCGAAAACAGGCCGCGCTCCGCAAGCATCGCAAGCGCGCGATCTCCAATGGGATTCACGCCCGGACCCGCAGCCAGGGAGTGGCCGACGAGGGCGTGCAGGCACTTGACACGCAATGGCATGCCGCCCGCGCTCACCCCCGCGATCTCGGGCACATCACCAAGGGCCAGGCGCGCATCGATGTAGGCCTGGTGAGCGCGCACGTAGGCGGCGCGCAGCTCCTCGTCCGCGGCGAGCTGCGCGTTCATGGTATCCATGACGTGTTCGGCCTCCAGCGTGGAGGCGCCCTTCACCGCCGCTGGATGCGTCAGGTAGAAAGTAGTGGGAAAAGGAGTCCCATCGGGCAGGCGCGGCGCAGTGACGACGACCGTGGGGCGCCCACACACGCAGCGCGCGGCAATACCAACCACGCCTCGGGGCACGCGCCCCAGCTGGTCGCGCAGGACAACGAGGTCCTCTTCGGTGGCGTCTGTGGTCTTAACGAGGCTCATTCTCCGCTTTCTTGGCCGGTGCTACTGTCCTGGTCCGACTGGCTGGTCTCAGCCGACGGGATAGGCGTCGCATGGGGCGGCTGATCCGCCTTACCCACTAGGATAGCGAGCTGCTGCACCCAGGGCCGCGCGGGTCCACTCGGCGTCGCGGCGGCCGCCATGGCGGAGTCCTGATATTGCGGCCCCGGATCAACGACCGTGTATTGGGTCTCACCCGGGCGCACATACCCCAGGCGTTCACGGGCCTGAGTCGAGATATAGTCCGGGTCGTTCCACAGGTCCAGTTGACGCTGCATATCCGCGTTCTTGCGCTGCTGCTCAGCCACCTGCGCTTTGATCTGGGCGAGTTCACGCTCTTGCTGCCACCACTGGTAAACGTTGGGCACCAACATGACCGCGAGGATCGCCGCGACCGTCAAGACCACGACCAGACGTGTCGAGATGTCCAGGCCTCCGATCGACAGCGCCGTGCCGTTCTCTCGTCTCTTGTTCGCCGCTTCGCGGACCCGCGCGTGGCCGTGGCCCGTCGCCGAAGAAGCGGTGGCCTTCACACGATCCGCGGAACGCGATGTGTGCACTCCCCGCACCGTGGCCTCGTCCTTCTTCGCAGCTTTCGCCGCTCGGCGCTGACGAGACTTCTCCGCGTTAATTTCGCGCGTCGTACGCGCCCCCTCCGCACCGGAGGAACGACGACGAGGAGTTGGGCGGGAGGAAGGACGACGACTAGCCATTCTTCTATCGTGCCCTATGAGCGCGCAGTTGGCGCGGCTCCACGCCGACATAACACTCCGCGCGGACCCTGACGGGTCCGCGCGGAGCTATGCGGCTAGTTGCCTAGGCTCACTTGTTGAAGCGAGGGAAAGACGAACGACCGGCGTAGACGGCGGCCTCACCCAGCTGCTCTTCGATGCGCAGCAGCTGGTTGTACTTGGCGACGCGCTCGGAGCGAGCGGGGGCACCGGTCTTGATCTGGCCGGAGTTCGTGGCGACAGCCAGGTCAGCGATCGTGGTGTCCTCGGTCTCGCCGGAGCGGTGCGAGGTCATCGTACGGTAGCCATTGCGGTGTGCTTCCTCAACAGCGTCGAGCGTCTCAGTCAGCGAACCGATCTGGTTCACCTTGACGAGCAGCGCGTTCGCGGCACCCAGCTCAATACCCTTCTTCAGGCGAGCGGGGTTGGTGACGAACAGGTCGTCGCCGACCAGCTGCACGCGGCCACCGATCTCAGCGGTCAGGGCCTTCCAGGCATCCCACTCGTCCTCATCCAGCGGATCCTCAATGGAAACCAGCGGGTAGTTCGAGATGAGCTTCTCGTAGTACTCCACCATGTAGTCGGTCGAGCGGCCTTCGCCCTCGAACTGGTAGAGGCCATCCTTGAAGAACTCAGAGGAGGCGACGTCGAGAGCCAGGGCGACGTCCTCGCCGGGCTTGAAGCCGGCCTTCTCGATCGCGGAGACGATCAGGTCAAGAGCCTCAGCGTTGGAGTCCAGGTTGGGAGCGAAACCGCCCTCGTCGCCCAGACCCGTAGAAAGGCCACGGTCCTTCACGACACCCTTAAGGGTGTGGTAGACCTCGGCGCCCCAGCGCAGCGCCTCGCGGAAGGAGGGAGCGCCGAGGGGGGCGATCATGAACTCCTGAATGTCAACGTTGGAGTCCGCGTGGGAGCCACCGTTGAGGATGTTCATCATGGGGACGGGCAGGACGTGCGCGTTGGGGCCGCCCAGGTACTTGTACAGGGGCAGGTCCGCGTACTTCGCGGCGGCCTTTGCCACGGCGAGAGAGACGCCGAGGATAGCGTTCGCGCCGAGCTTTCCCTTGTTGGGGGTGCCGTCCAGGTCGATCATGGCCTGGTCGATGTAGCGCTGATCGTCAGCTTCTTCGCCGATCAGTTCGGGGGCGATCTGCTCGACGACGGCGTCAACGGCATCCTGGACGCCCTTGCCAAGGTAGCGGCCCTTGTCGCCATCGCGACGCTCGACGGCCTCGAACGCGCCGGTGGACGCGCCTGAGGGAACGGACGCGCGCGCAGCGGTGCCGTCCTCGAGGACGACCTCGACCTCAACGGTCGGGTTACCGCGCGAGTCGAGGATCTCGCGTGCACCAATGCCTTCAATAACTGCCACGTCATTCTCCAATCGATGTTGTTGCGTGGAAGCGGTCAGTACAACGGTAATACGGACCGCCTTGTGTGGTCACCCCCGATGAGGCGACGTCTTATGGTTCGGAGCGGAACGCTCCTGTGTGTGACGCCAGACAAGCGACATTAGTCCCCACCCACTGTGAGCGAATGCTCACATGTGCGTCACTGCGTGTTGGTTCCCGTCGCGCCTCCCAGCATAGAGGCCGCGTCGGGCTGCTTCTGAGCGGCGACCGCATCACCAAACAGAGGCGTCTGAGGTTCCTCCATCCCACCGACGGAAGGCTGCGGGAAGCGCGGGTTGATAGTGACGGAGGACGCTTCCTGGTATTGGGCCACAACAGCGTCCACCGGACCCTCCAGCGTCGGATCCTGTTGAAGCTTCATGTTGATCAGCTGCGTGAGCACGGTGTTTTCCAGAAGGACACGAGTGACACGCCCCATCTGGGCGGGCACAACGCCGCCACTACGCTGCACCACCTGCTGCACGAAGGTGTCAACCTGCGTGTCCGTCACGCTCACGCCCGCAGTTGAACCAGCAGCCACGAGCAGGTCATGATTCGCAAGGTCCTTGCGGATCGCGTAGCCAATATCCGTACTCTTCGACGCCTTCATGTCAAAGAGCTGCTGGGCAGCTTCCTCAACTTCCGCGTTCGAATACGTAACGCCCGACGAGGTGACCACGGCGGCACCGGGATGGGCGGAGCAGGCCCCCATTCCCAGTCCTGCAGCAACGATCAAGGCGGCGGCGGCCAGCTGGCGTGTGTAGCGCACAAGCGTTCCTTCCTCAGATGTGTTGCGACGCAATAAGACCAGTGTATTCCACCACAGGCACTACTCGCCAAAAGGGACAAGAATCTTGGTCACCAGTGTTTCCACCCACTCCAGGAGGGGGCCATCGGTCAACGGGGCGCCACCGATGCGCAAGGTGAGCGGCAGGGGCACAAGAACCTGGCGGACGGCCGCCTTAATGACGGTCCCCGGATGCAGGCGCTTCAGGCGCATGACCTGCGAATCGCGCAGTTCGACGGGCGAGACGCGCAAGTACTTGCCCTGGGTAGCGACCTCGGCGATCCCGGCGCGGCGCACTATCTCACGCAGGCGGGCAACCGCGAAGAGCAGGTCAACCTGAGGCGGAATCGGACCGTAGCGGTCGACCAGCTCATCGCGCACGTCCTTCTCCTGCTCGGGGGTGGTCGTGGCCGCAATCTTCGCGTATACCTCGAGGCGCAGGCGTTCGCCGCGCACGTACCCCTCTGGAATGTGAGCGTCTACCTGTAGGTCCATGCGCACGTCGGTCTTCTCGGTGGGCGTCTCGCCCCTGTAGGCGGCAACCGCGTCGGACACCATTCGCACATACAGGTCAAATCCGACGCCTTCGACATGGCCGGACTGTGCCCCTCCTAGGAGGTTGCCAGCGCCTCGGATCTCGAGGTCACGTTGGGCGACAGCCAGGCCCGCACCCAGCTCCGTGTTTGAGGCGATTGTCTTCAGGCGCTCGTGAGCGGTCTCGGTTAGGGCCTTGTCGCCCGGGTAGAAGAAGTACGCGTAGGCGCGTTCACGGCCTCGCCCGACGCGTCCGCGCAGCTGGTGGAGCTGGGAGAGACCGAAAGTGTCGGCGCGGTCGACGATCAGCGTGTTCGCGTTGGAAATGTCCAGGCCGGTTTCGACGATGGTCGTGCATACCAGGACATCGAACTCGTGGTTCCAGAAGTCCTGGATGACGGCTTCAAGCTGATGCTCGTTCATCTTGCCGTGGGCGATGCGCACGCGGGCCTCGGGAACCAGCTCGCTGATATGAGCCGCGACCGACGAGATCGAATCGACGCGGTTGTGCACGTAGAACACCTGGCCGTCGCGCAAGAGTTCGCGGCGGATCGCTGCGCTGACCTGGGCGTCCGTGTAGGCGCCGACGAAGGTGAGGACGGGCTGGCGTTCCTCGGGCGGGGTCTGGAGGATCGACATCTCGCGGATGCCGGAGATCGCCATTTCGAGGGTGCGCGGAATGGGGGTGGCCGACATCGACAAGACGTCGACGTCGGTGCGCAGCGCCTTCAGGGTTTCCTTGTGTTCGACGCCGAAGCGTTGTTCCTCGTCGATGATGACGAGGCCGAGCTTCTTGAAGGAGACGGTGCCGGTGAGTAGGGAATGCGTGCCGATGACCAGGTCGACCTCGCCTGAGGCCAACCCCGCCTTGACCTCCTCGGTCTCCTTCGTGGTCGAAAAGCGTGAAAGCGTACCGATACGCACGGGGAAACCGGCGTATCGTTCTGCGAAGGTCTCGGCATGCTGGGTGACCAGAAGCGTCGTGGGTACGAGGACAGCGACCTGGTAGCCGTCCTGGATGGCCTTGAAAGCGGCGCGCACAGCGATTTCGGTCTTGCCGTATCCGACGTCGCCGGTGAGCAGGCGGTCCATGGGAATGGGCTTTTCCATGTCGGCCTTGACTTCGTCGATGGTGACGAGTTGGTCGGGGGTCTCCACGTAGGGGAAGGCGTCCTCGAGTTCGCGCTGCCATGGCGTGTCTGGCCCGAAGGCGTGCCCCTTGGTTTGCTGGCGCACGGCGTACAGGCGGATAAGTTCCTTAGCGACCTCGTTCACGGCCTTCTTCGCGCGTGCCTTGGTTTTGGCCCAGTCGGCGCCGCCCATCTTCGTCAGGGAGGGTTCGTCGGACCCCGTGTACTTCGAGATCTGGTCGAGTGCGTCGGTGGGCACGAAGAGCCGGTCGGCGGGTTGGCCGCGTTTGGAGGGAGCGTATTCGATGACGAGGTAGTCGCGGGTGGAAACAGCCTCGCCGCGCCCGATGGTGCGTGAGACCAGTTCGACGAAGCGGCCAATGCCATGCTGGTCGTGGACCACGTAGTCCCCCGGGTGCAGGGTCAGCGGGTCGACGCCCTTGCGTCTGCGTGAGGGCATGCGCCGCATGTCGCGTGTCGTGGCGCCGACGCGCCCGGTGAGGTCGCCTTCGGTGAGGATCGCGAGTTTCAGGTGAGGCGCCACGAATCCGACGCCGGCCTGCGCGGTCGTGATGGTGACGAGGCCGGGGTTGGGGCGCGCTTCCACGCTGTCCGCGAGCGCGGTCGGGCACGAGGCGTCGGTGAGGATGGAGCGGATGCGCCTTCCGGGGCCGGGGCCTTCGGTGGTGACGACGATGCTCCAGCCGTCACGCGCCAGGTCGGTGAGGTCGGCGGCTGCGCGGGTGAAGTCCCCGCGGTAGGGGTGCACGTCGCGTGCTCCCACGCGCATGAGGGTGGGCGAGACGACGACGGGCGCTGGGTCGCCCTGACCCGCGGACCTAGCCCCGGCCTCGTCGATGGCGGAGGCGAGGTCGGCGGGCGGCAGGTCGGTGAGTTCCCACCAGGGGTGATTCCCGCTCCCCCACAGCTCGCTCAGGTCGAGGAACGAGGCCTTGGAGGCCTCGAGGGGAGTGTCGGCTCCCCCGGCGGCGGCGCTCCACGCGGCGGCGAGAAACTCCTCGGTGGTGGCGACCAGGTCGGCGGCGCGGGCG
>NZ_LT635862.1:64860-170154 GCF_900128465.1 Actinomyces bouchesdurhonensis | reverse complement strand
GCGCGCACCGCCTGCGTGAGGAGGAGCTCGCGGCAGGGGACGGCCCACACCCCGTCGGCGGCCTCTCCGAGGGTGCGCTGGTCGGAGACGGAGAAGGCGCGGATGTCGTCTACCTCGTCGCCCCACAGCTCCACGCGAAGCGGGTGAGCTTCCTGGGGCGGGAAGACATCCAGGATGCCGCCGCGTACGCTCATCTGGCCGCGTCCTTCGACCATGTCGACGCGTTCGTAACCGAGTTCGGCCAAGCGGTTCGTCGTCTCCGTCAGGTCCAGAACGTCTCCGGTGCGCACGCGCACGGGTTCGAGATCGGCTAAACCTGCGATGATCGGCTGCAGGAAGGCTCGGATGGGGACGACGAGGATCGAGAGTGGACCCGCGCTGTCGTCTCCCGCAATGGGGTGGACGAGGCGCCGCAGGACGGCGATGCGCCTGGCCATCGTGTCCACCTGGGGCGAGAGACGCTCATGTGGCAGTGTCTCCCATGCGGGCAGCATGACGACGCCCGGAATCCACGAGGCTAAGGCGTTCGTTAAGGTTTCGGCGTCGCGCCCGGTGGCGGTCAGAACCACGAGCGGCCTGGCCGCGCGCGAGGCNCCCGACGACGAGCCACGGTCCGTCAGTCGTCATACTCCGATTGTGCCACCCGCGCCGAGAGCATGTCCCACTGGGGAGCATCCTCGACGACGGGGGCTGCCTCACGTCGGGATTCGGCCCACGCGTCGGCGAAGAGCTGTGCCCACTTGGCGTAGGCCGCCGAATTGGGGTGGAAAAAGTCCGCGGCGTGGTAGGCGAAGGTGTAGGTGGGCAGTGAGTATTCCTGCGTCAGGGAACGCAGGTCAACCAGGTGCGCGTGGGAGTCCTCGACGGCGGCGCCGATTCGGTCAGACATGTCCTGAGCGCGGCTTTCCTGCGGCATGATGCCGAAAGAAGGAATCGTAGAGACGAGAGTATCGGCGGGAAGCGCAGCCAGGATACGGCGCAGGCGCTCCTCGAACTGGCCGGGGGCCATGTCCTCGGTCATGACATCGTTACCGCCGATTGTCAGGGTGACCAGGTCGGGCGTCCAGGGGCCGTCCAGCAGGCCCAGGCCACGCATCTGTGGTATCTGGGTGAGTTCGACGGATTCGATGGTGGCACCCGACAGGGACAGATTGAGCAGGAGCACCTCACGGTCCATCTGCTGCATGATTGCGGAGGCCAGGCGTGCCGGGTAAGACTCGGTGATGCGCGAAGCACCCATGCCCTGCACGGAGGAGTCACCCAGTGCCACGATCAGATACGGGCGCTCACCCTCGGGATGCTCATCCAGCTGACGCAGACGTTCCAACGTGGCCAGGTTGTGGTTTTCCCAGGACCTGCGGTAGTCGCCGCGCTGAGAGTCCAGGCGCAGGAGGCGCCCTATCGCGATACCACCGCCGAAGAGGCTCGCGCCGCCAGCCGCGGCACCCGCCACCTGCCATGCTCGTTTCCCGATCCCCATGTTGCGTCCTTCCCGCGTCTGTCGCTGCTTGTCTAAGTGTAACGAGGCCGGGGTCGGTGCTTCAAATGCTGAAGCACCGACCCCTCGGTTTGTCTAGATCACTCAGCTCAGACGCCCGGCCGGCGCTCCCGGGAGAGCACGGATGAAGTGAGGAGGCTCCCAGCCACGCTGCGCGTAGGCGGCCGCGACGACTCGCGCAACGCCCTCCACGGCGTGCGCATCGACNTCGAGGGCAACCGCGGTCGCACACTCAAGCGCGGCGCTCGACGAGAGGCCACCACCCAGGGGCACGCACGACCACAGGGCCGCGTCAAAACCGGGCAGCGGCCCAAATCCAGCCTGCTCGAGGGCCCACGCAACGCCAGCCAGGTACGCGGTCCAGTGGTTCGTCACCTCGCCGGGGGTCCCCTTCGGGCCGATCACATCCAGATCGAGGACATCCACCGCGTCGCGGGTCTGCGGCGACATCAGCCGAATCGTTCGATCCTCGCGGGGCGACAGCGCCACGTAGGCGCGGTGCGGGAGGGCAATCGGCAGGCACGGGCCGCCGTTATAGTCCACATGTTCGCCAATGATGTTCACGCGCCCGGGCGCACCCCACACGCCCGACGGCTCGTAGCCAAACGTTTCACGGAACAGGGCTGTGGCCTGCGCGGCCCCATCGGCGGGGGTAGCAGCGTCGGCCCACACGAGATCACTCACACGATCCTCCTTGGTCTCACTCCCACAAGTCTACGTGAACGCACTCACAACCTTCAGACGCTATCCCATCGCGACCCACAGGTACAGTGAGAGAACCCACCGACGCGACACAGGCAGGCATCATGTTCCTCCCCCAACGACTCCCCGGCCAAGACTGGCTCGGCGTCGTCGTCGCCATCCCCGAACCCTGGGTTTCTCAGCTCACCGACCTGCGCCTACGCCTAGGCGACCTCGCAGGATCACGTATCCCCGCGCACATCACCCTGATGCCTCCCACCCCCATCGCCCGCGACACACGAGCCGCCGTCATCGACCACCTGCGTGCCATCGCAGCCCGCCACGCCCCCTTCCGCGTCACTCTCTCCGGCACAGACTCGTTCCGCCCCGTCTCCAACGTCGCCTTCATGAAACTGGCGGAAGGCTCCGATGCCTGCATCGACATCGCCGAAGAAATCCGCTCAGGCCCCCTCGACCACGACACTCGCTTCCCCTACCACCCGCACGTAACCCTCGCCCAAGACGTCGACGATGTCGCCTTGGACCTCGCTCTCGACATCGGCGCAACCGTCGAAGCCTCTTGGATCGTTCCCGGCTTCCGCCTGGACCGCATCGACCCCTCCGGCATCTACTCCTCGATGGCCCTGTTTGATTTCGACGCCTCCGGCCACTGATTCGCTGCTTACCAAGCCTTTGCGCGTTACCAAGCCTTTGCGCATTACCAAGCCTTTGCGCGCTACCAAGCCTTTGCGCGCTGACCCCATCTCATTGATGCGAGCGCCCACCCCCATCAATTTCGCACGTAATTCCCTCACAACTCCTTCAAATCTTGAAATCGAAGCGTTGGAATTGCAACGTTTCCAGCGATTATTGAAACTTCACTCAAAAGAATTACGTGCGAAATTTTGGGAAATAGTGTCATAGCTCACAGACTAGGCCAGCCCAACCTCACCATACAGCCCAGCTCTGCCCCACAACCCCGAATGTCGCACGTAATTCCCTCGCAACTCCTTCAAATTTTGAAATCGAAGCGTTGGAATTGCAACGTTTCCAGCGATTGTTGAAACTTCACCCAAACGAATTACGTGCGAAATTTTGGGAAACGGTGCCACAAGCCACAGACCAGGTCGCCCGCAGACGCGAAAGGCCGTGGCCCCGGGTCAGACCACGGCCTCACGCACGAAGCGTCAGATGTCGTAGGTCACCGAAACCGGCGCATGATCCGAGAAGCGCTCCTCATACTCCTCAGCGCGACCAATCACAAAACTGCGAGCCCGCTCCCCCAGAGTCGGCGTCGCATACTGATAGTCAATACGCCAGCCCGCATTGTTGACAAACGCCTGCCCACGCCAAGACCACCACGAATAGGGGCCCTGCACATCGCCGGCCAGATCACGCACCGTATCGCGCCAGCCCTCCTCCACCCACCGGTTGAGGAATACGATCTCCTCATCGAGGACGCCAGCGCGCTTATTGTGGTTCGGCTTCCAGTTTTTGATGTCAGCTTCCGAACGCACGACGTTGAAATCACCGCACACCAAGGAAGGGACACCGTTCTCCTCCTCATCTGCAAGTAGCTCAGCCATGCGCGCACCAACGCGAGGCAGATGCGCCATCTTCGCCTCCTGTTTAGGCGTGTCCTTCTCACCCGAATGGAAGTATGCGGACACGACACGCAGCGGGGTCTGCGCGCCCTCGCGGCGCACGACGGTCTCCAGCCAACGACCCGAATCAACATCCGTTTCTGCATCGTCGAGCACAGGGCGAGGCTCACCCTCAAAACCCACTCGTCCGCGCCTCACAGCCACACCAACGCCCGCTCGTCCCTTAATGCGACATGGCGCCCACACACTGTCCCACGCCTCGCCCATAATGTCGCGGGCAATCTCCTCCGGTGCACGCACCTCCTGCATAACAAGCACGTCCGTATCGCTCGCATCCAACCAGGCCAGGAAGCCGCGCTTATGGGCGGCGCGAATACCATTCAGATTCACTGTCGTTACCGTCAGAGTCATCGATTCTCCTTCAAGCGAGTGTTTCTTCAGCGTACCCGAACATGAAGGCGCGGCGAGGGAATGAGTTCCCTCGCCGCGCCTGGCACGCGCTCACACATTCGCCGACACGCACCGACGAACATAACGCCTACTGGGGGCTACCGGGAGCCGAGACCCGCCTGGCGCTCCGCCGCCTCAACGACGTTCGTGACCAGCAGCGCACGCGTCATCGGGCCAACTCCACCCGGGTTCGGGCTGAGCCAGCTGGCAACCTGATCGACGCCGTCGGCGACATCGCCCTTCAGGCGAGCCTTACCGTCGGCGTCCTTCACACGACTCACGCCCACGTCCAGGACAACCGCGCCGGGAGCCACCATGTCGGGAGTGATGATTCCAGCTGAACCCGCTGCTGCGACGATCACGTCCGCCCGGCGCACGTGATCAGCCAGGTTCCTGGTACCCGTGTGGCACACGTCAACCGTCGCGTTCACTTCCTTGCGCATGAGGAGCAGACCGATCGACCGGCCAACCGTCACGCCACGCCCGATGACGCACACGTTCCTGCCGGCCAAGTCGATCCCATGACGTTCCACCAGCTCGATGACCGCGCGCGGCGTACAGGGCAGCGGCGAGTCGATCGGACCAGAGCCACGCAACACGAGGCGCCCCAGATTCATCGGGTGTAGCCCGTCAGCGTCCTTCGCTGGGTCGATACGCTCGAGGACCGCGTTCGCATCGATGCCCCGCGGAAGCGGCAATTGAACAATGTAGCCCGTGCACGCCGGATCCGCGTTGAGCTGATCGATCGCGGCCTCCACCTGTTCCTGCGTAGCGTCGGCAGGCAGGTCCACGCGGATCGACTGTGCACCAATCTCGGCGCAGTCGCGATGCTTGCCCGCGACGTATGCGACAGACCCAGGGTCCTCTCCCACCAGGATTGTGCCGAGGCCTGGGACAGCCCCGACCTCGCGCAGCCTGTTGACGCGTTCCTTGAGCTCCGCCTTAATCGCCGACGCGGTCGCGGTCCCATCCAGGACCCCTGCGGGCCCCGCCCAGGGGGCCCTCACTGCTCGAGCCCCGCATACAGGGGATGCTTGTCCGTCAGCCTCTTGACGCGTGCGCGCAGGGCATCCACCTCAACGTTGCCACCGGACGCGCCCTGCGTGAGCGTCGTGCCGATAATGTCCGCGACTTCGGCGAAGTCTTCAGCATCGAAGCCGCGCGTCGCGAGGGCCGGCGTGCCGATACGCAGACCCGAGGTGACGGCCGGCGGGCGGGGATCGAAGGGGACCGCGTTGCGGTTAACCGTAATGCCCACTTCATGCAGCAGATCCTCCGCCTGCTTGCCGTTGAGTTCAGACTCAACCAGGTCGACGAGCACCAGGTGCACGTCCGTACCACCGGTGACCAGCTTAATACCTGCCTTCTTCGCATCGTCAGCTCCGAGGCGCTCCGCCAGGATCTGTGCGCCCTCGAGGGTGCGGCGCTGACGGTCCTTGAACTCTTCAGTCTGCGCGACCTTCATGGCGATCGCCTTGGCTGCAACCACGTGCATGAGAGGGCCACCCTGCTGGCCGGGGAACACGGCGCTGTTGAGCTTCTTACCCCATCGCTCGCCGCGCGACGACAAGATCATGCCGGAACGAGGTCCGCCCAGGGTCTTGTGAACCGTCGTCGTCACAACGTCGGCGTAGGGCACCGGGTTCGGATGCAGGCCGGCTGCCACAAGTCCCGCGAAGTGCGCCATGTCCACCCACAGGGCAGCGTCGACCTCGTCAGCAATGTCCCGGAAGGCCTGGAAGTCGAGGTGACGAGGGTAGGCGGACCAGCCGGCGATGATGACGCGGGGACGCTCAGCGAGAGCCGCTTCACGAACCTTTTCAGGCTCGATGCGCATCGTCTCGCGGTCTACCTCGTAAGCGACCGCCTTGTAGTGCTTACCCGAGAAGTTCAAGCGCATGCCGTGAGTGAGGTGGCCTCCGTGAGCCAACGACAGGCCGAGGATCGGATCGCCAACGTTAGCCATCGCCATGAGCGCTGCCGCGTTTGCTTGAGCACCGGCGTGAGGCTGGACGTTGACGTAGTCGCCACCAAACACCTGCTTGGCGCGTTCGATCGCGAGGGACTCTGCGACGTCCACAAACTCGCAGCCCCCGTAGTAGCGGCGCCCCGGGTAGCCCTCAGCGTACTTGTTAGTCAGAACAGACCCCTGCGCCTGAAGGACAGCGCGCGGAACGAAGTTTTCCGAGGCGATCATTTCGAGAGTCTCGCGCTGGCGGCCCAGTTCAGCATCCAGCACCGCCTGAATCTCAGGGTCGAGCTGCGCCAGCGTCATGTCGTTGAGGGAATCCATCGGGTTCTCCTGTTGATCATTCGAGTGTGATAACAGCAACTTCTAGCCCAGGCGGGCGGCTATCGATGCCAACGCGTCGCTCCCCGGTGGTGGCCCACCTCAAATCGCCAGTCACGACACGCTATCAAGTCTATCTCGCAGCCGTGAGCTGCGCATTCTTCCATCGTGTCAGGATGCTACCATTTGGTCACCATGCGACCGTGAGGCGTCAGCAACAAGTATCTGGTGCACGAAATCACAGCCCATTTTCGCTTGTACTTAACCCTTTGGTTAGCAACTAAGTTAACCGTATGGATAGACTAGGGTTAACACCTAACGGTGACTGAGTCGAGATCGGGTCGTTTACCCAGTAAATGTCCCAATCTAGAGGGGAACACTCCTCTAACCGACCTACAGTATTTGAGTTTGAGGAAGTAGAAGGAAGAGGCACAGATGACAACTTTGACGAAGCCAAGTGCGCGCGCCGCCTCGACGGCTCTGGCATACGAGCACGCGTCCGATTTAGCCGCATCCGCCGACAGCGCTATCAAGCGCATGTGCGATGTTATCGCCTCACTTCTCGGCATTATCATGCTGATTCCGGTGTGGATTATCGTCGCTCTAGCGGTGCGCCTGAGCGACGGCGGTCCCGCATTCTTCACACAGAAGCGAGTGGGCCTCGACGGTACGACTTTTACCATGTTTAAGTTCCGCACCATGCGCGTTGATGCCGAAGCCATGAAGGCCTCTCTCATGGAGGCCAATGAGGCCGATGCCAGCGCAGGAAATTCGATCATGTTTAAAATGGCGAACGACCCGCGCGTAACGCGAATCGGCGCCTTCCTCCGCAAGACCTCGATCGACGAACTACCCCAGCTTTTCAACGTTCTCCGGGGCGACATGTCGCTCGTCGGGCCGCGCCCGCCGCTGCCCAGCGAAGTTGCACAGTACGAGCCTCGCGTCATGGGCAAGTTCGCCGTCCGCCCGGGCATCACCGGCCTCTGGCAAATTTCGGGGCGCTCCAACCTCTCCTGGGATGAGACGGTCCACCTGGACCTGTCCTACGCCCAGCACCGCTCCCTCACGCTTGATGCGTGGATCATGCTGCAGACAGTCCCTGCTCTGCTGCGTCACGAGGGAGCCTACTGACCCTTTCTGCGTGTGTGTGACGGGGTGTGGCCCGAGCCTTTCGGCTCGGGCCACACCCTTAACTATGCTCTACAGACCCAGCACAACCAGTGTCCTGCAGCGTTTCACACCCCACCATCGAAAGACGGCTTATCCCCTTTCGACGACCGTGACAAAACCTAAATAACGGTTACCGTAAATCTCAAAGGGGGCTTGCTTCTGAGACGAACCACCCGCGCCATCCCCACTCCAGACTCCAGTGCGGCTCCAGCGTCCATCTGCCAATACAAGAAGAATCATGGTCGCACGCGTCATAATACCTGACCACCATGGACACCGAACCGACGATACCCAGCACCTTCCAGATACCAAGGATGCCGACGCAAGTTGTCGCCAGCATCACCGATACGGTCGTTAGACAGACCGCTTCGCGTCCAACGAACTCACCCCGTCAAAAGCTGCTGCTGGTTAGGACACAACAACGGCAGTCGCAGCAGCTCACAGCTGGGGCTTGTCGTATCCCGAGAGCGCGGCTGGGAGTCTCGAGCGGTGCGCCACTGACACGTGAACCCGCTCCTTAGAGCGCTAACCCGCTATCGCGCGCGTTAACACCCAAATGCGACCGCAGACCGCCCCGCCAACGCTCACGACAGAAGACCCCCGCGCGGATTAGCGGCTATGTGCCACATAGCTAGTCCCGGTACGCCATAGCACGTTCAAGAACGACAGAGCGGGTGTAATCCTCTGGAAGGACTCCCTTCGCTCCGTCGTCGCGTTCGAGATCCACGCGACGATTCGCCGATCATCCTACAGACGGGTGCGCGGGCCGAACCCTCATCGAGTTCAGCCCGCGCACCCCAGCCTCACTTAGCGCGAATTACTCACACCTTGGAAGCACCCTGCGAGACGACGAGACCGAGCTCGTCGAAACTGCCCATCGCTTCAAGCCGACGAATCAGCTGCGGCCAGTGCGCGATGAAGTCCAAGGCCTCGATGGTGTAACGCTTCGTCAGGCGCTTGGGTTCATGCGCAATGCGCCAGGCCCAGCCAAGCCGAGCATTGTGTACCCAGTCGGGGAAGTAGTCCTCGGCGGCTTTCGCATACTGGTCTATCCAACCACCCGCCACGCACACTGACACATCCGGTACTTGCTCCAGCACCCATGCAGCGACGACATCCTGGAGACCAGCCCCGAGTCCGACAATCGCCAGACGCGGATGGAAGTCCGTCAGGATCGACGGGTTAGCCTTCAGTCGACGCAGCCCGTCGTATCCGTCGATGTGTTGAACGTTAAAGCGGCTCAGCCGCTGTGCGACGGCCTGGCCGGCCTCCACGGTCGTACCGATCACGGTGATCCGAGTGCCGTCCTCGAGGCGATCGAAGACGTAAGGCAACACGAGGTCCGTGGACGTACGGGCAACGTTGTACCCAGCGGCGCGTAGACGCATCTGAAGGAACGTGCCATCGAACCCGATGGTGCTCATACGTGACAGGGCTGGAAAGTCCGCGTGAAGAAGCGACCAGTGATTGAGCCATGACGTGGCGTGCCCGGGGGTGAGCAGGCGCGTCGCCATCGCTTCAAAGACGGGGTCGGCCACGGATACGTTCTCGGAGCGAGACTTGTCAGTCATGACTATCACCTCAGCAAGCTTGCTTTGAGATCGAAGGAGACGGACACGGCACCAGCGTAGTTGGCGTGCTCTTCAACGGCGATACGATTGACACCGTCCTTCAACACATCACGGGGCACCATGACTGTCACAGTGTTCTTCTTGGCAGAACTCAGTGAGACGTTAGACGTCGCTCGAGTGTTTGAGGTAACCGCTCCTTCGGGCATGTTCACCCGCTTGACTTCGGTTCCGTTGACGTAGATGACGGCCCCGTCGTCGGCGCGGACAGTGAGGGTCAGCTCGAAGTCGGCACTGATGGTTCCGAGGTTGACATCACGGGCAAAGTAGCTGGTGATGGGGCGCTCGGAGGGGTCCAGATCGAAGGGGGTACCGGCATCGCGATCGCCCCAACCCAGCGGGCTGGCGCCGTGCTTCCACGCGGACAGGTCCGCCGTGGAATTCCATGCGGCGTCGGGCGCTTCCTTGGAGTTCCAGTAGTTCCAGTACTGTCCTGTGGGCAAGAACTCTCCGAAGTTCACGCCGGACACGTCGAGCACGTCGAGGGGCTTATTCGGGTCGGGTTCAACAGGATCGTCCGGATGCGGCTGGGGCTGCGGGTCGGGATCGGGCTGGGGCTGCGGGTCGGGCGCGGGTTCGTTGCCTTTGGCGACGACCTGCACCGTGCCGTCGATGGTCATCGACGAGCTGGAACGGTAGTTGAGGTGCGTCTCCGCGGCGAGGGTGTTGGTTCCGGCGACCAGCTGGGAAGCGGGAACGAAGACCAGCTGGCGATCGGCGCGAGCAGAGGCTGTTGTCACGGACGAGGACGCAAAGGTGTTGGCCGTGACAGTGCCCTCGCCCATTCGCTGACGCACGATCTCGGTGCCGTTGACGTACACCACGGCACCGTCGTCGGCAGTCACGGACACATTCACGCCTGCGATTGCGGTGGGATCAGTGACCGTGAAGGAGGTGCGTGCGTAGGTTGTGAGAGGCCGGGACTTGGTGGGGCCGGGTGTGAGCGTTGTTCCCAGCCCGGTCGTCCCGTAGCCGATCGGGGCGGTTCCGCGGCTCCAGGAGGAGTCGTCGTACGAGGTCTGGGCCCAGTCCTCGTCCACCGCGTCGTTCGACCAGTGGTACGCCCACGTGGCGTCTTCGTCAACGAGGAGGGAGGCGTCGTCGGGTTGGACGGGCTTCCCGTTGGCGTTGACCGTGTAGGCGTGGGTCGACGCTCCGCGCAGTCCGTCGGAGGCGACGGCGCGAACGAAGAATCGGTTATTGCCACCGAGGGGAACGGTGATGGACGTCGAGGTCGTGGTGGCGATCGTACGATCGTCGCGCAGGACGTCGTAGGAGGTGGCGCCCGGCACGGACGACCACTTGAGGGTCACCGACTGAGCATTGCCATCAGAGCCGCGCAGGTTTGCGGGCACCGCCGGCGCGGTAGCGTTACGAGCGGGCATACGAACGAAGCCACCGGACCACTGGCCAGCCGTCTTGGAGGTGTAGGAGTAGTTGAAGTCGCCGCCGGCCCACAGAGCACCGTCGTCACCCATTTCGAGTGCCCAAGCGCCAGTCGAGCGCAGGGAGGATAAACGGTAGGGGGTCCAGCCGATCTGACGACCGGTGGCCTCGTCCCATCCGCCGACCCACTGAATTTCGTCGGCGCGTGTCCAGGTGTTGCCCAGCGCGAGGTAGTGGTAGGCGTCCTGGAACGTGTAGTCAGAGCAGTGGCAGGAGCCGTAGACGACGCCGTTTGTTGAATGCGTCGTCGCCTGCAGGTCGCCACCGTTCTGCATGGTGATGGAGCCGGAGGTGCGGGTCATGTCAGATGTGTTGTAACCGAACAGCGAGTGCTGGGAACCGCCAAAGTAGACGCGACCATTGCCGACGGTGACGGCCTGCTGGTACTTGCCGATCAGGTAGGAGTGACGGAAGCTCCACGACTGATCCAGGGTGGCACCGTCGGAGGTTGATACGCGGGCTGCGTTTTCGGCGACGCGATCGTGAATGCGGGTGAAGTGTCCCGCGGCGTAGAGGTAGCTGTCGTTCTCGTCCACGTCAATGTCGATGACGGCACCGTTGAACTCGGGGTTCCAACCGCGCTCGGGCTTGCCGGACAGTGACAGGCGAGCGCCGTTGCGGGTGTAGACGGACGAGGAGCCGTTACCCGTCAGGTGGGTGAAGGCGCCTGCCAGGTAAATGTGATCTCCGACGACCTTCGCGGCCTTGACGGTGACCGGGGAGGCGTTACCGTTGCGGACCTGCAGGGTCCAGGACGGATCGATCTGCCCGGTCGCAGCGTCAATCAGGACGGTACCGACGTGTGTCTCTCCGTTGACCCTGGTGAAGTCGCCGACTGCTAACAGTTTGTCGCCGGGCAGCTCGACCAGGTCCTTAACCTGATTATTGAAGTCGAAGGTCTGCCCACTCCACTCGCCCGTGGTTGCATCGAAGGCTGCCAGGCCCCGGCTCGTGGTTTCAGAACCATTCTTCCCCTTTTGTACGCCTGTGAAGTTGCCACCGACGTACATGGTGGAGCCAACCTGCTCGAAGGCCTGAACCTGGATGTTGCCTTCCTGGATTGAGCCGTTCAGGTTACCGGTCACTCCCCATGACATGGGAGTCGCGAATTCAGAGACGGATGCTTTCTGTGTCTCGGCTGCCGTGCCGCCGTCGCCGATTGCACGGAAGGACGAATCCGTGGAGCGCAGCTCGGGCCTCACGTACGCCTCCGCATAGGGGTTGATGATGGAGCCGTTGCGATGGAAGAAGGACGTCGATGAGGAGGTGTCGTACCAGGACGAGGCCAGCGGCCCGTAGCCCCAGCCCATCGTGTACTTGTTTTGCGCTGAGGCGGTGAGGTTGACGTAGCCCCATCCCGCGTTGGTGCCGAAGCCCGACCAGACGATGCCGCCGTTGACCCACCACTCACGGTTGAACTTGACGTTCACGGGGTGGGCGCTCTTGAAGGGCCAGATGAAGTCGCTCATCTTCGGGAACTGCATGCGAACGGTCTGGAAAGAGCTACCGCGGTGGTTCCAGGCGCGCTGAACCATCAGGCCGTCGGGCAGGTCGGAGACCTTGGTGCCGCCGAGCAGGCCGTTGACGGTCTCATGGGAGGCCTGGATGACCTCGAAGTCACCGGCCTTGCGGCTGCGGGTGGCCAGCTTCGACTGATCTCCCTTGCCCTGGCTCCAGGTCTCCCAGCCTTCGCGCCCGCGACCGATGAGGACCCATCCGCCGCCGTCGGTGGTCTGGTCACAGAAGAACTGGCCGGGTGCCTCCATGGTTGAGGTCTGCAGCCAGTAGGTGCCGTCGGCAGAGTTCGGGTTGTTCTGCTTGATTTCCCAGCAAGAGGCCGCGGCGGTCGCCTCGGAGAGGCCATCATGGAGCGGATCGCCTGCAGATAGCGCTGCGGTTGGGCTGAGTGCAAGCACTCCGAAGCCTGTCATTGATGCCAAGCCGAGGGCCAGGCAGCGGCGGAAGAATTTCATCGGATCCTCACAGGTATCGCATTGATAGTTACCTTTATAGTGTCACGAAAACCTGGCCTGCTCAACCACATGGTTAACGACAAATGAGAGTCGTTTACCACATACAAGGGGGTCCTCGCCACAGTGGCGAGGACCCCCTTGCGTCAACAGGTTGTTACGAGGCGCGGCCAACCGTTGAGACCGACCACGCCCTCATATAAACCCGGGCGAAGCGACACCGTTGGAGCGCTATTTGGCCAATGTTGCGGTCATGTCGAAGGTCATCGACGGAGTGCTCTTGTAGTTCAGGTGTTCCTCAACTCCGATGCGATTGACACCATCTGTCAAGGAACTCGCTGGAACCGTCACCTCGAGCAGGTCCGAGGCTGACTGGGCGGCAGTGACCGCCGCGTTGGCGTATGTCGTGTGAGTAATGTTTCCAGCTGACATACGCTTCGTGTCGATGATCGCACCGTTGACACGTAGGACGACACCGTCGTCCGCGCGCACCTTGATAGTCAGGGTGGTCTCAGGAGTGAGAGATCCCAGGTCAATATCGCGTGCGAAGTAGTAGGTCACCGGGCGGTCCTTCTTGGCGATGTCAAGCGGGGTGGCGGCGTTTGCGTCGCCCCAGCCGATCGGGCTGAAACCGCGCGACCAGTCGGCCAGCGAGGCGGTGGTTGCCCAGTCGGAGGCGGGAGCGCTCGTCGAGGTCCAGTAGTTCCACTGGGTGGTGCCCGAGGGAATCACCTCACCGGTGGTCATGGTGCTCGCATCGATCGCTGAAGTGGCGTCCTCGAGATGACCGGGCGTGCTCGACGGCACGGGATCGTCGCCGTGGGAAGGCTCAGGTTCGCTCGCCACAGGAGTGACTGTTGCCCACATGCCCATGGATGGGCTGCGCATGTAGTTGACGTGTGTTTCGACCGCGATAACGTTGTCTCCGTTTGTCAGCTGGGAGGCCGGCACGAACACCTCGGAGGCGTTGTCGTTCGCCGCGGAGTAGCTCGGAGCAGCGTCAGCGCGGGTCGTGTAGCTGACGGCGGACGAGCCCAGGCGAGTGCGGTCCACCTCGGTACCGTTGATGTAGACAATGGCGCCATCATCGGCCAGGTACCTTACGGTTATGCCCTTGAGCGCGGCCACGTCGGTGACTGTGAAGTGCGATCGGAAGTAGCTGGTCACGGGACGTGAACCCTGCGCGGTCAGCACGGTGGCGATGCGAGAGTCGCCGTATCCGATGGGTGCTGCGCCGCTCGCCCACTGAGAATCGTCGAACGAGGCCTGGGCCCAGTCCTCGGGAGCGGCGCTGTTCTCGGCTCGGTAGCTCCACGTGGCGCCGGCGTCCAGCAGGGACGACGGGGTGGAGGGGTCGACCTGACCGTCAGCCGGGGGAACGTAGACGGCGGTTGTGGCCGAGCGGTTACCTGCAGCATCGACGGCGCGCACGAAGAAGCGATTCTCTCCGCCGCGAGGAACCTCAATGCTGGTTGAGTCCGTGGAGGCGATCGCACGGTCGTCACGCAGGATTTCGTAGGAGACTGCATCGGAAACGCCATCCCACGCCAGGGTCACGGTCGAGGCAGTGGAATCGGAGGTGCGTACACGCGTGGGGGTGTCGGGGGCGACGTTGTCGCGGTTGTCGTAGCGAGCGAAGCCGCCGTTCCACTGGGTACGGGTAGCGTCGGTGAACGAAAGGGTGAAGTCTCCGCCGACCCAGAGGTTACCGTTGGTGTCCATCGTGAGTGCCCAGGCACCGGTCTTGCGCTTGGATGAGAGTTCGAAGGGAGTCCAGTGCAGGTTTTCGCCGGTGGTGGCGTCCCACGCGCCGACCCACTTGATCTCGTCGATGCGCGACCAGTTATCGTTGACTCCCCAGTCGTACTTGTCCTGGTAGGCGCCGTCCGAGCAGTGGCAAGAGCCGTAGATGACGCCCTTGGCGGAGATGGTTGAGGCTTGGAGGTCTCCGCCCATGCTCAGCATCAACGAGCCGGAGGTGCGCTGGTTGGAACCGGTGTCGTAGCCGAAGAGTGAGTGCTCGGAGCCGCCGATAAAGACCCGGTTGCCCGCCGAGGAGATGGTCTGCTGGTACTTGCCAGCGCTCACGGTGGAGGGCTGGAAGTCGAAGCCCGTGTCCTGGGCGGCACCGGCCTGGGTGGAGAACTTAGCGGCGTACCAGGCGCGCTCAGAGCTGTGGGCGCGGGTGAAGTATCCGCCGGCGTAGAACGCGCCATTATCTTCGCTCACCGTGACGGCTTGGACGGAACCATTGAGTTCCGGGTTCCAGGTGCGGTCGGGGCGGGCATTGAGGGAGACGCGTGCCGCGTTGCGTGCGTAGACGTTTGAGGTTCCACCTCCGCTGAGGTGAGTGAAGACGCCACCGAGGTAGACGTTGCCGTCGTAGTAGGCCAGTGCGCGCACGCTGACCAGGCCACCGCTGACGGCGTTCCTGATGCTCAGGTCCCATGAGGGGTCGATCTGGCCTGTCGTCGGGTCGAGAACAACCGTTCCGATGTGAGTTTCGCCGTTGACTCGGGTGAAGTCACCTGCAACGAGGAGGCGGCCATCGGGTAACGCGAGGAGAGCCTTCACCTGCGCGTTAAAGTCGAAGGTCTGTCCGGTCCAGTCGCCAGTGTTGACGTCGAAGGCTGCCAGGCCGCGTGAGAAGGTCTCCGCGCCGTTCTCGCCCTGCTTGACGCCGGTGAAGTTGCCGCCGACGAACATGGTCGAACCGACTTGGGCCAGGGCTTGAACCTGGATGTTGCCCTCGGCGTAGGAGCCGTTGATGTTGCCTGTGACGCCCCACGAGGTCTTGGCCGCGTAGTTGGAGACGGCGCGAGTCACGGTGGAGCCAGCTTCACCCTCGTCTGGGATACGGGTGAAGGAGGGGGAGTCGGAGGACAGACGCGGACGCACATAGGCCTCGGCGTAGGGCATGATCGTCTGGCCGCTCTTATGGAAGAAGGACGTCGAGGATGTCATGTCGCCACCCCAGTTGGCGGCGCCGACCCCGTAGCCCCAGCCAATCATCCAGCCGGTGCGGGTGGAGGGGTAGACCTGGAGCCCGTTCCAGGACTGGTCGTAGCCGGGGGTGTTCCAGATGAGGGCAGAGACGGGGGAATGATTATCTATCGACAACGTGATCGGGTGAGCCATCTTGAAAGGCCATACGAAGTCCGTCATCTTAGTGAACTTGATGTCCAGCTTCTGATAGGAGCGTCCTGACGCGCTCCACGAGCGCAGGACGCGAACACCATCCGGCTGATCTTTCACGTTTTCGTTGTTCAAGAGCTCATTAACCGTCTTGTTGGAGTACTGGACGGTTTTGAAGGCGTCGGTGTTGCGATCACGCGTGGTCAGCTTGGCCGGATCACCGTTGCCGCCGCTCCAGGGTTCCCATCCCTCTCGGCCTCGACCGATCAGCACCCAGCCGCCACCATCTGTCGTCTGGTCACAAAAGAACTGCGCGGGAGCATTCATCGCGGGCGTCTGCAGCCAGTAGGTTCCATCTTTTGCATTGGAATCATGCTGTTTAATATCCCAGCACGACGCCGCGGCGGTCGCGGCGCTCAGGCCATCATGAACGATGGTCTGACCAGGCGTCGCGGGAGCTTGTTGACCGTCGTCAGCGTGCGTCATCGGAGCAAACGCGAGCGATGCACAGGCCACAATCGGTGCGGCTGCAAGTGTTATAAGGCGCGAAAGTACGGAAGCCATAACACGACCTTTCAACGGGGCAATAGCTTGTTGCATAAATAATTACACAACAAGTGCACTTGATCAACCGATTGGTCAATAGCGACTTTCACAGGAGCATCACGCGCCCCTTGCCTAACCCCGCTTCTTCCGAGCGAGGGACCCAAGTCCCGACAGGTGCAGCGCATCGCAGAAAACCCAGCAAACACAAGCGAAAATACAGACGGATAAGGCAGAGCCAAGGACAGTCGCAACGAAGGAATCGCGCCCAAGAAGCCACGCTATACAACCGCCCGGAATCACCGCGGAAACGCCCACAACGAGAATCGGCTTGACCACCTCGGACAATTTCGGTGTCACACCGATGAAGCGCGAGACCTGAACAGTCGCCATCGCAGCGTCAAGCACCATGCACACCGCCCACACGACGGCAGCCGCCACCATTCCTCCACGCGGAATAAAGATGAGGTTACCCACAACGTTGAGACTCAGCACCACGATCTTGTTGACCGCAGCCCAACCTGAGCGCCCGCTCATGATAAGCAGCGAGTGGATGTTGCCCGCCATGAACGTGACGATGGAACCGATACACAGCACCACGAGGACGTTGGCCCCCGGCGCGAAGCTCTCGCCCAGGATCCGCATGAGCGCGGGCGCAAAGATGGCCATCAGGGCGTAGATCGGAGCCGCAAAGAGGACCAGCCAAATCGACGCCGTGCTGTACAGGTCACGCAGGTCCTTCGTGCGCCCCTGATGCAGGAGCTTGGAGAACTGGGGAGACACGACGACGCGCAGGGCCGTGTCCACGACCATGCCGGCCTGAATGAAACGAATCGCACCACCGTAGATGCCCGACGCCGCGTCGCCAGCGAGCAAGCCGACCAGGAGGACATCAAGCCACTGCAGTGCCTGCTCCAACCCCGCCGTCAGGGTACGCGGCAGCGCGAAGGCGATGACCTGGCGGCGACGCTCGGCCCCGGGCCAGCGCCCGACCGAATCCGCGACCGAGGGCATGTGACGCAGCAACAGCCACCACGAGGCGACCAGAACGATGACGAAAGGAAGCGCCCACGCGACCGACACGAAGGCCAGCGACCCGGTCAGAGCGGCCGCGAGGGCGACGAGCAGAGGACGCAGGCCCGGCAGGAGCAGGTTTTGGACGAGAACGTACTCGCGCATGTTGCCCAGAGCCCGCAGGGCGGCTGACGCAACCAACGTCAAGGCACCGATCGGCACGAACCAGAGGACGGCGCGGGTAGCCCCCGCGACCTCCTCATTCCAGATCAACGGGGCCACGGCCTCGAGAACGAGCACGCAGACGGTGGACACTCCCACGGTCATCGTCGCCATAAACGACAGGGTCGCGCGGATCTCCTCGGGCGCATCCAGGGACAGGCGGGGCATCAGGTAGATCGCCGTCGAGTCGAGGCCGACCTTCGCCAACGCCATGACGATAGCGAAGACGCCCGTCGCCTGAGTGACCACGCCCGCGCCCTGCGCCCCCAGCATCCGAGACAGGATGATCGTGAACGCGAAGCCCAGAATCGCCGACACCGCCGCTCCGACGAAGCCGACGATGCCCCCGCGCGCGAGGGAACGCCTGGCTTGATTTGTCTCACTCATCAGTAACCTTCCCGCTACCGCGCGGTAGCCTTTCCCTATAACCGATCGATGGGATACACATGGACTTCAAACTCGATTCGCTCTCGCCCGCCCGCAAGAAAATTCTCCTGGCGGCCGCGATTCTCCTGATCATCGCCCTCGTCATCGTGGGCATCGTCCGCCTGACAGGTTCCTCCACCTCACAGACCTCAGCGGCCTCCGGAGTACAAAGCAACGCAGACGACCAATCCGCAGCTCCCCAATCCATCGCCAAGACCATCACCCCGCAGTCTGCGGGTCCCGCGAACACCACCGGATCGATGGACACCGACGAGCAGGCCGGCGCACAGGCCTCGTACGTGGTGACCACCCTGTGGGGCGCATACGCCGACCCCGAACAGGCCCAGGCCACCGACCTGTCCTCCGTCCTAACCGAATCCGCACTCGAAGAATTCGACGCGAAAGCCCTCGAATGGACCAGGGAAGGAACGCACGCCGAAGGAACACCCACCCTGGATAACCCGCAGATCATCTCCGATGACGGCGCCGGAAACATCACCGTGTCGGCCTGCGTGGACTCCTCATCCGTTCGCATCCTCAACGACGCCGGGACCGCGCTGACGGACGATACCAGCATGACCCGCGCCCTCACTTACTTTCAGTTTGTGAAGGACGGCGAGAACTGGAAGCTCGCCGATCTATCGTTCCCCGACGACCCGACCTGTTGAGTCGGTCCAACATCTGAGTGGAGAAAGCCCCGTCGTTCGCGGCGGGGCTTCCCCATTCGCCCATGCGAACCGGACGCGCGGCACGCACCGTGCCAGCAACACTGCCCGGAGTTGGCCGACCAACGTGAGAGGCAGCCACACGCAGCGGATCGCCCTCCTCCTCCAGGTGACGCGACAACAAGGCAACGGCAACGACAGAAAGCATCAAACCCGTATTCATACCGTAGTAAAACTGCTCCACCAAGGTCGCCAAAATAATGCCGCCCAAGATCGAGCCATACACGTCCTTCGCCCGCCAGATACGCGTCAACATGCGGCAAAAGAAAGCAAGGAACAGAAAAGTACCAACAAGGCCATAGGAGAAGAGCACCGTCCAGAACTGGCCCTGGGTGCCCAGCGACGGCAGCCACGGAGAGGTCGAAGGACGCGGCGCCCCAAAGCCTAAGAACGGAGACTGCGCCAACTCGTTGATCGTCTCCAGGTAATTCGAAGCACGATCCTCCGTAGAGGAGGACGCGGCGACACGATCGAGGAGCGACTGGGAGGCGGGCGTCGCCAGCCATGCTCCCACGCCAACGACCACTGCTGCGAGGATCCCCACAACCGTGCGCCAGGCGCCAGCGCGCAGGCGCTGAAAACCAACCCATACAACGATCACAATCAGACCGATGTACATACCGCGGTTCAGGGTGGCAGCCGCAGGGATGACCGACAGGGCACACACCGCAGCGACGAGGAAACGCCACTTCGAACGCTCGCGCCACAGCACGTACGCGAACACCAACGCAAGCGGGAAAATCAACGAAAAAACATTGCCGTAGGTGTTGGAATAGATGAAGGGCGCGGAGGGACGCGGGTCGGACAAAATCCACGACGACGGATTCCACTGGGTGGTCGCGCGCTTCGTGAACTCTTTAACGAAGTCGTTGGAATGCAGGGCGCGTGGGATCACGTAATACATGAGCGTCTTGAAACGCAGCTGCGGGGCCGCCATCGCGATGAAGCCGCCGATCGTGGTGGAAGTCAGGAAGGCCCACATAGTGCCCACGATTGTGCGCACACTCAGAGACTGACGCGCGTTGAACGCATAGACGGCGAAAATGCCGGGGGAGAGTTCAAGCGCGAAACGGTACAACGCTCCGATGACGCGTCCGCCCGAGTCGAGCATCGACATGGAGGCCAGCACCCACGCCAAGAAGAACGTCCAGATGATCGTACCAGGCGGGAAACGCACACCGTGTCGACCGATCATGAGCACAAGCATGATGATCGCGAACAGCGGCCACATCAAATCGCCGGAGCCGAGGACCCACCACAGCAGGTAGGCCGAATAGGCCACAACGAAGGGCCACGCCGGCAGGTCCTGTGCGTCCTCCCGCAGCGGCCCGATGCGGGCGGGGGCTGGCTTGCCCCAAATTCCTCGGCGTGGACTCACGCGTCCGGACTCCCTTCCGGCGCACGACGTTCCTCGGTGGATGCCTGGGCACCGGTGCCGCTCGCCTGCACGCTCTCCTCGCCTCCCCGGGCCTCGCGGCGCGGTGGGACGAGCATGTTGTGCCTGCGCGAGGACAGGTACAGGAAGGGGCCTTCGAGGAAACCCTTGATTTCGGACGTAGTCAGTGAGCCTGGCACATCGTCGTCCCTGCCAGCCACCCGAGCGCCGCCGGGCCTAATGCGCTTGAGGACGCCCGGCACGCGCGCCATGAGAGTCCCCACGACGGAGGGTCGCGCGATGATTGCCTTTGTCAGCAGGGCAGCCATACCGGATCCGTTGCCCCGAATCTGCTTATCCAGGCCGACCTCGTCGACGCGATGGCGGTGATGTACGAGAGCGTCGGGCGTGTGGACGATAACGTCACCCGTGGCCAGGATGCGCGCGAACATGTCAAGGTCCTCCCCTCCCCTGGTGCTTGTACCGGCACCGAGCGCCGGATCGAAAGGACCGACCTCCATGAGGACGTCGCGGCGCATGGCCATACACACGCCGGCCCCGACACGCGCAGTCGTAATCGGATAGAGCGGCCCACCTTCACCCGGCTCACCCAGGGCCTCCAACCCGGCGGGAATCTCACCCGCCGCCCAGACGCGTGGCTTCATATCCTTGGGGAAACCGCCGCGCGACTCAAACCAACGTTGGGGCTTGAAACGTTCTTCCAGCGGCAGCGCGATTCCTGTCGTTGCAGCCACGTAGGGGGATGCAGTGAAAGGGTCGATCATGGCGGTGAGCCAGTGCGGATCGACGATCGCGTCGTCATCCGTAAAAACGATGACCTCTCCGCGCGCGGCGAGCACGCCACGGTTGCGGGCACGCGACAGGCCAGGGCGCGAAGCGGAGACGATACTCATGCGAGTGTCGGTGATGCCGACGAGTTTCTCGCGAGTCTGGCCGGTGCTGGGCGCGTTGTCCACGACGACGAGCGAGAAACGCTGGTGGTCCTGAGCCAAGACGGCGCGCACCGCCGCCTCGAGCATGTCGCACGAGCCGACCGTACACATGATGACGGTGGCGTCAATATCGGCGCCCGCACCTTCTTCCCAACCGCGGGCCGGCGCCACCGGCACCGCTGCAACGGCAGGATCAGACTCAGGGTGTGCCGTGCCCGCAATCTCAATGAAATCGGAGTTGCGCCCGTTATCACGCACAAGGACCAGTGCGCGGGAGGCCTGGGGTTCGCCCGAAATCAGCTGAGTGAGGCGGGCGGTACGGTCAACGTGCCAAATCGACGCAGCCTTGTCGTCGAGCGTGGTGATGTCCTCGGCGCTCACTTTAGTCCCTTCGCGTTGGTTGAATCCTTCTTCGACGAGCCTTTCTTGTCAGCCGTATTCTCGATGGCCTTGTCGGACACGCGATCGTAGCGGGCCGACGCTCCATCAGCCTCATCGCCAGAAGCAGCGTGAGCCTCGACTGCCTCCACAACAGGGCCGGGATCCGTGAAAGACCCGGCGGACGCCTGACCGCTCAGATACAGCATGCCGTTCACTTCGCGGTTGATGATCGCAAGCTCATCAAGCAGGGCGTGAAGATTCGCCAGATCATGTCCCTTACGCACAGCGATCAGCACGTGACGCGACGGGCGAACCTCGTCGAGAAGAGACGCAAGCGGCTGGTAGATGTCAATAAGGCGCGGGGTGGGCACGCGCGTCTCGGCCAGAGAACGCGACAAAACACGGTGAAGCTCCCGCGCCTCCGGGTCGGAAGCATCCACGATCAGGTCAACCCAGTGGTCGCGATCGATCGCCATCGCAAGCATTCGGGTGGGAGCAAGCCACGGCTCGGGTGCGCCTTCCTCCGCACTCCACACGGGCAGGGCAGTCAGGTCGGCCAGCTGCGTCGGGGACGCAAGAGAGCGAGCACGCGTCTCACGCACGAGAACCAGCACCAAACCGGCGAAGACACCAACAACAGTGAAAATCAGCACCAGGCGCGCCTTAGAAGGCTCAACCGTGTCAGTTGACGCGCCAGCAGCCGTAACGACGAGGCCGGCGCTGGCGTGATAGGGACTCAGCTGGGCGGACTGATCCTTCAGCTTGTTGATCTGTGTCGTCAGCGCGTCCGCACGCGGATTCTTGACGGTCTTACCGTCCTCGTCCTCCTCGGTGCCCAGGGATGCAAGCTCGGCTTCCAGGGCGGAAACCTGGCCGTCAATATCCGCTGCCATCTCGTCTGCGCGCTGCTCCACAAGTGCCGTGCGCTCCTGCAGGTAGAACTCGGCGATCGCGTCGGCCGCCGTCACGGCCTCGTCTCGCGTGGGCGCCGAGTACTCAATTTTCACGATAGTGCCATTCGTATCGCCCGACACCTCCATGTTGGCGCGCAAATCGGCGGCAGTGATCCCGCCACCGATTTTTTCGGCAGCGGCATCCAGCACGGCCGCGGACTTCGCTATGCCCTGTTCGGTCACCATATCCGTCGTGTTCGACAGCGAGGCGCGCACAGCGGGAGCGGGCGTGGGCGACGGCGAAGTGACGGTCATCGACACCGTCGCCGAATGAGTGGAGGGAACACCGAACGCCGCAACGACACCGACAACCAAGCCAGCCACGGTCCCCGCAGCGATCGACCTCCAGCGGCGAGACAGCGCGTGACGCAGGATCTGCTGGCCGCCCGTGGGCGGAGGGGTAAGGATCATGACTGTTCTCCTTGCAGGGTTCGGCGCACCCACGCGGCGCGCGCATTCAGCCGACGTTCAAGGACGCGGCGCGACGATGGGGGTCGAGAGGCGATCCCCCGGGTATAAACCTCAACGAAGCGGTCGAGCTCGCGCTCGGCCTCCTCACGAGGAAGTGACACGAGTGAGACCAGGCGCACCAGCTCCTGGCCAGTCAAGTGGTTCGAAAGCTCAGCGAAAGCGCGGGCCTGCTCGGGATTCTTCCACGAATCCGAACGCCATGCCTTGCTTCCCGTGACCTGGCCGGGATGAATCCGGTACAGCAGACCCCATGGGGCCAGGCGGCGAATACGACCACCAGCCGAGGCAACACGCATCCACAGGTCGTAATCTTCGGCGGGAACGCTCCTGTACCCGCCCACGCGATCGATGATCTCGCGCGTAGCCAGCATGGTCGGATGACAAACCGGGTTGGTGAGCAGCAGATGCCAACCCATGTCCTCGGGCCCAATTTCGTAGGGCATTCGGGGCACCGGGCGTGAGCCACGCAGCTCAATCATTTGCGTGAACACCATGTCGTCGCCGCGCTCAATCGCGCGCAGCGTGCGCTTGAAACGGCCCCGAAGGGACACGTCATCAGCATCCATACGCCCCACGAGGCGCGAGTCGGTGCGCTCCATCAGCTGCGTCAGGACACGCGAAACACCGCCCTCACCCGGAGTGATGTCCTCAATGCGCAGGCGAGGATCGACGCTCCCGCGCCGCGACGCGCCGCGAATGGCCTCGCCGACCGTCGAATCAGAGGAAGAATCATTACCGACGACCAGCTCGGAGTCGCGTGGCATGGCCGCAAGAGTCGAGGCCACAGCTCGCGCAATCGTCCCCGCGGCATTGCGCGCGGGTAAGATGACGGACAGCTCAGGCACGGGACTCCCCCTGCTCCGCAGCAGCGTCGAGGGCGCGCAGGTCGCGGTAGCGCCGACGCAGCGACATCGACGAGTGTGCCACGGCAACCGCAGCCAGGAACGTGTAGAACACCATGAAAGGTGCACCCAAGCCCCACAGCACAAAGGACCAGCACAGCACACCCGGGTCAGTGGGCAACAGAACAAAAGATCGCAGGTTACCGCCTCGCGTCTGTTTGCGTCCCGCAGCACGCACAAACTGCTCGGCCAGGATCTGGCTCATAAACTGGCCCGACGTCACCCAACCGTAAACGAGAGCGACAACGGCAAGCCACCAGGACTCCGGGCGATACACCATGACGGCGGCCGCCGTGCAGAAGTGGATCGCTGGCGAACGGAACGCATCCGCCACGTGGTCCACCCACTCCCCCGTCTTCGACGACGCGCCGGTCACGCGCGAGACCTGACCATCAGCTGAGTCAAACATGAAACCAACCGCCAGCGCGCTGCCCACGATGAGTCCCGTCCACCACACAGGTTCGAGCGCGAGGAGAACGATGAGACCAAGCGTCGAGAAGCACACGGAAATGAAACTGACGAAGTTCGGCGTCCAACCAAAAGCCGCGCAGGCGGCAGCCACAACGCGCGCAGCACCACGATTCACCCAACGCATATAGGCGGGAACGCCCGCCCCCGGCTTCTGAGCCGCGGCAAGGGCACGACGGTACGTCGTAAAACGGGTCCCCCACGACGAGCCAGGTTCAAGCACCACAGGAAGACTCACTGGCCGTCCCCTTCCGCCAAATGATCCGACTTACGCGCCGAGTCCTCGTCCGCGAAGTCTTCGGGCGCGATGAAGCGACGCAGCTTCGTCGACGAGGTCGACGGCGTGTAGGGCAGGTAGACGACGCGCGCTCCGACCTCCGCCATCTCCGCTTCAAGCTGAGCCCCCTTCGGGGTGCCCTTCCAGTCATCCCCCTTAAAGAGCACGTCGAAAGGCTGGAGTCGCCACGCCAGACGCTTATCCTGATCCAGGTCCACAACCACCGCGTCCACGAAACGCAACGACGACACAAGATCGCAGCGTTCCTTGAGCGGGATGACCGGAGCGCGCCCCTTCATGCGGATAAGAGCCTCATCGGAGGTCACGCCGACGACCAGACGATCGCAGCGCTCGCGGGCGGCGCGCAGGATGTTGAGGTGGCCCTGATGGAACATGTCAAAACCACCGGGCACATAGCCGGTGACAGGTGCGTGTTGCTGAGTCTTTTCATCCACGTATCAAGTGTGCCATTTATCAGACGGTCAATGCGACGCTTACCGGCTAAATGACCGAAAGATCACGTCTCAGCGTTGCTTGCCAAGTGACAAACTCATTCGCGGAAACGCGCAATGACAGGCAAATATGACCACGTGGCCGCATGTCTTCTTGTTACAGCTCCCATCATGACGCGAGCCGCACACAGCCAACCCCACTCTCCAGCCAACGACCTCCCCCACCAACGAAGACACGCCCGCCGACGCAAGACAGCCACTGCCTCGTCGATGAGCCGACACACGTCGCCTCAGCGCACACCACCCGCGAGCAGCCCACGCGGGGCCTCAGCGAGAGAAGACGACCGTGCGAGCGCCATTCATCAAAACGCGGTGCTCCACGTGGAAGCGGACGGCCTGCGCGAGCACGCGGCGCTCCACGTCCTGGCCGAGGGCCACCATGTCCGGCGTGGAGTCAGCGTGCGAAACGCGGGTAACGTCCTGCTCGATGATCGGCCCCTCGTCCAGGTCAGCGGTCACATAGTGGGCGGTCGCACCGATCAGCTTCACACCACGCTCGTGAGCCTGCGCGTAGGGGCGCGCACCCTTGAAGGAGGGCAGGAACGAGTGATGGATGTTGATGACACGCCCCTGCATGACGCGGCAGACCTCATCGGAGAGGATCTGCATGTAGCGTGCCAGGACGACAAGCTCAACGTTCTCCGACGCAATGAGGTCCAAGAGCTGACGCTCCGCCTGCGCCTTCGTGTCCTTCGTGACGGGGACATTCAGGAAGGGGACGCCGTAGAACTGGGCGACGGGCGCCAGGTCCGGATGATTACCAACGACCGCGATCACGTCAATGGGCAGGCCCTGCGTCTGGGCGCGGTACAGGAGGTCGGTCAGGCAGTGCCCCTCACGCGACACCATGATGACGGTGCGCAGCTTGCGGCCCAGGTCGTCAACGCAGTAGGTGGCGTTAAACTCGTCGGCAACGTTGGCAAGCCCTTCATCGATAGGCTCGCGCCCCTTCGGGGAGTCCACCTCGACACGCATGAAGAAGGTGCCCGTGTCGGGGTCACCGAACTGCTGGGACTGGATGACATTGCCGCCGACCTCGCCGATCACACCGGTCACGGCATGCACGATCCCGGGGCGGTCCGGGCAGGACAAGGTCACAACAAGCTGCGCGTTTTCAGTCATAGGGGCCAGTCTAGCCACGTTCATACCCTTCAACGAGGCAGGGGCGCCGTTTGCGGGAGACGCCACGGGCGGAGGACGACCGGATGGCCAACGGAGTTTAGGGCACTGGCCTCGTTGATCACTGCGGGACAGCCTCCACGCAGCTACTGGTCCGCGGCTCTGCTCTTCGCGCATTCGCCCGCATTCGCCGGGCCTACAGGCGTCACACCGGTTCGGTTCGGCAAGCCAACCACCAAAGACGCGGCGTGCAACACTCACTCACGCCCCGCTTCTCAACTTCACTCCACACGGGTCCAGTTGTCGAACAACGCTGAACCTCTGCCTTAATTCGCTGGATTTTCCAACGCGGACAAGGTGCTACGATGCGAGGCAGTAGACCCAAGAACACAGGAGCCACCATGGTCCGCGCCATCGATGAGTACAGGGGCGCCCCCGAATCAGGTAACAAAGCCGCCACGGACAAAACACCCAACGACGCACGCCTGACAACCATGCCGCAATGCCTCATGCACTGGTGGACCCCCATCCTCATCGCCGGATTCCTTTTCGTCGGCACGACCTTGTGTGCTTTCTGGTGGGAATGGCACTTTCATTGGCCGTCCGTTCAAGCGATGCAGCTGTGCGCCACCGCCGCCGGCGTTGGCTTCGGCCTGGCCGCCTGGCAGCAGCGCAGTCACGACAACGCCGCCCAGGCCCAACAGGCACACGCGACAGAGGAACGAGAAGAGTACTGGAAGCGTAGGGAGCACGCCTATCAGCTCCTCGAGTCGGACAACCCTGGACAACGGCTGGGCGCGATCACACTATTGGCAGAACTAGCGGACAGAGCAGAGCACAATCAGCACATACCCACAGGTGAAAAGCACCAACTGCAGGACCACATCATCAGCATTCTATGCACCCAGGCACGCCGCGAAGGACTGAACGGACCATCACAGACGAGCAGGCGGGAGCACGCCGACCTTCAACGAGCAATCATTCAGACGATCCTCGAACGGATTCAGAATCCACGGGAGGTCAGTCCCGACGATCCCGAACCGGAGCGCGCCGACTGGTCCAACAAAAGAATTAACCTGAAGGACATCACCTTCCTCAGCGAGATCAGAATCAGTGACCTCTCCACGAATGCAACCTTAGACTTAGACGGGTCTACCTTTGATGAGTCATTTACAATTCACAATTCGACAATCAACAGAATACATTGGAGAAAGGCAACTTTTAAGAAAATCCTTGTTGAAGGCGGCGACGACAATAAGACGATCATTGGGACCTCGCGGCTACCCGAGACGATAAGCGACGGGACATTTAAGAACGTCATGTTCACCTCTGCGGACTGTTTTTTCAGTATTCACTACGCACCTCCAGGCGCAGAGGACACAGTCATCCGATTCCACCACTGCAGGCTCCAATCTGGGGCGTTTACACCTGCGGATGAGAACACTCACGAGGCCATTAGCCTCGACATCCGCTACCTTCTCCCCGACGAGAACGACGCATCGTCCGCGAATACCAGTCGCCCGGCGGGCGCATCCGCGATCACAGTCTCACACTGCCAGATCAGTTCACTTAACGTGAGCCTCAAACCGTCGAAATCCGAGATCACCATCGAAGAAAACATCATCGAGGGTACAACGTCGATCCAGTACAGCAACCCTAGAAATGAGCCGCACACCGCCTGGAATGAGGTGTGCATATCGGTCGTCCGCAATGAAGTTCGCGAGCGCCCCTACGAGGAGGTAGTCGTCATTAGAAGCGATGGAAAAATCCACCAAAGGGCGCGCGCCAATTTCCACAACAACACGCTGACCGGCGCAGATCATGACGGCGAGCACCACTGGTTGACGAACGACAACATCAGCGAAATTAAACAGGCTCTTCATAATTGAGGGTGTAGGTGTTGTTGGCGGGGTTGGGCGTGTCGTGGCCGGGTAGGGGTCGAGGTCTTCCGATGATGGGGGTTCCGACACCGTCCATCTGAAAGACCTCGACATGCCCAATACTATCTTTGATCGCCCCGACCTGAGCGCGTTCACGCGCCTGGATGACCTGGGCCTGGAAGTGACGGGCCAGCGCATTTGGCCAGACCATGCAGTGTTGGCGTGCCGTATTACTGGTGAGGACCGGTGGTGTCGACGCTGCGGGTGCCAGGGCGAGGCGCGTGACACGGTGATCAGGCGCTTGGCGCATGAGCCCTGCGGGTGGCGTCCCACGATTTTGCATGTGAGCGTGCGCCGCTACCGGTGCGAGACGTGTGCTCACGTGTGGCGCCAAGACATGAGCCAAGCGGCCGATCCGCGCGCGAAGCTCTCACGGGCGGCGGTGCGCTGGGCGCTCACTGGGCTGGTCGTCCACCATTTGACGGTGGCGCGCGTTGCCCAGGCCTTGGGCGTGTCCTGGAATACCGCTAACACTGCTGTCCTGGCCGAAGGAGAGCGCTCTCTGATCAACGACCCGACCCGGTTCGAAGGCGTGCGCGTCATTGGCGTGGATGAACACGTGTGGCGCCACACCCCATACGGCGACAAATACGTCACCGTCATCTTGGACTTGACGCCCGTCCATGATCGCAGCGGTCCCTCCCGGCTGTTGGATATGGTCCCGGGCCGCTCCAAGCAGGTCTTCAAAACCTGGCTGGCCTCCCAGCCTGCCACGTGGCGCGAGCGCATTGAGATTGTCGCGATGGATGGATTCACCGGGTTCAAGAGCGCTGCCGCCGAAGAACTCCCCGGCGCAAGGGCGGTCATGGACCCCTTCCACGTCGTGCACCTGGCCGGAGATGCTCTCGATGAATGCCGCAGACGCATCCAGCAAGAACTTCACCATCGGCGCGGGCGCGCCACAGATCCCCTGTACAAGGCCCGCCGTATGCTCCACACCAGATCCTGCCTACTCACCCTAGGCCAGCAGTACCAGATACTCGACCTGTTTTCCGGCGACGAGCACGTCGCCCTCGAGGTCACCTGGAGCGTCTACCAGAACATTATCGACGCCTACCGGGCGCCCGACACGAGTGCAGGTAAGGCCCTGATGCAAGCCGAAATAGACCGTCTCAGCGACGCGGACGTGCCACGCTCCCTCACAGAGATCATCACACTGGGCAGGACACTCAAACGTCGAGCCGGGGACATCCTGGCCTACTTCGACCACTCCCACACCAGCAATGGCCCCACCGAAGCCATCAACGGCCGCCTCGAACACTTACGCGGCTCTGCCCTCGGATTCCGAAACCTCACCCACTACATCACCCGCTGCCTCCTCGAAACCGGAGGATTCAGACCCCAACTACACCCTCAATTATGAAGAGCCGGTAAACAACGATAGACACTAACGCAAAGAGCCGAACGCGCCTCACCGCGAGCAAGTCCCCATGCAACGACTGAAAACATCGTTTCGCGTGCGAGGGGATCGCCATCACCAGCCACCAACCCTACCTCGACGCCATCGCCTACGAACTGAACAACTGCCCCAGAGCCCCCCCTCGGCTACCGCACCCCAACAGAAGCATTCAACGAACTCATTGCTACCACCCATTGACACCGCCGTGCTTTTCGCATTTGAGGGTGTAGGGGTGTTGGGTGGGGTTGGGCGTGTCGTGGCCGGGTAGGGGTCGAGGTCTTTCGATGATGGGGATTCCCACACCGTCCATCCGAAAGACCTCGACATGCCCAATACTACTTTTGATCGCCCTGACCTGAGCGCGTTCACACGCCTGGATGACCTGGGGTTGGAGGTGACGGGCCAGCGCATTGAGGCAGACCATGCAGTGTTGGCGTTCCATATTACTGGTGAGGACCGGTGGTGCCGACGCTGCGGGTGCCAGGGCGTGGCTCGTGACATGGTGATCAGGCGCCCCGCGCACGAGCCTTACGGGTGGCGTCCCACGATTGTGCACGTGAGCGTGCGCCGCTACCGGTGCCAGGGGTGTTCTCACGTGTGGCGTCAGGATATGAGTCAAGCGGCCGATCCGCGCGCGAAGCTCTCACGTGCGGCGGCGCGCTGGGCGCTGGCGGGGCTGGTCGTTCATCATGTGACGGTGGCGCGCGTCGCTCAGGCCCTGGGCGTGTCCTGGAAGAGCCGCTAACACTGCTGTCCTGGCCGAAGCAGAGCGCTCACTGATCAACGACCCGACCCGGTGTGAGGGCGTGCGCGTCATTGGCGTGGATGAACACGCGTGGCGCCACACCCCATACGGCGACAAATACGTCACCGTCATCTTGGACTTGACGCCCGTCCATGATCGNAGGGGCGGACCCTACGCAAGTGGAAGGACGCACTCGACGCCTACTTCGACACCGGCGGAGCCAGCAACGGGCCAACAGAAGCCATCAACGGACATTATCGAGCTGGGCAGACGCACCGCCAGAGGCTACCGCAACCCCACCAACGACCAACTCCGAATGCTCCTCATCGCAGGAGGCCTAGACGCCTCCACCCACACTCAACTATGAAGAGCCGGCAATTTAGGAAACAAACATAACATCAACACAATATTCAACCTGGAGTTCGACACAATTAATGACACTTTGAGAGAGCATCCCATTTCACCCTGAAGCAACAGGCGAATAGCGCATATATGCAATATATATGACTGCGGTCTAGAATAGTTATTCTAGTCAAAATACCTCGACATCAAAACTTCAGACAGTAGAACACGATTCCCCTCTCAAACATGAGCGCGAAGATACAGCACGTCGGCGCGACAGAATACATAGGCTACGTCGGCCGGATAGAGACCTCGGGCATGGTCAATAACGCACTACCGACCCTCCTATAATTGCGACATGCAGATTCAAATTGCTTCTCCTGACGACTTCGAGTTTATCGAGGGGGTGTATGAGCATGCCCGCGCGTTCATGCAGGCGAATGGGAATGCGACTCAGTGGCCCGGCGGATACCCGGGCCGGATTGACGCTGAGGAAGACATCGCATGCGAACACTGCTTCCTTGTGTCCGACGACGAGGGGCCCCTCGCCGTCTTCTCTTTCGCTCCCGGGCCAGACGAGACCTACGCGTCGATCGATGGCGCTTGGCATTCCGACGCCGACTACCACGTGATTCACCGCGTGGCCGCGGTACGCGGACACGGCGTCGCTCGGGCAATTTTCAGCTTTGCAGCGGAGCATGCGGACTATCTGCGTTGCGACACCCACGAGGACAACACGCCGATGCGGCGCGCGCTCGAGTCATTCGGATTCCGCGAGTGCGGCACGATCACGGTAGCCAACGGCAGGCAGCGCGTCGCCTACGACCGACCCAATGAGCCACTAGCCGGCAGCACCCCGGCTAGCTCCACAACACGCTAGGCGCTCACCCTTACGCACTTACCCAACAAGCTCGCACGTAATTCCCCGACACGACAAATTTACGAGACCCCAGAAAGCGCGGAATTTCAACGTTCTGATTTCAAATATTGAAGCAGTCTCAATCGAATTACGTGCGAAATTTTCAAGACTGCAGCCGATGGGAAGCGTTGCACCCGATCAGAGCGGGTGCAATGCCCACTGATGGGGCGCACGACCCGATCGCAACAAGCGACAGCGCGGATACACGTCAGGGGCAGCTCCGCCCCCACCAACAGGTCCGATACTACGCACCATGCCACCGGCCATAGGCCGGTTACAGCGCTCCTCACCGAAGCGCGGTGAGCACCAGACCTCAATGGCGCTTGTTTCTCAGTGGCGTTACACCACTGAGCGGGGTATTACACCAGTTCGGAGGTGGTGTAATGCTCCCCAACTAGTGCAGCGCCTTCGTCGTTGCCCCATTCAGACCCGCGCTTCATTCGACAGGACGAGCATCCACGCCCAAGGGCGCACTCTTGAGTCGTAGGCCAGCCTGCCCCACCCATGCGCCACGTCAGATGCCCACGCCCACACACGTTAGTTTCACAGATGTTTCACAAGCCCCCACTATCGGCGACACACGTTTCACGCGCACAGACCAGACGCCCACACAGCTATCCTGCGCCGCATGCGTCATTGCCGAGGCTCCCCCCACGCCAGGAACACGCCACCTCCGCGCACAACAGCCAACGGAAAGCGCCAGAGCACGGCCACGCCACAGCGCACCACACCCCCATACATGCGGGTGCGCGCCCGGCCACAGCCGGGCGCGCACCCAATCCCACCAACCGCCACGGGGGCGGTCGCCTCACTTGATGAAGCCGAGCGCCTTGACGGCGTCGTACTCTTCCTGCAGGGCCTTGATGTTATGGTCGATTCCGGCGCGGGTCGCATCGGAAATCTCGAGGCCGTCGACGACCTGCCATTCGCCACCGTCGGAGGTGACCGGGAAGCCGAAGTTCAGGCCGGCGGGGACACCGTAATGGGTGCCGTCGGACATGACACCGGCGGTGACCCACTCACCCGCGGGGGTGCCGTGGATCCAGGAGTACATGTGGTCGATCGCGGCGTTCGCGGCAGAGGCGGCAGAGGAAGCGCCGCGCGCCTCGATGATGGCGGCGCCACGCTTGGCGACGGTGGGACGGTAGTAGTTGGAGAGCCACTCTTCGTCCACCAGCTCAGCCGCGGGCTTGCCGGCGACCTTCGCGAAGGAAACGTCCGGGTACTGGTCAGCCGAGTGGTTACCCCACACGACGACGTCCTTAATGTCAGCGTTCGCGGCACCGGTCTTGTGAGCCAGCTGCGCGATCGCACGGTTGTGGTCGAGGCGCATCATCGCGGTGAAGCGCGAAGCGGGGACGTCAGGCGCATGGTTCTGGGCGATGGTGGCGTTAGTGTTCGCGGGGTTGCCCACGACGAGGACGCGCACGTCGTCGGCGGCGCCGTCGTTGATGGCCTTGCCCTGGGGGCCGAAGATGCCGGCGTTGGCCTCGAGCAGGTCGGCGCGCTCCATGCCCTTACGGCGCGGCATGGCGCCCACCAGGTAGGCGACGTTGGTGCCCTGGAACGCACGGTTCACGTCGTCGAAAATCTCGACGCCGGCCAGGGTCGGGAACGCACAGTCGTCGAGTTCCATGGCGGTGCCCTCGGCGGCCTT
Organism: Actinomyces bouchesdurhonensis; assembly: GCF_900128465.1. Classification (GTDB taxonomy): domain Bacteria; phylum Actinomycetota; class Actinomycetes; order Actinomycetales; family Actinomycetaceae; genus Pauljensenia; species Pauljensenia bouchesdurhonensis. The sequence goes on along the minus strand of NZ_LT635862.1, from coordinate 136,939 downwards.
GACGGCCTGGGGGATCTCGAGCAGGTTCAGCTTGACAGGCACGTCCGGGCCGAACAGCTGGCCGGAAGCAATGCGGAACAGGAGGGCGTAGCCGATGTTGCCGGCTGCGCCAGTGACGGTGACGATACGAGGTTCTGCCATGAGTGGCGCTCCTTTACAGTCCTTTGGGCGTGTGCCCGTGCAGTCGCGGGGATCCCCGCGCTCTGCATCCTAGGATACGTTGTCCGTCACAGTGCGACCCGGGCATCCAGTCCCAACAGCACCCACCGCTCGCGTGATCTAGGACATACGAGGTCGTGGTCGGGGCTGTTGTCCTTCGGGGAACCCAGGTCGTAGAGTGATTGCATGTCATACACGCATTCCTCGCTCCCGCCCGACAGCGTCGTAAAGGGGCAACCAGCCCCTGCCTCGTCCCATATTGACGAGGCCGTGGCGCACTCCCGCGATCACGCGCGCTTCCCGGATGGCGGGCAGGGCGGCCACTCGCACGATCATTCTCATGCGTCGGCGTCAACAAAACGACTGGCCTGGGCGCTCGCGGTCACGGGGGCGGTCGTCGTCGCCGAGCTGATCGGCGCCTTCTGGTCGGGATCCCTGTCGTTAGCGGCGGACGCTGGCCACATGGTCGTGGACGCATCCGGCCTGGTCATTGCGCTGGTCGCTGCCCACCTGACGCGACGCCCGCGCGACGACAAACGCACGTGGGGGTGGGCGCGCTCCGAGGTCTTGGCCGCCGCCCTGCAGGCCGGCATGCTCCTCATTATCAGCGTGATGGTCGCGTGGGAGGGGGCGTGGCGCCTCGCCTCCCCGCCTGAGGTCGAGGCTGGCCCTATGCTCCTTGTCGGCGTTCTCGGCCTCGTTGCGAACGCCGTCTCCCTGCTGATTCTGGCGGGCGGGCGCGACGCGAACCTCAACATGCGCGCCGCTTTCCTGGAGGTCGCCAACGACGCACTCGGTTCCGTCGCGGTGATCGTCGCGGCCGGCGCTGAGTGGGCGTTCGGGTGGGGCCGCGCTGACGCCGTCGCATCCCTCTTGATTGCTATCCTCATGGCGCCACGCGCTCTCACGCTCCTGCGCCGCTCTGTCGCAATCCTCATGGAGCAAGCGCCCGCCAGCGTGGACGTCGGTGAGCTGCGCACGCACATGATGGACGTCGACGGCGTGCTGGGCGTGCACGACCTGCACGTGGTAGCCGTCTCCTCCCACCTCGTGACCGTCACCGCGCACGTGACCGTCACGCACGAGTCCGACGGCCCCCACCGCGACCGCATCGTCCACCAGCTGGGCGAATGCGCGTGCCACCACTTCCCCATCGCTCACTCCACCTTCCAGCTCGAGTGCCCCGAGCACACGAGCCACGAGCACATCGAGCACTAAGCGACACCTGCTTCACCAAAGCCCTCAACGGACGCCTCGACACCTGCGCGGTGTCGCCAAAGGCCTTGTCAACCCCCACAACTAACGCCTGCGCGACCTCCTCCGTTCTGCCCACTCCAACATTTCCCACGCCCTAAAATGCGAAGAATCCCATTATCTTCGCAGCCATGTTCGGCGTTGCCGCTTTCGGATTCGGGGTGCTACCTGCATCAACCAGACCCTCCATATCCACGCTCATAGCTACGGCGCTCGAGTGAGCGGCTTTTCTGGCCGCGGGATAACTCATCATTGGAAGAGTCCACATCGTCGGTACCTCCCAGCGCTGGGGAGCAGCGCTTGTCTCCTCATTGTCGGCGCAGACTGCGCCGACGCGACACGTCAACAAGTGACAGGACAAGATATAGCCCCTGAATGACGGCCTACAGCAGCTTGTCAACCGAACATTGCACACCTAGACTGAGACAGTATGACAGACAACACACAGGCCGCTGATTCAGCGCAAGAACTCGCAGCCCCCTCCCCAACAGTTCTCGACATTTACGTCGTCTGGCATCCTTGCGACCGTGCCGGTCAGGAGGTATTCAACGAGCTGGTCACGCACTACCACTCTGAGCGCTTCTCTGGTCTAGCCGGCAGCGCAATAGAGGTTTTCTCTCGATCCTTACCCCTAACCCCCGAGACCGAGGCACCCTGTCCCATTGCGACGCGCGACGGACAAGTCGGTCATGGGATCGACAACACAGACATTTCTGACCGGCGCACGCCAGCCAACACCGCCTCTCCATTCACGGTCATCATTCCAGTCATCGGGCGCCATTTGATCAGCGCGGCACACGACAACGACAGCAAGTGGGCTTCGTACCTGAGGAGTCTGTGCAAGGTTCGCGACGACGCATTAGCCTCTCACTCACCCCATCTGCTCGTAGTGCCCATCATCGGCGCGAAGGGCCTCAATACATCCGGCGGAGTCATCAGCTCCCTCACGAATCGGCAGGGCATGGTCCTTCACGACAATGCATACGCTCCCGGAGCACTGACTCGCGATGTCGGGCAAGCCATCGTCCAACGCCTTCTGTGGAAGCAGACGGGAATGCTGTCCTCATCAGAAAGCCCTCGCCTCCGAGTATTCATCTCGCATGCCCGTGGGGACATCCCCGCCAATGACCTCACGGGCCACACCCCACAGGGAGTCATCGCCAAGGTGAAGGCCATCGCACAACAGACTCGGCTGGCTACTTTTTTCGACGTACACGACATCCAAGCGGACAGTGAGTGGAACTCCTCAATTCGTGAACGAGCCCGCACGAGTGCGCTCCTCATGGTGCGCACGGATAGCTACTCAAGCCGCGAGTGGACCCAACGGGAAGTATTCGAGGCAAAACAAGCTGGCATGCCCATCGTCTGCCTCTCAGCACTCAACGCTGGAGAGCCACGCGGGTCCTTCCTGCTCGATCACGTCCCGACAATCGCGTGTCCACAGATCCCCGAGGGATGGGCACCACCAGAAGGAACACAGGCGGAGGACCCCGTAGACGAAGCCATCGTCGCTGCTCTGAACCGCCTCGTCGATGAAGCTCTCAAATTCGCATTGTGGCGTTGCCAGGAAATTCCCGCACACACTAACCTCGCGAAGGCGAATACAACACAGTCAACATCCAAGAATCACCCAGGCTTCGATTGTGCGCCGCCTACAGCGCCCGAACCTACCGTGCTACTGAAGTTTATCCAGGAACACAGGCAGACATACGGCAATGACAAACACCTGTGGCTGATCCACCCCGACCCGCCACTCCTCCCCGCCGAACAAGACTTCTTAGTCGACCTGTGTGTCCAAGCGGGTTACGAGAAAGGACAGGTGTACCTGATGACCCCGAGATCCTTCTTCGCCGCGGGCGGAGTGCTTGGCGCAGACGAACCCACGTTGACGACTCCGCTTCTCTCGCAGGATCGTCCGGTTACCGGAAAAACCCTCGGGATCTCGATGGCACTAGCCGACGATCTGGCGTCTATTGGTCTGAGTCCGACACACCTTGAATGCGCTGTTGCGGAAGTTTCACAAATGATGCTGATCGGCGGGGGCAGCCTCCTGTACGCAGGCGCTCCCGGCACGCACGTTCCTGATCTGACCACGGCGATCATGGACACGGTGTCCAGCTACACCGCATCAGTCGAAGCCTATACACACCTATCGGGCGACCCCGAACAGCACGACATACACCCCGGGGACATGTTCAGTTTGGCGGTCCCTTATGTCGTCCTGAACACCTCTGAATCAATCAAACGACTCAACGAAGCCGCTAACCACTTCTCCGGGTACGCGTCCATCCTCGTTCTCGATGAAAACGGCCAAAAAATCGAGGACTTTGACGACCTTCAGCCGTGGCAAGGCGACTCGAACGAGACTGCCCGCGCTCTACACCACATTAGGCAGGCTCTCCCCCAGTACTGCGACGCGCGCCTGCTGATCGGAGGAAAGACACGGCGGCAGTCAACGGACATTCCAAACGGATACATCGGCGACTTCCCCGGAATCGTCGAAGAGGCGTTGTATACGCTCCGGAAAGGTCAGCCGCTGTTCATCGCGGGTGGATTCGGCGGAGCCGCTGCGTTGTTAGCACGCGAGCTTGGTCTCGGACGGGATCTTCCTGTCCCAGATGAAGCGCTGGCAGAGATCAACCAGTGTGTTGCCTATCGGGATGCAATCGATGAAATCAAGCGGCTATTTGATCCCACGCGCACCGGCCTGAATGGCGACGACCTCCGATGCCTCGCGACAACACAGCGCGCCTCCGAGCTCGGTGCCTTGGCTGCAAAGGGCCTCGCTTCGTTGCCAGTTCAGCACTCAACCGACAGCTAACAGGAGAACACATGCAAGTATTTCTGAGCTATCGCGAGGATGAAAAAGGCAAAGAATACGCATCAGCGCTCCGCGAGGAGCTTGCGATCCTGGGGATCAACGCGATCATGGCCAGCCGTTCAATTCGTCCAGGCGCGGTTTGGGCGCAGACGATCCTCGAGCATCTTGAGGCGAGTTCCGCTCTTCTCTGTATCGCCTCACGGGGATACACAGAGAGCCCATGGTGTCAACAGGAAATCGGCTGGGCGATAGGACACGGCATACCGGTCCTCTGGATGTGCTACGACAGTAAGGAGCACTCCGTGGGTTTTCTGATGGACAAGCAGGAGCTCGACGTCCCCGATCCTTCGAGCCAAGCGGAAACCGCTAGGGAGATAGGCACCTGGCTTGCCGCACAGGAGAAGACACGCGAAGAGGCGAGAGCCACGTTCATCCGCGCTCTCGCCGATTCTAGTACCTACCGACAGACGCGGGATATAGTTTACGCCCTTGCCACGCTCGACTCACTCACCGACGACGAGTGGCAACAGATCGACGAGGCTGCAGCAACAAACCGCCAGGTGCGCGAGGCTCACTTCTACTCCGATCGGAACAACGGAATGTCCGGTATACCCGTGACGGATTGGCTACGTCGCCAATTGAATAAGTCTGCGAACAACACATGGCCTAGGCGACTCCCCGTCTCAATACTGAAGACACGCGGTGGGGGCCGCGCCCCTCGGCGCGACCCCCGGTGATCAGAAGCGATTACTTCGTGCGATTCGCGCGGTAGTACTCGATGAGAGCGCGGGTCGACTGATCCTGCGCGTCCAGAGCCTCGGACGAACCCTCGATGGCGGGGAGGATCTGCTTGGCCAGGACCTTGCCCAGCTCAACACCCCACTGGTCGAAGGAATCAATGCCCCACACGGCACCCTCGACGAAGGTGATGTGCTCGTACAGGGCGATCAGCTGGCCCAGGACCGACGGGGTCAAGGCAGGGGCCATAATCGACGTCGTAGGACGGTTGCCGGTGAACACGCGGGCGGAGACGATGGCCTCGGGCGTGCCCTCGGCGCGCACCTCCTCGCTGGTCTTACCGAAGGCCAGGGCCTTGGTCTGGGCGAAGAAGTTCGACAGGAACAGCTCGTGCATGTCGGCGTCGCCGTCGCCCAGCGCCCACGTCGGGTTCGCAAACGCGATGAAGTCGGCGGGGACCATGCGGGTGCCCTGGTGGATCAGCTGGTAGAAGGCGTGCTGGCCGTTGGTGCCCGGCTCACCCCAGAAGACCTCGCCGGTCTCATAGGTGACGGGGCTGCCGTCGCGGCGCACGGACTTGCCGTTGGACTCCATGGTCAGCTGCTGCAGGTACGCGGGGAAGCGATGCAGGTACTGAGAGTAGGGCAGGACAGCGTGCGTGTCGGCGCCCAGGAAGTTCGAGTACCACACGTTGAGAAGGCCCATGAGCAGGGGCACGTTCTTCTCGGGCTCCGTCTCGACGAAATGGCGGTCCATCGCGTGGAAGCCTGCGAGGAAGTCAGCGAAGCCCTCGGGGCCAATCGCGACGGCCAGGGAGGTACCCACGGCGGAATCCACGGAGTAGCGGCCACCCACCCAGCTCCAGAAGCCGAAGGCGTTACCCGGGTCGATGCCAAAGTCAGCGACCTTATCCAGGGCTGTGGACACGGCGACGAAGTGCTTAGCGATCGCCTCCTTCTCCGAGGCCTCGTCAGTGACGATGCCGCGCTCACGCAGACCATCGAGCAGCCACGCGCGCACAACCTTCGCATTCGTGATGGTCTCGAGCGTCGTGAACGTCTTGGACGCCACGATCACGAGGGTCGTCTCGGGGTCCAGGTCCTTCGTGGTCTCGCCCGCGTCGGTGGGATCAATGTTAGAGATAAAGCGGCACTCCAAGCCCTCCTGCACGTAGGACTTGAGGGCCTCGTACGCCATGACGGGACCCAGGTCGGAGCCGCCGATGCCGACGTTGACGACCGTCTTAACGGGCTTACCGGTGATGCCCACCCACTCGCCAGAACGGACGCGGCGAGCGAAAGCGTAAATCTTGTCCAGCACAGCATGCACGTCGGCGACCGCGTCCTTGCCGTCGACCGTCAGGGAGTCGGTCACGGGGCGGCGCAGCGCGGTATGCAGGACAGCGCGGTCCTCAGTGACGTTAATGTGCTCGCCCGCAAACATGCGGTCGCGCAGATCCAGGACCCCCGTCTGCTCGGCGAGCGCAAGGAGGTGACCCACCAGGGTCGGGCACACGAGGTTCTTCGACAGGTCGACATGCAGGTCGGCGGCCTGGAACGTGAAGGTCTTCGTACGCTCCGGATCATCCGCGAACATCTTGCGTAGATCCGGTTCAAAATTGTCGGCCAGCTGGTCGAGCTTGTCCCACGCGGGGGTCATCGTCGGGTCGATCACGGGGATATCACTCATGGGTGCTCCTGACAGTAGAAAGAGATGTAACACCAGTCTAGCGGGCCAAACGCGCCAGGTCACACTGGTCGCCCCAACAACAAACGAGGCCGTGGTCCCATGAACGCTCAGGGAACCACGGCCTCGTAATCACTGGGAAACCAGCGCCGACCTGTTACTCGACGAGGTCGTCGATGGGGATGGGGGCCGCCTCAATACCCGGGTTCTGCAGGGAGACAATACGCTGGACGGGGACGAGATCAAGCCACCACTGATGGAAGGGGCGGCGATTATCAATGTCCAGGTCGTCAAACATGTGCTTGACAGGGCGAGCCTCAACGGCGGAGCCTACCTGCCCAATGTAATAGGCGCGCGGATCCCCGCACTCAAACTGGGCCACGAGCTGATCAAACGCGCGGGCCATCAGGCGCGTGGCAAGCAGACGGTCGTAAGGCGACGGCGATCCACCCTGCTGCATGTGGCCGAGGGCCTGGTGACGCACGTCGTAGATACCCTCGGACTCGGCGTTGAACACATCGGCCAAGAAATCGCGATCATAATACTGGGATGCCGACTCGTTGACCAGCGTCAGGAACAGACGTCGACCCGACTTGAAGGAACTCACCATACGCTCTGCATCAGCGGCGATCTGCTGGAGGGAAGGGGACTCCTCGTTGATGTACATGTACTCGGCACCGCTGGCAAGGGCGCTCATGAACGTCAGGTAACCGCAGCGCCGCCCCATCGTCTCAGCGATGAAACAACGCTTGGACGCGGCTGCGCTCTCCTTGATGCGGTCGATCGCCCACGTAGCGTTGTTGATCGCCGTGTCGGTACCGATCGCGAGCTCGCATCCCGGCAGGTTGTTATCAATCGACGCGGGAATGAGCAGCATCGGGATACGGAACGCCGGGTAGCGGTCTTTCTCCGCCTGGATCGCATACACGCCCAAGTAGGCGTTCATGCCCCCGATAACGAAGAGCGCATCGATCTCATTACGTTCAATCGCCCGGCCCAGTGCGTAGAACTGCTCGACCGGCGGAACATCACGTTTCGTACCCAGCTCGGCACCGCCCTTGAACGCCCAACCTTCGACGTCCGACCAACTCAGTTCGCGCACGCGATCATCGGCCAGGCCGCTCCACGAGCCATCGACGCCCAGCATCGTCCAGCCCCGCGCAATACCCAGACGCACGGCAACACGAGCAGCCGTGTTCATGCCGGGGGCCAAACCGCCCGCATGCAGAATTGCGACACGCTTGACGTCACCCGTTGGTTCAGGGATCAACTGGGGAGGCGTTGAGAGCAGGTGGTAGATACCAACCATCGAAGAGAAAGACGAGCCGCGCGATGCCTGGGCGGCTTCGTAGTCGCCGGCGGCAATGTAGTCCTTGACAGCTCGAGTGTCGCGTACAGCCTTCATGAGGGGGACGCGAGTGATGCGGTTGCGACGAACGCCCAGGATCATGGGTTCGTCCTCGCCTGTGGACGCCAGGATCTCCTGGACCGCCGCATAACCCAACAGGGTCGACATCCAACGGTCGTAGGCAGACGGCGTCCCGCCGCGCTGCACGTGGCCCAGGATCGTCACGCGGGCATCCTCACCCGTGCGCTCCTGGATCGTGTCAGCGATCAGCTGAGTCGACAGCTCGTTGCCCTCGCGATCGTGTGCGCCTTCCGCAACCAGGACGATGGACTCACGACGTCCGGCCGCACGCCCCAGGCGCAGGTGCTCGGCCAGATCATCCTGCCACCCCTGCCCCACCGGATCCTCGGGGGTAAAGACATAGTCCGCGCCACCTGCGACGGCCGCCATGAGAGGCAGGTAGCCGCAATGACGTCCCATGACCTCGACGACGAAGGTGCGTTGGTGAGAAGCAGCGGTACTGGTCAGCTGATCGATCGCATCCAGGATGCGGTGCAGGGCGGTATCCGCGCCGATCGTCATATCCGTGCCCACCATGTCGTTATCAATCGAACCAACCAGGCCGACAATGATCAGGGACGGGTGGGCATCAGCGAACTCCTGCGTGATAGCGCCCTCCGCAACGAGTTCGGCCAGGTGCTGGGACCATTCGCGGCGGAACTCGTTCGTACCCGACAAAGAGCCGTCACCTCCGATGACAACCAGGTGGTCGATGCCGCGCTCCAGCAGGTTCGCGGCTGCGCGGTGACGCCCCTCGTACGTGCGGAATTCGGCGCAGCGAGCCGTGCCGATGACCGTGCCACCTTCTGCAAGGATCGAGGACACGTCCGACCACTCCAGCTTCTTGATGGAATCGCCCCCGTCGCACGCCCCCTGCCAGCCCTCAAGGATCGCATAGGGCTGCGCCCCCCTCGCCAGGGCCGTGCGCACCACTGCGCGGACGGTCGCGTTCATGCCCTGGGCATCGCCGCCCGAGGTCAGGACACCGATACGAACTGTGCTCATATTTCTGCCAGCTTTCATTGATGGAGGGGCCGGAAAGCCCGGTGTGCCTATCGTCCCCCATTCTACGTGACCTGGGCCTCCAACCACTAGGGCCTAACTCCCATTGCTCGACAAACGAGACGTGCGCGCCCGCCGAGAGCGGCGGACGCGCACGAAACCGACGAACGAAACCTTACGCTGTCGCTTCCGTGCCGTTACGGGCAGCGGAATCAGCGAGTTCCTCGGGGCTCACGACACCCTCAACCGAGACACGATCCAGGTACGCCATGCCATCAAAGGCCAGCTCTCGGGCGTTTTCCGGGTCTCCTTCATTGCCGATCGACCCGTGTGCCATACGGTCCACGACGAGCGCGATCGCACCGTCGCCCGTCACGTTCGTGGCCGTACCGAAGGAATCCAGCGCGATGTAGGTGGCGATCATGAGAGCAACCTGAGCATCGTCGAAGCCCAGCATGGAGCTGAGCAGGCCCGTGGCCGCCATGATGGCGCCGCCGGGGACGCCGGGGGCTGCGACCATCGTGATACCGAGCATGAAGATGAAGCCGACCCATTGCAGGGTGGAGATGGACAGGCCCTGGGTCAAAACAATCGCGAAGGCGAACGAGAAAATCTTGGACGTCGAGCCGGCCAGGTGGATCGTCGCACACAGCGGGATGGTGAAGGAAGCAACCGCGTCAGAGACACCGTTCTTCTTGGTCTGGCGCAGCGTCACCGGAATGGTCGCAGCCGAGGACGAGGTGCCCAGCGCCGTCAGGTAGGCGGGCATCATGGTCAGCAGAGCCTTGATGGGGTTGCGGCGAGCAATCGCGCCCGCGAAGCAGAACTGGGTGGCCAGGATGACGACCTCAAGGACCAGGACGACGACCACGACGCGCAGCAGCGTACGAATAACGGAGGCGGCCTCGCCCGTGTACGTCAGGTTCAGGAAAATACCGAAAATATGCAGGGGCAGCAGCGGGATGATGATCGTCTCAATGAGGCGCGTAATGATCGCGCGGAACTCGATGAACCCCTTACGCAGCACGCCGCGCGGAACCATCGACAGGCCCAGGCCAACCACGAAGGAGAGCAGCAGCGCCGTCATGACCTGCAGGGGAGCGGGCATCTCGATCGTGAAGTATGACTCGAGCGCGCTGCCGGGTTCACTCACCGATGCCAGCTGGGTGGAGGCGAGGAGCCGCGGGAACAGGGAGGCGCACACCAGGAACGTCAGGAAGCCTGAGAAGAGCGTCGACCCGTAGGCGATGGCCGTTGTAATACCCAGCCACTTTCCGGCGCCGCGCCCGAGATCAGCGATCGCGGGAGTCACCAGGCCGACAATGATGAGCGGAATAGAAAAGGACAGGAACTGGCTGAAGATAGCCGAGAACGTCGCGAAGATACGACCGATCTCCACGGGGACCAGGTGGTCTCCGCCGATTCGGATCGATCCGAGGGCAGTCGCTAGGATGATCGCAGCGATCACCCACACGAGGATTCCGGACTTACGCAGGAACGCGCGCATGTGTTTCACCTTGACAATAGGGACGATGGGTCACTCATAGAATGCATGACCTTTACGAATTCTTGAATCCGAAACCACCATTCGGGACATCCACCACTATCAACACGACGGACACGTACCGCACTGTGAGACCATTTTCCCCTTGGAACCTAAACGATTCTTCAAGGTTCAGTGCACTGCCATAGTCGATACGAAGGGAGCTAGATACCAGATAATCGCGGCGAGAATCACGTAGACGACCGCGTCCGCAACGCGGCCTCGAGACGCGAACCAGGGACGTCCGGGCGTCCACATGCGCACAACTCCCATGCCGACGAGGACCGCGACCAACAGCATGACCGCCCGATGCCTGTGATCCGTCACAGCCAGAGCGATGACGCCGAGGACTCCCCCCGCGCTCAGGGTGCCGCCAAGCCACGCGCCCAATCGCGCACGCAGGGTCCTCTCCTCGTCATCCACGCCTCCTACCCTAGCGTACGATCGGACACAATCAGCTAATAGTCCGTCCCCGCAGCACTTTTCCAGCGCCACCCCCCGCCCTGACGCATTGATACACAATAACAGCGAGCGGGTTTAGGATAGGACGAAAGGCTTTCGGCCACACCATATTGTTCTCGTCCCAAAGGAGTATTCGAGTGTCCCGTTTCATCGTCGTCGCACCCGGTTCGTCAGAGGCTGCAGCCCTCGCCACCGAAGAGCTGGCCCGCGTCCTTGGTCTCACCACCATTGATGCCCTCACTGGCACCAACCCAGCCGACGCCGCCCTGCGCCCCGCCGCCGCACTGCCCGCNTCCAGCGTTCCTCGGGCGCGCTCGCCGTCGGCCCGGTCCTGCAGGGCCTCAACAAGCCCGTCAACGACCTCTCACGCGGCGCCCTCGTCGAGGACATCGTCAACACCGTCGCCCTGACCGCCGTTCAAGCCCAGGGCTGAGCGGGACCCAGGTCCCAGGGGCCGGTTACTATTGACGTAAAACCGAACCCCGGCCTCGTACTTATCTTTCTGATCCCTCCAACACGAAAGGCGAACGCGTGACCTCGTCCTCCGTTCTCGTCATTAATTCCGGCTCCTCCTCCATCAAGTACCAGCTCGTCGATCCCGGCACCGGCGACGCCATCGCCAAGGGCCTGGTCGAGCGCATCGGCGACACGATGGGTCTCATCAAGCACGCGTACGGCGACGCCGTCACCGAAGAAGAACTCCCGGTCCCCGACCACACGGTCGGCATGCGCGAAGTGCTGCGCCTCTTCGACACCGAAGGACCGTCCCTAGCTGATGCGAACGTCGTCGCCGTCGGCCACCGCATCGTTCAGGGCGGCCGCTACTTCGATGGTCCGGCTCTGATCACCGACGAAGTCCGTAACCTCATCGAAGAGTTGTGTCCGCTGGCCCCCCTGCACAACCCCGCCCACCTCAAGGGCATTGACGTTGCGCGCGAACTCATGCCCGACGTCCCCCACGTCGCCGTCTTCGATACCGCGTTCTTCCAGCAACTGCCCGACCGCTCGGCTCTGTACGCACTGGAGACCGAGACCGCCGAGAAGTACTCGGTGCGCCGCTACGGCGCACACGGCACCTCCCACCAGTTCGTCTCCCAAGAGATCGCGAAGCTGGAGGGTCGCGACGACCTGAAGCAGATCGTCCTGCACCTGGGTAACGGCGCGTCCGTGTCGGCCGTCAAGAACGGCAAGCCGATCGACACGTCCATGGGCCTGACCCCCCTCGAGGGTCTCATGATGGGCACCCGCACCGGCGACATCGATCCCGCCGTCGTGTTCCACCTGGAGCGCGTCGCCGGCATGAGCGTCGACGAGGTTGACACCCTGTTCAACAAGAAGTCCGGCATGAAGGGCATGACGGGCGAGTCCGACATGCGTTCCGTGTGGGACATGATCCACAACGATGACGAGCCTGAGGCTCAGCAGCGCGCCCGTACCGCGATGGACGTCTACATTAACCGCCTGCTGAAGTACGTGGGTTCGTACACCGCGGAGCTGGGCGGCCTGGACGTCATCACCTTCACCGCTGGCATCGGCGAAAACGACGCAGCCGTGCGTCGCGAGCTGGCCGAGGCTCTCGCTCCCTTCGGCGTGAAGATCGACGTGGAGGCGAACAATGTTCGCTCCGGCGAGCCGCGCGTCATTTCCGCCCCCGACTCGACCGTGAAGATGTTTGTCTTCCCGACCAACGAGGAGCTGGCGATCGCCCGCCAGGCGCTGACCTTCGCCTGATCGGTTTATTTCGCACGAGGCCGGGGTTCCCGCGTGGGGCCCCGGCCTCGAGCGTATCTGTCGCGCGTATTGACTTCACCCCCACACACCGACTACGATCGAGAGTGGTAACGGCGAGCAAGCCCTCGCAGAGTGCCAATCCGCGGGCCCACGAGCGCACACGTTGCGCCGTGGGTCTTTGCGTCTCTCAGTGAGGAGGAGCATGCTCATCGCTGGGTTATAGGACACTACGTGTTGCTGGAAGGGTGACTTTTTGGCTTTCTGGTGCGGGAAAGTCGGTGTTTTAGTTGGTTGGGACCAACTATGAGGATGGACAGATCGTGTTGCTGGAAGGGTGACTTTTCGGCTTTGTTGCGCGGGAAAGTTACTTTTTTAGTTGGTCGTGTTTGCCTCGTTCCTGTGAATACTGCATCATGCCCTGTGTGTGGCTGTCCCATGATCCGTCACGGTAGGACTTCGTCAGGTCGTCAGCGCTGGCGGTGTAAAACCTGCCAAATCACGACGCTGAACGAAATCGACTCCACGGCCAAGCATCTTGATGAGTTCTTGGCCTGGCTCCTTGGCAGGTGTCGTCAGGTGGATTTGCCTGGTGGGGGACGTTCGTTTCGTCGGCGTTGTGAGCCGTTGTGGCAGTTATGGCCTTTCAGCCCGATCATCGATGAGGTTCATGAGGTCATCTTCGTTGACGGCATCCACCTGGGCCCAGGCGTCGTGGTGCTCATCGCCCAAACACCCGATTGCGTGCTGGGCTGGTACGCGGCCAGGAGTGAGAATTCCCGGGCCTGGAGCGCGCTTATGAGCCGGATCGCGCCCCCAGCCCTGGTCGTCACCGACGGGGGCAGCGGGTTCGCGCGGGCGTGCAAGAACATCTGGCCGACCACGCGCGTTCAACGCTGTACCTTCCACGCGTATTGCCGTATCCGCCAAGCCACCACAACGCGCCCCAAACTGGAAGCCTCGCGTAGCTTGTACGCTCTGGGGCGCCAGCTCACGCACGTGCACGACATCGAAGGCGCCCAGGAATGGATAGGCGCCTACCAGGGGTGGTGCACGCGCTGGAAGGGCTTCCTGGAGGAGACAACACGCAGACCTGAGGGGGGATGGGAATACACCCACGAACGTCTCGTTCGGGCTCGTAACAGCCTCAACAAGCTCATCTCCCAGGGGCTCTTGTTCACCTACCTGGACCCCACCTGGACCCACCCGATGCCCGCGATGACCAACCAGATCGAAAGCACGAACGCCCAATTACGCCAGATGCTGCGCGACCACCGCGGCATGCGCCTGACCCGACGCATGAAAGCCGTGTTTTGGTGGTGCTACACCCACTCTCCACACCCGCAACCAGCAGCGAGGATCCTGGCGACCATGCCCACCGACGAAGCCCTCGAAAATGCCTGGTACCAAGCCTGTCAAACCCACCAAGCCACCGGCATCATCCCCGGCTGGGGCGACGCAATCTGCTTCAACGAACTCCACCACACCACCCCCTACCACAACACCTGGGACTAACCCCAGCAACACGAAATGTCCTATAACCCTCATCGCTTACATCGACGAAGTTGGCGAAGCTGGCGCTTTCATTTCAAAGGATCACAAGAGGTTTAAAATATCCCCTGCATTCGGCTATGCCGGCTTTGTTGTTCCTGAACAGCATGTCCATGCTTTATCTCGAGATGTCGCGATAACCAAGCAGAAGTTCTACTCACTTCTCTGCGGCGACGGCGAGGAGGATCCCAGAAACTACGCTCCTACATGGGAGCGTAAAGGGTCTGACCTCCTGAGCAAGCACGCAATGGGGCGTGCAGGACGACAGGAAGTAGTTGAGCTGCGCTCGCTTCTCGCTCGAATATCGAGTAATTACGGCGGAAAGCTCTTCTACTTCGTACGCGAAAAACCCATCGGCTCCCCAGGCCAGGTGTGGGGCAAGAACACCGACAACAACTGGGAAAATAAACGCGAGGAGAGGACCCTTGAATGTTTGAGCGAGGCGATCAACCGACTCTGCAGGTATGCCGAACACGAGGACCAGAACATCCTCCTCTTTCAGGACATGATCAACGAGAAGCAGCGCTTTCACCAGGTGAGACGCAGCTATGCCCACATCTACGGTCGCATCAAGGAACACCAGGAGATGCTGCGGATCCTCGAAGCACCCGCATATATCGACTCGGAGCTCTCGACGAACATCCAGTGTGCGGACTGGATCGCTGCTCTCATTGGCCGCGCCTGCGACTATCAACTGGTCCTCAACAGCTCCTACCGATGGGTAGCAGACAGTTTTTTCGCTGATCTTCGTGGAGGTTTCACGTATGAATCCACCCTCCAGTTCCATCGACGCAGCATCGACAATATCCACCACATCCGGATTCTCGATAGGGCACGCCCCCACCTCGACTCCCTGACCGGCATGTCTCCCGAGAATCTCTCCCTCCTCCAGCTCGTACATGCACGCGCAAGTGCGCCCACCACAGGCAAACCGGCAACGTGAGGCCCGACAGCTCATTCGCCGCGTGCGGGCTTGCTCCAGGAGCTGGCGATCGCCCGCCAGGCGCTGACCTTCGCCTGATCGGTTTGTTTCGCACGAGGCCGGGGTTCCCGCGTGGGGCCCTGGCCTCGGGCGTATCCTGGGATGGTAGCGCGAGCGAGGAGGCCCTCATGAACAGCGACGTTTCGACCCTGGCGGATTGGATCGCTCAGTCACCGTCCACCGTGTTTTTCGGCGGCGCCGGCGTCTCGACCGAGTCGGGCATCCCGGACTTTCGCGGGGCGAACGGCTTCTACTTCCAGGAGCGCGAGATTCCCCTTGAGACGGTCCTGAGCATCGACTTTTTCACCAAGCACCCCGAGGCGTACTGGGAGTGGTTCCACGAGATCTACCGTCCCGTCGAACCCAACGGCGCGCACAGGGCCCTGGCCGCCCTGGAGGTAGCCGGTCGGCTGGACGCAGTCGTCACGCAGAACATTGACGGCCTGCATCAGCGGGCGGGGTCGCGCACCGTGTGGGAGCTGCACGGCAACTGGGAGCGCCTCGTATGCACGCGCTGCGGGACCGTCGCGGCGCTGGGTGATGCTGTCACGCTTGATGGGGATCCCGTGCCCGCGTGTCCGTCGTGCGGAGGGCAGATGCGCCCAGACATCGTCATGTACGGCGAGTCCCTGGACGAGGGCGTCATCGAGGCCGCCGTGTCAGCCATCGCGCGGGCGTCCACGCTGATCGTGGCCGGCACGTCCCTCGTGGTCTACCCGGCGGCGGGCCTCATCAACTACTTCTCGGGGGACCACCTGGTGCTCATGAACGCCACCCCGACCTCGGCCGACGCGCACGCGGATCTGATCGTCCGCGACCCGGTGGGCGCGACCCTCGACCGCGTCATGGACCAGCTGCGTGCCCAGGGCGTCGTGCCCGCGTAGGGCGTCGTGCCCGCGTAGGGCTTGCGGCGTACGGGATTCCCTCACGGGCCCCAGCCTCAACGCGCAGGCGCCCCCTCCCCTGCGCACACGTGGATAGGTTGTGCGCATATGGATAGGTTGTGCACATCCGGATAGCTTATTTTCCTATCCACATCTTCATAACCTATCCGCATGTTCGTAACCTATCCACGTATGCACGCCTTACGCTGCCCCGCAGGATCACTCCTCCCCCAGGCCGGCCGGGTCCACGAGGGCGAGGGCGCGCGGGGCGCGCGAGACGCGCNACTTCCCAGCCTTCGCTTTGCCGGTGAAGGCCGCCACGAGATCGCTGAGCACGTCGGCGGTGATGGTGATGTTGCCGAAGGAGGGCATGTTCTTGGCCATTTCTTTGAACGCGAGGGCTCGCGCTACTTCGGGTCCGGCCTTGGCGAGCGCTTCGATGTAGGCGGCATCGGTCTCGATCCGGGCGCGTCCCGCCGTGTTCCAGTCAACCTCGAATGCCTTGGCTTTTTCGACGATGCGTCGTGCTTCTGCTTCGACGGTGATCGCGTCGGCGGCTGCCTTTTCTTCGGCCTCGCGCCTGGCGTTGTGGCCTTCCTGGTCGACTAGGTCGGCGCGTTTGCGGGCCAGGTCGAGCTTGGATTGCATCTCGTTTGCGGAGATCTGGGATTCGCGTTCGACGGCGAGGGCGCGGCGTTCGTAGAGGGCGCGGTCGGCTTCGGCTTGGAGCTGTTCGAGGAGCGGGGCGCGCAGGGAGGATTCGACTCCTTCGTCGGGGCGTAGGCTGAGCAGTCGCGCGTCGAGGATGGCGATGCCGGTGGCGCGCAGCTGGTCGTCTGCTGCGAAGGCTTGGGTAAGGACGCGACCGACCCTTTCGAGGGAGCCGGTAATCGCGTTTGTGAGCGTCATTTCTCCGATCGCCGAGGCCAGGGCGGAGTGGGCGATTCGGGTGACGGTCTCGTCGATCTGCCATAGGCCTTGGGCGTCGGTTCCCGCTTCGCGCGGGTAGAGCGCGAAGTCGTAGTGCGCGCAGGCAGATTCGGCATCCTCGATGCGGTAGGTGATGACGGCTTGGGCGTTTATGTTTTGTTGGTCGGCGGTGGCGGCTTGGATGAGGAAGCTGTGGGCGCGGTTGGCGGTTGGCATTTCCGCGAGCGCGCAGCGCCCATTTCGTAGCCAGAAGGATTGTCCGACGCCGGTTCTGATGGCGCGTCCGGCGCGGATTTGGACGACGTGGTCTCCGGCTCCGCCCTGGTAGCGGCTAAGGAATGGGTGGTGGTGAAGGGTTCCCATGATGGCTCCTTGGTTGGGTGGCGAACCACTCGTTTATGTCAAGACGACGATAATCTATCCGCACATTTAATGTCAACTCGACGCAAATAAGTTATGCTGACACCATGACTAAGCCCCTCACCATCCCGATCGCGGTCGACATCGTCGCCCTCACCGTTATCGACCACACCCTCCACACCCTCGTCGTACGTCGCGGAATCGACCCCTTCAAAAATCACCTGGCCCTGCCCGGCGGCTTCCTGCGCGAAGGCGAACAAACCGAGGAGGGAGCAGCGCGCGAGCTTGAAGAAGAAACGGGCATCACTCCCCCGGGCCACCTCGAACAGCTGTGCACCTACGGACCCGTTGGAAGAGACCCTCGAGGCCCGGTTCTCTCCGTCGCCTACCTCCTCCTCGCCCCCTCTTTCTCCCCCACTCACGCGGGCGGCGACGCTGCGGGAGTCCTCTGGCACCCCGTCGACGCCCTCCTCGCAGCCAACTCACCTCTCGCCTTCGACCACTCGCGCATCCTCGCGGACGGCGTCGAGCGCGCCCGCTCCAAGATCGAATACTCCCCCCTGGCCACCTCCTTCTGCGGGCCCGAGTTCACGATAACGCAGCTGCGCACGACCTACGAGGCCATCTGGGGGGCGGCCCTCGACCCGCGTAACTTCCACCGCAAAGCCACAAAAACCGCGTCATTCATCGAGCCGACGGGAGGCACCGTGCGCGAGGGGGCAGGGCGCCCGGCAGCACTCTACCGCCTCGCCCCGGGCGTCGACGAAACCGCCTTCGTTCTCGACCCACCCCTGCGCCGACCCGCCGCCCCAGCCCCAGCCTCGTCACCGAAGAGCGCGAGCGCGCCGAGTACGCAAGAATAAGCCCAGTACCAAAGGAGAATCATGAACTTCCATTCCCTCTACGACCAGGGCTTTGCGCGCGTCGCCGCCGTCACCCTGCCCGTGCACCCCGCGCGCCCCTTCGACAACGCGCGCGAGATCATCGACGCCGCCACAGAGCTTGACGAGCGCGGCGTCACCGTCGCCGTCTACCCGGAACTGAGCGTGTCCGGCTACGCCATCGACGACCTCTTCCTGCAGGACGTTCTGCTCGACAACGTCGAGAAGGCCCTCGCGCGCATCGTCGAGGCCAGCGCCAACCTGCTCCCCCTCCTCATCGTCGGCGCGCCCCTGCGCAAAGACAACGCCCTGTACAACTGCGCCGTCGCCATCCACCGCGGACGCGTCCTCGCGATCGTCCCCAAGTCACACCTACCCAACTACCGCGAATTCTACGAGAAGCGCCACTTCGTCACCATGCCCCCGCGCGCCTGCGAGCGCATCGAAGTGCCGTGGGGCGGCGTCGAAGAATTCAGCGGCGGCCCCGCGTGGGTCCCCTTCGGCCAGGTCCTCATCTCCGCCGACGACGTGCCAGGCCTAACGATCGGCATCGAAGTTTGCGAAGACATGTGGGTCCCCCTCACCCCTTCGACAGAGCTGGCTCTGGCAGGCGCGACCGTCCTGGCGAACCTGTCCGCCTCCCCGATCACCGTCGGGCGCGGCGCGGACCGCGAGCTCATGGTCCGCTCGGTATCCGCTCGCTGCTCGGCTGCCTACATCTACACGGCGGCCGGCATGGGCGAATCCAGCACGGATCTCGCATGGGACGGCGAGACCATGATTTACGAGGCCGGGGAACGCCTGGCGATCGGCGAGCGCTTCCAGGAGGGCGCGCACATCACGATCGCCGACGTGGACCTGGAGCGCCTGCGCACCGAGCGCAAGCGCCAGAACTCGTTCACGGACAACGCGCAGCGCTACTTCGCGGGGGATGAGCGCTTGTCCCCGCAGGAGGTCGAGTTCACCCTCGATCCGCCGCGCACCGACCTGGGCTTGGAGCGAGCGGTGAACCGCTTCCCCTTCGTCCCCAACGACCCCACGCGCCTGGAGCAGGACTGCTACGAGGCCTACAACATTCAGGTGGCCGGTCTGGTCCAGCGCCTGCGCGCGATCGGCAACCCGAAGGTCGTCATCGGCGTCTCGGGCGGCCTGGATTCGACGCACGCGCTGGTTGTGGCCTCCCGCGCGATGGACCTGCTCGGCCGTCCACGCACGGACATCCTGTGCTACACGCTGCCCGGCTTCGCGACCTCCGAGCGCACGAAGACGAACGCGACGCTGCTGTGCCGCTATCTGGGCACGTCGTTCCAGGAGATCGACATCCGTCCGGCAGCCACGCAGATGCTGGCCGATATCGGCCACCCCTACGGAGAGGGCGAGGCCACCTACGACGTGACCTTCGAGAATGTCCAGGCGGGCCTGCGCACCGACTACCTGTTCCGCCTGGCCAATCACCTGGGCGGCATCGTGCTGGGCACGGGCGACCTGTCCGAGCTGGCGCTGGGCTGGTGCACGTACGGCGTGGGCGACCAGATGAGCCACTACGCGGTCAACACGGGCGTACCGAAGACCCTGATGCAGCACCTGATCCGCTGGGTGGTGGCCTCCAAGCAGTTTGACAACCAGGTCGGCGAGGTCCTCCTATCGATCCTCAACACGGAGATCTCCCCCGAGCTGGTTCCCGCCAAGCCGGGCGAGAAGATGCAGTCCACGCAGGACAAGATCGGCCCCTACAACCTCCAGGACTTCACGCTCTACCACGTGCTGCGCCGCGGCGCGCGCCCCTCGAAGATCGCGTTCCTGGCGGAGAAGGCCTGGTCGGACGCCTCTGTCGGCTCCTGGCCGGTCGGCTTCCCCGAGGAAGACAAGGTCGCGTACTCGCTGAAGGAGATCGTCACGTGGGAGCGCCTGTTCCTGTGGCGTTTTTTCAGCCAGCAGTTCAAGCGCAGCGCGCTGCCTAACGGCCCGAAGGTCATGGCCGGCGGCTCCCTGTCCCCGCGCGGGGATTGGCGTATGCCTTCGGACGCGTCGGGGATGGATTGGGTCGCAGAGCTCGACGAGGCCGTGAAGGGTCTGGTCGACTAACTTCACGCTCGCTCGGCTGACCGAGCTAGCTCCCGACTTCACGCACGCTCGGCTGACCGAGCTAGTTCCCGGGGCGGTGCTCATTCGAGCACCGCCCCTCGACTTACTCACAGCAGCACTCACAATTTCGCACGTAATTCCCCCGAGACGTCGCGCGAACACACGCCGAAAACGTTGAAAATACGCCGTTTTTCAACGTGCTAATAAATATTAGGTGAGCCAAATTACGTGCGAGATTTATGAAAAGCGTGAGCTTGACAACAAGCGGCCACAGCCAGCGGGAGGGAGACACGGCCAACGAGGGAGAGGCCGCCGACGAACGCGTAGACACGGGGCCCCAACGGGGCGGCGCGAAACTATGCGCACACCCACACGCACGCGAGCCCAAATTTCTGTAAGGTTAGTTTTGACAGTTAGGTAAGCCTAGCTTTTCCTATTTCAGTCCCACCGCAAGTACCTACGACGGAGAAATGATGTCTCGTACGACCACCTCCCTGGCCGCCATCGCCGCCGTCGCCGCCCTCGGCCTGGCTGCATGCACCTCCGGCACAACCTCCTCCCAGTCCTCCGCCTCCTCTTCATCCACCACGCAGGCCACCCAAGCCTCGTCAGTGACGATCGACGCGAACGACGGCCCCGTCGACATTAAGCTGCCTGTGACCCGTGCAGCCTCCCTGGACAACCGAACCTTCGAGGTACTCGAACAGTGGGGCGTTCCGCTCGTCGCAGTGCCCAAACAACTGATCCCCTCCACCGTCACCGCCTACAACGGCGATGACATCGCAGACGTGGGCATGCACCGCGACCCCAACCTGGAGGCCCTGGTCGCCGCCGAACCCGACCTCATCATCTCCGGCCAGCGCTTCTCCAAGTTCGACGCGCAAATCAAAGAGCTGGCCCCCGACGTCCCGCTCATCAACCTAGAACCGCGCGACGGGCAGCCCTTCAATGAGGAACTCATCCGCGAAGTCACCGACCTCGGTGAGATATTCGGCAAGCAGGCCGAAGCCCAACAGCTGGTCGACAACTTCAACGCCTCGATCGAGCGCGCGAAGAACGCCTACGACGGCTCCTCCACCGTCATGGCGGTTGACGTCTCCGGCGGCAACATCGGCTACGTTGCACCCGGCAAGGGACGCACCTGGGGACCAGTTTTCGACCTGCTCGGCCTGAAACCCGCCCTTGAAGTTGAGGGCGCGACCGACTCGCACACCGGCGACGACATTTCCGTCGAGGCCATCGCCGAAGCTAACCCGGCGTGGATCTTCGTTCTCGACCGTGACGCCGCCATCACCAAGGACGGCTCAAACACGCCAGCCGAAACCGTCATCAACGACAACGCCGCTCTGCAAAACGTCACCGCCCTGCAGAACAAGCAGGTGGTCTACGCACCCAACGACACCTACACCAACGAATCCATCATCACCTACACGGAGATTTTCAACTCCATCGCAGACGCCTTCGAAGCCGCGAAGAAGTGATCCTCTGACACACAAGCGGGTGCCGCCCATGCGGGCGGCACCCGCACCCCCTTTTCTTATGACACACTCCACCGCCACCGCGCCTCCCACGGACGCCGCCACGACGCGCGAGACCACCCCAGCCTCGTCGAAACGCCGCCCCCTGGCGCTCACCCTCGCAACCCTCACCGTCCTGGCCCTCCTGGTCCTGTCCCTGTCCACCGGCGAGTACTCGATCCTGTCCCAGGACGACGGCTGGCACATGTTCCTGACCGTGCGAGTCCCCCGCACGATCGCGCTCATCCTGTCCGGGGCCGCCATGTCGATGAGCGGCCTCGTCATGCAGCTGGTGACCCAGAACCGCTTCGCCGAACCATCAACGACGGGCACGACCGAGTGGGCGGGCCTGGGCTTGCTCATCATCATGATCGCCTGGCCGGGCGCCCCCATCCTGGTGCGTATGACCTGCGCCATCGTCTTCGCTTTTGCGGGAACCATGGTCTTTTTCGCTCTGCTTCGCCGCGTCTCCCTGCGCTCATCGCTGCTCGTCCCCATCATGGGCATGATGCTCGGCGCTGTCGTCTCCGCGATCTCCACGTTCATCGCCCTGGAGACGAACACCATGCAGAGCGTCGCCGTATGGTTCCAGGGATCCTTCACTTCCGTCTACGAAGGCCAGTACGAGGTGCTCTGGATCGTCACAATCGTCGTCGCAATCGTCTTCGTCATAGCCGACCGCCTCACCGCTGTCTCTCTGGGCGAAGACATCGCCGTGTCACTCGGCGTCAACTACCACCGCATGATCCTCATCGCGACAGGCCTAGTCGCCGTCGCAACCGGCGTCGTCACCGTCGTCGTCGGCTCCCTGCCGTTCCTGGGCCTCATCGTGCCGAACCTCGTCTCCATGTCGATGGGCGACAACCTACGCACAAACCTACCGTGGGTGTGCCTGGCGGGCATCGCCCTGGTGACAGTCACCGACCTGCTCGCCCGAACAATCATCTCCCCCTTCGAAATGCCTGTCTCCGTCATCCTGGGCATCCTCGGGGCATTCGTCTTCGTCGCGCTCGTGCTGCGCCAAGCCAGGAAGGGGACCACACTGTGACCATTGTTTATGCTCCGGGAACTGACGGTTCCCACTCCCCGGCCACGGCCTCGTCCATCACGCGCCCGACGCGGCGCACCGGGGCCTTCGTCTCCCCCGCTGCCCGCCGACGCTGGTGGATCATTTTCAGCGTCGTGTGCGCCATCGCACTCCTGGCCTGCATCGGACTGCTCACCTGGAAGAACCCGGCGCAATTCGGCACCCCCGTGTTCTGGAGGCTCGCCCGCAGGCGCGCTTTCGCAATCCTCGCGATCGCCCTGGTGGCCGTGTGCCAGGGGATGGCCACGGTCGCCTTCCAGACGGTGGCGAACAACCGCATCATCACGCCCTCAATCCTGGGCTTCGAGTCCCTCTACCGGGCGATCCACACGTCCACGATTTTCTTCCTGGGCGTCGCTGGACTCAACGCGTCGGCCACCGTCGGCAACTTTGTCGGGCAGCTCGCCCTCATGATCGCCCTCACGCTCGCGCTCTACTCGTGGCTGCTCACCTCCCAGCGCGCCTCCATGCACGCGATGCTCCTCATCGGCGTCATGCTGGGGGCGGGCCTCGGCTCCATCTCGACGTTCATGCAGCGCCTGCTCACACCCTCCGAATTCGACGTGCTCACTGCGCGCCTGTTCGGCTCGATCGCGAACGCGCAGAAGGAGTACTACCCCATTGCCGTTCCGCTCGTTGCTGTGGCGGCACTCGCCCTCCTCCTCATGAACACACGCCTATCCGTCCTCTCTCTGGGCCGTGAAACCGCCACAAACCTGGGTCTTAACCACCGGCGCACATCGGTGGCAGTCCTCGTCCTCGTGTCGATCCTCATGGCCACGTCGACCGCCCTCGTGGGTCCCATGACGTTCCTCGGGTTCCTCGTCGCGACGCTGTCCTACCAGTTCTCCGACACCCACGACCACCGCTACATCTTTGCGATGTCGGTCGTCCTGGCCATCGCGATCCTGGCCAGCGCCTACTTCGTCATGAATCACGTGTTCAACACGCAGGGCGTCGTTTCCATCATTATCGAGTTCGTCGGCGGACTCGCGTTCATCGTCACTATTTTGCGGAAGGGCCGCCTGTGATTTCCATTGATTCCGTCGTCAAACAGTATTCATCCTCCGTGCGCATCGGCGAGATCTCCCTGGAGATCCCCGCGGGCGGCATTACGGCGCTGGTCGGCCCCAACGGGGCGGGCAAGTCCACGCTGCTGACCATGATCGGGCGTCTCCTCGGCATTGACGCGGGCACCATCGAGGTCGGTGGCCTGAACGTGGCGACGACGAAGTCCTCCCAGCTGGCGCGCACCCTGTCGATCCTGCGCCAAGAAAACCATTTCATTTCGCGCTTGACGGTCCGACAGCTGGTTGGTTTCGGTCGCTTTCCGCACACTCGAGGGCACCTGAACAGCGAGGACGAGGCCATCATCGACCGCTACATCGGCTTCCTTGACTTGGGGGACCTTCAAGGCCGCTACCTGGATCAGCTCTCTGGGGGCCAGCGCCAGCGCGCCTATGTCGCAATGGTCTTGGCACAGGAAACCGACTACGTTCTGCTGGATGAGCCGCTCAACAACCTGGACATTGCGCGCAGCGTGGAGATGATGACCATGCTGGAGCGAGCTGCCCGCGAGTTTTCGCGCACGATCGTCATCGTCCTGCACGACATTAATTTCGCGGCCCGCTACGCATCAACGATCTGCGCGCTGAAGGACGGGCAAGTCGCTTTCATGGGTTCACCTGCGGACATCATGCGCGACGATGTCCTCACAGGTATTTTCGACACCCCGGTGACGGTGGTGCCGGGACCCAACGGGCCGATTGCCTGCTACTTCTGAACGCACACGCGCGCTCGGCCACGGCTCGACTCAGGTCGGTCCCCCGACGCTTCCCCGGCCTCGTCGGTCACGAGGCCGGGGCCAGCTAGAATGGTTTCGCGGCCCACGCGCGGCCAGCGTGAAACGGCCGTGAAACATCCACCGTCCCTGGGGGTCCCGTGTCCGTCGCCCTGACAGTCCTCTTCGTCCTCCTCGCCCTGACGCTGATCGCGGGCGGACTCTACCTCTTTGCCTCGGGCCTGGCCGCGCGCGCGGACGCATGCCGCCCGCCCCTGGGCCTGCGCCTNTTCATGGACGCACCTGCCTCTATTCCCTTCGTCTTCGTCCTCTCCGGCGCGATTGTCGAGGCCGGCCTGTGGTTGGTCGCACGCGGCGCTGGGAAGGCGGCGCTCAGGTAACATCGTCGTTCACCGGGGCCGCGCGCTGCGCGCAATCGAGTGGGAACCCCGACCTCGTTGCTCTCAGACGGGGCCAGGGTTCCCGGGCTTGAAGGCCGCAGTCAGGCGGTGGGCCGCTCGCGCCGATCCAGCATGAACAGCGCCAGCTTCGAGGGTTCAAGCGCGCGGACCGCGTGAGGCAGTCGCGTGCCGAAGTGGATGACGTCGCCGGGGCGAAGGACCACGGTGCGACCGTCGGCCTCGATTTCGAGGGCACCTTCGAGGGTCTGCAGGATGACGGGCATGGCCGCCGTGTGCTCGCTGAGGATCTCGCCGGTATCGAAGCTAAAGAGGACGAGGCGCACGCCCTCTGCGTGCATGACCGTGCGCGAGACGGTGGCTTCCTCGTTGATCTGGATCATCGAAGCGATGTCACTCAGGTCCGTCATGATGGGCGTAGGGACCTCGGTGTTGGAATCGAGAGAGAGGCTCACCTGTTCTCCTTGGGTTTGCGTGCGACGATGGCGACGCCGCACAGATGTCGGTCGTACTTCTTGAACGTGCGCGCCATCGTGGTGACGCGTCGGCGCAAGTCTTTGTCACGGGCGATGTTGCGGGCGATCCGCAGGGTCCCACGCACGCCCTCGTCGGCAAGCATGCGGCCTGGTTTCAGCAGGGCCATGGGCGCCTTGCGTGTCTCTTCGACGACCAGGCCCGCTTCTTCGAGAACCGCTCGCCAGCCGGCGACCGTGAGTGGCCGCGCGTTGACATTGATCGCGCGCGCGAGCGCACGGCGGATCTCGGTGGCGGGTTCCTCGGCGATGGTCTCGGGGCGCATCGCGAGCTCGTGGATGACGTAGCGTCCACCCGGGCGCAGGATACGCGCCGCTTCCCCCACGATCGCGCGCTTAGCTTTCTCACCCTGCATGGTGAGCATGGCTTCGCCGACCACGACGTCGGCACTAGCGTCCGGCAGACCTGTTTGGGCGGCATCCGCGTTCACACAGTGTCCCACGCCCGAGGCGATGGCATCGACGCGCGCGCACGCGTCGGGGTCCCGCTCGACCCCCACGTAGGAGGCGGGGCCAACACTGATGATCGAGCGTGCTGTTACTCCCATTCCTGGAGCGAATTCGACGACATCCGCGCCGGGGATGACCGCTCGTTTGAGGGCCCACATGCTCAGCGCGAGACCCCCGGGGCGCAGGACTGTCTTTCCTGCACGGGCGAGCACCCAGTGACCGGGCGTCTTCTCGACGGGCCGGTTGGCATATGGCAGGGTCCCCGCCGACGATTCAACGTGAGGTGACATATACGCAAGTATAGCGTTATCTATTTACGTGCGCAGAGATGCACCCCTGCTCAATCGTCGAACGAAGACCCTCCGTCAGCGCTCACAGACCAATGATCTGACCGAACTCACGCTTAATCAGTTCGAGGCGCTCGTACGCCGCCTTCCACGGAACCGGCTCCCCCTCGGGGGCAGTCAGGATGACCTCGAGATAGCACTTGAGCTTGGGTTCCGTGCCCGACGGACGCGCGATCACGCGGTCCCCGGCCTCGGTCAGCACCAGCACACCGTCCGTGGGCGGCAGGCCCTTGTAGCCCTGCGCCAGGTCAGAGACCTCGACGACGGGTGAACCTGCGAGTTCGCTCGGCGGCTGCGCGCGCAAGCGCGCCATGCCGGTAGCAATCTGCTCAATCTCCTCGACGCGGAAGGTCAACGGTCCGGTCACGTGCAGGCCGTGAGCGTGGGCCAGACGGTCCAGTTCATCCCACGCGGTGCGGCCCTGAGCCTTGAGCGCGGCGAACAGCGACGCGGCAACGACAGAGGACGCAATGCCGTCCTTGTCGCGCGCGATGGCGGGATTCGGGCAGAAACCGATCGCTTCTTCATAGCCGAAGGCCAGCTGCGGAGCGCGGGCGATCCACTTAAAGCCCGTGAGCGTCGTGTGATGTTCGAGGCCGTGGGCATGCGCAATGCGGGCCAGCAGACGCGAGGAGACGATCGAGTTTGCGAGCGACCCCTCCAGGCCTCGCGACGCCAGGAATTCTCCTAGCAGGCAGCCGATCTGGTCACCGCTCAGCGGACGCCATCCGGCCTCGGCCGCAGGGTCAGGGACCGCGAGCGCGCAACGGTCCGCGTCGGGGTCCACAGCGATGATAAGGTCGGCGTCCTCGCCGCGAGCCTGCTCGATGGCCATGTCGAGGGCTCCGGCTTCCTCGGGGTTCGGGAAGGGAACCGTCGGGAAGTCCGGGTCGGGTTCGGCCTGGGCGGCGACGATTGACACGTTCGTGAAGCCGGCCTGGGCCAGCACGCGCGAGGTGAGGGACGCGCCCACGCCGTGCATGGCCGTCAGGACGATGCGCAGGTCCGCGCGGACATCAGCGTCGCCGGAGGCCAGCTTGACGGCCTCCGCGACGTACTCGTCGCGCGGGTCCACGGCCTCGACCAGGTCATCGTTCATGGGGACTTCGTCAGCGGGGGGCGTGGCCTCGATGGCCGCCGCGATCTCGGCGTCGAAAGGCGGGACGATCTGGACTCCCTGGCCATCGCCCGTAACGACGCTTCCACCGAGGTACACCTTGTAGCCGTTGTCGGGGGCGGGGTTGTGCGAAGCGGTCACCATAACGCCCGCGTCCGCGCCGTAGTGGCGCACCGCGAAGGAGGTCAGCGGGGTCGGGTTCGCCTGGGGCAGCGCGAGGACACGCACGCCGGCGGCAGAAGCGACACGGCACGCGGCTGTAGCAAACTCGGAGGAGCCGTAGCGGGCATCGCAGCCCACGACCAGGGTGGGGATACCCGTCGCGTGACGCTTAATGACCTCGCACAGGCCGGCGGTCGCTCGGATAACGACGGCCAGGTTCATGCGGGATTCGCCGGGGCCCACGACGCCGCGCAGGCCGGCAGTTCCGAACTCGAGGGGACCGTTCATGGCGGCGCCCACGCGGGCGAGGGCCTCTTCGTCGCCGCCACGAGCGGCCTCAATGTCGGCCCTCAGGGACGAGGCCGTGGTCGGATCGGGGTCATGGTCTGCCCAGCGCTGGGCCAGTTCAAGAAGTTCCATAGTGTCAGTCTTCCAATTCTGCCAAGATGGCGTTAGTTGCGGAGACTCCCAGGCGAGAAGCTCCTGCTTCGATCATGGCGAGCGCCGTGTCGGCGTCGCGGATGCCTCCCGAGGCCTTGACCCCCAGGGCGTCGCCGACGGTGGCGCGCATGAGGGCGACCGCGTGGAAGGACGCCCCACCTGCGGGGTGGAAACCCGTGGAGGTCTTCACAAAGTCAGCTCCGGCAGCCATGGATGCCGTGCAGGCGGCGACGATTTCATCGTCAGTGAGAGCTGCGGACTCGATGATGACTTTCAGGACGCGTGGGGCTGGGACGACGCGGCGCACGGCAGCAATCTCTTCTTCCAGCTCGTGCAGGCGTGCGTCCTTGACCAGCTCGATGTTGATGACCATATCGATCTCGTCCGCACCGTCGGCGACTGCCTGCGCCGCCTCGAAGGCTTTGACCTGCGGTTTGACCGCGCCCGAGGGGAAGCCGACGACGCAGGCCACCTTTAGTCCATCGGGCACATCCAGCGGAAGCATGGACGGGGACACGCATACCGAGAAGGTGCCGGCGCTGGCCCCTTCCTCGATAATGCGTACCACGTCCTGGCGTGTCGCTTCCGGCTTCAAGATCGTGTGGTCGATCAACGCGGCCACGTCACGCTTCTTCATGGAGCAGCCTTCTCCTTGTCTCAGAGCGCTGCCAGGGGCAGGGCGAGCTCCATCATCGCGGTGAAGGCGGTCTGGCGCGACTGCGCGTCCGTGACTTCACCGGTGACCAGCGAATCGGAGACCGTGAACATAGCCAGGGCCTCGACACCCGCGTGCGCGGCGGTCGCATACAGGCCAGCGCTCTCCATCTCGACTGCGAGGATGCCCATGCGCTGCCAGGCCTCGTTAAAGGTCGGGTTCGCGTTGTAGAAGACGTCGGAGGACATGATGTTGCCGACGTGGAAGGGGACGCCCTGCTCGCGGGCGCGGCGCACCACGTCGTCGATCAGGTTGAAGGAGCCGATCGGGGCGAACTGGCCGGGCAGCTGGTACTGGTCCATGAACGCGCTGTTCGTGCAGGCGCCCTGCGCGATGACGACGTCGTACAGGTGCATGTTGGGCTGGAGGGAACCGCAGGTTCCGATGCGGACCAGGCGCTTGCAGCCAAACGTGTGGATAAGCTCGTAGGCGTACAGGGAGATTGAGGGGATACCCATGCCGGAACCCATGACGGAGACGGGGGTGCCCTGGTAGGTGCCGGTGAAGCCGAGCATGTTGCGCACGGCGTTGAACTGCTGGACGTCCTCCAGGTAGTTCTCAGCGATAAACTTGGCGCGCAGCGGGTCGCCCGGCAGCAGGATGGTCTCGGCGATGGGGCCGGTGGGATCAATGTGGGGTGTCGAACGCATGTGTCGTGTCCTTTGTCATCTCAGGGAGCTGTGCGCTCCTCTAGGCTTCGTTACCTATAGGGCAAGGCTAGGCCCTACATTATCAATATGTCAATATTGACTTTGACAAGTGTTCTTTCTCTCTATCTCTACACCTCCTTCTCCAAGCCCTCTCACTCGCTCATTTCCAGCAGCCCAAGAGCCAAATCCTGATCCACCACCAGATGCGTGGCAATCCCCATGCGCAGCGCCGTGTCCAGCGCGCGTGTTTTCATGAACCCCCCCGCAACGACCAGCCGCACGGGCCGACTACACAGACGCTCCAACGAAATGCTGACAGTACGGGCCTCAAGCTCGGGAAGCGCAATCTGGCCAGCCGCCGTGAAAAAGTGAGAAAGCGCGTCACCGACAGCATCGCGCAACAGCGCATCCACTTCCTCCCCATCCAGATGCCCGAGGTTGAGAGAAATGACTTCATCGCCGATCGCGCCGATCGTAAAGACAGCCACGTCAACCTTGCGCCCCTCCTCCAGGATCTTCATGATCGCCCGATCCTTGCACACGATCGATGCCGTCTTCGTGGACTGAAAAATGACAGGCAGGGGCAGGTAGCGCGGCTGAGCGTTAAAAGCATCGCAAAATGCACGCATCACCTCAAAATCGTGCGTCGCACGCGCGGAGAAAGATGTCCCACCCTTGAGCTGGACAACTCGCACGCCCTGGCGCGGAGAACGCTCCAAGTGAGAAGCAAGCGCATACATCGTGCGACCCCACGAGATACCCACGCGCATGCCGTCGTGCACCAACTGGCTCACCAGGTCCGCGCCCACGCGCCCAACCTCATCGATAGCTTCCTCCTCGGTCGCTGCGTGCCCGTGCGCGACGCGCACGCATGCCAGACCGTAGCGCTGCTCCAGTCGGGCAGCCAGTTCGGAAGCTTCCTCCCGAGGATCATGTATCGTGATCGTCACGAAACCACGATCGCGACCATGGGCGAGGAGCTTAGCCACGGTAGGACGCGAAAGCCCCATACGGGCGGCGATGTCAACTTGGCTCAAATCCTGCTGGTAATAGAGTTTGAGAGCATCAACAGCCTGCTCGTCGCGCTTATCCACGTGTACTCCCTCCTCGCCCTGGCCGCGCCGCGATCAAGACACGGTCTCCAGAACAACCCCGCGGGCAGCGAACGTGCCCCCCTCGGTAATCTCGATTGCACCTGATAGGGTCTCAACTGCGCGAGCAATTCGCCACTCGTCGTCGGTGTGGAGAGTCAGTAGAGGCTGTCCCCTCGACACGGTCTCCCCCGGCTTAGCGTGGATCTCGATGCCCGCACCAGCCTGCACCGGATCCTCCTTAACGGCTCGCCCCGCGCCGAGTCGCCACGACGCCACACCCACGCTCAGGGCATCCATACCGACGATCATACCGTCAGCCTCAGCACACACCTGATGGGTGTGCACGGCACGAGGCATGGGAGCGTCCGGATCACCCCCCTGCTCGCGGATCATCGCACGCCAACGATCCATCGCGCGCCCGTCTTCAAGGGCCGCCTCCACATCAACGTCGTGCACGCCAGCAAGATCAAGCATGTGACGCGCCAATTCGCAGGTCAGCTCAACGACGTCAGAGGGACCACCGCCGGCCAGGACTTCGACAGACTCCTCGACCTCGAGCGCGTTGCCGATCTTGCGCCCCAGGGGAACGGACATATCGGTGAGCAGGGCGCGCGTGGCCACACCCGCGTCGCGTCCCAGGTCCACCAGAGTGCGCGCCAGTTGACGCGCACTGTCAATGTCCTTCATGAATGCTCCCGACCCGACCTTGACATCCAGGACGAGAGCGCCCGTCCCTTCAGCGATCTTCTTACTCATGATGGAACTAGAGATCAACGGAATGGACTCAACGGTTGAGGTGATGTCACGCAGAGCGTAGAGCTTCTTGTCCGCGGGCGCCAGACCAGACCCCGCCGCGCAGATGACCGCGCCGCAGCCGTTACCGAGCTGGGACAGGATCTCCTCGTTGGACAGATGAGCGCGCCACCCAGGGATGGACTCCATCTTGTCCAGAGTACCGCCCGTGTGCCCCAGGCCTCGGCCCGACAGCTGGGGAACAGCCACCCCGAAACACGCGACGAGCGGCGCCAGGGGGAGCGTGATCTTGTCACCCACACCTCCCGTAGAGTGCTTATCAGCAGTCGGCTTTCCGATCCCAGAGAAGTCCATGCGCTCCCCCGACCGGATCATCGCGTCCGTCCACCTGGCGATCTCGTCCCGCGTCATTCCCCGCAGGAAAACAGCCATGGCCAAAGCAGCCATCTGCTCGTCCTTGACAACGCCCTTCGTGTAGGCGTCGATCGTCCAGTCGATCTGCTCGGGGGTCAGGGCACCCCCGTCGCGCTTCGTTCGAATAATGTCAACGGCATCAAAGAGCGCCATCGTATCCTTCTTTCGTGTCGGACGAGGCCGGGGCAGGTAGCGCCCCGACACTGTCCAGGTCGTGTGGGCCAAAGGCACCAGGGAGGACCTCGCTCATGGGAGCAACGCCTTCCGGCATGAGAACCAGGCAGGAGGGGCCGCCGTGCTCATAGATGAGCTGGCGGCACCTCCCGCACGGGGAGACAGGGACCTCGTCACCGTTGACAGCAACGACCGCGACAAGCGCTCCACCACCGCTACGGATCAGCTCCGACACCATGCCGCACTCGGCGCACAGCGTCACCCCGTACCCCGCGTTCTCAACGTTGCACCCACTCACGATTCGCCCGTCCTGCGCCAGTCCGGCGGCGCCAACGGGGAACCCCGAGTACGGGCAGTATGCCCGCTTCATCGCGTCAATGGCGCTACCCAGCAGGGCATCCCAATTGATCGACGTCATCGGTGCATCATCCTTCACTTCATGTAGGGAACGTTCTCAGCCGCGGGAGCACGCGACTTGCCGACAAACCCAGCCACCGCGATGATCGTCACCACGTAGGGAATCATTGACACGAGATTGCCCGGGACAGCGTTAGACAGATTGGGCAGCAGGTGTGCCGTCGCCTGAGCAAAACCGAACATGACAGCGGCCGCCATGGCTCCCAGCGGATTCCACTTACCCAAGATCAGCGCAGCGAGGGCGATGTAGCCGTTCCCTGCGGAGATATTGTCCGTGAATGCCAGAGACGATCCAATCGTGAAGAACGCGCCACCCAGACCCGCGAGGGCCGAACCCAAGACCGTGTTGTTCGTACGCGTACGCTGCACGTTGATGCCAACCGTGTCTGCTGCCCGCGGGTGCTCGCCACACGCCCGCAGGCGCAGACCCCAACGGGAACGGAACAGGAAGAAGGCCAGCGCGGCGACCACGACGTACATGATGTAGACGAGGATCGTCTGGTTGAACAGCGCGGGGCCGATCACCGGAATCTCAGACAAGCCCGGAATCTTAATGGTCGAGAGCGAAAACTGGTTGGTGTTCAGGTTCAGCGTCGACTTCTTCATGACCGTTCCACCGAAGAAAGTGGTCAGGCCCAGCGCCAAAACGTTCAACACGACACCGACGATGACCTGATCAACGCCATACTTGACGGAGAACAGAGCCAGAAGCAGGCCCATGAAAGCGCCCGCAACAGGCGCGGCGATCAGACCAGCATAGGCATTGTGGAAGTACGAGGCCACGAGGACACCCGCGAGCGCGCCAACCAGCAGGTCACCTTCAATTGCGATGTTAACCACGCCGACTCGCTCGGAAATAACGCCGGCGAGAGCACCGAAGATCAGCGGCGTCGACAAGGCAACCGTCGACACCAGGACCGAGGTAAGCGTTACGCCACCAGTGGTAGAACCCGAACCGGCGAACACGAGGAACCCACAGACAGTCGACAGGCCAACGAGGACCACCACGATGATCCGTGCCCACGAGGGGGTCCGCATCCTGCGAGCCGTCGTCACCAGGGACCACGCGGCAGCGGCGATCGCAATGACCGCGAGTCCCCACACAATGGGCGCGCCGGCAGTCACGATCTCAGGGATCACGTACGACTGCGACTTATCGTTGAGGATGATACGCACATCACCACTCGTCACGGCGGCAAGAATCACCAGGAGAACGCTGGCAGCAACGTAAACCCCGGGAAGTTTCCAGGACCGCTTGGTCTCAATCAGCGTTTGTGCTCCACGCTCACTTGTGCTCATCACTGACCTCCTTCTCAAGTGCTTCCACGCGTCGGGCGTCAGGAAGACGGAACATCCACCGCACCAGCGCCGGGGCGGCAATCAGCAGCACGATCACCGACTGCAAAATCAAAATCATGTCGATCGGCACGCCCTTGGTCTGCATCAGGTAACCACCAGCCTTGAACGCGCCGAACAGAAGACCCGCACAGAACGTGCCCAGGGGCTTATTGCGGCCCAGCAGAGCAACGGTGATCGCGTCGAAACCGATCGTTCCGGCGACATCGCGGGACACGTAACCCAGGGTGCCCAGCGCCTCGTTCGCACCCGCGAGACCGAGGAACGCACCCGAAATCACCATCGTCACAGCCGTAATCTTCTCCACCGAGATACCCGCAGTACGGGCAGCAGCTGCGTTCGTTCCAACCGCGCGGATCTTAAAGCCGAGCGTCGAGCGCTCCATCAGCCACCAGAAGAAAGCTAACGCAATAATCGAAACGATGAAACCAGCGTGAAGACGGAACGGCAGGGGCAGAATCCTCACCAACTCAGCCGATTCCGCTACGTCGGCGGTCACCGGCTGGTTCAAGCCCGGCGCCTGCCACGACTTCAAACCGAGCGTGTATCCCAGACCAAGGGCCGCAATCATGTTCAACATGATCGTCACAATGACCTCATTGGCACCCGTCTTCGCCTTCAGAACACCCGCAATGCCCGCGTACAAGCCACCCGCAAGCATAGCGGCGGCAATCGCCACCAGCGTATGAATGACCGGAGGCAGGTTCAGCGAGAAACCGACCCACACGGCAGCGAGCGAACCAGCGATGATCTGGCCCTTGCCACCAATGTTGAACAGGCTCGCACGGAAACCAATCGCCAGGCCCAGGCCCGCGATAATCAAAGGAATCGAGAAGAACAACGAGTTCGTCAACGGCATGATCGTGCGAGTGAACGTCTTCGCCTCGGGATCAATGATGGCCCCGCGGAACATCGCGTAGTACGCCTCCGTCACCGACGCGCCAGACATCGCGATCAGGATCGCCCCGATGACGAAAGCGATAACGACCGCCAGCACCGACACAAACCACTGCGACGCCAACACGCGGGCAATTGCCAGGCGTGCTCCGCCCTTTTGCTTACTCATCACTTTTCCTCCCTGCCAGCGCGATCGGCGGCAGCCGAACCAGACGACGAAGCCATGGCCTCGTCCAGCGGAACACCGGCCATCATGAGGCCCAGGACATCACGCGGCGTATCCGGCGGGACAATGCCGACGATACGACCGCGGTACATCACGGCGATACGATCCGCGAGCGCACAAATCTCATCCAGCTCGGACGAAATCAGCAAAACTGCGCAGCCCCCATCGCGCGTGTCCACGATCCTGCAGTGAATGAACTCAATCGAGCCAACGTCGACGCCGCGCGTGGGCTGATTGACGACCAGGAGCTGAAGCTCCTTCGACATTTCGCGCGCGACGACGACCTTCTGCTGATTACCGCCCGACAGGGACGAAATCGGGTCATTAATCGACGTCAGGCGGATGTCGTACTCCTCCTGTTTCTCCTCAGCGTTGCGCGCGATCGCAGCAAGCTTGCGAGAACCGAACGCCGAAAACTGACTAGAGGTGAATTGATCCAGGACCAGGTTGTCCGCGATGGAGAAGGAGGCGATGATGCCGTCCGTCATGCGGTCCTCGGGAACGAAGCCGATGCCCGCGTCCAAAGACTGGCGCGGATTGAGGTGCGTAATGTCCTGATCACCCAGGCGAACAGCACCGGAGGTCGGCGTGCGCAGACCAAGGACGACCTCGGCCAATTCACTTTGGCCATTGCCCTGGACACCGGCGATCGCCACCGTCTCTCCCCTGCGCACCTCGAAGGAGAGGTGATCGAGGAGGGGAACGCCCCCGGATCCGATGAGCGTCACGTCGTCGAAGGCCAGGCCATCGCCAACAAGGTTGGCCGGCGCCTTATCAACGCGCAGCTGAACCGGACGGCCCACCATCTGGGAAGCCAAAGACGCCTCGGAATCCGACGGCGACGCCTCGCCCACGATGCGACCACGCCGAATAACGGTAATCGCGTCGGCAACGGCACGGATCTCACGCAGCTTGTGCGTGATGAACACGATCGAGGTACCCGAGTCCGCGAGCTGACGCATGATCACCATGAGTTCGTCCGTTTCCTGGGGTGTGAGCACCGCAGTGGGCTCGTCTAGGATCAGGACCTTCGCCTCGCGCGACAAAGCCTTGACGATCTCCACGCGCTGTTGCGCACCGACCGGCAGATCCTCGATGAGAGCATCGGGATCCAGGTCGAATCCGAAACGCGCTGACACATCGCGGACCGTCTGACGAGCCTTGTCGAGGCTGATGATACCGGCCGGCCCGGTGGGCTCGTAGCCCAGGGCAATCGACTCAGCCACGGTGAAGACCGGGATCAGCATGAAGTGCTGGTGCACCATGCCAATACCCGCCGCGACTGCGTCGCCCGGGCCCTTGAACGTGGTGGGTTGTCCATCCAGAAGAATCTGCCCTTCGTCGGGCTGATGCAATCCGTACAGGACGTTCATGAGCGTGGACTTACCCGCGCCATTCTCCCCCAGCAGGGCATGAATTTGCCCTTCCTCGACCGTGAGGTCGATCGAGTCGTTTGCGATGAGGGGACCGAACCTCTTCGTGATCCCCCGCAACTCTAGTTTCATTCCTTTTCCTTCCCACCGTGGAGCACATACCCCAGGTGCGTCTGATGGCCTGGCGTCGCGAGCCGCGTCGTCGCTACCCGCTCGCCTTCGGCTCTCACTTCGGAGCGGCCTGCGATTCGATGGTCAGTTCACCCGACTTAATCTTCTCTGTGAGCGTCACCAGATCCTGCTTGATGTCGTTAGGGACCTGTGAGTCGAAGTCATGGAAGGGCGCAATGGAAACCCCTCCGTTTGCCAGCGTGCCCACATACGGTTCCGGCGTGAAGTTGCCACTCACCGAGTCCGTGATGGCCTGCTCGACGGCCGCACCGATCTCCTTCATAACCGAGGTCAAAACGATCGAGGAGTAGTCGGGGTTGGCCTCGTACCAGTCGGAGTCCACGCCGATGATCAGGGTGTTGCCGTCCGCCAGTGCGGCGGTCGCGGCCCCCAAGCCCACGGGTCCGGCGACGGGCATGATAATGTCGGCGCCCTGCGAGATAAACTGCTGCGCCTGCTGCTTGCCCAGCGCCTGGTCATCGAAGGACTGAGTGAAGGATCCCGCCTGGGCTGCCTTGTCCCAACCCAGGAGCTGCACAGACGCGCCCTTCGCGTCGTTGTAGGCGGCGACGCCGTCAGCGAAACCGTCCATGAACACCGTCACGGCGGGGATTTGAATACCACCGAAAGTTGCGACCTTACCCGTCTTCGTCATGCCCGCAGCGACGTAGCCTGCCAGGAATGCCGCCTCGGAAGTGTTGAAGAGCAGGGGGCGACCGTTCTCGATGGTCACCGGCTCATTCTTCTTATCGCTAAAGCTGGCGTCGACCAGAGCAAAGTGCAGGTCCTTATTCTCGTCCGCCGACGCGTGCACGGCCTTCTCCAGGCTGAAGCCGACGCCGATGATCAGGTTGCAGTTGTCGGCGACCATCGTCTCGACGTTGGGCCTGAAGTCGGCGTCCGAGGTGGATTCAGCCGTATTGATCTTGACTCCCAGGTTGGCGTGAGCAGTCTGCAGGCCGTTGTACGCGGACTCATTAAAGGACTTGTCGTCCCATCCGCCGGAGTCTGAGACTGCGCAGGCCTTGAAGTCGGCAGCGCCCTCGGCATCGCCTCCCCCACACCCGGTGAGCGCGAGCGTGATGGCTCCCGCCGCAGCGAACATCTTCACAACGTGTTTCATGTATGTGTTCCTCCGTTGATGGTGATTCTTCCTTGAACCGGTGGTGGCCTATGCCACAGACCATGCCCACACAACCATCGCATGAACATTTGCAAGAATCGACTTTTACGTCTGCTATGAATTGTGCTGACAGGCATTCACCATGTCAAGACAACCTATTGTTGGATTGGTAACGTTTCTGGCGTTAGCTGGGCGTGTTTAATTGTCTGTGTATCCGTCTTCTTGTTTGAAAGGATTGATGCATGATGAATGATGATGTTGTTGTGGCTCGCGCTAGTGGGCGTGAGGCTGTGGAGGAGCTTCGCAGCTCGGGGGCGTTGGATGCGTTGTTTGAGCGTCTTGATGCTGGCGAGGTCGAGATGACGGGCAGCCAGGGCTTGTTGCCGGCGTTGCTCAAGGAGGCCTTGGAGCGCGGGTTGGCCGCTGAGCTGACCCAGCATTTGGGGTATGAGAAGGGCCAGACCAGTGGGCAGGCGCGCTCGAACACGAGGAACGGCACGACGAAGAAGACCGTGATGTCGGAGGTGGGAGCCTTCGAGATCGAGGTCCCCCGGGACCGGGCAGGCTCGTTCACCCCGCGCCTGGTGCGTAAAGGGCAGCGGCGCCTCGATGGCTTGGATTCGATGATTATCAGCTTGTATGCCGGGGGGATGACGGTACGCGATATACGCCATCACCTGGCCTCCACCCTGGGCGTGGAGGTCAGTGCCGGGACGATTTCCACGATCACTGACGCGGTGTGCGAGGCCGTCTTGGAGTGGCAGCACCGCCCCCTAGAAGCGTTCTACCCGGTGATCTACCTGGATGCGATCCGCATCAAAGTCCGATGCGATCACAGGGTGGAGAACCGGGCCGCTCACCTGGCGGTAGGAGTGGACATGGAGGGCGTCAAGCACGTGCTGGGCATCTGGGTCCAAGCCGATGAAGGCGCCTCCTTTTGGGCCCACGTGTGCGCCGAGCTGGCCAACCGAGGCCTACGCGATGTCCTGATCGTGTGCTGCGACGGGTTGGCTGGCCTGCCCGAAGCCATCGAAGCGACCTGGCCCCAGTCCATGGTCCAAACCTGCGTCGTTCACTTAATCCGCGCGTCCATGCGTTTCGTGTCCTACAAGGACCGTAAGAGCGTCGCCGCGGCTCTAAAGCGGGTCTACAGCGCGCCCAACGAAGAAACCGCCCGAGAGGCGCTGGAAGACTTCGCGGCCAGTGACCTGGGAGCGCGCTACCCCCAAACCGTTGCGACCTGGCAGCGCGCCTGGCAGCGCTTCACGCCGTTCCTGGCGTTCCCGCCCATGCTGCGCCGCGTCGTGTACACCACCAACGCTATCGAGTCCTTGAACTACCAGCTACGCAAAATCACCAAGAACCGCGGGCATTTCCCCAGCGAAGAAGCCGCCGTCAAACTCCTGTGGCTCGCCATCTGCAACATCGAAGACAAACGAGCCGCTCAGCGCCTCACAGACGCTGGCAAACCCGCCAACAAACGAACAGGACACACACGCCTCATCCAAGGACACACCACCACCAACTGGAAACAAGCCCTCGCCCAACTCACCACCGCCTACCCCGACCGAATCACCCCCTACCTCTAACCCCCATACACAGAAAAATTGACAGGCTCCGTTAGCTCTCACATGCGCGCCACAATCAGCCACCACAAGGATGACAGTCCCAACGCCAGACCCGCTGCTCGAATGACATCGCACATGAGTCCGCACAAACCCATGACATCTGGACGAGACGAAAGCAGCGCGGGCCACAGACCACGCCCACCGATCGACGAGTGAACATATGCAAAGTCAGGCTATTACGTTCGTTCGCCATGACCCGCACCGCCTCCGTTCCCATCAGTGACTACCGGTCACTTGCGCCGCGACAACGCCGACGGCGACGAGCCACTACCGCAGCGACACCCGCCGCACACATCGCCAAAGCAAAGGGCAGCCCCTGCGTGGTCGCGCCGGTGCGAGCCAAACCTCCACGTCGTACAGCGCCCGCCTTGTTCCTCGAAGACACACCACCGATCACCCCAGAGGTACTCCCTCGCCCCTGATCGACCGACACCGTCGGATCCGCAGCAGGAACATCAGTACCCGCGCAGGCAACGGGGATCGTCACCCCGTCCGAGGCCTCGACGACCGTCGCGAAGTCGGTGGCCACCGTGACGGGAACGGTCACGACATCACCGGACGCCCTGCCCTCGCAGGCGCCCACGACCGTCACGGTCACGCTCGCCTGCCCGGCTCCGTCCGTCGTAATGACCGAGGCGGCGTCCGAGGCGTGCGCGTCCACCAGGGAATTGTCGACCTCGGCCACCGCCTGCGCACCGCCCGCGCTCACGCGCACCTTCGAGGTGATGGAAGGCCCCTCGGAGAAGGACAGGCCACGCAGCGGAATCGTTACCGTAGCCCCATCAGCGACCGCCTCTGTGGGCAGGGTCAGGCCGATCGAGGACTTCGCCGCGCGCGGGCTCAACGCGGACGAGGCCTCGGCGGAGCGATCCCCGCTACCCGAATGCGCACCCAGGTAGGCGTTGAAGGAATCACGGTCCAGGTTTCCGTTCGTGGTGGCCGCTCCCCCGCGAGTCAAGGCCTCGAAAGAATCACCGCCAGCGAGCAGGAAGGACAGGGACCCGACCGTGTACGTCGCGTCGGCCCTGAGGGGCTCGCCGTTGATCGTCACCGACGTGATGCGCTCCCCGTAGGGCTTGGCCGGGTCGTAGGTGTAGCGCACGTTCGAGGACAGGCTGAGCTTGAGCATCGGCCGGGAGTTCTGCGAGTTCAGGTCCGTTTTCCACTGCTGCTCGAGCGCGTCCTTGACGTCCGATCCCTTCAGCGTCACATACCCCAGCTCGTTGGAGAACGGCTCCACCTCGTAGGTCTGCGCATACGTGATCGTCCCGTCCTCGCCGGGCACCAGGTCGGCGCGCAGGTCGCCCGCGTTGATCATGCCGATGTCGACGCTCTTCCCGTCCGGGGTGAGGATGGACTCGCGCAGGGAATCGGCGACCAGGTCGCCCAGGGACGACTCGATGCCACGGTTCGACCCCGGCTCGGTCGCCCCCTCGGGGGTGGTGAACACGCCGCGCATGAAGGGGGCCGTGTACCCGGTCGCGACGACGCGCTTGCCCGCTTCCTTCGAGTCGGCCTCGGCTTGATCGACAATCGCCTGAGTGGCGGGGTCCGCGCCGCACTGGGCGACCTCGGCGGCGGGGATGAGGATCGAGTCGGCGCTGGTCACCTGCCGCGTCGCCGGGTCAATCGTCAGGCGGATCAAGCCCAGGTTGTCGGTGTAGGAGCCCGACGCGACGCCCGCCAGACGCGGGTTCGCGGAGTTGAAGGCCTCGACCGAATTGACATGGTCGAACTCGTAGGGCACGTGCGTGTCCCCACCCATGAGGCCGTCGACGTTCTTGCCGACCTTGGTGTAGTTGTTCTTCACGTCGTCGTCGAGCATGGCGATGACGACGTCGGCCTCTCCGCTGCTCTTCAGCTCGGCTGCCAGGGAGTTAATGCGAGCGATCGGATCCGTGAAGGTCAGGCCCGCAGTGGTTCCGGGACTGAGCTTGTAGGGTACGTCCTGCGCGATCGCGCCGATGAACGCCACCTTCATGCCCGAGGGCGATACCCACAGCTTGTAGTCCCCCAGGTAGGGGGTGCCGTCCCCGTAGGTGCCCATGCCCTCGATGTTGGCCCCCAGGTACGGGAAGGTCGCCTGCACGAACTCACTCGGGTTGGACCCGTCGACGCGCTGCTTGAAGACCGCCTGCCCCATATCCAGCTCGTGGTTACCGATCGTCGAGGCCAGGGGGTTCATCGTATTGAGGGCCTCAATGGTGGGGTTGTCTTTGAGCGAACCCGACAGGTAGGGGGACGCGCCGATGTTGTCACCCAGCAGCGTGAAGGAGGAGTTCGGGTTCTTAGCGGTCGCCTCTTTCAAGTAGCAGTTCACTGCGGGCAGGCCTGCCTCACGCACGACGCCTTTACTGGACACCTGCTGAATATGCCCGTGAATATCCGTGAGGTTGTACAGGTCCAAGACAATTGGGGTGGCCTCTTCCTGCGGAAGTGCGACAGCTGCGCTCGGTACGACCGCGAGGGACAGCGCCGCCACCGAGGCGAGCGCCAGATGCGTCCATCTGTGATGCATGGGTTTTCCTTTCTGGGAGGCGTCAGTGCCACCCCTGTTGTGTGTTTGCAGAAACATTGCTTGGGCTACTATCGGTGCTTCTTGCGCCTTGCGAGGGACACGGCCATGCCTCCCGCTCCGGCCAGGAGAACCCCAAGACCGATGCTCGCCTCGGCGCTGGCCCCCGTGCGCGCGAAGGCACTGCGGGCCGCGGAAGGCCTCGCGCCCGTTGCGAGGGGGTTTTCGACCTCTTCCAGTGCGACTACGTCGGCGCCCAAAGCGTTGATCGCAGAGACGATCTTGGATTGCTGATTGGCGAAGGCCTCGTGCGAGTACGCCCCACGCACCCTGCACTTCTTCGCCGTCACGAAGGCGCCCGTGCGGTCCGGGAACCCCGTGCACCCGGCCTCGTCAACCCCCAGGTCGGAAAAGTAGTTGAGGACATTGAACGTGGCGACGCGGATATTCCCGCCAACCGTGGGGGCGGTCGGACACTGCC
This sequence comes from Actinomyces bouchesdurhonensis, assembly GCF_900128465.1. Lineage (GTDB taxonomy): Bacteria > Actinomycetota > Actinomycetes > Actinomycetales > Actinomycetaceae > Pauljensenia > Pauljensenia bouchesdurhonensis. The sequence goes on along the minus strand of NZ_LT635862.1, from coordinate 94,625 downwards.
CCATGATGGTCACCGGAGAACGGTCGGGATGCGCGGCCACCATGGACGTTGGTTGAAAAACGAAGGATCCGTGACGCGGTTCGAACACCACGGGCTCGTCGAAGGACACGTGGTAGCCGACGCGCGCCTGAGCACCATTTGCCAGGTACGCGTAGGGTACCCCGGTGGCTGCGCCCCGCAGCAGATTCGTGTTCGTCCCATCGTCAAGCGCGATCACACGCGCGGCGTTAGCGGCCTCGTAGTCGCGGGCCGCCTGGCCGGGAGCGACCACATCGGTGGCGGCGCGCAGCGGCTCAACCCCGGGAGTCAGCAACAGCGTTCCGTACTGTTTCGTCTGATAGTTACCCGTGATTGTCCACGTGCCCTGTGGCGCGAGGAGCATGGACTCGTAGGACTCCGCCTGCTCCGCCGCGGGAACGCCGGTGACCGGCGTGGGGGTCACAGCCTGACAACCGACGACCTGCGTGACGGCGCTCGCCTCCAGCTGCGTCAGGCTCGAGGGATTGTCTGTCGCGAACGTAGCAGGGAACTCCCCGACCGTGCCGCTCACGCGTACGCACGTCCCGCGAGCCGGGACCTGGTCGTTCTTCCCCACGTAGACGAAGAGTGCATCCGAATTCGTGCGCCCCTCATCCCACGCGCCACCACTGCCCGGCGTCTGAATCGTGAATCCGTCCAAGGTGGTGGCCAGCCCCGACTCCCCAGCCGGGTACGCGGCCGTCACTACGCCCACCGTGGTGACGACCGCCCCCACCATCGCCGACTCATCCCCCGCGCCAACAGCCTGGATGTCCGAGATTGGGGTGTCGACGAGGCCTGGACCCGGGTCCCCCGATTGCGCGGAGTTCACGGGTTGGGCTGGTTGCGTGGCTTGCGCGGCATCTGAGTGGGCGACCTGAGCGGACTCTCCCTGCGCCGCTTCTACCTGGCTTGCTTCCGTTGTGCCCGGCTGGGCCGCTCCGAAAGCGCCCGGCTGACTGGCATCTACCGCCCAGGACGCGGGCACAAGCCCCATCGCGGACAGGGTGAGCGCGCCGAGTACAGCTAGTGATCGCGTCCCGCACTTCATCGGGATGTCCTCTCAACCTCACCTCACCGTGAGGGACCTCGCGGCCCCGGACCGCAGGCACCTTTACCTGCAGCAACACGAATTTTGATAAGTGTATACGACATGACAAACAAATAAAACCGCTCGGGAAAATTCCTGGGCTACTAGCCAGTGGCATAGATGCGTCCAGAAAGGACACCCGCGTGCGTCAAATCTGCACCGGCTTCGTCAAACTCCCTCACACCCGCTGAGGTGCCCGGCCTCGTCACCCCCAGCCCCGGCCTCGTCGCTGAGCGAACGACGGTCAGGACGCCGAATACGGGGAGACGACCACCTGAGCGCGCTGCAGATCCTTCACCTCGGCATACCCCGTCGAAGCCATCGTCCGCTTGAGCGCGCCCACGAAGTTCAGCGAACCATCCGCGCGCGTAGACGGGCCGTACAGAATCTGCTCAAGCGTGCCCGTCGTCCCCACGTACACGCGCTGGCCGCGCGGCATGTCCGGGTGGGTGGCCTCCGACCCCCAGTGCCAACCACGCCCCGGCGCCTCCTCCGCGCGGGCGATAGCTGCACCCAACATCACCGCGTCCGCACCACACGCGATCGCCCGCNCATCCGGATAGGTAACGAGCATCCGGATAGCTTAATAACCTATCCGGATGTGCATAACCTATCCACGTGCGCGCAACCTATCCAGATGTGCCCACGCGGAGGGCATGTCAGGGAACGCAGGCCCTGGTCACGCACCACGCACCGCACACCACCAGTGCGGAGGGCGCCAGCGGGCCCGGCGGCGCCACAGTGTCTCGCCGAATAAAAGTCGCACGTAATTCCCCTCGGTCATTTTTCGAGCACTGCTCAAAACGTTGCAATTCCAACGATGCAAAGTCAAGGTTTGAAGCAGCCGCAGGGGAATTACGTGCGACATTGTCGGGGAACCATGCCCGCGACCGTTCTCGCACCCCACACAAGCCCAGGCCAGGGCATGACACCAGTTCGGGAACATGACGCCAGTGAGGGAGCATGACGCCACCTCCGAACTGGCGTAATACCCACATAAGTGGTGTACCACTGAGCAACAAGCCTCAACGCGGCACACACCCGAGTAAGGGACCGTATCGCGGGCGGCTCTGCTGCGACGTACAAGCAGGCGCGGTTCCGTCCGTGTAAAGGACTGGGGTTTAGCTGTTCATGGGCGCGCATACCAGCGGTCGCGGTCCCGCCCTCGTAAAGGACTGGGGCTCCCGGCCACCAAGGCACATCCGGATAGGTAACGAACATCCGGATAGGTAACGAACATCTGGATAGCTTAATAAGGCTCTTCATAGTTGGGTGTGGGTGGAGGCGTCTAGGCCTCCTGCGATGAGGAGCATTCGGAGTTGGTCGTTGGTGGGGTTGCGGTAGCCTCTGGCGGTGCGTCTGCCTAGTTCGATGATTCCGTTGATGGCTTCTGTGGGGCCGTTGCTTGCTCCGCCGGTATCGAAGTAGGCCAAGAATGCGTCCTTCCACTTGCGTAGGGTCCGGCCCAGGCGAGCGATTTCGGGGATGGAACAGGCTGGTAGGCTCTCGATGAGACGAGCGGCCAGGCGTTGGCCTTNCAGCCGCGTCCGTACACACGCCGCCGACTATGACGGGCACGTCCAGCTCATAGATGAAGCGCTTGAGATTAAGGGGCTCGCGGCGAGACGACACATGTTCGGCGGACACCGTCGAACCTCGAATAATGAACAGGTCGACGCCCGCGTCAACAACCGCGCGCCAATACTGCTGGACGCGCTGGGGTGAGAGCTTTCCGGCGACGACCACGCCGGCCTCGCGCAGCTGCTTGAGCCGCTCCGTGATCAGCGAGGGCTTGATCGGCTCCGAATAGACGCGCTGGAGGGTCGCGATCGACTCCTCCTCGCCCAGGTGAGCGATCTGATCAAGAATCGGGGTGGGATCCTCGTAGCGGGTCCACAGCCCATCCAGATCCAGGACGCCGATACCACCGAGGCGACCAAACGCGATCGCGGTTTCCGGGCTCATCACCGAGTCCATGGGGGCAGCCATGAGGGGAATGTCGACGTGGTAGGCGTCGATCTGCCAGCCGACATTGACGTCCTCGGGGTCACGCGTGCGCCGGGCGGGCACGAGCGCTATGTCGTCCAGTGTGTAGGCGCGCCGACCGCGCTTGCCGCGTCCGATTTCGACTTCGTGGCTCATGAACCGATTCTACGTCCTCCGAGACGCAGATGTGCCCGCCCTCTGCCACACAACGCGCACAACATCGGCAAGCATCACACTCACAACGCCCACAACGCGTTACACTTAACACACAGCGCGTACAAATCAGACCGAAACGAGGTTTACACTAGCACTTCATAGAACATACGGCGCCGCCACCCCACCCAAAGACTTCACAGCACATATGACGCAACTAACAATAACGGGAATAGAGCTAGCCACATGGGAAATAACAACAGAAAACGAAACACTAATCACAAGAAAAAGAAGCAAACAGTAAAAGTAAATTCATCAGACACCACACAGGCAACACGAAACATCGACACCCAAAACAGAGGCACTCAACAAACTCAGGCACACGAAGAAAATAGATTTAGTGCACAAGAAGAGCTTTATAAGGTTGAAAATCAGCAATATGAGCTACTCACAAAGCTATTTGCTTTCCTGCTCACACTTTACGGAATTGATTTTTTCAAAAAAGCATATTATCGAAAGCATCAGCAGAGGAACCGCCTTACATTCACTACGCGATTCCGGCAATACTACTTACCCTGCTTGCCACATGCGCACTAAAGCTCCATCGCGTCAACCAAATTCAAAAGGGCATGGCACGTGACATCAACAACTTTTATACAAATAAAAGAACCCTGCGGGCATTCAAGACGATCTGCGGTCCAGGCAAGTACGAGCACAATGCAGCCCTCAATCTTTGGCAGAAACGACTGAAAAGGAAAGGCGCAAGAGAAGGACTTTCAAATCCGGAAATCGTGAGTGAAATCGGCAGCAGATACGCTAGCTGGCTTGGACTTGCGGCTACATTCTTCGGACTAGTCTTCCCCTCGGTCCCCCAATTGGCATCATATGCCACAGCCGCACTCCTCTTCGCCTCAGCTGTTTTTACAGCATATACATTCGTCTACTTTAAAGCTTCAAATCAACATCTGGTTAATCAGATACTCAGACACGAAACCCAGCAGTGCTGACACTTTCCAGGCACACCCGGTACGCAGATGTGCCCGCCCTCTGCCACACTGGAGGAACCGGCAAAGACAGGAGCAATCATGAGCTGGATCGAGGACCCGTGGATGGGTTTTGACACCGAGACGACGGGAGTGCGCGCGCTCAAGGATCGCCTCGTCACCGCCGCGCTGGTGCTGCGCATCGACGGCGCATCCTACCGGTCCGGCGTCAGCGCCCCCGATCAGGTGGCCACGTGGCTGACCGACCCGGGCGTCGAGATCCCCGAGCAGGCGACCGCCGTCCACGGCATCACGACCGAGCAGGCGCGCCGCGACGGCCGCCCGATTGAGGATGTCCTCCACGAGCTGGCCGGTTCCATCGTCGAACATTGGCTGCGCGGCTACCCGGTCGTCGCCTTCAACGCGACGTACGACATCACGCTGGTCAACCAGGAGCTGCGCCGCCACCACCTGGGGTCCTTCGAGGAGCGCCTGGAGGGGGCGCCGATGCTGGTCGTTGATCCCCTCGTCTTGGATCGGAAGCTCGACCGCTTCCGCAAGGGCAAGAAGACGCTCACCGATATGGCGCCCGTCTACGGCGCGGTCGCCTCCCCGGACGCTCACACGGCCGAGGTCGACGTGGCCATGACGCTTGACGTGCTCGCGGGCATGGTGGATAAGTACCCGCAGCTGGCGTCCATGAGCGCCCTGGAACTCACCGACTATCAGCGTCATGCCCACCAGGATTGGGCCGAGGACTTCGAGAAGTACCTGCGTAAGCAGGGCCGCGACGCTACCATCGACCGCGAGTGGCCGCAGATCACACCGCGAGGCCGCAGCGACGACCAGCAGTAAGGGCAGTTCGGGCGGGGGCCGGCAGGGCTGGCCCCCGTTTCGTTGTGTCTGAGGTGCCGCGCACAGGGGCCTGAATGAGCCGTGTGGGAAGGCCCGAACGAGGCAGTGGCCGGGGTCGCGCCCGGTGGGCGGCAGGATCCGGCTGCTCAGCACGCGCTACGCGCCACCAGTGTGGGGCCGACGGGGCCGCAGCTCCCGGNTAACCTATCCAGATGCGCATAACCTATCCGCGTGCGCATAACCTATCCAGATCAGCCCAGGCAGAGGGCGCAGCAAGGCCCGGAGGCGGAACTCCGCCTCCGGGCCTCTACACACAGCTCACTTGTCGTTGATGAGGTCCAGCCACGTGCGGCGCTCGCCCACGAGGATGCCGAAGTCGCGGTTCTGATCTGCGATGGCGGCGTCGGTCGCGGGGTTCTTGATGAGGGCGGCCAGCACGTCGGGGGCGGCGGTGATGGCGCCCACGCCCTGGCGGACCAGTTCGAGGACCTGCTCGGAGTTCTTGAAGGACGCGGCCAGGACGTCGGCCTTCAGGTCGTAGGTGCGCAGCGTGCGGTGGATTTCGGAGGCGACGCGCACGCCGTCGATGCCGTAGTTGTCCATGCGGTTGACGTAGGGGGCGACGTAGCGGGCGCCGGCCTTGGCGGCCATGAAGCCCTGCATCGAGGAGTGGATGCCGGTCGCGGTCACCTGCATGCCTTCACGCACGATGCGCGGGATGGCGGCGAAGCCTTCGCGCGTGACGGGCAGCTTGATGAAGAGGTTGCCGCCGATTTCGCCGCGCAGCGCCCGGGCCTCGGCGACCATGTCGTCGNAGGGCAGCCAACCAGCTGGTTGCACGACTCAACATCGAGCACCAGGGCCCCTGGGGTGCGAGTCACGCTCATCAGATGGAAGCCCTCCAAACCGACGAGCAGATCACACCGATCACAACGATCAAGCGACGCACAGCAGCAGCAGGTAGGGTGAGACACCGCCCGAGGTCCTTTGAAGATCGCGGGGGTTGAAGTCCGCTCATCATCAAGGACCTCGACCTCTACCCGCAACCCCCGACCAACACCCGGTCACCCACACTCAACTCGGAAGAGCCCTTAATAACCTATCCAGATGCGCATAACCTATCCGCGTGCGCACAACCTATCCGAATAAGCCCAGGCAGAGGGCACACCAGAGGCCACAGGGCCGGGCGGGCTTCGAGCCGACGCGCCGAGCAAAGCTCGCGGCGCGAACGGCGAGCAGGCGGGCGAAGCCGCTCAGCACCCACCACGCACCACCAGTGTGGAGGTCGCCGGCCGGGCCGCAGCCCCCGGCCACCAACACGCATCCGGATAGGTAGCGAACATCCGGATAGGTAACGAACATCCGGATAGCTTAATAACCTATCCAGATGCGCATAACCTATCCGCGTGCGCATAACCTATCCAGATCAGCCCAGGCAGAGGGCGCAGCAAGGCCCGGAGGCGGAACTCCGCCTCCGGGCCTCTACACACAGCTCACTTGTCGTTGATGAGGTCCAGCCACGTGCGGCGCTCGCCCACGAGGATGCCGAAGTCGCGGTTCTGATCTGCGATGGCGGCGTCGGTCGCGGGGTTCTTGATGAGGGCGGCCAGCACGTCGGGGGCGGCGGTGATGGCGCCCACGCCCTGGCGGACCAGTTCGAGGACCTGCTCGGAGTTCTTGAAGGACGCGGCCAGGACGTCGGCCTTCAGGTCGTAGGTGCGCAGCGTGCGGTGGATTTCGGAGGCGACGCGCACGCCGTCGATGCCGTAGTTGTCCATGCGGTTGACGTAGGGGGCGACGTAGCGGGCGCCGGCCTTGGCGGCCATGAAGCCCTGCATCGAGGAGTGGATGCCGGTCGCGGTCACCTGCATGCCTTCACGCACGATGCGCGGGATGGCGGCGAAGCCTTCGCGCGTGACGGGCAGCTTGATGAAGAGGTTGCCGCCGATTTCGCCGCGCAGCGCCCGGGCCTCGGCGACCATGTCGTCGGCGCGCTGGGAGACGATCTGGACGTGCAGCTGGGCACCGTCGGGCAGGACAGACTTGATCGCGTGGAGGACCTCGAGGGGTTCCTTGCCTTCGCGGTACAGGATCGTCGGGTTGGTCGTCACGCCGTCGATGGGCAGGTATTCGAGGGTCTTAGCGATCGCATCGACGTTTGCGTGATCGATGAGGATGAGCATGGGCGGCTCCTTTGCGCTGTCGTGGGGTTTTCGCACCACTAGGATAGCGCGGGCGGGAGCAGCCCACCGACTGCTCCCGCCCGCAGTTCACGCTCGATCGAGCTGTTTAATGATGAGCTTCACCGCTTGTGCGTTGCCCCCTGCGTTCCGCGTCTCTTGGCGAAACTCGGACAGGCGCGCATGGCACTCACGATCCGATAGCACGCGCATTGCCGCCTCACGAAGGACATCGGGAGTTGCTTCGCGGATGTCGAGCGCTTCACCCAATCCCAGTTCCTCCACCCGCCGCGCCACAGTCGGCTGGTCATTACCAACAGGAACAACCAGCATCGGTACACCGTAGAAGAGTGCCTCATTGACACTGTTCATACCGCCGTGGGTAATAAAGAGAGATGCTCGCGAGAGTACCTCGAGCTGCGGAACCCTGCGGCGAACCATCATCGTAGGAGGAACGGGCCCTAGGCTCTCGGGGCGCACCGAGTCACCGATTGCCATGACAACACGCATACCAGTGTTGCCGAAAGCTTCCAGGCACCGACGGAAGAACCGTTCGGATTTGTTGAGTTCTGTTCCGAGAGATATGTAGACGAGAGACCCACTGCCCTCAGGAGGCTCAAATGGCTCGTGGCGACGTCCATCGATAGATGCACCTACGAATGCATACCTTGATTGAGGAAATTCATTGGCGTACACCTGGAAGCTCCGAGGCGTGTAGGTAATGTTGAGAGCAGGGCTATTACGCACAATCTCAGCCTCAAGCTCTCGGAATCGCCAGCCATATCTCCTACTCATAGGTGCAGAGATGAGCGATCTCAGGCGCGGAAAACGAAAGATTGAGGTTAGGTACAACCCGCCGTTGCGCCCGAAGTCTTCCAGCACATGCTCATTAAGTGCGAAGGTTGAAAATAGCCTAATGGGGACTATCCCCAAACGGTCAGCGAGCGCCTTGCCTGATACAAAGAGCATTTCGTAGATCAGACAGTCGTATTCTGCGCCAATACGCAGCACTGTCCGATAAGCCGCACGCCAGCAGCGCATGCGATCCTGGAATGGACTCGGGAAGAGGGGATAGTCATCGTAAGGGACGAAACGTACGCCCGTATTTTTCACCGCTTCTCGCCACGTAGGCGAATGAACATAAGTGACACGATGCCCCATATCAGTGAGCATCCGAGCTAAGCCGAGCGTCGGGTTCGTGTGTCCAGAAAACGGCAAATTCACCATGAGAATGGAGTAGGATTTGCGTTCACTCATAGAAACGACCTACCCCGTTCTTGATAACTGCGATAGCGTCCTCACTGAGTACCTGCGCATCGAAACGCTCGAGGAACGCAGCGATGAAGTCCACCTTTTGACACATTCGCTCATACGTATCCGCAACGATCAGCGGATCGACCCACACATCGACAAGGAGGACCAACACTTCAGCAACTTCATGGGGGAAGATACAGCCGATTTCACCAGACTCCATTCCCTGGCGCAGCATTTGTTCCAGGTGGGGCGCAAGCTTTGTCAGCGAGTGACGCAATGATTCCAGTAAGGCTTCAGGAACCTCACTCACCCAGTTGGCGCGCCCGAGACCACTTTGCGGACTAGACGCGACCATGTGCGTCGCGAGGACCGTCATTCTATCGGTCACCGACGCATCAGATTGCGCAGCAAGGTCTTCGACAAATACGTTGAGATAGCACCACTCTCCCTCTATAACGGAACGGAGCACCTCCTGCTTTGACGAGAAATGATGATAGATCGCCCCCTTCGACATTCCACTCGTCCTGACGATGTCTTGCATGGTGGTCGTGTCGTAGCCCTTCTCTGCGAAGAGCTGGCGGGCAGCTAGACAGATCGCTTCACGGGCACGCTCGGATTTCTCGGCCTGATTCATACAACCTCCATTCCAAACCGACGGTCGGTTTTACTTTAGTTTCCTCCTCCACCCCCAACAAGACAGCTCACTGAAGAGTCCGGATGACAAGACGGGCCACACTGCCACGACTTGACGAAAGAACCAGCTCCCCGTCCTCTTTACACAGCCCCCCACCCACACAGTCGCCACATAAACCCTTGTATGTTTCCACAACACAACATGCCCGCTACCAACTCAGACAGCGCATCTCCCCCGGTCACCCTTGAAGACAAGAAGCGGGCGGGAGCAGCCCACCGACTGCTCCCGCCCGCATCAACCGCTCGACCTGCGATTACTTCGCGGAGGAGGAGTGGTAGTTCGGCGCTTCCGTCGTCATCTGAATGTCGTGCGGGTGCGATTCGCGCAGGCCCGCGCTGGTGATGCGCACGAAGCGCCCATTGGCCTTGACCTGGGAGATCGTGGAGGCGCCCAGGTAGAACATGGTCTGGTGCAGGCCGCCGACGAGCTGGTAGATGACCGACGCGAGGGAACCGGTGTAGGGCACCTGGCCCTCGATGCCCTCGGGGACGATCTTGTCGTCGGAGGTGACGTCGGCCTGGAAGTAGCGGTCCTTGGAGTAGGACTTGCGCCCGCGCGAGCTCATCGCGCCGAGCGAACCCATGCCGCGGTAGCGCTTGAACTGCTTGCCGTTGGTGAACACGACTTCGCCGGGGGACTCCTCGCAGCCGGCCAGCAGGGAGCCGAGCATGACGGTGTCGGCGCCGGCGACGAGGGCCTTGCCGATGTCGCCCGAGTACTGCAGGCCGCCGTCGGCGATGAGCGGGACTCCGGCGGGGCCGCAGGCCTGGGCGGCCAGGGGGATGGCGGGGATCTGGGGGACGCCGACGCCGGCNCGGTGTAGGGCACCTGGCCCTCGATGCCCTCGGGGACGATCTTGTCGTCGGAGGTGACGTCGGCCTGGAAGTAGCGGTCCTTGGAGTAGGACTTGCGCCCGCGCGAGCTCATCGCGCCGAGCGAACCCATGCCGCGGTAGCGCTTGAACTGCTTGCCGTTGGTGAACACGACTTCGCCGGGGGACTCCTCGCAGCCGGCCAGCAGGGAGCCGAGCATGACGGTGTCGGCGCCGGCGACGAGGGCCTTGCCGATGTCGCCCGAGTACTGCAGGCCGCCGTCGGCGATGAGCGGGACTCCGGCGGGGCCGCAGGCCTGGGCGGCCAGGTGGATGGCGGTGATCTGGGGGACGCCGACGCCGGCGACGACGCGGGTGGTGCAGATCGAGCCGGGGCCCACGCCGACCTTGACGGCGTCGACGCCCGCGTCGATGAGCGCCTGCGCGCCCTCGGTTGTGGCGACGTTGCCGCCGATGATGTCGATGCCCTCAAACGTCGGGTCGGCCTTGATGCGGCGGATCATGTCGAGGGCGAGTTGGGCGCCGCCGTTCGCGGTGTCGACGACGAGGACGTCCACGCCGGCCTCGGCCAGGGCGGTGGCTCGCTCCCAGGTGTCGCCCCAGTAGCCGACGGCCGCGCCGACGATGAGGCGCCCGCGCGAGTCCTTCGTGGCGTTGGGGTACTGCTCGGTCTTGACGAAGTCTTTGACGGTGATGAGGCCGGTCAGGTGGTCGTTCTCGTCAACGATGGGCAGCTTTTCGACACGGTGTTCGGCCAGCAGGTGTTTGGCGTGTTCGCGGGAGATGCCGACCTGGCCGACGACGAGGCGGTCACGCGGGGTCATGCAGTCGCGCACGCGCAGGGTGGCCCACTCGCCCTGGGGGACGAAGCGCAGGTCGCGGTTCGTGATGATGCCCAGGAGGGTGCCGTCCTCGTTCACGACGGGCAGGCCGGAGACGCGGTAGTGGCCGCAGAGGCGGTCGAGTTCGTCGATGGTCGCATCGGGGCCGACGGTCACCGGGTCCTCGACCATGCCGGATTCGCTGCGTTTGACCTGGCGGACCTGCGCGGCCTGCTCCTCGATGGAGAGGTTGCGGTGCAGGACGCCGATGCCGCCCTGGCGGGCCATGGCGATGGCCATGCGGGCTTCGGTGACGGTGTCCATGGCGGCGGACAGGAGCGGCACGCGCAGGGAAATGTTTTTCGTGAGGCGACTGGACGTGTCAACGGATGAAGGAACGACGTCCGTGAGCTCGGGCAGGAGCAGGACGTCGTCGTAGGTGAGGCCGGTCAGGCCGAAAGGATCATGTGTTGCGAGTTCTCCCATGGGCCAATTGTAGGTGGTCGGCGGGCCTTTCGCGTCCCTTCGGGTGTTGCGCGGAGCGCCGTGCACGAGGCCGGGGCGCATATACGGGCCGAGGCGCGCGAGATACGCCATAGGTTCGAGGCCGGTGCAGCTCCGGGGTCAAGCGACGCTGCTGCGGTGGGCCGCTGNGGTGGGGTCACGCGTGTAGATGATGCCGCCGATGCCTTGATCGGTCCAGCCGTCGGCGAGTGCGCGGTCGTAGAGTGCTGTTGCCGTGTCGAGCATCCAGAGGCACGGGGTCTCTCCCATGCGGGTGAGAATCGCGTGGGTCTGGCCGATGAGACGCGCGGCTTTAAAGCCGAGGCCGGGCAGGGTGTCGCCGGGCCGGATAAGTTCGAGGGGAGGCTGCTCACAGGAGGGGGGTAGGGGCCGCCACTCCTCGTCGTAGAAGTCGGGGAGGGCGAAGCCGCAGCGCGCAGCGACTTCCCCGACGAGGCGAACAATGGAGCGTGCGCGATCGAACCAGACGCGTTGTCCCGTGGCCTCCCACGCAGCCAGGTAGGCCTGGGCGGTGTCGAGGTTGGTGGACAGGCGCCGCAGGGGCGAGCGCTTACCGCTGGCCGCGTCGATGTTTTCGCGTACGGCTCCGTAGGAGGGATCCCACCAGCGCGTATCCTGGTCACGGTCGAGGTCATCCAGGAGGGTGCGCGCGTCCTCGTGGCCTGCCAGGATGGCGGCGGCAGCTGCGCCGATCATCGCGGATTGGGCGCGCTGGGAGAGGATTGCGCGGGGCACGGGGGTGGCGCTGGTCTCGGAGGTGGGGACGACCTCGGCGTACCAGGAGCCGTTCGCAGCGCGCAGCGGGCCTGTCAGGGCGGCGAGTCCATGGGAGACCAGGTGGGAGGCCCCTTCAATGCCGCGCATCTGGGCGAGCGCAAAGACGTGGGTCATGCGGGCGCTGATGCGCGCGTCCAGGGGGCGTCCGAGGTCCGCCTGGCCGTCGGCGCGCAGGTAGGCAAAACCGACCCGCGCCTTCGACCGGGACGCGAAGGAAACGAGCGCGTCGAAGTCGGCGTCGAATGCGCGGCGTAGATCCTCATTGTTCCAGGGGGCGTTCATGACTGTTCTCCTGCCGGTGCGTACTCTCACGGTATCACCTGACCAGGACTCTTGGCGTGAGCGGGCGACACGAGGGGGCTGACTGTCTCGGCTAGGGTGCAGGGGCCTGGCAGGTTAGGACCGGCCGATGAGCTGCAGGTCGGCTTGAGGTGCTAGAAGCGCGAGGGCTTCCTCGACGCAGGCGCTGACCGTTCGTACCCGCTGAACCTGGGTGGCCAGGATGTCAGGGGTGTCGGCGCCCACGATGATCGTGGGGCCGCCGTAGCGGGCAATCAGGTCTTGGACGGTGTTCGCGCAGGAGGGGCCGGACCCGAGGACAACGGTCAGGGCTGGTACTCCGGCGCGCACGTATTCGCGGAAGCGGTCGATAGCACGCACTCCCCCATACTGTTCACTGGTGAGCAGGCGCGCGTCGCATCCGTACCACGCTAGGGCGACGCCAATGACTTGGGCGGGGGTCTCGTGGAGGAGGTCGGTGAGGATGGCGACGCGGTCTCCGCCGACGAGTGAACGGGTTGGTCGCGAGAGGTAGACGGTTCGGCACAGGCGTTGGAAGGCGTTGACCAGCATGAGGGCCGGTGGGCATCCGACGGGTTCGCCGGCTGGGGCACAGCGCAGGGATTTGAGGGTGGGTTCGACGAAACGTGACCATGTATGGACGAGGCCGTGGCTGGCGACGGCGGCTTCGAGGACTTCCTCGAGGCGAGGGAGGTCGTCAGCGAGGATGACTGAGCGCAGCTGAGCGGCGTTGGCGGGGCCCGTACTCGGGTGCACGCTCACGTCCGCGAGGGCGCGCTTGGCGGCTTCGCCCGCGGGTAGGCCCGCGTGCAGGTGGTTGACCATGGCGCGCAGACGTTCGACGTCTTCTGGTTGGTAGCGGCGTCGCGATCCGGCTTCGCGTCTTTCGGGGCCGAGGCCGTAGCGGCGTTCCCAGGTGCGCAGCGTGGAGGCGGAGACGCCGAGTTCGTCAGCGACGGCGGACACGGTGCGTGAGCGGTCGGCGCGGCCAGCGTGGGTCAGGATCGCTCGCGGCATGGTCCCTCCCGAGTATTGTCTCCGTGTTTCTTTCAGATTCTTGCTTGTTAGGCGCGCGAGCGCCACAGGAAGAGGAATAGCTGGTAGCCCATAGTTGTTCATCAAGTTGTTCACGCGTCGTTCGCAGCGTCCACCGCATTCTTTTCGACATTTGTACAGACCAGGCCCCGCGCTATGAGAACTGTCTCATACTTCTGACAAGGGTCTTGAATAACTACCGCATAAGTGCTTATTCTTGCGGACATCGTGTGCCGAAAATGTCGGCACGACAGACATGAAGGAGGCACACATGACTGACGTCTCCCGTCTGCCCGGACCCATGATCGACGCTTGGGAATGGCAGTACGAAGCGGCGTGCCGAGACCTGGACACCGAACTGTTCTTCCACCCCGAGGGGGAGCGCGGCTCGACGCGTCGGCGTCGCGCGGCAAACGCCAAGGCGATCTGCTCAACCTGCCCGGTCATCGAACAGTGCCGGTCCTACGCACTGGCTGCCCAGGAACCCTACGGCATCTGGGGCGGAATGACCGAGGAAGAACGACGCGAAGAAATCCGCTCCTCCGGACGCGGGCGTCGCGTTTCCTAACGCGCAACCGAACTGCAGGTGCGGCATCGCCACCGCGATGCCGCACCATTTTAATGCCCAGGCTCTGCCGGCACCACAACTAACGTTCCACAGGAGGACGCATGACCACCAACGACGCCAAGGCCTCGTCCACGAGTAAGAAGAAGACGGACACCGACCGGTTCCAGCCCAACGTCTACAAGACCCTGTTCTTGGTCACCGCGCCCGTCACCGCCATGCTCGCAGGAGCCTGCGTGTGGATGGGCGTCCAACTGTCCTCCACATCACCGGCAAGTCAGGCAACCCCCGCCGCCACCGCCTCATCCCAGCTGCCCACGGCCGAGCAGAGCGCTGAACCGAGCCAAACAAACCCGAACAACCTGTCAATTATGAGTTCGTTCATACGACACGACGCTGGCGATCAGCAGGCGAAAGGCGACATTAACGCGCCCGTCACGATGGTCGTCTTCTCCGACTTCGCGTGCCCCTACTGCACGAAGTTCGCCCAGCAGGTCGACCCCGCGCTGGCCGACCTGGTGGAAGACGGCACCCTTCGCATCGAGTGGTATGACCTGGCGCAGATCACCGAAACGTCTCCACTGGCCGCCCAGGCGGGCATCGCCGCGGCAGAGCAGGGCAAGTTCTGGGAATTCCACGATGCCGTGTACGCGGCTGCCGACCCGAGCGGGCACCCCCAGTACTCTGAGCAGTCCCTCGTGGACTTCGCAGCGACAGCCGGCGTGCCTGACCTGGACAAGTTCCGCGCGACCATGCTCGACCCGATGACCGTCACCAAGGTAGCCTCCGCCAAAGACCAAGCCCATCAGGCCGGTATCACCGGAACGCCCACGCTCTTCATTAACAAGGCCTACATCCCCGGCTTCCGCGACGCATCCTACGTGCGTAACACCGTGCTGGCCCAGGCCGCCGAGGCCGTCTCCTAACGCAACGCAGCGCCCAGCATTGGGCATACAACGGGGGCGGCCCGGAAGAAAATCTTCCGGGCCGCCCCACAAGTGGCTGGCCGCTGAGGCGATCAGCGCTCCACGATCGCCAGGACGTCGCGCGAGGACAGGATCTGGTATTCCTGGCCTTCGTACTTGACCTCGGTGCCGCCGTAGCGCGAGTAGATGACAACGTCGCCGACCTTAACGTCGACGGGGATACGGTTGCCATTGTCATCGACGCGGCCAGGACCCACGGCGATAACTTCGCCTTCCTGTGGCTTCTCCTTGGCGGTATCCGGAATAACCAGGCCGGAGGCAGTGGTCTGTTCGGCCTCAACCTGACGGATGACGATGCGGTCCTCGAGGGGCTTGATGGAGATCGACATTGTCGTTCCCTTTCTCTTTGTCACGAAGGTGCTCGTCCTTTCCCTGCCGTCGCGGGGGTCAGGTGCAGGACCGGGTCGCGGGGCGATCCCGCGTTTCCTCCATGAGTGTAGTTGCGCTCCTGGCACTCGAGCAACCTGAGTGCCAAGCAGTTCACCCTGGGCGATTCGCCCACACTGCTCACCTCGCAGCGTCGGGCACGCACGCGCCCGTGCAGAGATGGGACAATGGGGCGGTGAGCGCCCTGACCTCGATCCTCTCTTCTCCCGGCTGGGAGCTGCTGGCCTCCCTGCAGGCCCGCCAGGAGAACAACCCGATCCCCTTGACCGAGCTGGGCAGCGCTCTGCGCGCCCGCGGCATCGAAGCGGAACTAACGGCAGCCATTCTCACCCAGCTGGCCCTGCGCCATGCGGCGCGCACAAAGTTCGGTCCGGTTGCCTCCCACATGGTCTTCACGCGAGACGGGCTGGAGCAGGCCACTCGCCTGGTAGTGGCAGTGCGTCACGCGCAGCGTTTCCGCGACTGTGGTGCGACGCGGGTGGGCGACCTGGGCTGCGGGATCGGGGCGGACGCCCTGGCAATGGCGGGGCTGGGTCTCGACGTGCTGGCCGTCGACATCGACCCGGATGCCGCCGGAGCGGTGGCCGCAAATCTGCGGGACTTCGAGGGCGCCCAGGTGCGCTTGGGGGACGTCATGGACCTGGACATCGCCGAGTTGGCCGCTGAGGGCGTTGATGCGCTCTTTGCGGATCCCGCCCGGCGCACCGGGGCCTCGCGAGGCTCCGCTCGGATCACGAACCCGCAGGCCTGGTCCCCTCCCCTGTCCACGGTTCTCAGTTGGGCTCGCACCATCGATCGAGTAGGGGTCAAGGTGGCGCCGGGCATCGCGTATGACTTCATTCCGGCGCACTGGCATGCCCAGTGGGTGAGCGTGGATGGAAAGCTCGTCGAGGCTTCCCTGTGGTCCCCTGCCCTCGCGCCGGAAGGCGCCGGCCGCTCGTGTTTGCTCCTGAACGAGGCCGGGGTGGCCCACCGCCTCGTTTGTCCTGAACCAATGGCGGCAAATGAACCCGCCGAACGCGTGGAGGTCGCTCCCCTGGGTCGAATCATCGCAGAGCCAGACCCAGCGGTGATCCGTTCAGGTCTCCTGGCGCGCCTGGCGCACCAGGCCGGAGCGGGCATCGTCTCCGACAAGATCGCATACCTGACAGGCGACAACATGCCTGACAGTCCCTTCTACGATCGCTTCGAAGTCCTCGAAGTGACAAACCTGCGCTCCAAGGCGATCGCCGCAGCTCTCAGATCGCGAGACGCCCGCAGCGTCGAAATTAAGAAGCGAGGAGCGGACATCAATCCCGACGAGTTGCGCAAAGCCCTCAAGCTCACAGGCGCAAACCCCGAATTGACAGTTATCGCGACGCGCGTGGGGGGACGCCACCGGGCGATCATCTGTCGGCGGTTGCCCGCAAACCTGTAAGGAAGCTCTCGAGTGGCACCGGGGAACTCCCTGACACAATGGAGGCAATCAGCGAAAGGATCATCATGACCCTGCCCTTCGGTTCCTCCCAGCGTTCAACGATCGGTATCGAGTGGGAACTCCAACTGGTCGATCGCGACTCACACGACCTGCGTCAGAGCGCGGACGCGATCATCGACCGCGCCACGATCGACGGAAAGCTGTACCCTGGCATCCACCGCGAGATGCTCCTCAACACGATCGAGGTCGTCTCACAGCCTCGCGCGACCGTCGCCGAGTGCATCGGCGACCTCACCGGCTGCATCGACTTCCTGCACCCCTTGGCCTCGGACCTGAGAATCGACCTGGCAACAGCCGGAACGCATCCCTTCGCGCGCCCCGGCCGCCAGCGCGTCACCGACTCCCAGCGCTACGCCCAGCTCGTCGAGCGCACCGCCTACTGGGGCCACCAAATGCTCCTGTACGGGGTCCACGTCCACGTCGGCATCGAGGACCGTGCGAAGATCCTGCCGATTCAGGCGGCGCTAACCGCCCATCTCGGCCACCTCCAGGCCATCTCCGCGTCCTCCCCTTTCTGGGCAGGCGAGGACACCGGATACGCTTCCAACCGCGCGATGGTCTTCCAGCAGCTGCCCACCGCCGGCATTCCCCGCCAGTTCGACACGTGGGAGGATTTGGAGTCCTACACGGACGACATGATCCGTACGGGCGTCATCGAGGGCTTCGACGAAGTCCGCTGGGACATTCGCCCCTCGCCCGCCTTCGGCACGATCGAGAACCGCGTGTACGACGCGGCGACGAACGCAACCGAGGTCGGTGTCTTCGCGGCCCTCACCCACGTCCTCGTCGAGCACTTCTCGCGCCTGTACGACGCAGGCGAGCCGCTGCCTTTCCTGCCGGACTGGTTCGTCGCTGAAAACAAGTGGCGCTCTGCCCGCTACGGCATGGACGCGACTCTCATCGTCTCACGCGACGGCGCAACCGAGAGCGCCCGCGACGGCATTGCGCGCCTGCGCGAAGAGTTAGCGCCCATCGCTGCCGACATGGGATGCGCGCGCGAATTCGCCGGCCTTGACACGATCCTGGCGATCGGAGCCGCCTACGAGCGCCAGCGCGCGGTCGCGGCGGCCNCATACGGGTTTATCCTATGCTTCGGAAGCATCACAACGGTTTGAGAGGAACCCGCCGTGGCTGAGGATGAAACTGACTCGCCCGAACCCCGCACATCTGCCCTTCGAAGCATCACCGCCCCACTGGCCGCGACGGCACGAACTCTGAGGCTCCTCGTCTCCTCGCTAGCGCGGCTCACCGCCCGCTGGCTCTCCCACGCCCCGGCTACGGCCGCCGTGACGATCGCCCTCGCCTTAGTCTCAGCCACCTACTTCGTGTGGCGCGACCAATTCGCCACCCTCGAGGCCAACCCCTCCTCATCCCACTGGTGGTCAATCATCTCCTCCATCGGGGCGGTCCCCGGCCACTTCCTGGCCACCGCGGTGCTCGGCATCGTCACCATGATCGTTGCCGGAGGCGCGATCGAACGTCACCTCGGCACACGCGCGTGGGTGGCAGCGGCCCTGTCCGGACAGGTCGTCGGCGTGGCCGCCACGTGGGCGACCCTGCCCCTACTCAAGCGCGCCATCTCAGAATGGGGCCAGGCAATCGGTGAGGGAACCCTGTGGGGGACCAGCCTCATCCTGGTCGCTCTGGCGGGAGCTGCCGTGCAGTCCCTGGGTTCGCGCTGGCGGTGGAGGGCCCGCTTCCTCCTCATTGGCGTCCTCGTTCTCTCCTCCGCGATCCTCGGCTCGGCGATCTCCTACGCGCGCGTGTGGGCGCTCCTGGCCGGCATGGTCGCCGCGCGGGCGGCAGGAGTGCGCGGCACAGAATCCGACGCATCGGACGACATCACTACCGGCCGCCAATTCGTGTCGATTGCTGCCCTGTGCTGGGCGTGCGCGGCAGCTCTCACGGTCGTGTCCTCCGCGCCCGAGGGTCCCCTCGCGCAAATGCGTTGGTCGCTCGGGCCGGCTTGGTGGCTCGAGGGCCGTACGGGAGTCATCACGACGCTCCTGTGCCTGGCACCCATCACCTTGCAGCTTGTCTTCGCCTACGGACTGCGTAAGGGGCGGCGAGCCGCCTACATTGGCACTCTCATTCTCCAGGGCCTCCTCGGCATTTCGACGCTGACGTCAACCACCGTCGAACTCCTAGCGTGGAACGGACCGGACGATCCCCTGCGCCCCGAGGTGACGACGGCTGCTTCGCTTCTGCTCATGCCAGTCCTCCTCAATGTCGCGCTGTGCGCCGTCACCTTGTGGATGCGCCGATCCTTCACGATCCACGCCGCGCCATCCACGACCTCGACGCTGGCGCGCCGCTGGCTCATCCTCATGGCCGTGTGCGCGGCTACCGTCCTCGTGCTCGGGCTCCTCACAAGCGACTCGTTCATTCCTTTCTCCGCGTTGGCCTCGGGTGAAGACCTCTCGGAGGCGCCCAACGCCACGCCCCTGCAGGTGTTCCACGACTACGCCCTCGCGCTCCTGCCCACGGCGACAGCTTCGATCTTCGAGCCTTCGCTCGTGCCCATGACTCTCTTGGCTGAGGCTCCCGTCCTGTGGATGCCCCTCGTCGCGTGGGCGGGAACCCTCGCGCTCGTGCTGCGTGCACTCCTCGCTCTGCCGCGCGTCCCCGCGTCCTCGCCGCTCGACGATCTCACGCCGCTCCTGCGCGCACACGGAGGTGGAACGCTCGGTTGGATGAACACCTGGGAGGGCAACCAGGTGTGGGTGTCCCCCTTCGACGAGGCCGGGGTCGCCTACCGGGGTGCCGGGGGCGTCGCGCTCACCGTCACCGACCTCGCCTACGAGGAGGGCAAAGCCTCCCTGGCGATCGCTGAGTTTTCTTCCTTCTCCGCCTCCGCGGGCCTCACGCCGGCGCTCTATTCCATCCACGCGGACTTGGCCGACGCTGCCCGCGCGCAGGGCTGGACAATCATGCAGGTCGCTGAGGAGTCACTCCTGGATCTGCCTGGCCTTGCTTTCAAGGGAAAGGCCTACCAGGATGTGCGCACCGCTATAAACCACGCTAACCGTGAGGGTGTTGAGGCCCGCTGGACCACCTGGGACGAATGTCCGCAGGGGTGGAAGGACCAGATCACCGTTATCTCGCAAGCGTGGAGTTCCGACAAGGCCCTGCCCGAAATGGGTTTCACGCTCGGCGGCGTGCGCGAACTCGCCGTCCCCGAAACCCGTATCCTCGTCGCGATCGACGCTGATTCTACGATCCACGCAGTCACCTCATGGCTGCCCGTCTATCGCGGCGGGAAGATCATCGGACTCACGCTCGACGTTATGCGTCGCCGCACAACCGGCTGGCGCCCCGCCATCGAGTTCCTCATCGGTAAGGCGGCCCTGTCCGCCCAGGAGGAAGGCCTAGAGTTATTGTCTTTGTCCGGCGCACCCCTGAGGCGCTCCGCGGACGACACGTCCGTTTTCGGCCCCCTCACCGACGCTTTGGCGGCGATCATGGAGCCGCTCTACGGGTTCACGTCCCTGCACGCCTTCAAGCGCAAGTTCAAGCCGCGCACGCAACCCCTGTACCTGGCAGTCCCCGAACCCACCGCGCTGGCCACCGTCGGACTGGCAATCTCGCACGCCTACGTTCCCTCGGTCTCCCCCGCCCAAACCCTCACCCTGTTAGCTTCCGTGACCGGTGGTCTCGCCAAGCTCGCCGCGAAGGGTGTCGGTGACCTGCGCTCGGCCCGCGCCACGCAGCGCCCCGCCGCATCCGCCACCTCCTCGAAGGACTGACCATGTCCCTTCTCGCTTCGCTTTCTTTAACCTCGCTGCACACCCTCACAGTCGTCGCCGCGCTCGCCGTCTTCTCTCTCCTCGTCGGAGCTTTCCTGCTGCCGCGCTGGGCACCCCGGCGTTTTCCTCGAACCGCGAGGCACCGGCTGGGTCGCGCAGCCCTCATCCTCGTGCCTATGCTCCTCGTCACCTCCAGCGGCGCACTTGTTCTCAATCGTTCCCTCGGTCTCGTTAAGACCAGCGGCGATCTCGGAGAACTCATCGCGTCAACCATCGTGGGCGAGGACGCACAGTCCGGGGGTGAAGCAACCATCGCCAACCAGCCGATCGACCCGGCCTCCCTCGACGCAACATTCACGCGGACCGACGACGGGATGCTCACTACCACGTGGACAGGTCCGATCAGCGGTATCACGCTGCCCGTCTTCGTCATCGCCCCCCGCGACTACTCCCCCACAGACGGCAAAACCTACGCAGTCATTGAACTACTCCACGGATACCCGGGCGAAGCCGACGGCACCACCCAGGGCGCTCACGTCCAGGAAGCTCTGGACAACGCCATCGACGCCGGGATTATCCCGCCAACCATCATCGTCGTGCCTTCCCTAAGCGTCGACGAGGAAGCGCACGACTGCGCGGACATCGAAGGACGCCCCGCCGTCTACACGTGGGCGGCACGCGAGATACCGGCGTTCATCCGTCACAACTTCCCCGGCGCCTCCGACAAGCGCGACGCGTGGATGCTCGGCGGTTTCTCTGCCGGAGCGTACTGTGCGGTGTGGACCGCCATGCGCACGCCGCAGACCTTCGGATCGGCCGCCTCACTGTCGGGCTACGACACCCAAATTGAGGGACAGATGACCAACCAGGGCGACCAGTACCTGGCAGACAACACGCTATCCACCATGCTGGCCAAACGAGTCCCCGACGGGTTACGCATCTACGCGATGGCGGCCGCTGATGACGGGGCGGGTGGAGCACCCGCGGCTATCAAGATGGCCGAGGCCGTAAAGGCGCCCGATACTGTCACAACGGACGTGCCTCCCACCGGCGGACACGCCGGGCCACTATGGCGTGAGCACATCCCAACGATGCTGGCCTGGTGGGGGTCTTCCGATCGGGTCGCCACCGCAGTGGGGGCGGCACCAACCGCGCAGGTCGCCCAGGCCTCCGATGCCTACGCGTCCATCGTGCCGGCCACGACCGTGACGCGTTCGGAGCGGCCCACCGCCCCGAACGGAGTGTTGGCTCTCATTGTGTTGATCCTGGCGACCGCCGCGTTCGTGACAGCGACCTGGCGCTTCGGGGGGACGTGGCGTACCTTCCTGGTGGGAGACACCGACCAGGTCGCCGCCCGTTCCCGGTTCTTTCGGCTACCCATGCCGCGGATCATCGCTTCGCTCCCCCGCCCGATCGCGGCATGCGTCACCTACCTGGCGCGTCTCGGCTGCCTCAGTGCTGCGGCGCTCGCCGGCGCCGCACTCATCGGCGTGTGCGCGAACATGGCAGGTGGCTTCTACACCTCGTGGGGTTCTGTCGCCGAATCCATCATGGAGGGGCTGCGCTGAGCACAACCCCACACGTTCAGGCGCGTGGGGGAACGTAGGTCGTCGTGAGTTCCATGCCGGAATCCGGCGAGAAATCCCAGTCCGACGGAGGCAGGCCCGCAGCCACCAGCTCCGAACCGATAGCCGCGATCTGGGCGCCGTTATCCGTGCAGAAACGCAGCGGAGGCATACGCACCTGGACGCCGACGGCCTGCGCTCGCTGCGTAAGCAACGCACGCAGGCGGGAATTTGCGGAGAATCCGCCGCCCACGACGATCGTGTTGCAACCCGTGTCTAACGCCGCGCGAACTGCCTTGGCCGTCAAGGAGTCATTGACGGCCTCGGAAAACGCGGCACACACGTCCTCGCTGCGAAGCTGCTCGCCGGAATCCCGCGTTCCTTCGATGTAGCGGGCGACCGCGGTCTTCAGGCCCGAGAACGAGAAGTCGTACTTGTGGCGTTCCTTGTCCTTACCCGCGGCCAGGCCACGCGGGAAGCGAATCGCCTCACGATCGCCCTCTTGCGACAGGCGATCCACGTGCGGGCCACCCGGGTAGGGCAAGCCGAGAAGACGACCGACCTTGTCGAAAGCTTCGCCAGCGGCATCGTCCAGCGTGCCGCCCAACTCGACGACATCCGTCGCAATGTTTCGAACCTCCAGAATGTTCGAGTGCCCGCCCGAAACAACTAAACCAATGAAATGATCCGGCAGCGGCCCCTCCGCGAGCTTGTCGACCGCGAGGTGACCGATGACATGGTTGACGCCATACAGCGGCTTGCCCAGGGAAGAGGCCAGGGCCTTGGCCGCACAAATACCAACCGTCAACGACCCGACCAGGCCGGGTCCAGCGGCGACCGCGACCGCGTCCACATCCGCGAGAGTCACCCCGGCCTCGTTAAAAGCCGCGTCAAGGGTCGGCAGAAAAGACTCCAGGTGCGCGCGCGACGCGATCTCCGGAATAATGCCACCGTAGCGGGGATACTCATCCATCGATGTGGCCGTGCGGTCGACCAGCAACTGTGTGCCACGCACCAAGCCGACACCAGTTTCGTCGCACGTTGACTCAATACCTAGGACCAGGGGTTCACTCACGTCCTCTAGTGTAAGTCGGTGCGCGCGCCGTCGCCGTACGCCGTTGATCGGCTATTCGTCGTTGTCTTTACCAGACCGCGCGTTCGCGACGAACATCGCGACCCCAGCGACGGCGAACACCAGCAGCGACCACGGGAAAAGCGAATCGGCGACGGGTTTGACCTGGGGGGAGCCGAAAACGACACCCACGAGCAACAGGATTGACAGGAGAGCGAAAACGATCATCGCGCCAATCCCGATAGTTGCGCTGACCCAGTAACGACGCGTATGCGTGTTCGGACCAGTTTCATCAAATTGCATGGCGGAACTCCTCTCTGAGCCGATGACGTCTCACCATGATACGCCCAAATCGCACTCGCAAGCGTCTTTCGCCAGCCACAGGACCCTCGACCAACCCCTGACGGGTCATGACGGGCGAGGAACAAGACGAAGACGCAAGGACGCACCCACGTGCAAAGAACCCGATAGCCCTGACGTCGAAACATGGGAGGCTGCGGTGCTCAAAGGCCCGGCGCACCGAGGTGCGCCGGGCCCGTAGCCACTCCGGTAGGTCAGATGCCTTTGAAGGCAGCCTTTCCGAGCTGGCGGTTAAGGTTTGCGATCACGTCAAGCGGGATCTGCTTGGGGCACACCGCCGCACACTCGCCGATGTTCGAGCAGGAACCGAAGCCCTCCTCATCCATCTGGTTGAGCATGGCGACGACGCGCCTGTAGTTCTCAGGCTTGCCCTGCGGGAGCAGGCCGAGGTGAGTGACCTTCGCGGAGGTGAAGAGCATCGCGGAGGCGTTCGGGCAGGCAGCGACGCACGCGCCGCAGCCGATGCATGCGGCAGCTTCGAACGCGCGATCCGCGTCCTGCTTCGGGACGGGGGTCGCGTGGGCGTCCGGGGCTGCACCCGTGTTGACGGAGATGTAGCCGCCGGCCTGAATGATGCGATCCAGGGCGGAGCGGTTGACCACCAGGTCCTTGATGACCGGGAAGCCCGACGCGCGCCACGGTTCAATCGTGATGACGTCGCCGTCCTTAAAGGAACGCATGTGCAGCTGGCAGGTCGTGGTGACCTCCGGGCCGTGAGCGATACCGTTGATAACGATGCCACACTGACCGCAAATGCCCTCGCGGCAGTCGGAATCGAAGGCGATAGGTTCCTCGCCTCGTGCGAAGAGCTCTTCGTTCAAGACGTCGAGCATCTCCAGGAACGAGGACTCTTCCGAGATTCCCTTCACCTGGTATTCATGAATTGCGCCCTTGTCTGTCGGACCGTTTTGGCGCCAAATCCTCAGTGTCAGGTTCACTTGTAGCTCCGCTGCTTCAGCTCGATGTCGTTGTAAATCAGGTCTTCCTTGTGGAGGATCGGGGGCTGGCCGTCGCCGGCAAACTCCCAGGCCGCCACGTACAGGAACTTGTCGTCGTGACGCAGGGCCTCGCCCTCGGGAGTCTGGGACTCCGCGCGGAAGTGGCCACCGCACGACTCTTCACGGTGCAGGGCGTCAATGCACATGAGTTCGCCCAGCTCCATGAAGTCGGCAACGCGACCGGCCTTCTCGAGGGACTGGTTGAGTTCACCGATCGACTTGCCGGGGACGCGAACGTTCTTC
This sequence comes from Actinomyces bouchesdurhonensis, assembly GCF_900128465.1. GTDB lineage: Bacteria > Actinomycetota > Actinomycetes > Actinomycetales > Actinomycetaceae > Pauljensenia > Pauljensenia bouchesdurhonensis. The sequence continues at coordinate 69,723 of NZ_LT635862.1, read as the reverse complement.
CAGTAGTCGGCGCGCAGCTCGCGGATCAGACCGATGGCTTTCTTCAAGCCGGCTTCGGTGCGCTCCATGCCGCAGTACTCCCACATGATCTTGCCCAGTTCCTTGTGGAAGGAGTCCACGGAACGGGTGCCGTTCACCGACATGAGGGTGTCGATGCGCTTTTGCGCCGACTCGAGTGCTTCCTTGACGGAGGGCGAGTTCTTGTCGAGCTTGGGCAGGTGGAAGCAGTGCGCCAGGTAATCGTTGATTGTGTTGGGCAGGACGAAGTATCCGTCCGACAGGCCCTGCATGAGCGCGGAGGCTCCCAGGCGGTTCGCTCCGTGGTCGGAGAAGTTCGCCTCGCCGGCCACGTACAGGCCGGGCAGGTTCGACTCGAGGTCGTAGTCGACCCACAGGCCACCCATCGTGTAGTGCACGGCAGGGTAGATGCGCATGGGCACCTCGTAGGGGTTGTCGCCCGTGATGCGCTCGTACATGTCAAAAAGGTTGCCGTACTTGGCGGAGACGGCGGCCTTACCCATGCGCTGGATGGCTTCGGAGAAGTCGAGGTAGACGCCGCGAGCGACACCGTCGATCTTCGGGCCGACGCCGCGGCCTTCGTCGCACATGTTCTTGGCCTGGCGGCTCGCGATGTCGCGGGGCACGAGGTTACCGAAGGAGGGGTAGATGCGCTCCAGGTAGTAGTCGCGATCCTCTTCGGGAATCTGACGTGGATCCTTCTCGCAGTCTTCAGCGCGCTTGGGAACCCAGATGCGACCGTCGTTACGCAGCGATTCCGACATCAGAGTCAGCTTCGACTGTTGGTCTCCGTGCTGGGGGATGCAGGTCGGGTGGATCTGCGTGAAGCAGGGGTTGCCGAAGTATGCGCCTTTACGGTAGGCACGCCAGATGGCGGTCGCGTTGCAGCCCATCGCGTTGGTGGACAGGAAGAACACGTTGCCGTAGCCGCCGGTGGCCAGGACGACCGCGTCGGCGATGAAGGTCTCCAGCTTGCCGGTGGACATGTCGCGGGCGATGATGCCACGCGCCTTACCTTCGTCGACGATGAGTTCGACCATCTCGTGGCGTGAGTGCTCGGTGACGGTGCCGGCCGCGACCTGGCGTTCGAGCGCCTGGTATGCGCCGATCAGCAGCTGCTGACCGGTCTGGCCGCGCGCGTAGAAGGTACGGGAGACCTGGACGCCACCGAAGGAACGGTTGTCGAGCAGGCCGCCATACTCGCGGGCGAAAGGAACACCCTGGGCGACGCACTGGTCGATGATGTTCGCGCTCACCTCAGCGAGCCGGTAGACGTTGTCTTCGCGGGCACGGTAGTCGCCGCCCTTGACTGTGTCGTAGAACAGACGGTAGACGGAATCGTTGTCGTTACGGTAGTTCTTCGCGGCGTTGATACCACCCTGCGCGGCAATGGAGTGCGCGCGGCGGGCGGAATCCTGGTAGAAGAAACAGTCGACGTTGTAACCCATTTCGCCCAGCGATGCGGCTGCTGCGCCGCCTGCCAGGCCGGAGCCGACGATAATGACGCGCAGCTTACGGCGGTTAGCGGGGTTAACCAGGGCGGCTTCGAACTGGCGGCGCGCCCAGCGCTGCGCGATCGGGACGTCGTGGGAAGCCTTGGTGTCCGCGATCTTGTCGCCTTCACGGTAGAGACCGTGGATGAGTGTGTCGGTCATGATTGCGTGCCCTTCCTCAGTGGATCAAGCCGGTGACGATGGCGACGGGCGGGGCCATGAACATCACGAAGATGAGCAGGCCAACGAATCCCGAGAGAACGACCAGGGGGTTGCGGGTCGCGGGGCGCACCCATCCGAGCGACTGGAACATGGACCAGAAGCCGTGGGAGACGTGGATGCAGGCGCAGCCAACGAACACGGCGTAGAGAATCACGAGGACCGGCGACTGGAAAGAGTGGATCATGCGATCGTAGGGCGTGGTGACGTCAGCGCCGAAGTTCGCGATCTTCGCGGGCAGGCTCACGGTGGTGAAGTGAGCGATGTGGAAGATCAGCACCAGCAGGATGATGATGCCGCTCATGCGCATGGTGCGCGCAGCGTAGGAATCCGTGACGGACTTCTTCACAACGTAGCGGGTGGAGCGAGCGCGACGGGAGCGCCTCCACGTGTAGGCGGCAGCCCACAGGTGGATGATGAGCATCAGCGCCATGGCGGCGCGGAAGACCCAGATGAATCCGCCGTGCGGGAAGATCGGCACGAAAGCCTCTTCATGCAGCCAGTGCGCGTAGTCGTTGTAGACCTGCGCGCCCAGGAACATCTTGAGGTTGCCGTAGGAGTGGAACAGCAAGAAGAAAACGAAGACGAAGCCCGAGACGGCCATCAGCTGCTTCATAAAGACGCTGGTGGTCCACGCGCGGCGCTTCTTCGTTGCGACATTTTGAGTGGCCATGTTTGAAAGCATATCGGCGTGGTCAGCGCCGGTTGTAGGACTATCGCACGAGGCCTGGCAAAGCGCGCGTTGACACCGTGTCATTTTCCGCTATTTCCCGCGGTTTATGCCTCCTCCCACGAACCTTCACGCGTCGAAAATAACCCCTGTTTAACGCTGCCGATACTGAGCTTTCGATAGCCGAATAATGTGATGCGGACGGTTCCTATTTGGTGACGGCCCCTGCGCCCGGTCCGGGCAGGGATGCGCGCATTTCGAGGGCATCCTCGACAGGGTTGCGGAAGTAGCGCGGCCTGCGCCCAATGTCGGTGAATCCACGTGACTTGTAAAGAGCGATGGCTCCTTCGTTCGAGGGGCGCACGTCCAGGAAAATATCGACGGCCCCGGCCTTACTCGCCCACGCGAGAAGGACATCAAGGATGGCGGCGCCGACGCCTTGTCCGCGCGCGCACTCGCGCACGCCGATCGTCATCACGTCCGCTTGGTCTGCGCCAACTTTCACGCCGCCGTACCCGATGGGAACCCCGGCCTCGTCGGTCGCGATCCAGTAGCGTGAGGCAGGCGAGGAGAGTTCCTCGGCGATCATGATGGGAGTCCAGGGGTCCTCAGGGAAGACCTCGGCTTCCAAGGCAGCGAAGAGATCGCGGTCGCGAAGATCGGCGACGCGCAGCTGGCTGATCATAGGCGCGCGGCGGGCTGGCCCTGAATGTCGGGCCGACGCAGGTAGAGAGGGTCGGTTCGCAGGCGGTCCCCCTGACCGTGGGCCAGCCGCGTGGCGACGAGGCGGCTCATGACGGCAGGATCGAGTTCCACCTGGGGGCCGACGTCGACGCGCGCCAGGGCCGAGGCTGAGTGCGCGGGGACGGGCGCTCCGGCGACCACGAGGCCGGGTGCGCTGTGCATGGCGGAGAGCAGGGTGGAGACGTCACCGACTTCGAGGCGTCCTTCGAGGGTAACGTCGTTGGGCCCGGCGGCAACGTAGGAGCCCCAGTAGAGTTCTCGGCGGCGCGCGTCGGCGATCGCGTAGACGCGGGTCTCGGGGGCCAGCACGTCCAGGCCTTGGCGGGCGATGACATCCAGCGAGCAGACCCCGTATGCGGGAACGTCGGCGACGCGGGCGAGAACGCGGGCTGAGACGAGGCCAGCGCGCAGTCCTGTGAAGGGGGCTGGACCGGTGCCCACGAGCACGCGGTCAATCCCCGCGTTGGCCAGGGTAGGAGGAAGTCCCGCGTTTTCCAGTGCTGCACGCACGAGCGGAGTGATGGATTCGGCGTGGCGTCGCCCGGAGTCGTTGCGGGCGCGACCGACGACACGACCCTCATCGATGATGGCGACGACGGTTGCGGCTTGGGTGTCCAGGGCTATCTCTCGCACGCTGAAATCCTACTCGCCGCGGGTACGCTCGTCGCTGGCAGGAGCGTTGGCACCCGGTTCCGTGTCCGCGCCGGGCATCCCGGCCTGGTTGATACGCGTTCCCCCGTGGGCGGCGACGAGCGCGTCGAGGATGCCGTCCCAGCGGTGTCCGTGCGCGCGCAGGATGATGCGGCNGTTCGTTCGTGGAAGTCACTCCCCTAGTATCTCACGCGCACCCCTCCCCGCCGCTTGGCCGGTCCACGGATGCGGTGCGCTCAGCCCCGTGACCGCCCATCTCAGAACCCTGGTATGGCGAAGACCTCCGGGATCGCGTCGGCAATGTCGCGCGCCTGGATGGGGGCACGACCGTCGTACCGGTCGGCAGCCATCGTCGCCGCTCTTCCATGGATCCATACGGCTGTGGCCAGTCGCTCAGGCGTAACAGCCTGCGCCTTCCCGTCGGGTCCGGGCAGCGCCCCCTCGTCTCTGACCGGGCGCGCCAGGATGCCGGCGGTCAGGCCAGCCAGGACGTCGCCGCTGCCGGCAACCCCCGCCCACGACGTGGTGGTCGGCGCGACCACCGTGGAGTCGCGGCGGACGACGTTTTGTTCCATGCTGTCCAGGTCGGGGAAGCCCGACTCCGGGTTGATGAAGCTCGCCAACAGCGCCTGGTCACGGAGCATGTCCGCGTATTCGAAGGAACGAACGACCGTGATGGGACCCTTGAGGACGATGTGGCATCCCGTGGCCTCGTGGAGGAGGTTCGCGTAGCGGAGTGGGTCCGCTGATACGTCTTCTCTGGCGGTCGGCGCGCCCAGACTGGTGAGCAGGCGCGCGGCCTCCCCATGGTGTGGCGTGAGGACCGTCACTTCAGGGTTGATGACGTCAGCAAGATCGGGGACCAGGTCGAGGGCCCACGCATCGATAACGAGCGGCATCCCACAATGGCCACAGAATTGAGCCAGTTCGAGAGCATCCTCACGGCGGTCTTCATCCAAACCAGGGCCGATGAGGGCCGCCTGGATGCGCCCGCCCACCATGACGACGCCCGGCTCGGCGGCTAGCACGAGGTCTTGGACGCGGCGGGGGGGGGTTAGGGGCGCCATG
>NZ_LT635862.1:7778-64737 GCF_900128465.1 Actinomyces bouchesdurhonensis | reverse complement strand
CTCGAGTCTATCCGACGTGTGCGCGGACGTAAGCGCACAGGCCGCGAAGCTCCGTTCTGCCCTTGGCTCCTTCGCGGGCGCGATGGGCGTCGTACGCGAGAAGTATAAGGAGCTCGTCACCGATGCGCAGGCAGCTGGTCTCTTAGTCAGTGGCGACTACACAAATTGCACGGTCACGCTTCAGGCTAACGCGCCCTCTGCGAACGTCAGCTCCTACTACTCCGCTCGCTCACAGCTCAGTGGCGTTCAGAGCCTACAGCGCACAGCAGAGCAAGAGTTTGCCACTGCTCTGAGCAACGTGGACGCAACCATATGGGACAAAACTCTTCGGGCGCTCATGGACCAGTTCAAGGGGAACTTCATTCCCAGTTCCGAACATCCCCTTGCCACGGCGCCGGGCGTCGCAGGCGGTTGGGCTGACCTTGTTAGCAACACGTGGCGCGCTGGGCACGCGTGGTTCCATAACGGCCACTATGCCCCTCCCGAGGACTTTGCGCAGTTATCGAAGTGGAAACAGTTCACCGCGAAAGGCGACCTGTCCAATTGGACACGATACGGAATGCACCGCGCGGGCGAGGCTCCGAAGATACCCGGTGCCGTCGAAGGACTCGAAAAGGTCGGCAAGGTAGCCGGTGTCGTCGGAGCCGTCGCAGAAGGCGGCATCAACGCCTACAACTCCTACCAGTCCGACACCATCAACCATCCGGACATGGGTGAAGGTGAGAAGATCACGCGCGCCGGAGTCAAGGGGGTTGCGACGGGTGTCGCCAGTTGGGCCGGCGCGACCTACGGTGCGGAGCTGGGGGCCACGATCGGCGCGGCGGGCGGACCGGTCGGTATTGTTGTCGGAGGCGTCATCGGAGGTGTCGTCGGCGGATTCGTAGCAAGCAAGGCCGGCGGTATGTTAGCTGATTATGCTAACGATCACCTGGTGAGTCGCGTCGCCAAGTGGTTTGGAGGATAGCGATATGTGGTTTTCTGTTGCGGGAGCGGTTCTCGGCGCGCTCATTGTCCATGCGTGGTGGATGGAGACGTACACTGATTCGCCGCTTGCCAGGTCGTGGCGGAGGATGTCTGCGGCAATGTCCCCCACGCGCAACGCACAGGCGATGCTGCGTCCCTGCACCGGGCTCATGCTTGTCTTCGGAGGGGTAGGTGTGGTCCTCGAGCAGGTCGGCGCACCGACACCGCTCCTTACCCTGTTCGCGTTCCTTGCCTTACTCTTCCTCGTTATTGGCGTGGTGTACCTGTTGCCCCTGCCGTTGCCTCGTTTCGCTGATCCGTATTATCAGTACTTGAAGCGTCACGGCCTGCTGGACGCAACGGGTAAGCCCCTCCCGGATGCAGACATTGAACGCATTCTTGCTCAGCGCGAAGGAGATACATTCTCATGACTTGTTCTTATCAGGCTCCCGATCGGTGGTCTGTGTTGCCCGAGGAGGCCTTCGCGGCTATCGCCCCGACTGGCACGCAGGCAGGCACGCGTGTCCTTGGTGGCTTGGCCGGTCCTCTTGACCCCACCCACAGTTTCGCGGCCACGATCATGACCGTGGCCACCACTATCCCTGACGATCAGGACGACGCGGTGGTCCTGGCCGACTCGGCGCGCCTGATTCGTCAAGACATCGGCGGTTTCATCATGCTGGAGGACATGGCGTGGCCCGCTACCCCGAGCGGCGCTTTCCTGCGCACCGGCATCTACATTGAGGGAACGGTACCCATCACGATGTGCCAGTGGGCGTGGGTCCACCGCTCCCAGGGCGGCCAGCGTTTCCTCGTCACGGCGACGGCCACGTCAACGACCGACCAGTTCCCCTTCGTTGCCGACGACATCGTCACCATCGTTCCCACCATTGAGGTCGCCCTATGAGCCCCAACGACTCCTTCCGCCCCGCCCTGAGCCTCCCCAGCGAACAGGCAATGGCATTCCTATCCCTGGCCCCGCGCAACATCCCCCAAGCCGACCAACTCAACACCGCCCGCGACCTGGGCCTTAGCACAACGCCCGCCGTCGACGGCAACGGCTTCAGCGAAACGGCGGTGGCCCTGTGGGAACCCATGAACCAGGCCAGCGCCATCATGACGATGGCGTCCCTAACCCCCACCCAACCAACCCACCGCAACCTACGAATTTGGCTGGGCCGCCCCTACGCCACTGTCGCTCGCGCGCGGGGTGAAAAGATCCACGTCTACCGTATCGACACCGAGGAAATCCCCCACGTCGTCGCCGCGAACTCCCCGCTCGGCCCGCGCCCCGAGACCTTCGACGGACCGCCCTACCTGCCCACAGAGTTCATCGAGGCCGCCACCGACGGCAACCTTGACACCGCCCAGGCCATTTTGTCCCACCTAACCACCTTCGGGCCCGCTAGCTCTCTCTTCTCCCATGCCCTGCTCAACGGCCATTGGGAATACACCACCTGGACCCGCGACAATATCACCCCCAACGGCGTGGTCCCCTGGGCTACACTCAGTGCCCTCTCTACCCCCACGGGTTCCTACCTGGTCACTCCACCACAGGACGATTCTTCCGACGAGCAAGCCACTATGGAACCCGTCCTCCAAACCGTCCTGTGGGGGCAGCTTGCACAACTCTTCACGCCCCACTCTGGCGATACAAAGGATAGTGAACCGGCATGATTTCGTGGGATTTCGGTGAAGTGAGCAAAGCCCAACAAGACGCCGCCTCGGCACAGACGACGATGCAAGAGATCACGCTCAATTCGCCCGCAACAGGCAGCGAGCATCAAGCTACCCTGGATGAGAAGGTCAACAAGATCACGCATGCCGTGAGCGTTATAGCGCAGGTTCTCGGCTTCATGCAAGAGGGAGTAGACCGCGCGGACAAAGCATTTCGAGAAATCGACGATAAAAATAAAGCCGACATCGTAGCATCCGTACGCTACCTCACGGCATCACGAAAGTAACCAAGGTGATACGAACGAACAATTGGACCAACCCGACGCTGCGCGCATACCCACTCAAGGGACCATATAGCTGACGGAGCGTGTAGGGCGTTCGGAAAGGACACGAAACATGTGGGGCGGAATTGGCTGCGTAGTGTTTGGTTGCCTCCTTATTCATGCGTGGTGGTTCGAGACATACACAGACTCGCCACTTGCCAGATCGTGGCGGAGGATGTCTGCGGCAATGTCCCCCACGCGCAGCGCTCAAGCAATACTGCGCCCCTGCGTCGGCCTCATGTTCCTCGGTGCCGGATTTGGGATGCTCCTGCAGAAGATCGGAGCTCCCACATTCCTCTGGTACTCGTTCGGGGCTGCTGGTCTGCTCGCCCTTGTCATTGGTGTCGTGTATTTGTTGCCGTTTCCTCTGCCTCGTTTTGCTGATCCGTATTATCAGTACTTGAAGCGTCACGGCCTACTAGACGCAACGGGTAAGCCCCTCCCAGATGCAGACATTGAACGCATTCTCGCAGAACGCGGCGGAGACACATTCTGATAACTGTTCTGTCAGGCCCCCGCATTCCTGAACAAGGCCGACGTCACCAAACCGCAACGGGCCGCCGTGACAACGACGAACGGGCGCGCGGCCGGGAATCCCGGTGCCGCGCACCCGCCTCGCTCAGGTGGAGGCCCGTCANGGCGCTCGCACCGTCGTCGGGTGGTAGGAAACCGCTCAGCCCCGTCCATTCCATCTCGATAAGAGACAGCGCGCCGCAGTATTGCGCGGCGGGCGCCAGGATCTGGGCGCGCTTGAAGGTGCCCACGGCCATCGTGTGCGTGGCACGCATGACGGCGCCCTTCACCCGACCTTCATCGTCAGTCAGGCCCGACGGCACATCAATCGACACAACGGCGGGGCGCGTCAGGCTCGAGAATCCGTTGAGATACTCAACAGCCTCAGCGAGGTTCCCCTTGAGGGCCCCCTTCCCACCGATGCCAACGATGCCGTCGATCCACACTTTCGCGAATGCCACCAGGGAAAGTTGTGGAGAGTCAAAGATCGTAGTGATCGAACCACCTTTGAGGTCCGTGACCTGTACCCCGGCTTGTCTGGCGGCGCGCAGAGCACGGGTATGGCGCTTGCGCTTGAGCAGGATCGCCGCCACCGAGAGACCCATATCGGCCAGTGTCGCGCAGGCGTAGAGTGCATCGCCACCGTTGTCGCCTCCACCGACGAAGGCAACAACGTCCACCCGCGGGCCTGGCATGACGGGTCCGTGAGATTCGTTCGGCAGAGGGGCCGCGTCTGCCACGAGAAGGGCAACACGGTGCGCAACCGCGTCACCAACCTGGCGCATGTACAGGTCCGGGTCATCGATCTGCGCGGCCTCGCAGACAAACTGTTCTTCGATTGCGCGCGCCTGCTCGAATGTCACAGATGGACCATCAAGTGTTAACATGCGCACATTGTTTCACAATAATCTTCATCACGGCCTGCCTACTGAATCTTTCGTTGGCCCGATGCGTCGCCATCGCCTGCAGACGTGTCATCGAGTGCGAGCGTTGCACTACAGGTGAGAGAATGACGACGCATGCGAGAACAACCAGTGGACAACCGAAGGGACGGATTCATCCTCGCAGGATGGACGAAGTCTTCGCACAGAGCAACCGAGCGGTGTAAACTACCGAATGTTAAAGTTCCGTGCGCTGTAGAGAAATCGGGAGTTTACCCATGGAATGCACACCGTCCGAGGCAACGCAATGAGCACGCCATGCCCCTCACCTGGCCCCGCCCCGAACGCGACCCCGAACGCGGAGCAGTCATTTTCATGGGCTTTCTCGGTAGATCCCAACGCCGCATCGGCAGCTGATTCTCAGTTCACTACTTTTGACCAGAAGCTGACAGACGCCGATACTAACATCCGAGGGGCAAGGGACCTCATGTCGCATCAAAGCGCGACGTGTGTCCCGGTCATCACGGATGATTACTCGAGTCTATCCGACGTGTGCGCGGACGTAAGCGCACAGGCCGCGAAGCTCCGTTCTGCCCTTGGCTCCTTCGCGGGCGCGATGGGCGTCGTACGCGAGAAGTATAAGGAGCTCGTCACCGATGCGCAGGCAGCTGGTCTCTTAGTCAGTGGCGACTACACAAATTGCACGGTCACGCTTCAGGCTAACGCGCCCTCTGCGAACGTCAGCTCCTACTACTCCGCTCGCTCACAGCTCAGTGGCGTTCAGAGCCTACAGCGCACAGCAGAGCAAGAGTTTGCCACTGCTCTGAGCAACGTGGACGCAACCATATGGGACAAAACTCTTCGGGCGCTCATGGACCAGTTCAAGGGGAACTTCATTCCCAGTTCCGAACATCCCCTTGCCACGGCGCCGGGCGTCGCAGGCGGTTGGGCTGACCTTGTTAGCAACACGTGGCGCGCTGGGCACGCGTGGTTCCATAACGGCCACTATGCCCCTCCCGAGGACTTTGCGCAGTTATCGAAGTGGAAACAGTTCACCGCGAAAGGCGACCTGTCCAATTGGACACGATACGGAATGCACCGCGCGGGCGAGGCTCCGAAGATACCCGGTGCCGTCGAAGGACTCGAAAAGGTCGGCAAGGTAGCCGGTGTCGTCGGAGCCGTCGCAGAAGGCGGCATCAACGCCTACAACTCCTACCAGTCCGACACCATCAACCATCCGGACATGGGTGAAGGTGAGAAGATCACGCGCGCCGGAGTCAAGGGGGTTGCGACGGGTGTCGCCAGTTGGGCCGGCGCGACCTACGGTGCGGAGCTGGGGGCCACGATCGGCGCGGCGGGNTCCTTGCGCGTGCGGGTCTCGTGGAGCCAGAGGATTCCCAGAGGCGTCGAGATCAGGATTCCCAGCTGGGAGAGCGTGAAGCCGGTGCCCGCCCCCAGGTTGTTCGAGTTGAGCTGAAGGAGCAGGATCGCGGTGCCCCACAGGACGCCGTTGAAGGTCGAGGGGAGCATACGGCGGTGGCGCAGCGAATCCTCAGGGTCGACGCCGCCGCGCCCCTGGATCGCGAAGAAGATCGCGCAGTACACGGTGTAGCCGATCGCCTGAGGCAGCAGGAACTCGGCGGGCTGGATGCCGAACCACTTGATGATGAGCGGGAAAGCGACGAGGCCCAGCGTGGAGGTCGTCAGCAGGAACGCGCCGCGCTTCCAGTCCAGCGACGCCGCGTCAGAGCCCGACTCGGAGCGGGACAGAAACCAGATGCCGACAATCAGGACGATGATCGCGGCGATACCGTAGGGCAGCGCCCCGCCGTGGAGCCACTCGCCGAAGATCGCGATGCCCGCCAGGGACATGAGGACCAGCTGACCGCCGGTCGACAGCGGCATCGTGCGGCTCATACCCAGGACCGAATAGGAGCGCAGTTGGTCGCACACGCCGACGCCCAGGAGCAGGCCGGTCAGGAAGGAGACGCCCAGGTTCAGCGGCGTCCACGCGGGGTGCAGGAAGGGAGTGGCGACGGCGGCCATGAGCAGGCCGCCGAGGACGGCGCCCATGACTCGCTGGCGGTCCGAGCCGCCGGTCTTGCCCATGAGCGTCGTGGCGACGCCAAAGAAGACAGAGGGCAGGATGCCGATAAGGATCGTGGACAGGGTCATGTGCGCACCTCCTGGGGTGGTCGCGGCCCCGATTGACGAGGCCGGAGCTTGCTTGTGTTGTTGAGCGCGGCGGGCTGGCCGCCACCTCTTCCACGCTAGTCGAAACCTGCCCCACCTGTGCACAGCCAATCACGGTTTTGGCTACTGTTTCACAGGCTCACCGTCAATCCGTTCACCGGATCAGCTCTCATCAATGGTGCAGCACACTCAGGTGTGGGTGACCGCTGCCCAGCCACACGACGCAGCCCGGGCCTCGTCCCTGGATGAGGAACGAGGCCCGGGAACGTTCACGGGGCGCCCACCCCGCGCGGGTGGCTATTCCACGGTCACGGACTTGGCAAGGTTGCGCGGCTGGTCGACGTCCAGCCCCTTGACTGTGGCGAGTTCGCACGCGAAAATCTGCAGCGGCACGACGGTCAGGAGTGGCGCGTACAGGGTCGGCACGGGGGGCACGCGGAAAACGACCTCTGCGAACTCATCGACGGAGGTGTCCCCTTCCTCGGCGACCACGATCGTGCGGGCGCCGCGAGCGCGGACCTCGGCGATGTTGGCCAGGACCTTACCGTGCAGCTCGGGGCGGCGCGGGGTCGGCACGATGACGATGACGGGCTGCCCCTCGTCCACCAGGGCGATGGGGCCGTGTTTGAGTTCTCCGGCGGCGAAGCCTTCGGCGTGAATGTAGCAGATTTCCTTGAGTTTCAGCGCCCCTTCGAGGGCGACAGGGAAGCCGACGTGGCGGCCCAGGTAGATGACAGAGGTCGCGTCTTGCATCGTGCGGGCGAACTGACGGACCGTCTCTCCGTTCTCCAGGATACGGGCGATGGCGTCAGGTACGCGGGCGAGTTTGTCCATGTAGTCGGCAATCTCATCGGCGTACTTGTTGCCGCGCACCTGCGCCAAGTACAGGCCCAAGATGTAACATGCAGCGACTTGCGCGGTAAAGGCCTTCGTGGAGGCGACAGCGATTTCGGGACCCGCGTGGGTGAGGATCACAGCGTCCGACTCTCGTGAGATCGTTGAGCCGGGCGTGTTGACGATGGCGACGACCTTCGCTCCCTGTTCGCGGGCATGACGGATCGCCTGAATGGTGTCCATGGTTTCGCCGCTCTGGGAGATGGCGACGACCAGCGTTTTCTCGCCGACGACCGGGTCGCGGTAACGGAATTCGCTGGAGAGCTCGACCTCGACGGGGATGCGGCACCAGTGCTCAATGGCGTAGCGGGCGACTTGTCCCGCGTAAGAGGCGGTGCCACAGCCGATCATGATGACCTTGTCGACTGAGCGCAGAACGTGCTCAGGGATGCGCACCTCGTCCAGGGCCAGGTGGCCGTGGGAGTCGATACGGTCAGCCAGTGTCGCGCGCACGGCGTCGGGCTGCTCGTGGATTTCCTTCTCCATGAAGGTCGGCCAGCCGTTCTTGGTGGCGCGATCCGAAGAGAAGTCAACCTCGTACTCCTTAAGGGCAACGGGACTTCCGTCGGGGTCGATGACGGTCACGTCGGTCGCGGATACGACGACGACCTGATCCTGACCGATCTCGACGGCGCGGTTCGTGTGCTCAACGAAGGCCAGCACGTCGGACCCCAGGAAGTTCTCTCCCTCGCCCAGGCCGATAACCAGCGGGGAGGAGCGGCGGGCAGCGACGATGACGTTCGGCGACTGGTTGGAGACAACCAGTAGCGTGAACGTGCCGTGCAGCTGTTCGGTGACCGCGCGCATCGCACCAACGAGTCGGCGGGCGACCTCCTCGTCGGCACCAGTTAGTCCGGCGACCGGCCCCAGGTACGAGGCCGGGGTAACGTCGTCGTAAGCGCGCGCCAACAGGTGGACGACGACCTCGGTGTCGGTCTCGGAGGCGAAAGCCTCGCCGTCAGCGATGAGGGCTGCTCGCAGGATGTCCGCGTTTTCGATGATGCCGTTATGCACGAGCGCGAAGCGCCCGTCGGGACTCATCTGGGGGTGAGCGTTAGCGACCGTGGGGCGCCCGTGGGTGGCCCACCGCGTGTGCCCGATGCCGGCAATCGCGTCGATGGGACCATCCGCGTCGACTTCCTCGATCAGGTTCACGAGCTTGCCGACCGCGCGGCGCACGTACAGGCCGCTGTCGGAGGCAAGGGCGATACCCGCCGAGTCATAACCGCGATACTCCAGGCGTGCCAGCCCGCCGAGGACTACCTCACGACTGCGCTGGGACGCCTTACATCCAATATGTCCAACAATTCCGCACATGCCTCTAATTCCAACACATCCGCCCCCACCCGGCATCACGAACGTGTGTCGCTTCACGTGACGCACGTGTGTTGCACATGGCGCGCGCAGGGGCACGAGTGAGGGACAATAAGCCCGTGAGCACCACTGACGCTTCCTCGCCCAACGCAGCCCCGGCCTCGTCGGAAACAACCCCGAACGTTGGATGGCGAGCAAACCCCAGCCCCTACGCGCGCTTCGACCGACGCACCTGGGACGCCCTAGCGGACCGCACTCCCCTGCCACTGACGCAAGACGACATCGATCAGATCGCGTCCCTCGGCGACCCCATCGACATGACCGAAGTCAACGCGATCTACCGACCACTGTCCGCTCTTCTCCAGCTTTACATCGACGGGCGCAAGCGCATCTCAGCGGAGCGCCACGCATTCCTGGGCGAACCCGACGCCCACTCCACACCCTTCGTCATCGGCATCGCCGGGTCGGTTGCAGTCGGCAAGTCCACCGTCGCGCGTCTCCTCCAGCTCCTCCTCTCGCGTTGGGACTCCACCCCGCGGGTCGACCTAGTGACAACCGACGGTTTCCTCTACCCCAACCGTACTCTCCAGGAACGCTCACTGATCGCCCGCAAAGGATTCCCCGAATCCTACGACCGCGCCGCTCTCATCTCCTTTCTCGCAGCCGTCAAAGCGGGGAAGCCTCACGCGAAGGCACCCGTCTACTCCCACGTCACCTACGACATCGTGCCCGGCACCTCCATCGACGTGGACCGGCCCGACATTCTCATCGTCGAGGGCCTCAACGTCCTCCAACCCCCGCGCTCGACGCCCGGTTCCATCTCGGTTGCCGTCTCCGACTACTTCGATTTCTCCATCTACGTCGATGCCGACGAGTTGCACATCGAACAGTGGTACGTCGACCGCTTCCTGAAACTGCGCGCAACCGCTTTCTCACGCGAGGACTCCTTCTTCAAAACCTACGCATCCCTGACCGACACCGAAGCCGTTTCCACCGCCCACATGGTGTGGAACGCGATCAACCTGCCAAACCTTCGCGAAAACATCCAGCCCACCCGCGAGCGCGCCACACTCATCTTCACCAAGGGCGCCAACCACCGAGTCGAATCCCTCGCGATCCGCAAGGACTAACCCTCATCTACAGTGCCCGCGGGCGCACTGTAGAATCGGACCATGGAGCGACCGGAACTCGTCGAACACACCTTATCCTTCCTCATCCGGCGACTGCACGACGCCGGAATCGAGGCAACTGCGACCGTCGACCCGACGACGGACCAGTCGGCGCTGGTGCTCGAAGATGGCGGCCTCCTAAGCGTCGAAAACCTCGTCAACGAACTCGCAGTGTCGGCCCCTGCCACGCACACGGAACGGATCGAACGCTGGGTTGCCTTCGTCATCGAGTTTGGCCGCGTCACCAAGACGCCGATCACTGACCCCGACGAATTGCGTGGGCGCGTGCGCACCCGCATCCTCGCCCCGGATCTAGCCGCCAATACTCACTTCAGTTACACGCGTCCCTTCCCCGGCGGCCTCGCTCTGGGCCTGTGCCTCGACTTCCCGAGCACGGTCACCACAATCACGGATAACGAACTCGCGCAACTCCCCCTGTCAGCAGACGAACTCTTTCACTACGGCCAGATCAACACCGACAACGAACCCATCGACGAGTCCGCTTGCGCGGGTCCCTTCACCGGAATCGCCGGGGAATCGCTGTTCATCGCATCGAAAGCTGCACACGTCGCCAACCTGGTCGCAACACTGCACATCGACGCACCCCACGGCTTGTTCCTATCGATCCCCGAACGCTCTGTCCTCCTGTACGCGCCCGCCGACCCTTCCTCCATCACCCAGCAGTACCTTCGCCTCCTCGACTATCTTCGCATAGACTTCATGCGGCGATTCCAAGCCACCCCTTCGCACACGCTCAGCAAGGACCTGTTCTACTGCGCTCCCGACGGCGAGTTCGGTGTCATCACCCGTGGCAACCACCCCGACGTTCAGGAGCTTTTCACGACCCCAAATCTGGCCGCGGACCGGCTCGTGGAGCTTGCCGTGAAAAACATGAACTTCTTCGATGGTTTCCGGTCCCGCTTCTACCCCTCGAACATGTCCTGACGGCCAACGCGTTGGTATCAACGGCGACGAGAGGGACAACGCCCACGCGATACGCGGTGGGCGGGCGCCAACCGGCACCCGCCCACCGCGCTGTAGAAAAGCAACGCTTACAGCGACAAATTCTCCTTGACGACGTCAGCCAGCGAGCTAGCCACGGCGTCAGCTTCTTCCTGAGTGGCAGCCTCAACCATGACGCGCACAAGAGGCTCCGTGCCCGAGGGACGCAGGAGCACACGTCCCGTCTCACCAAGACGCGCCTCAGCAGCAGCCACAGCATCAGCTACAGCCTGGTTCGTGGCAGCAGCGCCACGATCGACGCCGCCAACATTAATGAGGGTCTGAGGCAGTCGCTTGACGAAAGACGTGAGATCAGCCAGTGAACGACCTGACTCCTTGACCATACGCGACACAAGCAGAGAAGAGAGAATACCGTCACCGGTTGTCGCATGGTCGCGGGCGATGATATGCCCAGACTGCTCCCCGCCGAGACAATACCCGGATGCCAGCATCTCCTCCAGCACGTAGCGGTCACCGACACCCGTCTGCACGGTCCTGATACCCGCCTCACGCATCGCGATCAGCAGGCCCAGGTTGCTCATGACGGTCACGACCAGCGTGTCCTTCGCGAGGGCACCGCGGCTACGCGCGTTCACGGCCAGAGCACCCATGATCTTGTCGCCGTCAATGAGATGACCCTCGTGGTCGACAGCCAGACACCGATCCGCATCCCCGTCGTACGCGACACCGAAGTCGCATCCCGACTCCACCACCGCTGCCTGCAATCCTTCGGGGTGAGTAGAACCGGCATTCAGGTTGATGTTGCGTCCGTCCGGGGACGCATTGATGACAGTGATGTCCGCGCCGAGTTCACGGAACACAGCCGGAGCAAACTCGTACGCAGCGCCATTCGCGCAGTCAATGGCGATCTTCATGCCACGCAGGTCCGTGCCAATCGCCTTAATCAGGTGTTCAAGGTAGGACTCGCGAGCCCACGCGTGGTTCGCATTAACGCCCCCCACGGAAGCGCCAGTCGGACGATCCCACTGCACGCCCACGAGCGCCTCGATCTGGTCCTCAACCGCATCGGCGAGCTTGTAGCCACCGTGAGCGAAGAACTTGATGCCGTTGTCCTGCATCGGATTATGAGACGCCGAAATCATGACACCCAGGTCCACAGTGTCCTCGGTGGCTGTCAGATGCGCGACGGTCGGCGTGGTAACAACACCAATACGCGTCACATCCATGCCAGCGCTCGCCAGACCCGCCGCAAGAGCATGGTCAAGGAACTCGCCAGAAATACGCGTATCACGACCAATGATCGCCCGTGGCTTCGAACCGTCCGCTCGCGCCCTCCCACCGAACTGGCGGGCAGCTGCCTCGCCAAGCTGCAGCGCGAGTTCCGCTGTAATGTCAACGTTCGCCAGTCCTCGCACGCCATCCGTGCCAAACATCCTGGGCATAGCTTCTCCGTTCAGTGGGTCATACGACAGCACTAAGAGTACCGCGACTACGCTCACTCATTCACACGAGGCCAGCGCACGGACAGGAAAGGCACGCATCCCACGGCACACAGATGGGCAAACGAAAGCCGCGCCCCGCTGTCGCGGGGCGCGGCCAACGCAACGGTTGCCCGATACGATCAGCGCTTCGAGAACTGCGAAGCCTTGCGGGCCTTCTTCAGGCCAGCCTTCTTACGCTCGGTGGCGCGGGCGTCGCGGGTCAGGAAGCCAGCCTTCTTCAGGGCCGGACGGTTCGCGTCGCGGTCAATCTCGTTGAGTGCGCGCGACACGCCGAGGCGCAGAGCACCGGCCTGGCCGGAGACGCCGCCACCGTTGATGCGGGCAACGACGTCGAAACGACCGTCAATGTCGAGCAGCACGAAAGGCGACTTCACCAGCTGCTGGTGCAACTTGTTGGGGAAGTAATCCTCGAGGGTGCGACCGTTGATGGTCCACTTGCCGGAGCCAGGAACCAAACGAACGCGGGCGACGGCCTCCTTGCGGCGACCCAGGCCCGCGCCGGGCGCAGTGATGGACTGGCCGGCACCCGCGGGGGCCGACTCGGTCTCGGACGTGTAAGAGCTGGGGACGACTTCCTCATCCAGCTCAGCGGAAACGATGGTCTCAGCCACGGTTCTCCTCAGTGTAAAAGGTGCTCAGCGACCACAGGTCACTGCGCGACCTGGGTCAGTTCGTAGGGAACCGGCGACTGGCCGGCATGGGGGTGCTCCGGGCCAGCGTAGACGTGCAGCTTCTTGAACTGCGCGCGGCCGAGGGAGTTGTGAGGAAGCATGCCCTTAACAGCCTTCTCAACGGCGCGCTCGGGCGCCGCGGCGAGGAGGTCACGGTAGGCGGTCGCGGTCAGGCCACCGGGACGACCGGAGTGGCGGTACGCCATCTTCTGGTCGAGCTTCTTGCCGGTCAGGGCAACCTTGTCCGCGTTGATAATGATGACGTAGTCGCCCATGTCCATATGAGGGGCAAACGTCGGCTTGTGCTTCCCACGAAGGAGGGCAGCGGTCTGGGCTGCCAGGCGACCGAGGACGACGTCAGTGGCATCAATGACGTACCACTTCTTGTCCGCGTCCCCAGGCTTGGGTGAATAGGTGCGCACGGGCGTAACCTTCAATTCTTGTTTGGTCATGGGACGCCGCGCCGAGTTTTCGGGGGCGTCCGCGATGAAACGGTTCGCGCGAGGCGTCGGCGAGCGCTCCTAGCGAGTGGGAGACACCAGGTACTCTGCCAACGCACAGCACTTGCCATATTATCGGCACGTGGGCCAACGGTCAAAGCACGTCGGCTACTGTGTCACATTCCTCAGCCGCCGTCGCTACAACAGCTGTCGCGCCTCGCACGGGTCTGGCTCGCTCGCGCCGCCCACTGGGTCGGGTCTGGGTAGTCGACACCTTCAAGTGTGAGCCCATGGGCTGGGGCAACCGGCGCAGCCTCACGACGCGAGCAGGCACGCAGGATCCGCGCCGGATAGCCGACATCACGCGCCCCCCGCCCGACGGGGAGGAGCGCCCCCACGAGCGAACGGACCATCGAATGGCAAAAAGCATCAGCCTCGACAGTAAAAACGAGGGTCCCCTCGAAGTCGCGCTCGGCACGCAGCGTGCGCAGCGTTCGGATCGTCGTGGCCCCCTCACGCGGACGACAGAACCCCAGAAAGTCGTGCTCCCCGAGGAGGGCAGCCCCCGCCTCGTTCATGGCGTCCTCATCAAGGGCACTATCAACCCACAGGCGATCCCACCTGCGCAGCGGTTCAGGTCGATCAGACACACGGTACGCGTAGCGACGTCCGAGCGCACTGAAGCGCGCGTCAAAGCTCGGATCGACGACCGCCGCCGAGTAGATGCGCACGTCGCACGTGCCGTGTGCAACGGCCACGCCGCGCGCACGCGCACGCTCCCCGTAGCGCCCCGAGAGGATTTTATTGAGGCGACGCACCAGTAACGAGGCCGTGGCCTCCTCCCCGCCCGGTCCACGCCGAGGAACCAACCGCGCCCAGACCTCGTCGTCGACATCGAGGTGACAGACCTGGTGGCGCGCGTGCACCCCCGCATCGGTGCGACCGGCGACCGTCGTCACGACGTCCTCGCGCGAGACCATCGCGAGCGCCGCCTCAATCTCACCCTGGACGGTACGCAGCCCAGGCTGGGCGGCCCACCCGCGAAAGTCCGTGCCGTCGTAGCCGAGGTCCAGGCGCAGGCGGCGAGCGCTCACAGCTCCCACGCCCGCACGCCGCCGATGATGCCCGCATCGTTAGGCACGACGATGACGTCCTCGCCCATCAGGCGCAGGTTCGAAGCCGTGATGCGCTTCGAGTTACCGCCACCCAAGTAGAGGCGATCCCACATATACATAGGACGCAAACCATCCACGACGCGACGAACCCGCCGCGACCAGTGCACGTCCCCCAGACGCAAACGCTCATGCTCACCAATGTAGTCGTCGTATGTTAAACCCCATCGAACCGGACCCTGCGACACCTCGACGTGGGGCGCCAACTGCCCCCCATCAAAAACCGCGTTACCCAAACCCGTGCCCAGCGTGATAATCATTTCCAGGCCCCGCCCCGTAATCGCACCGGCACCCGCAACCTCAGCGTCGTTAAGAACCTTCGTGGGCAAACCAAGAGCCGCCTCAATGGCCCGGCCCATGTCGAAATGATCCCAACGCTCCACCAGCTCAGGCAAGACACGCGACCGGGGACCATCACGCGTAATGTAGTGCGGCGTCGCAATAACGACACCGTGGCGAATCATGCCGGGCATCCCCATCGTCACACGCGTCGCAGGAGGCAACACCTTCGCCAGACCGACGACGGTCTCAACAAGCAGCTCGGGGGGCAAAGGGTAGGGAGTGGGCACCCTGCGTGCCGGAGCCATCATGGTCCCACGTTCATCCACAACGGAACCCTTGATACCCCCGCCACCGCAGTCAATCGCCAACGTCATCTCGCGAGTCATGCCTTCAGGCTACCGGATACGACGAGGGCCGGGCACCCCGTTGGGGATACCCGACCCTGCGCTCGCGCAACTCAGTGACGAGTCGTCACTTCTCCTCGGCGGCCTGCTCGGCGGCATCTTCAGCCTTGCCGGCCTCCTCAGCGATTTCCTCAGCCTCGTTAGCCTTGGCCAGATCGCCGTCCTCACGGGCCTCTTCGGCGCGCTCGGCGGCAGCCTCAGCGGCCTCCTCGGCCTCAGCGGCAACCTCGGCCTCAGCGGCCTTTTCAGCCGTCTTCTCGGCCGCCTTGACGACAGCCTTCTTCTCAACCTTTTCCATGACGAGCTCGATGCGCATCAGAGGGGCGTTGTCACCCTTGCGGTTGCCGACGCGAATCAGACGGGTGTAACCGCCGGCACGTTCGGAATCCATGGCGGGAACCAGTTCCTCGAACAGGATCGCAACGATGCCCTTGTTCGGGATCTTCTTCAGGACCGTACGGCGAGCGTGCTGATCGCCGCGCTTGGCCTTCGTGATGAGCTTCTCGACGTAGGGGCGCAGCATCTTGGCCTTCGCCTCCGTGGTCGTGAGGCCGCGGTGTTCAATGAGCTGAGCCGCCAGATTCGACAGAATCAGCTTCTGGTGTGCCGGGCTACCGCCCAGACGAGCACCCTTCTTGGGGGTGGGCATGTGTTTCTCCTACGGATTCAATGCGTCCATCGGACGCACGGGGTCAGATGGACTGGTCGTCCGAAAAGATCGCGGCGGACTCCGAGTCACCGAAGCTCGGCATCACCGAGTCCTTCAGCGTCATACCGAGAGCCGCAAGAGACTCCTTGATCTCTTCGATCGACTTGGTACCGAAGTTACGGATGTCGAGCAGGTCGGCCTCCGAATGTGCAACCAGCTCGCCGACGGTCAGGATACCGCGGCGACGCAGCGCGTTGTAGGAACGCGACTGCAGGTTCAGGTTCTCGATGGGGAGAGCCAGATCGGCCGCGAGGGTAGCGTCGGTGGTGGAGGGTCCCACCTCGATGCCTTCCGCTTCCTCGTTCAGTTCACGCATGAGGCCGAACAGCTCCACGAGCGTCTTGCCTGCCGACGCCAGGGCATCGCGCGGGGTGATCGCCGGCTTGGTCTCCACGTCGATGACGAGGCGATCAAAGTCGGTGCGCTGCTCGACACGCGTCGCCTCAACCTTGTAGGTCACCTTAACGACAGGCGAGTAGATCGAGTCAATCGGGATGCGAGAAATCTCGGCCTGCGGATCCTTATTCTGAGCTGCCGACACGTAGCCGCGGCCACGCTCAACGGTCAGCTCGATCTCCAGCTTGCCCTTCTCGTTAAGAGTGGCGAGGCGAAGCTCGGGGTTGTGGATTTCGACACCGGCGGGAGGCGTGATGTCTCCAGCGAGAACCTCACCGGGACCAGCCTTACGCAGGTACATGACGACAGGCTCGTCGTTCTCGCTGGATAGGACGATCTGCTTGATGTTCAGGATGATCTCAGCGACATCTTCCTTCACACCTTCGATCGTGCGGAACTCGTGGGGGACGCCATCAATACGGATGGACGTCACCGCTGCACCCGGAATCGAGGACAGGAGGGTACGACGCAAGGAGTTACCGAGCGTGTAGCCGAACCCGGGCTCGAGAGGCTCCAGGGTGAAACGGGAGCGTAGGTCGCTGACCTTTTCTTCGGTCAGGATGGGTCGCTCTGCAATGAGCACGTCTATTCCTTTCTGACCGGTGCCCGCTATATGACACCGGGTATGGGAACCTGCATGAGCAGGCTAAGGGAGTGTGAACCGTAAGGTTCAGACGTGGGGAGGGCAGGACCCTCCCGTCCGCATGTCAGCCGCGGCGGCGCTTCGGCGGGCGAGTGCCGTTGAAGGCCTGGGGCGTGACGTCCTGGATCGAACCGATCTCCAGGCCGGCGGCCTGCAGAGAACGGATCGCGGTCTCACGACCGGAACCAGGTCCCTTCACAAAAACGTCAACCTTCTTCATGCCATGCTCCTGGGCGCGGCGAGCCGCAGCCTCAGCCGCGAGCTGCGCGGCGAAGGGGGTGGACTTACGCGAACCCTTGAAACCAACCTGGCCGGAGGATGCCCAGGCGACAACCGCGCCCGTGGGATCCGTCAGGGAAACAATGGTGTTATTGAACGTCGACTTGATGTAGGCGTGGCCGTTGGTGACGTTCTTCGAAATCTTGCGACGCGGCTTGCGGGCACCGCCCGTGCGCGAGGTCTTTGCTGCTGCCATTTCTGGTTCAGTTCCTTCTTGTCGCGGAAAGCTACCCTGAGGGGGTGAGCGTTCCTAGGCCTTACTTGGCCTTCTTCTTGCCTGCAACGGTGCGCTTGGGACCCTTGCGGGTACGCGCGTTGGTCTTGGTGCGCTGACCGTGGACCGGCAGGCCACGACGGTGGCGAAGGCCCTGGTACGAACCGATTTCGATCTTGCGACGAATGTCGGCCTGAACCTCACGGCGGAGGTCACCCTCAACCTTGAAGTTTGCCTCAATGTAGTCACGAAGCTTGACGAGTTCCTCTTCCGTCGCGTCTTTGACGCGAGTGTCCGGGCTGACGCCGGTGGCGGCGAGGGTCTCTGCCGCGCGAGTGCGGCCGACTCCGTAGATGTATGTGAGCGCGATCTCGAGCCGCTTTTCGCGGGGGAGGTCGACGCCGGCAATACGTGCCATGGTGATGTTGCTCCAGTTGTTCATCGGAGGTCGTCATCGCTCAATCCGGGCGAGCAGCCCGGCCCCGGCCTCCGAACCGAGGGTCGCCCGCGTGTGGGCGCTTAGAGTGATGCTGTGGGGCATGATGCCCCGCGGTCGCAGCAGGCTTCAGCCCTGACGCTGCTTGTGCCTGGGGTTGTCGCAGATGACCATGACGTTGCCGTGGCGACGAATCACCTTGCACTTGTCACAGATCTTCTTGACACTCGGCTTGACCTTCATGGTTGTTACCTCCACTGCCGGTCGGGCAGTTTGTGTCGGGTCACTTGTAGCGGTAGACGATACGGCCTCGGGAAAGGTCGTAGGGGCTCAGCTCGACGACAACTCGATCCTCGGGCAGGATGCGGATATAGTGCTGACGCATCTTTCCCGCAATGTGGCCGAGAACCACGTGGCCATTCTTCAGTTCCACACGGAACATCGCGTTAGGCAGGGCCTCAATAACCGTGCCTTCCATCTCAATGACGCCGTCTTTCTTCGCCATATCCTCCGTTTATCCTCTACATGTCTCGGATAGGTTGCGGCGGATGCCGCTAGGCGTCGCGATGTCGTGGTTGACATGCAGATACGCCCAAGGAACTACTCTACGGCATGCGCACCCCCGCGCGGTAGCCAGGATGCCTGTCGGTTCGCTCACGTTTAATCCGTCACATTTTCCGAAGATACCTCCGGACTTTACCGAATAACCTCGCACGTAATTCCCCACGGTCACTTTTCGACTACGCCTCAAAACGTTGCAATTCCAACGCTGCGAATTCAACGTTTGAAATAGTCGCGAGGGAATTACGTGCGAAAGTGGTGAAGACTCAGCGGTTGAGGGACACGAGGACTACAGCTGAGATGGACCAGACCAGCACCACACACCGCGCACCACGCACCGCAGACCATTCACGACACACCAGCGCGGGGACTGCCCGAGCCGCAGCGGGACCACCGGACCTTACCGAATAACCTCGCACGTAATTCCCCACGGTCACTTTTCGACTACGCCTCAAAACGTTGCAATTCCAACGCTGCGAATTCAACGTTTGAAATAGTCGCGAGGGAATTACGTGCGAAATTGATAGAGGGCCCAGCGGCGCCCGACCGGCGACGCAGCCAGCAGGGACACCGGCAACCCAGCCACGGCCTCGTCAATGAACAATGAAAGACCCGGCACTCGTACGAGTACCGGGTCCTCACGCCTAACGTATCAGTCGAGCGAGATAGGCGTGACGCCATAGGGCGCAAGGCCCGCCACTCCCCCATCACGAGCCGTCAACACGCTCACGCCGTCCGCCATGATCGCAATCGAATGCTCCCAATGAGCAGCATCGCGACCATCAACCGTGCGCACAGTCCACTCATCATCATCCGTGCTCGAAGCGATGTCGCCGCGGGTCAGCATCGGCTCAACAGCCAAAACCATGCCGGGCTTCAGGCGCGCCTGGATGCCGCGCACGTTGTAATTAAGGACATCCGGAGGCATGTGCATCCTGGTTCCGATGCCATGGCCAACGAACTCCTCGACAATGCCCGCCTCCCAGCCGTTAACAAGAGCATTCTCCGCAACGACGGTCTCGACCGCCTTGCCGACAGCACTAATGCGCTTACCTGTCGCCAGACCAGCCAGTGCCGCCCAAAGCGACTCACGGGTCACCGCATCAAGCTCGCGACGCTCGCGCAGCGTCTTCTCGTCGACGCCGGCGATCGCGCCCGAAGCGCGGGTGCCGACAGCAAAATCGGCGTCCTCGATGAAGGACTCGCCCACGATAACACTGAACGCTGCATCACCGTGCCACTGACACCCGCCGCGTTCGAGGTAGGCACCACAGTCAAAGGATACGAGGTCACCCGGAGCCAGCTCATAGTCGCCGGGGATACCATGGACGATAACGTCATTAACGGATATGCACACCGTCGCCGGGTAACCGTAGTAGCCGAGAAAATTCGACGTGGCACCGCCGTCAGCGATGGCCTGGGCGCTCACCTCGTCCAGCTCGCGCGTCGTGATGCCGGGACGCACCGCTCCGCGCAAGGCCTCGTGAATCGACGCGACAACCAGACCCGCCTCGCGCATCCAACGCAGCTGTTCGACAGTTTTAAGCTCGATGTGGGGCATCGGCTACTTCGCCACCGAATCCAGGATCGCAAAAATGCGCTCCGTCACCTGGTCGATCGTTCCGCGACCGTCCACAACCTCGAGCAAGTCCTGATCCACGTAGTACGTGGCCACTGGTTCCGTCTGCTGGTGGTAGACCTCGAGGCGGTGACGCATCACGGGTTCGGTATCATCCGTACGATGCTGCTCCTGCGCGCGCTTGAGCATACGTTCCACGACCTCGTCTTCATCGACCTGAATCTCCAGGACGACATCAATCGACTTACCCAGGTCGAGGAGCATGTCGCGCAGCACGTGCGCCTGCTCCACCGAACGCGGGTAGCCATCCAGCAGGAAGCCCTTCGCGGTGTCCGGGGCAGCCAAGCGAGCCTTCACCATCGCGTTCGTGACCGAGTCAGGAACGAACTCACCGCGATCCATGTAGGCCTGCGCCTGTTTGCCGATCTCCGTCCCCTCCGCCATGTTGGCGCGGAAGATGTCGCCAGTCGAGATGGCGGGAATATTCAAACGCTCCGCAATACGCGAGGCCTGGGTACCTTTACCGGCCCCGGGGGGGCCGAGGAGGATGACAACTGTCATTTCAGGAATCCTTCGTAGTGATGCTGCTGCAACTGAGTGTTAATTTCCTTCACCGTCTGCAAACCAACACCGATGATAATGAGCAGCGTCGTGCCACCGAAAGGCATCTGCGAACTCGACAACTTCAACGGGATGATCGCCAGCGACGGCAGGAGGGCAATGATCACCAGGTAAAGGGCACCCGCCGACGTGATTCGATTAATCACGTACCGCAGGTACTCGGCCGTGGGTCGGCCCGCACGGTACCCGGGGATGAATCCTCCGTACTTCTTCATGTTGTCCGCGACCTCGTCCGGATTGAACGTAATCGCCGTGTAGAAGAAGGCGAAGAACAATGTCATGAGCGCGTAAATCGTCAGGTAGAACGAACTACCTTGCGTAAAGTGCGCAGAAATCCACTGAACCCACGCATCCTGCGGCTTTCCGAACTGCGCGACCATCGGAGGCAACGCCAGGATCGAGGACGCGAAGATGACGGGGATAACACCCGACATGTTGATCTTCAGCGGGATGTAGGTGGTCGTTCCACCATATTGACGACGCCCAATCATACGCTTGGCGTACTGCACCGGGATACGGCGCTGTGCCTGCTCCACGTATACGACGGCGATAGCGACAACAAGAAGCAGGGCGACAATAGCTGCGACAGAACCCCACTTTCCGGCCTGGCCAATGGAAAGCAGCTGCTCAGGCAACCGGGCAGCGATGGAAGTAAAGATCAACAGGGACATACCATTGCCGATTCCGCGCTCCGTGATGAGCTCACCCAGCCACATAATGACGCCGGTACCAGCCATCATCACAATGATCATCATGATGAAAGTCAGGACAGAGCGATCACGAATCACGTCCTCGGAACACGCCTGGAACAGTTGGCCGCTGCGAGCCAGAGAAATCGTCGTCGTCGCCTGGAGAACACCAAGGAAGATCGTCAGGTACCTCGTGTACTGGGTGAGCTTAGCCTGACCGGTCTGTCCTTCTTTGTGAAGATCATCAAAACGCGGGATCACGACCCTCAGCAACTGAATAATGATCGACGCGGTGATGTAGGGCATGATGCCCAGCGCGAAAATCGACAGCTGCAGCAGAGCACCACCCGAGAACAAGTTCACAAGGTCAAGCAACGAAGCCTGAGTCTCCTGCGCCATACAGCGCTGCACGGCCTGCGAGTCGACGCCGGGTGTCGGAATGAACGACCCAAGCCGAAACGCAGCCATAATGAACAGTGTAAAGAGCAGCTTCCGACGCAAGTCGGGGGTACGGAACGCCTGGGCAAATGCACCGAGCAAGGCTTCCTCCTACGGGTGATGGGCAGCGGGGCAAAGCCCCTAGACTGATTTAGCTTACCCGACACGGGTAACAAATGGCGAGATCCAATCATTAAAAAGGACGCACTAACGCGTACCAAACGGAACGCGTCGTACGCGGGCCCGCACTTACGGCCCTGTCATGTCGCCTGTCAGGCACTACTTGACACCCTGAACATGCGAATCATGACAAAGACAACGGGGGTGGTCCTATGAAGGACCACCCCCGTCGAGCGTCAGCGAGCCGAGATAGACCCGCCAGCGGCAGTGATCTTCGCCTCGGCTGAGGACGACCAAGAATCGACCTCAACCTCGAGCTTGACGCTCAGCTCGCCGGTGCCAAGCACCTTGACAGGCGCGGAATCGCGAACTGCGTGCTTAGCGACGAGATCCTCGACCGTGACCTTGCCACCCTCGGGGAAGAGTTCTCCGAGCATGCCAACGTTCACTACCTGGTACTCAACGCGGAAGGGATTCTTGAAGCCGCGAAGCTTCGGCAGACGCATGTGGATCGGCATCTGGCCACCCTCGAAGCCGGCGGCAACCTGGTAACGGGCCTTCGTGCCCTTGGTGCCACGGCCCGCGGTCTTGCCCTTCGAAGCCTCACCGCGACCCACACGGGTCTTAGCGGTCTTCGCCCCGGGGGCAGGACGCAGGTGGTGAAGCTTAACGATCTGCGTCTTCTTCGTGGAGTCCGCCATTGTCAGTCGACCTCCTCAGCGGTCACCAGGTGACGCACGGTACGGACGGCGCCCAGAACGGCTTCCGTCTGCTCGCGCACGACACTCTGGCCGATCTTGCGCAGCCCGAGGGTGCGCAGCGTGTCCTTCATGTTCTGCTTCGCGTGAGCAGAGGACTTGACCTGCGTGATCTTGATGTTCTTCGCCATCACTTAGCCTCCCCTGCAGCGGCCTTGTCGGCCTCGGCGGCCTCGGCAGCAGCGCGCTTCTCGGCCTCGCCCTCTGCGCGAGCGCGCAGCATGGACGAGGGAGCAACGCGCTCGAGGGGCAGGCCGCGGCGAGCGGCAACCGCCTCGGGCTGCTCGAGCTGCTTCAGTGCGTCAACCGTCGCGTGGACGATGTTGATCGCGTTGGACGAGCCCAGCGACTTGGTGAGCACGTCGTGGACGCCCGCGGCCTCCAGGACGGCGCGCACCGGACCACCGGCGATAACACCGGTACCGGGGGCAGCCGGACGGAGCAGGACGATACCGGCGGTATCGCGCCCCTGCACCACGTGCGTAATCGTGCGGCGAATCATCGGGACGCGGAAGAAGTTCTTCTTCGCCTCCTCGACGCCCTTGGAAATGGCCTGAGGAACTTCCTTGGCCTTTCCGTAGCCGACACCGACCGTGCCTTCGCCATCACCCACGACAACCAGGGCGGTGAAGGAGAAACGACGTCCACCCTTCACGACCTTGGAGACGCGGTTGATCGTCACGACGCGCTCGATGTACTCGTTCTTGTTTTCGTTGTTCCGGCGGTTATCGCGATCGTTGCCGCGACCGGAGCGGCGCTCACGGCGTTCGTTGTTCTCGCCTGCGCCCGAACCGTTCCTGTCTCGCTGCTGTGCAGCCATCAGATGATCTCTCTTTCTTTCGGCTCGTTCACAGCTCAAGTCCGCCCTCGCGGGCGGCCTCGGCAACGGCCGCAACGCGACCCGTGTACTTGTTACCACCACGGTCGAAGACGACAGCGGAGATACCGGCAGCCTTCGCACGCTCGGCGATCAGCGCGCCGACCTTGCGGGCCTTGTCGGTCTTCGTGCCCTCGGCGCCAGCGAGCTCTGCCTCGATGTCGGAGGCCGAAACCAAGGTGTGGCCAACCGTGTCGTCGATGACCTGAGCCACCATGTGGCGGTTCGAGCGGGTGACGACCAAACGGGGACGCTCGGGCGTGCCGTTGATCTTCTTGCGGAGGCGGAGGTGACGGCGCTTGCGAGCGACGAACTTGCCCTTGCCCTTGATCGAGTAAGCCATCACTTACCAGCCTTTCCGACCTTGCGACGGATGGTCTCGCCCACGTAGTGGATGCCCTTGCCCTTGTAAGGCTCCGGCTTCTTCAGCTTGCGGATGCGAGCAGCAGTCTCACCGACAAGCTGCTTGTCGATTCCGGACACCGTGAACAGCGTCTGAGACTTCGGAGCAATCGTGAACTCAATGCCCTCGGGTGGGGTGACGGTGATCGTGTGAGAGAAGCCCAGGGAGAACTCCAGGTCCTTGCCCTTAGCAACCACGCGGTAACCGGTACCCGTGATCTCGAGGTCCTTCTTGTAGCCCTCGGTCACGCCAACAATCATGTTGGCGATGAGGGTACGGGACAGTCCGTGAAGCGAACGTGAGGAGCGCTCATCGTTCGGACGCTCAACAACAACCTGGCCCTCGTTCACTGTCGCAGTGATCGGCTCAGCAACAACGTGAGAGAGGGTGCCCTTGGGGCCCTTCACGGTCACGTTCTGGCCGTCGATCTGGACGTCGACGCCGGCGGGGATGGCGATGGGGTTCTTACCAATTCGCGACATTGTTCAACCTCCTCGTCACCAGATGTAGGCGAGGACTTCCCCACCCACACCCTTCTCGGCTGCCTGGCGGTCGGTGAGCAGGCCGGACGACGTGGACAGGATCGCCACGCCGAGGCCGCCACGGACCTTAGGCAGGTTGGTGGACTTGGCGTACACGCGCAGACCGGGCTTGGACACGCGCTTAAGCCCCTGGATCGCAGCCTCACGGTGCGAACCGTACTTCAGGTTGATCGTCAGAGTCTTACCCACGCGGGCATCCTCGACGGAGGTCGAGGCAATGTAGCCTTCCTCGACCAGGATGTTCGCAATCGCGTTCTTGAGCTTCGAGTACGGCATGGAAACCGCATCGTGGTGCGCACGATTCGCGTTGCGCAGACGCGTCAGCATATCTGCAATCGGGTCTGTCATTGTCATGGGGGTTTATTCCCCTTCCTCGTCGCGGTTTCTCCGGTTACCCGGGACCTGCGACGTTCGTTTTACCAGCTGCTCTTGGTGACACCGGGGAGTTCGCCACGGTGGGCGAGCTCGCGCAGGCACACGCGGCACAGTCCGAACTTGCGGTACACCGAGTGCGGACGACCGCAACGGTTGCACCGGGTGTAGGCACGCACGCCGAACTTCGGCTTGCGGGCAGCCTTGACCTTCAGGGATGTCTTGGCCATGGATCAGTCCTCCTTGAACGGGAAGCCGAGGTGACGCAGAAGGGCGCGACCCTCTTCGTCGGTGGTGGCCGAGGTGACAACCGTGATGTCCATGCCGCGCACTCGGTCGATCGAGTCCTGGTCGATCTCGTGGAACATCGACTGTTCCGTGAGACCGAAGGTGTAGTTACCGTGACCGTCGAACTGCTTGGAAGACAGCCCGCGGAAGTCACGGATACGGGGAAGCGCCGTCGAGAGGAGGCGATCCAGGAACTCCCACATGCGGTCGCCGCGGAGCGTGACGTGCGCACCGATAGCCTGGCCCTCGCGCAGCTTGAACTGCGCAATGGACTTCTTGGCTCGGGTGGTCACGGGCTTCTGCCCGGTGATCGCAGTGAGGTCGCGGATAGCGCCCTCGAGTGCCTTCGAGTCGCGAGCGGCCTCGCCGACACCCATGTTGACGACAATCTTCGTCAGTCCGCCGACCTGCATGACGTTCTCGTGCTTAAACTCAGCACGGAGCGCCTCGCGGATCTCGGAGACGTACTTTTCCTTCAGACGCGGGGCCATACTCAGATCTCCTTGCCCTGCTCAACGCCGCGCTTCGCGCCGCCACGGGTCACGCGGACTCGGACGGTGCGAGTGCGGCCACCGCGCTCAACGGTGTCCTCACGGAAACCAACGCGAACGCGTTTCTTAGTCTCGGGGTCGACCAGAGCGACCTTGGACAGCGAGATAGGGGCTTCGACAGTTTCGATGCCACCGGCGCTGCCCTGCTGTCCCTGGCGCACGTGACGCGTCTTGAGGTTGATGCCCTCAACGAGGACCTTACCCTCAGCCGGGAACACCTTGATGACTCGGCCCTGCTTGCCCTTATCACCGGGCTTCAAGGGTTCGAGACCCTCCTCAGCGCGGCGGGCGTTACGCTTTGCCAGTGCCTTCTCGTCGGACGTGCGTCCGCGAACGACCTCGACGAGGTCATTCTTACGAATCTTGGCTGCCATGGATCAGATCACCTCCGGAGCGAGGGAGACGATACGCATGAACTTCTTGTCACGCAGCTCGCGGCCCACGGGGCCGAAGATACGCGTGCCACGCGGCTCGCCATTGTTGTTGATGATGACGGCCGCATTCTCGTCGAAACGAATGTAGGAACCGTCGGGGCGGCGGGTTTCCTTACGCGTGCGAACGATCACTGCCTTGACGACTTCGCCCTTCTTGACGTTGCCGCCGGGGATGGCGTCCTTCACGGTGGCGACGATCGTGTCGCCGATACCCGCGTAGCGCCGACCCGAGCCACCGAGAACACGGATGGTCAGGATCTCCTTGGCCCCTGTGTTGTCGGCGACCTTCAGTCGCGACTCCTGCTGGATCATTTTCTATTGACTCCTGTCGTCGTGCCGGTTCTCTTCCGGATACTACCGGTCGAGCCTTGCCGAACGGATTTCGGTCTGTGAGCGAAGGTCACTTCGCCTTTTCGAGGATCTCCACAACGCGCCAGCGCTTAGTGGCCGACAGCGGGCGGGTCTCCATGATGAGGACGAGATCGCCGACGCCGCACTCGTTGTGCTCGTCGTGAACCTTGACCTTCTTGTTCTTGCGCATGACCTTGCCGTAGAGGGCGTGCTTGACGCGGTCCTCGATCTGGACGACAACGGTCTTGTCCATCTTGTCGCTGACGACGTAGCCGCGACGGACCTTGCGCTCGTTACGAGCGGTAGTTTCTGCCATCAGGCTCACTCCTCAGTGCTCGGGGCGGTGCGGTAGCCAAGCTCCCGCTCGCGCGCGATGGTGTAGATCCGGGCAATGTCGCGGCGCACGATCTTCATACGACCGTGATCCTCGAGGTTGCCAACGGCCTGCGCGAAACGCAGGTTGAACAGCTCGGCCTTGGCCTTCTCCAGCTCCTTGGAGAGCTGGGCATTGTCCATGGCGTCGAGCGCCTCGGTGGTCAGACCCTTATCTGCCATCAGATGTCACCACCCTCTCGGACCACGAAACGGGTCTTGATAGGAAGCTTGTGCTGGGCACGGCTGAGGGCCTCGCGAGCGAGTTCCTCCGAGACGCCTGCCAGCTCGAACATGACACGTCCGGGCTTGACGGGGGCAACCCACCACTCCGGAGCGCCCTTACCGGAACCCATTCGGGTTTCGGCGGGCTTCTTGGTCAGCGGGCGGTCCGGGAAGATGTTGATCCAGACCTTACCGCCGCGCTTGATGTGACGTGTCACAGCGATACGAGCCGCCTCAATCTGACGGTTGGTGATGTACGCACCTTCGAGAGCCTGGATGCCGAAGTCGCCGAACGCCAGTTCGGTGCCACCGGACGCAAAGCCAGTGCGGTGGGGACGGTGCTGCTTGCGGTACTTAGTCCGACGGGGAATGAGCATTGGGCTCAGGCCTCCGATCCGGTCGTGGGCGCAGAGGCCTCGGAGGCGCTAGCCTCACGGGGAGCCTGCTGCGCAGCGGTCTCCTGGTTGGGGCGTCCACCGCGGCGAGGGCCGCGGCGGCCGTCGCGACGGCCACCACGCTGAGCCTGCTCAGCCTGCTGGCGAGCGAACTCGCGCTCGGTGATGTCGCCCTTGTAGATCCACACCTTGACGCCGATGCGACCGAAGGTCGTACGGGCCTCGTGGAATCCGTAGTCGATGTTCGCGCGAAGGGTGTGCAGCGGCACGCGTCCCTCGCGGTAGAACTCGGAGCGGGACATTTCGGCGCCACCCAGACGACCGGACACCTGGACACGAATGCCCTTGGCGCCAGCGCGCTGCGCGGACTGAATGCCCTTACGCATCGCACGACGGAAGGACACGCGCGCAGCGAGCTGCTCGGCGATGCCCTGCGCAACGAGCTGCGCTTCGAGGTCGGGGTTCTTGACCTCGAGGATGTTGAGCTGAACCTGCTTGCCCGTCAGCTTCTCGAGCTGAACGCGCAGGCGGTCGGCCTCGGCACCACGGCGACCGATGACGATGCCCGGGCGAGCGGTGTGCAGGTCGACGCGAACGCGGTCACGCGTGCGCTCGATTGCCACCTCGGCGATACCGGCGCGCTCGAGGTTGTCGGTCAGGAACTTGCGGATCGCGACGTCTTCGGCCACGTAGTCCGCGTAGCGCTGTCCCTTGGTGGTGGAGTCGGAGAACCAGCGAGACCGGTGGTCAGTGGTGATTCCCAGACGGAACCCGCGGGGGTTGACCTTCTGACCCATATCAGCGGTCTCCCTTCTTCTTGTCTTCCTTGGTCCCCACCACGATGGTGATGTGGGAGGTGCGCTTGAGGATACGACCAGCGCGTCCCTGAGCGCGGGGACGGATGCGCTTCATCGTCGGCCCCTCGTCCACGTATGCTTCGAGCACGAGCAGGTCGGCCTCGTTGAAGGTCTCTCCGGCGTTCTCGGCCTTAACCTTCGAGTTGGCGACTGCGCTCAGCAGCACCTTGCGGACATCGGTAGCGACGGCCTGCGGGGCGAACCGCAGAATGTCGGCGGCCTCCAGAACACGCTTGCCGCGAACCTCGTTCACAACACGGCGGGACTTCTGGGGCGTGACGCGGATGAATCGCGCCTGCGCCTTGGCTTCCATGTATCTGCCTCTTCTTCCGTGGGGCCGGCTCAGCGCCGACGTCCCTTACGATCGTCCTTGTCGTGGCTGCGGAAAGTACGCGTGGGAGCGAACTCGCCGAGCTTGTGGCCCACCATCGACTCGGTGACGAAAACGGGCACATGCTTACGGCCGTCGTGGACGGCGATGGTCAGACCCAGGAAGTCCGGGGTGATGACCGAGCGACGCGACCAGGTCTTGATGACGTTCTTCGAGCCGGATTCGTTCGCGGCATCGACCTTCTTGAGCAGGTGGTCGTCGACGAACGGGCCCTTCTTCAAACTACGCGGCATTTCAATCGACTCCTACTCAGCGGTTCTTGCCGGTCTTGCGACGGCGGACGATCAGACGATCGGACGCCTTCTTCGGACGACGGGTACGGCCCTCGGGCTTGCCCCAAGGCGACACGGGGTGACGACCACCGGACGTGCGGCCTTCACCACCGCCGTGCGGGTGATCGACCGGGTTCATGACGACACCACGGACGTGCGGGCGCTTGCCCTTCCAGCGCATACGGCCGGCCTTGCCCCAGTTGATGTTCGACTGTTCGGCGTTGCCAACCTCGCCGATGGTGGCGCGGCAGGTGGCCTCGACGTTGCGGATCTCGCCAGAGGGCATACGCAGCTGAGCGAAGCGACCCTCCTTAGCGACGAGCTGAACGGAGGTGCCAGCCGAGCGGGCGATCTTAGCGCCGCCGCCGGGGTAGAGCTCAACAGCGTGCACAACGGTGCCCAGGGGGATGTTGCGCAGCTGCAGCGAGTTGCCGGGCTTAATGTCGGCGTCAACGCCTGCCTCGATGCGGTCGCCCTGCTTCAAACCGGTCGGAGCGAGAATGTAGCGCTTCTCACCATCCGCGTAGTGGAGGAGCGCGATGCGAGCCGTGCGGTTGGGGTCGTACTCAATGTGAGCGACCGTCGCCGGGACGCCGTCCTTGTCGTGACGACGGAAGTCGATCACGCGGTACTGGCGCTTATGACCGCCGCCGCGGTGGCGGGAGGTCACGCGACCGTTGTTGTTACGGCCACCGGTCTTGTGCAGCGGGCGCAGCAGCGACTTCTCGGGGGTGTCGCGGGTGATCTCGACGAAGTCAGAGACGGACGAGAAGCGACGGCCCGGAGTC
The DNA here is from genome assembly GCF_900128465.1 of Actinomyces bouchesdurhonensis. Classification (GTDB taxonomy): domain Bacteria; phylum Actinomycetota; class Actinomycetes; order Actinomycetales; family Actinomycetaceae; genus Pauljensenia; species Pauljensenia bouchesdurhonensis. The sequence goes on along the minus strand of NZ_LT635862.1, from coordinate 34,815 downwards.
GTGGGCTTGTACTTGCGAATTCCCATTGTTCAAATGTCCCTTCGGTCCTCAGGCCTGATCGCCGAAGATGTCGATGGTGCCCTCACGCACGGTGACGATGGCACGCTTGACGTCCTTGCGCTTACCGATCCCGTTACGGGTGCGGTAGGTCTTGCCCTTGCGGTTCTGGGTCGCGATGGAACCGATCTTGACGCCGAAGATACGCTCGAGGGCAATCTTGATCTCGGTCTTGTTCGCGCGGGGGTCAACCTCGAAGGTGTACTTGCCCAGGTCCATCAGGGCGAGCGACTTCTCGGTGGTGACCGGCTTCAGAATGATGTCGCGGGGGTTCTTACCCGCTTCGATCGTGCTCACTTGGTCTCCTCCTTAGTACCGAGGAAGGACTCGAGGGCAGCCTGCGTGAAGACGATGTCATCGGCGTCCAGGACGTCGTACGTGTTCAGCTGGTCGGCCCACAGGACGTGAACCTCGGGAACGTTGCGCAGGGACAGCGCGGTCAGTTCGTTGCCACGTTCAAGGACGACAAGAGCCTGACGGTCCTCGACGATGGCGCGCAGGGCTGCCAGAGCGGTCTTGGTCGAGGGCTTGTCGCCTTCGAACAGGGCGGTGACAACGTGGATGCGGTCGGCGCGCGCACGATCGGACAGAGCGGAGCGCAGGGCACCCTGCTTCATCTTCTTGGGGGTGCGCTGGTCGTAGTCACGCGGCTGAGGGCCGTGGACGATGCCGCCGCCGGTGAAGTGAGGCGCGCGGATGGAACCCTGGCGGGCGTTACCGGTGCCCTTCTGACGGAACGGCTTCTTACCGCCGCCGGAGACCGCGCCGCGGGTCTTCGTCGCGTGCGTGCCCTGACGGGCAGCCGCAAGCTGAGCAACGACAACCTGGTGCATCAGCGGAATGTTGGTGGGAACGTCAAAGATCGAACCGGGGAGAACGACGGAACCCGCCTTCTTGCCCTCGACGTCGATGATGTCAACGTTACGATCGTCAGTCATGATCACGCGCCCTTCACAGAGGAGCGAACCAGGACCACGCCGTTCTTCGGACCCGGGATGGCGCCGCTGATAAGCAGCAGGCCCTTCTCGGTGTCCACGGCCTGGATCGTCAGGTTCTGAACAGTACGACGGTTGCCGCCCATGCGACCGGCCATGCGCAGGCCCTTAAAGATGCGTCCGGGGGTGGCGCAGGCGCCGATCGAGCCGGGCTTGCGGTGGTTGCGGTGCGCACCGTGGGAGGCGGAAACACCGGCGAAGCCATGACGCTTCATAACACCGGCGAAGCCTTTGCCTTTGGTGGTGCCGGAAACGTCGACGGATTGGCCGGCCTCGAAGGTGTTGGCGTCGAGTTCCTGGCCGAGCTCGTAGGAGTCGTTCTCGGAAGTACGGACCTCAGCGAGGTGACGGCGGGGTGCAACCCCGGCCTTCTCGAAGTGGCCCTGGAGGGGCTTGGTGACCTTACGGGAGTCGATCTCACCGAAGCCAAGCTGAATAGCGGAGTAGCCGTCGACCTCGGGGGTACGAACCTGGGTCACGACGTTGGTGCCGACCTGCACAACAGTCAGGGGCACGAGGTGGCCGTCGGCGTCCCACACCTGGGTCATGCCGATCTTGCGGCCGAGCAGCGCCTTGACGGGCGCGGCAGCGTGCTGCTTCTTGTTAGTCATTGCAGATGTCCTCAGAGCTTGATCTCGATGTTGACGTCCGCAGGCAGGTCGAGGCGCATGAGCGAGTCGACGGCCTTGGGGGTCGGATCGATGATGTCGATGAGCCGCTTGTGCGTACGCATTTCAAAGTGCTCGCGGCTGTCCTTGTACTTGTGGGGCGACCGAATAACAACGAATACGTTCTTCTCGGTCGGCAGCGGCACCGGGCCCACGACCGTGGCGCCAGCACGCTGTACGGTGTCCACGATCTTGCGCGCGGAGCTGTCGATGACCTCGTGGTCATACGACTTGAGCCGGATGCGGATCTTCTGTCCCGCCATGCCGTCTTACCTCTTCTCGTACAGATTCGCCGCCGGTCCCCGCACTCGGGCGTGTCGCAGCCGTTGCTGGCGCGAAAACTCGCGCGGAACCGACGTCTTGTCCAAAGATCTTGGGCATATTGCCCGACCCATACGTGATGGCACGCATGGGCCACCCCAGAGACGCTGGGGCAACCGTGCCATTCTGTCAGAGTTCCACCCGCAAGCACAATCCCAAGGGAGCGTTCTCGCATGTGAAACCACCGACAGAGTGGCGTCGGCGCTGGTCGAACCGCAAATGACAGGTCGACCGTCACCAAGGAACTACCGTACCCCGCACTCGGGCGTGTCGCAACTGGGGATCGGTCACAAAGCTTCGACGAGGCCGACGCCGCTGCGCGCAAAAACGAAGAATCACGGTTCGGCCGTAGCTCTTTTCCGAGTTGCCGCAAAAGCGGACTGACGGGGAGCAACATCCACGAGACTCGGATGATCCATCGACTCGCAGCGCAGAAAACAGCGAGAAGCCCCGCCTCTTGGAAGAGGCGGGGCCCTCAATGCCGCTGGATCAGCAGCGAATCAAATCTGAGTAGACCTCAGCGAGTGATTCACTTAATGATCTTGGTGACGCGACCGGAACCAACGGTGCGGCCACCCTCACGGATAGCGAAGCCGAGACCGGGCTCCATGGCGATGGGCTGGATCAGCTCAACGGAGATTTCGGTGGTGTCGCCAGGCATAACCATGTCGGTGCCCTCGGGGAGGGTGATGACGCCGGTCACGTCCGTGGTACGGAAGTAGAACTGGGGACGGTAGTTCGAGAAGAAGGGGTTGTGACGACCGCCCTCCTCCTTCTTGAGGATGTAGACCTGGCCCTCGAACTGGGTGTGGGGCGTGATGGAGCCGGGGACGGCCACAACCTGGCCGCGCTCGACCTCGTCGCGCTTGGTGCCGCGCAGCAGCAGACCACAGTTCTCGCCAGCCCAGGCCTCGTCCATGGACTTGTGGAACATCTCAATGCCGGTGACCGTGGTCTTCTGGGGCTCACGGATACCGAGGATCTCGACCTCAGAGTTGATGGGCAGCTTGCCACGCTCAACACGACCGGTAACGACCGTGCCACGACCGGTGATCGTGAAGACGTCCTCGATCGGCATGAGGAAGGGCTTGTCCATGTCACGCTCAGGCGTGGGGATGTAGGTATCCACAGCGTCCATGAGTTCCTCGATCTTAGCAACCCACTCGGGATCGCCTTCGAGGGCCTTCAGGGCAGAGACCTGGATGATCGGGGCGTCGCGGTCGAAGTCCTGAGACTCGAGCAGGTCGCGGCACTCCTCCTCGACCAGTTCCATCATTTCCTCGTCGTCGACCATGTCGGACTTGTTGAGGGCGATGAGGATGGTGGGGACGCCGACCTGACGGGCGAGCAGGACGTGCTCGCGGGTCTGGGCCATGGGGCCGTCGGTGGCTGCGACCACGAGGATCGCGCCGTCCATCTGGGCCGCGCCGGTGATCATGTTCTTGACGTAGTCGGCGTGGCCGGGAGCGTCAACGTGAGCGTAGTGACGCTTCTCGGTCTGGTACTCGACGTGGGAAACGTTGATCGTGATGCCACGATCGCGCTCCTCAGGAGCGTTGTCGACCTGATCGAAGGGGGTGTATTCGTTGAGGTCGGGGTACTTGTCGTGCAGCACCTTCGTGATAGCTGCCGTCAGCGTCGTCTTGCCGTGGTCAACGTGACCAATCGTGCCGATGTTGACGTGCGGCTTGGTGCGCTCAAACTTGGCCTTCGCCACTTGTGTCCTCCTGGACTCGGGTAGATATTCTCAGCCTACGGCTAGGTGTCAGCTTAACACCCCTGGGGCTAGAGACCTACTAGGTTTACTTGTGTGTGAGGCGGCTCGCAGGGGCAGGTTTCCCCTGCCCGGGCGAACCCCCGGTGGGACTCAGTTGCCCCGAGACTTGCCGACGATTTCATCCGCGACGGCGCGCGGAACCTCGGCGTAGCTATCGAACTCCATGGAGTAGACAGCGCGGCCCTGCGTCTTGGAACGCAGGTCGCCCACGTATCCGAACATCTCGGACAGCGGCACCTGAGCCTTGACGACGCGAACGCCGTGCTGCTCGTCCATCGAAGAGATCTGGCCACGACGGGAATTAAGGTCGCCGATGACGTCGCCCATGTACTCCTCGGGAGTACGCACCTCGACGGCCATGATGGGCTCGAGGAGGACGGGGTTCGCTTTCTTCGCGGCTTCCTTCAGCGCCATCGAACCAGCAACCTTGAACGCCATTTCGGAGGAGTCAACCTCGTGGTAGGCGCCGTCAAGCAGCGTGGCCTTGATGTCAACCATCGGATAGCCGGCGAGAACGCCGGACTGCATGGCGTCTTTGATACCCGCGTCGACAGAGGGAATGTACTCGCGCGGGACGCGGCCACCGGTGACCTTGTCCTCAAACATGTACTCTTCCTCGGAGTCGGCCGGAAGGGGTTCAAGGGCGATAATGACACGCGCGAACTGACCGGAACCACCGGTCTGCTTCTTGTGCGTGTATTCGTACTTCTCGACCTTCTTGCGGATGGTCTCGCGGTAGGCAACCATCGGGTTACCCACGTTGGCCTCGACCTTGAATTCGCGGCGCATACGGTCGACGATGATGTCGAGGTGGAGCTCACCCATACCACCGATGATGGTCTGACCAGTCTCGGGGTCAAGTTCGACGGTGAACGTCGGATCCTCTTCCGCGAGCTTCTGGATGGCGATACCCATCTTCTCCTGGTCGGCCTTCGACTTGGGCTCGACGGCGACCTGGATAACGGGGGCGGGGAACGTCATCGACTCGAGGACGATCGGCTTGTCAATTGCGGCAAGCGTGTCGCCCGTGGTCGTGTCCTTCAGGCCGATGACCGCGTAGATGTGGCCAGCGTGCGCCACGTCGACGGGGTTCTCCTTGTTGGAGTGCATCTGGAAGATCTTACCGATGCGTTCCTTCTTGCCCTTGGTCGAGTTGAGGACTTGAGAGCCGGACTCGACCTTACCGGAGTACACGCGGATGAAGGTGAGCTTGCCGTAGAAGGGGTGCGCGGCGATCTTGAAGGCCAGAGCGGAGAAGGGTTCCTTCTCGTCGGGGTGGCGGACCTCGGTCTCTTCTTCGGTTTCAGACCCGGGGAGGAAGCCACGAACGTAGCCGATGTCGAGCGGGGAGGGCAGGAAGTCCACGACGGCGTCGAGGACGGGCTGCACGCCCATGTTACGCAGGGCGGTACCGCAGTAGACGGGGAACGCGCGCGAGTTGATGGTCAGGAGGCGAATGCCTTCCTTGATCTGCTCGAGCGTCAGGTCGCCGTTCTCCAGGTAGGCTTCGGTGAGTTCGTCGGAGCCCTCAGCAGCGGCTTCGACGAGCGCCTCGCGGTACTCCTCGGCCTGCTCCTGGTACTCCTCCGGAATGGGGCCTCGCACGACGAGGGAGCCGAGCGTGTCGTTGCCCTTGTCGTCCTTGGCCGGGTAGGTCAGGGCCTCCATGGTCAGCAGGTCAATGTTGCCGACGAAATCACTCTCGGCGCCCATGGGCAGCTGCATGACGATGGGGGTCGCGTGGAGGCGTTCCTTGATGGTGCCAACCGAGAAGTAGAAATCGGCGCCCATCTTATCCATCTTGTTGATGAAGCAGATACGCGGGACGTCGTACTTATCGGCCTGACGCCACACGGTCTCGGACTGGGGCTCCACGCCCTCCTTGCCGTCGAACACAGCGACAGCGCCGTCGAGGACGCGCAGCGAGCGCTCAACCTCAACGGTGAAGTCAACGTGACCGGGGGTGTCGATGATGTTGATCTGGTTACCGTTCCAGAAAGAGGTCACGGCGGCGGACGTAATCGTGATGCCGCGTTCCTTTTCCTGTTCCATCCAGTCGGTCGTCGATGCGCCGTCGTGCGTCTCGCCGATCTTGTAGTTGATGCCCGTGTAGAACAGGATTCGTTCGGTCACGGTCGTCTTGCCGGCATCGATGTGAGCCATGATGCCAATGTTGCGGACCTTGTTGAGGTCCGTCAGCACCTCTAGTGCCACGAGTGTGGTTCCTTCGTTCGAAGTAATGGGTGTTTATGCTGCGTGAGACGAGGCCCGGTTACCCAGGCCTCGTCTTTACATCACCAGCGGTAGTGCGCGAAGGCGCGGTTGGACTCAGCCATCTTGTGCATGTCCTCACGGCGCTTCACAGCGGCACCGAGGCCGTTGGAGGCGTCGAGGATCTCATTGGCGAGACGCTCGGTNGGACGCGGTTGACCAGCTGGGTCACGACCTTGGAGCCGTAGACCGGGTCGTCGACGAGGGGGCGACGGGGAGCGGGGCCCTTACGAGGCATTACTTCTTCTCCTTCTTCGCGCCGTAACGGGAACGAGCCTGCTGGCGGCCGCGGACACCCTGGGTGTCGAGCGAGCCGCGCACGATGCGGTAACGCACGCCGGGCAGGTCCTTCACACGACCACCGCGCACGAGCACGATCGAGTGCTCCTGCAGGTTGTGGCCCTCACCGGGGATGTACGCGGTGACTTCGATGCCGGATGAAAGGCGCACACGAGCGACCTTTCGCAGAGCCGAGTTCGGCTTCTTCGGCGTGGTGGTGTACACGCGGGTGCACACGCCGCGACGCTGGGGGGAGCCCTTCAGCGCGGGGGTCTTCACCTTCGCGCGCTTCGAGACACGTCCCTTGCGGACGAGCTGCTGAATGGTAGGCACTGGGTCTCCAGTTTCTTTCCGTCGGCGGCCTCCCCTCACGTCGAGGGGTGGCCCTGATTGTCAGTCTTCCGCGACTGCATAACCCCCGCGTGGGCACACGTGTCCGCTGGGGGCCGGCGCGCCATGATAACCACGAGGGTCAGAGAATGACGCCCGGAGCTCCGACGGACGGAGCCCGCTCCCGGTTTCCCGGGCACAGAGGTTCCACAGTGGCGGGAACCATCCTCAAGGATAGTGGGAAACGTCGCCATTCGTCAAAGGGGCTGACGTGTGGTTCCCCCCTCATCGACGAGGCCGGGGCTGAGAGGCGCTCGCACTCTTCGGTACTGGGGTGATTCGCCTCCTACTCCGACGCTATGTCTTCTCCTCTTGGCTGCTCTCCCAGCGTTCTTTTGTTTTCTTGAGCGCTCATTTCATCCGACTTGCAGCGCGGAGGGGCCCGCAGGCACTCGCCTGCGGGCCCCTCCCCTACGGGTCGGCGATGCTCACCATCTCCAGAGAGTCGTGCGCATTCCGGCCGTTCCCGGATCGGTCACTCTTCCGTATTCTCAGCCCCGGCCTCGTCGATCGAAGCGTTGGACTCAACGGCGACCACGGCCTCCGCCTTGCGGGTGCGGTAGCGGCGGATCGCCACCACCTCGAGGCCCAGCAGCGACAGGATCAGGAGTCCTGCCACCACCCACGTGATGTACTCCCACGCGTTGCGGGTCACCTCGGGCTGGCCATTCTCATACATCCACGAGTTAGCAACCGTGTAGAGGATGTTATGCGAGGCGTTACGAAGGGCTGTCACACCCGTGGCGTCCTGCACGTTGACGGTGGAGATCGGCATGTCGAGCGTCGCGAGCATCAGGTCACCACCACCCCGCGTGATCTGGTCGGCGTTCTGGTAGCCGTAGCCCGCGAAGTAGTCGGTGAGTACCATGCCGCGGAAGCCCCACTCGTCGCGCAGAACGTTATTCAGAAGCGCCGAGTTCGCACCCGCGTACTCCGGGCCGATGTAGTTGAACGCGCTCATGATTGCGTGCGCACCACCGTCCTTGACTCCGATCTCGAAGGGACGCAGGTAGATTTCACGCATCGCCTGCTCGTTCGTCCAGGTCGCCAGCATGTGCGTGCGGTTGGTTTCCTGATCGTTAAGGGCGAAGTGCTTGAGGAAGGCGTACACGCCCCTCGCCTGGGCGCCCTTGATCTCCTCGGCGACCAGCGTTCCAGCCAGGACCGGGTCCTCCGAGAAGTACTCGAAGTTACGGCCCGCGTAGGCGTAGCGGTGCGTGTTCGTTGCCGGCGCGTACCAGCCCGAGACCTGCATGTCGTGCGCCATCGTTCCGATCGCGTCACCGAAGGAGTGCGCAAGTTCCTTGTTGAAGGTCGCCGCCACAGACACCGCGGAGGGCAGGCCGATCGAGCCGACGCCCGTGAAATTGTTGTTCAGCGAGGCCGGGCCATCCACATCCGACACGCGCACTTTTCCGACCGAGGAGATCGCAGGCGAACCGTAGCCACCCTTGGAGATGAGGGTGTTCATCTCCTTGATGCTCAGCTGGTCGAGGAGCTGATCCCACTTCGGGTCGTCGTAATCGAGGCCCGCGAGGTCACCCAGGACGAGGCCGTTCCTGGCGCCCGTCGTCGGCATCGTCGCGCTGCTGTCGGCGTCGGCGGCAGCCGCGTCGTAGTTGGACGTCGCAAGGAACTTCGCCTTATTGGCCTCGCTCCTCTCAAAGCTCGTGGGGGCAGCGGTGGCCTCCGCGACGTTCGCGAAATGGCCGGCGCGCGACAGGTAGGTGACGTCACCCTTCGCGTCGTCGAAGCGGTTGGTGGCCACGACCTGGTCACCGTCGTGCGTGTTGTCCGAAGTGTTGAAGGTCTGCGTCGCGTCCACCGTGTACGTCTTCTCGTCGATGACGTCGTGCGAGTTGGAGCGCGCGGAGATCTTGTAGTCGCCGGCCTCGAGCACGTAGGCCTTGGCGCTGGTCGCGTCGTAGGATGCGAGCGCATCGCGGTTCCAGGTGATCGTCAGCGTCTGAGACTCGCCGGGTGCGAGTTCCTTGGTCTTGTCGTAGGCCACCAGGTTCGCGGCAGCCTTCTCGATACCGCCGTCCGTGTAGGGCGGGTTGTCGTAGATCTGTACGACATCCTTACCCGCGACCTGGCCCGTGTTCGTGACGGTCACGTCTGCGGACATGGTGCCCGAGGCCTCGTCGACCGTAATATCGCTCATCGACTGGGAGAACGTCGTGTAGGACAGTCCGTAGCCGAAGGGGTAGACGACCTCGTTACCATAGTCGATGACGCCCTCAGCGGCGGCCGTCTCATACCAGCGGTAGCCGACGTAAATCGAGTCAGAGTAGTTCACGAAGGACGGCTGCGTCTGGGTGCCCTTGTTGAAGGGATCCTCCTGAGCGAACTCCGTCATGTTCGTGTACTGGAAGTCGCCGAAGTTGTTAGCCGCGGGGCCCGCCTTGATGTTACGCGCGAAGGTGTCGGGGGTCTTCGCCGACGGGTTCACCTCGCCGTCCAGGATGCGACCCAGAGCGTTGAAGCCCACCTGACCGCCGGGGATCGCCCACACGATCGCGTCGATCTCCGGGTCGTCCTGGAGCTCGCCAAGCTGGAAGGCGTTGGCGGCGTTGATGACGACGATCGTCTTCGTCGATGTCTTCTTCGCCAGCTCAATCATGTCCTTCTCGGGACGCGTCAGCTCCAGGTAGCCCTGGCCGTCCTCGAAGTCCGAGTACTCCTCGGAGTTGTTCGTGTAGCTGAAGTATGGGTTGTTCATCATCTCCTGGTCGACGTCGCGCGGCAGGTCGAAGCCCTCGCCGCCCGAGCGCGCGATCGTCACCACGGCGGTGTCACCGAAGGCGGTGGCGTTCGAGAGCAAGTCATCAGAGTACTTGTCCTGCGTGGGCTCAGGCAGCGACCAATCGGCCTTGAACATGCCCACCTCGGGGCGCTCCGCGCGGTAGGAGGTGTACAGGTTCGTCAGCTCGTCGTTCGTGGTGAAGCCCGCGTTGTGGAGGCCGTCCAGGAGGGAGGTCGTCGGATTGTCCTTCGACAGCGAGCCGGAGCCTGTGCCGCCGTAGATCGGGTTCGTCGAGCCCCAGCCCCACACGTTGATCGCCGAGCCCTTGGCCAGGGGCAGGGCACTGTTGTTGTTCTTCAGGAGGACCATGCCCTCGTTCGAAATATCGTTACCCAGCTCTTCGACCTGGGCTTTCGACGCGTCCGTCAGCGCGCCGGTGCCGGCAGCCAGGTCAAGCACCGTCTTGAAGCCGCCGTACATCATCGACACGACTGCGACGACGATCGCGACGAGCGCCGCGAGCCAGGCCGTCGAGCGCGTGAGCTTGCGGGCCGGTTCGCCCACCTTGAAAACAGCGAGGGAGACGATAATGGCGAGCGCCAGCGCCACGCCGATGACGATCAAGGGGACCTTGATCGACTCAACCATCTTCCACACATCAGACCAGTTGATGGAAAGCATTGTTGATGTCCTCTTTCAGTTCCGAAACCCTGCATCCCAGAGCCAGACCAGCTCCCTGTCCATCCCGTTTGTGTCTCCATAGACGTGGGTCGCCGCAGACCAGAGGGCAGATGGGAACCGCCACCACCTATTCAACCGCACGGTCGCCCCTGCGCCGTGGGGCCTCGTGCGTTCTGTCGGATTGTGCGCACAATCTGTCGTGGGATGGGGGTGCTATTGTCCGATACTTTCACTGTTTGCTACTTCTTCACGCGAGACCATCGCGTGGTGAGCAGCATGTTGTTCGCCCCCTTCTGGCGCGCCCGTTAGCATCGGCTCAATCTGCAACACGTCCAGTTTCAGAAGGTCACATGCCTCGTGGATTGCAGCACAAGGTTCCGCATTCCCCCTTTCCCTACATTCCAAACCTTCCTACGTCCCGGCTGGGGTTGTGCGCAAGTTGTTGACGGTTTGTTTGTGCGGCTTTTGTCCAGGCCGAACGGCAGCTGGACCCTACGACTGGCTGCCTTAACCCCTCGATGCGCAGCTAAACCCTACTGGTGGCAGCATGGGCAGGCTGCCCACACTGCCATCCATCGGGTTAATACGCGCATCAAGGGGCGGACATTCCCACCCATGCGGTTGACATAAATGAACACGCGGCTAAGCCGCCACCCTCCACGGATGATCAATCTCCCAACGCCGCAGCATCTACCCTCTGTGCACAGCCTGTTTGGTCGGCTGATAGCTATCCACAGGTAGGGTCGATGCGCTGGACCGTGTGCGCCTTCACTTTTTATATCTGACGTATGATAACCATCGAATCATTCCGCACCCATCGACACAGCCGCGCCAACGTCGTTGACGACCCGAACGTTTTTACAATTCGACGTGGCTACCGCATTCGTTTGCATAATGACGACACAGCAGCACCCTGGGAAATCTGGCGTATCGTCAACGTCGCACGAGTGCATGCACTTGAGTACCAAACAACACAACGCATAGTTTTCACCGGCAACAGCGCTTTGTTGTTACATGGAATTCCAACGTGGTCCGCTAATCCCAACGTCGAGGTCTGGCCCAGCGAGACGCGCCTACGCGTCGCTCCCTTTCGTCCCGTCCATCACCCCCGCACAACCGTTCCACCTGCAAAAGTCGTGTGCCGAAGAGTCAAGCCGCGTTCAGTTAGCGCAATCGGCACACTTGAAGCAGAGGCACCTATCGAGGCAGCGGTGCGTCTAGCGCTGAACGGAGAACCTGTTGAGGCGTTTTGCGCAGTAAGCATGGTCATACACGCCATATCACACTTTGATCGATTCTCTCTCGAAGAGTCCCGGGAAAGAAGCAACCAGGTTCGGGAAGCAATGCTACGGGAGCTCACGCAACACCCAACTCACCACGGACTCCCGCGCGCACAAGCTATCGTCCGAGCTGCCGACGGGGGGTGTGACAACATCTTCGAAGCAGCAGTCCTGTGGGTCGTCAAGAGTCTCTATTCTGGGAACGTTGTCACTCAGTATCCAATTACTGTCCGAGCTAACACGTATTTCGGTGACATCGTTCTTCCAGATCTCAAAGTGATCATCGAGCCTGACGGACGTACAAAGTTTGGCAACAATGAGCAGGAAGTACGGGATAACACCGGTAAGTGGCTCCGTCGCCAACACGAACTCGTCAATGAAGGTTGGCACGTTATTCGCTCACGCTGGCAGGACACCAAGGACCTTGCTCGGTTTCGGACAAACCTTGCATCCCAGCTGGGAATTGAGCACCTTAAGTTGCCGCAAGAGTGTCTACGGCTTTGGCCCACTAAGTCGGCCCATCGTTAAGCAAGAGGCAGATTCTCGATCGTAAACGGTAGTGCAGCACAACACCAGGGCCCGACAACTGGCAGCGTCAGCCCTTCCACGCGCAGCTAAACCCTACTGGTGGCAGCATGGGCAGGCTGCCTACACTGCCACGCATCGGGTTAACGTGCGCATGAATAGGTTCAGCCCCACATATCAGGCCCACAGCTCCACCTATAGGCACAACAAAACCCACCCAACCCGGAGCCACTACCCGCTCCCCAAATCGCAAAAGGACCCCAGCCTCGTCACGCTGTCACGGACGAGGCCGGGGCCCCAAGCGGTCACGAACCGGATTACTCGCGGAAGTTCATGCCGAAGTCGATGGCGCCCAGCGCGTCGAGGAAGTCCTCGGACACGGAGCCGTCACCGAAGTCGGCCTCGGAGTAGTTCGAGTTCGCCATGGCCTCAGCCGTCGGCTCAACGATGACGTCGTTGTAGCGCGACAAGCCGGTGCCAGCCGGGATGAGCTTACCGAGGATGACGTTCTCCTTCAGGCCCACCAGGGAGTCCGACTTGCCGTTCATGGCGGCCTCGGTCAGGACCTTGGTGGTCTCCTGGAAGGACGCAGCGCTCAGCCACGAATCCGTGGCCAGCGAGGCCTTCGTGATGCCCATCAGCATCTGGCGGCCCGAGGCGGGCTGGCCGCCCTCGGCTGCGACGCGGCGGTTCTGCGTCAGGTACGCCATGCGGTCGACGAGCTCGCCGGGCATGAACGTCGTGTCGCCAGGCTCCAGGATGGTGACGCGGCGCAGCATCTGACGGACGATGACCTCGATGTGCTTGGCGTGGATGCCCACGCCCTGGTCGCGGTACACCTTCTGGACCTCGTCCACGAGCATCTTCTGGGCGACGTTGCGGCCCATGATGCGCAGGATTTCCTTGGGGTCCAGCTGGCCCTCGGTCAGCGGGGTGCCGGCACCGATGTGCTGACCCTCCGAGACGAGGAGCTTCTGGCGCCGCGACACCTCGATGACCAGGTCTTCCTTGCCGTCGTCGCGGGTGATGATCACCTTGCGAGCGCTCGGGTCTTCGTCGTCGATGTGGACGCGGCCGGCGGCCTCGTTCATCTTGGCCTCGACCTTCGGGCTGCGGGCCTCGAAGAGTTCCTGAACGCGGGGCAGACCCTGAGTAATATCCGCAGCGGAAGCGGCGCCACCAGTGTGGAAGGTACGCATCGTCAGCTGGGTTCCGGGTTCGCCGATCGACTGGGCGGCGATAATGCCGACGGCCTCACCGATGTCGACCTGCTTACCGGTGGCCAGCGAGCGACCGTAGCATGCCGCGCAGGTGCCGACCTGCGACTCACAGGTGAGGACGGAACGGCACACGATCTGCTCGACGCCGGCAGCGACAAGCTGCGCGAGCTGGTCATCACCCAGGTCGGTGCCCGCGGGCAAAACGACCTCTCCGGCCTCGTTAACGGCGTCGCGCGCGAGATTACGGGCGTAAGCCGTCGTCTCGATTGTCTCGGACGCCTCCCATTCGCCGAACTCGTTCTTATGAGCGATGTCGATCTTCAGGCCGGCGCGAGTACCACAGTCGGCCTCGCGGACGATGACGTCCTGCGAGACGTCGACCAGACGACGCGTCAGGTAGCCCGACTCGGCGGTACGCAGAGCCGTATCGACCAGACCCTTACGGGCGCCGTGCGTAGCGATGAAGTATTCGAGAACCGTCAGACCCTCGCGGTAGTTCGCCTTAATGGGCTGCTCGATCAGCTTCTGCTTCGGGTCGGACACAAGGCCACGCATACCGGCGATCTGCTGAACCTGCGACCAGTTACCGCGGGCACCCGAGTTCACCATGCGGTACACAGTGTTGCGCTCAGTAAAGTTCGCGCGCATATCCTCAGCGACCTCTTCGGTGCACTGCAGCCACAGCTTCACGAGTTCCTCGTAGCGGGTCTCCTCGAGGATAATACCCGTCTCGAACTGCTCGACGATCTCAGCGGCCTTGGCTTCGTAGCGAGCCAGGATCTCGCGCTTACGCGGCGAGGCCTGAATGTCAGAGAACGCAATCGTGATGCCCGACCAGGTCGACCAGTGGAAACCGGCCGACTTCAGCGCGTCGAGGCAGTCCGCGACAAGCACGTTCGGGTAACGCTGGGTGAGCGTGTTCACGATGTTACCGAGCTGCTTCTTACCGACGACCTCGTTGACGAACGGGTAGTCGGTGGGCAGCTGCTCGTTGAAGATCGCGCGGCCAAGGCTGGTCTCGAGGATCAAATCATCGCCGCTTTCCCAGCCCTCGGGGGCTTCCCACCCCTCGGGCGGCACGGTGCCGTCGGCGAAGCGGATGCGCGCGGTCGCGTTCAGGTCCAGGTTGCCGGCGTCGAACGCCATCTGGGCTTCCGCCTGGCTGGAGAAGTACGGAATCACGGGATTTCCGTCTTCGTCCTTCTCGACCGGGACCGACGGGTCGGGGTTCGAAGTCAGGTGGAACAATCCGATGATCATGTCCTGCGATGGCATGGCCACGGGGCGACCGTCGGAAGGCTTCAAGATGTTGTTCGTCGACAGCATGAGGATACGGGCCTCGGCCTGCGCCTCAGCGCCCAGCGGCAGGTGGACAGCCATCTGGTCGCCGTCGAAGTCGGCGTTGAACGCGCCACAGGCGAGGGGGTGCAACTGGATGGCCTTACCCTCGATCAGCTGGGGCTCGAACGCCTGGATGCCGAGGCGGTGCAGCGTAGGTGCACGGTTGAGCAGCACCGGGTGCTCGCGGATAACGTCGTCGAGGACGTCCCACACCTCTGGGCGCTGGCGCTCCACCTTGCGCTTGGCGGCCTTGACGTTCTGCGCGTAGTTCTTCTCGACCAGGCGCTTCATGACGAAGGGCTTGAACAGCTCCAGGGCCATCTGCTTCGGCAGACCGCACTGGTGCAGCTGCAGCTGCGGGCCGACGACGATCACGGAACGACCCGAGTAGTCGACGCGCTTACCGAGCAGGTTCTGACGGAAACGACCCTGCTTACCCTTGAGCATGTCCGAGATCGACTTCAGCGGACGGTTGCCCGGGCCAGCGACGGGGCGACCGCGGCGACCGTTGTCGAAGAGGGCGTCAACAGACTCCTGAAGCATACGCTTCTCGTTGTTGACGATGATCTCGGGGGCGCCCAGCTCGAGGAGGCGCTTGAGTCGAGTGTTGCGGTTGATGACGCGACGGTACAGGTCGTTGAGGTCGGAGGTCGCGAAGCGGCCACCGTCGAGCTGAACCATGGGCCGCAGGTCCGGCGGGATTACGGGGATCTTGGTGAGCACCATCGAGGCCGGCGAGTTGCCGGTGGCGACGAAGGCGTTAATGACCTTCAGGCGCTTGATGGCACGAGCTTTACGCGGACCAGAGTCGGAGGAGATGGTCTGGCGTAGCGCGGCAACCTCGCCCTCCAGGTCGAAAGTTTCCAGGCGCTTCTGGATGGCAGACGCGCCCATGTCGCCCTTGAAGTAGGTGCCGTAGCGGGCCACCATCGCACGGTAGAGGCGCTCGTCGCCCTCGAGGTCGCCGACCTTGAGGTCCTTGAAGCGCTCCCACACGGCTTCGAGGCCGTCGATGTCACCGTCGAAGCGGCGGCGAATCTTGGCCATTTCGCGCTCGCCCTGCTTGCGTGCGCGCTCACGCTCAGCCTGCGAGGCGCCGTCCTTCTCCAGAGCGGCGATGTCGGATTCGAGCTGCTCCGCGAAGTCGTTGATCGTGGCGTCGCGGTTGTTCTCCATCTGCTTCTTCTGCACCTCGAGTTCGGCGCGCAGTTCAGCCAGATCCTCATGGCGACCCAATTCGTCGACCTCGGTGATCATGTAGGCAGCGAAGTAGATGACCTTCTCGAGGTCCTTGGGCGCGAGGTTGAGCACGTAGCCCAGGCGCGAGGGAACACCCTTGAAGTACCAGATGTGCGTGACGGGGGCGGCCAGGTCGATGTGACCCATACGCTCACGGCGGACGCGGGAACGAGTGACCTCGACTCCGCACTTCTCGCAGATGATGCCCTTGTAGCGCACGCGCTTGTACTTGCCACACGCGCACTCCCAGTCACGGGTGGGGCCGAAGATCTGCTCACCGAACAGGCCGTCGCGCTCGGGCTTGAGCGTACGGTAGTTGATGGTCTCCGGTTTCTTGACTTCACCGTGGCTCCAGGTGGCGATGTCGTCGCCGGTGGCCAGGGTGATCTTCAGGCTGTCGAACGTTTTGGCGTCCAGCAAAGTTATCTCTCCCTATCAGATCGCATCGATGGTCGCCGCAGCGTTCGGACGGGCATCGAGGGTGATACCCAGGTCCTCACGCGCATTGAAGTCCTCGTCCTGCTCACGCAGGTCAATGACGTTGCCGACCGCGTCGAGTGCTTCGACGTTTAGGCACAGCGAACGCATTTCCTGGATGAGGACTCGGAAGGACTCGGGGATGCCGGGCTCGGGGATGTCCTCGCCCTTGACGATGGCCTCGTACACCTTGACGCGACCGGTGGTGTCGTCGGACTTGATGGTCAGCAGTTCCTGGAGGGCGTAGGCGGCGCCGTAGGCTTCCAGGGCCCACACCTCCATTTCGCCGAAGCGCTGGCCGCCGAACTGGGCTTTACCGCCCAGCGGCTGCTGCGTGATCATCGAGTACGGACCCGTTGAGCGGGCGTGGATCTTGTCGTCGACCAGGTGGTGGAGCTTGAGCATGTAGGTGTAGCCCACCGAGATCGGGTACGGGAACGGCTCGCCGGAGCGTCCGTCGAACAGGCGCGCCTTGCCTTCGTAGTTGGTGAGGACGTCGCCGTCGCGGTTCGGGTTGACGTTGCGCAGAAGGCCCGCGAGTTCGTCGGCCTCGAGGCCGTCGAAGACGGGGGTCGCGACGCGCGTTCCGGGTTCGGTCTTGATGCCGTCGGCGGGCAGGTGCGCTGCCCACTCTTCGCCGGCCTCGACAGCGGCCGAGGCATCCCAGCCCTGGTGGGCGAGCCATCCGAGGTGGTACTCGAGCACCTGGCCGACGTTCATTCGACCGGGGACGCCCAGCGGGTTGAGGATGATGTCGACGGGGGTTCCGTCTTCCAGGAAGGGCATGTCCTCGATCGGGAGGATCTTGGACACGACGCCCTTGTTGCCGTGGCGACCGGCCATCTTGTCGCCGATCGTGATCTTGCGTCGCTGGGCGACGTAGACGCGCACGGTCTGGCGGACGCCGGGGTTGAGGTCGTCCTCGTCGTCGTTGAATTCACGCACGCCGATGACGATGCCTTCTTCGCCGTGGGGAACACGCAGGGAAGTGTCACGTACTTCGCGGGCCTTCTCGCCGAAGATGGCGCGCAGCAGGCGTTCCTCGGAGGTCAGCTCGGTTTCGCCCTTCGGGGTGACTTTACCGACGAGGATGTCGCCGGCGGTGACTTCGGCGCCGATACGGATGATGCCGCGCTCGTCCAGGTCGGCGAGAGATTCCTCGGAGACGTTGGGGATGTCGCGGGTAATTTCTTCCTCACCGAGCTTCGTCTCGCGGGCATCGACCTCGTACTCCTCGATGTGGATGGAGGTCAGGATGTCCTCTTCGACGACGCGGCGGCTCAGGATGATGGCGTCCTCGTAGTTGAGGCCTTCCCATGACATGTAGGCGACGAGCAGGTTCTTGCCGAGCGCGACCTCACCGTTGGAGGTGGCGGGGCCGTCGGCGAGGACGTCGCCGACCTCAACGCGGTCGCCCTCGTCGACGATAACGCGCTGGTTGGTGCAGTTACCGGGGTTGGAGCGCTCGAACTTTTCGAGGCGGTAGGAGTCGCGGCCGCCCTCGTCTGTGGAGACGACGATCAGGTCCGCGCAGACCTCGGAGACGACGCCGGAGTGGGCGGCGAGGATCATTTCGCCGGAGTCGTGCGCGGCGCGCAGCTCCATGCCGGTGCCGACCAGCGGCGCTTCCGTGGTGAGCAGCGGCACGGCCTGACGCTGCATGTTCGCGCCCATGAGGGCTCGGTTCGCGTCGTCGTGCTCGAGGAAGGGAATGAAGGCCGCGGCGACGGACACCATCTGACGTGCGGACACGTCCATGTAGTCGACGCGATCGCGGGCGATCAGGGTTGGGTCTTCGCCGGCGACACGGCACAGGACGTCGTGCTCGGCGAAGGAGCCGTCGGTCGTCAGGGGCGACGAGGCCTGGGCAATGAAGTGGCCTTTCTCGTCGTCCGCGGTGAGGTAGCGGATTTCGTCGGTGACCTTGCCATCCTTGACGACGCGGTAGGGCGTCTCGATGAAGCCGAAGGGGTTGATGCGCGCGAAGGTCGCGAGCGAGCCGATGAGGCCGATGTTCGGGCCTTCAGGGGACTCGATCGGGCACATGCGGCCGTAGTGCGAGGGGTGGACGTCACGGACTTCCATGCCGGCGCGGTCACGGGACAGGCCGCCGGGGCCCAGGGCCGACAGGCGGCGCTTGTGGGTCAGGCCGGCCAGCGGGTTGTTCTGGTCCATGAACTGCGAGAGCTGGGAGGTTCCGAAGAATTCCTTGATCGCGGCCACGACGGGGCGAATGTTGATCAGCGTCTGGGGCGTGATCGAGTCCGTTTCCTGGGTGGTCATGCGCTCGCGCACGGTGCGTTCCATGCGGGCGAGGCCGGTGCGCACTTGACCCTGGATGAGTTCGCCGACGGCGCGGATGCGACGGTTGGCGAAGTTGTCGATGTCGTCGACTTCGACGCGGACCTCAACGGGTTCGCCGCCTCGGGTGCCCGCGAAGGTCTTGTCGCCCTGGTGGAGGGCGAGGAGGTACTTGACGGTGGCGACGATGTCTTCGAGGGAGAGGGTCGAGGCCTTGGGGTCAGCTTCGATGGCCAGCTTCTTGTTGATCTTGTAGCGACCGACCTTGGCCAGGTCGTAGCGACGAGAGTCGAAGTAGAAGTTGTTGAGCAGCGTCTGGGCGGCGTCGACGTTCGCAGGCTCGCCGGGACGCAGCTTGCGGTAGATGTCGAGCAGGGCTTCTTCCTGCGTGGCGACCGTGTCCTTTTCGAGGGTTTCGAGGAGGACCGGGTAGTCGGCGAAGGTGTCGCGAATCTCGGATTCGGTCATGCCGATGGCCTTCAGGAAGTGGGTGACCGACTGCTTACGCTTACGGTCGATGCGCACGCCGACGGCGTCGCGCTTGTCGATCTCGAACTCGAGCCATGCGCCGCGCGAGGGGATGATCTTCGCGCCGAAGGTTTCCTTGTCGGTCGAGCGGTCCGAGAGCTTCTCGAAGTACACGCCGGGGGAACGCACGAGCTGGGAGACGACGACACGCTCGGTGCCGTTGATGATGAAGGTGCCGCGGGGGGTCATGAGCGGGAAGTCGCCCATGAACACGGTCTGGGACTTAATTTCGCCGGTTTCGTAGTTCATGAATTCGGCGGTCACGTACATGGGTGCGGAGTACGTGTAGTCCTTTGCCTTAGCTTCCTCCATGGAGTATTTGGGGGATTCGAGGCGGTGGTCGTGGAACGACAGGCTCATGGTGCCTGCGACGTCCTCGATGGGGGAAATCTCGTGGAAGATTTCTTCGAGGCCGGAGACGTCGGGGACGTCATTTCGGCCAGATGCCTGTGCGGCTTCGACGCGGGCCTTCCACGCGTCGTTACCCAGCAGCCAGTCGAAGCTTTCGACCTGCAGGCCCAGCAGATTGGGGGCCTGGAGGGGTTCACGAAGCTTCGCGAACGAAACGCGGTGGCTGGGCTGTTTGGCGGTGCTGTTGGCAGCCAAAGGGGGTCCTTCCCTGCTGTTACGGTGCGCACGCTTCCTTATCACCCATTATCTGACGCGTCCTGGTCCGTCAAGCGCCTGTTACGACGGCTGGATACGGGTCACCTCGGGCATGATAAGGCGCAAATACTCAGACTACCGTGAGTCGCGTCGCGAGTCAAGGGTCCGTGTGATATGTGCAGGGTCTCACGGCGACGAGGCCGTGGCTGGCTGATCCATCAGGCGCGACGGCGGCGCTCCCGGGCTGGGGTGGCGGTGCCCCAAGTCGGGCTTGAACCGACGACCGACATCAGGGCAACTGACGACCGATCGCTACGCTTGCAATTGGTCGCGGGTCACTATGTTAACGACGGACTACAGGTTCCGCCACCACGCGAGACAGGCTGGACAATCGTTTCACGGTTTATGAACAACGCTGCTAGGGGCGCCCGTGCGCATCGCGTAGACGAGTTCAGCACGTTCAAGCTGTTCCTCAGCGCGCTCCTCCAACTCGCGCTCCCACGCCAGTTCCTCGGGCGTGTATGTGGCGCGCGCTTCGCGCACCACCTCGTCAAAGTCATAGAAACCATCGGGAATTTCGTCGCTCATACGGTCCTCCGCCCAACGACCTCACAATCCACCATATTGAGGATCAACAGCACCACAAGGCGCTATCTGAGACCATCACCATCGATGAGGCCGTAGCCGACTTACCCGTCAGGTGCGGCGGGCGCGGCTCCCAGTTGTGGCTGATGGTGCCCCAAGTCGGGCTTGAACCGACGACCCACGGATTATGAGTCCGCTGCTCTGACCGACTGAGCTATTGGGGCGTGGCTATCTTAGCGGAGGAAGGCGACACTCTTCCACCGGCGCCCTCTCCTTGATCTGTCGGTCACGCTACAGCGACATAGGACCTTAGTCATGCCTATGGTGATTTGACAAGGTCACAGCCAGCTATTGTAAGGAGATGGCATGAACGTCGCGGAACAGATCGTGGCTCAGCTCGTCGACGCGGGAGTCCACCGGATCTACGGCATCGTCGGCGATTCGCTCAACCCGATCGTGGATGCCGTGCGCAAGACCGGCGGCTCGGCGAAGGGCGGCATCGACTGGATCCACGTGCGCCACGAGGAGGCGGCGGCGTTCGCGGCTTCGGCTGAGGCTCAGCTTACGGGCAAGCTCGCCGTGTGTGCGGGTTCGTGCGGCCCGGGCAACCTGCACCTCATCAACGGCCTGTACGACGCAAACCGCACGGGCGCACCCGTCCTGGCCATTGCCTCGCACATCCCGAGCGTCCAGATTGGTTCCACCTACTTCCAGGAGACGCACCCGGATCGCGTCTTCGAGGAGTGCTCGGTCTACAACGAGCTCATCTCCTCCGCGGCCCAGTCCCCGCGCACCGTGAACTCCGCGATCCGCCACGCGGTCGGCCTGGGAGGCGTCGCGGTCATCACGCTGCCCGGAGACATCACCGACCTCAAGGCCGTTGAGCACGTTCCCACCTATGCGCCCGCGCGCCCGGCGACGCTGACCCCGAACCCGGCGGACATCGACGAGGCCGCGGCGCTCCTCAACAAGGCGGACAAGGTCGCGATTTTCGCCGGCGCGGGCGTTGAGGGCGCCCACGACGAGGTCATCGCCCTGGCCGACGCGCTCAAGGCCCCGATCGGCCACTCGCTGCGCGGCAAGCACTTCATCCAGTACGACAACCCCTTCGACGTGGGCATGACGGGCCTGCTGGGCTACGGCGCGGCCGCGGAGGGCATGAACGACGCCGACGTGCTGATCCTGCTGGGCACCGACTTCCCCTACGACCAGTTCCTGCCCGACACCCCGACCATCCAGGTGGACACGCACGCGGAGAAGCTGGGTCGGCGCACGGACGTCGGCCTCGCGATTCACGCGCAGGTCAAGCCCTTCATCGAGGCCCTGCTCCCCCACCTGCGCGCAGGCCGCTCCGACTCCTTCCTGAAAGCCAAGATCAAGAAGCACGCGGAGATCATGCACGCGCCCGTGGGCGCCTACACGCGCAACGTGGAGAAGATGCGCCCGATCCACCCCGAGTACGCCGCCCACCTCCTCAACGAGACGGCCGCGAAGGACGCTATTGTTACGGCGGACACGGGCATGTGCAACGTGTGGACCGCCCGCTACATTGATCCGCTCGGCACGCGCCGCATCATCGGTTCGCTGCTGCACGGCTCGATGGCCAACGCCCTGCCGATGGCCCTGGGCGCCCAGGTCGCCTACCCGGACCGGCAGGTCGTGTCGGTGTCGGGTGACGGCGGACTGTCCATGCTGCTCGGCGAGCTCATCACCGCTAAGATGTACGACCTGCCGGTCAAGGTGGTCGTCTTCAACAACTCGACGCTGGGCATGGTGAAGCTGGAGATGCTGGTCAACGGCCTCCCGGACTTCCAGACGGACGTCCCCGACACGAATTACGCGGAGATCGCCCGAGCGATTGGCTTCCACGCGGAGCGCGTCGAGGACGCGTCGCGCCTGGAGGGCGCGTACCGTGAGGCGTTCGCGGCGCCCGGCCCNTATTCGACGAGATTCCGATGGCGTGGACCTGTCTGTCCTGTCCAGCGCTGAACTTGAGGCCGCCGTGGATAAGCGGTCTGCTGCTCGCGGCCGCCAGGTGCGCTTGGCTGACGTCGTCGCGACCGGCATCATCTCCCCCGGCGACACGTTCACGTGGCGGCGCCGCAACCTCGGCAACGTCTACGTCGTGACCATTTCCCCGGGGGGCACTATCGTCCTGCCTGACGGCCAGGAAGTGTCCTCCCCGTCGGCGGCTGTCGCCGCCCTGACGGGCACCAGCAGCGCCGCCGCCCTCGACGTGTTCGTGCGCGAGTCCGACGGCAAGAAGCTGCGCGACCTGTGGGACAGCTACAGGAGCCGATTCGCCT
This sequence comes from Actinomyces bouchesdurhonensis, assembly GCF_900128465.1. Classification (GTDB taxonomy): domain Bacteria; phylum Actinomycetota; class Actinomycetes; order Actinomycetales; family Actinomycetaceae; genus Pauljensenia; species Pauljensenia bouchesdurhonensis. The sequence goes on along the minus strand of NZ_LT635862.1, from coordinate 12,222 downwards.
CGTAAGTTGTGACAGCAGGGGCCGCCGCGCGACGCGCGGCGGCCCCTGCTTCTACGTGCGCCAGAAGCCGTGTCAAGACCGGAGCAAGCGGCACGCTCGCCCGCTTGCACGTGGGCTCCTCACTGTGCGCGTAAACCCGGTATCTCGCACGCTTACCCGATGTTCTACACGTGGGCGGCGCTGCCCAGGCGTACACTAACGCGCCCACGTGCAGATAAGAGGACCCAGGCACACATTATCGGGCCCAGTGCGCGGTGTTCGGGCGCGACCGAGGCGTTTTCGCATGTAATTCGATTGACTGAACTTTCAACATAACGCGAAAACGTTGCAATTCCAACGATGCAGTTCTGTGCTGCACACAAGTCGCGAAGGGATTGCATGCGAAATTGGGGGCACAGCACGCTTCGTGTTGGAGTGTCGCTCCTCTGGATGTCAGATTGCAGCGTGGCCTGCCAGTTCGCGTGGCGTTCGCGCTGCGGGGTTTGCCCTTTGGCTAGGCCACCGCCGCCCACCGGGCACCACGGTCAGGCCCGTGCCTCGAAGCCTGCCCGCGCGATNCGATATACTGCCAGGAGAACACAGTCCGCCACAATGAGGATGTAGGTCTCCATGACCCTCACGACGACACAGAAGTCCATTCAAGAGCTGCTACACGGCGACCGCCAGTATCAGATTCCCGACTTCCAGCGCCCCTACGTGTGGGAGGAGCAGCAGGCGGAAACCCTGGTCAATGACTTGTTGGGCGCGTGGCGCACGAACGACGGGGACTACTTCCTGGGGTCGATCGTCCTGGTGCAGCACACCAGCTGCGACGACGTGGACATCATCGACGGGCAGCAGCGCCTCACCACCCTGTGCATCCTCGTGTCTCTGCTGCGTCACCTGGAGGAGGATTCCGCGCTGCGCGGTGAACTCGGCGATCTTCTCCTCATTCCGCAGTCGCGCATCAAGGGCTTGGACGAGCGGCCGCGCCTGAGCGTGCGCGAATGCGACCGCGAGTTTTTCAACACGTTCATCATCGGCGACAACATCGACTCCCTGCTCGACGTCGACGGCGACAGTCTCACGCGCCCCTCGGTGCGCCGCATCGTCGCCAACGCGCGCGCCATGCTCGACGTGCTGGGCAACCCTGACACGCTGATGCCCGGAGAGATCAGCGACTTTATCCGCTACCTGACCCTGCACGTGTCCCTCATCGAGGTGTCGACCGATTCCTACCAGGCGGCGCACCGCATTTTCTCGGTGCTCAACACGCGCGGCGTTCCTCTGTCTGCCGCCGACATTTTCAAGGCGCGCGTCCTGTCCCGCGTGGAGCCCGACGCCCGCGCCCGCTACGCGGCCCTGTGGGAGCAGTGCATCGACTCGCTGGGCACGGAGAACCCGGACGCGTTCTTCGGGCACCTACTCACGCTCACGCTGCGTGCGCCCGCCAGGAGGGCCCTCATCGACTCGTTCGACGAGCAGGTCCTCGCGCCGTTCTTCGCCTCCAGGAGCGGCGAGGAGTTCATCGACGAGGTCTTGGTTCCTTCCGCTCGCGCGTACACGTTGGCGACGCTGGAGCCTCTGGTGGGGCACCACGCGGCCACGCCGCTTGAACTTTTGCGCCTGTATGACTCCTCGGATTGGAAGCCCGCGGCGATGAGCGTGTTGCGCGCAGGTCGCGGCGACGAGGAGACCGCGCTGCTGTTCCTCCTCGAGCGCGTCTACGGCACGGCTGTTGCCGCGCGCCTCAGCCCCTCGTCGCGCACCGGGATCGTCACCCAGTTCATCGCGGCATTCGAGGACGGCGAATCCCTCAACGCCGCCTGTTCCGTGCCGGACAGCGTTCGCCACCGGGCCGCCGAGACGATCTCGAGGCCCCTGCCGCAGTCCTCCATCCGCAAGGTCCTCCTCTACCACGCGATGGTCGCCGAGCATGGGTCTTTCCCGACGCGCCTGCCGCGCTCTATGGGCGTCCTGTGCGGGCTTCCGGCCAGCCACATTCGCGGCGTCGACGAGGACATCGACCTGCGCGCGTGGAACAAGCGCCTGGGGAGCTTCATTCTGTCCACCATCAAGTCACGCACCGTCAACCAGGCGCCCGACTGGGACACGGTGGCGCGCGCCGCCCGCCACGTGATGACGCTCGGCGACTTCGCGGTCGGCTCCCTGCCCTGCGCCGGGGGCGAGATTCACGCCGCCGACCTGGAGGAGCGTCAGCGGCACCTGACCCAGCTGATCTTGGACTACTGGGATATTCGACGAGATTCCGATGGCGTGGACCTGTCTGTCCTGTCCAGCGCTGAACTTGAGGCCGCCGTGGATAAGCGGTCTGCTGCTCGCGGCCGCCAGGTGCGCTTGGCTGACGTCGTCGCGACCGGCATCATCTCCCCCGGCGACACGTTCACGTGGCGGCGCCGCAACCTCGGCAACGTCTACGTCGTGACCATTTCCCCGGGGGGCACTATCGTCCTGCCTGACGGCCAGGAAGTGTCCTCCCCGTCGGCGGCTGTCGCCGCCCTGACGGGCACCAGCAGCGCCGCCGCCCTCGACGTGTTCGTGCGCGAGTCCGACGGCAAGAAGCTGCGCGACCTGTGGGACAGCTACAGGAGCCGATTCGCCTCGTAAGTTGTGACAGCAGGGGCCGCCGCGCGACGCGCGGCGGCCCCTGCTTCTACGTGCGCCAGAAGCCGTGTCAAGACCGGAGCAAGCGGCACGCTCGCCCGCTTGCACGTGGGCTCCTCACTGTGCGCGTAAACCCGGTATCTCGCACGCTTACCCGATGTTCTACACGTGGGCGGCGCTGCCCAGGCGTACACTAACGCGCCCACGTGCAGATAAGAGGACCCAGGCACACATTATCGGGCCCAGTGCGCGGTGTTCGGGCGCGACCGAGGCGTTTTCGCATGTAATTCGATTGACTGAACTTTCAACATAACGCGAAAACGTTGCAATTCCAACGATGCAGTTCTGTGCTGCACACAAGTCGCGAAGGGATTGCATGCGAAATTGGGGGCACAGCACGCTTCGTGTTGGAGTGTCGCTCCTCTGGATGTCAGATTGCAGCGTGGCCTGCCAGTTCGCGTGGCGTTCGCGCTGCGGGGTTTGCCCTTTGGCTAGGCCACCGCCGCCCACCGGGCACCACGGTCAGGCCCGTGCCTCGAAGCCTGCCCGCGCGATCCGGTTCCTCCGACGCCCTCCATACCGGCGGTGCATTTCGGGCTGACGTGGGGGTTTTGCACCATTAGGAGCCTTTCTTCGGCGTGTCGCCGGCGTGTCGCGCCTCTAATGGTGCAATTCCCCCCGTTTGCTGGCGGTGTCATCGGCAGGCAAGCCGCTCCTGGAGCCTCGTGTAGTGCAATTCTCCCGTTTGGTGGCGCTCTCGACGTGGGGCGAGCTCGTCCGTGCGCCTCTAATGGTGCAATTCCCCCCATCCGCTGCTCCAGCAGGAGGACGGAGTCCGGCGAGTCGCGGCTCTAGTGGTGCAATTCCCCCCGTTTGCTGGCAGTGAGGTTGCCGTTCGGGGCGGTGGTGTTACGGTTCGCGGTGGGGAGGCGCCCACATCGCCGGCCACCTCGCCGAAAACGCTGACAACGGGGGTTGTGGGCGAGGTGTCCTGCGTCTTGGTGGCAGCGATGCCTGGCCTCGTGTGTCGCTCGCACGCGAACCGCTGAATATGCGCGTTAACCCCTTGATACGCACGCCAACCTCTCGATATGCGCGTGGGCGGCGCTGCCCAAGTGCGCGACGAGAAGCGCAGGCAGCCAGTGCACCTCAGCGAACTGTCCGCTGAAGCTGAGTGCCCATACCAAGCCACGCGTTCGCCCGCACGCCGGGCATTTGGGGGTATTCATACCCCCCACGATGAAACAACCAACTTCAATGTGGCTTTTCCCGCACCAGCAAGCCGAAAAGTCGCCACAAAACCAACACGTTTTGTCCATCCTCCAAGTTGGCTGCCACCAACTTCAATACCGATTTTTCGGACTATCGGTCACGAACGTGGTGCTTAAGTTCCGGGTTTAGGTTGGGATTGCGGGCGAAAGTCGCTGTTATTTAGGTTCGGGCGGTTAATCGCGCAGCTTCCTTGACTTTCTGGGGTGATCGTGTAGTGGGTGAGAACNCTTCTCGATGGCCACCTCCAACATGCGCAACATCCCGCGCCTGTAGGTCCCCTCGGGAGGGCCTCCGGGGACGAGGCCGGGGCTGAGTCGCACAGCGCGACCTGGCTCCGGCCTCGTTCTTAGGCGTACCGGCGGGCGATGGCGATGGCCTCGGGCACGTAGGAGCGCCCGAAAACGGCGCAGTGAATCATCATGATGTGCGCCTGGTGCAGGGCGATGCGCTCGCGCCAGCCGTCCTCCAGGGGCGAGGCCTCGTCGTAGGCGGCGAGGATCCGCTCCAGGTGGGGGCAGCCGAAGACGGCGAGGGCCGCGAGGTCCTCCTCGGCGTGCCCGCCCTGCGC
>NZ_LT635862.1:6507-7753 GCF_900128465.1 Actinomyces bouchesdurhonensis | reverse complement strand
CCTGGTGGTACACGCATGAACGCACGCGCCGCGCCTACCGACGCTTGGCACGACTGGCACGCCAAGGAGTGCTGTTCACCTACCTGACCAACCCCGACGGCACACCAGCCGACCCGCCGGCCTGCGCCACCACCAACCACGTCGAATCCATCAACGCTGTCGTGCGTGAACTCCTCCACGCTCACCGCGGTGCCAGTGCCTACCACCAAGCCGTCATCGCCGAATGGGCTCTCCTCCTGCGCACCCCACAACCCCCGACCCCCACCGAAGTCCTGACCCAATGGGAACACGACGGGTGCCCCACACCCCGCCGGATCCCCACACCCAAACACCCCAACCACACCGATCAGAAACGCCACGGAATCCCGGAAGGAACCCCCACCCCAGAAGAAGGACTCTGGCCACGCAAAGGCTGGGCCGGACGCGCCCACTAGACCCACGACACGCCGTCTAAAGCACCACGTTTGCGCCTATAGCCCGATTTTTCCGCACTAACAAGCCGAAAAGTCGCCATAAAACCAACACGTTTTGTCCTTTAACCCCAAGCACCCCCGCACCCCAACAAGGCGCTCAGACATGCAGAAAACCGACACCCACTATCGGATGTCGGCATGTGGTGGAGCTAGGGGGATTCGAACCCCCGACCTTCTCATTGCGAACGAGACGCGCTACCAACTGCGCCATAGCCCCAAGGACTCGCATAGCTTAGCACCACGACGAGCAATGACGCAAGCCGACCACCAGCGCATGCGCGATGCCACGCGGCCACATCCCAAGCAGCAGGATTAACCATTCCATCACCCCGCACAAACAACCGCGCCGCGAGCCCGGTGGCTCGCGGCGCGGCAACGACAGCAACAAGCAGCCCTATTGGGCCCGGCGCGCGTCCAAGACGGCATCCAGGTCCAGGGCGACAGCCTGGTCGGCGACGACCTCTTCGGTGGAGCGGGCACCGACCTGCGCGGTCTGAGCGATCGGGCGCGCGGGAATCGCCCCCGTAATGCGCGGGATGCCACGCAGGTCCGTGTCCGCATGGACGATGCGGCCGCGAATACGGTCGCGCGACGCGTAGGTCGGCGCAGGGATCGGGGCAACGGTCCAGGGGCGTGCGGGTGTGTCGGCAACCTCGACGGCCTCGGGAACCTCAACGTTAAAGACGAGGGAAGGCACGGATCCCGTCTGAGAAGTGGACTCTGCGTCGGCCTCACGCGAGGCGCTCGGACGCGACTCGGCCACGGCCTCGCCC
>NZ_LT635862.1:0-6406 GCF_900128465.1 Actinomyces bouchesdurhonensis | reverse complement strand
CCTCATCCGCGACGCGGGCGGGCGCGTCCACACCGAATCCTTCTAGCCCCTCACCGCCCCTCACACGGCGAGGCCGGGACCGCTCGCGCAGCCCCGGCCTCGTCCCTACGTCAGGCACGTGATCACAACACGTCGTCATCCACCCAATCCAGGGTGCGGGTGACAGCCTTCTTCCACAGGCGGTAAGTGCGGTCGCGCTCGGCGGACTCCATGGTGGGCTTCCAGCGCTTGCCTTCCTGCCAGTTGGCGACGACATCGTCGGTGCTCTCCCAGTAGCCAACCGCCATGCCGGCCGCGTAGGCGGCACCCAGGGCGGTCGTCTCAATAACCTTCGGGCGGACGACGTCCACGCCACACAGGTCGGCCTGGAACTGCATGACCAGGTCGTCGTGCGTCATGCCGCCGTCAACCTTGAGCTCCTTGAGCGGCACGCCCGAATCGGCGTTCATCGCGTCGAGGACCTCGGCGCTCTGGAACGCGGTCGACTCCTCGACGGCGCGGGCAATGTGGCCCTTGTTGACGAAGCGGGTCAGGCCCACGATCGCGCCGCGCGCGTCCGAACGCCAGTAGGGGGCGAACAGGCCGGAGAATGCGGGGACGAAGTACACGCCACCGTTGTCCTCGACCGTGGAGGCCAGCGCGCCAATGTCAGAGGACTTGACGATCATGCCCAGGTTGTCGCGCAGCCACTGCACGAGCGAACCGGCCACGGCGATCGAGCCCTCGAGCGCGTAGACGGCCGGCTGATCGCCCAGCTTGTAGGCCACGGTCGTGAGCAGACCGTTGTCGGAGAAGACGGGCTCCGTGCCGGTGTTCATAAGCATGAAGCAGCCGGTGCCGTAGGTGTTCTTCGCCATGCCCTTCTCGAAGCAGGCCTGGCCGAAGGTGGCTGCCTGCTGGTCGCCGAGGATGCCGGCGATCGGAGTGTCAACGAGGAGGCCGTTCTTGCGGCCGTAGCCGTAGATCTCGGAGGAGGACTTGATCTCGGGGAGCATCGACATCGGGATGCCAAAGATCTCGCAGACGTCCTCGCGCCACTGAAGGGTGCGGATGTCCATGAGCATGGTGCGCGAGGCGTTGGTGACGTCCGTGCAGTGCACGCCGCCGTTGATGCCGCCCGTCAGGTTCCACAGGACCCAGGAGTCGGTGTTGCCGAAGTACAGGTCGCCGGCCTCGGCGCGCTCGCGAGCGCCCTCGACGTTATCCAAGATCCACTTGATCTTCGAGCCGGAGAAGTAGGGGGACAAACCCAAGCCGCAGATCTGACGGAAGCGATCCGGACCCTCGTCGCCCTCGAGTTCCTTGACGATGTCGGAGGTACGCATGTCCTGCCAGACGATCGCGTTGTAGACGGGTTCGCCGGTGTTTTTGTCCCATACGACAGTGGTTTCACGCTGATTGGTGATGCCGATGGCGGCCAGCTGATGGCGGTTGATCTCTGCCTTCTGCAGAGCCTCGGCGACGACGGTGCGAGTGGTGTCCCAAATTTCGATGGGGTTGTGCTCAACCCAGCCCGGATTCGGGAAGATCTGGGTGAACTCCTGCTGGCCGACCGCGACGATCTCGCCGGCGTGGTTGAAGATGATCGCACGAGTCGAGGTGGTGCCCTGGTCGATGGCGAGAACGAACATTTCGGGGGTGGTCATGAGTGTCCTTTCGGAAGTTTTGTCACGTCGTTGTGGGGGCCGCGCGTGGCCACCAGCGCGGCGTACGGGACGTCTGCGTCCCACCAGATGATTGGTTCCCCGGCGGCGGGGATGGCGCGGGCGAGGCCGTGCCAACACCAGACTCGCCACATCACGACGATACTCCGGTGTAAAACGACGACGAGTTCCCATAACAGGCACCTCACTTTCCGCAGGCACACACACCCGCTTAACGAAGTGTCAACAACACAAGCCTAACCCCAAATGCACCAGATAGCACTGCATCGCACTGGCAACTAAGCAGTGCACTGTCCGCCCAAGTAGTGCAATGCCCCCGAGGAACAAACGCGATCGCGAAAAGGAGACCCCGTCCCATAATTCCGCATGCAATTCCAATTCAGCCCGACCCCACACCAACGCAGAATCCGCAGAATAGCAACGATCAGACTTCAAACCGTCAGCAAGAGCCCGGACATACTCCCGATGCCGAGCCTGACACGCCTCACGACGGGAGGGGTACTCAACCCCCTGAAAAACACGACCAACACCAGCCACAACGAACTCCTTCACCAAGATCCGTTGCAACCACCACTAGAACCTAGAATCTCGCACGTAATTCGATTGAGCGAAGTTTCAACAAAGTCCGAAAACGTTGCAATTCCAACGATCACAATTCAAATCCTGAAATAGTCCCAGGGGAATTACGTGCGAAATTTCTGAGACGGCGGCGGGGCCTGGCCAGGCTTCGAAACACGGCACCAAGCCACCGATCAGCGACACAAGCCCCACTGGTATGGAGGGCGCCGTAGGATCCGGAGGACCAGGGCAGGCTTCGAGATCAACCACTCCGAGCGATAGCAAAGCGTGTGGCGATCTCGCGGGAGGCCGGGCCCGACGGCGCCCGCAACAGCAGCGGCACCACGAGCAACATACGCGGGTAGGGCACCGCCCACCAGCACACACAGCGGCCAGGCCGGGCTTCGAGACGACGCGCCGAGCGAAGCTCGCTGCGCGGACGGCGAGCAGGCCACCAGCACACACAGCGGCCNAAAAACACGACCAACACCAGCCACAACGAACTCCTTCACCAAGATCCGTTGCAACCACCACTAGAACCTAGAATCTCGCACGTAATTCGATTGAGCGAAGTTTCAACAAAGTCCGAAAACGTTGCAATTCCAACGATCACAATTCAAATCCTGAAATAGTCCCAGGGGAATTACGTGCGAAATTTCTGAGACGGCGGCGGGGCCTGGCCAGGCTTCGAAACACGGCACCAAGCCACCGATCAGCGACACAAGCCCCACTGGTATGGAGGGCGCCGTAGGATCCGGAGGACCAGGGCAGGCTTCGAGATCAACCACTCCGAGCGATAGCAAAGCGTGTGGCGATCTCGCGGGAGGCCGGGCCCGACGGCGCCCGCAACAGCAGCGGCACCACGAGCAACATACGCGGGTAGGGCACCGCCCACCAGCACACACAGCGGCCAGGCCGGGCTTCGAGACGACGCGCCGAGCGAAGCTCGCTGCGCGGACGGCGAGCAGGCCACCAGCACACACAGCGGCCTACCCGACGGCGCCCGGAACACCAGCGAGGCAACAAGCACCACAAGCAACCACGCAACGCAAACGCGCGGCAGCCCGCCAGGGCCGCCGCGCGTTCACGCAACTAGTTCGTACTCGACACCGTCGAGCGGCCAGCCACTCAGCGCAGTCGAGCGGCCACGACCTTGGCGACCTGGACCGCATTCAGGGCGGCGCCCTTGCGCAGGTTGTCACCAGAGACGACCAGGATGAGGCCACGCTTGCCGTCGACCGCCTGATCCTGGCGGATGCGGCCCACGAGGACCTCGTCGCGGCCGGCGGCCTCGAGCGGGGTCGGCACGTCCACGACGCGCACGCCAGGGGCGTTCGCCAGCAGGGCGCGCGCCTGGTCGGGCGTGATGTCGCCGGCGAACTCGGCGTGAATGGTCAGTGTGTGGCCCGTGTACACGGGGACGCGCACGCACGTGCCAGACACGGCCAGGTCGGGGATATGCAGGATGCGGCGCGACTCGTTGCGCAGCTTCTGCTCCTCGTCAGTCTCCTCGCTTCCGTCGTCTACGATCGAGCCGGCGAGCGGCACGACGTCGAAGGCGATGGGCGCAACGTAGACGCCGGGCTCGGGCAGGGTGACGGCGCGGCCATCCAGGGCCAGCGCTGCCAGGTCTTGAGCAGCACCGGCCTCGATCTGGCCGGTCAGCTCGGCGACGCCCGCGCGACCCGACCCGGAGACGGCCTGGTAGGAGGACACGAAGAGACGCGTCAGACCACCCGCAGCGTCCACGAGAGGCTTGAGGACGGGCATGGCAGCCATGGTCGTGCAGTTGGGGTTCGCGATGATGCCCTTGGGACGGTTATCGACATCGTCGGGGTTGACCTCGGACACGACGAGCGGCACCTGAAGGTCCTTACGCCACGCGGAGGAGTTGTCGACGACGACCGCGCCGGCGGCCGCGAACTTGGGGGCGTACTCGCGCGACGCCGTGGCGCCCGCGGAGAACACCGCAATGTCAATGCCCGAGTAGTCGGCCGTCGCTACATCCTCGACGACGACGTCCTGTCCCTTCCACGGCAAGGTCGAACCCGCCGAGCGCGCGGACGAGAAGAAACGAATCGTCTCAACCGGGAAACCCCGCTCCTCCAGCAAGGTGCGCATGACTCGGCCGACCTGGCCGGTGGCGCCGACGACGGCAACATTAAAACCACTCATGGTGTTCTCCTTGTGTTGGTGCGCGCGCCCATACGACGGGGCGAACGCTGGGTGAAATCTATGGGAACGAGGCCCGCCACCAAACCCGGGAAAGTCGAAACCGCGCGGAAACAGCGGAAGCAGCCCGGGCCTCGTCGATGAACGATCAGCGGCCTGTGCCACCGTAGACGACGGCCTCGGTTTCGGATGCGTCCAGGCCAAAGGCCGTGTGGACGGCCTTCACGGCGCGGTCAAGGTCGTCGAGGCGGGTGACGACGGAGATGCGGATCTCGGAGGTGGAGATCAGGTCGATGTTGATGCCCGCGTCGGACAGGGCAGAGAAAAGGCGCGCGGAAACACCGGGGTTGGTGCGCATGCCGACGCCGACGAGGCTGAGCTTGCCAATGTTCGGGTTGTAGCGCAGCTCGTCGAAACCGATCTCGTCGTGGTGTGCTTCCAGCGCGTCGAGGGCTTTTTGCGCGTCACCGTCGGGCAGGGTGAACGTGATGTTGGCCTTCGTGGGGTCGGAGATCGGCAGGTTCTGGACGATCATGTCGATGTTGGCACCGACCTCGGCGACGACAGCAAAGACTCGGGCGGCGACGCCGGGACTGTTCGGCACGCCGGTGACGGTGATCTTGTCCTGGGAGCGGTCGTGAGCGATACCGGAGATGACGGGCTTTTCCATGGCGTTTTCCTCTGGGGACTTCAAGGCGGCGTCGGGCACGAGGCCCTTGAGTTCGGGGTTTGCGGGGGAGTCAGAGATCCAGGTGCCGTTCTTTTCGGAGAACGAGGAGCGCACGTGCAGGGGAACCCCGTAGCGGCGGGCGAATTCGACGGCCCGCAGGTGGAGGATCTTGGCGCCGTGCGCGGCCATTTCCAGTGTCTCTTCCTGGGTGAGGGTGCGCAGGCGATGGGCCTTAGGGACGATGCGCGGGTCGGCGGAGAAGAGGCCGTCGACGTCCGTGTAGATTTCGCACACGTCGGCGTGGAGGGCGGCAGCCAGGGCGACGGCGGTCGTGTCGGGCGGGGATTGGCACGGAAGGCTGGACGGGGGTGCGCACTTCGGTGGGACGCTGCGCGGCCTTGGGTAGCGGCAGCGGGCGGGGCGTGACGGAGATGCCCATCGCCTTGGCGGCTGCGGCGATCTCACGGACGGCGGCGGAACCGGATTCGGGGCGTTTGGCGGGATCCTTTTCCAGGAGGTGCAAGATGACGTCAGCGAGCGGCTCGGGGACGAAGTCCGGCAGGGGTGGAACAGGGTCGTTGACGTGCGCGAACGCAATGTCGACCTGGGTTTCGCCCGTGAAAGGGCGGCGACCGGCCGCGGCCTCGTAGGCGATGACGCCGAGGGCGTAGAGGTCACCGGTCGGTGTCGCGATCTCGCCCATGGCCTGTTCGGGCGGCAGGTACTGGGCGGTGCCCATGACCATGCCGGCGGCGGTGAGATTAACCTGGTCTCTCGCGCGGGAAATACCAAAATCGGTCAGCTTCACCATGCCGTCGGGCCGGACGAGGATGTTCGCGGGCTTGATGTCGCGGTGCACGACACCGGCCCGGGCTGCTGCGCCGAGGGCCATCGCAACCTGGATGAGGATGGGCATCAGGTATTCAGGTTCAATGCGCGAGCCGCCCCGCAGGTAGTCCGTCAGAGGGTAACCGTCGACAAGCTCCATAATGATCCAGCCGATGCCGTCTTCTTGACCCGAGTCCTGCGTGTTCGCAATGTTCGGATGAGAGATAGACATCGAGTTGCGGGCTTCCAAGCGCAGGCGGGAGAGCGAGAGCTCCTCGCCTGCAAGCTCCGGGCGTAGGACCTTCGCGGCGACGATATGGCCGCTGACGCGGTCGCGCGCCTTCCACACTTCGCCCATGCCGCCCTGGGCGATGGGAGTGAGGAGCGTGTAGCGGCCACCGAGTACGCGCCCGGCCCCGGAGGTCATTCGTTGGACACTCACTTCAGCCCCGCTTCCAGGACCGCTCGCGCGATCGGTCCGGCGACGTCACCGCCGTGCGGCGTGGGGTCAGCG